>DATNDZ010000027.1:0-166288 GCA_035553095.1 Solirubrobacteraceae bacterium | reverse complement strand
CACGCCCGAGGAGCCCGCCATCAGCGTCTTGTCGAGGTCGAAGAAGGCCGCCGCGCGCGGGCCGCCGCCGTTCACCGGCTCGCTCATCGCCGGATATGCCGGCCGCTCACGGCCGGGGTCAGACCTTGAGGATGACCGCGTCGCCCTGCCCGCCCCCGGAGCAGATCGCGGCGCATCCGAGCCCGCCGCCGCGGCGGCGAAGCTCATGGACCAGGGCGCCGAGGATGCGCGCGCCTGAGGCCCCGATCGGGTGCCCGAGGGCGACGGCGCCGCCGTTGACGTTGACGCGGTCCTCTTCGATGCCGAGCATCCTGATCGAGTTCAGGGTCACCGAGGCGAAGGCCTCGTTGATCTCCCAGAGATCGATGTCGCCGGGCTGGAGGCCCGCCTTCTCGAGCGCCTTCTTCGCGGCGCTCGCGGGCGTGGTGGCCAGGTAGGCGAAGTCGTTGGCGCTCTGCGCGTGGGCGACGATCTCGGCGAGCGCCTCCTTGCCGTTCGCCTGGGCCCACTCCTCGGAAGCCAGCACGAGCGCTCCGCCGCCGTCGTTGACCCCGGGCGAGTTGCCGGCCGTGTGCGAGCCCTCCTTGCCGACCAGCCCCGGCAGCTTTGCCAGCGCCTCGAGCGAAGTATCGCGCCGGGGACCCTCGTCGATCTCGACGACCGTGTCGCCCTTGCGGCCCCTGACGGTGACGGAGACCGTCTCGTCGGCCATGCGACCCTCGTCGATCGCCGCGAGCGCCCGCTCGTGCGAGCGGAGCGCCCACCGGTCCAGGTCGGCGCGCGTCATCTCGAGCTCGTCTCCGACCTCGGTCGCCTCGACGAACATCTGCTTGCCCGAGAACGGGTTGGTGAGGCCGTCGTGCACCATTGCGTCGAGCATCTTCGCGTCGCCCATGCGATAGCCGAAACGCGCCTGCGGCAGCAGGTACGGGGCCTTGGACATCGACTCCATGCCGCCGCCCACGCCGACCTCGACCTCGCCGGCTCGAATCGCCTGGTCGAGCAGCACCGAGGCACGCAGCCCCGAGGCGCATACCTTGTTGATCGTCTCCGAGGAGACCTCCTTGGGGATCCCGGCCTTGATCTGCGCCTGGCGCGAGGGGATCTGGCCCTGGCCCGCCTGCAGCACCTGGCCCATGATCACGTGCTGGACCTGCTCGGGCTCGACCGTGGAACGCTCGAGCGCCGCTTCGATCGCCGTGCTCCCGAGCTCGGTGGCGTCGAGCGTCGCGAGCCCGCCGCCCATCTTGCCGATCGGTGTGCGTGCGCTGCCGAGGATCACGGTCTTGGGCATGGGAACAGGGCTCTCCAGTGTTCGATGGGAAAAGTTCGCGTCGGAGGACGGCAATGCTAGCGATCCGGCTATCGTGCTCGGCCCATGCAGGTCTCCGCGACAACGCAGCCGGTGGGCTCGACCGACGCGGACACCGTCGTGATCGGGCTGTTCGAGGACGACAGCGCGCCGGCAGATGCGCCGGCCGAGGCCGCCGCCCTGCTCAGCACCGGCGAGGCCCGCGCAACGTTCAAGTCGCTCGCCCTCGCGCACGCCGACTGCAAGCGGTGGCTGCTCGCCGGGCTGGGCGACCGCGAGCGCTTCACCGCCGAGCGAGCGCGCGTGGCAGCAGCCGCCGTGCGCGAGCGCGCACGCGAGCTGTCGACGGCTGCGCTGTGCTGGCAGGCGCCCGACGAGGGAGGGCGAGAGGTAGCCGGCGCGCTGGTGGAGGGAACGATGCTCGCCGACTACCGCTTCGACCGGCATAGGTCCGCGCCCGCAGAAGACGCCCCGGCTGCGCCGGTTGAGCTCGATCGCCTGATCATCTCCTCCGCGCTCGAGCTCGATCAGACCGTCGCCGAGGCGTCGTTGGTGACGGGCGCCGTCAACGCCGCGCGCGACCTGCAGAACCGTCCGGGCAACGACCTCACTCCGAGCGCCCTCGCAGCGTATGCCGAGGCGCTCGCGGGCGAGATCGACGGACTCAGCGTCGAGACCGAGGGTCGCGATGGAATCGTCGCTCGCGGCATGGGCGCCTTTGCGGCCGTCGCGCAGGGCTCCTCCGAGGAGCCCGCCCTGATCACGCTCCGCTACGAGGCACCGGCCGCAGCCGGCCCCGTGCTCGGGTTCGTCGGCAAGGCCGTCACGTTCGACAGCGGCGGCATCTCCCTGAAGCCGGGCCCGAAGATGTCGGAGATGAAGTTCGACATGTCCGGCGGCGCCGCCGTGATCGAGGCCGTCGCTGCGATCGCGCGGCTGCGCCTGCCGGTCGAGCTCATCGCCGTCGTAGGCGCGACCGAGAACCTGCCGAGCGGACACGCGATCAAGCCAGGGGACATCGTCAGGGCCGCCAACGGCAAGACGATCGAGGTCAACAACACCGACGCCGAGGGCCGCCTGGTGCTTGCCGACTGCCTCTGTCACGCGGTCGGCCTGGGTGCCGAGCGGATCGTGGACCTGGCCACGCTGACCGGCGCGGTGATCGTGGCGCTCGGCTCGACCTACTCGGGCCTGATGAGCAACGACGAGGAGCTCGCGCAACGCATCTCCGCCGCCGGCGAGCGCACCGGGGAGATCGTCTGGCGCCTGCCGCTGCACGAGGAGTACCAGGAGCTGATCAAAGGCACGTACGGCGACCTCGACAACGCGCCGGAGGCGCGCAAGGCCGGGACGATCGTCGCCGGCACGTTCCTCTCCAACTTCGTCGGCGACACGCCCTGGGCCCATCTCGACATCGCGGGCTCTGCCTGGGACCTGGGCCGCGCCTACGTCGGCAAGGGGGCCTCCGGCTACGGCGTGCGCCTGCTCGTAGAGCTGGCACGCTCGTATTGCGACTAGCGCACGCGGCGCATTCGCCGCCTGCTATCGCCCGCCCGCCCAGCTGACACTGCGCGACGCCCCACCGCTCGCTCAGCTCAACGAGCGCGCGGGCTCGCGCACGGCCCCCCCGCGCTCGAGCCAGTCGATCACTCCGGACCAGGCCGGAGCGCCCGGATCGATGAAGGCGCGATGTCGCCCCGCCTCGCCCTCGATCTCGACCAGCTCGACGGCGCCGCCGACTGCGGCGGCGGCTTCGGCGTAGCGCCGACTCAAGCGCACCGACACGGTTTCGTCGAGCACGCCGTGCACGAGCAGCACCGGCAGATCGAGCGGCACGCGGCGTAGCGGGTCGGCGACCGCGTAGCGCTCGGGCAGTCGCTCGGGTGAGCCGCCCATCAGCTCGCGCACCGCGCCGCCGTGCCAGTCGGCGTAAGCGCCCGTGAGGTCGCACACGCCAGCGAGTGAGATCACGCTTCCCAGCGATACGCGCGGGCGCCCGGCGAAAGCACCCGGCGCACCGGGTGGAAGGCCCTCTCGGCCGGCCGCCCACAGGGCGAGGTGGCCACCCGCGGAATGCCCGAGGAGGCTCACGCGGGTCAGATCGAGCGACGGATCCAGCCCCTCGAGCCGGTCGATCGCGGCGGCCACGTCGGCGAACGTCTCCGGCCAGCCACCGCCGCCCCCGGTGCGCCTGTACTCGATGTTCCACACGGCAAAGCCCCGCCGCACGAGCTCGGCCGCGATCGCGCGCATCACGCGCCTGCCGTAGCGCTTGCGCCAGGAGCCCCCGTGGATGAGCACGATCACACGGTGCGGCCCCTCGCTTTCGGGCAGGTGCAGATCGCCGAGCTGAGAGCGATCGGCGCCATAGCGGTGCGTGTGCCCGCGCGTGAAGAGATAGTGGGCGAGGAAGCGCGCGCGTCTCATGCGTGGCAATCGTAGATGGCCGCGAGCTGTGAGAATGCGCGGGCCGATGGACTTCGACCTCTCCCCAGACCACGAGCTGATCCGCCGCACCGTTCGCGAATTCGCCGAGGGTGAGGTCGCGCCGGTTGCCGAGGAGCTCGATCGAACCAAGTCCTTTCCCTACGACATCGTCGCCAAGCTCGGCCAGCTCAACCTGATGGGCATCCCGTTCCCCGAGGAGTACGGCGGCGGCGGCGGCGACACGCTCGCCTACGCGCTGGCCGTCGAGGAGCTCACGCGCGTGGACTCCTCCGTGGCGATCACGCTGTGCGCGCACACGTCGCTCGGTACGCAGCCGATCTACCTGTTCGGCTCAGAGGAGCAGAAGCGCGAGTGGCTTCCGCGGCTGTGCTCGGGCGAGCGGTTGGGAGCGTTCGGGCTGACCGAGCCCGAAGCCGGCTCCGATGCCGGCAACACCCGCACCCGCGCGCGTCTCGACCAGGGCGAATGGGTGATCGACGGCGCCAAGCAGTTCATCACCAACGCCGGCACCGAGATCTCCGGCGTCGTCTGCATCACCGCCGTGACCAGCGGTGCCGGCGCCGGCGCGGGCAACGGCGCCGCAACATCAGAGATCCCCGAGAGGGAGATCTCCAATCTGATCGTCCCCAACGGGACTCAGGGCTACGAACAGGGTGAGCCCTATCGCAAGATGGGCTGGAACGCCTCCGACACGCGCCCGCTCTCGTTCGAGGACTGCCGGGTGCCCGAGGCCAACCTGCTCGGCCCGCGCGGGGCGGGCTTCAAGCAGTTCCTGCACATCCTCGACATCGGCCGCATCGGCGTCGCCGCGATGGGCGTGGGCCTTGCCCAGGGAGCGCTCGATCAGGCGCTTGCCTATGCCAAGGAGCGCAAGGCCTTCGGCAAGCCGATCGCGAAGTTCCAGGCGATCCAGTCCAAGCTCGCCGACATGTCGACCGAGATCGAGGCGGCGAGGCTGCTCGTGTACAAGGCCGCGCGCGAGAAGGACGCCAGGCGCAACTTCACCCTGACGGCGGCGCAGGCCAAGCTGAAGACCGGGAGGCTCGCCGTGCGCTGTGCCGAGGAGGCCGTGCAGATACACGGCGGCTACGGATTCATCGAGGAGTACCCGGTCTGCCGCTTCTATCGCGACGCGAAGATCCTCACGATCGGCGAGGGCACCGACGAGGTGCAGCAGATGGTGATCGCGCGCGCGCTCGGCGCCTAGCGGGGCTCGAGCACGACGAGCGGGATCTCGCGGTCGGTGCGCCTGCGGTAGTCCTCGTAGCCCCCGTACACCCCCACCATCAGGGTCCACAGGCGCGCGCGCTCCTCGCCCTCTGCCACGTGCGCGTGCACGTCCAACCGCCGCGAGCCCACCTGCACGGTCGTGTCGGGGTGCGCCTTGAGGTTGTGAAACCACGCCGGATGCTTCGGATAGCCGCCCTTGGAGGCGACCAGGACGAAATTGTCCCCGTCGCGCCCATACACAAGCGGGCTCGTGCGCCGCTTGCCGCTCTTGGCCCCCGTGTGGTCGAGCAGCAGCGTCGGCGGCGCGCCCGGTACGCGGTGGCCGATCAGGCCGTGCGTGGCACGATAGATCGCAGTGTGGCCGGCCATCAGCCTGCGCAGCAGGGGCCAGTTGCGGTCGGCTAGATCGAGGTAGTCCATCGGCTGCGAGCCTACCTCGATGGCGGGCAAGCCGCCTAATGGGAGCGGGCTTCCGCCGTCCAGCGGCTGCTGCTCGAAGCGCTGGCCTTGGAATCGGGACATCCGCTCACGAGCGAATACCGGCGTCGCCACGAGTTGCCCGGCGCATCGAGCGTCCAGCGTGCCCTCGCCGCCTTGGAGAGGGCTGAACTGATCGGGCGCGATCACGGCAGGGCCTGGATCGCTGAGCCATTTCTCGATCAGTGGCTTCTGCGTTAGGTCACGCACAACTGCGTGACGCACTACTGCGTAGCCAGCTCATCGACCTCGACCGACCGTCTCGCGCTCGAGCAGCCTCGCCGCTGCGCTCGCCGGGTCAAGGCGGCGCTGCACGACCTGCTCGATCAGCGACTTGAACTCGGCGTCCTGGGCGAGCTCGTCCTCCAAGCGGCGGCGCATCCGTGCGGTCGCGATCGCGAGCACCTCGTTGCGCAGGTTGCGAGCGCGCCGCTCGAGCAGCAGCCCGCGCTCGAGGATGTGGGTGCGATGCTCGTCCAGGCGCTCGATCAGCTCCCCCACCCCGAGGCCGCGACTCGCCTCGGTCTTGACGATCGGCACGCGCCAGCTGTCGCGCACCTCCTCGGGCGAGCGGTCGATGTTGGCCAGCGAGAGCACACCGCGGATCTCGCGCACCATCGTGTCGGTGAGCGGATGATCGGCCTTGTTGATCACGATCACGTCCGGGATCTCCATCACTCCGGCCTTCAGCGCCTGGATCGAGTCGCCCGAGCCGGGCATCAGCACCAGCACGATCGTGTCGGCGTGATCGATGATGTCGATCTCGGCCTGCCCGACGCCGACGGTCTCCACGAACACGTCCTGGCGCCCGGCCGCGTCGAGCAGCAGCGCCGCCTGCAGCGCCGCCTCCGAGAGGCCGCCGAGCGCCCCCCGGTTGGCCATCGAGCGGATGAACACGCCCTGATCGAGGAAGTGTTCGGAGAGGCGGATGCGGTCGCCCAGCAGCGCTCCCTGGGTGAACGGCGAGGAGGGATCGATCGAGAGCACGCCGACGCTGCGACCCGCCTCGCGCCGCGCCTTCGTGAGCGCTCCGATCAGCGTCGACTTGCCCACTCCGGGCGGTCCCGTGAGGCCGACGACCGCCGCCTCGCCCGTGTGCGGATAGACCTCGCTGACCAGCTCCCACCCCTCCGGACGGTCGTCCTCGACCAATGAGATCGCCCGCGCAAGCGCGCGGCGGTCGCCGTCGAGCAGTCGTCTGGCGAGGTTCGCGTCGCTCATCGGGGGCGCAATCATCGCAGGGCAATACGATTCCACCGCGATGGAGCTGCTCGCCGACGCCGACGCGACCGAGACGCCAGAGGCGATCGCCGCCTCGATCAGGAGCGCGCCGGAGCCGCTTCGCGGCGGCCCGCTGGCGCTGCTGCGATTCATGCGTGCCAACCACATGCTGAACCGGCGTTACGGCTATCTGATCGCGCGCTGGCTCGTGCTGAAGCTGCGCTACCGCGGGCGGCTGAAGACCGAAGGCCTCTGCTTCATCTGCCCCGGCGTGCGGCTGGAGATCGGACGTGGAGCGACGCTGCGGGTCGGGCGCTGGGCGTGGATCGGGCATGGCTGCAAGGTCCGCGTGCACGAGGGGGAGGTGCAGATCGGCGCGAAGACCGTGATGGGCCAGGAGTGCACGATCTCCGCCTTCCAGAGCGTGTCGATCGGCCGCGAGTGCATCCTCGCCGACCGCGTGATGTTGATCGACTTCGACCACGGCGTCACCGAGGTCGAGCGCCCGATCCGCGTGCAGGGGATCTACAAGCGCGACGTGCGCGTTGGCCACAACGTCTGGATCGGCTACGGCGCGTGCGTGCTGCGCGGCGTCAGCGTCGGCGACAACAGCATCGTGGGCACCAACGCGGTGCTCACCAAGGACGTGCCGCCCAACGCCGTCGTCGGTGGCGTGCCCGCGCGCTTGATCCGCATGCGCGAGGCGCCGCGTACGATGCGGTGGCAGTAGCGTCCGCGCCCCGGCTAGTCGTCCGTGAAGGTCGCTTCGGCGTTCGGTTCGTTGGCGTCGTTGACGTTCGCTCTGATCGTCAGACGTACGCGGCGATGTTCCGCGTCGCACCCGCGTCGGCACCGGCCGGGTCGGCGAGCGCCGCTTCGAAGGCCGCGCGATGCGTAGCGACACGCTCCTGCGCGTAGGGCGCCGCCAGCTCTCTTGAAAGCATGAACGCCCAGTCGCTCGACTGCAGCGCGAGCAGCTCGCGCAAGGCGGTGCGGCCGGCGCGGGGCCTGACCGCCATCGCCCGGAGCTCGGCATGGCGCGCGGCGAACGCGACCTCGGCGACGGCCGGACCCGACCAGGTCGACAGGTCGCCATGCGCCCCCCAGGACGTCGCCCGTTCCTCCGCGCCGAAGTCCTCAGCGCGCGATCGCGCGACGCTCCACTCGCTCGCCGGCACCGGCTCGACGCGCTCGAGCGCGTCGTCGAGCCGCACGAGCTCGAGCCCTTGGCGCGAGCACTCGTCCACGACGGCGCTCAACCAGGCAATCCCCTCATACCACCAGTGGCCGAGCAGCTCGGTGTCGAGCGCGCACACGACCAGGCCACCCCCGGGCAGCCCGTCACCGGCCTCGCGCAGCCGCGCGATCGTGCGCCCGACGAAATCGGCCGCATGCTCGTGCGCGCGCGCGATGGCGCGGGCTGGGTCGTAGGCGCCGCCATCGTTGCTCCACGGCGTGTGGTGGTGGATCGTGTGGTGGTGGTAGTCGCGGTAGACGGCGTCGGCCGGGTAGCCGTCATCGCTCCACACCAGATCCATCGTCGCGCGATCGACCGGCACGAGCATGACTCCGGCGTCCCCCGCCAACGGACGCAGGTGCTCGCGCGCGCCGATGCCGAAGCACGTCGTCAGCTCGACGCATGTGCTGTGGGCCCCCGCGTCGGCAAGCAGAGACTCGAGCCGGCGCTCGTGCGCGCACTCGGGCAGCCAGAAGCCGCCCCGCCAGCCCTCGCCGAAGCGCGCGAGATGGGAGTCGACGCCGCTCTGCACCTGAAGGCGCACACCCGCGTCGGTGGCCAACAGCGGCAGCACGGCGTGCGTTGCCGCGGAGGTCCACTGCGCGTGGGCGGCAAACGCCGCGAGCAGGTCGCCGCCGCGGCGCCGCAGACCGGCCAGCGCGAGCTCGTAATCGTCCCAAGAGCGTTCGAGCTCGCGCGCGAGCTGCTCGTGACCGGCACGGCGCATCCCCGCCGCGTCCTCTTCGTGAGTGTGGCGGCGGACCTCGTCGATGAAGACTGCGAAGCGCTCCTGCCAGCCGGTCGCCTGCAACTGGTCGCAGAGCACCGGCGTAAGCGACAGCGTCAGTGGTGCGCCGCGGTCGAGCAGGTCGAGCAGGGGCAGGTAGCTGCTGGCCACCGCCTCCCACAGCCACTCCTCGCCGAACGGCCACGTCCCGAAGCCCTCGACGTAGGGCATGTGCGTATGCAGGACGATCGCCAGCGCGCCCTCACCCGTTCGCGCTCTCGCGCCAGCGCTCGCGCGCGTCCCGGCGGACAAGGCTAGACCCGGCACACGGCGAGGAAGTCCAGCGCCGCCTCGATCCGCGCCTGCCCGATCGGGCAGATGGCGAAGTCCGAAACGGAGATGGCCGGCGTGAACCAGCCGTAGAAGCGCCGGGTGAGCCCGAGCCGCGGGTGCAGCGTGTCCCAACCCAGGCGCAGCGCGAGCTCGTGCGCCCGGAGCTTGCGCGCGTGGAACAGCCCGAACATTCGCACCTCGCGGAAGTGCGAGCGGCACAGTCGATCGAACTCCTCGATCCGGTACTCGTGAACGTGCCAGGGGTTGCCCGAGCGCGACTCGCCCGCAGGCGCGAGGGTGAGCACGTTGGGGGTCGAGAGAACGACGCTGCCGGGACGGATCGAGCCGGCCGTGAGGACGTCCCTGTCGTCGGCGGAGCCGACGAGCGAGGCGAAGTGGTCGAGCGCGGCGCCAGGGTCGCTCAGGTGCTCGATCGTCTGCAGAAAGACGACGACGTCGGCAGGCTCGTCGAAGGTCTCGACGAGGTCGCGCGCGAAGCGCAGGTTCGAGCGGCGATAGCGCAGGCGGGCGTGCTCATGAGCTTCGGGATTGGCATCGACGCCGACGACGCCGGCCGCTGCGTCGGCGAGCACGTCCGAGCCGTAGCCCTCGCCGCAGGCCATGTCGAGCACGCGCAGGCCGCCGACCCGAGCGGCGATCCACTCGTACACGACCAGATGGCGGCGGAACCAGTAGTTCTCCTCCGGTACGTCAGGAAGCGTGCGCTCGCCGGTGAGCGCGAGCGGAGGAACGCCCACCGGCTGATCGCGCTGCTCGTAGTGAATTGAGCTCATCAGGCGGCCTAACTTGCGAGGATCAAGCCCAGGGTGAACGGCGAAAGCACGGCGCGCGAGTATATGGTGCCCGATCGTGCCGCCCGCGCTCAGTGCCGAGGAGATCCGCGACGTCAACACGCGCTACCACGACGTGGCAGCGAACCACTACGACTCCAAGTGGGGCATCGACTTCGGCGAGATCGGCCAGGAGCAGGTGCTGGCGAAGATCGACAAGGCAATCGGACACCGTCCCGACGGTTGGCGACGCTCATTGGAGATCGGCGCCGGCACCGGCTACTTCACGTTGAACCTGCTGCGCGCCGGCCTGATCAGCGAGGCGACGTGCACCGACATCTCCCCCGGCATGCTCGCGACGCTGCGCGCCAACGCCGAGAAGCTCGGGCTCGAGTTGCGCACCGAGCAGGTCGACGCCGAGCGGCTGCCGTTCGCCGACGAGAGCTTCGACCTCGTGCTTGGCCACGCCGTGCTGCACCACATACCCGACCTGCCGCGTGCCTTCGCCGAATTCTCGCGCGTGCTCGCCCCGGGCGGCACGGTCCTGTTCGCCGGGGAGCCCTCGCGCTGTGGGGATCGCCTGGCGCGCGTGCCCAAGCGCGCGGCCGGCGCGGTGGCGCCCCTCTGGCGCCGTGCGCTCGGCGCACGTGCCGTCTCCTCGCAGTCCGAGCAGACGCCGGATGCGGCGCTGGAGGGGTTCGTTGACGTACACGCCTTTGCGCCCGGCGAACTGGCCCGCGCCGCGCGCGCGGCCGGCCTCGCGGACGTGCGCATCTGTGGCGAGGAGCTGCTTGCCAACTGGTTCGGCTGGACCAACCGCACGCTCGAGGCGACGGCCGAGCCCGATGACGTGCCGTGGGCGTGGCGACAGTACGCCTACCGGGGTTATCTGATGCTGCAGCGGCTCGACCGCCGGCTGCTCGAGACCCGGCTGCCGCCGGCGGTCTTCTACAACCTGCTGATCTCGGCGCGCAAGCCGCGCCTGCCCACCTAGCGCCGCCCCCGCCGCGTGTCGGGCGGCGCTTAGACTCATGGCATGCCGGACCAGGACGCGCCACGCGAGGTCTCCAGCGGGTTTCCGCTTTTCCCGCTGGGTATCGTCGCGCTGCCGGGCGAGAGCGTGCCGCTGCATGTCTTCGAGGATCGCTACAAGCGCATGATCGAGCGCTGCATGAGCGCCGAGCCGGGATCGATCGAGCGAGAGTTCGGGATCGTATGGCTATCGGACGAGGAGCTCAAGGAGGTCGGCTGCGCCTGCGAGATCGAGCGCGTGCTCGAGCGCATGGACGATGGCCGCCTGAACATCCTCACCCGCGGCACGCGCCCATTCCGACTGCTCGAGCGCCAGGACGATTACCCCTACCCGGCCGGCGTCGTCGAATTCCTCAGCGATGATGAGGATGACCCGCAGGCCGGGGCCGACGACGTCCCCGGCGCGAGCGCGCGCGAGCTCTACGTCGAGCTCGTCGAGCAGGCGACCGACCGCCGGCTGAGCGCCGAGGAGGTCGGCGCGATGGACGCCTACGAGATGGCCGGCACGGTCGAGTTCGGCACCGACGCAAAGCAAGAGCTGCTCGAGCTGCGCTCGGAGAACGCCCGCCTCCGACTGCTTGCGTTGCTGCTGCGCTCGGCGATCAAGCGCCTGGAGCTGATCGACCGGGCGCAGACGCGCGCGCAGTCCAACGGCAAGGTTCGCTTCGGCTGAGCCCTACAGGGGCAGCCCGCACACCCGCTGCGAGGTCTGAAGCACGAACAGCGCCAGCCGGTGCAGGACCGCGGGCTGGCCCGGAGAGTTGTCGCTGAAGCGCACCGTGCCGTCTTCGTCGCGAACGAGATAGCTGAGCACCGATCGCGGGGCGGGCGCGAGCGAGAGGCGCGCCGACGCCGGCTCCTTCAGGTCTTCCTGGATCGCGCGCGCTTCGACCAGCGCCGCGTCGCTCAGTTTGAGCTTGCGCCCGCCCCGCATGGCTGCGCCGTTGCAGCTCACACCGCCTTCTTCGTTGACCAGCAGCGTGAGCCTCGCGTCCGGGACGCTGCCGCTGCGCTCGACGATGAACAGGTCGGGCGCGGTGATACCGCCGCACGTCGCGAGCGGGAGGACCGCGAGCAACGAGAGGGCGAGCGCGCGCCGTCTCACACGCTCACGGCGACGCCGCCGCGGCGGGGGTCGCCGGCGCCGGTCAGGCGCGCGCCGCGCCGGCGCACGGCCTGGACGCCGCCGAAGAACAGGTTGAGCCCGGCGAAGCGCACGATCTCGATCTCGCCGGCCTCCTCGGCCCGGCGAAGCGCGTCGAGCTCGAGGCCGGGCTCGGCGTAGAGCACGTCGCCTTCGAGGTGCACGCGCGGAGCATCGACGGCGGCGCGCGCGTCGAGGCCGTGGTCGACGACGCCGACGATCGTCTGCAGCAGCGCGGAGCGGATCCGGTTGGAGCCGGCGCTGCCGAGCACGAGCTCGACCTCGCCGTCGCGCATGACGACGGTGGGGGCCATCATGCTCGGCATCCGTCTCCCCGCCGGGTGACGGTGAAAGCCGAATGGGCTCAGGTCCTCCTCCCCCATCACGTTGTTGAGGTGGATGCCCGTGCCGGGCACGACCACGCCCGACCCCTCGCCGTTCGTGCAGGTGACGCTGCAGGCGCGACCGTGCCCGTCGAGCACGGAGATGTGCGTCGTCGCCCCCAGGCGGCTGCCGAGAAAGCGGCCGAGAAAGCCGGCTTCGCTGAGACCGTCGACGAACTCCGGGGTGCGCTCGCGCTGGGCGGCGCGCATCGCCGCGACCACTCCGACCAGCGGCGGCGGCGACGATTCGCGGTCGAGCAGGGCAAGCGCATAGGCGATCAGCGTCCCGCCGGCCGAGGGGGGCGGGTTCGTCAGCACGACGCGGTCGCGATAGGCGATCCGGACCGGGTCGCGCTCGACCGCTTCGTAGGCGGCGAGATCATCGTGCGAGAGCCAGCCCCCGCGCTCCTGGATCCAGTCGGAGACCGCCGTCGCCACGTCGCCGCGATAGAACGGCTCCTCGCCATCGGCTCCGAGCCGCTCGAGCATCTCGCCGAGCTCGGGGTTGCGCAGCACCTCCCCCTCGCGCAAGATCGCGCCGTCGGGCGCCCACAGCGCCGCGCACTCGGGAGTCGAGCGCAGCAGATCGCCGAGGATCTCGGCCACATAAGCCTGCTCGTGGTTGAGCGGCACCCCCTCGCGCGCGAGTTGCGCCGCGGGCGCGACGAGCTCTGACAGCGCCACCGTGCCCCAGCGACGCGCCGCCTCGCAGACGCCGGCCGGCACCCCGTAGACGCCGCACGAGGCGGGTCCGATGTAGAAGACCTGCGCGGCATCCCCGAAGGAGACGTCGACGGCGTCCAGCTCAGCCACGGCTCGCGCCGATCCACGCTCGCGCGGATCGCCGGGAGCCTGCACGAAGAAGTCGAGCAGCTTCGGCTCCGCCCCCTCGCCGGCGACGAGCATGTAGCCGCCCGCCCCGAGCCCGGTCAAGAGCGGCTCGGCCGCGAACGACGTCAGCATCGCCGCGAGCGCCGCGTCGACGGCGTTGCCCCCCTCACGCAGCACGCGCGCGCCCGCTTCGGCCGTCAGCGGATGCCCGGCCGCGACGATCCCGTGCTCGCCTTCAGCCATGCGAGAGCGATAGCACAGGCGTGGGCGAAGAAGAGCGCCCGCTCAGTGCAGTCAGTCGATCCAGGGACGCCAGCGGCGTGGCCTGCAAGCTGAGCGTCTGAGCGTCGTCAGTCGAGCGATCCAAGGACGCAGGGAGCGAAGTGTGCTCGGCACACGAGCGACTGAGGACGCCGGAGCGCGAAGTGCTGACGGCGCTCAGCGGCTTGGAAGGAACTCGGGAACTTCTAGCCCGTCGACAGCAAGCCCACCGCGACGCGCGGGACGCGCTGGCGCGGCGCGCTGGACGCGCGGCTCGCCGGCCGGTTCGTTGAGCATCTGCACGCTCTTGCGCCGCCCCTCGTCGCCGTAGCCGGTGGCCACCACGGTGACCCAGACCTGGTCGTCGAGCTTGTCGTCGACCATCGCGCCGAAGATGATGTTCGCGTCGGGGTGGGCGGCCTCGGAGACCGCCTTGGCCGCCTCGTTGACCTCCCACAGGGAGAGGTTTTCGCCCCCTGTGATCGAGAGCAGGATCGAGCGCGCGCCATTCATGGAGGTTTCGAGGAGCGGCGAGGCGACCGCCTGCGCGGCGGCCTCGGTGGCGCGAGCCTCGCCGACGCCCATGCCGATGCCGAGCAGGGCGTTGCCGGCCTCGCTCATGATCGTGCGCACGTCGGCGAAATCGAGGTTGATGAGCCCGGGAAGCGTGACCAGGTCTGAGATCCCCTGTACGCCCTGGCGCAGGACGTCATCGGCGACGCGAAACGCCTCGACCATCGCGGTCTGCTTGTCGAGCACCGACAGCAGACGGTTGTTGGGCACCACGATCAGCGTGTCGACCTCGTCGGCGAGCGCGGCGACGCCGTGCTCGGCCTGCTGGCCGCGGCGCGAGCCCTCGAAGCCGAACGGCTTGGTCACGATCGCGACCGTCAGCGCGCCGAGTTCGCGCGAGATGCGCGCGACGATCGGCGCGGCTCCGGTGCCCGTGCCACCGCCGGCGCCGGCGGTGATGAAGATCATGTCGGAGCCCTTCAGGAGCGCCTTCAGACGGTCGAAGTCCTCCATCACCGCCTGGCGTCCGATGTTGGCGTCCGAGCCGGAGCCGAGCCCACGCGTCAGCTGTGCGCCGATGTGGAGCGTGAGATCGGCCGTGGACTGCTGCAGGGACTGCAGGTCGGTGTTGACGGCGAGGAACTCGACGCCCTCGACCTCCGCCTCGACCATGCGATTGACGGCGTTGACGCCGGCGCCGCCAACGCCGACGACCCGGATCACGGGCTGCCCGGTGGGCCCCGAGGTCCCCGTCTGCCCGGCATGCTCGCGCGGGTAGTCGTCCATCACCGGGCGTGCCGGCGCGGGGTCCATCACGTTGTCGGGTATCTCCGAGGAGAAGGCATGGCGCAGGCGCTCCTGCGGGCTGGGGACGCGCGCGGGCTCGGTCGGCGATGGCGCGGAGGCGCCCAGCGCCGGGTGCGGCAGGCCGGTCTCGCGCGGGTGCGCGGCGGCGGGCGTCTGCGGCGCGCCCGCGGCCGGCGAGTCAGCGCTCGGCGCTGCCGGCGCTTGCTCGGCCTCGCGGCCCTCGCCTGGCTCGCCCTCGACGCCTTCGGTCTTGCGGAACAGCGCGGCGAGCGGACCTTCGCGCATGCTCGCGCGTTTAGCGTTTGCCATGGTCGAGAACCTCCTGCGCGAGTTGCCGGTAGGACTGGGCTGCAACCCCGTCCGGCTCGTACTTGAGCACCGACATGCCCTTGACGGGCGCCTCGGCGAAACGGACGGTCTTGCGAATGCGCGAGGCGAAGACCCGGTCCCCGAAGTTTTCCTCGAGGATCTCGATCGCCTCCTTGGCGTGGATCGTTCGGGAATCCACCAACGTCGGCAGGATACCCTCGATGTCAACGCCCGGATTGAGGTTCTCGCGGATCATCGCGAGGGTGTTCTGGAGCTGGATCAGCCCGCGCATCGACAGATACTCGCACTGCACGGGGACGATCACCTTGTCTGCCGCCGTCAGCGCGTTGATCGTCAACAACCCGAGGCTCGGCGGCGTGTCGATGCAGATGAAGTCGTAGTCGTCGAGGATCGACTCGAAGGCCTTCTGCAGAGAGCGCTCGCGCCCGATCATCGTGGACATCGCGATCTCGGCGCCGGCGAGATCGATCGAGGCACAGGCGACATCGATCTCGCGCCGGCGGATCACCTCGCGGATCGAGACCTTGTGCACGAGCACGTCGTACATCGATTTGTCGAGCGTGTCGGGGTCGATCCCCTGCGACATGGTCAGGTTGCCCTGCGGGTCCATGTCGACGCACAGCACCCGATGGCCCTCCTCCGCGAACGCCGCGGCGAGGTTCAGCGTTGTCGTCGTCTTTGCCACGCCGCCCTTTTGATTGGCGAACGCGATGACCTTGGCCTTGCCGTCCACGGGGGGCTCCGAATCTCGATTGCAGGGAAAGCCGTCCGGTGAGTATTCGCATGCGAGGAGATGATTCCTGCACGGCAACTACGATCCGGACATGGCCACGCGCGGCGCCAAGCCCAAGCGCGACGGGGCGCGGCGCCGCGCCGGCAGACGCGTACGCCCGGATGGCCTGCACGAGCGCCTCCAGGGCAAGCGCGTGTGCATCTGCCTCGGCGCCGGCGGCGTCGGCAAGACGACGACGTCGGCGGCGATCGCGCTCGGCCTGGCCGCGCGCGGCAAGAAGGTGGCCGTAGTCACGATCGATCCGGCGGCGCGCCTTGCGTCGGCGCTCGGCCTGGAGCGCCTGTCGGGCGAGCCGACACAGATCGAGCGCGAGCTGCTCGAGGCGCAGGGGGTGCACAGCGAGGGTCAGCTGTGGGCGATGATGCTCGACAGCAAGGGCACCTTCGACGACATCGTCACTCGGCTGGCGAGCGACGATGCCGAACGCGAGGAGATCCTGGCGAACCCGATCTACCGCGAGCTGTCCACGGCCGTCGCGGGCTCGCAGGAGCTCAGCGCGGTGGCCAAGCTCTACGAGCTGCGCCACGAGCGCGACTTCGACGTGATCGTGCTCGACACGCCGCCGTCGCGAAACGCGATCGACTTCCTCGAGACGCCGCGACGGCTGCTGGGCTTCCTGGAAGGTCGCGCGCTGCGCGTGTTCCTCTCGCCGGGAGGCCTTGCGGCGCGCCTGTTCGGCCGCTCGACGGCGCTCGTGTTCGCGATCTTCGCGCGCGTGACCGGTGTCGACATGCTCAAGGACCTATCGGCGTTCTTCCGCTCGCTGTCAGGCATTCTCGAGGCCTTCGGCGAGAGGACGCGCGGGGTGAACGAGCTGCTGCGCGACCCGACGACGAGCTTCATGATCGTCACCTCGCCCGAGCCCGAGCCGGCGCGAGAGGCACCGTTTCTGGCGCGCCTGCTCGCCGACAGGAAGATGACGCTGGGCGGCCTGATCGTCAATCGCGTCCACTTCGACGGACTCGGCGAGCAGTCGGTCGAGCAGGTGCGTGATCTGCTGGTTTCCGACCTCGGCGAGCGCTTGGCTCAGCGCGTGGCGGGCAACCTGGCCGACTTCGACGTCCTCGTCAGGCGCGACCGCCGGACGATCGCCCGGCTCTCGGAGGAGCTCTCAGAGCCTGCCCCGATCCTCGTCCCGCACCTCGACGAGGAGATCCGTGACCTGGCCGGCCTGGGGCGGCTGGCCGAGCACCTGTTCGACGGCCAGGAAGCGGTTCGAAGGCGTGCGCGGAGCTCAGCCGAGCGTGCAGGCGCGGCGCAAGCGGGCCAGCTCAGCTGAAGGTCGAGACGACGCCGTCGATCGGCAGCTCCGCCTGCGGCGCCTCGTCCTCGGGCGCATCCCCATCGGCGCGGGCGAGATAGCGATCACCAGGCAGTGCAGTCCCCTCGTGGGCGTCCAATTCGGCGGCCAGCTCGTGGGCGCCGATGAAGTCGTCCTCTTCCTCGAGCGGCTCCTCTTCCCGCCGGGGCGCCACCAACCGGGACTTCAGCGGCGACTTGCGCACGCGGCGCGCACGCGGCGCGTGCGGCGGCCGCTGCAAGGGGCTAGCTGCTCCCATCGCCGGGGAGAGCGAAGGCCCGAGCAGGGTGTCCGGGTCTCCGTCCGCTTGGAGCTGCGCCCCGATTGCGACTTCCTCCGCCTCGCTGTCCTCGTCGGCATGCAGGAGCTCGTCGGGTTCGAGCAGCTCGTCGGCGATCACCGCGAGGTCGGGGTCGAGGTGGCCGCAGATCACGTCGCGCAGGAGCGAGCGCAGGTGGTTAGCGACGTCTTCGGCGAGGCTCTGGCTGGTGGCATTCTTGGCGGCCGTGCCTGCGATCAGCGAGCGCTCGAGCGCGATCGCCCGCGTCATCCGCTCGGTCAGCTCGGAGCGCTGCTCGGCGGTGGCGCACAGCGCCGCCAGCCGTCCGGCGAGGCGCGCGCTCGCGGGGCCCTCCGGCTCGAGCAGGGCGCGCAGAGCGAGCAGGTTGTCGGTCAGCCCTTCGTATGGCGTCTCGCGCTCGCACCCGAGCTCGAACCGGCGCAGTGCCCAGGCGAGGTCGTTGTCGTGCGGCGCGCGGCGGGAGACGAGGTTGCAGAACGCGCGCAGCTCGTCCTCGTGCTCGGGGGTGATGACGAGCATCCCGTGCGGGCGCCCACCGGCACCGAGCGCGAGCGGAGTCCAGGTGCCCGAGCCGAACCGTGCCCATGCAAGCGCGCCGAGCGTGACGCGGCCGTCGCCGAACAGACGCAGTGCTGAAAGCAGGTCCTCGAGCACGGCGCGCCCCGTGCGCAGGCCCTCGGCCGGATCGTCGGGTTCTGCCGTGTAGAGGACGAGCAGCGGGTCCTCGGCCGGCTCACCGTCGGGGGGCGGCGCGGCCGCGTCCGGCAACTCGCGCAGCGCGTCGCGCTGGAGGATGCGCAATCCCTTGGTCAGGGGCAGCTCCTCGGAGGCGATCGTGACGCCGTGGAGGCTCGCCACGATCGCCAGCTCACCGGCCTTGGCGAGCGTCGAGTCCTGCAGGCGCTCGAGCGCGGCCTGCACGCGCTCCCGGCGCAGCTCGAACTCGCTCTGCCCGTCGAACACGTCTTCGAGCAGCGCCGTCAGCGCCGCCTGCACGCGGCCACGACCCTTGGCCCGCGCGGCCTCACCGCCGACGCTCGCCAGGTAGCGCTCGAGCCCGTCGAAGCGCCCGAGCTGCTTCAGCGCCTCGGCATGGGCGGGTAGACGTCTCAGCGCCGACTCGCGCGAGGCGATGAACTCCCCCGTGAGGGCGCGATAGCAGTAGAGGGTCGCCGAGGAGCTGCGGCGGGCGCCCTGCGCACCGACCTCGAACGGCACCTCCGCCCCGCCGGCCACCTCCGCCCGCAGGTGGGCGCCGGCGGTCACGAAGAAGTCGGTCAGGGACGCTTCGAGCTGTTGGGAGCGCATCGCCCGCAGACTTCGGGGCGCTCGACGTCGGTCCTGCTCGACGCAGCGCTTCTTGCAGCTTAGGCGAGGGCGAGCGCGTCGGTCGAAGCGGCGTCGGCTCGGTCGAGCCTGCACAGCCACTCTTCGCCGTACTCACGCATGTCGTCGATGATCGGCAGCAGCGCGCGACCCTTCTCGGTCAGCGCGTACTCGACGCGCGGGGGCACCTCGGGGTAGGTCTGTCGCTCGACGATCGCCTCCTCCTCGAGCGCGCGCAGACGCAGCGAGAGCGTGCGCGGGCTGATGCCGGCGAGCGCGCGTTCGAGCTCGCAGAAGCGCGAGGTCCCCTCGGCCAGTTCCCGCACCAGCAGCAGCGTCCACTTACCGCAGACGATCTCAGCAGTGCGGCATACCGGACATGTCTCATCCACGGCCATTTCAACCTTTACTTTACCAACTGAAGTGGCGCCGCGGGCCAAGCGTCACGATCGGCGGCGTCCGCGGTGGCGTATCGTGGAGCCGTGCTCCTGCTTGCAGCCGCGGGCCTGATCTTCCCGGCGATCGTGATCGTCGGGGCGCTGATCCTGCTCGCCGTGCTGCTGCGACTCGTCTGAGCGGCGCGTCAGGCGACGCTCAATGGCGAGTTTCCGCCGGCGGCGGGCGCGTCGGGCGCGGGCGTGTCCTCGCCGCGACGCTCCTCGGCGGAGGCGACGTCCTCCATCGTCGTGCCGCGCCGACCGTCTGCCTGCATCAGCAGCTTGAAGTCGTGCGGGCTCGAGGCGACGCGCATGGCGTCCTCGAAGGTGACGCGGCCGGCCTTGACGTGCCCGAACAGCGCCTGGTCGAAGGTCTGCATGCCGTAGTAGCCGCCCGAGGCGATCACTTCGACGAGCTTGCCGGTCTGGGTCGGGTCGAGGATCATGTCGCGCACGCGGCCGGTCATGCGCAGGATCTCGCAGACGGCGACACGGCCGCCTTGCGCGCTGGGGACCAGCCGCTGCGAGATGACCCCCTTGATCGTGCCGGCGATCATGCTGCGGGCCTGCTGGTGCTGATGTGTGGGGAAGAAGTCGAGCATGCGGTTGATCGACTCGGTCGCGTCGACGGTGTGGATGGTCGAGAGGACCAGGTGCCCGGTCTCTGCAGCCGAGAGCGCCGTCTGCACGGTCTCCTCGTCGCGCATCTCGCCGATCAGGATCACGTCGGGGTCCTGGCGCAGCACGCGGCGCAGAGCGCGCTTGAAGGAGGCCGTGTCCATTCCGACTTCGCGCTGGTTGATCACCGAGCGTTTGTCGGAGTGCACGAACTCGATCGGGTCCTCGATCGTGACGATGTGCTTGCTCGTGGTGTAGTTCAGGTGGTCGATCATCGCCGCCAGCGTCGTCGACTTGCCGGAGCCGGTCGTCCCCGTGAGCAGCACGATTCCGCGCTCCTCGTCAGCCAGTTCGGTGACCACCGCGGGCAGCGCGAGTTCTTCGATCGTGGAGATCTTGTGCGGGATCGCGCGACAGGCCATCGAGATCGCGCCGCGCTGGCGGAACGCGTTGATCCGGTAGCGCGCGACACCCTCGATTTCGAAGGAGAAATCGACCTCGTGCTCGGCCGCGAACTCGTCCAGCTTGACGTCGTTGTCGAGCAGCTGTTTGAGCGCCGACTCGGTGTCCTCGAAGGCCAGGGGCGCGACGCCGTCGGCGAGCAGGAGCTCACCGTTGACGCGGTAGAGCGGCGCCGAGCCGACCTTCAGGTGCAGATCAGAGCCGCCGCGGTCGACAAGCTCGCGCAGCGACTGCTTGACGTCGTACATGCCCACCTGATCGGCAGGCAGCCGTCCCGGCTTGAGCCCGATCCGCCTCGCTGGACGGGGGAGGAAGCGGCTAGTACCTGACGTGCGGATCGCGTTCGCTGACAAGGACGCAGGGAACGTGGCGTGACCACCACCTACGACGGCGGTGCCTCCGATCTGTCAATCGCATCCGATTGACGATCGGCATGAGGGTTCCCGAGCACAACGCACACCTGACGAGGCGATCGCGTGCGCTGAGAAGGACGCAGGAAGCGAAGTGTGCTGGCCGAAACGGGGATGCGAGCGGAGCGAGTGTCTCCCGGCTTCGGTACACGAGCGCCCGAGGACGCCCTCAGCGTGCGCGAGCGTCCGTCAGGTCAGGCGACGTCGCGGAGCTTTTGTGCCTCCGCAAGCGACTGCAGCTTCTTCAGCGACTGATTCTCGATCTGGCGGATGCGCTCGCGCGTGACGTTGAACGTCCGCCCGACCTCGTCGAGCGTTCGCGGGTGCTCGCCGCCGAGGCCGTAGCGCAGCTCGAGCACGCGGCGTTCACGGTAGGAGAGGTTCTCCAGCGCCTCCCGCAGCGCCTCCTTGGTGAGGATCTCGGCGGCGCGCTCGTACGGGGACTCAGCGCGCTCGTCGGCGATGAACTGCCCGAACTCGGACTCCTCCTCGTCGCCGACGGGCTTCTCCAGCGAGACGGGTGCCTGCGCCGAGCGCTTGATCGAGTCGACCTCCTCCGGGTCGATGCCGGTCACCTCGGCGATCTCGTCGGCCGTCGGCTCGCGGCCGAGCTCGGTGACGAGCTTGCGCTCTGCGCGACCGATCTTGTTGAGCTTCTCGACGACGTGCACGGGGATGCGGATGGTGCGCGCCTTGTCGGCCAGCGCACGCGCGATCGCCTGACGGATCCACCAGGTCGCGTACGTTGAGAACTTGAAGCCCTTGCGGTAGTCGAACTTCTCGGCGGCGCGCACCAGCCCGAGCGTGCCCTCCTGGATCAGGTCGAGGAAGGGAAGGCCCTGGTTGCGGTAGTTCTTGGCGATCGAGACGACCAGGCGCAGGTTGGACTCGACCATCTTCTGCTTCGCGTCGAGGTCGCCCCGCTCGATGCGCTTGGCGAGGTCGACCTCCTCCTGCGCCGTCAGCAGCCGCACCTTGCCGATGTCCTTGAGGAACAGCTGCAGCGAGTCGGTGGTCATGTCGGGCTTGAGGTCGAGCGCAGCTTTGGCTTTGCGCCGGCCTCGTTTGTCGGGAGCCCGCTCGACCTGCGAGGCGGCGGCGGTCGCCGGGTCGATGTCCTCGACGAGCTCGATCTCGGCTTTCTCGAGGAAGCCGTGAAGTTCTTCGACGTCGGACTCGTCGAGGTCGAGCTCGGACATCGCCTTCGTTATCTCCGCGAAGGAGAGCACTCCGACCTGCTGACCCTTGGCCAACAGTCCCTTGACCTCATCCAGCTCCTGCAGCTCGACTACTGACATCTGCTCCCGTTTCTTCCGTCGTCGACAACCGGCGACCCGCCATGTCCGTCGGATCGGTGCCGGCTAGCGCGGCACCTCCGTAGGACATACGGCTGAGGGCCGCCCAACGTTACGTCTTGCTTCTGTTCTGAGCCCATGCTAACGCGTCGCCCCGGTCGTTCTCAACGGGCTGCGTCCCGAGTTGCAGGACGCTGCGGGCTCTGACAACAGCGGCGGCGATGTACCGGCAGCGCCCTTAAGCAATGATGTGTCGATGGCGGAAGCCGAGGCGAGCGAGGGCACGACCGACCCGACGCAGAACGACGGCGGGGTGCTCGCGAACCTGCCGCGCACACGCCCGCAGCGCTCGAGCCCGCGGCGCGCGGCAGCGCGCGACGCGGCGAGCGCGAACGGACGCCCGGACGCGCCCGGCACGCGCTCGCGCTCGAACGCCTCGACGCGCACGGGCAAGGCGGCGCGCGCGAAGCGAGAGCCGGCGGAGGCGCCGACCGGGACTGGGGCCACGGCGACCGAGACGACGGGAGCGGCCGGTCGCCCGGCGCCCGTCGCGGACTCTGCGGCCACGGCTCAGGCGAGGTCGGCGGGTGCTTCGACGCGTCCGTCGAGCGCAGTGCGGGCACAACGCGCGCGCGGGGCCAAGCGCGCGGCGACCCCCCGGCGCCCGGTCCTCGTCGATGAGCCGGCTCCGCGTCAGGGCTTTGAGTGCGAGGGCGAACGCGCCCAGGGCCCGGTGCCCCCGCCGGGCGCCCCCGAGGTAGTGGCCTCCGCCGCGGAGCTCGTCGGCGAGCTCGCCAAAGCCGGGCTGTCGGTGGGCGAGCGGGTGCTGAAGGACGTCTTCTCGCGCCTGCCCGGCGGCTGAGCCGCCGTCGCGCGGGGCGAGCACGGCGGGCGACGGCGAAGCCCCCAAAGCTCGTCAAAGGTGTTCTGTATACTTGCGGCCACGCCGAGCTCCTGTGACTCAGGTCGCGGGAGACGGGGGACCCATTGCGGGCCGAATGTATTTGGCTCGCGGGGGCGAATCGACCGTTAGCGGTCGTAGCGCCGACAGTGTGGCGCGAGCCCGTCAGCTCACCCCGTAGGCCCAAACACTGATGCGGACACCGTTTTTGAAGATATCGATGATCGCCGTGCTCGCTGCCGGCGCCTGCGCCGCATTCGCGAGCGCGTGCGCGGTGGCCGCGACGGGCGGATCGAGCGCGCCGGCGACGACGCCGGCGACGACCGTCCACAGGGTGGCGCTCGCGACCTGGTTCGGCCCGGGCTTCTACGGACACGAAACGGCCTGCGGGCAGACGCTGACGCCGGCCGTCGTGGGCGTGGCCAACCGCACGCTTCCGTGCGGAACGCTGGTCAAGTTCACCTACAAGGGCCACACGGCCACGGTGCCGGTGATCGACCGTGGCCCCTACGCCCGCAACGGCGCGCAGTGGGACCTGACGAGCGGCGCAGCGATCGTGCTCGGCATGAGCGATACGGCGCGGCTGAGCACACGCGTGGTCGGCAGCCTGCCCAACACGCCCACGCTCGGGCTGCCCGCGGGAGCGGCCGCGGAAGCCGCGAGCCAAGCCGCCACCGGCGGCGCCGCGGCCAGCTGACCCAGGCGCGCCCCTCGAGGCGTCGATCGGGCTTACACGCGCCGGTCGAGCGGCGTGCCCGGACCGCGCGAAACGCGCAGGACCGGGGCATCGCCGGGGCCGTCGCTCGCGCCCGCGTCCACCACCCTGCCGGGTTGTGAGGAGGTTCGCAGCGGGGTATCCCACGGCAGCGGTCGAGGGGCCGTCGGCGGCTCGCTGCCCGCGGCCCCGGCAGAGGTGGGCGAGCGCTCCCGTGTGGGCCCGCCTGCGGCCACTCCGGCAGCCGTGTGCGCTCGCTCGTCGTGCAGCGGCGCTCGGGAGGCGATCGGCCGCGGTGACTCGTCGAGCTCGTCGATCAGCACGGCGCCGGGCGCGCCGGGCGAGAGGCCGGGTGCGCTGAACAGCACCTGCTCGCGTGGCGCGAGCCGCCTGCCGCTCGGCGCGTCTGCGGGCATCGAGCGGTCCACCCGGGCGAGAGCTCCCGCGAGCACGGTCGCGCAGATGGACGACAGTCGATCGGCGAGCTCGGCGACCTGGCCCGCGCTCGGATCGCGCAGCTCCTGCAGCGCGGCCTTCCAGATAACGCCGCGCAGCGCCTCGATGTGCTCGACCGCGTCGGCATCGCCCCAACCCGAGGCGAGCGCCTGCAGGCCGGCCAGCGCCGCGCCCTGCGGTCGCCCATTCGGATCGGAGGCGCCGTCGGTGGCGGCGGCCAGGGACGCGAGCTCCTGCTCGCTCGAGAGGGCACGCACCAGCGAGGCGCACAGCGACGGCGCGTAGCGCGCGAGCTCCTCCAGCGGCACGGCGGCCATATCGGTCAGCGGCCTGGCGGCCACGAGCGCGATCGCCCAACTGCGCGCCAGCTCCTCGCCGCGCGCGGCGAGCGCCTCGACGGGCGCGTCAGCCACCGGGCGTGCATGCCGGATCAGCCGGTTCGGGCGCTCCTCGCTCACGCCACTGTGGATATCAGCAGGCGAGGACGCCAGCGGCCGACTAGCCTGCGGCGACATGAGCGTCGCCCTCGTCGCGGTCGTGGTGGCGGTGGCTGCCCTGCTCGCCCTGGCCCTGATAGGGGCGCTCTGGCGCGCCTCGCGTCCGGGCCGCGGCGTGCCGGGGGCGGTGATCGCCGAGGCGCACAGCCTCACCTCGCTGGACGATGTGACCGGCGCGGTGCGCTCGGTGCAGAGCGCCGACGTGTCCCTGCCGGCGGAGGCGCTCGAGCAGATCTGGTCGCCCGAGCACCTCGAGCGACTGGCGCGCACCTACTGGCGCTTTCTCGCGCGCGTGACGCTCGGCCTGATCCACGTCTCCTACAGCGAGCACGGCCGCGCGATCGTGCTGTTGACGCCGCCCTTGAACCTGCTCACCTTCAAGGCCCCGGAGTATGAGATGGACGCCGATCACGGCCTTGTCCGCTGGCGCATCGCGCGCGGCCTGCTCGTGGCCAGGCGCGGCCGCGACGGCGGCGGCTACCTGCAGATCGAGGTTCGGCGCCGCGAGCCGGCGCCCGACGGGCAGGCGCGCCTGCACGTGGCGGTGGAGGTCGCCAACTTCTACCCCTCGATCGCCTCGGGGCTCGGCCGCAGGATCTACGACGAGACGCAGTCGCGGATCCACGTGATCGTCACCAACCGCTTCCTGCGCTCACTGGTGCGACTCGATCTGGCGGAGTCGCGCGTCGGTCGCCTGCGCGCCTGACCTCGGTCTCGAGCACGCCGGCCGCGAAGCGGCCTCGCCTATGCTGGCGCCGATGGATCCCCTGAGACTGTGGAGGACTTCGATCGCACTGCAGCGCGGCGGCCACGGGCACGCCGCCGGCGCGCTTGCGCGCCTGAACACATTGCTCTACGGGAACTCGCTCTCGCCGCACGCGTCGGTCGGCCCGGGGGTGTGGCTGGGCCACCACGCCTTCGGCACGGTCGTGCAGTCGAACGTCACGGTCGGGCGCGACGTCACGATCTGGCACAACGTCAGCCTCGAGGCGGACGAGGCGGCGGACACGCAGCTCGTGATCGAGGACGGCGTGAAGATCGGCGCCAGCGCCGTCATCGCCGCCCCAGCAGGGAGGACGCTACGGATCGGAGGCGGCGCGAGGATCGGCGCTGGTGCGGTCGTGACCGACGACGTGCCCGCCGGCGCCACGGTCGTGGCGGCGCCGATGCGCGTGGTCGAACCGGACTAGCCCTGCTCTCGAGTTGGCGTGCTCGGGGCCGGCGGATCCTGCTCGTCGATGTGCGCGGCTGCGCAGTGCACCTGCGCTCCCGGCGCCACGTCCCGATTGACGACGGCCCCGGGCCCGATCACTGCGCCGCGGCCGATGCGCAAGTTGGCCCGGTGCGGCGAGATCACGACGGCGCCCGTGCCGATCGTGACGTCGTCCTCGATGACCACCTTGTATGGCGACTTGGAACCGGCCCGGACGGCGATCGTGACGGCATGCGAGATGCTCACGCGGTCCCCGATCTCGACGTTGGAGTGGATCACGGTGCCGAGCGCACCGTTGGCCAGCGTCAGCCCATCGCCGACCGTCACGGACGAGGGAAGCGAGTTGCGATAGAGCCCTGCGTTGATTCGCTTGACGATCCGCGCCAGCCGAACGTGACCGTGCTTGTACAGCGCGATCGACAGGAGCCACAGCCGCTCGGGGCTCATACGCGCGCTCAGTAGCGGGCGCCGGCGAGCGCGCGCAGCTTGGCCCGGTCGTGCGTGGCTCGGATGCGACGGATCGTGCCCGAGCGCGTGCGCATCACGAGCGACTCCGTGGTTGCGCCGCCCGCGCTCGGGTAGCGCACGCCCTCCAGCACGTCGCCGTCGGTTATCCCGGTGGCGGAGAAGAACACGTCCTCGCCGGCGACCAGATCGTCGCGGGTGAGCACGCGCTCGAGGTCGTAGCCCGCGGCGACGGCGGCGGCGCGCTCCTGCTCGCCGCGCGGCCACAGGCGCCCGAGCAGCTGGCCCCCCAGGCACTTGATGGCAGCCGCCGAGATGACGCCCTCGGGCGTACCGCCGATGCCCCACAGCAGGTCGACGGGCGAGCGCTCGGTGACGGCCAGCAACGCCGCCGAGACGTCGCCGTGCGCGATCAGGCGAACGCGCGCGCCGGCCTCGCGGATTTCCTCGATGCCCCGCTCGTGCCGGGGGCGGTCGAGCACAACCACCATCACGTCACCGACCGCGCTCCCCTTGCGCTTGGCGACCGCCGCGACGGTCTCGGCGAGCGGGCGGTCGAGATCGAGCAGGTCGGCGATCTCGGGCGATCCGGCCAGCTTCTCCATGTACACGCACGGGCCCGGGTCGAACATGGTGCCGCGACTCGACAGCGCGATCACGGCAAGCGCGGCCGGCATCCCGTGCGCCGCGAGCGTGGTTCCCTCGAGCGGGTCGACGGCGATGTCCACCTCCGGCGGGGTGCCGTCGCCGATCTGCTCGCCGTTGTAGAGCATCGGCGCCTCGTCCTTCTCCCCCTCGCCGATCACGACCACGCCGTCCATCTGCACCGAGTGGAGCATGTGGCGCATGCCATCGACGGCGGCCTGGTCGGCCGCCTCCTTGTCGCCGAGCCCGACGAGTGGCGCCGCCGCGAGGGCTGCCGCCTCGGTCACGCGCACGAGCTCGAGCGCGAGGTTGCGGTCGGGTCGCTGGCGGGTGTCGTCTGCGCTCAAGTTTCCACTCCGACGCCAGAAACCTACATCAGCCCCCGGTGATTAGGATCGTGGCGTGAGCGACACCACCCGCACCGTCCGAGCTCGCATACCCCCCGGGTTGAGGCCGACGATTGCGGCGATGCTGATGCGTGCAAGCGAGAACCGCGTGGCCGAGCGCATCTCCCCGGGCGGGGACGACGGAGCGGACGCGACCCTGTGGGCGCCCGCCGGAACGCCGGAGGTCGCCAACCGTCTCGGCTGGCTCACGATCGCCGAGCGCATGCTCGCGCAGGTCGACGAGCTGCAGGCGTTCGCCGATGCGATCCGCGACGACGGCATCGCTGACGTCGTGCTGCTGGGCATGGGCGGCTCCTCGCTCGCGCCCGAGGTACTCCGGCGGTCGTTCGAGCCCGAGCCTGGCAGACCTCGTCTGCACGTGCTCGACTCGACGGACGCCGCGACCGTCCGCGCAGTCGGCGAGGCGGTGGAGCCGCGCAGAACGCTGTTCCTGGTGTCCTCGAAGTCGGGGGGCACGATCGAGCCGCTCTCGCTGTTCGCGCACTTCTGGTCGCTGGTCCCGGACGGCGCGAACTTCGCGGCGATCACCGATCCGGGCTCGGGCCTCGAGTCGCTCGCGCGCGAGCGGGGCTTCAGGCGGGTGTTCGCCGGCGACCCCGACATCGGCGGGCGCTACAGCGCGCTGTCGGCGTTCGGCATGGTGCCGGCCGCGCTGATCGGCCTCGACGTCCGGGGGCTGCTCGAGGGCGCCGCCGGCGCCTGGCGGACGACGCTCGATGCGGGCGAGGCGAGCGCCGAGCTCGCTGGCGGCCCCGAGCTCGCCGGGGTGTGGATGGGCGCCGCGCTCAGCGCGCTCGCGCAGGCCGGGCGCGACAAGCTGACGTTCGTGATCGAGGAGTCGCTGCCCGGCCTCGGCCTGTGGCTCGAGCAGCTCGTGGCCGAGTCGACCGGCAAGCAGGACACCGGCATCCTGCCGGTCGCCGAGGAGCCGGTCGGCGAGCCCTCGGAATACGGCGAGGATCGCGTGTTTGCCTACCTGGTCGACCTCGACGCCCCCGACCCCTCACTCGAGGCGCGCGCGAGCGCGCTCGCACAGGCGGGTCATCCGCTGCTGCGCGTGCCCACGGGCGGGCCCGCCGATCTCGGCCGCGTCTTCATGCTCTGGGAGATCGCCGTCGCCGTCGCCGGCTGGGGCCTGGGAATCAACCCGTTCGACCAGCCCAACGTGCAGCAGGCCAAGGACGCGACCAAACGGGTCCTGGCGCGCTACGAAGCCGAGCAGCGGCTCCCGGAGGAGCCCCAGCCCGACGACGCGGCGATCGCGGCGCTGCTCGACCCGGCGGCGCCACCGACATACGTGGCGCTGATGGGCTACGTGCAGCCCTCGCCGCAGTTCGAGGAGGCGATCGCCGAGCTGCGCGCGCTGATCCGCCGACACGGCGAGGCGACCACGACGTTCGGCTACGGGCCGCGCTTCCTGCACTCGACGGGGCAGTTCCACAAGGGCGGTCCCAAGGTGGGCCGGTTCCTGCAACTGCTGCACGACGGCGCCGGCGACATCGAGATCCCCGGCCAGGCCTACGGCTTCACGACGCTCAAGAACGCGGAGGCGATCGGTGACTTCGAAACACTGCGCGAGCTCGGCCTACCGGCCGAGCGCGTGCGTCTGCGCGGCGAGGATCCGGTGGCCGCGCTGCGCGAGCTGACCGAGAGGATCGAGACGAGGGCCCTCGGGCCCGGCGACGGACGTCAGGAGGACGTCCAACCCAACCAGTAGAGCCCGGCGGACGAAGGCTCGGGGAGAGAGCAAATGACACAGATCGGCTTTGTCGGGCTGGGCAAGATGGGCGGCAACATGGTGCACCGCATCCGGCGCGACTCCGAGCACGAGGTCGTCGCCTTCGACTTCGACGAGAAGGCCGTCAGGCAGGCGGTCAGGAACGGGGCCGCCGGCGCGGGCTCGTTGCGAGAGCTCGTCAAGAAGCTCGCGCCGCCGCGGATCGTGTGGATCATGGTCCCGGCCGGCGCGCCCACGCAGCAGACTGTCGACAAGCTGGCCAAGCTGCTCGATCGCGGCGACACGATCGTCGACGGCGGCAACTCCCGTTGGACCGACGACAAGCGCCGCGCCAAGGAGCTCAAACGCGAGGGCATCGAATACGTCGACGTCGGCGTCTCCGGCGGCGTGTGGGGGCTCGAGGTCGGCTACTGCATGATGGTCGGCGGGCCACCGAAAGCCGTCAAGCGACTGTCGCCGATCCTCGACGTGCTGGCGCCCGAGACCACCGAGCAGAGCATCCCAGCGATCGGCAAGCGCGGCTGGATGCACTTCGGCCCGGCCGGCGCGGGTCACTACGTGAAGATGGTCCACAACGGCGTCGAGTACGGCCTGATGCAGGCCTACGCCGAGGGCTTCGACCTGTTCGACAAGTGCGAGTACGAGCTCGACAACGCCAAGATCGCCCACCTCTGGGGCCAGGGCTCGGTCGTACGTTCGTGGCTGTGCGAACTGGCGGCGCGCGCGTTCGAAGCCGACGGCAACGAGCTGCAGGCGATCGAGGGCTACACAGAGGACTCTGGCGAGGGCCGCTGGACGATCGCCGACGCGACCGAGCACGACGTGCCGACGCCGGTGATCACGGCGTCGCTGTACGCGCGCTTTCGCTCGCGCGGCAACGGCGACTTCGCCGATCGCGTGCTGGCCGCGCTGCGCAACCAGTTCGGGGGGCACGCGGTCAAGAGCGCCCCCGGCGGGGGCGGGTCGGCGGGCTCGCCCAAGCGCGCGGCGAGCGCCAAGCGCGGCGGGGCGCGCTGACCGTGGTGGCGCAGCCCGGCCAGCCGACCGCCGAGCCCCAGCCCGAGAACCCGCTGACGGCCGGCCTGGAGCGTCTGCCGGTGGCGCCGACGACGCTCGTCATCTTCGGCGCGACCGGGGATCTCGCCCGGCGCAAACTGCTGCCGGCGCTGTACAACCTCGCGCACGACGGAGCGCTGCCCGTGCGATTTCGCCTCGTCGGGGTCTCGCGTCGGGAAAAGGCCCACGAGGACTACCGCGCCGAGTGCGAGGAAGCGATCCGGTCGTTCTCGCGACGCGCGCCTGACCCGGACGTGCTCAAGAGCCTGCTGGAGGACATCCGCTACGTCCCCGGGGTCTTCGACGACGAGTCCGTCTACAGCGGGCTGTGCGAGGTGCTCGACGCCTTCGACGAGCAGGCCGGCGAACCGCTGAACCGTGCCTTCTACCTCTCGACTGCGCCCGAGTTCTTCCCGGTGATCGTCGAGCAGCTAGGGCGCTCGAAGCTCGACCGGCACGAGGATGCCGAGGTGCGCGTGATCATCGAGAAGCCGTTCGGCACCACGCTCGAGGAGGCACGCGAGCTCAACCGCGAGGTGCTCGCGATCTTCGAGGAGCAGCAGGTCTTCCGCATCGACCACTACCTGGGCAAGGAGACCGTCCAGAACATGATGGCGTTCCGCTTCGCCAACGGCATGTTCGAGCCGCTGTGGAACCGCAACTACATCGACAACGTGCAGATCACGGCCGCCGAGGATCTCGGCATCGGCACGCGCGCCGGCTACTACGACCACGCCGGCGCGCTGCGCGACCTGATCCAGAACCACATGCTGCAGCTGCTCTGCCACGTGGCGATGGAGCCGCCCGTCAGCTTCACCGCCGAAGAGGTGCGCAACGAGAAGGTCAAGGTGCTGCAGTCGATTCCCGAGCCGACGGCGGCCGAGATCCCGGAGATCGCGCTGCGTGCCCAGTACGCCGCGGGGCACGCCGGCGGCGAGGACGTCCCGGGCTATCTGCAGGAGAAGGGCGTGGCGCCGGGCTCCACGACCGAGACCTACGCCGCGCTGCGCCTTGAAGTCGACAACTGGCGCTGGGCCGGCGTCCCGTTCTACATCCGCACCGGAAAGCGCCTCGCGCGGAAGATCACCGAGATCGCGGTGACGTTGAAGCCCGTCCCTCACCTCGCGTTCTCCGCGACGGGCTCGCTCGGGGTGCAGCCCAACCAGCTCGTGCTCACGCTGCAGCCGAACGAGGGCGTGTCGCTGCGCCTCGGCGCGAAGATCCCGGGGACGCGGATGATCATCCGCCCGGTCAACATGGAGTTCCTCTACGGCACGAGCTTCCTGTCCCAGTCGCCCGAGGCCTACGAGCGACTGATCACCGACGCCATGCGCGGCGATGCGACGCTCTTCACTCGTAACGACGAGGTCGAGGCGCAATGGCGCATCTGCGACCCGATCGTCCGGGCCTGGGCGAAGGAGCCGGGGCCGCTGCCCCAGTACGAAGCCGGGTCGCAGGGACCGGCCGAGGCGGAGAACCTGCTGCTCGACGGCCAGCAGTGGCGTGCGATCTGATGCGAGCGGCTGCCTGAGATGACGACGAGCGACGCGGTCTGGAGCGAGCAGGGCACCACCCCGGACAGGATCGAAGCGGCGCTGCGCAAGCTGCTCGCGGAGCGTCACGCCGAAAGCGGCAGGTACGTTCCGGCGCGCGTGCTCAACATGATCGCCTTCGTCGACGACGAGTGGAGCGGGGAAATAGCCAACCGCCTGCGCGGCGTCGGACGCTATGCGGCGTCGCGGCTGATCGTGCTCTCCTACGAGCCCGGGCGCGAACGGCTCGACGCGCGCGCCAGCATCGCCTCCGACGCCGATCCCGCCCCGGGTGAGCTGGCCCTGCTGCGGGAGACCGTGATCGTCAAGCTCGGCGATCGCCACCTCGACGACCTCGACACGATCGCGGACCCGCTCGTCGTGACCGACCTGCCCACGCTGCTGTGGTCGCCGCACGGGCACCGCGAGGCCGTCGACGAGCTGCTCGGCCTGGCGCAGGCTGCGCTCGTGGACTCGATCGAGGAGCCGGTCTGGCGCACGGCGATCGATCGCGCGTGCGCGCTGGCGGAGCGTGTGTACGTGGTCGACCTGGCGTGGCTGCGCTCGACGCCGTGGCGGGAGCGCGTGGCAGCCACGTTCGACCGCGGCCACATGCGCGCCGAGCTCGCTCGCCTGAACGCGGTCACGGTGCGCCACCACCCGGACTCGACCGTCGCCGCGATGCTGCTCCTCGGCTGGCTCGCATCGCGCCTTGGCTGGGCGCTGCAGCAAGCCGAGATCGCCAGCGAGAAGCTGCGCGAGGGGCGCCTCAGCGCGACTGCCCGCGCGGACGGGCGCGAGGTGTCGCTCGCGCTGCAGGCCGATCCGCACCTGACCGTCCCAGGTTTGGCCGGGCTCGACCTCTCGAGCGAGTCGGGGCTGAGGATCAGCCTCGACCGCGGCCCGGGCGGCCTGCACGCGCGCAGGCGGGATGGCGACGGCAGCAGCGAGCGGGAGTGGACGCTGCTCGGCGCCTCGCGTGGAGAGGGGGGAATCCTCGGCGAGGGAATCCGCCAGGCGCTGCTGCGCGACCCGACATACGGGCCGGCGCTGCGCGCGGCCAACGAGATGCTGCCCGCGCAGGAGGCGGCGTGACGAGCCTGACGACGTGCGCAGACGCCGAGGCAGCCGCGGTGCGCGCCGCCAGTGAGATCGCACGGAGGCTGCAGAGCGCGCTGCGCGAGCGCGGCGTGGCACACCTGGCGCTGAGCGGCGGCACGACGCCGGGGCGCGCATACGAACTGCTCGCGCAGGAGCTCGAGGACTGGCGTGGCGTCGAGCTGTGGTTCGCCGACGAGCGCTGCGTCGGAGCGGACGACGAGGAGAGCAACTACAGGCTCGCCCACGAGACCCTGCTCGGCTCGGCCAGCGGGCTCGAAGACGCGCGCGTGCACCGCATGGAGGGCGAGCTGGGGCCCGAGCTCGGCGCCGAGCGCTACGAGAGCTCGCTGCGTGAGCGGGCACCGCTCGAGGACGAACTGGCGGTGCTCGACGTGATCGTGCTCGGGATCGGGCCCGACGGTCACGTCGCCTCGCTTTTTCCGGGGTCCCCCACGCTCGACGTGCAGGCGCCCGCGCTGTGCATCGGCGTGCACGACTCGCCGAAGCCGCCGCCCGAGCGGATCACGCTTACGTTGCCCGTGCTTCGAGCTGCCCGGCGGTGCGTGCTGCTCGCCACCGGCGCCGGCAAGGCGGACGCCGTCGATGCGATGCTGGCCGAGCCCAGCCGCCACGTGCCCGCGAGCCTGCTGCGGCGCGGACACCTCAGCGTGATCGTCGACGACGCCGCCTCGCCGGAACCGCCCAACCCGCCCGCGCCGGCGGACTGAGCAGCGACGGCCACCGCCAGCCCCTACAGTGGGAGCGCGCAACGATGGCCACCGACGCACTAGACAGCAGTCGCGCCTCAGCCGGGGTGGCGCAGGCCTTGGCCGGGCTCGAGCATGCCCGCGAGCGTACCTTTGCGCTCGTCGAGCACCTCGAGGACGCGCAGCTCGAGTGCGTCCACTCACCGATCATGAGCCCGCTCGTGTGGGATCTCGGCCACATCGCCGCCTACGAGGACCTGTGGCTTGCGCATCGCCTCGGCGAGCGCGAGCTGTTGCGGGCGGACCTGGCCGCTCTCTACGACGCGTTCGAGACGCCGCGCGCGATCCGCGGCGAGATCGAGACGCTCGGTCCGGGCGAGGCGCGCGACTATCTCGCCGAGGTGCGGGAGCGTTCTGTGCAGACGCTCAGCGAGCGCGGCATCGGCGACGGCGTCGTCTGCGAGATGGTGATCCGCCACGAGCTGCAGCACGGCGAGACGATGCGCCAGACGCTGGCCATCGCCGGACTGCTCGGCGAAGCCGATGCCCAGGCGCGCGACCGGCCACTCGGGCAGGCGGCAGATGGCCGCACGGCCGGTGGCGCTACCGGTGCGCCGTCGGGGGAGGGCTGGCTCGATGTTGCCGAGGGCCCCTTCGCGATGGGCGCCCCCGGCGACGGCTTCGCCTACGACAACGAGCGCCCCCGTCACGACGCGCGCACCTCGCGGTTTCAGATCGCGCGGCGTCCGGCGACGAACGGCGACTGGCTGCGTTTCGCCGCCGAGGGGGGCTATGAGCGCGAGCAGCTGTGGTCGCGGCCCGGCTGGGCGTGGCTCGGCGAGCAGCAGCAGGCTCTGCACCCGGCGATCGCGGAGGGGCATCCGGACGCCCCGGCATGCCACGTGAGCTGGTTCGAGGCGCAGGCGTTCGCGCGCGCCCATGGAGCGCGGCTGCCGAGCGAGGCCGAGTGGGAGAAGGCGGCGACCAGGCAAGGATCGGCGCTGGATGGAGTCGGAAGGGTGTGGGAGTGGACCGAGAGCGCCTTTCGCGGCTACCCGGGCTTCGTCGCGCACCCCTACCGCGAGTACTCGGAGGTGTTCTTCGGCGACGACTACCGCGTGCTGCGCGGCGGCTCGTGGGCGACCGACCGTCGCGTCGCCAACCCGCGCTTTCGCAACTGGGACCTGCCCCAGCGCCGGCAGATCTTCGCCGGCGTGCGGCTGGCGCGGGACGCCGGGCCGAGAGCGCGCCCCGGGACGGGCGGAGCCGATGATCTGCGATAGCGTTCGGCTCTCCGGGACCCGCTGATGGCCTCGCAAACCCCACCGGAACCCGCCGTCGAGACGGCGATCCGCATCGACTCCCATCTCGACGGCGCGCACGACCGCTCGCTCGCCGACGACGTGCTCGACGGGCTCACGCGGCCGTTCAAGGAACTGCCGCCGAAGCACTTCTACGACGCGCGCGGGGCCGAGCTGTTCGATCGGATCTGCGATCTGCCGGAGTACTACCCGACGCGCGCCGAGCGCGCGATCCTCGAGCGCGACGCGCCCGAGCTGGCGGCGCTGACGGAGGCGCGGGAGCTGGTCGAGCTCGGCTCGGGCACGGCGAGCAAGACCCGGGTCCTCTTGGACGCGCTAGAGCGGGCGGGCACGCTCGAGCGCTACATCCCCGTCGACGTGACCGAGAGCATGGTCCGCGAGTGCGCGGAGCAGTTGACCGAGGAGTACCCCGGCCTGCAGGTGCACGGCGTGATCGGCGACTTCGAGCGTCACCTCGGCGAGGTGCCCGAGGCCGTGGGCCCGCGCATCGTCGCCTTCCTCGGCGGCACGATCGGCAACTTCCCGCCCGGCAGCCGCCGGCGCGTGCTCCGCGAGATATCGCGCCTGCTCGGACCCGAGGACCACCTGCTGCTCGGCACCGACCTCGTCAAGGACCCGGCCGTGCTGCAGGCGGCCTACGACGACACCGAGGGCGTCACGGCCGAGTTCAACCGCAACGTGCTGCGCGTGCTCAACCGCGAGCTCGACGCCGACTTCGAGCCCGAGGACTTCGAGCACGTGGCGCTGTTCGACCCCGAGCACGAGTGGATCGAGATGCGCCTGCGCGCGCGCCGCGAGCACACGACGGTGGTGCGCGAGCTCGACCTGCCCGTCCACTTCGAGGCGGGCGAGGAGATGCGCACGGAGATCAGCGCCAAGTTCACCAGCGAGCGAATCGAGGGCGATCTGGCGGCGGCGGGCCTGGAGCCGGTGCGCCTCTTCACCGACCCCGACGAGCTGTTCGCGCTGACGCTCGCCCGCCCTGCCCCGGACCAGCTCTAGCAACGGCGCTCAGTCGAGCTTGCCGTAGCCCCAGAGGGAGACGAGGTCGCGATCGAGGTACTCGCTGATTGCGACCACCTCGTCGCGGCAGCGCCTGCGGAGCTCGCGCATGAACTGCTCGTTGGGCGGCTTCGGCGCCGCGTAGGTGACGCCGCGATACGCCTTCGATAGCACACCGCGCCGCACGCGCTTGGGCACCGATGCGCTCAGCGCGCGCACCAGCGGGCTCGCCTGCGCCGGGTTGTGCTCGGCGCGGCGCACTGCCCTGAGCAGGCCGTGCAGTCGCACCGAGCGCACGGCGTCCAGCGGCTTGGTGTCGACCGGCTCCAGCGGAAGCTTGTCGTCGACCTCGAGGAATCGCTGGACCCTGCGCACCGCGGCTTCGTTGTCGGCGCGGAAGTCGTCGTAGATCAGCACGAGCACCTGCTCGGGAGGAAAGGACGCGTGCAAGCGGCGCATCTGCTCGACATAGCGAACGTGCTCGGAATAGAGCAGCTGTGGCGGCAGGAAGCCCTGGCCCGCTTTCGCGCGCCTGGAGCCCTCCAGTTCGATCGCCTTGCGCAGATCCTTCTCGCCCTCCTCGTGGCTGGCCACCATCTGCTGGTGGTAGGAGCGCAGGAAGTCGGCCGGCTCGCGCAGGATCACGATCATGCGCGCCTGCGGTTGCAGCTCGGCGATGCGCGCGGCGGCCGTCGGCGAGCGGATGTACTGCGGCGAGGCCTCCCCGGCGCGCTGGTCCGGCCTGGCGTCGGCGAACAGCGCGAGATAGCTCTCGAGCTCCTGCGGACGGTCCGGCGTTGCGCGCGCAAGCGGCGGGCGCAGCTCCGGGGCGAAGTAGCGCGGCTCCTTGTACTCCGGCATGAAGATCTGCGGGTGCTGGTTGAGCATCAGGTAGAGGGCCGTCGTCCCGCACTTCTGGTGCCCGGCGATGAAGAAGTCGGGCATCCTCCCGGTGCGCGCGCCCCCCGACCGCAGCGCGGTCGCAGCCGCTCCGACGGAGCTCCCCGGCTCGGAATCGCCCGGTGTCATTGGCAGGAGTGTAACGGCGGTCTGCGGCAGGCAACCTGGGCGCCGGCCGGGCCGGCGTTGTTGGGATAGAGTGCCGCGCCATGGAGATCGCGGGCAGCTCGGCGCTCGTCGCTGGCGGCGCCTCGGGGCTCGGCGAGGCGACCGTGCGCGCCCTTCACGAGCGCGGCGCGATCGTCACGATCGCCGACGTCAACGCCGAGAAGGGCAGCGTGTTGGCAGGCGAGCTCGGGCTCGAGTTCGTCCAGTGCGACGTGCGGGAGGAGGAGCAGGTGCAGCGGGCCGCGACCCAGGCCGCGGCCGTTGACGGCGGCTTGCGCATCTCGATCTGCTGCGCCGGCACCGGCTGGGCGCAGAAGATCGCCGGCTCAAAGGGGCCGCACCCGCTGATGCCGTTCGAGACGATCATCCAGATCAACCTGATCGGGACGTTCAACGTGCTCCGCTTCGCGGCAGCCGCCATGATCGAGACCGAGCCGGGCGAGGATGGCGAACGCGGCATCTGCGTGAACACCGCCTCGATCGCCGCCTTCGACGGCCAGGTCGGGCAGGTCGCCTACTCGGCATCCAAGGGCGGCGTCGTCGGCATGACGCTCCCCACGGCGCGCGACCTGTCCCAGTACGGCATCCGCGTCAACACGATCGCCCCCGGCCTGTTCGACACGCCGCTGCTCGCCGCGCTGCACGAGGAGGCGCGTCAGGCGCTCGGTGCCGGCATCCCCTTCCCACAGCGTCTCGGCCAGCCCGCCGAGTACGCGCAGCTGGCCTGCCAGGTCGTCGAGAACCGGATGCTCAACGGTGAGACGATCCGGCTGGACGGCGCGCTGCGGATGCCCCCACGCTAGGCGTCCCCCCGACCCGATCAGTTCAGTGGCCTCGGCCCGTGTGGTCCGATCAGTTGAGCCGCTCGACCAGCATCGCCATTCCCATCCCGCCGGCGGCGCACATCGACTCGATCCCGTAGGTCCCCTCGAGCGTGTCGAGGTCGTTCAGCAGCGTCGTCATGATGCGCGCGCCGGTCATCCCGAACGGATGGCCGAGCGCGATCGCGCCGCCGAACGGGTTGAGCTTGTCGTCATCGATGCCCAGCTCTTCCTTGCAGGGGACGATCTGCGCGGCGAAGGCCTCGTTGATCTCGACCACGTCGATGTCGCTGATCGTCATGCCGGTCTGCTCGAGCAGTTTCTGGATCGCCGGGATCGGGCCGAGCCCCATGATCTCCGGGCGCAGCCCGGCGACGGCCGAGGCGACGATCCGCGCGCGCGGCTTCATGCCGAGCGCCTTCGCCTTCTCCTCGGACATGATCAGCAGGGCGGCGGCGCCGTCGTTGAGCGGGCAGGCGTTGCCGGCCGTGACCGTGCCGCCCTCTTTGAAGGCCGGCTTCAAGGCGGCGAGCTTCTCCATCGTCGTGCCCGGGCGCGGGCCGTCGTCTCTCGAGACCACCGTCTCGGGCACGTCGATCTCGTTGCCCTCCTTGTCGACGTCCTTGTGCGCGGGCACAGTGACCGGCACGATCTCTGAGTCGAAGTGGCCGCTCGTGACGGCTTCGACGGCGCGGTTCTGCGAGATCACGGCCCATTCGTCCTGGGACTCGCGGCTGACGTTGCAGCGCTCGGCCACGTTCTCCGCGGTCATGCCCATCGGGATGTAGACGTCGTAGGCAGCGCCCTCGGAGCCGTCGACCGCGTGGTTGAACTCGAACGGGCTGCCGCCGCCGGCGCGCGAGACCGCCTCGACGCCGGCCGCGACGTAGGTGTCGCCCTCGCCGCTCTGGATCGCGTGGAAGGCCATCCTCGCCGTCTGCAGCGACGATGCGCAGAAGCGGTTGACGGTCGTCGCCGGCACGTGGTGGTCGATGCCCGCCAGCAGGCCGGCGATGCGCCCGACGTTGTAGCCCTGCTCGCCCTCGCAGAAGCCGCAGCCCATCATGATGTCCACGATCGAGCTCGGGTCCAGCTCGGGGTTGCGCTCGATCAAGGCGCGCAGCGGGATCGCGGCTAGGTCGTCCGCCCGGATCGTCTTCAGCGATCCCTTCCCGGCGCGACCGATGGGCGTGCGAATGGCGTCGACGATCACTGCTTCGGGCATGGCGGGAGGACTCCTTGGTCGTTTGGCGCGGCGTGCGGTTGGCTGCTCAGCTTATGCGGTCATAGCCCCAAAGCGCCACCAGATCGCGGTCGAGCCGCTCGCTGAGCGCAACGACGTGCGGCTTGAAGCGACGGCGCAGCTCCGCCTCCAGGCGCTCGTCGAGCGGCGGCGTGGGAACGTAGAGCACGCGGCGTGCGACGGCGTCCAAGCGCGCCGGCACGGCTGCGTCGAGCACGCGCAGCAGCTTGCTCGAGGAGTCGGCGCCTCGTCGCGCGCGCTTGACGGCCCGCGCGAAGCTGCTCAAGCGCGTCGATCGCACCGCTTTGCGCGCTTGGCCATGACTGTCCAGCAATACGAGCGGGGCGTCCTGATCGACCCCGAGAAAACGCAGCACCTCGCGCGCGCACGCCTCGTTGTCGCGACGGAAGTCGTCGTAGATCAGCGTCAGCACCTGCTCCTGGCTCAACGCCTCGTCGTAACGGCGCAGCTGCTCGACATAGCGCACGTGGTCCGAGTAGAGCAGGCGCATAGGGGCCGCGCAGTCGCGCGGTATCCTGTGCCCGCGTCTGCGCTCGTCCTCCAGAGCCAGCGCCTTGCTCAGGTCGCGCTGATCCTCGATGCCGGCACGTAGGCAGGCCAGATGGTAGGAGCGCACGAAGGCGACCGGCTCGCGCACGATCGCAACGATGCGCGCGTGTGGCGCGAGCGCAGCGATTTCCGAAGCCGCCGTCGGTGTCCTGATGTACTGCGGCGACGCGTCGCCGGCACGCTGATCGGCCCCAGCCGCCGCGAACAGCGACAGGTAGTCATCCAGCGTAATACGCGCGTGCTGCTCACGCGTGGCCGGCAGATGGCCGCGATCGTCGGCGAAGAAGCGCGGCTCCTTCCGCTCGGGCAGAAAGATCTCCGGATGGCCCTTGAGGATTCGGTACAGGGCCGTCGTGCCGCACTTTTCATGGCCCACGACGAAGAAGTCCGGGACACGAGACGCATTTCGCGCCGATCGCACCCGCGTCGCTTCCTGCTCCGCCGTTGGCGATCCTGCCCCCGAAGCGGTCATGCTGGGAAGTCTAGTCGCGGCGCCGCCTACAGATCGAGGCGGCTGACGCCGAGCTCGTCGAAGCCGACGTGATGAGCCAGCTCGTGGCGCACCGTGCGCGTGACCTGGTCGCGGAGCAGCTCCGGGTCGTGGCCGAAATCACGTCGCAGCGTGTCGCGGAAGATGACGATCCGGTCGTGTGAGTCATCGCGCGTGGCTCCATCGCCCTGATAGAGCCCGTACGCGCCCTCGCGGCGTCCGCCGTCGGAGATCACGACGGCCACGTGCCGAAGCGCGTTGCGCAGCAGGTCGGGCAGGTCGTCGAGCGCATCGCGCACGAGCTCCTCGAAGTCCTCGTCGTCGAGCGGGTCGAGCTCCATGAACTCGCTCTCGTCCGGATCGACCGCGAGCCCCTCGCGCGCGAGCCGCTCGGAGTGGCGCACGATCTCGTCGAACTCGCTCTCGGACTCGGGATCGCGCCAGCCGGCCATGCGCACGGCGATGAACGCGGCCGCTCCCATCAGGACCGCCGCCACGATCACGCCGAGCGCGATGTCCTCGAGCGCGCGCACCGCGCCGATCGAGCTGAAGCCCTGGCCGACGACGATCGTGACGAGGCCCAGCGAGAGCGCGATCAGGGCGGCGACGCCGACGCGGCGGAGGTGGCCGGAGGCACTCGCTGGCTGCCTCGACGAGCGCATTCGAACCCTATTTCAGCGTGCGGCCGATCACGAGCCGCTGGATCTCGTTGGTGCCCTCGTAGATCTGGGTGATCTTGGCGTCTCGCATCATGCGCTCCACGGGGTACTCCTTGACATAACCGTAGCCGCCCAGCACCTGCACCGCGTCGATCGTGACCGCCATCGCCGTGTCCGAGCAGAAGACCTTGGCCATCGAGGAGTACTTGGCGCGCTGAGGATGCCACTGGTCGGCCATCGCGCACGCCTTGTACAGCAGCTCGCGCGCGGCCGCCGTCCGTGTTTCCATGTCGGCCAGCTTGAACTGGATGCCCTGGAACTCGTTGATCGCCTTGCCGAACTGCCTGCGCTCGCGCGCGTAGGCGACCGCGTAGTCGGTCGCCCCCTGGGCGATGCCCACCGCCTGCGCCGCCGCGCCCAAGCGGGTGCGCTCGAGCGTCCCCAACGCGACCGAGAGCCCCTTGCCGATCTCGCCGATCACGTTCTCCTCGGGAACGCGCACTTCGTCGAAGATCGGCTGGCCGGTGGGCGAGGCGCGGATGCCGAGCTTGTGCTCGAGCTTGCCGACGCTGAAGCCCGGCCGGTCGGCCTCGACGACGAACGCGCTCATGCGCCGCGTCTCTCTGTCGCTGACGGCGAAGACGATGTAGAAGTCGGCCACGCCGAGGTTCGAGATCCAGTTCTTGGTCCCGTTGATCACCCATTCCGACCCGTCCTTGACGGCCGTCGTGATCATCCCCGCCGGGTCGGAGCCAGCCTCCGGCTCCGACAGCGCGAACGCCGGAGACCACTCGCCGGTGGCACATCTGGGCAGGAAGCGCTCCTTCAGCTCGTCCGAGCCGAACAGCTGGATCGGCAGCGTCCCGAGCTCCTGCACCATCAGGATCAGCGCGCACGAGGCGTCGACCTTGGCGATCTCCTCGACTGCCATGTTCAGCATCAGCGTGCCCGTGCCGGTGCCCCCGTACTCGGTCGGGAACGGCAGCCCGAGCACGTCCTGCTCCGCCAGCAGCCTGCGCACGTCCCACGGGTACTCGGCCTTCTCGTCGATCTCGGCCGAACGCGGCGCGATCCGCTCGCGCGCGATCTGCCCGATCGTCTCGCAGAAGTCCAGGTGCTCCTGGGGAATCGTGTAGACCTCGCCGACTGCCTCCATCGCAGCTGATCCTAGTGATCGCGCGCCGAGCGCGGCGCGTCTGGCCCACCGGCCGAGCGGCCCGGCACGCGGCGGCGGCGTGGCCGCGCCGAGCGCGCTGAAGCCCCGGGCGCGGCGGGCGTGCGTTGATAGCTTGGGCTCGATGGGCTCGCCACCGACTTCCGAGATTGGCCTTGCGCCCGAGCGCGTGGCCGACTGGCTCGAGCAGGATCCCGAGCTGCAGGTGATCGACGTGCGCGAGCCCTATGAGCGCGAGGCCGGTCACATCGCCGGCACCGGGCACATCGAGATGACGAAGCTGAGCGAGCAGGCGTCGAGCCTGGACCCGGCGCGTCCGGTCGTGTTCTACTGCCGCGTCGGCTCGCGCTCGACGATGGCCGCCCAGGCGCTGCGCGCCGCCGGCTACGAGGCCTACTCGATGGACGGCGGGCTCGTGCGTTGGGTGCAGGAGGAGCGCCCGCTGCAGCCCGACGGCGGCTACGTCGCCAGCCACTGACGCGCGCCGCCTGCAAAGCTCTGCTTCAGACGAGCACACTCAAGGACAGGAGGCGCAGATGGAGGCTTCGAGCGAGTACCCGCAGATCGTCGTGGGCGAGGGCTATGCGGTCGGCAACATCGACGACCTCGGCGAGGCGCCGGGCTTTCGCAAGATCCGAAAGGCCCTCGGCGTAACGGCCTTCGGCGTCAATGCGATCGTGATGCCCCCGGGAATCGAGAGCGGCTTCCACTACCACGACACGCAGGAGGAGCTCTACTTCGTGCACCGCGGCGCGATCGAGATGGAGTTCGGCGACGGCTCGGTGCACACGTTGAGGGAGGGCGGCCTCGCGCGCGTCGACGCCCCGACCGTGCGCAAGATCCGCAACGTCGGCGACACCGATGCCGTGTACGTATGCGCCGGAGGCAAGGACGGTTACGTGGGCCGCGACGGGCGCGCGCCCGAGGGCGAGGAGCAGCGCGTGCGCGCGCTTCACGACCTCTCCGGCGGCCAGGCGGCCTAGCGGCGGGAGCGCACGGGCGTTTGAGCGAGCAGGAGCCCGCACCTGCGAGGCTGCGCATCGACGCGCGGCTGGCGATCCCGCTGTCGGAGGTGACTGTTCGCGCCAGCCGCTCCTCCGGCCCCGGCGGGCAGCACGCCAACGTCACGGCCTCGCGCGTGGAGGCGATCTTCGACGTCGCCTCCTCCCCCTCGCTCAGCGACACGCAGCGCCGCCGGCTGCTCGCCCGCGTGGGGCCGCGCGTCGTCGCGGTCGCCCAGGACGAGCGCTCGCAGGCGCGTAATCGCGAGCTCGCGCTGGCGCGGCTGGCGGAGCGCATCGCAAAAGCGCTCGTCGTGCCCAAGCGCCGCCGCGCGACCAAGCCCACCGCCGCCTCGCGCGAGCGGCGCCTGGCGGCCAAGCGCCGCGCGACCCAACGCAAGCGCGAGCGCCGCCCCCCGAGCGACGGGGACTAGTTCAACAGCTCCTTGACGTAGCGTTGATGCAGGCGCCCGAGCGACGTCTTCTCGGGGTGGAAGTGGATCGCGTTCCACAGCTGTCCCGACGCGGGCGCCCAGGCGATGATCATGTAGGCACCGAGCACGAGCGCGGTGCGGCGCAGGCGCACCGAGCTCGAGAGCGCCGCCATCGGCAGCACCCACAGCACGTACCACGGCAGCACCCAGCTGAGCGTGACGAGCAGCGCCACGCTGGACCAGCCGGCGGCGGTGATCGGCGAGCGCCGCCGCCACGCCTGCAGGCAGCAGAGGGCGACGGCCACGATCAGCGTGGCGCTCAGCAGCGTGTGCAGCCAATCCGTCTCGCCGCCCTGCCCGAGCGCGAGCCCGATCAGGTTGGGCACGCTCACGCTCGTAACGAGGCGGCTTTGAGTGCTGAGATCGGGGAAGTGAAGGCCGAACGCGATCAGGCTCGCCGCGGCGACGACGGCGGTGCAGACGGCCATGCCGAGCAGCACCTGCACGAGCCGCCGCGGCATCCGCAACAGGCTTGCAAGCACGACCGGGATCAGCACGGCGCCCGACGCCTTCACGGCGACCGCCGCCACCAACGCGGCGCCTGCGCCGATCTCCGGCCATGACAGCGGCAGCAGCCACTCACTCAGCCGCCGGCGCAGCGGCACCTGCCCCACCGCCGCCCGCACCTCGGCGAACGACGAGGGCAGCGCCGGCGGCGGCGCGGGCGCGAATGGACCGTCCACGCCGTCCTCGCCCAGCTCGTCGTGATCCCGCTGCCGCGCCCGCAGCAGCAGGTAGAAGCCGAGCACCACCAGGAACACCATGATGAAGTCGTTGTGATCGCCGCCGAGACCCCACACGAGCACGATCGGGTTCAGGCCGACGAGCACGATCGCTTTGACCGGGTCGCGTCCGAGCAGGCGCGCGCACTTCCACACCAGCAGCAGCGTCGCCAGGCCGGCGAGCGCCAGCACGCCCTTGAGCACCCAGAAGGTGGCGGCTACCCCGAGCGGCACGACCGCGAACGTGAGCATCGTGAACAGCGGGCCGTACGGGCTCAGCAGCTGATGCCAGTTGGAGAGGTCGTAACTGGGGTCGTTGTGGGGCTCGAGGATCGGGATCGTCGTGTACGGGTTGAGGTGGTGAACGATCTCCATGCGCCCGTAGTTGACGTAGTTGAAGATGTCCGTGAGCGCGAGCGGCGGCGAGAGGAAGAAGACGACGTGCACCGCGATCACCGTCGCGATCACCCAGCGTGCGCGCAGCCGCGGCACGTACGCGAGCGCGCCCAGATAGCTGACGTACATCAACACGATCGCACCCGAGAAGAGATACTTGAGCGTGATCGTGCTGCGCGTCATCCACGGCAGCAGGCCACCGAGCGGGCCGGTCATCCAATGCGGGAAGTAGTTGGCGTGCGAGGTCGCTGACAGCACGCTCGGACGGTTGGCCGCCAGCAGCACGACCGCCAGGCTGCAGAGCACGATTGCGGCCAGGCAGACGGCGCCGGGCCAGGCGCTCTCGCCGGCGCGCGCGAGCGTGCCCACGCGCCCGCGCAGCCCACGTCTGACCGTCGGGCCGCCGACCTGCGTGTCGCGCAGGGGGAGTGTGCTCGCGTCGCTCGACATGAAAGAGGGCCCGCCGAAGCGAGCCCTCACAAGGTTAGACCGCTGAGGCCGCGGCCAAAGCCGCGGCCTGGTTCAGCCGGCGCGACTAGATCGTCGTGACGTTGACGGCCTTGGGGCCCTTGTCACCCTGCTCAGGGTCGTAGGACACCTTTGCGCCCTCCTGCAGCGAGCGGTAGCCCTCGCCGTTGATCCCTGTGTGATGAACGAACAGGTCCTTGTCGCCGTCGTCGGGGGTGATGAAACCAAACCCCTTGTCGTCGCTGAACCACTTCACGGTGCCAGTTGGCATGTGGGTACTCCTCCACGGTATGTGCGTGCTGCACGCGGAGGATGCTTCATGAAGCTTCGACCTGCGAGCGCTTGCACTGCTTTCGCCGGTCTATCGCGCCGGCCAGTCAGGGTGACCGTAGCAGGTCGTCCAGCGACCGTGTTGTCAATTTATTAAGATCGGATGATCGATTTTCCTACCTGCTAAGGAGCGGGTTTTGCCGGTCCGCGCGCGCGTTCACTCCTCGCCGCGCGAGACGGCTAGGGTGGGCGCGATGAGCGCCGCGCCGAGCCCAGCCGAGCCGTCGGGAGCACCCCCCACCGACGACGGTGAGCGCTTCGCGCGGCTGCTCCCTCCCGGCCCAGCCGCGAGTGCGGGCGAGATCGTCGCGGCCTTCGCGCTGGCCGGGCGCGCACGCGCGAGCAGCCACCGCGAGCGCCCATACCTGATCCTGAACATGGCCAGCACGCTCGACGGTCGCGCCAGCATCGAGGGGCGCTCGGGGGCGATCGGCAACCGCGCCGACCGCGAGCTCTTTCACGCCCTGCGCGCCGACGTCGACGCCGTGATGGCCGGCGCCGGCACGGTGCGGGTCGAGCGCTACGGCAGGATCGTCGGCGCGGAGTCCGTCCGGCGCGCGCGTGTGCAGCGCGGGTTGAGCGCCGAACCGCTCGCCTGCATCGTCTCGGGGCGGCTGTCGCTGCCGCTCGACACGCCGCTGCTTTGCGAGCCGCAGGCGCACGTCGTGATCGTGACCTCCTCGCAGTCCAGCCTGCCGGACGCCGCGGCGCACCTGGAGTACGTGCGCGCCGCGCGCGACGGTGAGCTCGACCTCGCGCTGGCGATGCGCGAGCTGCGCCAGCGCTTCGAGGTGCGCACGCTGCTGTGTGAGGGCGGGCCGCACCTGAACACGCAGCTGCTGCTCGCCGGGCTGGTCGACGAGCTGTTCCTCTCGCTCGCACCCAAGCTCGCGGGCGGCGAGGACGCGACCGGCGAGGCGCTGCGGATCCTCGCCGGCGCCGCCTTCACCGCGCCGCTCGAGCTCGAGCTGCTCGGGGTGCTCGAAAATGACTCGCACCTGTTCCTGCGCTACGCCGTCGGCGGCGCGCCTGAGCGCGCGAGCCGCTAGACAGACCGCTCGCGAGCGGCCGCCCGCGCGTCGCCGTCCGTCCCCGTCTGCTCGTGCAGACCCGATCCCGAGTGGGCGTGCGTCTCGGCCCCGGCGCGCGTCTCGCGCGAGACGATCGCGAGCAGCTCGCTGGCGAGCTGGCGGCCGTCGGCGGCGATGCGCGGTGTCGCGGCGATGCGCACGACGACCTCCTCGCCGTCGAGCTCCTCCAGCGTGATTCGCGGCGGATCGCGCAGCTGCGTGCGCAGCGCGCTCTCGAGCACCTCCTGCAGGTCGCTCGGCGTCATCCCCGGTCGCAGCCGCGCGCGCAGGTTGACCGCCTCGGGCTCGCGCAGCGGTATCACGGCGCTGTTGAGCACGACGCTGTTGGGCACCATGATCGAGTCCTCGCCCTGCGCGAAGGTCGTGTAGAGCAGGCCGAGCGAGGAGACCGTGCCCTCGAGCTTGCCGGCGATCGGACCGCCCTGCAGGCGCACACGGTCGCCGACGCGGAACGGGCGCGCGCTCAGCAGCACGGTGCCCGCGATCACGTTCCCGAGCGTCTGCTGCGCGGCCAGACCGAAGATGACCGCCGTGAACGCGCCGCCGAGGGCGAGCGTTCGCGGCTGGATACCCGCGACACGGAACGCCACCAGCAGGGCGAGGATGATCGTCAACAGGCGGATCAGGAAGCCTGCGGTGCCCGCCGTCGCCGGATCGAGGCGGCGGAACAGCGGCGGCCCGAGGCTTCGCCCGATATCGCGGGCGATCGCCCAGCCTAGGATCACGAGCACGATCACCGTGACGACCGTGATCGGCGTTTCGAGCGCAGGTTCGAGGTACTTGTGGGCCGGGTGAACGACGCCACGCGCGTCGCGGTAGGTGTGCAGCTGGCGCCCAAGCAGACCCACGCGGTGGTCGTAGAAGACGACGACGCCGACGAACAGCGGCACCAGCACGAGCGCCTCCAGCCGGGCGCGCTTGACCACGCGCGGGCTTATCTGCCGCAGCAGCCCGACCTCGCGCCAGGCCTGGCTGCGCGTCTCGAACATTCTCGAGGACGGCTTCGGAAGTTTCGGGGGAGTCCTGTGTACGGGCATCGGCTCATGATGGTCTAGCACCTAAAGATCGCCTGAACGGTACTTCGCAGCGGCCCGACAACACGTCGATCTGCTCTAGGATCTCGCCCGCATGAGCAATCTCCGCAAGCTCGTCGTTCCGGCTGTGCTGCTCGGCGTGCTGCTGCTCGTCGTCGCCGTGATCTACTTCGTGCAGCCGGCGCACTCGCTGCCGTCGTTCTTCCCCGGTCACGTCTCGGCGACCGACTCCGAGGCCGCGCACCACCACACCAAGCACGGCATCGCCGCGCTCATCCTCGCCCTCGCGTGCTTCATATTCGCCTGGTTTCAGACCGGGCCGAAGGCGCGAAGCGCCGCCGGCGCCTAGCCGCCGAACGCGAACACGAGCGTGCAGGTCACGCCCAGGCCGATGCAGTAGATGCCGAACGGCGTCAGGCGGTTGGTCTGGAAGAAGCGCAGCAGGAACTTCACGGCGAGGAACGTGGTGGCGGCCGCGCACAGCCCGGCGACGAGCGCAGGGCCGCGCACACCGTTGCCTTCAGAGCCGAACAGCTCGGGCAGCTTCAGCACCGCCGCCGCGAAGATCACGGGCGTCGCGAGCAGAAAGCTGAAGCGTGCGGCGTCGTCGTTGGAGAGACCCGCCAGCAGCCCGCCGCCCATCGTGAAGCCCGAGCGCGAGATCCCGGGAATCAGCGCCGCGACCTGCGAGGTGCCGACCGCGATCGCCTGGCGCCAGCTGAGCTTGGCCAGGCGCGCGTCGACGTCGCCTTCGTAGTCGCCTGGGCGCGGCGGGCGACGGCGCAGGCGCTCGAACAGCAGCAGCGCGACGCCGTTGACTATCAGGAAGGCCGCCGCGATCTGCGCCGAGGCGAACAGTTTGCGCAGCGGTTCTTGCAGCAGCAGCCCGATCAAGCCGACCGGGATCGTCGCGGCCACGAGCAGCCAGCCCAGACGCGCATCGAGGTCGTCCTCGCGGATCTCGCGCATCTGCAGCGAGCGCCCCAGGCCCCTGACGATCCGCACCCAGTCCTTTAGGAAGAACAGCAGCAGCACGATCGCCGTGGCCAGGTGCGTTGCGATCAGGAACGTCAGGAAGAACTTGTCGTTCTGGTGGATGTTCCAGCCGGCAAGCCGCGGCAGCACGACGCCGTGCCCGAGGCTCGAAATCGGAAACGGCTCGGCGATCCCCTGCGTGAGGCCGAGGATGACCGCCTGGAAGTAGGAGATCGGATCCTGCACGGCCGGACAGCTTATGGATCGCGTTGGTCCGAACGCCCCGGGTTGGACGATGCTCGGCCCGGACCGCGGCGAGCGCCGTTCACAAAGCCTTCACACGATCGTTTCGCGCTGGTCACAAAAAATGGAGCTTTGCAGGGGAATCTGACTGACATGAACCGGTCCGGCGGCGACATCGAGAGGTTCGCGGAAGGTGCGCGAGCGGACCTGCACTGCCACTCGACGGCCTCGCAGGAGTCCAAGCTCGGCGTGCAGCGCGCGGTCGGCCTGCCCGAGTGCGCGACACCCCCCGAGGACGTCTACGAGCTGGCCAAGCGTCGCGGCATGGATTTCGTGACGATCACCGATCACGACACGATCTCGGGCGTGCTGCAGATCGCCGACCGCCCGGACGTGTTCGTCTCCGAGGAGCTCACCGCTCACTTCCGCGGGGAGAAGCAGGCGGTCCACGTGCTCTGCTTCGGGATCGCGCCGGAGGACCACGAGTGGCTGCAGGCCAACCGCGGCGACGTCGAGCTGTGCGCCGCGTACATGTACGAGCGCGACATCGCCTGCGCGCTGGCGCATCCCTACTACCACGTCGGCGCCCCGCTCACGGCGCGTCACCGCCGCCGCCTGGCGCAGCTGTTCGAAATCTGGGAGGTGCGCAACGGCGCGCGCGCCCGCGAGCTCAACCGCCCGGCCGCGACGTACGTAGCGACGCTCGACGGCGCCGGCATCGGCGGCTCCGACGATCACGCGGGCGTCGACATCGGCCGCACCTGGACCGCGACGCCGCACGCGCGCACGCCGCGGGAGTTCCTCGCGCATGTGCGCGCCGGCGGCGTCTCCGCCGCCGGTGTGCAGGGCAGCGCCGCCAAGTGGAGCGGCTGCTCTGCCCGCCCGAAGCTGGAGCGCTGGCCGAGGCCGTGCTCGAGCTCGCCGGCGCGCCCGCGCTGCGCCAGCGGCTCGCACGGGGCGGCCTCGCGGCGGTGAGTGAGCGCACGTGGGAGCGCGCCCTGGAGCGGCTCGGCGACGGCTACCGGCGCGCGCTCGCCGGCGGCGGAAGGGAAGGGCTCGCGCGTGCCGCCTAGCGCGAGCGCAAAGCGCAGGATCGCGGTCGCGCTGCACGACGTCGAGCCGGCGCTGCGCAACGTGCTGCCGCGACGGTTCCGCTGGTGGGCCGGCCTCCTCGGCGTGCACCGGCGTGTGCTCTCAGCCGGCGGGCGGAGCGCACGGCCGCTCCTGCCCGTGTGGGGGGTCGGCAGCGCCAGTCCGCTGTAGCGCGCCGTCTCGCCGGCGCTGATCCGCACCGGCGGCGTGCTCGGCGGGCGCACCCTGCGAGTCGACCTGCACCCGGCCGACCTGGAGCGCCCGCGCCAGATGCTCGCGCTCGACCGCGTGCTCGACCGCGCCGGGCACCGGCGCGAGGCGATCACCTACGACGAACTCGCAGAGGTGGGCGCGGCCCCCGCCCCCGCGCCGTTGCCCGCTGGTCCGGCGAGCGCTCCGGCGACCGGCCCTGCCCCGGCCGGCTCGCCCGCGCCGCCACCGACGTGAACGAGCCCTTCGAGCGCGTCTGAGATCTGCGCGGCGACGACGTCTGGGGCGAACAGCCGCTCGGCCTCGCTGCGTGCCAACGTCGCGAGCGCGTGGCGCTCGCCCGGGAGACGCGCGAGCGTGTCGGTGATCGCGCGCGCGAGCCCGTCGACATCGTTCGGCGGCACGGCCGCGGCGACGCTCCTGTCGACCCCCTCGAGCGCGCCCACCTCGGTCGTGCCGACGACCGGCACGCCGGCGGCGAGCGCCTCGGCCACCGTCAGCGCGAACGGCTCGTACTTGCTCGCTTGCAGCAGCAGATCGCTGCCGGCGATCTCCCCCGGAATGCGATCCGGCGGCAAGCGCCCCACGTATTCCGAGTTCTCCTCTGGCATGTCGTCGAGCAGGGCCAGGTAGTTCGACCACAGGCTGGTGCCGCCGACAACGCGGAAGCGCACGTCCACACCGCGCTCGAGCAGGCGCTTGGCCAGCGCCGCCACATGCTCCACGCCCTTGCGCGCGGCGATCCGGCCGAGCACGAGGATCACCGGGGGCTCGCCGACGGCGCGATCGGTGGGCGCAAAGCGCTCGAGCCGCACGGGGTTGGGCACTACGACCGTGCGCGCGAGCGGGTAGTCGTAGTCGGCGACCATGTGGTCGCGGAAGACGCTGCTGATGCACACGAGCAGCTGCGCCGCCCGGATCTTGCGGCGCTGGATGCGCGATCGCAACGCGAGCACGAGCACGGCGATCGCGAATGCCCGCTTCGGCTGGCAACGGAAGCTCAGACGCCGCTCGGCGATCAGGAAGCGCAGCTCGCCGGCGCTGTGCGTCTCGGGATGCATCACGAGCGGGACGCTGCGGCGCACCGCACGCGGAAGCGCGAGGTTTTCGACGTTGGCGAACTGGTAGGTGACGTCGTAAGCGTCGCTACGGTGCCTGCGCCCGAGCTCTCCGCGCAGACGCAGAGACCCGAGGCTGCGCGCGATCACATGGCTGGCCAGGCCGCTCAGGCGCGTACGGCTGTACCAGCGCCCCGCGCGCCAGCGGCTGTTGCCCCACACGACCGTGATGTTGGGAAAGCCCGATAGGCGGGCCGGCAGCTCGTGCTCCTCGCCCGCGAAGAAGCAGTCGATCCGATGGCCGAGCTTGGCCAAGCCGTGCAGAAGGTCCGTCGCCACCCCCGGAACCCCGCCCGTATCGGTCGGCGCGAAGCCAATCCACGCTATGTGCAGTGGCTTGCGCGGCACCGCCCGCACGCTACCACGCGTCCATCGTCAAATCGTTGGGCCGCGGGTCGCGAAAACCTCACCGGGCCGGCTTCGCCGCGGACAGCTCAGATCCGAGCGGCGCAAGGGCGTTCGAATCTTCCTCGATACGGGCTAGGATCGCCGGCAGCGCGCCGCATCGTTCGCCCGCCGGGCGTGTTTGAGATGGCGTCCGCGCGCGCGGAAGGACCCCATGAGGAGAGAAACGACCGTGGCGAAGCCAACAAAGTCAAGGAGGACCGGGATCAAAGCGAGGCTCGCCCGCCGCCTGCCCCTGCGCGCGCTCGTGTGCGTCCTGCTCGCGTGCTCCTGCGCCCCACTCGCCCTCCCCTCGGCGGGATACGGCGCCAGCAAACCGCTCGTGCCCGGGGTTCCGACGGTCCTGACCGGCGGCGTGCACACGCAGGGGCTGTCGGTGACACTGCTCGGCTCGGTCAACCCGCGCGGTGCCGTGACGACGTACTACTTCCAGTACGGGCCTACGGTGGCCTACGGCAAGCAGACCACGCCGGCCACGCTTGCCGCCGGGACGACGCCCGTCAAGATCGGACAGGCCGCGATCGGGGTCCTCCCCGGCTACCACTACCGCCTGGTCGCGAGCAACTCGTTCGGGCCCAAGCTCGGCAAAGACCGCACGTTCACGACCAGCACCTCGCGCACGACGAAGGTCAAAGTGAACAAGCCGACCGAAGCGGTCGTGTACGGAAGCCCCCTCAGCATCAGCGGCGCGCTCGTCGGCGCGGCCGCGGCCGCGCACAAAGTCGTGCTGCAGGAAAGCCCATATCCGTTCCTGACCGCGTTCGCTACGGTCGGCCTGCCGGCGACGACCACCGCCACCGGCACGTTCAGCTTCCGCGTGCCGCGCCTGTTGCTGAGCACGCAGTACCGGGTCGCCACGCTCGACCCACGCCCGCTCTACAGCCCGATCGTCACCGCCGATGCCGCCTACCAGGTCAGGTTGAAGGTGAAGCGCTCGAGCCGCAAAGGGATCGTGAGGCTCTACGGCACCGTCACGCCGGCAGCCGTCGGCGCGCACGTGTACTTCCAGCTGCTGAAGAAAGTGCGCCCGGGTGACACGGAAAAGACCGAAGAACGGGAAACCAAATTCGTCACGCAGTTCTCGACGACCGTGAAGCGCGGCACGCGGACGACCTCGCGCTTCAGCAAGATCGTGAAGGTGCTCAAGGGCGGCAGCTACCGCGCCCGCGTGCAGCCGCTCAAACGCGGCGCGCTCGTGGCGGGCTCGAGCGCCAGCGTTGTTCTGCGCTCCATCTCGAAGTAGCCGATCGATCCGCGCTGCGGTCGCGCACCGCTCGAGACGGTGCGCGAGGGCCTCAGCCGGATTGCGAGAGCAGCCCGCGTTCGGCCAGCAGCTCGAGCACGCGCTCGACCCCGCGCTCGACCGATTCGTCGAGCGTGCCCAGCACGAGGTCGGGATCGGCCGGCGGCTCATACGGCGCGCCGACGCCGGTCAGCCCGCTCAGCTCGCCCGCCCGCGCCCGTGCGTACAGGCCCTTGGGGTCGCGCTTCTCGCACAGCTCGAGCGGGGCGTCGACGAAGATCTCCAGGAACTCGAGCTCGTCGGTCGCGTGCAGGGTCGCGGCCGCCTCGCGGTCCGCGCGGTACGGGCTGACGAGGCTGACCAGCGCGATCGTGCCCGACTCGGCCAGCAGCCTGGCCACGTGCGCCGTGCGCCTGACGTTCTCGCGGCGTGCGCTCTCGTCGAAGCCGAGGTCACCGTTGAGGCCGTGGCGCAGGTTGTCGCCGTCGAGCAGGAACGCCGCCTGGCCCGCGGCGATCAGGCGCTCCTCCACGGCCGCCGCCATCGTCGACTTGCCCGCGCCCGGGAGGCCGGTGAACCAGAGCGTCGCGCCCGGGTGCCCGAGCGAGCTCCAGCGCCGTTCGCGCGTCATCCGCGTCCCCTGCCAGCGCACGTTCGGGCTGCGCTCCGTCTTCGGTTCGGACTCGGCGTCGACCTCGGTGTCGAGGATCACGCCGGCCGCGACCGTTTCGTTGGTCGCCTGGTCGACCACGATCAGGCTGCCGGTCGTGCGGTTGCGCCGGTAGGAGTCGAACACGAGCGGCGCGCTCAGCTCCATGTGCACCCGGCCGAGGTCGTTGAGCCCCAGCAGCGAGGCGCTCCCGTCGCGGTGCAGCGTCTCGACGTCGATGCGGTAGCGGACGTCGATGCCGGCGATCATCGACGTGCGCGTCGTGTGCTTGACGAGGTAGCGACGCTGCGGATCGAGCGGGCGCTCGGACATCCAGCACAGCAGCGCCTCGAAGCGGGTGGCCACCGTCGGCTGGTTCTGCGGGCGCACGATCGTCGAGCCGCGGCCGACGTCGATGTCGTCGGCGAGGCGCACGGCGACCGACATCGGCGGGAACGCCTCATCGACCGGCCCATCGAACGTGTCGATGCCGGCGATCGTGCTGCGCTGCCCGCCGGGCAACACGATCACCTCGTCGCCCGCGCGCATCACGCCGCCGGCCACCTGGCCGGCATAGGCGCGGTAGTCGGCCACGCTCGAGGCCGGCGGGCGGATCACCCACTGCACCGGGAAGCGGACGTCGATCAGGTTGCGGTCTGAGGCGATGTGCACGTGCTCGAGGTGGTAGAGCAGCGGCGGGCCTTCGTACCAGGGCATCTTCTCCGAGCGCTCGACCACGTTGTCGCCGTGCAGGGCCGAGATCGGGATGAACGTCACGTCGGACATCTCCAGGCGAGCGGCGAACGAGTCGAACTCCTCGACGATCTGCTCGAACACGGCCTCGTCGTAGTCGACGAGGTCCATCTTGTTGACGCAGACGACGACGTGCGGGATCGCCAGCAGCGAGCTGATGAACGCGTGGCGCTTGGACTGCGCGATCACGCCCTTGCGGGCGTCGACCAGCACGATCGCAAGATCGGCCGTCGAGGCGCCCGTGACCATGTTGCGCGTGTACTGCTCGTGGCCCGGCGTGTCGGCGATGATGAAGCGCCGCTGGGCCGTGGCGAAGTAGCGGTAGGCGACGTCGATCGTGATCCCCTGCTCGCGCTCGGCGCGCAGGCCGTCGGTCAGCAGCGAGAGGTCGAGGAAGTCGTGCCCCATCCGCTGGCTCGTCTGCTCGACGTGCGCCAGCTGATCTGAGAGGACCTGCTTGGAGTCGTACAGCAGGCGCCCGATCAGCGTGCTCTTGCCGTCGTCGACCGAGCCCGCCGTGGCGAAGCGCAGCAGGTCGGCCGGGCGCTCGGACAGCCGCCGGAACAGCTCGCGCGCGCCCTCCCCTCCGGTCGCCGTCGCCGTCGCCGCCTGCTCGCTCCCGTGTGAGCCCCCGCGCCCGTTGCCGTTCCCGTCGCCGGTCACGAGTCCACCGATCCGCTGATCGTCATCCAATCAATCGAAAAAATAATCATCAGAAGTAACCCTGACGCTTGCGATCCTCCATCGCCGCCTCGGTGACGCGATCGTCCGCACGCGTCTGTCCCCGCTCGGTGACCTCGGTCGCCGCGATCTCCGCGACCACCTCCTCGAGCGTAGCGGCCGAGGACTCGACCGCCCCCGTGCAGCTCATGTCGCCGACCGTGCGGTAGCGCACGCGCGCCGAGAAGGGCTGCTCGCCGTCGATCATCTGCACAAACGGGCTGACCGCATAGAGCATCCCGTCGCGCTCGAACACCTCGCGCTCGTGCGCGAAGTAGATCGAAGGGACCTCGAGCTGCTCCTCGGCGATGTACTGCCACACGTCCAGCTCGGTCCAGTTGGAGATCGGGAAGACACGCGCGTGCTCGCCCCTGTGGATTCGCGCGTTGTAAAGCGCCCACACCTCGGGCCGCTGGCGCTGGGGCTCCCACTGGCCGAACTCGTCGCGGAACGAGAGCACGCGCTCCTTCGCCCGCGCGCGCTCCTCGTCACGGCGCGCGCCACCGAAGGCCGCGTCGAAGCCGTGCTCGCGGATCGCGTCGAGCAGCGTCACCGTCTGCAGTGCGTTGCGCGATGCGCGGGGTCCGGTCTCCTCCACCACGCGGCCGCTGTCGATCGAGTCCTGCACGCTGGCGACGATCAGACGCTCGCCGATCTCCGCGATGCGACGATCGCGGTACTCGATCGCCTCGGGGAAGTTGTGGCCAGTGTCGACGTGCATCACCGGAAACGGGAACGGGCCCGGTCGGAACGCCTTCTCGGCCAGGCGCAGCAGCACGATCGAGTCCTTGCCGCCGCTGAACAGCAGCACGGGTCGCTCGAACTCAGCTGCTACCTCGCGCATCACCTGCACGGCCTCGGCCTCCAGCGTGCGCAGGTGAGGAAGGTGGTAGGTGGTGGGCATCCGTGCTGGCTCTGACTCTGACTGAAGTTGCCTGGTTCTCGATTGGCGTCCAGAGCTGCCGGCAGCACGTCTGACGCGCCGCTAAGTCCCCGACCCCTCACGGAACCTTAGGGCGCAGCACCCGCTTTTGCAAGACGGCGCCGCGGCTCTGAGCCGCCCGGGAGCGCCTCCCCGCGGCGCGCTCAGTGCCCGCTCCCGCGCACCTCTGCGAGCACTCGTTCATAGATATCAAGCATCGCGCGCGCGTGACGCTCGGTCGTGAACATCTCTCGCGCGCGCTCGCGCCCCGCGGCCCCCATTTCCGCGGCCAGCTTTGGGCTCTGCTGCAGACGCGAGATCGCCTCAGCCCAGCGCCTCGGCTCCCGCGGCGGCAGCAGAAAGCCCTCGCGCCCGTCGCGCACGATCTCGCGCGGGCCGCCCACGTCGGTCGAGACGACCGGCACCTCCAGCGCCATCGCCTCGATCAGCGCACGTCCGAAGGGCTCCTCCCAGGAGGGAAGCAGCAGCACATCCAGCGCGCGGATCAGCGCCGGGATGTCTTCGCGCTCGCCGAGCCAGGCGACTCGGTCCTGAACGCCTTCGCGTGCGGCCAGCTCGTGCAGGCCCGCCACGTAGCGCTCGTTGTCGAAGCGCGTCGCGCGCGCCACGAACTTGGCCGCTCCGACCAGCAGGAGCTGCGCGTCGATCCCCTCGCGCCGCAGCGTCCCCAACGCTTCTATCGCCGTGTCCTGACCCTTCCACGGGCTGAGTTGCGCGACCACGCCCAACAGCAGGCGCCGGCGCCCGGCCTCGCCGAGCAGCGCGCGGGCGCCCTCGCGATCGAGCGCGGCCGGGTCGAAGCGCCGCAGGTCTACCGGGTTGTGCACGACCTCCGGCGCCGCCCGCGGCGCGAGCGCGCGAACCGACGCGGCGGTGTAGGCCGAGTTGGCCACGATCGCGCTCGCGCTCGACGCGATCAGCCGCAGCGTCGCCCTGCTTGCCGCGCCCGGCGGCAGGCAGTCGCGGACGTGAACGACCGTGGCCACCTCGCCCGGCAGGCGCAGGCCCGGGATCGGAGAGCGACGCGCGAGCCCCAGCACGATGCCGGCGCGGATCGAGTTGGCGTGGACGAGCTCGATCTCGTGACGCGCGACAGCGCGGCTGACCTGTGCCGCCGCCGCCGTCATCTGCGACAGCGCGACCGGCGTGTGCAAAGGGTGCAGACGCAGGCTGCCCGCCGTCCCGGCGATGCTCGTCCACGGCAACCCGCGCGCCTGCGCCTCGCCGGCGAGCGCGCCGGGTGGCGACGCCATGCGCGCCTGCAGCTCCCGTGGCAGGGCCCCGAGCAGGTCCAGCAGCGAGCGCTCGCCGCCGCTGACCGTCGCGGTGTGGTTGACATATAGGACCCTCATCGTGCGGAGCTCATCGCGCGCTCGCCGCGTTCACGTTCGCGCGTCCAGTTGCTCGAGCAGGACGCCCTGCACGCGCTGCACTACGTGCGGCCAGGTGTGCGCCAGCGCGTAGCTGCGCCCCGCTTCGCCGAGTGCTCGCGCGAGCTCGCGGCCGAGCAGCAGGCGCGTGATCGCCTCGGCCACGAGCAGCGGATCGGTCGGATCGACGAGCAGCCCGGTCTCCCCGTCGCGAACCGCGTCGAGCGCTCCGCCCACGTTGCCCGCCACGACCGGCTTGCCGTAGGCGCCGGCCTCCAGGTAGACGATGCCGAAGCCCTCTCCCGCCTGGCCCGCCGCCGGCAGGCGGCTGGGCATCGCCAGCAGGCGCGCGCGGCGCAGCCACAGGTTGCGCTCCTCGTCTGAGACCGCGCCGAGGAAGCGGATCGCCTGCGTCACGCCGTAGGACGCGGCGAGCGCTTCCAGGCCGGGACGCAGCGAGCCATCGCCGATCACGACCCACTGCGCGTCGGGCACCTTCGCCAGCACGAGCGGCAGCGCGCGCACGATCGTGTCATGACCCTTGTAGCGCTCCTCGATGCGCGCGACCGTGAGGATCGTCGGGGGCACGTCATCGAGCGGGCTCGGGTCGCCGGGGATGTCGGTGCCGTTGCCGATCACGTGCACGGCGCGCGCCCGCGCGCCGGTCGCCGCGACCAGCCCCGCCGTGTATTCGCTGACCGCGATCGACGCGCTCGCGCGCTCGGCCGCGAACGCCGCCAGCCGCGGCTTGGCGCCGATCTCTTCGGCGTGGAAGTACTGCACCGTGCGCGCCCCCGTGGCGCCGGCGATGGCGGCCGCCGCCGGGCTCGTCACGATGTGCATGCTCAGCGTCACCTGCGGACGCAGCGCCAGCCCGCGCGCCAGCGCCACCGCGTTAAGCCGCGCGTTGCGCCCGCCGCGCAGCGCCCCGCCGCCACGCACCCTGCGCGTGCGCACGCCGCTGTCCGCGTCGAAGCGCGCCGCGCCATCCGACGCGGGCGCCACGACGGTCGTCTCGAACGCGTCGTCGATGCCGCTCGCCAACCGGTGGGCGACGACCTGGATGCCGCCAGGAGCCGGCGGGAAGTCGGGCGTCAGGATCAGCAGGCGCGGGCGCCTGCCGCCGCGCCTAGGCGAGCTCGAGCCCATGGAAGCGGTCGGCCCACAGGCCCAGCGCCAGCAGCGGCCACAGCTGATCGCTGTGGTCGCAGCGCGCGTCCGCGTGCTCACGCACGAGGCGCTCGACCGCCTGGCGGTCGAAATAGCCCTCCTCATAGAGGACGCCGCGCTCGAGCTGACGGCGCAGCGTGGGCGCGAGCGGCCCGCGCAGCCACTCCGCCGCCGGCACTCGGAAGGCGGTCTTGCGATAGGAGCCCCCGCGCCGATCCGGCAAGAGGCCGGGCGGAAGCATCTCGTGCACGAGCGCCTTGCCCGCGCCGGCCAGGTGCACCGAGGTGTCGAGCGAGCCCGCCAGCTCCGCCAGCCCTGCGTGGAGAAAGGCCGTCCGGATCTCGAGCGAGACGAGCATGCTCGCGCGATCGGTCTTCACGAGCACGTCGTCGGGCAGGTAGTGACGCTGGTCCAGGTGCATCAGCCAGCGCGCCGCCGGGCCGCCGTCCAGGTCGCCCGCGCACTCCGCCAGATCGCCGAGCACGCGCGCGCCGTCGAGTTGGGCCAGCCGCGGCCCGTACAGCGCGGCGCGCCTGTGGCGGCGCTCGCTGGTGACCCAATCGAGGTTGCGCTCCAGCACGGGCGTCGGCGCCAGGCGCCTGGACGCCCGCGCCGCCGGCGCCCAGCCCGCCGAGCGCCGCAGCGCCCAGCCGAGCGAGTCGAGCGCCGGGCGCGGCAGCGCCGCCTGCACGCGACGGGCCCGTTCGATCCAGCGATAGCGCGGGTAGCCGCCGAACAGCTCGTCCGCGCCCTCGCCGCCGAGCGCGACCGTCACCCGCGGTCGCGCGAACTGCGAGAGCGCGTGCAGCGGCAGCGCCGCTCGGTCGCCGAGCGGCTGATCCATGCGCGAGAGCACCAGCGGGGCGCGCTCGGCCACGTCGGCCTGCGTCAACGTGACCTCGTGGTGCTCGCTCTGCAGGCGCTCGGCCACGATCCGTGCGCGCTCGGTCTCGTTGACGCCGCCCACGTCGTAGCCGACCGTGAACGTCTTCAGTCGCGTCGATGACTCCTGCGCGGCGACGCTGGCCACGAGCGTCGAATCGACGCCTCCGCTGAGGAACACGCCGACCGGCACGTCCGCCACCAGGCGCGTGCGCACCGACTCCTCCAGCAACAGCCTGGCCTCGGCGGCGATCGAGCCCAACGAGTCGCGCCGCTGAAGCGTCCGCCGCGGCGGCGACCACCAGCTGCGCTCGCTGCAGCCGAGATCGCGCTCCCAGCTGAGCAGGTGCCCAGGCGGCAGCTGACGCACGCCGGGCACGATCGTGCCCGGGCCCGGGACGTAGGCGAACACGAAGAACGCGTCGATCGCGGCTGGGTCCAGCTCACGCAGCTGCGGACGCACCTGCAGCAGCGAGCTCAGTTCGGAGGCGAACAGCAGCTCGCCGCCCTGCTCGTGCACGAACAGCGGCTTCTCGCCGAAGCGATCGCGCGCAAGCAGCAGCCGGCGCGCGCGCTCGTCCCAGAGCGCGAACGCGAACATCCCCTCCAGCGCGTGCACCATCGCCTCGCCGTACTCCTCGTACAGGTGCACGAGCACCTCGGTGTCGCCGTTGGTCGAGAAGACGTGCCCGCGGCCGCGCAGGTCCTCGCGCAGCTTGCGGTGGTTGTAGATCTCGCCGTTAAAGGCCGCCCAGACCGTGCCGTCCTCGTTGGACAGCGGCTGATGCCCGCCATCGATGTCCATGATCGCCAGGCGCCGCGCGCCGATGCTGACGCCGCTGCGGGCGTCGGCGTGGATTCCCTCGTCGTCCGGGCCACGGTGGCGGAGCGTTGCGCACATCGCGCGCACGTCCTCCGCGCCCGGATCCCTCGTGCTGCCCGCGATTCCGCACATGCGCGCAACATAGTGGGCGTGGAGCGCGCCGTGCGGCCACGGTTGACGGCGGAATCCCGCTGGTAGGTTGGCTTGCCCATGAGTCGCCCGGCGCTCCTGTGCATATCGCAGTCGTTCTCGCCCGCCACGACGCCCACGGCGATCCGCGCGAGCGCGCTGCTGCAGCGACTGGCCGCCGAGTGGGACGTCACCGTGCTCACCGAGACGGCGCAGCCGCCGACGGTGGGCGGGCCGATGCGCGTCGAGGTCGTCGCCGGGCGGCGCCCGAGGCGGCTGCTGGCGGCGCTCAGGCGGCTGCGCCTGAGCAAGCTGATCGAGCTGCTCGTCTGGCCCGACGACTCGATCTTCTGGGTGCTGGCGGCGATCCGGGCCGGCAGGCGCCTGGCGCGCGAGCGCCGGCCGCAGGCGATAGTCGTGTTCATGATGCCCTACTCCGCCGGCCTGGCCGGTCTCGCCCTGCGGCGCCTGACCCGCCTGCCGCTGATTCTCAACCTCGACGACTCACCGACTTGCTCGGACATGCATCCCGAGTTCCCCAGCGCGCTGCACCACCGGCTGGCGCGGGCGCTCGAGGATCGCTACGCCCGCGCGGCCGACACGACCGTCTACGTGTCCCAGACCAACCTCGAAGCCGTGCGCGCGCGCCAGCCGCAGGACGTGCAGGAGCGGATCCGGCTCGTCCGCTACGGCGCCGACGCCGCCCGCTTCGGACCCGGGCAGCCCGGCGCCGACGGCTTCGAGATCGCCTACGTTGGGGCGATGTCGGGCTGGTGGGCGCTGATCGGGCAGGACGCTCCGGCGAGCGCGCTCAAGCGCGCCTACGACGCGTGGACGCGCCTCGGCCGCCACGAGCTGATCGCGCTCGATCCGAGCACCTCCTCGCCCGCCGCCATCGGTCGCGCGATGCTGGCGGCGATCGCCGAGCACCCCGAGTGGGCCGGCCGGCTCCGACTCGTGCTGTACGGCAACCCCTACCCGCAGGACGTGGTCGAGCGTGCCCTCGCCGCCGCCGGCGTGCACGAGGTCGTGAGCGTGCTCGGTCCCGCGCCGCACGAGCAGGTCCCCGGCATGCTCGCCCGCGCCGACCTGCTCTTCATCACGCTCCCCAGGCGACCGGACGGCTCGCGCGGCGGGCGCATCTCGGCGAAGACGTACGAGTACCTGATGACCGACCGCCCGATCCTCGCCGCCGTCCCCCGCGGCGAGAACTGGGACTACCTCGAGGGCAAGCCCGGCGTGTGGCTGGTCGCGCCGGACGACGAGCAGGCGATGAAGGACGTCGTGTCCGAGCTGGCGCAGGCCAAGGCCGGTGGCTTCCCGCGCGCGTTCGACCGCTCGGGCTTGCGTGAGGAGCTCTCGTATGACACGCGTGCCCGCGAATTCGAAGCGGCGATCCGCGCCGGGATCGCACGCCACGCGCATGCTCGGGCGTGAGCTGGGACACGATCGGCGCGTCGCGTTGAGCGGCTGCGCCAGCCGCCGCCGCACGGGCCGGGGCCGCCCGTGACCCCGACGCAGCCGCGTTCCGTGTTGATCGTCACGCCGCGCTGGACGCGCGACGGCGGCGTGGCGACCCACGCGATGACGAGCGCCGAAGCACTCGCCGGTGCCGGGCTGCAGGTCACGGCGGCCGCGGCGCGGATCGACGAGCGCGCCCGCGTGCCCGGCGTGGCGCTGCACCACAGCCCACGACTGTTCGACGCCACGGCCTCGCCGCAGGAGCGGCTCGGCGACGCGCTCCGCTCCAGCCCCGAGCTGATCCATCTGCACCAGTACGAAGACCCCGACGTGCTCGAGCTGATGCGCGCGCAGGCGCCGGTCGTGATCAGCCTGCACGGCTACACGGCCTGCACCTCCGGCGTGCACTACTTCCGCCCGGGCCAGGAGTGCATGCGCGCGCACGGCCCGGGCTGCGTGCCGAACCTGCTGCTGCGCGGCTGCGCGCACACGCACGACCCGCGCTGGCTGCCCGCCTCCTACGGCCGCGCCGAGCGCGGCCGCAACGCGCTCCGGGCCGCCGACCTGGTCGTCTCGTACTCGAGCGCGATCGATCGCCACCTGACGATCAACGGCGTCGAGCGCCGTCGCGTGGTGCCGCTGTTCACGACGATGGATCCGCACACCGGCTCGGGCCACGAGCGGCGGCGGCGCGTCGTCTTCGCGGGGCGCATCGTCACATCGAAGGGCGTCGCCGTGCTGATCCGCGCGGCGCGCGGCGTCGATGGCGAGTTCGTGATCTGCGGCGACGGTCTGCGGCTGGCCGCGATGCGCCGGCTGGCGCACCGCCTCGGCGTGGAGGGCCGCGTCTCCTTCACGGGCTGGCTCGAGCCGGAGCAGCTCGCGCGCGAGCTCGCCGAAGCCTCCGTCGTGGCGATCCCCTCGGTCTGGCCCGAGCCGTTCGGCCTGGTCGGCATCGAGGCGCTGGCGGCCGGGCGGCCCGTCGTGGCCAGCGAAACGGGAGGCATCACCGACTGGCTGCGGCCCGGCGAGAACGGTCTGGGAGTCGCTCCGGGCGACGCGCCCGCGCTCGCGGGCGCGCTCGAGCGGCTGCTGGCCGACCCGGGACGCCAGGCCACGATGGGCGAGGCGGGTCGCCAGCTGGTGGCCGCCACCTTCTCGCGCGAGCGCCACGTGCAGGCGCTGCGCGATGCCTACGCGATCGCCCGCAGCAGCTGGGCGAGCACCTGAGCGGCGCGCTCGACGCTCATCTCCCGCTGGGCGAAGGCGCGCCCGCGCTCGCCGAGCCGCGCGCGCTCGGCCTCGTCTTCGAGCAGCGCGCCGATCCCGTCGGCGAGCGCCTGCGCGGTCGGCGCGACGATGCGGGCCGCCTCCGCGTCGGCCAGCGCCTGCCAGCGGCGCGGCCCGTCGATCGCCACGAGCGGGCTGCCCGAGGCGAGCGAAGCCGCGAGCGTGGTCTTGCGCGACGTGGGGCCCGAGGAGTCGGCGAACAGGAGTCCGTCGCAGGCGGCCAGCGCGTCCGCAAGCTCCTGCGCCGAGACCCAACCGGTGAACGACAGCGCCGCGTCCACCCCACGCGCGGCCGCGGCCGCGCACCACGCGCGGCCGCCCTCGGAGTCGGCACCCGGGGCCCCGAGCAGCCGCAGCTCGACCGCGCGGCCCTGCTCGCGCAGCAGCCGCAGTGCATCGAGCGCCACCTCCACCGACGTGCCCTCCGAGGCGTAGCCGAACAGGCCGACAGCCGCCGTCTGCTGCGCCGTATCCGCGCCACCCCGGCGTGGCTCCGGCAGGTTGGAGAAGACCGGAGCGACCTCGATTCGCCGTCGCGGAAGCCAGCGGCGCGCCGCGAGCTCGCTCGCGCGGAAGTCGGCGGTCACGACCAGCGCGGCCGAGGCGCGCGCCAGCTCGAGCAGGAAGGCGCGCTGAGTGATCGCCCAGACCGTTCCGCGCAGGCCGGCGCGCCCCCATGGATAGGCGTACTCGTGCAGCACCGTGACGAGCGGCGCCCGCGAGCGTCGCACGCCCGACAGCACGGCCGGGACGAACAGCGGCACGCCGCGGAAAGAGAAGGTGAAGGCCGAGTAGTGCAGCAGCACCGCGTCCGGCGGCGAGGCGGCAAGCGCCGAGCCGAGCTCGTGCGCGAAGGCGTCGAGCTCCCTCCGCGAGCCGGCCAGCGTGCGCTCTTCGCGCGAGAGCCAATGCAGCGAAGAGGAAACGCCGTGCGCCTCGAGCGCCCGCGCGAGCAGCGTCGCGTGATCGCGCACACCGCACGTGAGCGGGTCGGTCGAGACGCCGACGACCGCGACGCGCAGCGCCGGCGCGCCCTGCTCAGCGGGCGAAGAGCTCACCGCGGTAGGCAGCGTCGATCGCCTGCGCGAGCGCATCGAGGTCGCCGGTGGGCAGCGTCAGCCCCCGGCGCGGCGAGTCGATCAGCTCCTTCATGCCGGTGTCCTCGCTGACGAGCACGGGCACGCCGCATGCCAGCGCCTCGGCCGGCGCGTAGCCGAAACCGTCCTCGTAAGCCGGGTGCGCGCACAGCGCGGCGCGACGCAGGTGCGGCAGCGGATCGCCGGGGGCGACGACGATGCGCCGGTCGGCCGCGCAGGCGCCCTGCACGAAGCGGCGCATGCCGCGCGTGCCCCAGCCGCCGACGAGCGTGAGCGCGAGGTCGGCGTGCGCGAGCCTGCGGACGGCATCGATCAGCAGCGGCACGCCCTTGTGCACGTGCAGGCTGCCGACGTAGACGATCTCGAAGCGGCTCGAGCCGCTGTCGCGTCCGGAACGCCCGCCGCCGGGCTCGCGCTCGAGCCCGTCGTGTGCGGGCGACAGCGGCGCGTAGCGGGGGTCGGGCGTGAGCGGGAAGGGCACGAGCCGCTGCTCGGGAACGCCCTGCTCGAGGAACGAGTCGCGGATGTAGTCGGTGGCGCAGTAGACGCGGTCGGCGAGCGCGTACTCGGCGAGGTTGCGTGCGAGCATGTGCGTCGTCCACGAGCCCTCCAGCGGATAGCGCTCGCGCGCCTCCGCGTGCCGCCGCTGCACCTGGCGCATGTGCGAGTTGGCCGAGACCAGCGCGACCGACTCGTAGCCGGCCCGCCGGGCGGCGCGCAGTTGCGCGAGCGCCTGGCCATTGAAGGCGATCAGGTGATCGGCGCGAGGCAGGCTTCTCTTGGTGAGCGAGTCGAACTCGCTCATGTGCGCCCACGTGCGCACCCCGGGAGCCACCAGCGGAATCCGCGCCAGAATGCGCCCAAAGCTCGGGATGCGGACGTCTCCGCGCGCCGCGCGGGACTCCCCTGCCAGCGAGTCCCGCGCCGGACGGTCGCCGCTGATGCAGATCGGCGGGCGCTCGTTGACGGAGCGCACAGCCGCCTCGAGCTCGCTCAGGTGTCGCCCGAGGCCGCCCGTACCGAGCGGCGCCGAGCACGTGAGCACCACATCGCCGCGCGGCATCGCGGCCCGCTGCTCGCGACGCGCGCGCTCGCGCCAGCGATCGCCGAGCGGCGAGCTGTCGGCGTCGCTGTCCAGCCCCCCGACCTCAGTCGAGGCTGTCATAACCCCAGAGGGTCACGAGGTCGCGATCGAGATACTCGCTCAGCGCGACCACCTCGCCCTTGAAGCGCCGGCGCAGGTCGAGCATCAACCGCTCGTCCACGGGCTGCGGGCGGCCCATCACGACATGGCGCTGGGTGGCGCGCAGGGCGCGGTCGCGCAGGGCGCTCGACGTGACGGCCTTGAGCCCGGCCTTGACCGCGCGCGAGACCGGCCCGCGGCCGACCGAGACGACGTTGACCAGTTCGTCGAGCTGCTGCGAGCGCATCGCCTTGACCGTCGGGTTGGCGTCCCTGAGCTCGACCGGGACGTCCTCTTCGACGCCGAGGAAGCGGCGCACCCTGCGCACCGTGCCCTCGTTGTCCGCGCGGAAGTCGTCGTAGATCAGCACGAGCACCTGCTCGGTGCCGAACGCCGCGTGGTAGCGGCGCAGCTGCTCGACGTAGCGGACGTGGTCGGAGTAGAGCAGCAGCTGAGGGCGGTGCGAGCGTCGCGGTATTCGTTTGCCCGCGCGCCGCGCCGGCTCGAGCGCGATCGCCTTGGCGAAGCTCTTCTGCGACTCCACGTGCGTGCGCAGCAGCTGGATGTGCAGCGAGCGCAGAAAGCTCGCCGGCTCGCGCAGGATCGCGATGATGCGCGCGTCTGCACGCAGCGCGGCGATCCGCTCGGCCGCCGTACCCGAGAGCAGGTAGGCCGAGGATGCCTCGCCCACGCGCTGGCCGGGCTCCGCCGCGGCGAACAGCCGCGTGTACTGCTCGAGCGTCTCCGGCGGCTCGGCCGAGCGCGGCGGCTGAAACCGCGCGGCCATGTCGTCCGCGAGGAACCACGGCTCCTTCAGCTCCGGCATGTAGATCTGCGGGTGGGTCCGCAGCATCTCGTACAGCGCCGTCGTGCCGCACTTGGGGTGTCCGACGATGAAGAAGTCCGGCATCCGCCCCTCCACGGGGGCCGGCGCGGTCGCCTGACCCCGCGCGGCGGATCGAGGGTCAGCCGATGCCGTCATACCGCAAAGCGTAACGAGGTCGCTGCACGGGCTCGGGCATGACAGCGGATCGTTCAGCCCGAGCCGTCATGGCACGAAAGTCTAACGGCGCCCTTGCGCTGTCAAGCGCGCACGCACCCCTGCCGATAGGGACGCGAAGCACCTACCCGATACCACCTCGCCTTCCGAGAAGAGGAGCGCAAGTGCCCAAAAAGATCGCCCGGTCGCCGCGCGCGACCCTTCTCACAATCGCTGCGCTGAGCGCCCTCGCCGGCTTCGGCGCGACGCCGCTGGTCGCGTCTGCCCACCCGCGCCACCTCGCGCGCGCCGTCAGCGCCAGCGCCGCCGACCGCGAAGCCCGCCTGCAGGAACGCGAAGCCCGCCTGCAGGAACGGGAAGCCCGCGCGCGCGAACGAGCCCAGATGCGCGCCGCTCGCAGGGAAGAACGCGCGGCCGCCCGGGCCGAACGACTGGCCGAACGCTCCCAGCGCCAGGCAGCCCGGGCCCAGGAACGCGCCGCTCGCCACGCGGGCACGACCGACACCGGCGAAGCCTCCGCGCCGGCGACACCGCCTGCACCGGCCGCATCCACGCGGGGCTGCAGGATGAGCATCCAGACCAGCGCGTCGCTGATCACGGCCGGTGAAGCAGTGACGGTCTCCGGAAAGGTCACCTGCCCGGCCACGGGTGAATCCGCGGCCGCCGCCGCTGCCGCCGGGCGCCAGGTGAGCATCGAACGGGCCCAGCAGGGCGGCGGCGGCGGCGGACGCGCCTTCGCAGCGCTGGCGACGGTGAGCACCGAAGCCGACGGCTCCTACCAGCTGTCACCGGTCACGCTGTCTGCGAACACCCGCTTCCGTGTGCGCCTCGGGCGCCATGGCGCTCACACGGCCGTGCGCGTCGCGCCGGTCGTCACCCTGAACGCACCCGTGGCGCCCGCGGCCTCGGCCGCCGGGACGCAGGGTGGCCATGTCCGCCAGGCCCGCCGGGCCACGTTCACCGGCACGGTCGCCCCGGCCGCCCCGGGCGCGCGCGTCGCGCTGCAGGTGTCCTACCCCGCCGACGGGGAACAGTGGCGCACGATCGCCTACGGCGACGTCGTCGATGGCAGCTTCTCGATCAGCCGCGCCTTCAAGATCCCGGGCGAAGCCAAGGTGCGCGTGCTCGCGCACCCGAAGGGCGCGAACGCCCCTGGCATCTCCGAAGCGGTCACGTACATGGTCCCGCAGCCCCAGAATCCACGCCTGACGATCGAGACCTCGGCCGACCCGATCCCCTTCGGCCAGACGGTCACGATCAGCGGCGTCGCAGCGGACGCGCCGGGCCAGACGGTGACGCTGCTCGCGCGCACCAGGAACGGCTCGTTCGCACCGGTCGCGACGAGCACCGCCGACGACTCCGGCAACTACCAGTTCCTCCAGACTCCCGAGCAGAGCACTTACTACGAGGTGAGCGACTCGGCCACGCGGTCGATTCCCCTGTTCGAGGGCGTCAAGTACGTGCTCACGCTGAGCGGCCCGCCGACCTCGATCGCGGCCGGCGAACAGCTCACGCTGTCGGGAACCGTCAGCCCCGCGCGCGCGGGCACGACCGTGGTGCTCGACCGGCGCGGAGCGTTCGGGGTCGGCTTCCACGCGATCGCATCGGCGACGGTGGCCGCGGATGGCACGTTCACGCTCTCGCGCACGTTCGCGACCGCAGGCTCGGCCACGCTGCGGGTGCGCGTTCCGAGCGACGGTTTCAACGCGGGCAGCGCAAGCGCGCCGTTCACGCTGACGGTGACCGGGGCCCCGGCGTCGGCGCTGGCTCCCGAACCGGTCGCGCCAGCCAGTTGACGACGGTCTCGTTGGCGGCGAACGCGGCGCGGTCGATCGGGCCCTCGCCCGTCACGGCGAAGACCTCGTAGCCGAGCTCGGCGAGCAGGTCCCATGGCGCCGCCGGCGGCGCTCCATACAGCGCCGCCGCGCCGAGGACGTGCTCGAAGACGATCAGCGGCCGCGCGCGAGCGAGCAGCCCGCGAGCGCCCTGGAGCACCTCGAGCTCGGCCCCCTCGACGTCGATCTTGAGCACGGCGGGCTCGACCCCGTCGAGCTCCTCATCCAGCGTTGAGACCTGCACCGTGATGAACTCCGGGTCGCCGCGCTCGTCGCTTATCTCGCGGCTGCGCCGCAGCCCGCTCCAGCCGTCGAGCTTGCGAAAGTGGCAGAACTCGGCCTGCTCACGGCGCGCGCCGATCGCGAGCCCGCGGCAGTCGACCTGCGGGAACGAGCGCCGCACCTCGGCGGCCAGCGCCGCAATCGGCTCGAACGCTATGTGCCGCCCGTTGGGAGCGACGCGCACGGCCTCGCGCAGCACCTGACCGCGATTCGTGCCCACGTCGACGTACGTTCCGTCGCGCCCGAGCGCGGCGGCGAGCACGGCGGCGATGCCGACCTCCTCGAGCTGCGCCTGGCGCGCCGGCGCGTATACCGCCGCGAGCAGCTCGGGGCGACCGAGTCGCCGGCCGAGGAAGGCCATCGTGCGCCGTAGCGGGTGCACGCCTACTCGCCGCCGCCGGCGGGCCGGCCTGGGGCCGTCGCAGTCTCGCGCGACGATGCCCGAGCGACGGGCCGCAGCAAGCCAAGCGCGGATTGCCAGGGCCACTGCAGCAGCGTCGTCAGCAGCGACCAGCGGGCGACCGGCGCGCGCGGCGCGCGGATCGAGATCGTCTCGGCCGCCAGCAGCCGGTTGCCCTCGAGCGGTACGCCCACCGAGAGCGCCCCGAGGTCGGGCAGCGGCGCGTCTGAGCCGGCGTGGTCGAGCAGCTGGCGCAGCACGCCGGCGGGGTCGGCGACGAAGTCCTCGTAGCACAGCAAGATCCTGCGCGCGCGCGGCTGGCGCAGGAACACGTAGATAGACAGCAGCTGCGTGAGCCACAGCCCGACGTTCGTGCCCAGCACGCGCACGCGCCGCTCGGCGACTTCGTGGCGGCTGATCTCGCGCACGTTCGACTCGACCACGGCCTGCGGGTCGCGCGTCAGAAAGATCAGGTGCAGCTCGATCCCGGACAGGCGCTGAAGCTCGCGCGCGCGCAGGGGGAAGTGCGAGGTGTCCACGACGTAGCCCACGCCGGCCACGCGCGCGATCGCCGCGAACAGGCGCTCGGTGGCGCGCCGGTAGCCGGGCAGGATGCGCCGGCGCTGCAGGCGGCGGTCGATCCGCAGCGGCGCCGACGAGCGCTCGATCAGACGGTTCACGCGCTCGCCGAACAGTCCGTCGGCCGCTTCCCCCATCTCGCTGCGCACGGCCCCCCAGAAGCGCCGGCGCTCCTCGCCGCCGAAGCGGCCGCTGCCCTTCAGCAGCCACTCGTCGACCTCGCCCGCGTAGAACACGTCAGCGCAATTGCCGAGGGCCACCCCAAGAATCGTCGAGCCGCTGTGACCGGCCCCCATCACGTAGATCACGCGCGTGGGCGTCGATGCGGCGGGTGCACCGTGGGCGCTACCGCGCTGCGCAGCCGAGATCGAGCTCATCGTGCGCCGCTCAGGCCGCTTCCGAGCGCGTCCGGCGCAGGCGCGTGGGGTCGCCGGCGACCGGGCCCAGGCGCGCGAACACGAGCTTCCAGGGCAGTTGCAGGACCGACGTCACGCGCGAGACACGCGCGGGGGGCGCGACGCTCCCGTTGAGCGAGACGACCTCCGAGCGGGCGATGCGGTTGCCCTGAAAGGCGACGCCGGTCTTCAGCTCGCCGAAGTCCGGCAGCGGGGCCGAGGAGCCCATGCAGTCGAGGATGTCGCGCACGACGGCCGCCGGGTCGGCGACGAAGTCCTCGTGGCGCACGAGCAGCCGGCGCTCGCGCGGATGACGCAGGAAGACGAACAGCGAGATCAGGTGGGTCAGCCACATGTAGGCGTTGGTCTGGAGCATCGTGAAGCGGGGCTCGACGACGTCGTCGCGGTCCCACGAGGCGACGACGCTCTGCGGGTCGCGCACGATGAACAGGAGGTACAGCTCGATCCCCTCGACGTGCTGCAGCTCGCGTGCGCGCCGGGGGAAGTGCGAGGTGTCGACGACCTGCGGGGCCGACGCGACGCGCGAGATCGCACGATAGAGCTCGCCGGCGAATTCGCGGTAGGGGCGGCGCAACTTGCGCTGGCTGCCCCAGAAGCGCATGCGGAAGGGCGCCGAGGATGCCTCGAGGCAGCGCGCGACCTTGCCCGTCAGCGCGGGCGAGACATCGACGCGCTCGCGCACGGCCCGCCAGAAGAGCTCGCGCTCCTCCCCCCCCAATGGCGGATCGCCGGCGCGGCGCAGCCACTTGTCCATCTCACCCGCATAGACGACGCCGTCGCAGTTGCCGAGTGCGATGCCAAGGATCGTCGAGCCGCTGCGCCCAGCGCCCATCACATAGGCGACCTTTGGGCGCAGGTCGGGCTCCGGCGAAGGCGGCCCGGGACGCTCGACTGAAGATGTCGCAAGCGGAGCCGACTTTGCCATGGCGGGCGCAATTGTTGCAGATGCCCGCAGGCGCTCCGCGGGGTCAATCGGTCTCAGGAGAGAGCGTCATACCCCCAGCGCGAGACCAGATCGCGGCCGAGGTGCTCGCTCAACGCAACCACCTCGGGGGCGAAGCGTCGGCGGAGCTCGAGCATCAAGGGCTCGTCGGGGGGGCCTGGCTGGGCGTAGAGCACCCGTTGCTTGGCGGCGCGCAGCGCGCGCCTGCGCGCCTGTCGTGGGGTGACCGCCTTGACCGCGCCCTTGACGGCGAGCGAGACCGGCCCGCGTCCCACCGAGACCGCATGGATCAGCTCGTTCAGCGCCCGCGAGCGGGGGCGCACGGTTGGGTTCGCACGAACCGAGCCGACCGCGATCGACTCGTCGGCGCCGAGGAAGCGCAGCGCCTGGCGGACCGTGCCCTCGTTGTCCGCGCGAAAGTCGTCATAGATCAGCACGAGCATCTGCTCGCGTGGGAACACGTTCTCATAGCGACGAAGCTGCTCTACGTAGCGGACGTGCTCTGAGTAGAGCAGCGCCTTCGGCCAGTAGGTGTGCCTCGGGATGCTGCGCCCGGCACGCCGCTCGGGCTCGAGCGCGAGCGCGCTGGCGAGGTCGTGCTCGGTCTCCACGTAGCTCTCGAGGAACTGCAGGTGCAGAGACCGAAGCAGCTCGGCGGGCTCGCGCAGGATCGCGACGATCCGAGCCTGCGGCTTCACCTCGGCGATCCGTGACGCGGCCGTGCGCGACCACAGATACAGCGGCGTCGCCTCCCCGACGATCTGACCGGGCTGGGCCGCGGCGAACAGGGCGCGGTACTGCTCGAGCGTGCGCGCCGTGCCTTCCGGTCGCGGCGGCGTCCGCTCGTGCAGCTCATCGGCGAAGAACCACGGCTCCTTGCTCTCGGGCAGGAATATCTGCGGGTGGCGACGCAGCATCGAGTACAGCGCGGTCGTCCCGCTCTTCGGCTGGCCGACGATGAAGAAGTCGGGGACCCGCCCCTCGGCCATCAGCGCGAGGACGGCCCGGCGGCGAGCTGCGAGGCGTGCCGGTAGTACGCGTTCTGCGTCTCCAGCAGCGCCCTGGTGTCGAATGCGACGAGTCGGCCGTCGACGATCACCATCACGCGGTCGCAGATGTCGAGGGTCGACATGCGGTGGGCGATGATGAACAGCGTCAGCTCGTGTTTGAGCGCGGTGAGCGACTCGCCGATCAGGGTCTCCGAATGCGGGTCGAGCGCGCTGGTGGGCTCGTCCAGCACGAGCACCTCGGGGCGCGCGGCGAGCGCGCGCGCCAGGCAGATGCGCTGCTGCTGCCCGCCGGAGACGGCATCCGCACGCGGCCCCACGATCGTGTCGTAGCCGGCCGGCCAGCTCATGATGTCGTCGTGGATGCGCGCGAGGCGTGCGGCGCGTTCGACCCCCTCGGTGTCGATCTCGCGGAAGAAGCGGATGTTGTCCGTGACGGATGCGTGCAGCAGGCGGGGTTCCTGTGGCACGTAGGACACCTGCCGGTACCAGTCCTCGCGCGCGACGTCGGGCGCGGGGGTGTCGTTGAGGAGGTAGCGCCCCTCGTCGGGCCGGCGCAACTGCAGCAGCAGCTGCACGAGCGTCGACTTGCCGGCGCCGGATGGCCCGATGATGCCGATCACCTCGCCGCCTGAGACCTGGAAGCTGAGATCGCTCAGCACCGGCTCGCCCGGGTTGTAGGCGTAGGAGACGTGCGCGAAGGTGATCGAGTCCACCCGGCCCAGCGGCACGTCCCCGAACTTCAGCGCACTGTCCAGGTACAGCTGCGCGTTCTCCTGCGAGCGCTCGATGAACGGCAGCGATTGCGCCAGGCCCTGATAGGCGCCCTGGACGAGCTGTCCGCTCGTGCCGGCCCGCACGAGCACGAGCACGACCGCGCCGAGTGAAGCGACGTGGTGCCCGCCGGCGAGATAGATACCGCCGATCGCCAGCACCAACAGGATCAGGATCAGGCTCTGGTAGAGATTGCCGACGAGTTTCGCGAGGACCTGGGAGCGGTAGAAGAAGCCCCACGAGCTCTCGATCAGCTCGTTGACGCGGGCGCGCTGGGTGCCGGCCACACCGAACACCTTGGTCTCCTCTGCCACGCGGATCGACTCGGCCACGCCGCCGGCGAACTCCACCTGCGATCGCGACAGCCCTCGCGAATTAGCCACGCCTCGGGCACGAAGCGGTCGCAGCAGACCGAACAGCGCGAACGTGGCGATGGCGACGACGACTGCGGCGATCGCATTCAGCAACAGCGCCGAGGCCATCATCACCAGGAACGTGAACAGCGAGGTGATCAGGATCGTCGTCTGGATCGCGCCGTTGGTGGCCTGCATCGTCTGAGTGGTCATCACATCCTGCAGATGCCCCTCGCGGTCGCGCGACTGCATCGCCCACGAGGCGTGGGTGAACGCCTCGAAGAGCCTGCGGCGCATGTTCGCCTGGACGTCGGCGGCGATCCGCGCGGGCAACACCGAGATCGGGATCTGCAGCGCGGCACGCACGAGCGTGAGGGCGAAGGCGATGAAAACAAGGGTGCGAACCGACGAGTCCACGTGGATCGGACCGATGTGCGTCGCCACGTGCTTGCCGCCGGTCCCGAGTTGTGCGGCGACCTGCGCGATCAGCGCGAGCGTGGCCGATTCGGTGAACCCCGAGAGGATCGAGCAGACGGCGAGCGCAACGACCGAGCGGCGCTTGTCGCCGATCAGCAGCGAGAGTCGCGAGCGCATCGAGATCGGCGTCTGCTTGCCACCGCCGGCCGGCGGCTTGCCGGGCGGCACGCCCGCTCGTGCACCGGACACGGCGCCCACGGCGTTGAGACCGCCACCGTTGCTGGGCCGCGCGCTCATTGCGGCTGGTCCCGCGCAACAGCGTCCCGGTGCCTGCCCGTGCCGAACCAGTACGCGGCTATGCCGATCGCGAACCAGAAGTACGGTCCCGACGCGGCGCTTGTCGTGAATGGCCCGGAAAATCCCTCGAGCGTAAGCGCGATGAACGGCGCCATCGCACCGGCGAGGCAGATCACGAGGTCGCCGTCGGGCGTATGTCGGAGGCGGCGGACGGTGAGCACGATCACATAGACCGAGAGCCCGATCCAGAGCAGCAGCCCCGGCGCTCCGAGTTCATCGGCGATGAAGTTGTACTGCGTCTCGGCGCTGACCGTGTGCCCTTCGACCAGTTCTGTGATCCTGCCGCCGAAGCCGCCTGCTGCACCGACCGTGCCGAGCCCCACGCCAAATGGCGCCTTTTCGAGAAGCGACGGGATTTTCTGCCACGAGCCCGCCTTGTGCGTCGGCGCCGTTTCGGCGACCGTGCTCGGTTCGATGCTTTCGTAGCGCTTGAACGTGCCCGGGCGGATCGCCGAGACGAACAGGAAGCCCAGCGGAACGGCGAGCACGACGATCGCGAGCATCGCGCCGAAGGCGCGGGTCATGCGCCGCCCTGACAGCGCCACCAGCATCGCGAAGGCGACCACGCCGAGCGCCGCGCCGACGACCTGCAGGCGCCCGAGCCCGGTGACGACGGCGACGAGCCCCCCGAGACAGAGCACGGCCGCGATCCATCTTCGCCGCGCGCGCCAGGTGGCGAACAGCGCCAGCGAGAACGGCAGCGCGATCACGCCCACGCCGCCGCCAAAGCCGGCATCGGCGCCGAGCCCGAGCGGCCGTACGCGCGCTTCGCCTTCGCTGAAGTATGTGCGCGACGACGAGCTCTTACCCCCGACCTGACCGGCCGTGACCTTGGCGCCGTATCCGGGCCCCCACTTGGCGAGCTGGGCCGGCGAGAGCCCGGTCTGATACGACGAGACGATCCCGTTCGCCAGCGCGCATACGCCTACGATCACGAACAGCTGGCGAAAGCGCTTCTTCGAGCGCATCAGCGCGTAGCCGAAGAAGAAGAACGGCAGCCACTGCAACTGCTGTCGAAAGCCACCGAGGATCTTCAGGATTCCGGCCGTTTTTGGGTTGAAGGCCTCGATCAGCACGATCGCGACGAAACCAAGCACCCACGCCGAGAGCGGCGGCAACCTGATCCGCTCGCGCCGAGCGACGATGCGCAGCACCGCACCGAGGCAGACCGCCGCCGTCAGCACGTTGCGAACGGCGGCGGTGGCTTCGCCGCCGCCGATGCCGAGCTTGACCGGGCCGTCGATCATCAGCAGGTAGATCGCCAGCAGCGAGACGGTCACCTCGAGCCGGGTGCACACGATCAGGCCGACGACCACCAGCGCCGCGAGGATGCAGCCGAGCACGAGCGGGAGGTTGGGGTGCGGTATCCCGAGCGTCAGCCCGAGCCCGATCGCGATCGGGATCAGCCCCGCCAAACCAACGGCGGCCACGTCCTGGAAGCGCCGGTCGCGGACGGTCGGATGACCCACCCCGACGGGCCCGGCCAGCCGCGGGTGAGGGACGTTCATCGCCCGATCAGCTTGCCCGGCCCGTTCGAGGCCGCGAAGCCGAATCGCTCGATTTCCTTACGCGAGACGCAGTTCGCGACCACCCCGAGGACGGGGGCCGAGGCGGTGCGCGCGAGCAACTCGATCAGGCGCTGGGCGGACGCCTCGCGCGTGTGTCCGGCGCGAGCGACGATCACGATGCCGTCGACGAGCGGAAGCAGGGGCATCACGTCGCTCACTTCGAGCGGCGAGGGCGCGTCGACGAGCACGTAGTCATAGTCCTCCGACAGCGAGCGCAGCAGCCCGGACACCGACCCGTTGCCGAGCAGCGCGGGCGGGTTCGACACGGCTCCGCCGCCACCCAGCAGCGACAGCGAGCCTGCGCGAGCCTGCACCATCGTCGTCGCGCCCGCCTCGGATTGCGCCGGGGACGAGTAGGCGGGCATCGGCGGCTCATCCGAGTGCACTCGCTGCATCGCATCGGCGAGCGGCACCGAGCCGACGAGCACCTCGGCGAGCCCCACGGGGCCGCTGAGGCCGAGCAGCTTCGCCTGCACCGGTCGGCGGAAGTTGGCCTCCACGATCGCCACGCGCTGGTTCGCGTCACGCTGTACGAGCGCGAGATCGGCGACGACCGTCGACTTGCCGTCGCCCGCGTCGGCGCTCGTGAACAGGAGCACCCGTGGCGAAGTGCGCAGCGCGCCCTGGCCGTTGTGCGGCACCGGCCCGGAGGTGCCGAGCTGGAACACGGTGTGCAGGCGCCTGAGCGGCTCGAGCAGGAAGCGCGAGGGCGAGGGCCGCCCCTCGCGGAACACGATCGGCTGGCGCACTTTGGGAAGGCCGACGAGCGTCGGCAGGCCGAAGACCCCCTCGATCCCCACGAGGGAGCGCAGCCGACGGTCGAAGCGGCCGAGCGCATAGGCCGCGATCGAGGCCAGCACGATGCCGATGACGAAGCCGAAGATCGCATTCTTGCGGGGCTTGGGGGCGAGCTGTTGGGTGGCCGCTGCCGTGGCGGGCCTGACCTGCTGCGCGCCCGTTACGGCGAGGCTCGATTCGAGTTGGTTGATCTTGCTGCTCAGGTTCGCCGCCTGCAGGATGCTCGCCGTGGTCGGCCCTCCCGCCCCTTTGCCTTCGCCCGTTTTTGCTTCGCCGCCGCCGGCTTCGGCGCCTTTTTCGGCTTTCGCTTCGGCCGGGGTCTGTTTGGCCGGAGTCTGGGCCACCGTGGAGGCTTCGATCCGGCGCAGCTGGCGGCGGGTGACCGCGATCGCCTTTTCGATCGAGCGCGCGTGCGCGGCGTGCTGGCGGCGCACGTATGCCTGCGCGACGAGGTTCGCCAGCAGGGCTGCGCCGGTCGCCGTGTGCGCTTCGGTCGTGATCGTTATGAACTCGCTTTTTTCGGCGCCCTTGGCGCGCACCTTGCTACCGCGGATCGCCGTCACCTTGCCTTCGCGACGCAGCTGCAGGTGGACTTTTTCGACGACGATCGAGTTGATGATCTGCGCCTGATTGGCGACGTTGGTCGTCAGGCTCTTGCCGCTCGTTTTTTCACCGGGCGCCTGTTCTTCGGCGCTCGCGCCCAGGTAGATCTGCGTGTTCGCCTGGAACACGCGCTGCGCGTGCCGGTAGTACAGGTAACTGGCCGCGCCGACGACGAGTCCGACCAGCAGGATCAGCCACTTGCGTCTCCACAGCGGAGCGAAGATGGCAATGGCGTCGGTGGTCTCGTTCATCGGCTACAGGTCCGTCCGTGGCCATTCAGCAGCCATCGTATGGAGGGGCGTAATTTGCGGCTAAAGAGTATCGCGCCGATGTCGCCTCCGAGCAAGCGTGCGTGCAACGATAGCGCCCCTCCCATGCCGCTTTCTCCCCCCACGGAAGACCCCGCACAGGCACCGCGCGAGCGCTCTGGAACGGCGCCTTTCGACGCTGCCGCGCGGGCCTCTTCGGACGCACGCCTGCTCGTCGTCAGCCACCCGTCGGTGGTCAGCGTGAACCAGGAGGTCTACCGCGAGCTGATGCGGCGCGGATGGCAGCTCGAGATCGTGCTGCCGAGCCGCTGGCGCAGCGAGTACGACCAGCGCGACTTCTATCCGCAGGTGCTGAGCGGCATGGAGCAGACGCTCCTGCGTGAGCCGGTGGCGCTGCGCGGCCATCCCCAGCGCCACTTCTACCTGGCGCGATGCCGGGCGATCGCGGCTCGCTTTCGCCCCGACGTGGCGTTCCTGGAGGCGGAGCCGTTCTCTTTCGCCGCGACCCAGTGGAGCCTCGCGCTCGCTCGTCTGGGGGTGCCCTTCGGCGTGCAGTGCGCCGAGAACATCGACCGTCACCTGCCCGCCCCGGTGCGCTGGATGCGCTCGCGCGTGCTGCGCAGGGCGGCGTTCGTGGCAGCACGCTCGGAAAGCGCCGGGCGCCTCGCCCGCGCCTGGGGCGCACGCGGGGAGGTCGAGCTCTCACCCCATGCCGTGCCCGACTGGGGGCCGGCGCCTGCTATCGCCGACGGCGTCCACGGGCAGGGCGGCGCTCACGACGAGGGCGCCGGCTCGCGTCCGTTCACCATCGGCTACGCCGGGCGGCTTGTTGCGAGCAAGGGGCTGACGGACCTGCTTGCCGCGGTGCGCCTGCTCGTCGAGCCGGTCGAGCTGCTGCTGATCGGCGACGGCGAGCTGCGCGGCGAGCTCGAGGGCCAGTCGATCCCGGGCTCGAGCGTGCGCGTGCTCGACGACCTCAGCCACGAGCAGATGGCCGCGGGCTACGCTCAACTCGACGTGCTGGCGCTGCCGTCGCTGACGACCCCGACGTGGAAGGAGCAGTTCGGGCGGGTGATCGTCGAGGCGCTGTGGTGCGGCGTGCCGGTCGTCGGGTCGGACTCGGGCGAGATCCCGTGGCTGATCGAGCTGACCGGCGGCGGGCTCACCTTCCCGGAGGGCGACGCCGAGGCGCTGGCCGAGCGGCTGCGGCGGCTGCGCGCGGACCCGGCGCTGCGCGAGCGACTGGCTGAGGCCGGCAGGGCCAAGGTCGAGCAGCTGTTCACCGTGAGCGCCGCCACCGACCCGCTCGAGCGCCTGCTCGAGCACGCCGCGCGGCGCTCATAGGAAGCCGCCACGGGCGCGCTTGGGCGCGCGGGCGGGGGTGCGTCTAGGACGCGGGCGCCAGCCGTTCGTACAGCTCGTGGTGCTTTCGCACCATCGCCTCCCAGCTGAAGGCGAGCGCGGACTCGCGTGCGCGCATGCCCAGGCGCTCGCGCAGAGCGACGTCGGCGCCGAGGGCACGCAGGCGCGCCGCGATCGGCTCGGGGTCGCGGCCGATGGTGAAGCCGTTCTCGCCGTCGCGCAGCAGCTCGCGTACGCCGTTGACGGGCGTGGCCAGCAGCGGCAGCGCGCTCGCGGCAGCCTCGAAGGTGACGAGCGAGAAGGTCTCGTAGCTCGAGGGCAGCACGAACGCGTCGGCGAGCTCGTAGGCGGGGGCGACGTCCTCGAGCACGCCGAGCCAGTGCAGCGCGTGCGCGACCCCGAGCGAGTCGGCCAGCCGCTGGTAGTGCTCGCGGTCGCCGTCGCCGGCCACGGCGAGGTCCCATTCGGGGGCGGCGGCGATTGCACGGATCGCCGGCTCGAGACCCTTGCGCTCCCACTCGCTGCCGACGAACACGGCGACGAGCCGCTGCTGGGGGATCCCGAATCGCTCGCGAGCGCGGCGACGCTGGCCGGCGCGGTCCTGCTGCGGCGCGAACGCCTGCACATCGACGCCGTTGTGGATGCTCTCCACGCGCCCTCGCACGTGCGGGTGGTGCTCGCGCAGCTCCCCGGCGACGCCGTCCGAGACGCCGACGAAAACCGCCGAGCGGTTGGCGGCGAAGATCGCACGCTCGCCGGCGCGCAGCAGCGCGGCGACGAGCCGTGCATGCAGGCGAAACAGCGGCGTCGAACGGCTGGGGGTGACGGGGCCGACCTGGTGCAGGTAGTGGACGGCGATCACGTCGACGCGGCCGAGCACGATCGCGCCGGTGCTCTGCACGACGCCGCGGCGCCTGCGCCACAACATCAGCGAGCCGGCGATCAGGAACCACGGATACGCGAGCAGGACAGGACGCGCGGGGCCGGGAACGCGGTGGAAGCGCAGGCCGGCGTCGGCCGGCAGCCGGCAGGTGCGGGCGATCACGGTGACCGGATGTCCGAGCGCGCGCAGACCGAGGATCAGCTCGCCGAGCACGCGCTCCATGCCGCCGACCGAGCCGATGTCGTGGGCGACGATCGTCACCTCACAGGCTGATCTCCTCGGCGAGCTCATGTGCGCCCGCGTCACTGTAGCTTTCCCTCACCGTGCGCACGTTCGCCGATCAGATCGACTCGGGCGGCGCCTCGCTGGAGGAGATCGTCGAGGGCGCGCTGGCGGCCTCCGAGCCCGAGCGCGGTCTGCGCTGGCTCGACATCGGCTGCGGGCGCGGCGACCTGCTGCGCGCGATCCGGGACCGCTGGTCGCCGAGCGAGCTGCACGGCCTCGATCCGATCGACTGGCTGGCCGAGGACCTGCGCGCCGACGTGTCGTTTCTCGGAGAGGCCGCCGAGCAGGCGCAGCTGCCCACGGTCGACCGCGTGCTCCTGATCGAGACGATCGAGCACCTCGAGGCGCCGTGGACGACCCTGCGCAAGGCGGCCCGCGCGGTCGCCCCGGGCGGGCGAATCGTCGTCTCGACGCCCAACCTGGCGACGCTGCGCACGCGTCTCGAGCTCGCCCTGCGCGGCAACCTGACGAGCTTTCGCCCGGGGTATGAGCCGCACATCTCCCCCGCGCTCCCACACGTGACCACGCGCATTCTCGGCGAGGAGGGACTCACGGTCGGCGCGCCTGAATATGCCGGCGCCGACGTGATCTCGCTGAGCGGCGGGCGCGTGTGGCCGGAGAGCGTGCGTGCCCGCTTCCCCGAGCTGCTGTCCGTATCGGTGCTGATCGCGGGCGATCGCTGACAGACCCGGGGCGGCGTTTCACCTCGCCGTTCGTCGTCTCACCCTTTTTCATCTATTAATTTTTTGAATTGATAGAAAAACCGATCCCGCATCGCGGCGTCGGTGAACTCTTCGAGGAATCGCGCGTGCCCGGCCGCCCCGATCGTCCAGCGCTTCTCGGGTGAGCGAAGCAGCGGCTCCAGCGCATCGGCCAGATCGGCGGGCTCGCCCGAACGCGCCAGCACGCCCGTGCGCCCGTGTTCGATGAACTCCGCGGGCCCGCCCGAATCGACGGCGGCGACGGCCACGCCGCGCGCCATCGCCTCGAGCAGGACGATCCCGAACGGCTCCGGGTCCGACGCGTTCACGAGCACGTCCATGCGTTCGATGAACGGACCGGCGTCGGGGACCTCGCCGGTCATCGTGACCGCGCTGGCCATGCCGAGGCTCTCGGCCAGCGGCTTCAGCGAGCCGGCGTACTCCGGCTCCAGCCCGTAGGAGTCGCCCCCGACGATCAGCACCTGCGAGCGCTGCCCGCGCTCGGCCAGGAGCTTCTGCGCGCGCAGCAGCCGATCCTGCCCCTTCCACCGCTGCAGGCGCCCAACGAGGCCGATCACGGGGACCCCGGCGGGCAGCGCGAGCGCTGCCGGACCGGCCCCCGGTACGGGCACCGGCGTGCCCGCCGCGACCACGAACGTCGGCCGCGACGGGAACATGCGCGCCTGCGCGTCTGCCGCCGCATGCGAGTAGCAGCCCACGGCGACCGCCGGCAGCGCCGTGGCCAGGCGATCCACCCAATGCCCGCGCGGGATCACCTGCTGCCACCAGACCACGCGGTCGGAGAGACCGGCGAGCACCGCCGCCGGCGCGCCGTAGAGCTGCGTCTTGGCCGACCAGTTGAGGATCAGCTCCGGCCGGCTGCGGCGCAGGATGCGCGCCAGGCGTGGGATCGCCAGCAGCGTTCGGTGTGCCTGGCGCAACCGTCCGGCCGGCACGACGTGGACGGTGAATCCGGCCGCCGCCAGCTCGCGCGGCCACGCTCCGTGCTCGAGGAACACCAGCTCGAACTCGTGCCCGCTCTGCGCGGCGCCGTCCAGCACCATCTGCAGCATCGCCTCGGCGCCGCCGAGCCGCTGGCCCCATGGCACGATCACCAGGATCCTCACGCCCGGATCCTATGAGGGAGTGGCCTCGTTGGGCGCGAGCGCCCGGACCGGCACCGACGGTGGCGGGTACCCTGCGCGGGTGAATTTCGCCGACGCCACCAGCGCCTCGCCCGGGGCGCAGCCGCCGCGCTCCGAGGCGACCGCGGCGCCCGAGCCGCGGGTCTGCCTCGCCCACGACTACCTGCTCGTGATGCGGGGAGCCGAGCGCACGTTCGCGGCGATCGCCGACATGTATCCGCGTGCTCCGATCTTCACGCTGCTCTACGACGAGGAGGGCACCGGCGGCCGCCTCGCCGGCCGCGAGATCGTCACATCGTCGCTGCAGCGCCTGGGCGTCCGCCAGTCCTCGTTCCGGCGCCTCTTGCCGCTCTATCCGAGGGCGATCGAACGACTCGCGTTGCCCGATTGCGAGCTCGTGCTCAGCAGCTCGAGCGCCTTCGCCCACGGCGTGCGCGCGACCGCCGGCGCCGTCCACGTCTGTTATTGCCACGCCCCCTTTCGCTACGCGTGGTACGAGCAGGCGCGCGCGCTGGCCGAGGCGCCGGCGCCGCTGCGCGGGCTGCTTCGCCTGCAGCTGGCGCGGATGCGGCGCTGGGATCTGCGGGCGAGCGCGCGCGTGGACGACTACGTCGCCAACTCGCAGCTCACGCGCGAGCGGATCGCCCGCCACTACGGGCGCGAGAGCACGATCATCCATCCACCGGTCGAGACCGATCGCTTCGCGCCGGGAGCGCCCGGCGATGCATTGCTCGTCGTCTCCGAGCTCGTGCCGCACAAGCGCCTGCGCGTGGCGCTCGCGGCGGCCCGCCTGGCGGGCGCGCCGGTCCGGGTCGCCGGCGCCGGCCCCGATCTGGAGGCGCTGCGCCGCGAGCATCCGGAGGCAGACTTCCTCGGGCGCGTCGAGGACCGCGAGCTCGCGGGGCTCTATGCGAGCGCCCGCGCCGTGATCGTGCCGAGCATGGAGGAGTTCGGCATCGCCGCCGTCGAGGCGCAGGCCGCCGGGCGACCTGTGATCGCGGCCGCCGCCGGCGGCGCGCTGGAGACCGTGATCGACGGCGAGACCGGCACGCTCGCGCGGCTCGACGACGTCGACTCCTTCCGCCGCGCGATCGAAGGGCTCGACAAGCTCGGCCTCGAGCCGGCGCGCGCCGTACAGAACGCCGAGCGCTTCTCGGTCGCCGCCTTTCGACGCCGCCTCTCCGAGCACGTGCAGCGCGTGCTCGAGCGCCGCGCCGCCGGGAGCTCCTAGCGCTGGGCGATCGGCGCCCGCCCCGAGCCGCCACGCGGGTGGCCGGCCGCCTCTGCCGGCGCGCCCCCTGCACTAGGGTGCCGCCGTGATGTCAAGCCGATCGCTTCGCATAGCCTGGCTCGGCGCCGGCCCGCTGCAGGAGGAGAGCGGCGGCGTGCCCGGCGTCGCCACCGAGCTGCTGTACGGCCTCGCGCGGCTCGGCCACCGCGTCGACTGCTTCCTGCCGGGCGCCGAGCGAGAGGTGCCCGCGCGGCTGGCCGCCGAGGAGCGCCTCACGTTCGTGTGGGGAACGAGCCGCTGGCGCTGGAATCGCTGGTACAGCCGCACCGCGCTGGCGCGCTTCGTCTCGGGGCTGCTCGCACGCAGCGTCGCCTCGCTGCGCATCCGCCGCGTCCTCGCGCGCAGGCACGCGCTCGAGCCCTATGACGTCGTCTACCAGTTCTCGAGCATCGAGACGCTGGCGATGCCGGGGGGCATGCGCGGGCGCGTGCCGCTCGCGATCCAGCCCGAGACGCACATGGCGGGCGAGCTGAAGGCGCTGGTCGCCGAGCGCAAGCTGGGAACGCGCTGCCAGCCGCGCAGTCAGCTGGCGATCGTGATCGCCGTGCGGCTCGTGCGCGCGATCGTCCAGCGCGTGCGAATCCGCCGAGCCAACCTGCTGGTCTGCATCTCGAGCGTGTTCCGCGACCACCTCGTGCGCGACTACGGCTTCCCGCTGGAGCGCACGACGGTGATCCCCAACCCGGTGCGCCTCGAGCGCTTCGCCTTCGCCGAGATCGAGCGCGGGCTCGGCAGCCCGGCGACGATCCTCGTGCTCGGCCGCGTGGCCGTGCGCAAGGGGGTCGAGGACGTGATCGCCGTCGCGCGGCTGCTGCACGAGCGCGGCGTCGACGCGCGCGTGCGCGTCGTCGGCGGGCCCGACCTGTCCTCCGACTACACCTGCCTGCTCGAGGACCTGCCGCCGGAGAACTCGCGCTACCTCGGGCGCATCCCACCGGCCGAGGTTCCGGGCGAGCTCGCGGCCAGCGACGTCCTGCTGCAGGCCAGCAAGTACGAGCCGTTCGGCCTGACCGTGGGCGAGGCGCTCGCGGCCGGCGTCCCGGTCATCGCCACCGACGAGGTCGGGGCGATCGAGCAGATCGACCCGACCGTCGCGGCTGCCGTGGCGCCTGGCGACGTCGAGGCGTTGGTGGCCGCGCTCGAGGCAACGCTCGAGCGGCTGCGAGCCGATGCCCTCGCCGTGCGGTCGCTCGCGCGCGCCGAGGCGCAGCGGCGCTACGCGCCCGAGGTCGTCTGCGCGCAGCTCGCCGCGGCGCTGCAGGCGCTCGTCGAGAGCGAGTAGAGACGTTCGTCCACTGCGAACGTCATGCTGCAAGGATCGGCGCGCAGCGTCCGAATGCAGGAATGAGCCCCGAACTGCAGAACACGCAGCCGGGGAACGAGGTCAAAGCAGATGCTCTTCATCCTCATTCCAACGGCCTGGCTAGGCGTACTGACGCTACTGGTAGCGCTGTGCCACACCGCCGCCGACGGCGACACCCAGATGAGCGGAGCCGTGCCGCCCGCCTCGGGCCCGATCGGGGTGAAGCTGACGCTCGCAGCGCAGGCGCCGAGGCCCGCGCGTGAGGCGCGCAGGCCGCACCGCCGGCCGGCGCCGCGACACGTCCCGGCGGCCACCGCGCGCCGGCGCCGCCTGACCGCGCACAGCGGCCGTTAGACCGCACCCCCTGCGGTCTTCCCCCAACGGCCTGCTCCCCCTCTGGCCCATCTCCCCAGGGCCTCGCCCAAGCTCAGCGCATCTCTACAAGCCGCGCCGCCCGAGCACGTGCGGAACGGTGCGCAGCAGGATCTTCACGTCGGTCCACAGCGACCAGTTGGCCACGTACAGGTAGTCGAGCGCCACCATCTCCTTCAGCGGCACGCGCGCCGGCCCGAGGATCTGCCACGGACCCGTCATGCCCGGCATCAGTTCGAGCCGGCGCCGGTGCCAGCCCTCGATGCGCTCGTCCTCCTCGATCACGAGCGGGCGCGGCCCGACCAGGCTCATCTCGCCTTTGACGATGTTCAAAAGCTGTGGAAGCTCATCCAGCGCGGTGCGGCGCAGGAACCGCCCCATCCGCGTCACGCGCGGATCTTCGGCGATCTTGAACAGGCCTTCCTGCGCCTCGTTGTACTCGCGCAGGGCGTCCTTCATCGCATCCGCCTCCGGCACCATCGTGCGGAACTTGAGCATCTGGAAGCGCCGGCCGTGGCGGCCCACTCGAAGCTGGCGGAACAGGACCGGGCCGCGGCTGTCGAGCTTGATCCCGATCGCGAAGGCGATCATTAGCGGCGAGATCGCGAGCAGGCCGATCGACGCGCCCACGATGTCGAACAGGCGCTTCAGTGCGGCCGAGGAGCGCGTCAGGTCGAAGCGGCGGACGCCCATGAGCGTGACGCCGTGAAGGTCGTCGAACTCGACCGCCGAGCCGACCACCTCGAGCATCCGCGGCAGCACGCTCACGCGGATGTCGACGGCCTTGAGCGTGCGCACGAGGTTGACCGTCTCGCCCGCATCCGCCTCGGCCGTCCACCCGGGAGCGATGATCGCGCGCTGCACGTCAAGCGTCTGTGCGAGGTCGCGGATCTCCTTCAGCCGCGGCCCCGAGAAACCGTCTGTCGACCACGGTGCGACCTGACCGAGCTCGAGCTGGGCGACGATCTTTGCCTTGATGCCGCCGTGCCCGCTCAGCTTCGCCGCGACCATTTCGGCCGAGCGCTCATCGCCGATGAACAGGCAGCGCTCCGGCGGCCCGATCCACAGTGCGATGCCGCGCGCCAGCGCGCGCGCGAGCAGGAGCAGGGCCGCGAGCGTCACCCACAGGATCAGTGCCTCTTTGCGGTCGAGCGTGCCCGAGACCACCAGGCGGCCTGCCAGCAGCGCCACCAGCGTGCATAGCGTTGCCAGCTGGAACAGCTTCGGCGCCTCGTCCAGCGTGGTCTTGCGCAGCAGCGCCTCGTCGCGGTCGTACAGGCCGAGCAGCTTGGCACCGATCAGCAGCAGCGGCACGCCGGCGAGGCTCTCCCACGTCAACTGCAGCGGCACTTTGCGCGAGGACAGCGCGACCGTCAGTGCGAGCGCACCGAGGATCGCGATCACGTCGGCGCCGAGCAGAGCACGCCGGAAGAGCGCGTCGCGTCGCAGGCTGACCGTCGGACCGCGCGAATCGGCGAATGGTCTGGCGGTCAGGCGCCCGCGCGAGGGCGTCCGGCTGCGCGCTCCCCGCAGGCCGATCGCCGGGCTCCACTGCAACTCTCCTTCGCTGCTCTTCCCCGTCTCAACACTCATAAGCGCTCCCGGCCTCCGTGCTTGCCACCAGTGCTCCCCACATGATGGCCACGCCCCCTCGAACAGATGTCGAGATCTCGTGATTGCGTCTCAACGCGACCATCATGCACCGAAGTCGGTCGTAAAGTCAAGCCCGAGGCCCGATCCTTAGGCCTGGCACGGCAGATGCGGCGGGCCGACCCGATCACGCAGGGCCCTGTCCAGTACTACCCCGCTCGGCGGCGATATATCGCTGCTCGCCGGTGGGCGGCGTGCCACCGGCGGCGTGCCACTGGCGCCGAAGCACACGGGGGAGGCGATATGTCGGCGCCCGCATGCGGCCGGCACCGGGCCAACCGTCGGTCACCGCGACGGCCTCGAGCTTCGTTACGCGGCGGCGAGGGCCGACCGACCCGTCCTACTCGGCGCGCTCCGATCGGCCAGCCGGGACCTGCTCAGCCGCGGCGCCGGCGCTGCTTGAGGGTGATCCCCTCGAGCACGTGCGCGACCGTCTCGCACGCATCCACGGCCGCCTCGAGCGACTCGAAGATGTCCTTCCAGCGGATCACCACCATCGGGTCGATACCGCCTGCGAACAGAGATGCGACGCCGTCGCGCTGCAGCCGATCGCCCTCGTTCTCCAGGCGGTGGATCTCGACCAGGTGCGGCCCCAGCTCCGCGCCGTTACGCAGGCAGCGCAGCGCCTGCGCGATCTGCTCGCCGGCGCCGACGAGCACGTCCGTGAACTCCACCGCCTGCTCCATCGGCGCCTCGACGCCATAGAGGCCGAGTTGGGCGGCGACGTTCTCGGAGTGATCGACGATGTCGTCGAGCGCCGTCGCCAGCGCGTAGCCATCGCCCGCGGCGAACGGCGCGCGCACGCGACGGCCCGCGAGCCGATGGATGATGTCGTGCGTGATGCGGTCGCCTTCCTGCTCGCAGACCTTCAGATCCTGCGCCAGCATTGCGTGCTCGGGGTAGTCGACGAGCAGATCGCGCAGGAGCAGGCCCGAGCGCTGCACGTTGCGTCCGGCCTCCTCCACGAGGGACATCAGCTCCGGATCGAGCAACCGCTTCAGCAGGGCCATCGCGCGAGGATATTGAGCCGGGGCCGCGAGAGCGCCTTCACAATTTCGTCACCACCCGATTACGAGTTTGCAACCTGCGCCGACACGCGCGCGTGCGAGCGTTGCCTGGGTGGCGGGTCTTCCCGAGAGCGAGGACACCCTGTACGCGGGAGAGCTCGAGATCAGGCTGCTGGACGGTCTCGTGCTCGCAGGCGGCCAAGTCGTGCGCCTCTCGGTGCGCGAGTTCCAGCTCCTCGTGGCGATGGCGCGCAGGATCGGCGCGATCGCCACGCGCGAGCAGCTCTACGCATCGGTCTGGGGAGGCGAGCGCCGCCACGGCGACCGCTCTGTCGACGTGTACGTCGGCAAGCTGCGCGGCAAGCTCCACGCGGCCATGCCGGGCCAGCGCTTCATCCACACACATCCGGGATTCGGGTATCGGTTCCAGCCGCAGCCGTCCGCGCGTGAGTCCGCCGCAGCGCCCGTCCTGCAGCCGCTGGACCCGGGCGGCGGCGGCGAGGCTCTTTCACGAAATGTTCACACGGCGGCAAGAGGCGGTTAAGAGACTGCCGTCAGCAGAACCGGCGAGGTTCCGCATCAACCTCGTGAACACGTTCCCGTAACCCAGCCAGAGGAGACGTAGTGATCAAGCACAAGATTGGCGCGCTCGCGAGCGCGGGACTGCTCACGCTCGGACTAGCCGCCTGCGGCAGCAGCTCGAGCTCGTCGAGCGGCTCCGGTTCATCGAGCGGGGCCTCCGGGACGATCTCGGGTGCAGGGTCGACGTTCGCTGCGCCCGTCTACGAACAGTGGGCCTCGTCGCAGTCGGGCCTGACCGTCAACTACCAGTCGGTCGGCTCAGGCGCCGGCATCACCTCGCTGGAGGAAAAGACAGTCGACTTCGGCGCCAGCGACCCGCCGCTGAAGCCCGAAGACGAAGAAGCGATCGCCAAGAACGGCAGCCCCGCCGTGCAGATCCCGATGTTCCTGGGTGCGATCACGGTCTCCTACAACGTGCCCGGCCTGAAGACGGGCGTGAAACTGGACGCCAAGACGATCGCCGACATCTACCTCGGCAAGGTCAAGACGTGGGATGACCAGGAGATCGAGGCGCTCAACCCCGGCGTCTCGCTGCCGAGCACCGCGATCACCGTGATCCACCGCTCGGACTCCTCCGGCACGACGGCCGGTTTCACCGGCTTCCTCGCGGCGGCGGACCCAGAGTTCAAGAGCAAGGTCGGCGAAGGCAAGGAAGTGCAGTGGCCGACAGGAACAGGAGCCAAGGGCAACGCGGGCGTCGCCGGCGCCGTGCAGCAGACGGCCGGCGCTATCGGCTACGTCGAGCAGGCCTACGCGCTGCAGCACAAATTCACGTACGCGGCGGTGAAGAACGCTGCCGGCAAGTTCGTCTCGCCGACGCTCGCCTCGACGACCGCGGCAGCAGAAGGATTGACGGTGCCAGCCAACCTCGGCATCAAGATCTCAAACCCGACCGGCGCCAGCGCCTACCCGATCACCTCGCAGACGTTCATCATCGTCAACAAGGACCTCTGCAAGGCGGGCCTGCCGGGCGGGGAAAGCGCGGCCAAGGGCGTCGTCGGGTTCATCGACTACGGCCTGGGCGAAGGGCAGGGAATCCTTTCGGAGGCCGACTACGCGGCCTTGCCGTCGGCAATCCTCGCAAAGTCGAAGGAAGCCGTTCAAGGCCTCGAATGCAACGGCGCACCGATCGAGGGTTGAGCCCCATAAGCGTCCTTCCGATCGGATAGACAAGGGGCCGTGAGCACCGCAGTCATGCCCAGCGGCGACCGCTCGATCCTCGAGCGGTCGCCGCTTGCGCGCCTGCCCGACCGCGCGCTCAAGTACGGGCTGACCGTGCTCGCCGGGCTGATCCTGGCGCTGATCGTCTACTTCTTCGTGCGCCTGGTGGGCGAGGCGAAACCGGCGTTCGCCCACAACGGGGTGTTCGGCTTCGCGTTCGACAACGACTGGGACGTGAACCACGACAAGTTCGGCGCGCTGCCGCTCGTGCTGGGCACGTTGATCACGTCCGGGCTGGCGCTGCTGATCGGCGTGCCCGTGGCGGTCGCCACGGCCATCTACGCCAACGAGCTGTGCCCGCTGCGCCTGCGCGGCGCGCTGACGATCCTCGTCGAGCTGCTCGCGGCCGTGCCTTCGGTCGTCTACGGCCTGTGGGGCATCTTCTTCCTCGCGCCGAAGCTGCAGCCGGCCGAGCAGTGGATCGCCGACAGGCTCTCGTTCATCCCCTTCATCGGCGGGGGCACAGTGACGATCCCCAACTACTTCATCGCCGGGCTGATCCTCGCCATCATGATCCTGCCGATCGTCAGCGCGATCAGCCGTGAGGTGATGGCGACCGTGCCGGCCGACCACAAGGAAGCGGCGCTGGGCCTCGGCGCGACGCGCTGGGAGATGATCCGCACGGCGGTGCTGCCGTACTGCCGCGCCGGCATCGTCGGCGGCGCGATGCTCGGCCTCGGCCGCGCGATCGGCGAGACGATCGCCGTGACGATCGTGATCGGCAATGCCCCCAAGCTCGGCGAACACCTCTTCGGTCAGGGCTACAGCCTGGCCGCGGTGATCGCCAACGAGTTCGGCGAGGCGCAGGGTCTGCACCGCTCCGCGCTGTTCGCCGCGGGGCTCGTTCTGTTCGTGCTGACGCTCCTTGTGAACATCATCGCGCGCCTGCTCGTCAACCGCGCGGCCAACAAAGGAACGACGCCGTCGGCCACGCAGAGCCTGGCCGCGGGCGCGCAGCCGATAAGCGGGGTAGCCGGCGCATGAGCACCCGGGACCGATACGGCGGCGCGAGCGACGACGGTCGCGCACCCGTGAGCGCGAGCCGGGACGAGCTGCTCGCGCGATTCGCCGTGAGTCCGGCGCGCCGCCGCCGGGACCGGACCGCGCGTGCGCTGATCACGGCCGGGACGATCGTCGCGCTGATCCCCCTCGTGCTCGTCATCTACTACCTGCTCAGCAAGGGCCTCAGCTCATGGAGCTGGAGCTTCTTCACCACAGACCCCACCGGAAACACGTTCTTCAAGACGTCGAGCATCGGCGGTATCGAGAGCGCGATCCTCGGCACGATCGAGATCGTCGCGCTCGCATCGGCGATCTCGATCCCGATCGGCGTCGGGGTGGCGGTGTGGCTGGTCGAGTATGGCCGAGGCAGCGCCTTCGCCAACCTCGTGCGCTTCTTCGTCGACGTGCTCACGGGCGTGCCCTCGATCGTGTTCGGCCTGTTCATCTACATCGTCCTGGTCGTCGGCACCGGCAGCTCCTACGCCGGCTACAAGGGCTCGGTGGCGCTGTCGCTGCTGATGCTCCCGGTCGTGATCCGCTCGGCGGAGGTGATCCTGCTGCTGGTTCCAGCCGGCCTGCGCGAGTCTGCACTGGCTCTGGGCGCGCCGCGCTGGAAGGTGATCTTCCGCATCGTCCTGCCGACCGCGCTGCCGGGCATGATCACGGGGGTGCTGCTCGCGATCGCGCGTGCGGCGGGCGAGACCGCCCCCCTGCTGTTCACGGCCGCCGCGACCAACAACACGAGCTTCAACCTGGGTCAGTTCATGAACTCGCTGCCCGTGCAGATCTACAAGGACGTGACGTCGCCGACGACGGCCGTCGTCGACCGCGCCTGGGGCGCGGCGCTCACGCTCGTCGTGATGATCCTCGTGCTCAACCTCGTCGCCCGCCTCGTGTCGCGAAGGAGCCGCCTCGCATGACCGCCGACGCGGTGCCGCCCCAGACAGCTAACGTGCAGGACGCAAACGTGGAGCCCGAGAGCCACACCGAGCGCGAGCGCGAACGCGAACGGATCGTTCCCAAGACGACCGAGGAGTCCGTGCAGCCGATGGCCGACCCAGGCGCCGCCCAGGCTCCCGCGAGGACGGCGGCGGAGCCCAAGCAGGGCCTCAGCGTCAGGCTCGAGGGGCTGCGCGCCTTCTACGGCGAGGCCGAACAGGTCAAGGGCATCGACCTCGACTTCAACGCCAACGAGGTCACCGCGATCATCGGTCCCTCCGGCTGCGGCAAGTCGACGATGGTGCGCTGCATCAACCGCATGCACGAGGAGATCCCCGGAGCCCACGCCGAGGGACGCGTGCTGCTCGACGAGACCGACGTATACGACCCGGCCGTCGACGTGGTGGCGGTGCGGCGCGCGATCGGCATGGTCTTTCAGAAGCCCAACCCGTTCCCGACGATGTCGGTGTTCGACAACGTCGCGGCCGGCCTGCGGCTGAGCTCGGGACGGGGCCCGCAGGGCCGCGCCGACCTGCGCGCGAAGGTGGAGGCGGCGCTCCGCGCGGCTGGGCTGTGGGACGAGGTCGCCGACCGGCTGCAGGAGCCCGGCGCCGGCCTGTCTGGCGGCCAACAGCAGCGTCTGTGCATCGCGCGATCGCTCGCGGTCGAGCCCGAGGTGATCCTTATGGACGAGCCTTGCTCGGCGCTCGATCCGATCGCCACGCTGAAGATCGAGGAGCTGATCGAGGAACTCAAGCAACGCGTGACGATCGTGATCGTCACGCACAACATGCAGCAGGCCGCGCGCGTCGCCGACCGCACGGCGTTCCTGCTCAGCGGCGAGCTCGTCGAGGTCGGCCCGACGCAGCACATGTTCACCAACCCCGACGACTCCCGCACCGAGGACTATGTCACCGGCAAGTTCGGCTGACGAGGGTCGATCGCGCGCGGCGGCCGAGGCGACCGGGGCGGCCGGGGCCAGCCACGTCCTCGGCGACGAGGAGGTCGGAGGGGCGGCGCAGGGACGCGCCCACTTCCAGAAGCAGCTGCATGCGCTCGAAACCAACGCGCTAGGTGGGCTGGATCTGATCATCGAGCAGCTCGACCGCGTGCTCGAGGCGCTGCGACACCAGGACGTCGAGCTGGCGCAGATGGTCGTCGACGACGACGACCGCGTCGACGGGCGCTACCTGGAGGTGCACCAGGGGATCCTCTCGCTGCTGGCGCTGCAGGCCCCGGTCGCCGGCGACCTGCGCCTCGTGGCCGCGTTGCTGCACATGATCAAGCACATCGAGCGCATGGGCGACCAGTGCGTGAACATCGCCAAGCTGATCCCGCTGTCCGGCTACGAGCCCCCGGTGCGCCCGGAGATGCTCGCGGCTCTGGCGAGGATGGGCGCGCATGCGCGCTCGGAGGTCGTTCAGTGCAGAGCGGCCTTCGCGGGACGCGACGTCGAGCTCGCCGAGGACCTGGTGCGCCAGGATCGCGAGATCAACCGCCTCAATCGCGAGATCTTCCGTACGGCGATCGACGTCGGCGACGACCCCGACACGCGCGAGTGGGCGATGCACATGATCCTCGTCGCGCGGGCGCTCGAGCGGATCGGCGACAACGCCGTCGACATCGGCGAGCAGGTGGCGTTCGTCGTCACCGGCCTGTTCCGCGAGTTCTCCGACTCCTCGCACCCCGGCGGGCGCGCGGACGCGGCGCCGGGCACCACGCCCGAACAGCTCTGAGCGGGGCCGGTTGACCGTGAGCGCGGCGCGCGACCCGTGCCGGCGGCGCGCGAACCCGTGCCGGCGCGTGGACCCGTGCTGCGCGCCCGCAGACCTGTTGCGACCGCCCGCAAATAGCACGCGGCCTTGTGAACATCCTGTGACATTTCGTGCGGCGGGACCATGCGATCCCCCTTCTTGCCTAGACTTCGGCGCAATGACGGAGAGCATCACCGCCTCGGACGTGGCGGCGCCGTCGGGCCAGGGGGGCGCATCCTCCGCATTGCGCATTGCCGTGCTCGACCGCGACAGCGGCTTCATTCAGGTGTTGAGCAAGCGCTTGGACCGTCTCGGCTGGGAGCACCGCGTGCTGGCCAGCCCCGTGCCCGCCGACGCGGTCGTCGCGATGCGCCTGAGCGCGCTGGTCGTCGACCTGGCCGTGCTCGGCCCGCAGGCATGGGAGTGGCTCGAGCGCCTGTGCGGGACACTGCCCGATCTGGGAATAGTGGTGTGCACGGGCCCTTCGACGGTTGCCCAGCGCGTCCGCGGGCTCCGTCTCGGCGCCGATGACTGGATCACCAAGCCGTGCCACCCCGAGGAGGTCATCGCGCGCGTGCAGAGCGTGGTGCGCCGCCGCCGGCGCCCGAGCGGGCGCACCGAGACCAAGCCGCTGAGCGCGGGCGAGGTGGAGATCCGCTCCGACCGGTTCCAGGCCTTCGTCGGCGGTGACAGCCTCGACCTCACCCGCCGCGAGTTCGAGCTGATCGAGCTGCTCGCAGCGGCCGAGGGGCGCGTGCTCGAGCGTGAGGAGATCTACTCACGCCTTTGGGGCTACACGATGGTGCGCGGCGACCGTTCGGTAGACGTGTTCGTGCGCAAGCTACGCCAGAAGCTGGAGAAGGCCTCGCCGCGCTGGCGCTACATCCACACGCACTTCGGCATCGGCTACCGCTTCGCGGCGGAATCGCTCGACCTCCACAGCGCCGAGGTCGAGGTCCCGCCGTCAGTGCCGGCCGACTGGGACGCCGGCGATCAGGGCGAGTTCCCGCGGGCGCATCAGGACCGCGAGCTCACCCCCGACGCCCTCTAGCCGCACCACGGCGAGTCCCCCCTTCTTCAGGTCGACGCGAGCGCCGGTGAGATCGGCGATCGTCTGCGAGAGGTCGGGCTCGTGGCCGACCACGAGCAGCCGTCCGTCGGCGCTGAGCGTGGATAGCGCCTGCAGGGCGTCCTGCGCGTCAAAGCCGGATGCGAGCGGGGCGTGCTCTGCAAGCCGTGCTCGTTGGTCCTCCTCCCATGTCTCGGCGGCCAGCTCGGCGGTCTGGCGCGCGCGCGCCTTGGGGCTGAACAGGACCGCCTCGAACGAGGCCTGCAGGAACCCCAGCGCGATGCCGGCCGCCCGCGACTGCTCCTCGCCGCGCTGCGTGAGTCGCCGCTCGGAGTCCGCGCGGGTCCCGTGCGGCTCCGCCTCGGCATGCCGTAGTACCCAAAGCTGACGAGCCATTGCTCGGGGCAACCCTAGCGCCTACGATGCGGCGAGGGCCGTTGTCAAGCAAATGTAAAAGGGCCGGCCGAGCGAACGGGCGCCGATGAAACGGGGATCGCTTGCGAGGGTGTAGCTTGAGAACGAGATGAAGGACACTCGCGACAAGAAGTCAGGTGACAGCTCTACCGCGGGCGTCGATCTCGCCGAGCGCCCCGTGCCGGGGGAGGATGCGGGCGAGCGTCATGAGCGCTACGTGGAAGGCGCCGAGGCGACGATCGAGCTCCACGATCACTCGCTGTACATCAACCGGGAGCTGTCCTGGCTGGACTTCAACGACCGCGTGCTCGAGCTCGCCGAGGACGAGGGAGCGCCGCTGCTCGAGCGGGTCAAGTTCTGCGCGATCTACACGACCAACCTCGACGAGTTCTACATGGTGCGCGTGGCGGGGCTGCGCGACCAGATCGACGCGGGCGTCGAGAATCCAGGTCAGGACGGACGCACCCCGTCGCAGACGATCCGGCTGATCCGCGAGCGTGCGGTCGAGCTCGGGCGGCGCCTGACCGACTGCTTCGAAGGCGAGCTGCGTCCGGCGCTCGCCGACAACGACATCAGCCTCGTCGGCGTGCGCGAGCTCGACGAGGAGCAGCGCGCCGAGCTGGCAGCGCAATTCCAGAAGAAGATCTTTCCGGCGCTGACCCCGCTGGCCGTGGCGCCCGGGCGCCCCTTCCCGTACATCTCGAACCTGTCGCTCAGCCTTGCCGTGCTCGTGCGCGACCCGGTCACCGACCAGACCGTGTTCGCTCGCGTGAAGGTGCCGACGGAGATCCTCCCGCGCTTCATCGCGCTCGAGCAGCCGGCCGGCGGACCGATGCTGTTGGTGGCGCTGGAGGACGTGATCGCCCATCACCTCGACGCGCTGTTCCCGGGGATGGAGATCATCGACTACGACGTGTTCCGTGTCACCCGCGACGCCGACCTCGAGGTCTCAGACGACGCCGCCGACCTCCTGCAGGCGGTCGAGGACGAGCTCCGGCGCCGGCGTTTCGGCGAGATCGTGCGCGTCGAGGTGGGCGCAGGCATCTCCCCCCGGCTGCTCGCTGAGCTGACCGGCCTGCTCGGCGTCGAGGACGACGAGGTCTACCCCGTCGAGGGCCTGCTCGACATGGGCGCGCTGTGGCAGATCGTCAGGCTGGCCGGCCATGCCGAGCTGCGCCAGGAGCCGCTGGTTGGGATCACCCACCCACGCCTGCTCCGCCACGAGGACGAGCGCCCTGACGTGCTGGGCGCCATGCGCGAAGGCGACCTGCTCGTGCACCACCCCTACATCTCATTCGCCACCTCGGTCGAGCGCTTCGTCGAGCAGGCCGTCGCCGACCCCAACGTGCTCGCGATCAAGCAGACCGTCTACCGCACAAGCGACGACTCGCCGCTCGTGCCGGCTTTGATCGACGCGACCGAGCGGGGCAAGCAGGCGGTAGCGCTGGTCGAGCTGAAGGCACGCTTCGACGAGGGCATGAACATCCACTGGGCGAAGGCGATGGAGGAGGCCGGTGTGCACGTCGTCTACGGCCAGCCGTCTCTGAAGACCCACGCCAAGTGCGTGCTCGTCGTGCGCCGTGAGGGCGACGGCGTGCGCAACTACGTGCACATCGGCACCGGCAACTACCACTCGGCGACCGCGCGGCTGTACACCGACTTCGGGCTGTTCACGACCGACGAGCAGATCGGCGCGGACGTGGCCGACATGTTCAACTACCTCACCGGCTACGGGCGGCCGACCCACTACCGCAGGGTGCTGATGGCGCCCAACCAGCTGCGCGACGGCATCCTCGAGCAGATCGAGCGCACGATCGAGCGGCATTCGGCCTCATCGCCGGCGCGCATCGCGATGAAGATGAACTCGCTCGTCGACGGGCGCTGCATTCAGGCCCTGTATCGAGCCTCGCAGGCGGGAGTGCAGGTGGATCTGAACGTGCGCGGCATCTGCTGCCTGCGGCCGGGGCTGGCGGGCGTCTCGGAGAACATCCGCGTCGTCTCGATCGTCGGCCGCCTGCTCGAGCACTCGCGCATCTACGCGTTCAGCCACGACGGCGAGGACACGATCTACATCTCCTCGGCCGACCTGATGCCGCGAAACCTCGACCATCGCGTCGAGCTCGCCGTGCCGATCGCCTCCGCCGAATTGCGCGCCGAGCTGCTGGACACGCTGGCGCGCGCGTTTGCCGACAACCAGAACTCGTGGGTGCTCGACGCGGACGGCGGCTGGGCGCGGCGCACGCCCCAACCGGGGGAGCAGCCCCGCAACATGCAGCTCGAGCTGGCCGAGCTCTATTCCAAGCGCAGCGGCGACTCGCTGTCGATGCGCGGCGTCGAGCAGCTGCCGCGACACGATCCGGCGGCGCCTCTGCCGAGCTGACAGCTCCTCGCGCCCCCAGGTGCTACGCGGCCGGCGCTCCGAGCGAGTCGAGGGCCGCCCTGAGGTCGTCGACCGACTGGTAGTCGAGCCCGAGCACGTGGTCGTGGCGGTGGCGCACGACGCCCTGCTCGTCGATCACGATCACGGCGCGCTTGGTGCCAAGGCGCGAGGAGTGGGCGCTGTAGGCCTTCGCGACCTGCTTGTCCACGTCGGCCAGCAGTGGCACGTTCAGATTGTGCTTGGCGACGAACTGCTCGTGGGAGGCGAGGTCCTGCGAGGAGATGCCGACGACCGTGGCCTCGAGCGAGGCGAAGTCGCCGCCGCGGTCGCGATAGGAGCAGAACTGTTTGGTGCAGACCATCGTGTTGTCGCCCGGATAGAAGAGCAGCACGACGCGCTCGCCGCGATGATCGGAGAGGCGGAACGGTCCGTCGGTGCCCTCAAGCTCGAAGTCCGGCGCCTGCTCGCCCACCTGCGGGGTCTTGGCCATCTCGCGGCTCTCCTCTTCCTCGCTCGCCCGGTTGTGCGGCGCAGCATAACGGGCGCCGCGCGCGCGGCCATGCGGTAGAACCCCCTGATGCGAGCCGCACGGCCACGCCTCGCGTTGGCGCTCGCCGCGGGCGTCCTGCTGGGCGCGTGCGGCAGCCCGGCAGCGGAGAGCTCAACCCCGACGATCGCCGCCGATGCGATCCCGCCGGCTACGCAGGCGTCCACGAGCCCCCTGCTCGACTGGCCCGAGTTCGGCCTCGATCCGCAGCGCTCGAACACCACCGAAAGCTCCCCGGGCATCTCGACCTCCAAGCTCGCGCATCTGCGCCGCATGCACGTCTCGCTGCCCGGCACGGTCGACTCCTCGCCGATCTACCTTCACGCCGCACAGGTTGCCGGTGGGGTCCACAACGTCGTCGTGGTCACCACGACGTACGGCAAGACGCTCGCGATCGACGCCGAAAGCGGGCAGCTGCTGTGGACGTTCACGCCGCCCGGCTACGGCGGTTGGGCCGGGAGCGCGCAGATCACCCACGCGAGCCCGCTCGCCGACCCCGGCCGCCGGTACGTCTATGCGACATCACCCAACGGCCTGATCCACAAGCTCTCGCTCGCAGACGGCAGCGAGGCGTCAGGGGGCGGCTGGCCGGTGAGCGTGACGCGCGACCCCACCCACGAGAAGCTCGGGGCGGCGCTCAACATCGCCGGTCCCGACCTCGTCGTCGCCACGAGCGGCTACCTCGGCGACGCACCGCCCTACCAGGGACACGTCGTGCTGATCGCCCGCAGCAGCGGGCGGATCCGGTCGGTCTTCAACACGCTCTGCGCCAATCGCCGCAGCCTGATCGTGCCCAACACGTGCGCGTCCAGCGACTCCGCGATCCTCTCGCGCGGCGGCGCCGTGGTCGAGCCCAACGACACCCGGATTCTGGTCTCGACCGGAAACGGGCCATGGAATGGCAGCACCGACTTCGGCGACAGCGTGCTCGAGCTGTCGCTGCCGTCGCTGAAGTTGCTGCAGGCCTTCACGCCCACAGAACAGGCTCGCTTCAACGAAACCGACACGGATCTCGGCTCGAGTGCGCCGGTGCTGCTTGGGCACGGCCGCGTGCTCATTGCCGGCAAGGACGGGAGCATGCGCGTGCTGTCGCTCTCGCGCCTGAACGGGCGCAGGCGCTCGGACACCAAGCTGCTCGGTGGCGAACTGCAGCGGCTGCCACTGCCCGGCGGCGGGATGCTCTTCACCGCCCCCGCCGTGTGGCGGCATCGCGGGCGCACGACCGTGTTCGTCGCCGGCGAACACGCAACTGCCGCCTACGTGCTCCGCCGCGGCAAGCTGTACCGCGCCTGGATCGCCAACACGCCGGGCACGAGCCCGGTGATGGCAGGCGGGCTTCTCTACGTGTACAACCCCGACGCCGGCGGGATCGTGGTCTACCGTCCCGGCTCCCGCCGCCCGGTCGCGAAGCTGCCCGGCTCCCCCGGGCACTGGAACAGCCCGATCGTCGTCGACGGGCACGTGGTCGAGCCCGAGAGCGACGGCAACGACCACGAAACGTCCGGCTCGCTCGAGATCTTCTCCGTCCGTTAGCGAGCCGGGCGCCGGGTGAAGCGCATGGGCCTCCTCAGCGCCGAGATCGGCGCCGGCGCGCTTTCAGCGCGGTGATCCACCACGGCGCGGCCGACCGCCGCTCGCCCTGCACGCCGCCCGGCGGTGCGTCCTTCGTGCAGATGAAGGCGAGGCGACGCTGGTGCAGATAGTCGCGCATGCCCGAGTAGTCGGTCATGTTCTGCTCCAGCGCCGTCGCCTGGAAGCCGAACTGTGCCGCCAGCTCGCTCAGCGCGAGCCGCGAGGGGATCAAGACCGTGTCGTATTCGACCGCGTGCTCACGGTTGTAGAGCGTGTCGACCTCGAACACGCTCGTGCGCGAGCGCGAGATTTCTGTGTCGATCACGATCAGCTCGGGCCTCGCCGCCGCCATCAGCTCGAACAGCTCCACCGGCTTGGCGACGTGGTCGAGCAGGCCCAGGCACAGCACCACGTCGAAGGTCTCCCGCAGCTCCTGCTCGAACACATTGGCCTGCTCGAAGCGGTAGCGCACCGGGTCGAGCCCCTTGGCCTCGAACACGAGCTTGGCCTGGTCGATGTGCATCTGCCGCGCGTCGATACCGAGCACGAAGTCGGCCTCCGCCTCCAGCGCCGCGAGCGACCAGAAGCCCGCGTTGCAGCCCAGATCGAGCACCCGCCGGCCGCGCAGTGAGCCGCCGCTCGCGCGCAGCAGCGCGTCGAAGAAGTAGCGGCGTCGCTGCTCCTGACGGTTGACCATGGCGCGGTTGAACACCGGCGTGGCGACGCCCCCCTCGAACTCGAAGCGGTAGCTCCATCCGGGGAACGCGGCGAGCCGGCGCTCGAGCTCGCCGGCTTGGTTCTCGAGATCGCTGGCTTGCATAGACACGCTTGCGAGCCAGCGTAATCGAGATCGCCGCCGCTCCGCTGAAAGCGCCGGCCGTAGCCCGCTTTGGGCGACCGCCGCGACGGGCGCCGGCGCTAGCCTCAAGCCAGGATGGAAGAATCGCTCGTCGGTCAGCTGCTGCTCGCATCGCCCGCGCTGCGCGACCCGAACTTCGTGCGCACTGTCGTGCTGATCGGGGTTCACAGCGAGGAGGGCGCCATGGGCGTGGTGCTCAACCGCCCCTCCGAGGTGACCGTCGGCGAGGCCGCGCCGCAGCTCGAGGAGGCCATCGCGGAGTCAGAGCCCGTGTACGTCGGCGGGCCCGTCCAACCGGGCTCGGTCGTCTTCCTCGCCGAGTTCCTGGACCCCGAGCCCGCCGGCGTGCTCGTGCTCGGGCGGATCGGCTTTCCCGCCCCCGACGCCGAGCTCGAGGAGCTCTCTCGGGCGACCGGACGCCTGCGCGTGTTCGCCGGCTTCGCCGGCTGGGGCGAAGGCCAGCTCGAGGCCGAGATCGCTGATGGCGACTGGATCGCACAGGCGGCGCTGCCCGAAGACGTCTTCACCGAGCTCCCCGAGCAGCTCTGGAGCAGCGTGCTGATGCGCAAGGGCGGCAGCTACGCCCTGATCGCGCGCATGCCGCCCGATCCGAGCGTCAACTGAGTCGCTCGCCCCGGACGCCCGCCGTCGGGTGGCTAGCATCCCCCCGAGTCCCCCGGCACTTCCCCAGCCGACCACCCTCGAGGACGCCCCAATGCTGAAGCTCGCCCGCTGGTCCACAACCCATCGCATGTACGTCGTGCTCGGCTGGGTCGCCCTGCTGAAGGGCTTGCACTGACCGGGCGCGTCGTGACCGCCGCCGCCGCGATCATGGTCTGCGTATTCCTCTCGTTCATGCTCGGCGAAGATCGCGTCATCAAGGAGTTCGGGCTCAGCCTGGCGAGCGCCGTGCTGCTCGGCGCGCTCGTGATCCGCTGCCTGCTGCTGCCGGCCGTGCCGCATCTGATCGGACGGCGCACCTGGACGATCCCGCGGTGGCTCGACCGGCTGCTGCCGCGTCTGAACGTCGAGGGGACCGTGCTGCCGGCGCAGCCCGCCGCCGCAGGCGAGCCCGCCGGCGCCCCCGCCATGCGCCGCAGGCCGGGCATGGCGACAGAAGGAGCCGAGGGCTGAGGGCAATCGCCCCGGGCCGGCTGACCGCGAGCCTGCCCGCCCTCTTGCTGGCCGCCGCCTGCGCGGCAGGGCAGCTTGCAGCCGCACCGCCGGTTGCGGCCGCCATGGGGGTGGCGACGCCGGCGCCCGCGCCACCGGTGAGCGCCGCCGCGCAGGCGCACGGCGGCGGCACCGTCGTGCTCGCGTTCGTGCCCGCCGGCGAGCGCGCCATTGCGAGCGTTCCGGGCATGTCCGTGGGCATCCTCTCGGCCACGCAGGGCGCCTGCGAACGCGGGCAGCTGCTGCTCGACATCGGACAGGGCGCGAGAATCGCCTCGTCCGCCTACCGCCCGTCGCGCCCGCCGCCGCTGACGCTCCGGGCCGGCGGCCGCGCCGGCGCCGGGCAACTCGCCGGCTGGTCGGCGGTCCTGCGCCGGGCGGAGGATGCGCCTCAGCTGCTGCAGCCGGGGCTGCTGGTGAGCTCGCTCGCGATGGGCGCAGGATATGTCGCCGTCGCCGGATCGGGCGCCCTCGATGCGCCCGCTGCGGCCGACCGCGCCGGCCGCGTCGCCTCCGTCTCGCTCGGCCCGCCCGCGACGCTGGGCGAGCGCATCGCCGCCGCGCGCGCGAAGCGGCGGCTGGTCGTCGCCGACCTCCCCGGCGGGGCCGCCGGGATCGCCGAGATGAACGCACTCGCGCGCTCGCGGGCGCGCGGGGACCTTTTGCTCGCGCTGCAGCGTGCTCCCAACGGCCAAGGCCACGAGCTGCTGTGGATCGGCGTCGCCGGGCTCCCGGGCGGCGGTGGACGCGAGCTGACCTCGGCGACGACGTCCCAGCGCGGGCTCGTCTCGGCCGTCGACGTCGCCCCGACGATCCTCGCGCACCTCGGGGTTGCGGTCCCGGACGAGATGCGCGGCGAGCGCATCGAGACCGACGGGAGGCTCGACTCCGCGGGGCTGCGCTCGCTGATGGCGCGCCTGCACGTCGTCGGCGGGCGCCGTCTGAAGGCGCTCGGCGTGCTGCTGGGCGCGTGGGCGGTGCTGCTGCTCGCGGCAGGGCTGCTCTCGCGCCTGGCGCGAGGGAGGACGAGCGCTGCGAGGGCCGGCGCGGTGCGCGCGTGGTCGCTGCGCGTCGGCGCGCTGGCCGTGCTGTGGGTACCCACCGCCGTGCTCGTCAGCGCCGCGATCGAACCGGGCGCGGCGGTCGAGTACGCGACGATCGCACTGCTCTGCCTCCTTTTGGCCGCGATCAGCGACGCCCTGCTGCCTTGGCCGCGAGCGCCGGTTGCGCCCGCCACCGTGGCGGTGCTGGCGCTCGTGATCGATGCGCTCGCCGGCACGCAGCTGTTGATGCGCTCATTGCTCGGTCCCAACCCGATCCTCGGCGCGCGCTTCTACGGCTTCGGCAACGACCTCAAGTCCGGGCTCGCGGTGCTGGCGCTGGCCGCCGTGGCCGCCGCGCTGTACCCGTCGGCCCGCTCGAGGCGCTCGGCTCTGGCGATGGCGGGCGTCGGCATCGCGCTCGCCGTGATCGTCGGCGCCGCGCGGATTGGAGCGGGCGTCGGGGGCGTGATCCTCGTCAGCGCCGGCTTCGCCGTCGCAACGATCGAGCTGCTGCCCGGCGGCTTCTCGCGGCGTCGCGTGCTGCTCGTCGTGTGCGCGCCCGTGCTGGCACTCGTGCTGCTCGCCGCGATCGATCTCCTCACGGCGCACGGCTCGGGGCACTACACCGGCAGCATCCTGCATGCTCGCTCGGCCGGCGACCTGCGTGATGTGCTCGTCCGCCGCTACGGCGCCGCCTGGAGGGAGCTGAAGAACCACGCGATGCCGGCGGCGACCGTGCTCGCCGTGCTCTGCGCGCTCGCCGCCGTGCGCTGGCGTGAACGGCTGCTCGCGCCGGTGGGCGAGGACCCCGCCTGGCTGGCTGCGCTCGCCGGTGGCCTGGCCGCCGGCGTCGTCGGCACGCTAAGCGAGGACTCCGGCCCGGTGCTGCTCGTCGTCGCCGTGTTCGCGCTCGGCTGCGTCTGCTCCTACCTGTGGGGCCGCCCGCCCAGCAGGGCCGCCGCCCCGTACAGGCCCACGGCGAGCACGACGATCGCCGTCGACGCCGGCAGCGAAGGGATCGCGTAGGCCAGCGCGAGCCCTCCCCACATCGCCAGCAGCGCAAGCAGCCCGGCGAGCGCCATGCCCACGAACGGCGAATGCGCCAGGCGATGCGCAGCGGCGGCCGGGGCGGCCAGCAGCCCGAGCAGCAGCAGCGCCCCCACGGCCTGCGTCGCCTCGGCTGCGATGACGCCAAGCAGCGCGACGAAGGCGATCCCGAGCAGGCGTGTGGGCACGCCCCGGGCCGCAGCCACCTCGGGCGCGACCGAGGCGAACAGCAGCGGACGGGCGATCGCCGCCGTCGCCAGCACGGCGCCGAGCCCGATCGCCGCCGCCAGTCGCGCTTCGCCGCCGCTGAGACCGAAGATCGAGCCGAACAGCGTGCGCGCGCCGGCCACCCCCGAGGCGCCGGCCGCGCTCGTGCTCGCGAGCGCGAGGAAGAACGCGCCGAGCCCGAGGATGAACGTGAAGGCGATGCCGATCGCCGTGTCGTCGGCCGCGCCCGTGCCCGCTCCACCGCCGGCGTTCCCCCGGCCCGGGCCGCGACCCGGCAGGCCGCCACCGAGCACGCCGCGACCGAGCATGCCGATCGCCAGGCCGGCAGCGATCGTCGCGACGAACAGGCCGATTCGCTGATCGGCGCCGGCCGCCGCCGCCGCCAGCGCCCCAGGAAAGGCCACGTGGCTGAGCGCATCGCCCGCGAACACCTGCGCGCGCAGCACGACGAACCAGCCACATACGCCACAGGCGAGCGCGATGAACGTGCCCGCCAGCAGCGCGTTGCGCATGAACTCGGGGCCGAGCATCAGGCGATCACGCCCGGCGGCTCGCCCGGCGCGCCGATCGGGGTCGGTTCCGGCTCGCGCGCGTAGCCGTCGCGCAGCCGTGCGCGCGCCGCGGCGATCACGCGCGCGAGCACGTACACGATGAAGGCGACCGTCGCGATGAAGAACCCGGCCGGATAGATCGAGAAGTACGCGATGCCGAGGCCGAGCCACACGACCAGCAGCCCAAGCACGACCGTCAAGGCGAGGCTCACGAGCGGGCGCGCGGTGAGGGCCTGGGCGCTCGCCGCCGGGGCGACGAGCAGCGCGAACACGAGCAGCGCGCCTGTGATCTGGCTGGTCGCGCCCACGGCCAGGCCGAGCAGCAGCAGGAAGGCGAGCGACAGCGCCTGGACCGGCACCCCGCGCGCGGCTGCGACGTCCGGGTCGACCGAGGCGAACAGCAGTGGCCGCGCGAGCGCCGTCAGCCCAACGAGCGTGACCGCGGCGACGAGAAGCAGCAGCACGACCTGACCGTCGCTCACGCCGAGCAGATCGCCGAACAGGAGGCTCTCCAGGTCGCCGAGCACGCCGCCGTAGAGGCTCACGAACAGGAAGCCGAGCCCGAGCGCCAGCGCCTGCACGGAGCCGATTCCCGCCGACTGCTCGCTCCAGGAGACGCGCCGCGAACCCGAGATCCGTGCGATCGCGACGGCGCCGGCGGCGCAGAAGAGGAAGTAGCCGCACGCCCCCGCCACCCCTGCCAATGCCGCGGCCGCGGCGCCGGGGAAGGCCATCACCGAGAGCGTGTGCCCGGCGAAGGCCTCGCGGCGGAGCACCATCAGCCAGCCCACCGCCGCAGCCATCACGGCGACGATGCTGCCGGCCAGCAGCGCGTTGACCATGAAGTGGTATTCGAGCAGCTGGCTCACGTCGTGCGCGAGGTTCCAGGTCAGCGTCGGTTCGGCGGCTTCAGCCGGCATGGGCGTGCGCGTGGCGGTCGTGGTGATGGGCCGGCGGCTCAGGCTGGCCGACGACGACGAGCCGCCCGTCGGAGGCGCGCAGCACCTCGACGGGCACTCCGTAGAGGCCGCTCAGCGTCTCGGTCGTGATCACCTCGGCGACCGGCCCCTCGACGGCATGCCCCGCCGCAAGGTAGACGACCCGGTCGAGGTAGGGCAGCAGCGGGTTGACGTCGTGAGCGACCAGGAGCGTCGCCACGCCCGCCCTGCGGCAGACGTCGGCGACGAGCGCCGCCACCGACGCCTGGTTGGGCAGGTCGAGGCTGTCGAGCGGCTCGTCGAGCAGGAGCAGCCGCGGGCGGCGCACGAGCGCCTGTGCGATCAGCAGGCGCTGCTGCTCGCCCCCCGAGAGCTCGCCGATCGGCCGCCGCGCGTAGGCGGTCGCGCCGACCAGCTCGATCGTCTCATCCACCCGCGCGCGGGCGGCGCGGCTGCGCGCTCGCGGGGCGCCCCAGGCCGGGGGCAGCGGCAGGCCCCAGTGGTCACCGTCGAGCCCGAGACGGACGAGATCGAGGCCCCGCAGTCGCGTGCCGGGCGAGAAGGAGCGCCGCTGCGGCAGGTAGCCGATCGCCGCGCCGGCCGCGCCGGGCCGGCGCCCGAGCACGGCGATCCGCCCGGCGGCAAGCGGCAGCGCGCCGATCACGGCCTTCAGCAGCGTCGACTTGCCCGAGCCGTTGGCACCCAGCAGAGCAACGAACTCGCCGTCGCGCATCGACATCGAGAGTCCGCTCCAGATCGTCCTGCGCCCGATGCGCACCGCGGCGCCGTCGAGCTCGAGGGCGAGGGCTCCACTCATCGCGACGACGATATCAAGACTGATTCTCGTTATTGCCTTCGTGGCTGCCGGGCCTGGGCGCGCGATCGAGACCCGCCCGATGGCGATTCAGGCGCGCCGTGCGATCAGCCGCCGCCACTCAACCCGTGCCGGCCGCCCGGAACGTGCCGACGCCGGCGATGCTCAGTCGCGCTGACGCCGGCGATTGATCAGCAGCACCGCGCCGGCGATCACGATCACGACGATCACGACGCCGCCCACGATGTAGCGGATTTTGTGGTGCTTGGACCTGTGCTTGGCCTCTTTTTCGGCTTCCGCTTTGGAGAGGACCGTGACGGTCACGTGGCGCGCCCGCAGGCGCGCCTCCGTCTGCGGCTCCTGTTTCTTTGGATAGCTGGTCAGGTAGTGGCTGCCGTCCTTGAGCGTGACACGCATCGTGCGCAGGCGCTTGTTGATCTTGACCGAGGCCACTTCTTTCGCAGCCAGCTGCTTGGCGAAATCGGCTTCGCTCTCCTTCACGTAGTCGATCGTGCCTTCGGCGGCCAGCGCAAGCCCGCCGAGCAGCGGGCAGAGGGCCAGGGCGCAGGCGAGCAGCAGGGCGAGCGTGACGCGCGTGGGGGCTCTGGTTGGTCCGATCACCGGCGCGTACCCTAATGCCTAGGCACCGTGGCGTGTCGCGATCCTGAGAACGCCCACGCGAGCGCCGCATCCGCGCCGTGGGACGCCGACCGGCGAGCGCTTCAGACGCGGCCGGTGTCGCGACGGTAGGCGCGCACGGCGAGCGCGCTCAAGAGCGCCGTCCACCCCCCCATCACCAGCCAGCCCTTCGTCGGCCACGAGTGCCCGCCGAGCGCCACATGGCTGGCCTGCACGAGCCACCACGAAGGCAGGAACTGCCCGAGATGGAAGAAGAACCCGCTCGTGATCGGAAACCAGACCCCGCCCACGAACGCCAGCAGCGCCACGCCGCCACCGAGCGCCGGCCCGATCGAGTCGGGCGTCAGCACGTGGCCCAGCGCAATGCCGAGCGCCGCGAAGGGAACCAGACCAACGAGGATCAGGAAGGTCATTTTCAACCACTCGTTGGCCGGCAGGCTCACGCCGAGGCTCGCTCCGGCCGCATACAGCACGATCAAGCTGATCAGCGCCATCGCGTATCCCGTCAGCACCTTCGCGCGGAAGTACGCGCGCGGGGCGAGGGGCGTGATCCGCAGCTGGCGGTTCCAGCCCACCGCTCGCTCGGCCGCGATCCGCGCGCCGCAGGAGAGCATCGCCGTCATCGTCCCCCACGCGGCCATCCCGACCATGAAGTAGACCGGCGCCGAGACGCCCGTGCCGCCCAGGTCCTTCTCGTGGCGCGTGGATCCCGCGATCAGCAGGTACAGCACGAGCGGGAAGACCAGCGAGAGGATGAAGAAGCGGCGGTTGCGAAACGTGCGCAGCAGCTCGTAGCGCAGGTAGCCGAGCGGCGGCCGCTCGATCATGCGCTCGCCCCCCGCACCCGAGCAGTCGCCGCGACGGGAGCGCTCGCCGCGTCCGGCTCGCCGGTGAGCTCGAGGAAGGCCTGCTCCAGCCCGGCCGCGTTGATCTCGATGTCGCGCGCCTGCGGATGGGCCGCCAGCAGCGCCCGGATCGCGGCGTCGGAGTCCTCGCAGGCGAGCAGGACCGCCTCGCCGCGGCGCTCGGCGCCGCTCACGCCGGGCAGCCCGGCGAGCGCGTCCAGGTCGGCGCCGGGCAGCGTCGCGCGGATCGTGCGCGAGCCGACCATCGCCTTGATCTCATTCGTCGGGCCATCGGCGACGAGCTTCCCGTGCGCCATCAGCACGGCGCGGTCGGCGTAGGCGTCGGCCTCCTCGAGGTAGTGCGTGGCGAACAGGATCGTCCTTCCGCTCGCTGCGAACTCGCGCATCACGCGCCAGAACGCGTTGCGTCCTTCGACGTCGAGCGCGACCGTCGGCTCGTCGAGCACGAGCAGCTCCGGATTGCTCACGAGCGCCACGGCGGCGCGCACGCGCTGGGTCTGCCCTCCCGAGAGCTTCTGCGTGCGCTGGCCGGCGAACTCGCTCGTGCCGGTCAGCTGGAGCACCTCCTCGACCGCCAGCGGCTCCGGGTAAAGCGCGGCCATCATGCTGACGAGCTCCCGCACGGTCAGGTCGCGGATCAGCGAGCCGGTCTGCAGCATCGCGCCGACCGCCCCGGCAGCCACGGCGTCGGCCGGCGAGCGACCGAACACCGACACGGTCCCTGCGTCCGGCTCGAGCAGCCCGAGCAGCATGTCGATCGTCGTGGACTTGCCGGCGCCGTTGGGCCCGAGCAGCGCGACGGTTTCGCCCGCGGCGATCTCGATCTCCACCTGGCGCACCGCTTCGATCGGGCCGTCGGGCCCCTTGAACGACTTCACCAGGCCCTGCATTCGGATCTCGGGTGCCGGCGCCACCCGGGCGCCGGCGGCCGGCGGCATGCTCATTTGCGCAGCTGCCGCGCCGTCTTCAGGCGCTCCACCTTCGACAGCACGACCTTGCGCATGCGCACGGAGTCTGGCGTGGTCTCGACCGCCTCGTCGTCGCGCACGAACTCGAGCGCCTCGTCGAGCGTGAGCTTGCGGTGCGCATCCAGGCGCACGAGCACATCCGATGTCGACGAGCGCATGTTCGTCAGGTGCTTCTCTTTGATGGGGTTCACGTCGAGATCCTCCGAGCGCGAATTCTCGCCGATGATCATGCCTTCGTACACCTCCTCGCCAGGACCGACGAACAGGGTCCCGCGCTCCTGCAGCGTCATCAACGAATAGCTCACCGTCGAGCCCGCGCGGTCGGCGACGAGCGCGCCGGTGTTGCGCGTGAGAAGCTCCCCGGCCCACGGCTCCCAGCGATCGAACACGTGGTGCATGATCCCGGTGCCGCGCGTCTCGGTGAGGAACTCCGTGCGAAAGCCGATCAGGCCGCGCGCCGGGACCAGGTAATCCATCCGCACCCAGCCGGTCCCGTGGTTGGTCATGTGCTCCATGCGCCCCTTGCGCGCCGCCAGCAGCTGCGTGACGGTGCCGACGTGCTCCTCGGGGACGTCGACCGACAGACGCTCCACGGGCTCGTGCCGGCGTCCGTCGATTTCTCTCTCGAGCACGTGCGGCTGGCCGACGGTCAGCTCGAAGCCCTCGCGGCGCATCATCTCCACAAGCACGGCGAGCTGCAGCTCCCCGCGCCCCTGCACCTCGTAGGTGTCCGGACGCTCTGTCGGTCGGACGCGCAGCGAGACGTTGCCGACCAGCTCCTGCTCCAGTCGCGCCTCGATCTGCCTGGCCGTCAGCTTGTCGCCGTCCTTTCCGGCCAGCGGCGAGGTGTTCACGCCGAGCGTGATCGACATCGCGGGCTCGTCGACCGTGATCACGGGCAGCGGGCGCGGATCGTCGACGTCGGCCAGCGTCTCGCCGATCGTCACCTCGGCGATGCCCGCCACGGCGATGATTTCGCCCGGACCCGCCTCGGCAGCGTCGACTCGATCGAGCGCCTCGGTCACGTACAGCTCGGCGACCTGCGCGCGGCGCACGGAGCCGTCGGCCCGACACCATGCGATCTGCTGGCCCTTGCGGATCGTGCCGTTGCGCACTCGGCAGATCGCCAGGCGACCGACGTATGGGGAGGCGTCGAGGTTCGTCACGAGCGCCTGCAGCGGGTGGTCGGGTTCGTAGGTGGGCGCCGGGATGTGCTCGAGCAGCAGGTCCAGCAGCGGCGCGAGGTCGGGGGAGTCCAAGGACTCGCCCGGCTCGTAGGTGAGCGACGCCTGGCCGGCCTTGGCGTTGCAGTAGACGATCGGGAACTCGATCTGGTGCTCGTCGGCATCGAGGTCGAGGAACAGCTCATAGACCTCGTCGACGACCTCGCTGACGCGCGCATCGGTGCGATCGACCTTGTTGACGACGAGGATCACCGGCAGCCGGGCCTCGAGCGCCTTGCGGAGAACGAACCGCGTCTGCGGCAGCGGCCCCTCGGAGGCATCGACGAGCAGCAGCACGCCGTCGACCATCGTCAGCCCGCGCTCCACCTCGCCGCCGAAGTCGGCGTGCCCGGGCGTGTCGATGATGTTCAGCTTGACGTCGCGATAGTGCAGCGAGGTGTTCTTGGCGAGGATCGTGATGCCCTTCTCGCGCTCGAGGTCCATCGAGTCGAGCACGCGCGTGGCCACATCCTGGCCGACGCGGAAGGCGCCCGACTGCCACAGCATCGCGTCGACCAGGGTTGTCTTGCCGTGGTCGACATGGGCGACGATCGCCACGTTGCGGATGTCATCTCTGGGCGTGGGCACGGCGCGTAAGGCTAGCGGCGCAGGCGCGCGGCCCTGAGGCCTGTGCGCGCGCCGAAGCGGGCCAGCGCGGCCGGGTAGTGCTCGGCCGCCGCCACCGTCTGCTCGAGGGCATCCGCGAAGCGGCGGATCTCGTCCTCCTCGACGACCAGCGCCGGCAGCGCCTTGATCGTGTTCATGCGGTGGCCGGCGACCTGGCAGAGGATCCGGTGCTCGTGGAACAGCGGCACCGTGATCAGCTGCGAGAACAGGCCGGCCTGGCGGCGCTCGACGGTCTCCCACAGCGCGCGGCCGACGCGGCCGGAGGGCGGGCCGAACTCGATCGCCCAGATCAGGCCGAGCCCGCGCACGTCCCGCACGACCTCGTAGCGCTCCACCAGCGGACGGGTCAGCTCGAGCAGCAGCGCCCCCAGGCGCTCGGCGCGCTCGCTCAGGCGCTCGGTGTCGAGCACGCGCAGCGTGGCCAGCGCGGCGGCCGCCGCGAGGTCGTTGCCGCCGAAGGTCGAGCCGTGGCGCACCGCCCGCTCCATCCCGTCGAACACCCTGTCGAAGGCCTTGCGCGAGACGAGCAGCGCGCCGATCGGCACGAGCCCGCCGGAAAGCGCCTTGGCCAGGCAGACCATGTCCGGCTCGAGCCCCCAGTGCTCGAGCGCGAGGAAGCGACCGGTGCGCCCGATCCCGGTCTGGACCTCATCGCACACGAACAGCGCCTGCGCGGAGCGGCACAGCTCCTGCGCGCCCTGCAGATAGCCGGGCGGCGGCAGGTTCACCCCCTTGCCCTGCACCGGCTCGAGGATCAGGGCGGCCACGTCGCCGCGTTCGAGCTCGCGCTGCAGCGCTTCGAGGTCGCCGAACGGGACCGGGTCGCAGCCGGGCAGCAGCGGGCCGAAGCCGTCGCGAAACTCGGCGTTGCCGTTGATCGACAGCGAGCCCAGCGTGAGCCCGTGGAAGGCGTGCTCGGTGTAGAGGATGCGTCGGCGCCCGGTGGCGGCCCGGGCGACCTTGATCGCTGCCTCGACCGCCTCTGTGCCCGTGTTGGCGGGCACCATCGCCGCGACGCTGTCGGGCGCGCGTGCGAGCAGCTGCTCGGCGAGCACGCCGCTCAGCAGCGTCACGCCGAGCTGTGGCATGTTGGCGGTGCCCGCCGCCATCGTCTCCTGCATGGCCGCGATCGCCTCCGGGTGGTTGCGGCCGATCGCGAACACGCCGTAGCCGCCGAACAGGTCGAGGTAGCGCTCGCCGCGCTCGTCGATCAGGTGTGCGCCCTCGCCCCGGCGCCAGGACTTCTCGAAGCCGAGCGTACGCAGGATTCGCCCCATCTGCGGGTTCAGGTAACTGTCGTTGAGCGCCATCTCCTCGCCGGCGCGGGTGGCCAGCAGCTCGCCGATGCCGGATGGAGTGGACCTGTACATGGACTAAGCGTACGAGAGCGGCGCGATCGGCCGCGAGGCGTCATCGCCCGGCGGCGCGGCGGGCTCCGGGCAGACTCGAGAGCAGCCTCGCCGGGGCGGCGGAAGGCGGACCGACGGCCCGCGCAGGCGTCCCTACAGCCGGAAACAAATTCGTAACTAAAAAAGCGACAAACGGGGTAGAGAGTCTCCTGCGTGGGGACCTGGGACCTGAAAAAGGGGCTCGAGCGGCCGTTGACGCGCCGCGAGCTCGTCCGCTTCGGCGGCTCGGCCGCGCTCGCCGTCTCGGCGGGCAGCCCGCTGCTGCGCGCCGCCGTGGCGATGGGCGCGATCGTGCGCCCGCCGGACAGCCTGCCCAACCCGAAGGTGCCGGCCGGAACGGTCAACGAGGCGATGCCGTTCGACCACATCGTGGTCGTGATGATGGAGAACCACTCCTTCGACAACCTGCTCGGCGCGCTCGCACACTCGGGCCAGCCCAAGGCGCGGGGGCTCAAGTTCAACGCGAAAGGCCTCGCCACGAACAGCAACCCGAACGCCGAAGGCGCCGCCGTGCGCTCGTTTCCCTTCACCACCACGGCACAGGGCGAGCACGTCTCCCAGAGCTGGAACGCCACCCACCAGCAGATCGACGAAGGGAAAATGGACGGCTTCGTCCGCTCGGTCGAAGACGTCCAGCCGATGGGCTACTGGACCCCGGACGTGCTGCCGTTCGCCTACTCGTTTGCGCGCACCTTCTGCGTGGCCAACCGCTGGTTCGGCTCGGCGCCCTGCCAGACCTACCCCAACCGCCGCTTCCTGATGGCGGGCACGGCCTACGGCAACATCTCGACCGATACGGAAAGCCTGCTCGACCCACCGCCCCCGAACGGCACGATCTGGGACCGCCTGCACCACTACGGCATCAGCTGGCGCAACTACTTCACCGACCTGCCCTCGGTCGGCGTGATCGGCTCGACGGTCGAAAAGTACCCATCGAACCTCTCCCCGATCGCGCAGTTCTTCGTCGACCTCGCGGCCAACAACCTGCCGTCGGTCTCGATCGTGGACCCGGAGTTCGGCGTGGCCGGAGAGGTGGGCGGCCCGCTCTCCGAACTGCCCGGGCTCGAAGCGGTCGGCGCGAAGATCGGCGAAACGGGCGGCTCGGAGGAGAACCCTCAGGACATGGCCTACGGGGAGTACTGGGCCTCCCAGGTCGTGAAAGCGATCCTTGCCTCGCCCGCCTGGCCGCGCACGCTGCTCCTCTACACCTACGACGAGCACGGCGGCTACTACGACCACATGCCGCCCCCGGCCGCGATCGCGCCCGACTCGATCCCGCCCGATCTCGGACCGGGCGATGTGCCCGGCGGTTACAACATCTACGGCCCGCGCGTGCCGGCGATCGTCGCCTCGCCCTACTCCAAGCCCAACGCGGTCACCAACGTGCTGCACGATCACACGTCCTTCCTGGCCACGGTCGAGGCCAAGTGGAACCTGCCGCGACTCACGTATCGCGATGCCAACGCCAAGACGGTCATGGACTTCCTCGACCTCGAATCGCCGGCCTTCCTGAACCCGCCCACGATCGCCGACGCGCCGGCGCCGGTCGGCGCGGCCACGACGCCCTAGGTGAGCCGGGCCATGTCCGGCAGATTCGCGTCTTCTCCCATTTTTATGGCCGCCAGGAGGCGGCGATCTGAGCGCGGGCTGCGCGTCGCGAGGCTCGCGCTGTCCCTGGCGCTGGCTGCCTGCGCGCTGGGCCTGCTCGCCGCGAGCGCCTCGGCCGTGACGAGGCCGCCGAAAATCAAACACGTCTGGGTGATCGTGCTCGAGAACGAGGGCTACGTCTCGACCTTCGGCGAACCGGCGGCCGACCCCTACCTGGCGAGCACGCTGCCCTCACAAGGCGCCCTGCTCGAAAACTATTACGCGACGGCGCACGTCAGCGCCCCCAACTACATCGCGCTCGTCTCGGGCCAGCCGCCGAACGCCGAGAACCAGGGCGACTGCCAGTTCTTCGACGACTTCAAAGGCGCCACGATGCTCTCGAGCGGCGTCGTGACGGGCACGGGCTGCGTCTATCCGGCCGAAGTGCCGAACATCGGCACGCAGCTCTCGGCCAAGAAAAAATCCTGGAAGACCTACCAGGAGGACATGGGCAACGACCCGAACCGCGAGGCCGCCGCATGCGGGCACCCGGCGCTGAACACGCAGGATGAAACCCAGAAAGCGGAGGCCGGGGACGGCTACGCCACGCGGCACAACCCGTTCGTGTACTTCCACTCGGTGATCGACGAACAGAAATACTGCGACAAGCACGTGGTCGCGCTGGGCTCGCCGACGGGCGCGATGCCGGCCGCAGCCTTGCGTGGCGAGACCGGGCTCGCCACCGATCTCCTAAAACTGGCCAAAACGCCGAAGTTCTCCTTCATCACGCCCAATCTCTGCAACGACGGGCACGACTTCCCGTGCACCAACCAGCCGAGCGGCGCCTCGGCCCTGGCCGACATCGACGCTTTCCTGGAAACGTGGGTGCCGAAGATCATGGCCTCGCAGGCATACAAAGAAAACGGCCTGATCGAGATCACCTTCGACGAGGCCGAGAACTCCGAAACGGAAGCCTGCTGCGGCGAGGAACCGGGGCCGGGCTCACCGTTTCCCGGCATCACCGGCCCCGGCGGCGGCCGCGTGGGGGCGGTGCTGCTGTCGCCGTTCATCAAACCTGGCACGGTCAGCACGACTCAGTACAACCACTACTCCTCGCTGGCCAGCTGGGAGACGCTGCTGAAACTCCCGCGCCTGGCCGATGCGGCCACGGTCACGAGCACGTTCGGACCCGACGTGTTCACGGCCGCGCCCTAGCTCGGCGCGTCCAGGCGCCGCCGCGCGAGCGAGCGCGCGCGGCGCTGCAGCGACCACCTCAGCAGCACGAGCGCGGCGAGCGGCATCAGCCACCAGGCGGCGACGTCGGTGCTCGCCACCACCGCGGTGGCGCCCAGCGCGAGCACGACCCCGAGCGCCGTCGGCCAGTCGTCGCCGACGAGGAACTCCCAGGCTCCAAGCAGGAAGGCGCGCGCCACTCAGCTCACCTCGACCGTGGCGCCGGAGCTCGGCTCGACGCGAGCGCGCTGGCGGCGCAGCTCGCCGACCATCGCCAGCGAGCACGCGCCGATCGCGAGCGCGAGCAGCGGCAGCGCGGCCTCGTCCCCGGGCCACGAGGCGCCGGCGCCCTCGGCGCCCCAGAAGACCCCGAACGTGGTAAGCAGCACGCCGACGGTGAACTTCATCGTGTTCTCGGGGACGCGTGCGAGCGGGGCCCGGGCGAGCAGCCCGACGGCGATCACGAGCAGCAAGGCGGCGAGGGCGGCGAGCGCGGCAAGCGGCACGCGGTGCTGGCTGGCGCCGAAGGTGAGCACGATGAAGATCACCTCGAGCCCCTCGAGCAGGACGCCTTTCATCGCGATGGCGAAGGAGTAGCCGTCGAAGCTCTGCGTGGGCAGCGCGGCCTCGCGCGCCGAGCGCGACTCGCGCGCGAACGCGGCGAGCTCATCGTGGCGGGCGAGCAGGCCCGAGGCGCGCAGGATCGCCTTTCGCAGCCACTGCAGCCCGAACACGAGCAGCAGCGCGCCGACGAGCACCCGCAGCGTGTCGATCGGAAGCAGCACGAGCGCTGGGCCGAGCCCGACGGTCAGCAGCGCCAGGATCGACGTGGCCGCGGCCACGCCCAGCAGCGTCGAGGACCACCGTCTGGTCGTGCCGACGGCGAGCACGATCGTGAGCGCCTCGACGGCCTCGACGGCAGAGGCGAGGAAGACCGACGCGACCAGGCTCAGCTGCGAGCTGCTCATGCCTGCAGTATGCGGCGAGCGGCGCTCAGTCGCGCCCGCGGAGCGCGCGGTCAGAGCGCGCTCGCCAGCGCGTCGAGCAGCCTGCGGTTGCGATCGGTCTGCCACCGGCGTCCCTCGCAGCGGTTGCAGACGTATGCGAACACGAGGCCGCTGTCGGGATCGTGGAAGCCGAGCGAGCCGCCGGCGCCGAAGTGCCCGTACGCACGCGGGCCGTGGCCAAGCGGTCGGTCGGGCTGCGTGAGCTGGAAGCCGAGGCCGAAGCGCGTGTGGCGGTTGAGCACGACGTCGGGTCCGTCCGACCATGCCCGCGTCGCCTCGGCGAGCACGTCGGCGCCGAGCAGCTCGGGCATGCGCGCATAGACGGCGACGATGCCCCGCGCACTGGCGTGGCAGTTCGCGCTCGGGATCTCGGCCGCTCGCCACGCCGCCGAGTTGACCGTGCCCAGACCCGAGAGCCCGGGCGGGTTGAGGTACGTGCGTGCCAGCAGGAACCGCCGCGCCTCGCTCATCGCTGCGGGGGCCTCGGCGGACGCGTCGTCGCCCATGTCGAAGACGAACTCGGCGACGTCGGTGCCGGGCGGGGCGCCGAACGTGACGCCGGCCGCGTCGCCGGCGAGTCGGCCGAAGCGGGTCCGCAACGACTCGCCCGTGGCACGCCTGACGATCTCCCCGCAGAGGAAGCCGAACGTGTTGACGTGGTAACCGTGTTCGCTGCCCGGCACCCACCAGGGCTCCTGGGACTCGAGCGCGCGCACCATCCAGTCCCAGTCGTAGATCGCCTCGGCCGGCACGTCGGCGCGCACGGCCGGGTGCCCGGCCTGGTGCGAGAGCACCTGGCTGAGCGTCGCCTCCTGCCACGCAGGCGCATCGAGATCGAGCCCGAGCGACAGCACGGTGAGCGCGACGAAGGCCTTTCCGCAGCTGAACACGTCGACGACCGTGTCGGCGCTCCACGGTCGTGTGCGGGCTGCGTCAGCCCACCCGGCCCAGAGATCGACGAGCACCTCGCCGTCGATGCTGACGAGCAGAGCCGCCCCGATCTCCTCGTCCATGTTCGCCGCAAACGCGTCGCGCACGGCGGCGAAGCGCGGGTCGCAGATGCCGTGTGGGGGGCGCTGCAGCGGGTGGGCCAACAAGCTCTGAGCCCCGCCGGGGGTCAGCCGACCAGCCAGATCGCCCCGTCACGCAGCTCGACCGGGAACGTTTTCAGCGGGATCGAGCCAGCTGTCGCCTTGATGACTCCGGCCAGTGGCTTGAACGCACCCTGCGGGCCCCGCACCATCTTGCCGCTTGCGACGTCGTAGCGCGCGGCGTGCCATGGGCACTGCAGGCAGCCGTCGCTCGTCATCTTCCCCTCTCCGAGCGAAGCGAACAGGTGGCGGCAGCGGTTGGACACAGCGAATGGCTCGCTCGCGCTGATGCCGACCGCGAGCGTGCCATGGGGTGTTCCGTCGACGACGGTGACCTGCGAGGGGCCGAGCTCATCGACGGCCACAAGACGAAGTGCAGACTGCTCTGCGCTCACGTCGGCTGCTCAGGCGGTCGGCGCGCGGTCGGGCGTGGGCGCGGTGAGCTCATACGTCCCCGGTTCGATCCGGCCGGTTCGTCGGCGATAGGTGCTCCACAGCCAGGGCCACTGGTTCGGATCGTTGCCGTTCTCATCGACGTACCAGTTCGTGCAGCCGCTGTGCCAGACGGTTCCGGCGAGGGCGGCGCGCAGCTCGCGGTCGAACTCCTCGGCCCGCTGGCGTCGGATCTCGATCTGGCTCGCGCCGGCACGCTCGCGCTCGTCCAGGGCCGCGATCACGTGGCCGACTCCTGACTCGATCACGTAGACGACCGAGCCGGTGCCGCCGTTCGTGTTGGGTCCGTACAGCAGGAACATGTTGGGGAAGCCGGGGACGCTCATCCCGAGATACGCGCGCGGCACGTCCGCCCACTGCTCGGCGAGCGTGTGGCCATGCGCGCCGACGATCTCCATCGGTGCGACGAAGCCGTGGGTCTTGAAGCCGGTTGCCAGCACGAGCACGTCGGCCGGGCGCTCGGTGCCGTTCTCCAGGCGTATCCCGGTTCGGGTCACCTCGGCAATCCGGTCGGTCACGAGCTCGACGTTCGGCTGGGCGAGCGCCGGATACCAATCGTCGGTGAGCATGATCCGCTTGCAGCCCACCTCGCTGGTCGGGGTCACCTTGGCACGGAGCTCGCTGTCCTTGATGGCCTTGTTGATCTGGCCTCGCCCGAGCGCGCGGAAGGCGCCGAGCAGCCAGCGCTGACTGGTCATCCCCAGCGCGCCGAGCTCCATGAAGGCGAAGATCGCGGCGCGGTCGAGCCGCTGCAAGACGGGGAAGCGCTCGAACAGGCGCTGCGTGCGCCTCTTGTAGGCGTAGTCCATCTTCGGCAGGGTCCAGCCGGGCGAGCGCTGGTAGACGTCGACGTGACCGACGCTCGGCTGGATGGCCGGCACGACCTGGATCGCGCTGCAGCCGGTCCCGATCACGGCGACCCGCTTGCCGGCGAGCTCGACGTCGTGGCGCCACTCGGCCGTGTGGAATGCGGGGCCCTCGAAGCTGTCGAGGCCCGGAATCGGCGGCAGCTTCGGCACCGAGAGCTGCCCACAGGCGGTGATCAGGATGTCTGCCTCGTGCACCCCGGCGCTCGTCTCGAGAACCCACCTGCTGCGCTCCTGCACCCAGCGCGCTCGCGTCACCTCCGTGCTCGTGCTGATCTGCTCCAGGACCCCGTGACGCCGGGCGACGTCCTCGAGGTACGCCTGGATCTCGGCCTGGGGCGCGTAGCGGCGCGACCAGAATGGGTTCGGCTCGAACGAGAACTCGTATAGGTGCGATGGGACGTCGCAGGCCGCGCCGGGATACGTGTTGTGGTTCCAGACCCCGCCGACTCGCTCCCCGCGCTCGAAGACCGTGACGTCGTGGTAGCCCGCGCGGCGCAGCATCACTGCGGCGCCGACGCCTCCGAAGCCACCGCCCACCACGGCGACCGAGCCCGAACGCCGCGGGTTGCCAGCGCGGCCGTTGCTGCGAGGGTCCGAGCTCACCTCCTAGAGATTACTCCCGTCGGAAGGCGCGGCGGGCCCCGTTCCGGAGTCCCCCGGCAGCGGCCGTCCGCCGCCGTGGTGGCTCACCGCCGCCTTGATCGAGCGCATGGTTCTTGCACATTCAAAGCGCCCGTGATCTACTGTCCGACTCGGACCGACACCGCGAGCCACGGGGGTGCTCAAATGAGCCAGTCAGACGCCGTAGCACTGCGAGCCGAGGAGATCCGCACGCGCATCTCCGGTGAGGTGATCACACCCGACGATGCCGGCTACGAGGAGGCACGCAGGGTCTGGAACGGCATGGTCGACCGCCGCCCAGCGGCCGTCGTGCGCTGCAGCTCCAGCGCGGACGTCGTATCCGCGCTGGCCTTCGCGCGCGCCAACGGCCTCGTCGTCGCTGTGCGCTGCGGTGCGCACTCGACGCCCGGATACAGCTCCTGCGACGACGGCATAGTGATCGACCTGCGTGGCGTCAACCGCGTCGAGGTCGATCCCGAGGCGCGCACCGCACGAGTCGGCGGCGGCACCCTGTGGGGGGAGCTGGATGCGGCGACCCAGGAGCACGGCCTCGCAGTCACCGGCGGACGGGTGTCGGACACCGGCGTCGGCGGGCTTGCGCTGGGCTCCGGAAGCGGCTGGCTCGAGCGCACGTACGGCGTGACCTGCGAGAGCTTGATCTCCGCCGAGGTGGTGACCGCGGACGGAAGCATCGTCAGGGCCAGCGCCGAGGAGAACCCCGAGCTGTTCTGGGCGCTGCGCGGCGGCGGCGGCAACTTCGGGGTGGTGACGGAGTTCGAGTTCGCGCTGCACCCGGTCGGGCCGATCCTGACGGCGGGAATGCTCGCGTACCCGCGCTCGGAGGCGGCGGCCGTGATCCGCAACTACCGCGACTTCATCGAAGCTGCGCCCGAGCAGATCGGCGGCGGCGTGGCGCTGATCAGCGCGCCGCCGGAGCCTTTCGTGCCGGAGGAGGTCCGTGGGAAGCCGGCCGTGGGCGTCATCTACTGCTATGTGGGCGACGTCGAGGAGGGCCAAGCGGCGGCAGCGCCGCTGCGCGAGTTCGGGTCGCCGGCGCTCGACATGATCCAGCCGATGCCCTACACGGCGTTGCAGCAGATGCTCGACGCCGGCAACCCGCACGGCATCCGCGAGTACTTCAAGGTGGACTGGCTGAGGGCACTGTCCGACGAGACGATCGACCTCGTGGTCGAGCACGCGGAGCGGCTGCCGGCGCCGTTCGGTCAGCTGATCCTCGCCCCGATGGGAGGCGCTGTCGGGCGCCTTTCCGGCGACGACGTCGCTCTGAGCATCCTCGACGCGCCGTGGATGTACTTCTGCCTGTCGATGTGGATGGACCCAGCCGAAGACGACCAGAACACCGCGTGGGCGCGCGGTTTCGCCGAGGCGATGAGGGCATTCGGGATCGGTCGCACCTACCCCAACTTCATCGAGCCCGACGAGGGCGTGGCGCGCCTGAAGGAATCCTTCGGCCCGGACAAGTACGAGCGGCTGGTGGCGGTCAAGCGCGAGTGGGACCCGGACAACGTGTTCTGTCTGAACCAGAACATCTCGCCAAACGGCGGCTGACGACGATCGCCTAAGGCAGCATCCGCGGCAGCGCCCTCGGCCGAGCTTTTCAGCGAAGCTGTCGGAGAGGTTCGACCCTCTGGCGCCCAGATGGACGACACGACCGACCTGCGCACGCTCGCAGCCCGCGAGCGATTCGCGGAGAAGGTCCGCGCCTAGGTTCGCGCTAGCGCCGCGGTTCGCGTCAGGCGCTTATGGCGAGGCGCACATCGCGTAAGCCTTCGCGGCCACCACGGAAGTCGGAGAGCCTGACGCAGTGTTTCTCACTGTCGCGACCCACTGGTTCCCGCCGTTGGGTGGTTCTCCACGACCACGACGAGTTGACGTTGGTGGTCCATCACGAATCAACTGCCACACGCCAGCGCCGGGGTTGATACATACATCGTTGTGATATATCATTCCGAGATATGTCCCTGCCAGACCCCAATTTGCCGGACGTCGAACTGAGCCCGACCGGCCGCGTCATCCTCGGGATGATCGCGTTCGGTAAGCGCACCGGCTACGAGATCAAGACGTTCGTAGATAGGACGGCGCGCTACTTCTGGGCCGCGAGCTACGGCCAGATCTATCCCGAGCTCAAGCGCCTCGAAGACCAAGGGCTCGTCCGGGGTAAGCCGAAGCCATCCGGCGGGCGCGCCCGCACGGAGTACGACCTGACCGCGGCCGGCAAAGCGGTGCTCGAGCACTGGCTGGGAGCAGACGACGAGCCGTCGTACGAGCTTCGTGACGAGGGGATGCTGAAGCTGTTCTTCTCGGACAGCCTGCCCGAGCGGCGGATCGAGATCGTCCGCGCGATACGCAGGCGCGAAGAGCACGACCTCGCACACCTGCGCTCGATCGAGCCGCACGCGCGCAAGGGACCGGCCGGGTCCTATCTGACCTTGCAGATGGGGATCGGCCTCACCGAGTGGACCATCAAATGGTGCGAGTCGACCGAACGTCAACTCGCCGCCGAGCCCGAAGAGGAGTAGACGCCATGCTCACCAACCTCGCCACGTTCATCCACGCAAACGGCCGCCGGGTGCTGCTCGTCGCGGTGCTCGTCACGGCGATCGCGGGCGCATTCGGCTTGGGCGTCGCCAAGCACATGAGCCCCTACGGGGCCGACGACCCGGCCACGCAGTCGGTCCAGGCCACGGATCGTTTCGAGGCAGCGGCCGGCCGCCAGGTCGAGCCCGGGATCGTCGCGATCGTGAGCGCCGGCGACGTTCGGACCCCCGCGGTCGAGCGGCGCGTCGAGCAGGTCACCGACCAGCTGCGCGCCGAGCCCGACGTCGCGAGCGCCGTCAGCTTCTATGAGACGCACGATCCGGCGATGGTCTCGCGCGACCGGCGCTCGACCTACGTCATCGCCTACTTCAAGCCGCGTTCAGACAAGCAGCTGGAAGACGCCACACAGCGGATCGAGGATCGGTTCGCCGGGCAGCCGGGCGTGCGGCTCGGCGGCGAACAGATCGCGAACGCTCAAGCGAACAAACAGGTCGGCCAGGACCTCGCCCGCGCCGAGCTGTTCGCGTTCCCGCTCATCTTCCTGCTCTCGCTGCTGTTCTTCCGCTCACTGGTCGCTGCCCTGTTGCCGCCGCTGCTCGGCGGCGTCGCGATCGTCGCGACGTTCTTCGCGCTGCGGATTGTCGCGAGCTTCACCGACCTGTCCGTGTTCTCGCTCAACTTCGTCACGGGCTTGGGCCTCGGGCTCGCGATCGACTACAGCCTGTTCATGGTCTCGCGCTACCGCGAGGAGGCCGTGACGTCGGGGTTCGGCGTCGAGGCACTGAGCCGAACGATGCAGACGGCGGGCCGGACGATCCTCTTCAGCTCTCTCACTGTCGCGGCTGCGATCGCATCGCTCGCGATCTTCCCGCAGCGGTTCCTTTACTCGATGGGCATCGCGGGAGCCGTCGTCGCGGTCGTCGCCGCGACGCTGGCGCTGGTGGTGCTGCCGGCGCTGCTGACCATCCTCGGTCCGCGCGTCAACGCGCTCGCGCCCGCGTGGCTGCAGCGGGCGGCGGACCGCGATGCGCGGCCCGCGCAAAGCGGAAGCTGGTACCGCCTGTCGCGATTCGTGATGCGCCGCCCCGGACGCGTCGCGATGCTGAGCGCCGCGCTGCTGATCGCGCTCGGGATTCCGTTCACCGGCATCAAGTTCATCAGCGTCACCGCGAGCGTGCTCCCGCACAGCGCCAGCGCGCGTCAGGTCGACGACACGCTCGCGCGCGAATTCCCACCAAACAGAACCTCGCCGGTCGAGGTCGTCGTCGGCGCCTCGTACAGCTCCCCGCAGGTCAAGGCCGTGAGTGCGCAGATCAGGCGGCTACCGAACGTCTCCGCGGTCGCCCCGGCGCAGCCGGCCGGCCCGAACGATTCGCTGCTCGCCGTCGCCCCCGTGCAACGGCCGCTGAGCGAGCCGACCAAGCAGCTCGTGCGCGACATCCGCGCCATCCATGCGCCGGTCTACGTCGGCGTCGCCGGCCAGACGGCCGGCTTCCTCGATCTCGAGCACAGTCTCGGCGCTCATCTCCCTACTGTGCTCGCGCTAATCGTCGCGGCGACGCTGATCGTCCTGTTCCTGTTCACGGGATCGGTCGTCCTGCCGATCAAGGCGGTCGTGATGAACGCGCTCAGCCTCAGCGCCGTGCTCGGGATCCTGGTGCTGATCTTCCAGGACGGCCGCCTCGAAGGCCTGCTGTCATACACCGGCCAGGGCGCGCTCGACGCCACCCAGCCCATCTTCCTCGCCGCCGTCGCCTTCGGGCTGGCGACCGACTACGGAGTCTTTCTGCTGTCGCGAATCAAAGAGGCGCGCGACAGCGGAGTCTCCGACTCCGAGGCAGTCGCCGTCGGACTCGAGCGAACAGGGAGGATCATCACGGCCGCAGCGGTCCTGTTCGCGGTCGCGATCGGGGCGTTCGCGACGTCCCAGCTGGTGTTCATCAAGGAGCTCGGCCTCGGCGTCGCTCTGGCGGTGCTTATCGACGCCTCGATCATCCGCGCCCTGCTGGTGCCGTCACTGATGGAGCTGCTCGGCTCGTGGAACTGGTGGGCACCGAAGCCGCTACGCCGCTTGCACGACCGGATCGGGCTGCGCGAGAGCGGACCGCGCGCAGTGCCGACAGCCGGCCCGTCGCGCGCCTGACCGAGCAAACCCATCGCTACGAAGGGAGCACCACCATGACCACCGCCAGCATCGATCGCGCGCGCGAGCGCAACGACACCTTCGCCGCCGCCGGCGGTCACGAGGGCGCCGTCGTCTTCCCCAACCTGCGCCTGTTCGTGATCACGTGCCTAGACCCTCGCGTCGACCCCGCGCACTTCCTCGGCCTCGGCCTCAGCGACGCGATCGTCGTGCGCAACGTCGGCGGGCGGGTCACCCAAGAGGTGATCAACGACGTGGCCTTCATCAGCCAGATCGCCGAGGACGTACTGCAGGACGGCCCGCTGTTCGAGGTCGCAGTGATCCACCACACCCAGTGCGGGGCGGGCGCGCTCGCAGACGACGCCTTCCGTCGACGCTACGCCGATCGGATCGGTGCTGATGAGTCGATCCTGCGGGAGCACGCCATCCTCGATCCCATCGCGACCGTGACGCACGACGTGGAGCGCCTCCGGTCCGAAGGAGCCATCTCCCCGCGCATCGCGGTTTCCGGACACGTGTATGACGTCGTCACCGGCCTGGTGCAGACGATCATCCCCGCTGGATACCAAGGAGACCGGAGCGCGGCATAACCCCAATCGCGCCAACGACCCGCAGCATCGCGCAAGCACCGACCGTCCTGAGCCCGCTTCTGGCCGCTTCGAAAGCCAGGCGGCGCGCCGAGGGCCACCGCGTGACCAGTCGGCACGTACCGCAAATCCGCGCTCGATGAAGGATTTTATCGGGGCGCCCGGATTCGAACCGGGGACCTCACCGACCCGAACGGTGCGCGCTACCAGGCTGCGCCACGCCCCGATGCGCGGTCAGTATTCCATACGGCCGTCGCCGCCCGGCCCTACCCCGCGCGCCAGCGGCCGGCCCGCGCGGAGTCTTCGGCCCTTCCCCCGCGCATCTCCGGCCTGCCGCACGCGCGGCGCGCCCGCGGCGGGCGGTATCTTCGCCCGGTGCCCGCCGCCGCAAGCGACATCGTCGAGGAGCTGGACCGACTGCTCGACCCGGGCCGCTTCCAGGACTACGGCCCCAACGGCCTGCAGGTCCCCGGCGCTGCCCAGGTGGAGACGGTGGCGAGCGGCGTCTCGGCCAACCTGGAGCTGTTCGAGCGCGCGGCAGCCGAGCGGGCGCAGCTGCTGATCGTGCACCACGGCCTCTTCTGGGGCTCCGGCCCCGGCCCGATCGACGCCGCGCTCAAGCGCCGTCTTCAGATCCTGTTCGAGGCGGACATCGGCCTCGCCGCCTACCACCTGCCGCTCGATGCCCACCCAGAGCTCGGCAACAACGCGTTGATCGGCAAGGCGCTCGGCGCGGCCTCGCTCGAGCCGTTCGCCCTGCACCGCGGCGAGCCGATCGGCTTCATCGCCACCCTCCCCGGCGACGGCACCCCCGCGGAAGAGCTGTTCGCGAGCGTGCGCCACCTCACCTCGCGCGACCCGCTCGTCTTCGATGCCGGGCCCGCGCGCATCCGCCGCCTGGCGATCGTCTCTGGCGCCGGCTCGGACTACCTCGCCGATGCGGGCGCCGCCGGCGCAGATGCGCTGCTCACCGGCGAGCCGGCCGAGCGCGTGATGTCCGCCGCCCGCGAGGCCGGCATCCACTTCATCGGCGCCGGGCACTACGCCACCGAGACCTTCGGGGTGAGGGCGCTCGGCGAGCACATCGCCGATCGCTTCGGCGTGCGCCACGTCTTCCTCGACGTCCCCAATCCGATCTGACGCGGTCGCGCGCAACGGCGCGGCGCCTCGCAAAGTGCGCTTACGCGCTCTAACATGGGCTGGTCGGCCGGCTAGCCGGCGCAATGCCCGAGAGTTCGACAGGAGGAGAGTCCTGATGGAGGCCACCGCGACGGCGTCGACGACTGTGTCGGCAACGGGTTCGCAGACGATTGCCGACCTGATCCCGTGCGCTGCCGCGGCGCATGGCGAGAACACAGCCATCCGCTACAAGCGCGACGGCGCCTGGCACGACGTGAGCTACGCGACGCTCGCCGAGATCGTGCAGGAGATCGGACTTGGCCTGATCGACGTCGGGATCCAGCCGGGCGAGCGCCTGTCGATCCTCGGCAACACCCGCCCCGAGTGGTCCTATGCCGACATGGGCGCCACCTCGGCCGGCGCCACGGTCGTCCCGATCTACCAGACCAACTCGCCCGAGGAGTGCCTCTGGGTGATCTCCGACTCCGACGCCTGCGCGATCGTCTGCGAGGACGCCGAACAGCTCGAGAAGATCGCGGCGATCCGCGACCGGGTCCCCAACCTGCGCACGATCATCGTGATCGACCCGCCGAGCGACGGCGGCTCCGCGGCGGTCAAGGCGCTCGGCGCGATCCCGCTCGAGCAGGTGCGCGAGCGCGGGCGCACGCGCAACCCGGAGGAGCTCGAGGCGCGCCGCAGCGCCGTGCGCCCGGAGGACCCGTTCACGTTCATCTACACCTCCGGCACCACCGGCCCACCGAAGGGCTGCGTGCTCACGCACGGCAACTACCGCGCCATCATCGACATGGTCGGCGAGGCAGGCGAGATCCAGGGCGACGAGGTCATCTACCTGTACCTCCCGCTGGCCCACTCCTTCGCGCTGTTGATCCAGCTCGCCGTGTTCGACCTCGGCGGCACGCTCGCCTACTTCGGCGGCGACACCAAGCAGATCATCGGCGAGCTGCAGGAGGTCAAACCGACCTACCTACCCTCCGTGCCGCGCGTGTTCGAGAAGATCTACACGCTCGCCCAGGCCGCGATCCAGGCCCAGCCGCCACAGGAGCAGGAGAAGGCCAAGGCCGCGATCGCGCTCGGGGTCAGGGTGCGCGACATGATCAACCGCGGCGAGGACGTCCCGGACGAGATGCGCAAACCCTTCGAAGAAGCCGACGAGGAGCTGTACAAGAACGTCCGCGCCATCTTCGGCGGCCGCGTGCGCCATGCCACGAGCGGCGCTGCGCCGATCGCCAAAGAGATCCTCGAATTCTTCTGGGCCTGCGGCGTGCCCGTGCTCGAGGGCTACGGCATGACCGAGACGGCAACCGCCGCCACCACCTCGACCGTGGAGAACCACCGCTTCGGCACAGTCGGGCGCGCGTTGCCCGGCGTCGAGCTGAAGATCGCCGAGGACGGCGAGATCCTCGTCAAAGGCCCGAACATCTTCGCGGGCTACCACAACAACGCCGACGCCAGCTTCGGCGCCGTCGAGAACGGCTGGCTGCACACGGGCGACCTCGGCGCGATCGACGAGGACGGCTACCTCTCGATCACGGGCCGCAAGAAGGACATCATCATCACCGCCGGCGGCAAGAACCTGACGCCGGCCAACATCGAGAACGACCTCAAGCAGTGCCGCTGGATCTCCCAGGCCGTCATGCACGGCGACCAGCGCCCCTACCCGGTCGTGCTGATCACGCTCGACGAGGAAGAGCTGCCGCAGCTCGCCGAGAAGACCGGGCTCCCGGGCGATTGCGACGTCGCCACGGCCGCGCGCTCGCCCGAGGTCCGCGAGCTGCTCCAGAAGGAGATCGACCGCGCCAACGCCAAATACGCGCAGGTCGAGCAGGTCAAGAAGTTCGCCATCCTCGACCACGACCTCTCGCAGGCGACCGGCGAGCTCACGCCCACGCTGAAGGTCAAGCGCAACGTCGTCAACGAGAAATACGCGGGCCTGTTCGACGCGCTCTACGCGAGCTAGCCGCCGGCACCCGGCGCCTTAGCTGCCAACATAGGCGTTGATGCGCACCGATCCCACCGACAACGGCGGGCTGTTCGTTGGGCGCCGCCCAGGCACGGCCCCCGTTCACTTCCGCACCCTGCCCAAGCGGGGCAGCGACAAGCGCCAGCGCGTCGACGGCTCGTTTGCCAACACGATCCTCGCCGGCATGATCGCGCTGAGCCTGCTCTGCTGGGGGCCGATCCCGATCGGCTGCCTGTGGGTCGGCTCGCAGGTCAACTACCAGACCGGCAGCGTCAGCCTCGGCATTCTCGCGGCCTTCATCGCCCTGTTCGTGTTCCTTTTCGGCGCGCTCTCGGGGCTGCGACGGATGGACCACGCCTGGATCCTCGTGCGCAGGGCCGCCGGCTACGACCAGCGCACTGGCGCCCTCGGGCGCGTGTTCGGGGCCACAGCGGTCGTGTGCGCGGTGGTCTTCGCCTTCTGGTTCGTGATCATCCACGGGCCCGGGTCGAGCATCGTCTCCGGTCCCGGCAACCCGTGACCGCGGCTCGCCGCTGAGGAGGAGCGTGGGCCTGCTCGACTACTACCGCCAGTTCGAGGGAATGTCAGAGGAGGAAGTCAACCGCGGCCTGCGCGAAGAAGCCGAAGAGCGCCGGCGCAAAGCGCTCACGCGCGTGGACACGCTCGACCTCTCGCAGACGAGCTGGCCCGAGCTGCCCAACCCACGGATCGTCAACGCGATCACGTTCGTCGCCCGACGTGGCCTGCACCGCTACCCGCACCTGCGCGGCAACGACCTGCACGACGAGCTCGCCGCCAGCCTCGAGCTCGACGGCGGGCGCCTGATCCTCGGCAACGGCGCCGCCGAGCTGCTGAGCTCGGCCACGCGCGCCCTGATCGGCCCCGGCCAGCGCCTGCTCACGCTGTGGCCCTCCTATCCGCTCTATCCGATCATGGCGCGGCGCGCCCACGGCGTGGCCACACCCGTGACCGGCGGCGTCGACGAGCTGCTCGCCGAAGCACACAAGCCGGGGACGCGCGTGATTGCCCTGGCCAACCCCAACGACCCGACGGGCGAGCTGCTCGCCACGGCCGAGCTCGAGCGCCTGCTCGTCGGCCTGCCCGACGAGGTCGCCGTGCTGCTGGACGAGTCGCTCGTCGAGTTCGTCGACGAGCAGCCCGCCAGCGACTCGCTGCGGTTGCTCGAGCAGCATTCCAATCTCCTCGTCTTTCGCAGCTTCTCCAAGGCCTGGGGCCTGGCGGGCCTGCGCGTCGGCTACGCCATCGGCGGTCCCCGCTCGCGCGAGCTTCTGTCGGAGCTCGAGCCCGACCTGGGCGTCTCCGAGGTCGCCCAGGCCGGCGCGCTCGAGGCGCTGCGCACCTGCTCGGCGCTGCTCGAACGCCACGTCCAGACGGTCCGCGAGGAGCGACCGAAGCTCATCGCGGCGCTGCGCGAGCGCGGCTTCGAAGTCTCCGACAGCCAGGCCAACTTCGTCTGGGCCGCGCACCCCGAGCTCAGCGGCGGCGAGCTCGCCGCGCGCCTGGAGCAGGCCGGCATCCTGATCGCCGAAGGGGACGCGCTCGGCGAGCCCCGTCACGTGCGCATCGCGATTCGCAATGCCGCGGCCACGTCTCGGCTACTGGCAGCGATCGACAAACTCGTGACGACAGAGCCGGCCGAGCCGGCTGTGTCACCGGCGCCGGCTGACAGCTAGCCGGGCGTCAGGATTAAGTAGATCAAGGACGCAAGGAGCGTGGCGTGCTAGAGGCACGCGTGCTGGCCGATCGGAGATCCCGTCGATGTACGATCGGTAGGACGCCGAGATACGCCGGTCATGGCGCCCCGGCTCAGCCCGCCGAGCCGGACTGGCGCAGCAGGGTGCTGGTCGTGCCCTCCAGGATCTTGCGCCAGGCGCTGACCTGTTCGGGCTCGGCGTCGAAGTGCTCGACGACCCTGCGCAGGCGCTTGCCCGAGATGTCGATCCCGTGCCCCTCGGCGATCTCCTCGTAGCGGTCGTATTCGCCGGCCAGGTGCTTGGTCACCGACTCGAACCCGTGGCGGGCGATCTCCACGCGCGAGGTGAAGTTCATCATCGAGGTCTGGAACATCAGCTCGTCGGTCGGTTCCGGCTCGATCAGCACGATGTCGACGCCCGGGTAGCGCTTCTCCCAGGTCTTGGCCAGTTCGTGCAGACGCTGGTGGGCGACCAGCTTGAACGCCTGGTAGCCGATCTGGGGGAAGCCCATGTCCGAGACGCGTCGCGGGCGCGTGCCGCGCAGCGTCCGCACGCTGTCGGCGAAGTCGTTGACGAACGGCACGATCGGGTTGATCACGATCACGAGCTTCGCACCCGCCTCGACGGCGATGTCGAGATTGGTCGTCGAGACCATGCCGCCGTCGATCAGCTCGCGCTCGCCCACGCGCACAGGCGCGTAGACCATCGGCAGCGCGCCCGATGCGCGCACGGCTGTCGAGATCGGCACCTCGTCGGTGCCCTCGACGCCGAACACCACGCGCTCGCAGGTGTCCAGGTCGGTCGCCGTCAGGTACAGCTCGCAGGCGAGCTCGCGGAAGTCGTCGGTGCGCTCGGGCTCGCTCAGCACCTCGTGCATGTACTTCTCGATCCCCGAGCCCGTGTAGGCCCCTGAGGGCAGGCCCTCGGCGAGACCGAGCAGCACATCGAGCAGCGACACCGAGCCGCGTTGGGAGACGACCTCGCGCGCCAGCGAGAGCGCGCGGAACGGCAGCACGGCGCCCTTGCGCGCGAACTCGAGCAGGTTCGGGCGCAGCAGGTCGTTGAGGTCGACGTCTTTGAACGGCGGCTTGCCCTGGCGCGTGACGACGCGCATCATCTCCTCCGGCGTGACGCCGTTGGCGCACAGCGCGGCGATGAAGGCGCCTGCCGAGGTGCCGACGTAGACGTCGAACTGGTTCACGCTCGAGTTCACCGCCAGCAGGTCGAGCGCGCGCAGGGCACCGATCTCGTAGACGCCACCCGTAAAACCGCCGCCGCCGAGCACGAGCGCCGTCTTGTGCCGGCGCGGACGCCTGCGGCGGTCGATCGAGGGCGCGTGCCCCACGCCGCGCGCCGCCTCGGCCTGCTTGCGCGCCCGGCGCTTCTTGGCCGCAACCTTCGCCTCGTCCGTCGGTTCCAGCTTGACAACGCTACCCATCCTCCGGTCGATTCTAGGGGACCGGCGGGCCGGAAGATCGATATTTTGCTATTTGGGATCTTTAAACATGCATCCGGTCTCCGGCTCCCGCTCGTAATCCTCACCGCGCTCTGGCTCGTGGCCGGCGCCTTCACGGCCGCCGGCGCCGGCGCGCAGGGAACGCTGGCCGGGCTGCAGGCCGACCTCGCCCACCAGATCGCGATCTCCGGCTCTCGCTCGAGCGCCTACGTCTACGACATCACGACCAAACAGGCGCTCTACTCGGCGCGGCCGACGACGCAGCGCCCGCCGGCCTCGGTTCAGAAGCTCTACACGGCGACCGCCGCCCTGCAGCGCCTCGGCCCGACGGCGCGCCTGTCGACCACGGTCTTCGGCACCGGGCAGCTCGGCCCCGGCGGAGTCTGGGAAGGCGACCTCTACCTGCGCGGCGGCGGTGACCCGACCTTCGGCGACAGCGGCTTCATCCGCAGCCACTACTCGGGCCTTGGCGCCAGCGTCTCCACGCTCGTCTCCCAGCTCACGCAAACCGACGGCATCCGCGCCGTGCGCGGCTCGATCTACGGCGACGAGTCGGTCTTCGACTCCCAGCGCGGCGAGCCCTCGAGCGGGTACAGGCCCGACCCCTTCCTCGAAGGCACGCTCAGCGGGCTCGCCTTCAACCGTGGCGCGAGCGCCGGCCGCAAGATCGCGCACGCGCCGGCCGCCTACGCGGCGCGCAAGCTCTGGGCGTCACTGAAGAACGCCCGCGTAAGCGTCCGCGGCTCGTACGGCGCTGCCACCACGCCGGCCGGCGCGGCGCAGCTCGCGCAGGTCAGCTCGCCCACGATCGCCCAGCTGCTCGCCCTGATGCTGCCGCCGTCTGACAACTTCTTCGCCGAGACGCTCGTCAAGGACTTGGGCGCGATCGCAGGCGCCGGCACGACCGCCGCCGGCGCTGCCGTGGTCAGCCAGACGATCTCCTCGCTCTTGGGTATCCACCCGCGCGTCGTCGACGGCTCGGGGCTGTCCGAAGCGGATCGCACCTCGGTGTACGAAGTCACCGACATGCTCGTCGCGCTCCAGCCCACCCCGATCGGCGCGATCCTTCGCGGCAGCATGGCCGTGGCCGGGCGCACCGGCACGCTCGCCAAACGGTTGCGCCGCACCGGCGCCGCCGGGCGCTGCCAGGGCAAGACAGGCACGCTGACCGGCTATTCCAACCTCGTCGGCTACTGCCAGGCGGCCAACGGCCACCTGCTCGCCTTCGCCTTCTTCAACGACGGCATCTCCACCACCCTGGCGCACGTGATCCAGGACCACATGACGATCACGCTCGCCAACGCCGGCTACAGCGATGCCGAAGCGGCTCGCGGCGCGCGTCACCTCGGCAAGCGCCCAGCCACGTAGGCCGCGCGATCCTCGGTCGAGCGCAGCGCGGGTAGGCTTGGGCCGTGCAGGTCACGTTCTACGAGACGCTCGCGCTCGCGGCGTTCGCCCTGCTCGGCCTGTGGTGGGTCGTCGTCGCCGAGCGTCGCCGCGAATGGGTCGTGCTCCCCTACAGGCGACGCCAGGCCTACACGGTGTCGCTGTACTTCACGATCACCGGGATCATGAGCCTCGTCTCGCTGATCTCCGAGAATCACCCCGTGCTGTGGCGGCTTGCGTTCGGCATCGCCGGCGGGCTCGGCATGCTCGAGACGGTCCTGTCGCTTGTCTATGTCAACGAGGAGCCGCACCGCGAGCTGCGGATCCAGGCGCTGCTGGCGCTGACGCTGCCGCTGTACGCGATCGTCACGGCCGTCGCGATCCACCCCTCGCTGGCCGCCGACGTCGGCATCCACCTCAAGCCGCTCGAGAGCGAGGCCGTCGTCGTCTCACTGCTGTTCTTCCTCGGCATCAACTACGCCTGGCTGCTGTTCATGGAGCCGGCCTACCCCGCCGACTCGGACTAGGCGTCGTACAGCCCCCATAGCGCGCCGGGCACGCCCGCGTCGCGCGCGGGCTCGCACGGAGCCGCCGCGCACGGGCGCGGGCTAAGGCGCCGAGCCGACGAGCAGCGCGCGCAGAGCGGGTTCGTCGAGCACGGGCACACCCAGGCGCTCGGCCTTCTGCAGCTTGGAGCCGGCGCTCTCGCCGGCGACGAGGAAGTCGGTCTTCTTCGAGACCGAGCCCGTGACGCGCCCGCCGGCGGCCATGATCCTCTCGGTGGCCTGCTCGCGCGACCACTCGGGCAGTGTCCCGGTGAGCACGAGCGTCTTGCCGTTGAGCGGTCCCTCCGACGGCGCCGGACCCTGCTCGGCGAACTGCAGTCCGATCTCGCGCAGGTCCTCGATCAGCGCGCGCATGCGCTCGTCGGCCAGCTGCTCTGAGATCAGCCCCGCCATCTTCTCGCCCACGCCCGGCGTCTCTGCGATCTGCTCTGGCGTGGCGTTCAAGAGCCCGTCGATGTCGCGGAAGCGCTGGGCCAGGTTGCGTCCGGTGACCTCGCCCACCTCCTCGATCCCGAGCGCGAACAGCACGCGCGCGAAGGGGCGCTGCTTGGACTGCTCGAGCGCCGCCAGCAGGTTTCGCGCCGACAGCTCGCCGAAGCCCTCCAGCTCGACCAGCTGCAGCTCGGTGAGGCGGTAGAAGTCGCCCGCCGTCCTCACCAGCCCCCGTTCCTGCAGCATCGCCACCTGCTTCTCGCCGAGGCCCTCGATGTCCATCGCGCCGCGCGAGACGAAGTGCTTGAGCAGCTGCCAGGCGCGTCCCGGGCACACGGGGTTGGGGCACTTCGTGAACACCGCGCCCTCGACCTTGATCGTCGGCGTGGCGCAGAACGGGCACTTGGCCGGCGGTTTCGGGCGCCGTGGCCGGCGCTTCTGCTCGACCACGTGCGGGGCGGGCGAGACGACCTGCGGGATCACGTCACCCGCGCGCAGCACGATCACGTCCTCGCCCGCCCTGATGTCCTTGCGCGCGAGGTCCTCCTCGTTGTGAAGCGTCGCCATGCCGATGCGCACGCCGCCGACCGTCACCGGCGAGAGCACCGCATAGGGACGCATGTCGCCGAACTTGCCCACGTTCCACATCACCCTCTCCAGCCGCGTCACGGCCGTCGTGGGCGGGAACTTCCACGCGACCGCCCAGCGCGGGTCGCGCCCGACCGAGCCGAGCCTGTGCTGCAGGGCGAGGTCGTCGACCTTGATCACGACCCCGTCGATCTCGAAGTCGAGCTCGCCGCGGCGCTCCTGCCAGGAGAGGCACTGCGCGATCACGTCCTCCTCGCTGCCCAGCAGCTTGATGTCCGGATTCACGCGGAAGCCGTGCTCGCGCAGCCACGCAAGCGCCTGCGAGTGACGCTCGAAGGAGAGGCCGTCGGTGACGCCGACCTGGTAGTCCCAGATCGAGAGCGGGCGCTTGGCCGCGTCGGCCGGGTCGAGCTGGCGGATCGTGCCCGCGGCCGAGTTGCGCGGGTTCATGAACGTCGACTCGCCCGCTTCCGCCCGGCGCTCGTTGAGCGCGGTGAAGTCGGCCAGCGACATGTAGACCTCGCCGCGCACCTCGAGCAGGTCCGGCGCGTCGGTCAGCTGCAGCGGGATCGCGCCGATCGTGCGCAGGTTGTGCGTCACGTCCTCTCCGATCTCGCCGTTGCCGCGCGTGGCGCCGCGCTCGAGCGCGCCGTGGCGGTAGACGAGGCTGATCGCGAGGCCGTCGATCTTCGGCTCGACCACGTACTGGAAGCTCGGCTGGGCGATGCCCTCACGCGCGAGGTGGTTTCGCATCCGCTCGACCCATGCGCGCAGCTCCTGCTCGGAGCGGACGTTGCCGAGCGAGAGCATCGGCTCCAGATGGCGCACCTTCTCCAGCCGGCTGACCGGCTCGCCGCCCACGCGCTGGGTGGGCGAGTCGGGTGTGAGCAGCTCCGGGTGCTCGCGCTCGAGCGTGCGCAGCTCGTCCAGCAGCGCGTCGTACTGGTCGTCGCCGATCTCCGGGTCGTCGAGGACGTAATAGCGGCGCGAGTGGTACTCGAGCAGCTTGCGCAGCTCCTGCGCGCGCCGGTGCGGGTCGCCGGCGCCCGCCTCCGGCTGCGTCCGGCCTGCGCCCGCCTGGCCGCTCACTGCACCTCGGGCGCCGGCCGATCTCCGATCGGCGGTGCGAGCAGCTCGTTCAGGTCAAAGCCGCGCAGCGCCTCCAGGCCGGAGCGGTCGGTCAGGTCGAAGTGGATCGGCGTGACCGCGATCCGCCCCGCCGCGACGGCCGCGAGGTCCGTTCCCGGCTCGTCGTGGAAGCCCGGATCGGAGCCGTAGATCCAATAGCGGCGCCGGTGCTCCTCCTCGCGCTCCAGCTTCAGCTCGTCGCGGTAGATGCGCTTGCCGAGGCTCGTCACCTCCACGCCGCTCGGCTCGCCGGCCGGCACGTTGACGTTGAGCAGCGTCGTCGGCGGCAGCGGCACGTCCTCGATCCGCGCCACCAGGCGCGCGACGAAATCTGCCGCGACCTCGAAGCCGAAGCCGCCGTCGAAGCGAAAGTCCAGCGCCCGCGCGCCCGACTGCTGGGAGACGGCGATCGACGGCAGTCCGAGCACGACCCCCTCGAGCGCCGCCGCGACGGTGCCCGAGTAGGTGATGTCATCGCCTAGGTTGGCGCCATGGTTGATGCCCGCCACGACCAGCTCGGCCTGGAAGTGCTCGACCAGGCCGAGGCTCGCGAGGCGCACGCAATCGACCGGCGTGCCGTCGGTCGCGTAACCGACGGTGCCGTCGGCGAACGGGGTCTCCTGCACCCACAGCGGCCTGCGCGTCGTGATCGAGCGCGCCATCGCCGAGCGGTTGCCGTCCGGCGCGATCACGGCGAGATTGACCTCGTCGAGCGCGACGAGCGCGCTGCGCATCGCCTGCAGGCCGTCCGCCTCGATCCCGTCGTCGTTTGTCAGCAGCACGTTCAGCATCTGTCGCGTGCTCCAGCATAGGGGCCGCAACGGCCCGCCCATGTGAACGGCCTGTCGCGAGCCGCGGCCACGCGCTAGGACGCCCTCGTCGCCGCGTCCCGGTAGGACACGCTCGCCAGCGCCAGCCCGTGCGCCGGCGCCGTACGCCCGGCCTCGGCGCGCGGCCCGCCGTCCAGAAGTCCGGCGAAGTGCTCGAGGCTGGTGCGCCCTGAGGCGACGTCGAGCATGGTGCCGACGAGCACGCGGTTCATGTGGCGCAGGAACATGTCGGCCTCGATCCAGAACGCGAGCAGGTCGCCGTCGGCCAGCCACTCAGCACGCTGGACGTCGCATTGAAACCAGCTGTGCTCCGTCTCGCTCGGCGTGAACGCCGTGAAGTCGTGCCTGCCGCGCAGGAGCCGCGCGCAGGCATCGAGCCGCTCCCTGTCGAGCTCCCCGGTCCACCAGAAGGCGGTGTTTCGCTCGAACACGCTGCGCGAGCGGCGCCCGAGCACCCGATAGCAGTAGGTCCGGCTGCGGGCGTGGCGGCGCGCGTCGAAGCCGTCGTGCATCGGCTCGGCGGCAAGCACGGCCACGTCATCGGGGAGCAGCCCGTTGAGGCGCAACGGGTCGACCGCCTCGTGGGCGTAGCTTGCGACCTGGCCCCACGCGTGCACGCCTCGATCGGTGCGCCCGGCGACGGTCAGCTTCAGCGGCAGGCCGTCCGTGCCGGTCTCGCCGAGCACCGTGCGCAGCGCGCCCTCGAGCACCTCCTGCACGGTGCGCATGCCCGGCTGTCGCCCCCAGCCGGCGAAGCCGGCGCCGTCGTACTCGAGCGTCAGCTTCGTGACCATCCGCGCGCCGCCCGGTCGGATTCCTCGCCCGCGCAGCCCGCCGCGAGCGGCCGCCTCAGACGAGCTCGATGAAGACCATCTCGGTCGCGTCGCTCTTGCGCGGACCGAGCTTGAGGATGCGCGTGTAGCCGCCCGGGCGCTCCGCATAACGAGGCGCCAGGTCGTCGAACAGCTTGTGCACCGCGAACTTGTCCTGCGAGAGCGTCGACAGCGCCTGCCGGCGCGCGTGCAGGTCGCCCTTCTTGGCGAGCGTGATCAGTTTCTCGATCTCCGGCTTGACCGCCTTGGCCTTCGCCTGGGTCGTTTCGATCCGCTCGTGCTCGATGATCTCCTTGCTCAGGTTCATCAGCAGCGCCTTGCGGTGAGCGCTGTCACGGCTGAGCTTGTGTTTGGTCTTCTGGTGTCGCATGAGCAGGGCGGAAGTCTAGTTATCAAAGAGGGCCGCCGAGCGGCCCTCTTCCCTAATCCTGACGGAGGTCCAAGCCTCTCGCGTGAAGCGTCTCGATCACCTCGTCGATCGACTTCTTGCCGAAGTTGGGGATCGCGTTGAGCTCCGCCTCGGACTTGGAGATCAGATCGCCCACCGTCTGGATGCCGGCACGCTTGAGGCAGTTGTACGAGCGCACGCCCAGCTCCAGCTCCTCGATCAGGATGCTGTACTCCTCGCCCTGCAGCGCCGCCGGGGCGCCGCCGGCGCCCACGGCCAGGCCGTGGCCGTCGAGCTGCCCGCCCGGGGTAGCCCGCAGCTCCTGGATGCGGTCGGCGTCGGTGAAGATCGCCAGCTGGCTGATCAGGAGCTCGGCGGCCTCGCGCAGCGCCGCCTGCGGGTCGATCGACCCGTCCGTCTCGATGTCGAGCGTGAGCTTGTCGAAGTCCGTCTTCTGACCGACGCGGGCCTGCTCGACCGCGTACGCCACGCGGCGCACCGGCGAGAAGATCGAGTCGATCGGGATCACGCCGATCGGCTGGTCCGAGGACTTGTTCTCCTCCGCCGGGCGGTAGCCGCGGCCACGGCCGATCGTCATGTACAGCTCGAGCTTGGTTTTTTTCTCGAGCGTGGCGATGTGCACGTCGGGGTTGAGGATCTCAACGCCCGCCGGCAAGTCGATGTCCTTGGCCGTGATCTCGCCAGGCCCACTGACGACGAGCGGCGCCTCGACCTCGCTGGCGTCCGAGTGCATGCGGCAGACGACGCCCTTGAGGTTCAGGACGATGTCGGTCACGTCCTCCTTGACGCCGTTGATCGTCGAGAACTCGTGCGCCACGCCCTCGATGCGCACGCTCGTGACGGCTGCGCCCGAGAGAGAGGACAGCAGCACGCGGCGCAGCGAGTTGCCGAACGTGTAGCCGAACCCGCGGTCAAGCGGCTCGATCGTGAACGTGCCGCGGTTCTGCTCCACGGACTCGCTTGTGATCCGGGGGATTTGGAAGTCGAGCATCAGGGTCCTAACGTCGTTTTGGTGTCTCGCCGTCGTCGAGACGACGGCGGCTCGGGAGCGCCGCCCGAGACCGGGCGCACGCTTGGGAAGGTCCTACTACTTCGAGTACAGCTCGACGATGAGCTGCTCCTGCACCGGCGCGGCGACCTCGCGCCGCTCCGGCTTGCGCAGCACCTTGGCCGTGAGTGACTCGTGGTCGGCCTGGAGCCACGCGGGAATCTGTCCGGTGAGCTCGGTCGCATCTCTGACCACCTGCGTGGCCGGAGTCTGTGCCTTGATGGCGATCACGTCGCCTTCGCGCACCTGATAGCTCGGGATGTTCACCCGCCGGCCATTGACCGTCCAGTGGCCGTGGCGGATCAGCTGTCGCGCCTGGCGCCGCGATGCGGCGAAACCGAGGCGCACGAGCACGTTGTCCAGACGGCACTCCAGCAGCGCGAGCAGGTTCTCGCCGGTGATGCCCGGCTGGCGCGAGGCCTTCACGTAATAGCCCGCGAACTGGCGCTCGAGCACCCCGTAGTAGCGCTTGGCCTTCTGCTTCTCGCGCAGCTGCACGCGGTACTCGCTCTGTTTCAGCCGCCCGCGGCCGTGCTCGCCGGGCGGGTAGGAGCGGCGCTCCACGCCGCACTTGTCCGTCAGGCAGCGCTCGCCCTTGAGGAACAGCTTCTGCCCCTCGCGGCGGCACTGCTTGCACTGTGGGCCTGTGTCGCGTGCCATCTAGACGCGCCTGCGCTTTCTCGGGCGGCAACCGTTGTGGGCCTGCGGGGTGACGTCCTTGACGCCCGTCAGCTCGAGCCCGGCGGCCTGCAGCGAGCGGATCGCCGTCTCGCGGCCCGAGCCGGGCCCCTTGACGTAGACCTCGACCTTCTGCAGCCCCTGCTCGAGTCCCTTGCGCGCCGCCGCGTCGGCCGTCACCTGCGCCGCGAACGGCGTCGACTTGCGCGAGCCCTTGAAGCCCGCGCCGCCCGCCGACTCCCACGCGATCACGTTGCCCGTCGTGTCGGTCAGCGAGACGATCGTGTTGTTGAACGACGTCTTGATGTGCGCTTGGCCAATCGGGATGTTCTTTTTCGGCTTGCGCCGGCCGCGGGCGCGTTTCGGGGCCGCCGGCACTTACTTCTTCCCCGCTTTCTTCTTGCCCGCCACCTGCATCCGCTTCGGGCCCTTGCGCGTGCGCGCGTTCGTCTTCGTCTTCTGGCCGCGTACGGGCAGTCCGCGCCGGTGGCGCAGTCCGCGGTAGCAGCCGATCTCCTGCAGCCGTTTGATGTCCTGCGAGCGCTCGCGCCGCAGATCGCCCTCGACCGTGAGGTTCTCGTCGATCGCGTCGCGCAGCTTGGCCACCTCGTCCTCGGTGAGGTCGCGTACATAGGTGTCCGGGCTCACGCCAACCTGCGCCAGCACCTTGTTGGAGGTCGCACGGCCGATCCCGTAGATGTAGGTCAGCCCGATCTCCGAGCGCTTGTTGAGGGGCAGGTTGACGCCGGCGATACGAGCCATCTAGCCCTGCCTCTGCTTGTGGCGCTTGTTCTGGCAGATCACCAACACCACGCCATTGCGGCGGATGACCTTGCATTTCTCGCACATCGGCTTGACCGACGGTCGTACCTTCATGATCCCTTTCGGCGGCTTGTTCCGGCGACCTGGCTCTGGCTGCCGGTACGGCCGCCGCTACCTGATCGTGGAGATGCTCGCGTGAGGATATACGACCTCAATCGAGCAGGACCCCCGATGGTAGCAAGTCCAGGGGTTCTGGCCCCTGCGCTAAGTGCTCGCCGCCGGCTGCGCGACCTGCCCATCTGCGCGTGCCGCCGCGTCCAGGTGCCATGGGGTCAGCACCTTCGGCCCATCGCCCGTGATCGCCACCGTGAACTCGAAATGAGCGGCCGGCGAGCCGTCCTGGGAGAAGATCGCCCAGCCGTCGCCGCCCACCCGCACGGCGGCGTTCCCGGCTGTCATCATCGGCTCGACCGCCAGCACCATGCCCTCCTCGAGCAGGGGCCCCTTGCCGGGTTTGCCGTAGTTGGGGACCTGCGGGTCCTCGTGCATGTTGCGCCCGACCCCGTGGCCGACGAGCGAACGCACGACCGACAGTCCGGCGCCCTCCGCCACCCGCTGGATCGCGTTTGACATGTCACCCATGCGGTTGCCGGCCCGACATGCGGCCACGCCCGCCAGCAGCGACTCCCTGGTGGCGCTCAGCAGGTTGCGCTCGACCGCGCCGATCTCGCCGACCGGGAAGGTGCGCGCCGCGTCGGCGACCCATCCGTCGAGCGTCACGCCCACGTCGATCGAGATGATGTCGCCCGCCTTCAGGCGGTAGGGGCCTGGGATGCCGTGCACGACCATCGCGTTCGGCGAGGCGCAGATCGACCCTGGGAAGCCGCGGTAGCCCTTGAACGTCGGCACCGCCCCGCGCGAGCGGATGAAGCGCTCGGCGACCTGGTCGAGCTCCTCTGTGCTGACGCCGGGGGCGACGCGAGACTCGAGCTCCTCGAGCGCCGCCACCAGGATCGCGCCGGCGCTCGCCATCTTCTCGATCTCCTCGGGGGACTTCTTGATGATCACCCGGGCAGCTTAGCTGGGGCCCCCGGGCGCGCGCCCACGCGCCGTTCGCCCGGAGCTTCATGGGCCGGACTGCGACCGGCAGACGGCCCCGACGCGGGCTAGAGCCGTTCCTCCAGGCGCAGGGTGGCGAGCGTGGCTCTGATCCGCGCGTGCACCTCGTCCGGGTCGCGCGTGCCGTCGAAGCGGAGTAGCATGCCCGCCTCCTCGTAGTGGTCGATCAGCGGCTCGGTCTGGGAGTGGTAGACCTCCAGACGCCGGCGGATCGTCTCCTCCCTGTCGTCGTCGCGCTGCACCAGCCGCGAGCCGTCCTGGTCGCAGACGCCCTCGTGCTTGGGCGGGTCGAACTCGACGTGGTAGATGTGGCTCGGGTTCTTCACGCACATGCGCCTGCCCGCCAGCCGGCGCACGAGCTCGTCGTCGGGAACCTCGATCAGCAGCGCCGCCGTCAGCCTGCGTCCCAGCCGCTCGAGCGCCTCCGCCAGCGCCTGCGCCTGCTCGGCGTTGCGCGGGAAGCCGTCGAGCAGGAAGCCGTCGCGAGCGTCCTCCTCGCCGACGCGACCCGTGATCATGCCGACGATCACCTCGTCCGGCACGAGCTCTCCGGCCTCCATGTAGCGCTTGGCACGATCGCCGAGCTCGCTGCCGCCGGCCACCTCGGAGCGCAGCATGTCGCCCGTCGAGATGTGCGGCAGGCCGAAGTCATCACGAAGGCGCTCGGCCTGCGTGCCCTTCCCCGCGCCCGGCGGGCCGAGCAGGATCAGGTTCAGTTCCGACACGATCGGGGCAGCCTATCTCTTGGGCTGCCCTCCCGACTGCCCCGCGGACCTGTCGTGATCGTCCCGATTATGGGCAGGCTCGCGCCCCGACCCAAGCGGCCGGCTACTTCAAGAAGCCCTCGTAACTTCGCATCATCAGCTGCGCCTCGAGCTGCTTCATCGTTTCGAGCGCGACGCCGATCACGATCAGGAGCGAGGTTCCTCCGAGTGGAATGTTCTGATGTGTGCGTGCTATCAGGATCGTCGGCAACGCCGCCACGGCCGCCAGGAACAACGCCCCCGGGAACGTCAGGCGCGCGAGGATACGGTCGAGGAATTCCGCCGTCGGGCGGCCCGGTCTCACCCCGGGGATGAAGCCGCCGTACTTCTTCAGGTTGTCGGCCTGGTCGACCGGGTTGAACGTGACGGCTGTGTAGAAGTAGGTGAACATGATGATGAAGAGCGACTCGCCGACCACGTAGTGCCAGCCGTTGGGCGAGAAGAAGTCCGAGATCGACTGCCCCCAGTGCGTTTTCACCAGCTGACCGACCGTCGGCGGGAACGCCATGATGCTGGCCGCGAAGATCACCGGGATCACGCCGGCCATGTTCACGCGCAGCGGCAGGTAGGTCTGCCCGCCTTCGGTCATGCGCCGCCCGATCACGCGCTTTGCGTACTGAACGGGGATGCGTCGCTGGCCTTCCTGCACGAACACGATGCCGGCCACGACTGCCAGCACGAGGAACGGCATCATCACCTTGAAGACCTGGTCCTGTGAGGTCCACCACGTCTGGATGCCGCTCGGCAGGCGCGCCACGATCGAGGCGAAGATCAACAGCGAGATGCCGTTGCCGATCCCGCGCTGGGTGATCAGCTCGCCGATCCACATCAAGAGCACGCAGCCCGTCGTCAGGCAGATCACGATCAGGAAGATGTGCGGGGCGTCCCACGTTTTGACGACCGATTCGCCGGCTTTGGCCTGCAGCGTGTGGAACAGGAAGACGTAGCCGATCGACTGGGCGAAGGCCAGGCCGACGGTCAGGTAGCGGGTGTACTGCGTGATCCGGGCCTGCCCGACCTCGCCTTCCTTGGAGAGCTTTTCAAGCGACGGCACCGCCACCTGCAGGAGCTGCAGGATGATCGAGGCCGTGATGTAGGGCATGATGCCCAGCGCGAACAGCGCGATCCGCGACAGGCCGCCGCCCGAGAACAGGTTCAGCAGCCCGAGGATGTTGGAGCCGCCGAACTCCTTCTGGATGTTGTTGACCGCCGTCAGGTTGACGCCCGGCACCGGAATGTGCGAGCCGAAGCGGTAGATCAGCAGCATCGCCGCCGTGAAGGCGATCTTCTTGCGGATGTCCGCGACCTGGAAGGCGCTGAGGATCGTGGCGAGCATGGGCTGGGATCCGCGGCTCAGAGCCGAGCTGCACTCGCGCCCGCGGAGCGGCCGATTCTAGTGGATGCACCTTTCCGCGACGGCGCTTGCACAGCCGGCTCGCCCGGCTAGGGCTCGACCAGCGTGCAGGTGCCGCCGGCCGCCTCGATGCGCTCGCGCGCGCCGGCGCTGAACGCGTGCGCGTGCACCGTCAGCGCCTTCGAGAGCTCGCCCTTGGCGAGCACCTTGATCGGGACGTCCTTGCGCGTGCCCAGACCCTTCGCCTGCATCGCCTCGACGGTCACGTCCGTGCCCGCCTCAAAGCGCTCGTCGAGCGCCCCGATGTTGACCGGTTGGGTGTGCGTGCGGAAGGGCTCGAACGGCATCGACTTCTTCATATGCGGCCCGCGCAGCTTTCGCATGCGCATGTGGATCGGCATCTGGCCGCCCTCGAAGCGCGCCCTGCGCTTGGAGCCCGAGCGCGAGCCGGCGCCCTTCTGACCGCGGCCAGAGGTCTTGCCCGTGCCAGAGCCTTCGCCGCGGCCGACCCGCTTGCGTGCCCGCCGGCTGCCCGGCGCGGGCGCGAGGCTGTGCAGACCGATGCGCTCCTGCTTCTCGCCGCCCGAGGGGCTCACGATGCGCCCTCCTTGACCTCGACGAGGTGGCGAACGGCGTGAAGCATCCCGCGCGCCTGCTCGCTGTCGCGGACCTGAACCGTGTGTCCGATTCGACGCAGTCCCAGCGAGCGAAGCGTGTCGATCTGTTTCTTGTTGGCGCCGTTGCGCGAGCGGCGCTGCGTGACGGTGAGCTCGGCCATCAGGAGGAGGCCTCCTCGCCCTCGGCGCCCGTCGCGGGCTGCGCCACTGCGCTTACAGCGTCCGGCGCCCCCTCTGCGGGCGCGCCGTCGGCCGCGACCGCGGCGACGCTGTCTGCGTCCTTGCCGCCGAGCCCGAGCACCCTGTCGACGGACAGGCCGCGCAGCTGGCCGACCTCCTCGGGCGTGCGCAGGCCGCGCAGGCCGGCCACGGTCGCCTTGACGAGGTTGATCGGGTTCTGCGTGCCGAGGCTCTTGGAGAGGATGTCGTGGATGCCGGCCAGCTCGAGCACCGCGCGCACGCCGCCGCCCGCGATCACGCCCGTTCCGGGCGAGGCGGGCTTGAGGAAGACGCGCCCCGCTCCGAAGACGCCGGTCGTCTGATGGGTGATCGTGCTGCCGTGCTTGGGCACGCGGAAGAGGTCCTTCTTGGCGCGCTCCACGCCCTTCTGGATCGCCAGCGGGACCTCGTTGGCCTTGCCGTAGCCCACGCCCACGATTTCGCGCTCGTCGCCGACGACCACGAGCGCGGTGAACGAGAAGCGCCGCCCGCCCTTGACGACCTTGGCGACGCGGTTGATCTCGACCACGCGCTCCTGCAGGTCCAGGCCTGCGGGGCTGACTGATCTGTCTACGGTGATTGACATTGGCCGAGTGAGAGGGTAGCGGTCGCGCGCCTGCCGGCCGCTAGACGGTGATCCCGGCCTCGCGGATTGCCTCGGCGAACGCGCGCACGTGGCCGTGGTAGCGGTAGCCGCCGCGGTCGAACACCGCTTCGGAGACGCCGGCAGCCTTGGCCCGCTCGGCGAGCGTCTCCCCGGCGCGCTTGGTGCGCTCGGGCTTCTTCAGGTCGCGCAGCTCTGGCTCGTACCAGCTGACCGCCGCCAGCGTGCGTCCGGCGACGTCATCGACGAGCTGCGCCGAGATGCCGCGGTTGGAGCGGAACACCGACACCCGCGGACGCTCGGCCGTGCCCTGGATCTTCGCGCGCACGCGGCGACGCCGTTTGAGCCGCTGCTGCCCCTTCGTCGCGACGGTCATGCGCGCTTCCCAACCTTTCTTTGCACGTACTCGCCCTCGTAGCGAATGCCCTTGCCCTTGTACGGCTCGGGCGGGCGCTGCTTGCGGATGATCGCCGCCGTCTCGCCCACGAGCTGCTTGGAGATGCCCCTCACGACCACGCGCGTCGGCTGTGGCACCTCGAACTCGATGCCGTCGGGGGCTGCGATCGGCACGGGGTGCGAGTAGCCGACGGCCAGCTCCAGGTTCTTGCCCTTCAGCTGCGCGCGGTAGCCGACGCCCTGGATCTCCAGACGCTTCTCGTAGCCCGCCGTGACACCCTGGACCATGTTGGCCACGAGCGAGCGCGTGAGCCCGTGCAGCGCACGGTGTTCGCCGCGGTCGGTCGGACGCGACACGAGCAGCTGCTCGCCGTCCTGCTTGACCTCGATGTCGCGCGGGATGCGCTCCGCCAGTTCGCCTTTGGGACCGTTGACGCGGACCTCGCCCGGCTCGATCGCGACCGTGACGCCACTCGGCACCGGGATTGGCTGCCTGCCGATTCTCGACATCGCTCAGCTCACCAGACCTGCGCCAGGACCTCGCCACCGACGCCCTCTGCGCGGGCGTCGTGGCCGGTCATCACGCCGTGCGAAGTCGAGACGATCGCCGTGCCCATGCCGCCCAGAACCTTCGGGATGTGCTTGGCGTCGACGTAAGTGCGCCGCCCCGGGCGCGAGACGCGCCGCAGCCCCGAGATCGCCGAGCGGCGATCCTCGGTGTACTTCAGGCGGATCTGCAGCACCTGTCCGGCGCCGCCGTCCGGCTGGGGCACCACCGCGAAGGACTCGATGTAGCCCTGCTCGGCGAGGATCCGCGCCAGCTCGCTCTTCAGTTTGGACGCCGGGATCTCGACCGTCTCGTGCGCAGCGTGGATCGCGTTGCGCACCCGCGTGAGGAAGTCGGCGATCGGATCGGTCATGGACATGGCTGCTCGTTCAGTGGGGGTCTCGAAGGGTTTGCTCCGGCCGCTACCAGGAGGACTTCGTCATCCCCGGGATCTGGCCGTTGTGGGCGAGCTCGCGCAGACAGATGCGGCACAGCCCGAACTTGCGATAGACCGCACGCGGACGCCCGCAGCGGTTGCAGCGAGTATAGGCGCGCGTTTTGAACCTGGGTTTCCGCGCCTGCTTGACGCGCTGCGATGTCTTGGCCATCAGTCGCTGCTCTCCTTCTCGTCGCTGCCGTCGGTCTGCTGCTCTGAGTCCTGCGCCTGCTCGGCGCTCGCCTCCGCTTCGCTCGCCTCTGCGGTTGCCTGCGCCGTCTCCGCCGGCGCCTCCTCGGCGGCCGGCTCCGGCGCCTGAGGCTCCTCGGCGACAGGCTCCTCGGCCGGCGCCGTCTCAGCGCTCGCCTCGGGCTCCTCGTCGGCGGACTCCTCGGCGGCGGCCGCCGGCTCGGGCTCGGGCTCGGCGGATGCGGCCCCGGCTGCAGCGGCAGCTGCGGCTGCGGCGTCCGCCTCGGCCTGCGCGACGGACTCGGCGTGTTCGGCCTCGGCGGCCGCGTCGGCCTCGGGGTCATAGCCCTTGGGGCGACCCTGTGACGCGAACGGCATCCCGAGCGCCTGCAGCAGCGCGAAGGCTTCGATGTCGCTCGAGGCGGTCGTGGTGATCGTGATGTCCAGACCGCGCACCTGGTCGATCGCGTCGTAGTCGATCTCGGGGAAGATGATCTGCTCGCGCAGGCCCATCGTGTAGTTGCCGCGGCCGTCGAACGAGCGCGGGTTCAGCCCACGGAAGTCGCGGATGCGCGGGATCGCGATCGACACGAGCCGGTCGAGGAACTCATAGGCACGCTCGCCGCGCAGCGTCACGGCCACGCCGACCGGCATGCCCTCGCGCAGTTTGAACGCCGCAATCGACTTGCGCGCGCGGCGCACGCTCGGCTGCTGACCGGCGATCGTCGCGAGCTGCTCGGTCGCCGCCTTCAGCACTTTGGAGTCCTGCTTGGCCATGCCCACGCCCATGTTGAGCGTGATCTTCTGGAGCCGCGGCGCCTGCATCGGCGAGGAGTGCTCGAAGCGCTCGATCAGCGCCGGGCGGATCTCCTCGAAGTAACGCGTCTTCAGGCGTGCCGGCGGGGTGTCTGTGGCGGTCGCGCTCATCACTCGAGCTCCGCGCCCGTGCTCTTGGCCACGCGCACGCGCGAGCCGCCCTCGCGCTGGATGCGCACGCGCGTGGGATTGCCCTTGGCGTCGAGCAGCATCACGTTTGAGATGTGGATCGGCCCCTCGCGCTCGATGATCCCGCCGAGCTGGCCCGCCGCGTTGGGCAGCGGCGAGGTGCTCTGGCTCTGCTGCGGGCGGACGGCGCGCTTGACCATGTTCAGGCCCTCCACGTAGACCCTTTCCTTGGCCGGTTCGACGCGCAGGACCTTGCCGGTCTTGCCGCGGTCCTTGCCCGCCGTGATCTTCACGTGGTCGTTCGAGCGGATCTTGATCGAGCGGCGCTTGGCGGTCCCGGCCATCACAGGACCTCCGGAGCCAGCGAGACGATCTTCATGAAGTTGCGCTCGCGCAGTTCGCGCGCCACCGGCCCGAACACGCGCGTGCCGCGCGGGTTGTTCTGGTCGTCGATGATCACCGCCGCATTCTCGTCGAAGGCGATGTAGGTGCCGTCGTCGCGGCCGATCGGCTTCTTCGTGCGCACGATCACCGCCGTGACGACCTCGCCCTTTTTCACGGCGCCCTGCGGGTTCGCCTGCTTCACGGTCGCCGTGATCACGTCGCCCACGAATGCGTAGCGCCGCTGCGAGCCGCCCTTCACGCGGATGCAGAGAATCTCGCGCGCTCCCGTGTTGTCGGCCACGCGAAGTCGAGTCTCGTTCTGAATCATGCTTGGGCCCTCAGCATCGTCATCGCGCCCGCTCCAGCACGTCGACGAGCGCCCAGCGCTTGGTACGCGAGAGCGGGCGACTCTCGATCACGCGCACCGTGTCACCAATGTGCGCCTCGTTGTTCTCGTCGTGCGCGTGCAGGGTGCTCGAGCTGCGCACGATCTTCTCGTAGCGGCGGTGGCGACGGGCGACATCGATCCGCACCGTGATCGTCTTCTCCGCCCGGTCCGAGACGACGATTCCCTGGCGCACCCGGCGGCTGCCCTCGACGGGGGCGTGCACGGGCGCCAACGGCTCCGCCGCCGGAGCGGCAGCGCGGCGCTCGGCCGCTTTGGCGCGTTCCTGCAGACGACGCGCGCGCCGGCGCGTGGCCTTGCGCTTGCGCTCCTCAACGCGCTCGGCGTGGCGGTCCTCAGGCGTTCGCTGCGCCCGGGGCGCACCCGTGTGCGTCGAGCGCGCACGGCGACGGCGCTCCTTCGGCGAGAGCTCCTCGGCCGGCTCGGCCGACGGGGCCTCGGCGCCGCCCTCGGACTCGGGCGCGTCGGCCTCCGGCTCGGCGTCGGCCTCGGCCTCCGGCTCCTGTGCCGCAGCCTCCTCGGCCGGGGCGTCGTCCGCTGCGGCCTGCGCGTCCGGCGCCTGGGCCTCGGCCGGCTGCTCCTGCGCGTCGTCAGGGGTCTCGGGCGTCTCGTTCTCTTGCTCGTCAGCCATGTCTTCCGTTTCGTCTCAGCCTTCGATGTCTCAGTTGCTCGCGCCCGTGAGGTCTCTCTCGCGCGCGACCGTCAGCGCCCGTGCCAGGTCGCGCTTGGCGCGTCCGACCCCGGCCGTGTTCTCGAGTTCGCCCGTCGCGTTGGCAAAGCGCAGGCCGAACACCTCTTTGCGCAGGACGGCGATCTGTCTCGCCAGCTCCCCAGGCTCCATGTCGCGCATCTCCTTGGCCGTCATCGCGTCGTCAGTCCTCGCGCAGGACGAACTTGGCCTTCACCGGGAGCTTGTGTGCCGCCAGCCTGATCGCGTCGCGCGCAAGCGGCTCGGACACGCCGGCAAGCTCGAACATCACGCGGCCGGGCTTGACCACCGCCACCCAGCCTTCGGGCGAGCCCTTGCCGGAGCCCATGCGCGTCTCGGCCGGCTTCTTCGTGACCGGCTTGTCCGGGAACACGTTGATCCACACCTTGCCGCCACGCTTGATCTTGCGGGTCATCGCAACACGTGCCGCCTCGATCTGGCGATTGGTCAGCCAACCGCCCTCGAGCGCCTTCAGCCCGTACTCGCCGAACTGCACCTTGACCTGTCCGCGCGAGGTCCCTGCGCGGCGCCCGCGGTGCTGCTTGCGGTGCTTGACGCGCTTGGGCGAGAGCATCAGCGCCCACCCCCGGCCGGGCGCGATCCGCCGCGCCCGCCGCCGGGCCCGCGTCCGCCGCCGCCGCCGCCGCGTCCGCCGAAACCGCCGTTGCCGGGGCCGCGTCCTCCGCCGCCCGGGCCGCCCGGCCCGCGCCCACGTCCGCCGCCGCCCCCGCGACCGCGACCGCGACCGTCGCGGCCGTCACGACCGCCGCGCCCGTCGCGCTCGGTGCTCGACGGGGCCGGTGCCGTGATGTCGGTGAGGTCTGCGCCCGTGTAACCCTCGGGCATGATCTCGCCCTTGTTGATCCAGCACTTGACGCCGATCCGGCCGAACGTGGTGCGCGACTCGTAGAAGCCGTAGTCGATGTCGGCGCGCATCGTGTGCAGCGGCACGCGACCGTCCGAGTAGCTTTCGGTGCGAGCCATCTCGGCGCCGCCCAGGCGGCCGGCCACCTGCACCTTCACGCCCTTGGCGCCCGAGCGCATCGCGCTCGTCAGCGCACGCTTCATCGCGCGGCGGAAGGCGACGCGGTTCTGCAGCTGCTCGGCGATCGACTGCGCCACGAGCGAGGCGTCCAGCTCCGGGCGCTTGATCTCGAGGATGTTCACCTTGATCTGCTTGTTGGTCATCTTGTGCAGATCGCGGCGCAGCGCGTCCACTTCGCTGCCCGACTTGCCGATCACGATGCCCGGCCGGGCGGTGTGGATGTTGACCTCGAGTTCGTTGGAGTCCTTGCGGATCGTGATGCTCGAAAGCCCCGCGTGCGCGAGCTTGTTGACGATGTGCTCGCGGATGCGGACGTCCTCGGCGAGGTACTCCGCGAAGTGCTTTTCGTTGAACCAGTTCGACTTCCAGTCGTGGATGTATCCCACGCGCATGGCCTCTGGATGAACCTTCTGTCCCATTCTTCTTCTCTCTAGCCGTCTCTCTTGGTGGTCCGGTGCGCCGGGTCCGGGGTCAGCGCGATCGTCAGGTGGCTCGTGCGCTTGCGAATCGGCGTGGCGCGTCCCATCGCGCGCGGCCGGAAGCGCTTGATCGTGGGCCCCTCGTCGGCGAATGCCTCCCGGACGATCAGATCTTCCTCGAGCAGCTCGTGGTTGCTCTCGGCGTTCGCCACCGCCGACTCGAGCAGCTTGCTCCAGTCGCGCGCCACCTCTCGAGGGGTGAAGGCGAGGATAGCGCGTGCCTCCTGCACCGACTTGCCGCGGAGATGTCCGCAGACCATGCGCGCCTTGCGTGCCGACGTGCGCACGTAGCGCGCATGCGCACGCACGACTTTGCGTCGCGGTTTGGCCGGGACCTTGCCGCGGCTCGCTTTTTTCGACTCGCCGGCGGGCGCTTTGGCGGCCGGCTCTTTTTTGGCCGTCGGTTTTCTCGCTTTTTTGGCGGCCGGTTTCTCGCCCGCGGGCGCCTCTGCGCCGGCCGCTTTGGCCTGCGCGCCCTTGGCCGTCGCCTCCTGCGCCTTGTCCTCGGTCGCCTCGGCCGTTGCCTTGGACTTGGCCGCTTTCGCCGGTTTTTTCAGGCGCGGTTTTTTGGCGGCCGGTTTCTTGGCGCCCTCGGCGTCCGCAGTCACCTCGTCCTTCTCCTCCTCGGCGCTCATCTGACCTTGCCCGATCCCGCGTGACCGCGGAACATGCGGGTCGGTGCGAACTCGCCCAGCTTGTGGCCGACCATCGACTCGCTGATGAAGACCGGAACGTGTTTCTTGCCGTCGTGCACCGCGATCGTGTGCCCGACCATCTCCGGGAAGATCGTCGACGCGCGCGACCAGGTGCGCAGCATTTTCTTGTTGTTGGCCGCGTTGAGCGCTTCGATGCGGTTCATCAGGCGCTCTTCGACCCAGGGGCCCTTCTTTGAGGAGCGGCTCATCGCTGCTTGCCCTTCCCGCGGCGGCGGCCGCGCACGATGTACTTGCTCGAGGTCTTGTTCTTCTTGCGCGTGCGATAGCCGAGCGTCGGCACGCCCCACGGCGTCACCGGGTGGCGCCCGGCCGTGGTCGAACCCTCGCCACCGCCGTGCGGGTGGTCGACCGGGTTCATCGCCGTGCCGCGCGTCTGCGGGCGCACGCCCATGTGGCGCTTGCGCCCGGCCTTGCCGACCTTCACGTTCTGGTGATCGGTGTTGCCGAGCGCGCCGACCGTCGCACGGCACTCTGCGCGCACCATCCGCATCTCGCCCGAGGGCAGGCGGAGCGTCGCCATGTCGCCGTCCTTGGCCATCAGCTGCACGGAGGCGCCCGCCGATCGCGCCATCTGGCCGCCGCGGCCGGGTTGCAGCTCGACGTTGTGGATCACCGTGCCGACCGGCATCCGCGCGAGCTCGAGGCAGTTGCCGACGGCGATGTCGGCGCCCTCGCCCGAGGCCACCGTCATCCCCACCGTCAGGCGTTGTGGCGCGAGGATGTAGCGCTTCTCGCCGTCCACGTAGTGCAGCAGCGCGATGTAGGAGGAGCGGTTGGGGTCGTACTCGATCGCCGCCACCTTCGCCGGCACGCCGTCCTTGCGGCGCTTGAAGTCGATTCGCCGGTACGCGCGCTTGGCGCCGCCGCCGCGGTGTCGCGCCGTCTTGCGCCCGTGCACGTTGCGCCCGCCGCTCTTCTTCAGCCCTTCGACGAGCGTCTTCTCGGGCTTTGACTTCGTGACCTCCGCGAAGTCCGGGTAGGAGACGAAGCGTCGTCCCGGGCTCGTCGGCTTGGGCTTGCGAATCGGCATCGGCTATGACCCCTCTAGACCCTGCAGGCCCTGGAACACCGGAATCGATTCGCCGTCGCCGACCTGCACGATCGCCTTCTTCCAGCGGCGTGTGCGCCCGCTGGTCGTGCCGCGCCGCTTCGGCTTGGACTTGACGCTGCACGTGCGTACGTCGACCACGCGCACGTCGAACAGCGCCTCGACCGCCTGGCGGATCTGCGTCTTGTGCGCTTCGTCGTGCACGCGGAAGGTGTAGCGGTTGGCCGCCGAGAGCACGTAGCTCTTCTCCGAGACCACCGGACGGATGATCACCTGTGAGTGCTCCATTACGCCGTGGCCTCCTCGGCTGCGCTCCGCGTGCCCTGCGGGGCTCCCGCCTCGGACTTGGCCGCGCGCGCTGTCAGCTCGCCGAGCGCGTCCTGGGAGACGAGCAGCGAGGCGGCGCCGACGACTTCGGTGACGCCGACCTCGGCCGCGATCAGCACGACCACGCGGGCGAGGTTGCGAAACGACAGGGCCGCCGCCGACTCCTCGCCCGTCAGCACGACCAGCGTCGGGCAGTCCTGGCCCCAGTCCTCGAGCAGGTCCAGCGCCTGGCGCGTCTTCGGCTCGGTGAAGGCGCCCGCGTCGAAGATCGCCAGCGAGCGGCGCTCGGCGTGCAGCGACAGCGCGCTGCGCAGCGCCGCGCGCTGCTCCTTGCGGTTGACCTTGAACGTGTACGAGCGGGGCTGCGGCCCGAACACCGTGCCGCCGCCCGTCCAGATCGGCGAGCGGTTGGAGCCCGCGCGAGCGCGGCCCGTGCCCTTCTGACGCCACGGCTTGGCGCCGCCGCCCGAGACCATTCCGCGCGTTTTCGTGGCCGCCGTCCCGCGCCTGCGCGCCGCCTGCTCCGCGCGCACGCTCTGATGGACCAGCGGGCCATGGAATCGTGCGCCGAAGGCGCCATCGTCGAGCTTGACTTTCTTTGACTGGCCGAGCACCGGGGCGTCAGGCATCGCTGCGCACCTCCACCACGCCGCCGCGCGGCCCCGGCACCGAGCCGCGCACCATCAGCAGGTTCTCGTTGGCGTCGACAGCGACGATCTCGAGGCCCTTCTGCGTGACGCGCTTGTTGCCCATCTGCCCGGGGCCGCGGATCCCCTTCATCACGCGCGCCGGCCACGCCGAGGCGCCGATCGAGCCGGGGGCGCGCACGTTGTGCGAGCCGTGCGACTTCGGGCCGCTCGAGAAGTTGTGGCGCTTGATCGTGCCCTGGAAGCCCTTGCCCTTGGACGTGCCCGAGACCTTCACGCGGCCGCCGACCTCGAAGGCGTCCACCGTCACGCTCTCGCCGAGCTGCAGCTCGCCGACCTCGTCGCGGAACTCGACCACGTGGCGCAGCGGCGGCGCGTCGACCTTCTTGAGGTGGCCGAGCTCGGCTTTGGTGAGGTGCTTCTCCTTGGTCTGCCCGAAGGCCAGCTGGACCGCCTCATAGCCGTCGCGCTCGGGTGTGCGGATCGCCGTCACCGGACACGGGCCGGCCTCGAGCACGGTCACGCGCGCCACGCTGCCGTCCTCCTGGAAGAGTTGGGTCATACCGAGCTTCTTGGCGAGGATGGCGGGCATTGCAGGCGTGTGCGTGGCGGGTGCGTGGCGATCGATGACGAGGGACGGTTCAGGTGGCCAGGCGGATCTCGATGTCCACGCCCGCCGGTAGATGGTCCAGGCGCTGGAGCGAGTCGACCGTCTTCGGCGTCGGCTGGTGGATGTCGATCAGGCGCTTGTGGGTGCGGATCTCGAAATGCTCACGCGAGTCCTTGTCCTTGAAGGGCGAGCGGATCACGCAGTAGACGTTCTTCTCGGTCGGCAGCGGTACAGGGCCGGACACGCTCGCGCCCGTGCGCGTCGCCGTCTCGACGATCTCCTTCGCCGCCGACTCGATCGCCGAGGTGTCATACGCCTTCAGGCGGATGCGGATCTTGTTCTGCGTGGCCGATGCCATTTGGTCTCTGCGTCTGCTCTCTGTCTCTGATTGGTGTCGTTCCGGCGCTGGCGATCACCCCGGGGTGGTCAGAGAAAGGCGGACTCCGTGTCGTGGAATCCGCCTCCACCTCTTGCCACCGCGCCTTCCGGGGCCTTCTCGTCGTATCGGACTGCAATATGAGTGCCGCCCCGAGCTTCCGGGGCGGCGGGTACTACTCGATGATCTCGGTGACCACGCCGGAGCCGACCGTGCGACCGCCCTCTCGGATCGCGAAGCGCAGGCCCTGGTCCATGGCGATCGGCTGGATCAGTTCGATCTCCATCTGGACGTTGTCCCCCGGCATGACCATCTCGACGCCGTCCGGCAGCTTGGCCACGCCAGTGACGTCGGTCGTGCGGAAGTAGAACTGCGGCCGGTAGCCGGTGAAGAACGGGGTGTGGCGTCCACCCTCCTCCTTCTTCAGCACGTAGACCTCAGCCTTGTACTTGGTGTGCGGCGTGATCGAGCCCGGCTTGCACAGCACCTGGCCGCGCTCGATCTCCTCGCGCTTGGTCCCGCGCAAGAGGCAGCCGACGTTGTCGCCCGCCTGGCCCTGGTCGAGGATCTTGCGGAACATCTCGACGCCCGTGACGACCGTCGAGGTGGAGTCGTGAACGCCGACGATTTCGACCGTGTCGCCCGTGTTGACGATGCCCTGCTCGACGCGGCCGGTGGCGACCGTGCCGCGGCCCGTGATCGAGAACACGTCCTCGACCGGCATCAGGAACGGCTTGTCCAGCTCGCGCACCGGCTCCGGGATGTAGGTGTCCAGCGCCGCCGCCAGCTCGACGATCTTCTCCTTGTAGCCCTCGTCGCCTTCGAGCGCCTTCAGCGCCGAGCCGGTGATGAAGGGGATGTCATCGCCCGGGAAGTCGTATTCGCTGAGCAGCTCGCGCACCTCGACCTCGACCAGTTCCAGAAGCTCCTCGTCGTCGACCATGTCGGCCTTGTTGAGGAACACGACGATGTAGGGGACGCCCACCTGCCGGGCGAGCAGGATGTGCTCGCGCGTCTGGGGCATCGGGCCATCGGCGGCCGAGACCACGAGGATCGCGCCGTCCATCTGCGCCGCGCCCGTGATCATGTTCTTGACGTAGTCGGCGTGACCCGGGCAGTCGACGTGCGCGTAGTGACGGTTCTCCGTCTGGTACTCGACGTGCGATGTCGCGATCGTGATCCCGCGTTCCTTCTCCTCGGGAGCGTTGTCGATCTCCTCGAAGCTGCGGGCTTCGGCGCCCCCCTTCTCCGCCAACACGCTCGTGATGGCAGCGGTCAGCGTCGTCTTGCCATGGTCGATGTGACCGATGGTCCCGACGTTGACGTGCGGCTTGTCGCGCTCGAACTTCTCCTTCGCCACTTTTGGTTCGCTCCTTATCGACTTGTATGTCCGCCCTGTGAGGGCGAACCTGAAGAATCTATCTGAATGCTGCTCTCGGTGACTGCTGCCGGTGCCGCTCCGCCCGGGAGCGACCGAGGACGCAGTATCGCGAAGCGCTCACGGTCATCTCAGGCGGGGACCGGCTCCCCGGTGCGCTGCTCGACGATCTGTTCGGCGATGTTCGCCGGAACCTCCTCGTAGGCGTCGAACTGCATCGTGTAGTTCGCACGCCCCTGCGTGTTGGAGCGCAGGTCGGTCGCGTAGCCGAACATCTCGCTGAGCGGCACGCGCGCGGTGACCGCCAGCGCGTTGCCGCGGCGCTCGTTGCCCTCGACCCGGCCGCGGCGGCGGGAGAGGTCGCCGATCACCTCGCCCAGGAACTCCTCCGGGGTGATCACCTCGACCGCGAAGATCGGCTCCAGCAGCACCGGCTTGGCCCGCTTGGCCGCCTCTTTGAAGGCGATCGACCCGGCCACCTTGAACGCGATCTCCGAGGAGTCCACGTCGTGGTACTTGCCGTCGACCAACGTCACGCGCATGTCGACCATCGGATAGCCCGCCTTGACGCCGTTCTCGAGCGCCTCTTCGACGCCCTGCTTGACCGCCGGGATGTATTCCGAGGGGACGTTGCCGCCCTTGATCTTGTTGACGAACTCGAAGCCCTCGCCGGGAGCGGGCTCCAGATTGATGTAGACGACGCCGAACTGGCCCGAGCCGCCCGTCTGGCGGACGAACTTGCCTTCGATCTTCTCGACCGTGCCGCGCACCGTCTCGCGGTATGAGACCTGCGGGCGCCCGACGTTGGCCTCCACGCCGAACTCCCGCTTCATGCGGTCGACCAGCACCTCGAGGTGCAGCTCGCCCATGCCCGAGATCTCGGTCTGGCCGGTCTCCTCGTTGGTGCGCACCTGGAACGTCGGGTCCTCCTCGGCCAGGCGGCCGAGCGCGATCGACATCTTCTCCTGGTCGGCCTTCGTCTTCGGCTCGACCGCGACCTTGATCACCGGCTCGGGGAAGACGATTTTCTCCAGGTGCACGGGCGCGTCGGGCGCGGCCAGCGTGTCGCCCGTGATGACCTGCTTGATGCCCACGGCTGCCGCGATGTCGCCCGCGTAGACCTCCTCGACCTCCTCGCGGTCGTTGGCGTGCATCATCAGGATGCGCCCGATCCGCTCGGTGCGACCACTGCCGACGTTGAGCACGCGCGAGCCCGCCTGCAGGCGTCCCGAGTAGACGCGGAAGTAGGTCAGCTTGCCGACGTAGGGGTCGGCCGCGATCTTGAAGGCCAGCGCCGAGAACGGCTCCGAGTCCTCGGCCTTGCGCACGACCTGGCGCTCCTCCTCCTCGCCCTTGATCAGTTCCGTGCCGACGACCGGCGGCACGTCCAGCGGCGAGGGCAGGTAGTCGATCACCGCGTCCAGCAAGGGCTGCACGCCCTTGTTCTTGAACGAGGAGCCGCACAGCACCGGCGTCAGCTTGGTCGAGAGCGTCGCCTTGCGGATCGCCGCCTTGAGCTTGTCCTCCGGGATCTCGCCTTCCTCGAGGATCAGCTCGAGCAGGTCGTCGTCGTAGTGGGAGACCTCCTCCAAGAGGTGTTCGCGTGCCGCCGTGGCGGCTTCGAGCAGGTTCTCCGGGATCTCGACTTCGTCCTGTTCGGTGCCGAGCTCGTCCTTGTAGACCATCGCCTTCATCTTCACGAGGTCGACGATGCCGAGGAAGTCGGCCTCGGAGCCGATCGGCAGCTGGATCGGCACCGGGTGGGCGCCGAGGCGGTCGATCATCGTCTGCACGCCGCGGTCGAAGTCCGCGCCGATGCGGTCCATCTTGTTGATGTAGGCGATGCGCGGGACGTGGTACTTGTCGGCCTGGCGCCAGACCGTCTCAGACTGGGGCTCCACGCCGGCGACCGAGTCGAACAGGGCGATCGCGCCGTCGAGCACCCGCAGCGAGCGCTCCACCTCGACCGTGAAGTCGACGTGTCCCGGCGTGTCGATGATGTTGATCCGGTGGCCTTTCCACTCGGCCGTCGTCGCGGCGGAGGTGATCGTGATGCCGCGCTCCTGCTCCTGTTCCATCCAATCCATCACGGCCGCGCCCTCGTGCACCTCGCCGATCTTGTACGTGCGGCCGGTGTAGTAGAGGATGCGCTCCGTCGTCGTCGTCTTGCCGGCGTCGATGTGCGCCATGATCCCGATGTTGCGGGTGTTCTCGAGTGTGTACTTGCGTGGCATCAGTGAGTGGGGGTCGGGCGATGGGCTCTTTGGGCGAAAAAAATGGACCCCTCGGGTCCACGCGCGCTACTGGTCGTTCAGTGGACCGTCCGCTTCGCTATCTGATCGAGGTCTCCATCTTGATTAGGTCCCCACGGGCGACTCGCTCGCAAGCGACCTTTCGCCCGTGGCGCCTCGGCGACTATAGCAGAGGAATTCGCCTTCCCATGCGGCCTTCCTGCCCGTGACGGCGGGCGATTTCGCCCTTGCTGCGCGCCGTTCAGCCCCCTTCTGGAGGCTCTTGCTCGAAGACCCCGCCGAGGCGCTCCATGACCTTGGTCGCGGCGCGCATCTCGCGCGGCGAGACATCGCTCAGCGCTCGCTCCCAGCGCTCGCGCCAAGCCGCCCGCTTGGCGGCGACGCGCGCGCGCCCGAGCGGCGTCAGGCGCGCCAGCACGAGACGCCGGTCGCTGTCCGAGCGCGCACGCTCGACGTGACCTGACTCAGCCAGTCCGTCGAGCATCTGGGTGACCGTCGCCGGCGCGATTCGAGCCGCCACGGCGAGCTCGCCGGCCGACAGCTCGCCGCGCTCGTCGAGCTCGATCAGCAGCTCGAACTGAGCATGGCTGATCTCGCTGCCGCCCAGGTGCGTGTCGCGGCCGCGCATGCGGCTGACCGCGCGGAAGAGGTGCCGGAAGGCGAGGCCGAGCGCGGTCAGCTCCGGCGAGGGCTCGGCGACGGAGGCTCCCGCGCCGGGCTTGCTGGGCTTGTTGGTGCCGATCGCGGCCATCGCTCAGATCCCCGCCTCGATCGCGCTCTCGGCGCGCAACAGCGACTCCGTCTCCTCGTCGGCGACGGCCTCGGTCTCGCGCGGGCGCTCGGCGCGCAGCAGCATCAGGCATGGCAGGAGCGAGAGCACGGCGATGCCCAGCGCCCACCAGTAGGTGTGCGCGAAGGCGTCGGCGAGCTGGGCGGTCGTGTGGGCGTCGACCGAGCCGCGCTGCAGCACGACCGCGAGGATCGCGACGCCGACAGCGCTGCCGAGCCGCATCACCACGTTGATCTGCGGCGTGGCGTCGGAGAGCTGGTCGGGGCGCATAGCCGCGAACGCCGCTGTCATCGCGGGCATGAAGCCGAGGCCGATGCTGATCCCGCGAACGAACAGCACGGCCGAGATCGCGACGTAGGAGGTGTGCTCGTCGATGAGGGCGAGCGGAATCGTGCTGATCGCGAGCAGCGACACTCCGATGATCGCGATCCGCCCGCCGCCGTGGCGCTCGGTCAGCCGGCCCGCGATCGGCATCATGATCAGCGCGCCGATCCCCTGCGGGCCGTTCAGCAGGCCCGTGTCGATCACGCTCAGGTGGCGGACGCTCTGGTAGTAGAGCGGCACCAGGATCATCGCCCCGAACAGGGCCGCTCCGAGGCCGAACGTCGTGAACGAGGCGCCGGCGAAGACCTTGTTGGAATACAGCCTGATGTCGAGCAGCGGGCGCGGGATGCGCAGCGCGTGCAGGCAGAACAGCCCGCTGAGCGCCAGGCCGGCGATCAGCGGAACGAGCACTTCGGGCGAGCCGATGCCGGCACCCGAGCCGAGTTCTGAGATGCCGAAGATCGTCGCCGCCGCGCCGGCCGGCAGCAGCGCCAGACCGAGCCTGTCGAGCGCTCCGGCCTCGCCCGAGTCGGTCTCGGGCAGCATCCGCCAGCCCAGGTACATGGCCACGACGCCGATCGGCACGTTGACGAAGAAGATCCACGACCAGTGCAGGTTCTGGAGGATCAGCCCGCCGACGACCGGGCCGAGGATCGGCGCGAGCATGGCAGGCATCGAGACGATCCCCATCACCCGGCCCATTCGCTGGGGCCCGGCGACCTGGGCCATGATCAGCTGCGCCAGCGGCATGATCATGCCGCCGCCGATCCCCTGCAGCACCCGGAAGACGACGAGCGCCACGAGCGAGTTCGACAGCCCGCAGGCGACCGAGCCGAGCGTGAACAGCAGCAGCGAGACGAGGTAGACGCGCTTGGCGCCATACCGGCGCGCCATCCAGCCCGTCACCGGCATCACCGCCGCCAGCGCCAGCAGGTAGCCGGTGACGACCCACTGGACCTGGGAGATCGGGCTGTGCAGATCCTTGCTGAGCGTGTCGAGCGCGACGTTGACGATCGTCGTGTCGAGGATCGACATGATCATCCCGAGGATCACGACGCCCGAGATCACCCAGACGTGGCGCTCGATCCTCAGCGGCTCGGGCTTGGCTGTCGCGGCGGAAGACATTCGGTACCGAAATATTAGGTACCGAAAGGCCTTGCTTCAAGGGATGGACGGGTGTGTGAGCCGGCGCGCGACCGGCTCGCGCGCCGAGCCAGTAGCGGGCCGGCCATCAAGCGAAACAAGGACGCAGCGAGCCGCCCCCAGCCGACTCGACCGCAATCAGCGAGTAGCGGGCCGAGGACCAAGCGAGACAAGGACGCAGCGAGCGAAGTGTGCTGCGCACACGAGCGAACGAGGACGCAGTATCGCGCCGGCCCTCGGCCCGCTACCAGCGGTAGTGGGCGAAGGCCTTGTTGGCCTGCGCCATGCGATAAATGTCGTCCTTGCGCTTGTACGCCCCGCCCTGCTGGGACTGGGCGTCCATCAGCTCGTTGGCGAGCCGCTGCGCCATCGTCTTCTCGCGGCGCTGGCGGGCGAACTCGACGAGCCAGCGCACGGCGAGCGTGCGGGCACGGCGGGCGGGCACCTCGACGGGCACCTGGTACGTGGCGCCGCCGACGCGGCGCGAGCGCACCTCCAGCGAGGGCGTCAGCGTCCGGATCGAAGCCTCGAGCGACTCGATCGGGTCTTTGTCGGAGCGCTCGCCGATCAGGGCGAGGGCGTCATAGACGATCCGCTCGGCGGTCGACTTCTTGCCGTCGAGCATCACCTTGTTGATGACCTGCTGGACGAGCTTGGAGCGGTGAACGGGGTCCGCCTCGACGGGGCGAATCTGGGCGGCTGCGCGGCGGGGCATCTATTTCTTCTTCACGCCGTACTGCGAGCGCCCCTGCTTGCGGTCGCTCACGCCGGCCGCGTCGAGCGTTCCGCGCACGACCTTGTAGCGGACGCCCGGCAGGTCCTTGACGCGACCGCCGCGGACCAGCACGACGGAGTGCTCCTGCAGGTTGTGTCCCTCGCCGGGGATGTAGGCGGTGACCTCGATCGACCCGGAGATGCGCACGCGCGCGACCTTGCGCAGCGCGGAGTTAGGCTTCTTCGGGGTAGTCGTGTAGACGCGGGTGCAGACGCCGCGGCGCTGCGGCGCTGCGACCTTCTTCTTGCGCCCGGCTCCCGACTTCAGGCCGGGCGTGGCGAGCTTCTTCTTCGGGGCCACGCGGCCCTTGCGCACGAGCTGGGAGGTCGTCGGCATACGGCGGGGGATGCTAGCAGCGCTACGCGCGCGCGGTGGCGCCGGCGACGCCGGCGGCGCGCAATGGCGCGGGCATCATCGCCGCCGCGACGATGACGAGCACGAAGGCGATCGACTGCAGCGTGAGCCCGAGCGGGCTGCCGGCCATCGGGTCGCCGAAGACGAGGATGCCGCCGGTGATGCCGGCGATGTTCGCTGCCGTTCCGGTGACGGCGATCACGGGGACAGCGTCTCCATCCTGCAGGCCGCGGGCGGAGGCGTAGAAGGCGACGATCGAGGCGAGCACGGCGACGAGCAGCCAGGGGCTGAGCAGCAGGCCCATGAACCCGTGGGCGCCGGTGATGCCCGTGAGCGCCTTGATCGCGGTGTCGGAGACGCCGAAGAGGATGCCGGCTGCGGCGCCGAGCATGACGCCGTGGTGCTCGACGGGGCTGCCCATGCGCCGGCCCATGATCAAGAGGCCGCCGAGGCCGAACAGGCCCGCCTCGAAGGCGATCATGGCGGCGGTGGAGAACTGCGAGTGCGCGCCGTGCATGGTGGGCGCGGTGACGCCGAGCACGGCCAGGCCGCCGGCCATCAGCAACAGCCCGACCCACTGGCGACGCCCGACCTCGAAGCCGAACATGCGGTCGGCCATCACGGCGATGAAGACGACTCCTGCGGCGAGCGATACCTGGATCACCGACATCGGCGCGAGCGCCAGCGCGGCGACGTGCAGGCCCCAGCTGGCCGTGGCCGTGATCATGCCGATCGTGAACCACTTCGAGGAGTACAGCTGACGCGCGGAGCGCAGCGGGTGGCGCACGTCGACCTTGGCGACCGAGTTGGCGCCCCTGTGCTTGTAGAAGAAGCCGAGGTTGGCGACGAAAGCGCAGGCGAGCGCCAGGAGTATGCCGAGGTCTAGGGTCATGAGATGGGGTTGGTAGGGAGTTGCGTGTGGTGGGATCGACGGGTTCCGCCGGCTGCTTTACTGCTTGCGCCCAACGTTCGGCGGATCGGCCGTCGCTGGAGAGTACCCCCACTTACCTCTGCGGAAACTAAAGAGCGAGATAAAGAAATCTCAGGGTTCTCAAGCGCCGATTGGCACAAGGAGAGCGAGCCGGTGCGAGGGCCGCTGCCCCCGGCCCGGGCCACGCCCGGCGAGCGGCTGCCCGCCGCCGTCAAGCCGCTGCTCTTGGTCGACATCGACGGCGTGATCTCGCTGTTCGGCGCAGAGCCCCCTGCGGCGGCCTCGTTCGCCGGGCGCGAGGGCTCGTTCCATTCGATCGAGGGCATACCGCACTTTCTTTCGTCCAACGCCGCCGCTCACCTGCTCGAGCTCGAGTCGGATTTCGATCTCGTCTGGTGCAGCGGCTGGGAGGAGAAGGCCAACGAGCACCTCCCCCAGCTGCTCGGCCTGCCGCCCGGACTGCCGTTCCTTCGCTTCGAGCGAGGCGTCGGCCGCACCAACGCGCACTGGAAGCTCGCCGCGATCGACGACTTCGCCGGCGAGCGGGCACTGGCCTGGATCGACGATGCGCTCAACGACGCCTGTCACGAGTGGGCGCGGGCGCGTGCCGCCCCGACGCTGCTCGTGCAGACCCAGCCCGAGCGCGGATTGACCGAGCGCGAGGCCACGCTGCTGAGCGGCTGGGCGCGCGAGCTTCGAGACGGCAGCTAGCTGCTCAGCAGCCACACCCAGCGGCATCGCGGGGAGGCGCCGTCGCGCCTCCCCGGTGCGCGATCACTCCTCGCCCTGCTCCTCCGGGACCTCGAGCTCGGCGAGCTCCTCGACGAAGCCGGGGTCTGAGTCGCCGGCGCCGATCTTCTCGAGCGAGGCCAGGTCGGCGTCGAACTCCTGGCCGTAGCCGCCGCCGAAGCCCTCGCCGCCGGAGAGGCCGAGCTCGGCCGCGATCTCGTCCTGGTCGAGCAGGCCGACGTCGTCGATCGCCCGCGGCAGCGGTTCGGACGGTTCGATCTCGATCCGCCGGTAGCGCTTCAGGCCGGTCGCGGCCGGGATCAGCTTGCCGATGATCACGTTCTCCTTGAGGCCGTTGAGGCGGTCCGTCTTGCCCTCGAGCGCCGCGTCGGTCAACACCTTCGTGGTCTCCTGGAAGGAGGCCGCCGAGAGGAAGGAGTCGGTGTTCAGCGAGGCCTTGGTGATGCCGAGGATGATGTCCTCGAACTGCGCCGTCTCTCCCTTCTTTTTCGCGATCTCCTCGTTGACCTTGGCGAATTCGAAGCGGTCGACGAACTGCCCCGGCAGGTAGTCGGTGTCGCCCTTCTGGTCGACCCGCACCTTCTTCAGCATCTGACGCACGATCAGCTCGATGTGCTTGTCGTTGATGTCGACGCCCTGGGACTTGTAGACCTCCTGGACCTCTTTCACGAGGTAGACCTCGGTGTCGGTGCGTCCGCGGATCGCCAGCAGCTCGTGGGGGTAGACCGACCCCTCGTTGAGCTGCTTGCCGGCGCTGATCTTCTCGCCCTGGGTGACGAACAGCCGCGTGCGGCGCGGGAAGGAGTGGCGGTGCTCCTCGCCCGCCTCGTCGGTGATCACGACGGTGACCGCCTTGTCGGTCTCCTCGATCGAGACGGCGCCGTCCTGCTCGGCGATCTTCGCCAGGCCCTTGGGCTTGCGCGCCTCGAACAGCTCGACCACGCGCGGCAGCCCGTGCGTGATGTCCGCGCCGGCGACGCCGCCCGTGTGGAACGTGCGCATCGTCAGCTGCGTGCCCGGCTCACCGATCGACTGGGCCGCGATGATCCCGACGGCGTCGCCGATCTGCGCGAGCGCGCCGGTCGCCATCGCCCGGCCGTAGCAGGCCTGGCACACGCCGCTCTGGGCCTCGCACTTCAGCACCGAGCGGACGGGCACCATGACGGCGTTGCCCTTCTCGTGGTCGTCGGCGAAGGCGGCGACCATGTCGGCGAGCTGCTCGCGACCGATCTCCGAGCCCTTCTCGGCGAGCATGCGGCCCCGCTTGGTCGTGATGTCCAGCGCTGCCACGCGCCCGACGAGACCGTCATTGGGCTCGCCACCGTCCTTGAACACGGGCATCTCGATGTGGTCCTCGGTGCCGCAGTCGGCCTCACGGATGATCACGTCCTGCGCCACGTCGACCAGGCGCCGGGTCAGGTAGCCCGAGTCGGCCGTGCGCAGGGCGGTGTCGGCGAGGCCCTTTCGCGCGCCGTGCGTGGAGATGAAGTACTCGAGCACCGACAGGCCCTCCATGAAGTTGGCCTTGATCGGGCGCTCGATGATTTCACCCTTCGGGTTGGCCATCAGCCCGCGCATGCCGGCCAGCTGGCGGATCTGCTTGAACGAGCCACGCGCGCCCGAGTTGGCCATCATGAAGATCGGGTTGAGCGTCTCCAGGTTCTCGACCATCGCATCTGCGACCTCGTCGGTTGCGGCATTCCACTTCTCGACGACCGCCTCGTGGCGCTCCTCCTGGGTGATCAGGCCCATGTCGTACTGGTCTGAGATCTCGCCGACCTGCGCCTCGTAGCTGTCGAGGATCTTCTGCTTGCTCGGCGGCACGACCACGTCGTTCTTGGAGATCGTGATCCCCGCCTGCGTGGCGTACTTGAAGCCGAGGTCCTTGAACGCGTCGAGCACGAGGGAGATCGTCGTCGCGCCATAGGTCTGTACGAGGATGTCGATCAGCCGCGTCGTGTCGCGCTTCTTCATCGACTGGTTGACGAACGTGTACTTGGAGGCGTCGAACTCGTCGCCCAGCGCCTCGTCAAGGGCGCGCTCGATGCGGTCGTTGTAGATGATGCGCCCGACCGTCGTCAGCACGTGGCCGCCCTCGCGCCCGAACGGACGGAACTCGGCGATGTCGTGCAGTTTGACCACGCCCGCCTCGTAGGAGAGCTCCGCCTCCTGCGCCGTGCGAAACACGTGCGGGCGCGGCTTGTGGGTGGCGCGGTCGATCTTCGCCAGCTCGTCCGCCTCCGGACCGTAGGTCAGGTAGTAGGCGCCCAGGATCATGTCCTGCGTCGGCGTCGCCAACGGCGCGCCGTGAGCCGGCGAGAGGATGTTGTTGGAGGAGAGCATCAGGATGCGCGCCTCCGCCTGTGCCTCCGCCGAGAGCGGCAGGTGCACGGCCATCTGGTCGCCGTCGAAGTCGGCGTTGAAGGCGTGGCACACCAGCGGATGCACCTGGATCGCCTTTCCCTCGACGAGCAGCGGCTCGAACGCCTGGATGCCCAGGCGGTGCAGGGTCGGCGCGCGGTTGAGCAGCACCGGGTGCTCGTGGATGACCTCCTCGAGCACGTCCCAGACCTCGCCGATCATCGAGTCGACCATCTTCTTGGCCGCCTTGATGTTCTGCGCCGACTTGCGCTCGACCAGGCGGGCCATGATGAACGGCTTGAACAGCTCGAGCGCCATGATCTTCGGCAGCCCGCACTGGTGCAGCTTCAGGTACGGCCCGGCGACGATCACCGAGCGACCCGAGTAGTCCACGCGCTTGCCGAGCAAGTTCTGGCGGAAGCGCCCCTGCTTGCCCTTGAGCATGTCCGAGAGGCTCTTCAGCGGGCGGTTGCCCGGACCGGTCACCGGACGGCCGCGGCGGCCGTTGTCGAACAGCGCGTCGACCGCCTCCTGCAGCATCCGCTTCTCGTTGTTGACGATGATCTCCGGCGCGCCGAGGTCGAGCAGCCGCTTGAGGCGGTTGTTGCGGTTGATCACACGGCGGTAGAGGTCGTTGAGGTCGGAGGTCGCAAAGCGACCGCCGTCCAGCTGCACCATCGGGCGCAGCTCGGGCGGGATCACGGGGACCGCGTCGAGCACCATCATCTCCGGCTTGTTGCCGGACTGGATGAAGGCCGAGACGACCTTCAGGCGCTTGACGGCGCGGGCCTGCTTCTGGCCTTTGCCCGTCTTGACCTGGTCCTCGAGCTCGATCCGTTCGGCCTCGAGGTCGACCTGCTGGAGCAGGTCGCGCACCGCCTCGGCGCCCATGCCGCCGCGGAAGTACTCGCCGAAGCCGTATGGGGAGCCGAAGCGCTCCTTGAGCTCACGGAAGGTCGCCTCGTCGTGCTCGATCTGCTTGGGCTCCATCGTCTTGAAGAGCTCCCACACGTTGCGCATGCGCTCGGCCGCGTCCTCGATGTAGGCCTCCGTGTCGGCGATGTCCGCCTCGAACGCTTTGGCCAGCTCCTTGGTGAGCTTGTCGCGCTCCTCGTCGGAGATTTTCGAGAGGTTGACGTCGAGCGAGTCCGCCCATAGGTGGTCTTCGTCGTTGAAGTGGGTCTGTTTGCCGTTCTGCAGGTACTTTTCACGGCGCTTGAGCGACTCCTGGAGCTCGAGCACGCGCTCCTCGCGCTCGGCCGCGTACGCGTCGAGGACCTTGTTGACCTCCTTCTCGAGCGAGTCGAGATCCTTCGTGCGCGCCTCGTCATCCACCCAGGTGACGATCGAGGCGGCGAAGTAGAGGACCTTCTCCAGTTCCTTGGGCGCCATGTCGAGCAGGTAGCCGATGCGGCTGGGGACGCCCTTGAAGAACCAGATGTGGCTGACCGGGGCGGCCAGGTCGACGTGGCCCATGCGCTCACGGCGCACCTTCGAGCGCGTGACCTCCACGCCGCAGCGCTCGCAGACGATGCCCTTGTAGCGGACGCGCTTGTACTTGCCGCAGTAGCACTCCCAGTCCTTGGTCGGGCCGAAGATGCGCTCGCAGAAGAGCCCGTCCTTCTCGGGCTTGAGCGTCCGGTAGTTGATCGTCTCGGGCTTGATCACCTCGCCCGAGCTCCAGCTGCGAATCTGCTTGGAGGAGGCGAGGCTGATCTCGATGGCGTCGAAGTTGTTGATGTCGATCATGTGGCTCTAGCTTTCGCTCGCGGGTGAATCGGATCTGGTGCTGCGGGTGCTGCTGCGGGACTGCTGAGAACCGCCTTCCGGGCCGCACCCCGTGCGCCGCCGTCGGGGCGGCGCCGGCGCCGCCGACTACGTCTCTGCAACCTCGGACGGCTCCTCGCCGAGCTCCTCGATCCCCTCGAGATCGAGCGCGTCGTCGCCGGGCCCCTCGGCCGAGGCATCGGGCTCGGAGCCGTTGCTGGACCCCTCCGCGTCGGTGGCGTCCTCGCCCTCGACAGCCTCGTCGGCGGCGTCGCCACTGAGGGCGCGCACCCCCGAGAGGTCGATGCCGAGCTCCTCGGCGGCACGCAGGAGGTCGTCGTCTTCGTCGCGGATCTCCGCGCGCTGCCCCTCCTCGGAGACGACGTTCACGTCGAGCGCGAGCGACTGCATCTCCTTGAGCAGGACCTTGAACGACTCCGGGATCGACGGCTCGGCGATGTTCTCGCCCTTGACGATCGCCTCGTAGGCCTTCACGCGCCCGACCGTGTCGTCGGACTTGATCGTGAGCATCTCCTGCAGCGTGTAGGCGGCGCCGAACGCCTCCAGCGCCCAGACCTCCATCTCGCCGAAGCGCTGCCCGCCGAACTGCGCCTTGCCGCCCAGCGGCTGCTGGGTGACGAGCGAGTAGGGGCCCGTCGAGCGGGCGTGGATCTTGTCGTCGACGAGGTGCAGGAGCTTGAGGATGTACATGTACCCCACCGTCACCTGCTCCTCGAACGGCTCGCCTGTGCGGCCGTTGAACAGCGTCATCTTGCCCGAGGCCTGCTCGCCGTCGCGGCGCGACTTGTCGATGTCCATGCGGATGCGACCGGTGTGCGCGTCCTGCCACTTCACGAGCGCCGTGTCGACGTCTTCGACGGTCGCGCCGTCGAACACCGGCGTGGCCACGTAGACCTTGCCGTTACCGCCGTTCTGGTGCGCTTCCTTGTAGGCGTCGGTGCCGTCGTCGTACCAGCCCTGCGCCGCCACCCAGCCGAGGTGCGTCTCGAGGATCTGCCCGACGTTCATGCGCGAGGGCACGCCCAGCGGGTTGAGGATCACGTCGACCGGCGTGCCGTCCTCGAGGAACGGCATGTCCTGCTGGTCGACGATCTTGGAGATCACACCCTTGTTGCCGTGACGGCCCGCGAGCTTGTCGCCCTCGGAGATCTTGCGCTTCTTGGCGACGAACACGCGCACGAGGTCGTTGACGCCCGGGGGCAGGTCATCGCCCGCGTCGCGGCTGAACGTCTTGACGTCGATCACGACGCCGCCCTCGCCGTGCGGCACCTTCAGCGAGGTGTCGCGCACCTCGCGCGCCTTCTCCTTGAAGATCGCGCGGATGAGCTTCTCCTCGGCGGTCAGCTCGGTCTCGCCCTTCGGCGTCACCTTGCCGACGAGCAGGTCGCCCGACCCGACCTCGGCGCCGACGCGGACGATGCCGCGGTCGTCGAGGTTGCGGAGCGACTCCTCCGAGCGGTTCGGGATGTCGCGCGTGATCTCCTCGTCGCCGAGCTTCGTGGAGCGGGCGTCGATCTCGTACTCGTGAATGTGGATCGAGGTAAGGACCTCGTCCTTGACGAGCCGCTCCGACAGCACGGTCGCGTCCTCGAAGTTGTAGCCCTCGAACGGCATGAACGCGATCAGCAGGTTCGCGCCGAGCGCGAGCTCGCCGTGGTCGGTCGACGAGCCGTCGGCGAGCACCGCGCCCGCCTCGACCTTGTCGCCCTGGCGCACGATCGGCTTGTGGTGGATCAGCGTGCCCTGGTTCGAGCGCATGAACTTCGTCAGGTCGTACTCGTCGCGGGTGCCGCGGCCCTCGACCACGATCCGCTCCGCATCGCGCTCGACGACCGTCCCGGCGCCCTTCGCCACGATCACGTCGCC
>DATNDZ010000026.1:0-13400 GCA_035553095.1 Solirubrobacteraceae bacterium | reverse complement strand
ACGATCGCGAAGGTGCCGCTCCGCCGCGGCGAGGTGGACACCGAGTTCGACCAGGAGATGCTGGCCGAGCTGCTCGACCAGCTGCCGTTCAACCTGGCGGTCGCGAACCTCTACAAGACGCGCTTCAACGGCGTGCCCGGCGTGGTCTACGCGGCCGGTGTACAGCACGCCTACAACCTCGCGGAAGCCTTCCGCGCCGAGGGCATCAAGGCGCAGGGCGTCTCCGGCGAGACGCCCAAGCGCGAGCTCGCCGAGATCCTCGCGCGCTACGAGCGCGGCGACATCGACGTGCTGATCAACGCGCAGCTGCTCGCCGAGGGCTGGAACAGCCCCCGCGCGACCGTCTGCGTGCACCTCGCCCCGACCGCCTCCAAGCGCATCTACCAGCAGCGCGTCGGGCGCGTCACGCGCCGCCACCCCGGCAAGGAGGCCGGCCTCGTCGTCGACTTCGTGCATCCCGCGACCAAGCACGACGACCCCGTCGTCACGCTGCACTCGCTACTCGACCGCGACGTCTACCGCGGCGGCGCGATCGTCGTCGGACCGGTGCGCCGCGGCCGCGGCCGGCGCATGCGCGTCGAGCGCCGCGTGCTGCCCGTGTGCGCCGAGGAGGAGCGGCGCTTCGCCGTGTTCGAGCGCGAGCTGTGGCGGATCGCCGTCGAGCACCTCGACTACGGCGAGCAGCACGTGTGGGCTGCACTTGCCGGCGCCCGCGTGGCTCCCAACGGCTGGCGCCGGGCGCGCGCGATGCTGCACTTCGATCGCACCGGCGAGCTCAAGAGCCGCTTCCTGATCACGGCCGTGCAGCGCAACAAGAACCCCCAGCTGCGCCTGCGCGCGCTCGCTGACATCCCTGCGCTGCGGGATGCCGACGCGTTCGACACCGCCATCGACATCATCGGCGGCTGGCCGCGCGACGAGCGCCGCGAGGCGACCAAGATCATGCTGCGCGCGCTGGTCGAGCGTCGCATCGGTCGCCGCGACCAGGCCAACGCCTGGATCTGGCGCCTGGCGGAGTACACGCGCGACGTGCACGAGGAGTACGCCGTGCAGCGCTGGCCCGAGACCAAGCGGCTGCTCGGCCTGCTCGTCAACTCCGCCGGCGGTGCCCACGCCCGCAACGCGCGGCGGCTGATCCACGCCGCGCGCAAGCAGGACCGTCGCCTCGCCGCCGCGCTGCTCGCCGCCGCGCTCGCGCACACGCCCGAGGCCGAGGAGGCGCTGCGTGGCGCACGCACCCGGATGGCGCGCAAGCCGCCCGCGCTCGCGCGCGAGCTGCTGCGCAACTTCCCCAAGCGTCGTGCGCGCAACGGGCGCCGCCGGCGCAAGGGCGCCGGCGCGAACGGGGCCGGCGCGGCGAACGGCGCGAGCGCAGCCAACCGCGCTGGGTCGGCCGCGAAGGCGAACGCCAACGGGGCGTTGACTGAGACGAGTCCGGCCGAGGCCGCCTCGTCAGACGCGAACGGGCATCCCGAGCGGGCTGGCGCCAAGGCGCGCTCACGGGCGCCGGCCCGCGGTCCCGCCGCAGACGCCTGAGCGACCGCTCATTCCGGACGTGACCCGCCTCTGAACGCGTGGCGGATGGGGTGCCGTCGATGCTGTCCGCCTCGTACGACATCCGTTGGTTGCAGGGTTGAACCGAGGTAGCGCCTGTACAACCGCTTGGTGCGCCTGCGGGGACTGACGGCGCTTGCATGCCTCTCATATGCCGTTGCGATCGGACCGAACGCCGCTGCGGCGACGCTTGCTCCGGCGCATCTGGGCATCGCCGCCAGCGCCCCCGCACCCCCGCTCGTCGGCGGCGAACCGCCCAGCAGCGTGCGGTACGTATGGCAGCGCTGCCTGCGCTATTCGACGCTCGTGGACGCCGACGGCGCGAGCGACGAGTGGCGGATGAACGACAGCACGGCGACGGCCGCAGACGCGCTGGGTGCGGCCCCCGGAACCTATCTCGGCTCGCACGCGACCGTCGCCGACGGAGCGCTGTTCGGCGAAGGCGACCCGGCAGCCGCCTTCGACGGCAGGACGAGCGCGCTGAGCGTGCCCGACGCGCCCGATTACGGAGGCACGCGACCGTACTCGATCGAGCTGTGGGTGCGCCCGCGGACGATCGACGCGAGCTTTCGCTTTCTCTTCGCGCGTGAGCAGACGACCTCGGCCGGGCGTCAAGGGACGGGGATCTGGCTGTCGCGCACAGGCCTAGGCTTCGAGCGCTGGCGCGACGGCGTGGCGAGCACCGTTCACTACGGACCCGGCCTGCCGCTGGGGGCGTGGAGCCACGTGACCGCCACCTACGACGGGCACATCATGCGGCTTTACGTCAACGGCGCCCTCCTCGGCTCACGCGAAGCGAGCGCGTCGCTGCTCGCGGAGCCGGGCCCGACCGAGATCGGCGCGGGCGCCGGCGGACACGCGGGCTTCTTCTCGGGCGAGCTCGACGAGGTCGCCTCCTACCCGCGGGCCCTGATCCGAAGCCACGTGGGCGCGCACCACGCCGCTGCCACAACCGCTCCCTGCGCAACGATCGCCGCCGCCACCGGCCCCACCTACGTGCCCGTGCTCGCCGACCTCGGCCGCGCGCTCTCGGTCACCGTCACCTCGTCCAACTCCCACGGCAGCGCCAGCGTGAGCGGACAGGGGACGGGGCTGGTCGACGACGGTCACGGCAACTACGTGCGCGCGAGCATCGGCGGTCTGACCGCGAACGGGACGGCGTCCGGGACCGTGCAGGTGACAGCCACGCTCGCCGGCCTGCCGGCCGACCGCGTCGAGTGGGACGTCGATGGCCAGTACCGCTACGCCAAGCCGGGCGAGGCACCGTATCGGTACACGTGGTACACGGCGGCCGAGAGCAACGCGCCGCACACGGTGGCGGTGAAGGTGTGGGGACCGAACGCCTCGATTCCGGCGATCAGCGAAGTGGCGGTGCACACATCCAATCCGACGTTGCACCCGACGCCGCTGCCCTTCGGCGAGGAGAGCGCCTATGCGGAGATGAACGAGGGCGATGAAGCGAGCGCACGGAACCTGCTCGACAACGTCTGGCCGGCGCGCGGCTATCCGCTGCCCCACCTGAACTGGCCGCTGACCTGGCAGGAGGACCCCTACCACGAAGCCTTCTGGGAGTTCTACTTCTACGGACTGCGTCCCGAGGCGACGCTGCTGTACGAGTGGGAGAAGACCGGCTACGCGCCATACCTGGAAAAGCTGATCGCGATCCTGCGCTCCTACACGGCCTACGACCGCACGCGAGGAGAAAACAGGGTCACGTTCGACAACAACCACACCTCGGCCTACCGCGCGATGGAGCTCGTCAACTTCTACGTGAAGCTGAAGATCGCCGGGGTCTTGCCCAAAGACCTCGAAGAAGGGCTCGCCCGCTCGCTCGTGAAGCTCGGCGGCTTCCTCGCCGAAGCGCGGCATTTCGAGGCCGACTTCAACCACGGCTTCAACGAGGGCGCCGCGCTGCTGCTCCTGGCCGACAACTTCCCCCACATGCCGGGTGCCGCCGGCTGGCGCACGCTCGCGCTCGAACGCCTGAAGGCGATGCTCGCGAACACGATCGACGCCGACGGTGTCGAGGTCGAGAACTCGCCCTTCTACCAGGTGTACGTGCTCGGCCTCGTCTACCAGATCTCCCAGTGGGCCGAGCGCTACGAGCCGACGCTCGCCGCCCCCTACTCAGAAGCCGCAACGAAGATGCTCCGCTACACGGCCGAGATAACGCAGCCGAACGGCTATCTGCCTATGCTCGGGGCGACGGCGACGACCTACATGCCGAGCCAGGACCCCAACGTGTACGGCCCGATGGCCGCCGCCGATCCGGAATTCGACTTCGCGTTCACGCGCGGGGCGAAAGGCACGCCGCCGCCCGATGGCACGGTGCTCTTCCCCGTCTCCGGGCAGTTCGTCATGCGCTCGCCGCTCGGCGCCACGTCGAACCTGCCCAACCAGACGTACGTCACGTTCAACGCCGGGACCTACCGCACCAATCACTCCGACCTCGATGCGTTGGGGATGACGATGTACTCGAACGGCAGCACCGTGCTGCCGACCTCGGGCCTGTACACCTACACCGAAGAACCCTGGCTCGAGTACTTCCACGGGACGCGCTCGGACAACACCGTCGTCGTCGACGGCAAGAACCAGGCACAGGGCTCGGCGCAGGCCGGCAGCCACGGCTCGGCCGGCGGCGCGACATGGGCGAGCGGCGTGAGCGGGTTGTACGCCGGCGTCTCGCACCATCGCACGGTCGTCGTGCTGCGCCAGGGCCTCACGCTCGTGCTCGACGCCCTCGCGAGCTCGGTCTCGCACCGCTACGCCCAGACCTGGCACATGGCACCGGGCTCGGCCGTGCGCACCGCCGGCGCCGACACGTACGTGACGAACGCCGCCGGCACGCCGACGCTGACGATCCGCCAGGCCGACGCGCCCGGACTGACCGTGGGCAGCGCGTTCGGCGCGACCGAACCGATTCAGGGCTGGTACTCGAACGGCTATGGCGCCAAGCAGCAGGACTGGGCGCTTGAAGACACCCGCACGGGCCCTAACGCGCTGTTCACGACGCTGCTCGCGGCCGGCCCCTACGCGGGTCAGGCGAGCACGATCACCGAGACGCCGCTCGCCGGCGGGCATCGGGTGAACATCTGCGTCGGCGGCACGGTCGGCTACTCGGTGACGATCCCCATCGAAAACGCGGCCAAGCCGACGATCACCGCCGGCGCCTGCCCTGCGCCGGTCGTGAGCGGGTCGGAGGAACCCGCTCGCGAACCGCTGCCCACCCCGACCCTGACGCTGTCGAGCGCCGACGAAGCCGCCTTCCGGCCGCTGCCGGCGCGCGCGAACGCGGTTCCGGTGCTGCTGTTCCACAGCGTCTGCCCGACGAGTGGGTGCACCTCCTACAACGCCACGCCGGATGAGTTCGCACGGATGATGCTGATGCTTTCGCGCGCCGGTTACCACACGATCTCGATCGCGCAGTACGCGAAGTGGTGGCACGGCGAAGCGGCGACATTGCCCGACAAACCGATCCTGCTGTGCTTCGACGATGCCCGGCTGGACGGGTACCGCGGGGCCGATCGCACGCTGGCCGCGCTCGGCGACTTGGCCACCGTCTTCGTCATCACCGGCGAAGCCGACGCACGCAACCCCAAATACCTGCGCTGGGACGAGCTCGCGCGGATGCAGGCGACGGGGCGCTGGAGCGTGCAGCTGCACGCCCACGAGGGTCACGTGACGATCCCCGTCGGGGTCGAACCGGGCGGTGGAGCGAGGCTGAAGCCGTTCTACGGCTGGCGCCAGTACGACCCCGGTCGCCACCCCTCGGGAGAACATCTGGAGTCCCACGCCGAATGGCGCTACCGGGCCGAGGGCGACGTCGCCCAGGGCGAGGCCGAGCTCGCCGCGCACGTACCCGGGTATCAGCCGATCGCCTTCGCCGTGCCGTTCGGCGACTACGGCCAGTTTCACACGAACGACGCGAGCATCCCGAGCGAGTTCTCCCTCTACCTGTCGAGCCACTTCGGCGTGTTCTTCACCCAGCCCCACCCCGACCCCGACTTCACCACCCCGGGCGAGGAACCGTGGCGCTACACGATCCGCAGCACGACGACCGCGCCGCAGCTGTACGCGTGGCTCGCCGAGCACGCCGCGCAACGGTAGAGCGTGGCGCCGAGGCCGGCGCTACGGGCTCAGGTGCACCTCGCCCGCGTCGAGCGCCGTGCGCCCGCCGTCGGCCAGCTCGACCACGAGCCGGCCCGTGCCGTCGATCCCCTCAGCGATCCCGCTGCCGCCGCTCCATCGGATCGCGCGCCCGCGCAGCGCGTCGCGCTCGCGCCACGCGTCCAGCGTCACCTCGCCCGGCTCGGCCAGCCGCCGCCCGAGCGCATCCAGCAGCGCCGACAGGGTCGGCTCGACGTCCTCGGCCTCGAGCCCGAGCGTCGCCGCCGTGCCGTGCAGCTCCGGCGGCAGCAGCTCGACGCGGACCGCCACGTTGAGCCCGATCCCCAGCACCGCCCACCCTTCCTGCGGCCTGCCCTCGGCGAGGATGCCCGCAACCTTCGCCAGCGTGCCAGGATGGTGGCCGCTGCCGCCGGGGCGCTCGAAGACGACGTCGTTTGGCCACTTGATCCGCGCCTGCTCACCCGCCACGTCGGAGACGGCCAGCGCCGCGATCAGTGGCAGCAGCGACGGCGAGGAATCGGAGATCGGCCAGCGCAGGATCAGCGACATCAGCAGCGCGCTGCCGGCCGGCGCCGACCATCGCCGACCCTGGCGGCCGCGTCCGGCCGTCTGCTCGGCTGCCGTCACGAGCGTCCCATGCGGGGCCCCGGAGAGCGCCAGCTCGCGCGCGCGGTCGTTGGTGGAGTCGGTGCGTCGCAGGTGGATGCGGGGGCGCCCGAGCGCGCGCGCCGCGGCGCTCATCGCACGCGCGCGGCCGCGTCGGCGAGGAGCGCCTGCAAGATGCCCTCGACGTCGTGAGCCGCCGCCTCGACGTCGACCGCGACGCCGTGCTCGCGCAGGGTCTCGCTCGTGATCGGCCCGATCGAGACGACGCGCGTGTGCGCTGAGAGCCCGGCGCGACCGTCCGTGCCGGACGCGCCGGACGCGCTCTCCGTGCGCGCGTCGTCGCCGATCGCGCCGAGCAGGTTGCGCACGGTCGATGAGGAGGTGAACGTCACGTAGTCGGCCGCCCTGACCCTGGCCACCGTCTCGGCCGAGAGCGGCGCGGCGACCGATTCGTAGAGGTCGAGCAGGTCGACTCCGGCGCCGCGCGCGAGCAGAGCCTGCGGGAGCGCGTCGCGCCCGCCGCGCGCGCGGGCGATCAACGCGTGCGTGACGGCCTCGTCGGCGACCGCCTCCACCAGACCCTCGCCGACCGAGCGCTCGGCGATCACGTCCGCCGCGATCCCGTGGGCGCGCAGTGCACGCGCCGTGCCCGGGCCGATCGCGGCGATCCGCGCCCCCGCCAGCGAGCGGGCGTCTCGCCCGCCGGCGGCGAGGCGATCGAACAACGCGTCGGCGGCGTTCGCGCTGGTCACGCAGACGAGGTCGTACGGGGACGGGTCGAGCGGTGGCCCCGGAATCGCCTCGATCCGGATCGCCGGCGCCTGCACGACCTCCGCCCCGAGCTCGCGCAGGCTGTGGGCCAGTCCGCTCGCCTGCGCGCGGGCGCGGGTGACCGCCACGCTGAACCCGGCCAGTGGCCGCGCAGTCGTCCAGGCCAGGTGCTCGGCCAGCGCAGCCACCGGACCGACAACCGTGATCGACGGCGAGCCGACCTGCTCGGCGGCCACGTGCTCGGCGATCGTCTCGAGCGTGGCGCGAACGGTGCGCTGGCGAGGCGTCGTGCCGTCCTGCACCACGGCGGCGGCCTCCTGCGGCGAGCGCCCCGCCTCGATCAGGGCCGCGGCGATGCGCCCAAGGCGCCCGACGCCCATGTAGAAGACGAGCGTGCCCGGGAAGGCCGCCAGCGCCGCCCAGTCGAGCTCGCTCTCGTCACCGGTGCGACCCGTCACGAACGCGACCGCGCGCGCCAGTCCGCGGTGCGTCACCGGTATCCCTGCGTATGCGAGCGCCGCCACGCCCGCTGTCACGCCGGGCACGATCTCGAAGTCGACGCCGGCGGCGCGCAGCGCGAGCGCCTCCTCGCCGCCGCGGCCGAAGACGAACGGGTCGCCGCCCTTCAGGCGCACGACCGTACGGCCGGCGCGGGCCCGCGCGATCATCAGGGCCTCGGTCTGCCCCTGCGGGACCGATTCGCCGCCTCCCTCCTTGCCGACGTACAGCAGCTCCGCGTCGGCGCGGGCGCCGTCGAGCGCCGCCGCCGGGATCAGCCGGTCATACAGGATCGTCTCGGCCGTCGCGATCAGCTCGAGCGCGCGCGCCGTCAGCAGCCCCGGGTCGCCCGGCCCGGCGCCGACCAGGTAGACGCGTCCAGCCGCCTCAACCACGGGCATCCTCCGTGTCGCCCGTCCAGAGGTGCGCCGCCTGCAGGATCTCGTCGGCGCCCGCCGCTTTCAGACGTGCCGCGACCTCCCGGCCGAGGCGCTCGGGCATGCTCGCCGCCCCCGCGAGCTCGTCGCCGGCCCAGACCGAGCCGTCAGGCAGCCCGACCCAGGCGCGCAGGCGCATCTCGTCGTCCTCGATCGTGGCGTACGCACCGAGCGGCGTGTCGCAGCCGGCATCGAGCCCACGTGCGAGCGCGCGCTCGGCCAGCAGGCAGGCGAGCGCCCCGGCGTCGCCGATCCCAGCCAGGGCCGCGCGCGTGGTCTCGTCCTCGGCGCGGGCCTCGAGCGCGAGCGTCCCCTGGCCGGGCGCGGGCACGAAGAGCGCGGGATCGAGCACCGCACCGATCGCCCGCTCGCGGCCGAGCCGCTGAAGGCCGGCGCGGGCGAGCACGATCGCGTCGAGCTCGCCGTCGGCGAGCTTGCGCAGGCGCGTGTCGACGTTGCCGTGCATCGCGATCGGCTCGAGCTCCTCGCGCGCGGCGCGCAGTTGCGCGATGCGGCGCAGGCTGCTCGTCCCCACGCGGGCGTCCGCCGACAGCTCGTGCACGTCGCTCGCGCCACACAGAACGTCCTCGGCGCCGGCGCGCACGGGCGCGGCCACGAGCGCGAGCCCCTCGGCCAGCTCGCCCGGCACGTCCTTGGCCGAGTGCACGGCCGCGTCGATCTCGCCGGCCAGCAGCGCGCGCTCGAGCTCGGAGACCCAGCGCGACTTGTCCTCGCCCGGCGGGGGCTCGCCGGGCGGGCCGTCGCCGGTGAGCTCGCCGGCCCCGTTGGCGGCGCCGGCCGACTCGCGATCGCCGCGCGTCACGATCGGGACGATCTCGACCGAGCCCGCAGCGCGCGCCGGATCGGCCTGCGCCTGCAGCAGCTCCGCGACGAGCTGCGCCTGTGCCAGCGCCAGCGCGCTGCCACGGGTGCCGAGGCGCATCAGCCCTCGCGGCGTCGGCGCACCCTCGGGGGCACGGGCAGGTCGTGTACCTCCGCGAGCTCGCTCTGCGTTCGCTGCGGCGCGGGCTCGTCCTCGCGCAGCCCGAACAGCTCGCGCACCAGCTCGAGGCTGGCGTGCCCGCGCGCCTCCGACAGGCTGCGCAGGCGGATCGTCGGCTCGTGCAGCAGGCGGCTCATCACCGTGCGAGCAATCGCCTCGACCCGCGCGAGGTCGCGCGGGGAGGCCGACTCCCAGCGGCCGGAGTTCTCGTCGAGCACCTGCTCGACCAGATCGTTGCCGTGCTCACGCAGCGCGCTGACCGTCGGCATAGTCTCGAGCTGCCCGAGCCAGCGGGCGAAGCGGTGGATCTCCTCCTCGACGATCTCTTCGGCGCGGGGAAGCTCGCCCTCGCGCGTCGAGAGGTTACGCGCCACGACCGCCTGGAGGTCGTCGATGTCATACAGGCTCACGCCCTCGAGCTCGGCGCACGCGGCCTCGACGTCGCGCGGCACGGCGATGTCGATCAGCAGCAGCGGGCGCCCGCGGCGCTCGCGCATGACGATCTCGAGCTCGTCGCGACCGACGATCGGGTGCGGGGAGGAGGTCGAGCACAGCGCGATGTCGGCCAGCAGCAGCTGCTCGGGCAGGCCGTCGAGCCCGACCACGACGCCGCCGAAGCGCTGCGCCAGGCTGAGCGCCCGGTCGGCGTGGCGATTGGCCACGAAGATCGTGCCCGCGCCCTGCTGGTTCAGAGCGCGCGCCGTCAGCTCGCTCGTGTCGCCGGCGCCGAGCACGACGACGTGCCGGTCCTCGAGGCCGCCGAGCACGCTCAGCGCCAGGTCGACGGCGACCGAAGGGATGCTCACCCGCGCCGCGCCGATCTCGGTCTCGGTGCGCACGCGCTTCCCCGCCGTCAGCGCCGCCGCGAACAGTCGGTTGGAGAGCGGGCCGGTGAAGCCCGATTGCATCGCGGTCTCGTAGGCGCGCTTGACCTGGCCCTGGATCTCGGCCTCGCCCACGATCATCGACTCGAGGCCGGCCGTGACGCGGTAGAGCTGGCGCGCCGCGTCGCAGTTGCGCGGCGAGTAGATCGCATCGGAGAGCTCGGTCGGACGGATCGAGGCGCGTCCGGCGAGCAGCCCGAGCACGTCGGACTCGGCGCGCACGGGGTCGCCGACGACGAGGTAGACCTCGGTGCGGTTGCACGTGGAGATCACGACCGCCTCGCGCACCTCCGGCGTCGCCGTCGCCTCGCGCGCGAACTCGCTCGCCTCGGACTCGGTGAAGGCCAGGCGCTCGCGCAGCGCCACCGGCGCCGTCTTGTGCGAGATCCCGAGCGCGAGCAGCTCGCTCATACGAGCGTCGACTCCCGCCGCGCCGTCTGTGACTGCGCGCCCGCGCTGTCGGCCGAGCCCTCGGCCGGCGCATCGCCCTCCGCGCGCGAGGCCCGCTGCTCGCGCGCCAGCAGCTCGGCGAGGTCGCGCTCGAGCCGCCTCGAGCGGACCGCCATGATCCCGACGTAGATCAGCACGAGCGCGAACAGCACGACGTAGGCGCCGGCGACGTACTTGCCGGCCTCGTGCAGCGGCAGCGCGGGCAGCACCGCGAGCAGCGCGCTCATCGGGCGCGCCCCTCCGACGGGTTGGCCGTCATCGCGGTCGCGTGCAGGCTCGGCGCCGCGCTGCGCCCGCGCTGTGGCGGCGCGCTGGTGCTCGCCCCGGCGCGCCGTTCGGCCAGGCGCATCAGCGCGCGCAGCTGCGCGCGCGTGTGCTTGGCCGTGAGCTCGTATTTGCACAGCGTCGTGAACAGCAGCGCCATCCCGAGCAGCGAGACGAGGAACGTGAGCGACATCTGCCAAGGCAGGTTCGATGTCGCGCCGAGCACGCGCGGGTGCACGTACGCCGTGGAGGCGCGCACGGCTACGAAGTTGAGCGGCACGAAGGCGCCCGCGGTGACGGCGAACACGGAGGCGTAGCGCGCCTGGCGCTCCGGGTCCTCGATCGCGAAGCGCAGCGGCTGGTAGGTCGCGTAGAGCAGGAACACGATCAGGAACGAGACGAGCGTCGGCTCGTCCCAGACCCACCAGTGCCCCCACGAGCCCTTGGCCCAGATCGAGCCCGTGATCAGCGTCGCCACGCCGAAGATCAGGCTCGTGTGGATCGCGACGTAGGAGCGGAAGTCCCACTTCTGCTCGCGCGTGCGCAGATGCTGGATCGCGAAGATCCCGCCCGCCACGAAGCCGCAGAGCGAGACGATCGCCAGCGGCACGTGGACGTAGAAGATCTTCTGCAGGAAGCCCTGTTCTGCTTCGAGCGGCACCCAGAAGAAGACGAGCCCGAGCGCGACCGACATCACGGCGACCGTGGAGATGCTCAGAGCGCGCAGGCCCTTTCCGTACATCTTTTTAATCCTCCAGGAGGAACTCGAACAGCGCGTAGGCGATCAGCCCGAACACCAGATCATAGAGCCCGAGCGTCAGTAGCCAGCGCCCCGGTGGCTCGCCTGCGTGGCCGAGCGCGAGCAGCGGCGAGCTCGCGCGCGCGCCGCCGATCACGACCGGCACGAGCAGCGGCAGCGCCAGCAGCGGCCCGAGCAGATCGCGGGCGCGGGTGCGCACGGCGAGCGCCGCCACGAGCGTCCCGATCGCCGCCACGCCGAGGTCGCCGAGCGCGAGCACGCCGATCAGCTCGGGCAGCGCGTGCCCCAGCGGGGGCGCGAGCAGCAGCAGGCCGAACGCGGGCACCGCGATCAGCTCGAGCACCACCAGATAGGCGAGCAGCGCGAGCCCCTTCGCGAGCAGCATCGCGCTGCGGTCGACCGGCGCGAGCAGGAAGCCGTCGAAGCCGCCCTGGTCGGCGTCGGCGACGAACAGGCGGTTGACGCCGAGCATGGCCGCGAACAGCAGCGTGACCCAGAGGATGCCGGCCGCAAGGTCGCCGTCGACCGAGTTGCGGTTGAGCGCGAAGTGGAACACGACGAAGGTCGTCACCGCGAACAGCGACATCCCGGGGGCCGACTCGAGCGTGCGCAGCTCGACGAGCAGCTCCTTGCGCAGCAGCGCCCGCACGACGGTCCAGGTTCGCGCCGGCCGTGCGCGCTGAGCCGGCGCGGTTCCCTCGTGGGCGGTGTGCGACTCCGGCGAGCCCTCTTCGGCGGCCCGGCGCGCGTCGGGGACGGCGGTGCTCATCGGTAGAGCCCCGCGATCCGATCGGCGTCGAGATCGCGGGCCTCGCCCAGCAGCGCCGGTTGGCCGCCGCGCAGGCCCAGGACGAGATCGGCCTCGGCCAGCCCGCCGCCGGGGTCGTGGCTGCAGATGACGCGCGTGCGGCCGGAGGAGGAGCCGATCAGCGGGTCGACCAGGTCGATCGCGGCCGGGTCGAGATTGGAGCGCGGCTCGTCGAGCAGCAGCAGCTCCGGGTCGTGCAGCACGGCGCGGGCGACGGCCACGCGCTGAGCCATTCCGCGCGAGAGCGTGCGCATCGGCTCATCGGCGCGGTCGCTCATGCGCACGGCGCCCAGCACCTCCTCGACGCGCTCTGCCGCCACGTTGTGCAGTCGCGCGTGGAAGCGCAGGTTCTCGCGCGCCGTCAGCTCGCGGTACAGGAGCGGCTCGTGCCCGAGCAGGCCGATGCGCCCGCGCACCGCCCAGGCGTCGTCGGGCAGGCTCGAGCCGAGCACCGCCACGGTGCCGGCGTGCGGGCGCAGCAGCGTCGCGAGGATTCGCAGCAGCGTCGTCTTGCCGGCGCCGTTGGGGCCGAACACGACGAGCGTCTGACCGCTCTGCAGCGACAGCGAAACGCCGCTCAGCGCCTCGCGTTCGCCGTAGTGCCGAGCGAGGCCCTCGACCTCGACCGCAGCCGCCGACACGGCCTCAGGCGCTCGAGGTCTGCAGCGAGCTAGCGGCGCGTGCCTGCGCCTCGGCGATCAGCTCGCGCACGGCCAGCTCCCCGGGTCCGCCGACCGTGCCCGGCGCATCGCCGCGCAGCAGCTCGATCGGATCGAGGGCTCCGCCCACGATCCCCTCAAAGAACTCCTTGCGGTCCTGGTAGGTGGGCAGGGTGCCCTTGGCCCAGCCGCGCACCTCGTTGAGCAGCACCGCCAGGCGCGCATAGGGCTCGCCGAACTGCCCTTCGATCTCGCGCTTGATGCGCTTGGCGAGCGCCGGCGAGGCGCCGGCCGTGGAGATCGCGATCGCCAGCGGTCCGGTGCGCACGATCGCGGGCAGGATGAAGTTGCACAGCGGCGGCACGTCGACGACGTTGACGAGCATCGCCCGGCGCTCGGCGTCGTTGAACACCGCGATGTTCACGTCGGTGTTGTCGGTGGCGGCAATCGCGATCAGGCACCCCTCCAGGTCACCGGACCGATACTCCCGCGCCTCCCAGCGGATCGAGCCCTCCTGCGCCAGCTCGCGCAGCGCCGGGTGCGCGTCGGGCGCCACCAGGGTCACGTCGGCATCGCAG
>DATNDZ010000025.1:0-48421 GCA_035553095.1 Solirubrobacteraceae bacterium | reverse complement strand
AACGCCGGCTTCATGTGACTTCCCGTTTGAGGCGCTCGCCGAGCTCGTCGGTGTTCTCTTCGCGCGCCCCGTACAGGCCCGAGGCCTCGTCGCGCACGATCCGCCCGCGCTTGAGCTCGATCACGCGGCGGCGCATGCGATCGACCATCTCGTTGTCGTGCGAGGCGACGATCACCGTCGTCCCGGCCCGGTTGATCCGGTACAGCAGCTGCATGATCCCGATCGAGGTCTCCGGGTCGAGGTTGCCCGTCGGCTCGTCGGCCAGCAGCAGCGGCGGATGGGCGGCGAACGCGCGGGCCACCGCCACGCGCTGCTGCTCGCCGCCGGAGAGCTGGTGCGGGTAGTTGTGCAGCTTCGTCGACAGCCCCGTCAGGCGCAGGATGTCCGGCAGCGTCGCGCGAATCTGCTTGCGCGGTGTGCCCGTCACCTGCAGCGCGTAGGCGATGTTGTCGTAGACGGTGCGCGTCGGCAGCAGCTTGAAGTCCTGGAAGACGACGCCGACGTTGCGGCGGTAGTAGGGCACCTTCTTGTGCTCGATCTCCGACAGGTCGCGGCCCGCGACCCGGATCCGTCCGTCCGTCGGCTCGAGCTCCTTGATCAGCAGGCGCATGATCGTCGACTTGCCCGAGCCGGTCGGGCCGACCAGGAAGACCATCTCCTGGCGGCGCACCGCGAAGGTCGCGCGTTCGAGGCCGACGCCGCCCGGGCCGTACAGCTTGGACACGCCGCGGAACTCGACGACCGTGTCGCGCGGATCGCGAGCGGGCGGGACGATTCGCCGGGTCGCGGCATGCGCCGCCAGATGCTCGCCGCGGCGGCGCTCGTGTCCGGGCGGCGGCTCCTCTCGCGTGCGCCTGTCCCGGCCCTGCGGGATGGCGTTGTCGGTCGCCGGCATGGCCCGTGACGGTACCGTGAGCGCTCCCCTTCCCAAAGCAAGAGCCGCTGCATGCAACGGGTGTTGCACTCCCGCGCTCTTACGCCCGGTGATCCGCCGGGCGCTCGCGCCCCGGCGGCTATCGTGAGCCCGGCGATGGCCGCGATCGAGACCACGACGACCGAATCCAACGGGCTGCCGATCCACCGCATCGCGCTGCCCGGCACGCGCGCTCTGACGGTGCTCGTGGCCTTCGACGCCGGCGCGCGCAACGAGCGGCCCGAGGAGAACGGCATGGCGCACTTCCTCGAGCACCTCGTGTTCAAGGGCGGCGAGAAGTACCCGACCTATCGCGACGTGAACGAGACCGCCGAGCGGCTGGGCGGCGTGCTCAACGCCTACACCAGCCACGACCTGGTCGCCTTTCACATCACCGTGCGCGCCGAGAGCGCCCCGGAGGCGATCGACCTACTCAGCGACTTCGTCGGCCGCCCGAGGATCGACGGAGAGGAGCTCGACCGCGAGCGCGGCGTCGTCATCCAGGAGATCAACCGAGCCTTCGATCAACCCTCGATGGTCGCCGAGTACCTGATCGATCGCGCCGCCTTCGGCGAGCATCCGCTTGGGCGAACCGTGCTCGGCCCCGAGGAGAACCTGCGCTCCTTCACGCGCGATGGCATCGTGGCGTTCCGCGAGCGCCGCTGGGCAGGCGCGCGTGGCGGCGCCTTCCTCGTGGGCAACGTCGAGCACCTTCCCGACGAGGCCGAGCTGCAGGAGCTGTTCGGGCGCTTCCCCCCGCTGCCCGCGCCTGGCCCCTACGACCCGGCACCCGCTTTCGAGCCCGAGAAGCTCGTCGAGCAGCGCGATACCAACCAGTCGCACCTGCGCATGATCTACCGGCCCGACGTCGCCGTGCGCGACGTGCGCCAGCGCGCCGCCCTGGCGATCTACTCGACGCTGCTCGGGGGCTCGATGGGCTCGCGCCTGTTCGATGAGATACGCGAGAAACGCGGCCTCTGCTACTCGGTCTACGCGATCAACCACGCCTTCGCCGACGTGCCGATCCTGCAGCTGGGCTCAGGGCTGGACTCAGCCAAGTGCATCGAGGCATACACGAGGATGCGCGAGATCGTCGACGAGCTCCGCGACGAGGGGCCGACCGAGGAGGAGGTCCAGCGCGCCCGCGCCTACGCCGCCGGGCGGCTCGTGCTCTCGTTCGAGAACTCGGGCGCCGTCGCCCGCCACGCGGCCAACCAGCAGATCGTCTTCGGCGAGCCGATCGACCCCGACGAGGCGATCGCCGCGCTCGACGCCGTCACGTTCGAGGAGGTCCGCGAGGTTGCCGCCGGCGTCGCCGACAAACTGGCCGTGGCCTGTGTCGGGCCGCACTCGGTCGAGGAGTTCTAGCGGGGAGCTTCGACCCCGCGGCTGCTACCCGATCGCCACCATCCGGTCGATCGGCACCCGGGCGCGCACGGCGATCTCCTCGGGCACGCGCACCTCGAACTTCATCTCCTGCAGGGCATCGCGCAGCTTGTGAAGCGTGATCATCTTCATGTAGACGCACGCCGCCCGCGGGTTGGCAGCGACGAAGTTGACGTCCGGCGCGGCCATCTGCAACGGATAGAGCATCCCCGTCTCGGTCGCCACGACGACGTCGCGGACCCTGCCGGGACCGCCGTTCTCCTCGGCCGCCTGCGAAGAGCTGTCAAAGCCCGGTTCCTGCACCTGCGCGCTCGCCTCGGCGTCGCCTGTGCTGGTGGGGGTGGCGGTGAGCGCTGCGGTCGCCGACTCGGCGTGCTCGGCGTAGCGCAGCATCCCGCCGGTCGAGAGCATGTGCACGCCCTCGCCCGAGATGTCGCCGGCGGCGACGTACTCCATCACGCTGGTCGTGCAACCGCACTCGGGGTGGATCAGGAAATCCGCGCCCGGGTGCGCCGCGCGGGTGGTCTCGATGTCAGCCGGCCGAATCCCGGCGTGAACGTGGCACTCGCCGTCCCACACGTGCATCCGCTTGCCGAGCTCCTTCTCCACGTAGGCCCCCAGCCACATGTCCGGGCCGAACAGGATCTCGGTATCGGGCCCGTGCGTCTCGTAGATGTGGCGGACCACGTCGACGGCGTTGGCCGACGTGCAGCAGTAGTCCGTCAGCGCCTTCACCTCGGCGGTCGTGTTGACGTACATCACGACCACGCCGTCGGGGTACTCCGAGCGCCACGAGGACAGCTGCTCGGCGTCGATCGAGGCGGCCAGTGAGCAGCCTGCGTCGAGATCCGGGATCAGGACCGTCTTGTCCGGACACAGGATCGACGCGGTCTCCGCCATGAAATGGACGCCGCAGAAGGCGATCACCTCGGCGTCGACGGCGGCCGCCTGACGCGAGAGCCCGAGCGAGTCGCCGACGTAGTCGGCGACGTCCTGGATCTCGGGCACCTGGTAGTTGTGCGCGAGGATCACCGCGTGGCGCTGCTCGGCCAGCGAGCGGACCTCCTCCTTCAGCGAGGCGATGTCGGCGAGGCTGAGGTGATCCTGCACCGCCTCGGCCGCGGCCAGGGTGGGCGCCATCGGCAGGTCCATGGGGCTCATTCTATCCCCGCAAGTCGCTCGCCAAGGAGGCCCGCAAAGCCCTCCGAGCTGCTTCGGGCCGCGGCCGGAGGGCCGACCGCCGGCTGGCCGGTGCCGGCGATTGAAGCGAGCTCAGGAACAGACCGCCACGCCCGCCATGTCGCGTTCGCGCGGCCAGGCGATCGTGTGCGGGTTGCGCGCGGCGTCGGCCAGATCCGGGCTCTCGCCGTCGATCACGCGCACGCAGTAGTCGATCGAGTCGACGAACTCGCCGTAGCCGAGCTTGGTGTCGTGCAGCTCGCACAGAAGCAGCGGCTTGACCGAGCGCAACGTCTCGCGCATGCCGTCAACGACGATCAGCTCGGCGCCCTCGACGTCGATCTTGACGAGGTCCGGCGCGCGCACGCCCTCGCCGCCCACGAACTCGTCGAGCGTGACGGTCTGAACCGTGATCTCGCCCGTCTCGGGACCGTGGTTGTCCTGTTTGGTCGCGCCCTCGACGTTGAGCGAATGAAACGCCGACCACGGCGACACGAACATCTCAGCCGTGCCCGTGGCCGAGGAAAGAGCCTTGTCGACGATCGTCACGTTGCTGAGGGCGTTGAGCGTCACGTTGTGGCGCAGCGTCGCGAGGTTCTGCGGGATCGGCTCGAATGCGTAGACCCTTCCCTGCGGTCCCACCAGGCGCGAGCAGAGGATCGTGAAGAAGCCGATGTTGGCGCCGACGTCGTACACGGTCTGGCCGGGCTTGACCAGTTCGGCCAGCGCCTCCTGCACCTCGGGCTCGGCGTCGCCAGTCAGATAGCGCAGGAACGAGCCACCGAGGTTGATGCGCGCTCCCTGCATGTGCCCGCGCAACACCCGCATGTCTCGGTGGCGCAGTGGTCGCGTGGCGGTCTCGACGATCCGCCGCCCCGCCTCGCTCGAGTGTTGAAGACGCGAGACCTCGCGCCAGGCACGCCCCGAGATCGGCCCCGCGACACGCGCGACGCCGCGCTTGGCCCGGTCGCTGAGTGAGCCCGCCCCCGTCACGAGCGAGGCATGATACCTGGGCTTGCGCTGGCTCTAGCCGGCAAGCTCGAGGATCATCGACAGGTCGAGCGCCGGCGCCGAGTGCGTCAGCGCCCCCAGCGAGATCGCGTCGACGCCGGTCTCGCCGACTGCCCGCAGTGTCGCCAGCGTGACGCCCCCGCTGGCCTCGAGCTGCGCGCGCCCGGCGACCTGGGCGACGGCAGCGCGGAGCTGTGCCTCGTCCATGTTGTCCAGCAGCAGCCGCGGCGCGCCTGCGCGCAGCGCCTGCTCGATCTCGCCGGCGTCGCGGACCTCGACCTCGAGCGTTGCCGCCAGCTCAGGCGAGGCCGCGCGGGCACGCTCGACGGCAGCCGCGACCCCCCCAGCCGCGGCGATGTGGTTCTCCTTGATCAGGATCGCGTCGAACAGGCCGGCGCGATGGTTGGCGGCGCCGCCCGCGGCCACGGCAGCCTTCTCGAGCATGCGCAGTCCGGGCGTCGTCTTGCGCGTGTCCAGCACCGTCGCGCCCGTGCCCTCAACCTCGCGAGCGGCGCGCGCGGCCATGGTCGCCACGCCCGAGAGATGTCCTAGGAAGTTGAGCGCCGTCCGCTCGGCCGTGAGCAGGGCGCGCGCGCCGCCGTCGAGCGACATCACCGGTCCGCCCTGCTCGCGCCAGACGCCCTCCTCGACCAGGCGCAGGACCTGCGTGTCGTGGTCGAGCGCCTTGAACGTCGCCTCGGCCGCGTCGATCCCGTAGATCGCCCCCGGCGCCTTCTGTGTGATCAGCGCTCGAGCGCGCGCGTCGGCCGCGACCGTCGCCTCGGTCGTCACGTCGCCCGTGCCGAGATCCTCCTGCAGCGCACGTCCGACCAGCTCCGCGAGCTCGCTCCCCGCTGCGGCGCCTGCTCTCAACGCAGGGCCTTGCTCGACGCCGTCGCGAGCAGGTGGGCGCGCACGAAGCCGTCGAGATCTCCGTCGAGCGCCCGCTGCACGTCACCCATTTCGTGGCCCGTGCGATGGTCCTTGACCATCGTGTACGGATGCATCACGTAGGAGCGGATCTGCGAGCCGAAGTTGACGTCCTGCGCCTCGCCCTTCTCGCGCGCGATCTCCTCCTGACGCTCGCGCTCGCGCTGCTCGAGCAGCTTCGCCCTCAGCATCGCCAGCGCCGTCGCCCGATTCGACGATTGCGAGCGCTCGTTCTGGCACTGCACGACGATCCCGCTCGGCCTGTGCGTGATGCGAACGGCCGAGTCGGTCTTGTTGACGTGCTGGCCGCCCGCGCCCGAGGCGCGGTAGGTGTCGACCTGCAGGTCATCCTCGTTGATCTCGATCTCCCCGGTGTCGTTCACCACCGGCGCCACCTCGACCCCCGCAAAGCTCGTCTGGCGTCGATGGGCCGAGTCGAAGGGCGACAGGCGCACGAGCCTGTGCACGCCGCGCTCGGCGCCGAACAGCCCGTAGGCGTTCTCGCCCGATACGCGGAAGGTCGCCGACTTGATCCCGGCTTCCTCGCCCGGGCTCACCTCGAGCAGCTCCACCTGGAAGCCCCGGCGTTCGGCCCAGCGCATCTCCATGCGCAGCACCATCTCGGCCCAATCCTGGGCGTCCGTCCCGCCCGCGCCCGCGTTGACGCTGACGAGAGCGTCGCCCGCGTCGTACTCGCCTGAGAACAGGCGCTGCTCCTCCAGCTCGGCCAGGCGCGCCTCCACCGAGGCGATCTGCTCGTCCACCTCGGCCTGCAGCGATTGCTCCTCCGCGGCCATCTCGGCAAGCGCGTCGAGGTCCTCGACGTCACGCTTCAGCTCGTTGAACTGCTCCAGGCGCCGGCCCGCGCGCGCGTGCTCGCCTGACACTGCCGCCGCGCGCTCAGAGTCATCCCAGAACCCAGGCGCGCCCATCTCCGCCTCGAGCGCCGCCACGCGTTCGCCCAGCGCAGCCGGGTCAAAGATAGTCCGTGAGCAGTTTCATCTGCTCGCGGATCGAGGCCAGGCGCTCAGGAGTCGATTCGCTGGGAGCGCTGGTGGCCACGCCTCCACGCTATCAACGCGGCGGAGGAGCCGCGGCCCCTCAGGCCTCACGCCGGCGTGCCGCTCAAATATGCTCGCGCCGGTGCCGAGCGACACGCCAGAGCAGCTCGCCGCGGCGTTCGCCGCCGCGATCAACGCCGGCGAGGTCCGGGCGGCGGTCGAGCTGTGGACGGACGATGCCACGATCGTGCAGCCCGACGGCGAGACCGTGCGCGGCAAGCCGGCCGTGGCCGCCGCCCTGCAGACGCTCATCGACAACAGCGTGCGGATGGAGATCGACGTGTCCAACGTGTTCGTCGGCGGCGACGTCGCCATCGTGGCCGGTGCGCTCACGCTCAACGGGACCAGCGGAGACGAGGAGCCCTTCGCGCAGCGCAGCAGCTCGGTCGTCGTGTACATCCGTGGCGCCGACGGCTGGCGCATCGCGATCGACGCGCCATGGGGGCTGCCACACGCCTAGGCGGCGCCCTCGCGCTCGGCCCACGAGGTGATCCCGAGATCGGGGCGAGGCTGCTCGTCGAGCATCGCCAGGTACTCGAGCATGTGCCCTGAGGGGTCGCGAAAGTACACCGCCGCAGCGGGCATCCAGCCGATGTAGCTCGGTTCCTCGGCCGGCTCGCCGAAGAACGAGAGCGGCTCGACACCATCGGCGCGCAGGCGCGCCGGCGCCGCCAGCACGTCCTCGAGATCCATCTCGAAGGCGATGTGAAGCTGCATGTTCATCGGCGCCGAGCCGATCGACCACAGCCCGAGCATCGCCTGACCGGGCCCTCCGATCCAGTGAAAGACGGCTCCCCTCTCGGGCAGTTCGAGCGCCACCGGCAACCCGACCACGTCCCTGTAGAACGCGACCGACCGTGCCATGTCCGAGACCGTCAGGTGCGTCTCGAACAGCCCCCGGACGTTCATCTCCGCGCAGCGCCGCTAGGCGCCGTGGCACTTCTTGAACTTCTTGCCCGAGCCGCACCAGCAAGGGTCATTCCGTCCCACGCTGTGCTCCTCGTCGACGACGCGCTGCTCGACGACCGGCATCGCTTCCTGCTCGGGGTCGATTTCGCCGAAGCCGCCCTGCGCGCCGCCGGTGCCAGCGGCGGCCGCGGCTGCAGCCATCGCCCCCGCGCCGACGGCGCTTTCGCCGCCCGAGTACGAGACGCGCCCGGCGCGCGTCGAGCTGCCGGCGGCGGCGAAGCTCGGCGGGGGCGTGCTGACGCCGTTCTCGCCCTCGACGTTGACCTCGACGTTGAAGATCATCCGCGCATAGTCGGTCCACACGCTGTTCATGAGGTCGCCGAACAGCGTGAAGGCCTCGTTCTTGTAGGCGACGAGGGGGTCGATCTGGGCGAAGCCGCGCAGGTGGATGCCCTCGCGCAGGTAGTCCATGTCGAACAGGTGCTCGCGCCAGCGTTCGTCGATGATCTGCAGCAGCAGGAAGCGCTCGAGCGCCCCCATCAGCTCCTCGCCGAGTGCCTGTTCGCGCGCCTCATAGCGCTCCATGGCCATCTCGCTGATGCGATCGGTCAGCACGACGCGGTCCACGCGCTCGGGATCCAGATCGTGCTCGTCGAGGTCGAGCGGGAAGAACTGACCGAGGGCGGTGAACATCCCGTCGAGGTCCCAGTCCTCGATGAAGTCGCCCGGCGTGTACTGGTCGATCGTGCGCTCGATTACGCCCTCTACCTCGCGCCGCGCCTCCTCGCCGATGCTCTTGCCTTCGAGCACCTCGTCGCGGTAGGCGTAGATCACGCGCCGCTGCTCGTTCATCACGTCGTCGTACTCGAGCACGCGTTTGCGGATCAGGAAGTTCTGTTCCTCGACCTTCTTCTGGGCTTTCTCGATCTGCTTGGAGAGCATGCCTGCCTCGATCGGCTCCTCGTTGCCCTCCTCATCGACACCGCCGAGTTTGTCGAGGATGCGGTAGATGCGGTCGCCCGCGAACAGGCGCACCAGGTCGTCCTCGGCGGAGAGGAAGAACCGGCTCTCGCCGGGATCTCCCTGGCGCCCGGAGCGGCCGCGCAACTGGTTGTCGATTCGGCGCGACTCGTGCCGCTCGGTGCCGCAGATGAAGAGACCGCCGGCGGCCACCACGTTTTCGTGCTGCTCCGCCACCTTCCGCTCCAGCTCCGGCAGCACCTCGGCCAGGCGCTGCTCGTAGTCCTCGGCGTCGTGCTCGACGCCGCGACGCGCAAGCTCCAGCCGCGCGAGATGCTCGGCGTTGCCGCCGAGCTTGATGTCGACGCCGCGCCCGGCCATGTTCGTGGCGATCGTGACGGCGCCAGGCTGGCCCGCCTCGGCCACGATCTCGGCCTCACGCGCGGCGTGCTCGGGCTTCGCGTTCAAGACCGTGTGCTTGATCGCGCTCTTGGTCAGGCGGTCGCTCAGCAGCTCCGAGACCTCGACCGAGATCGTGCCGACCAGCACGGGTTGCCCGTTCTCGTGGCGCGCCGCGATCTCCTTGATGACGGCGCCCCACTTGCCGTCCTTGGTCTTGTAGATCTGGTCGTTGCGGTCGTTGCGGATCATCTCCATGTTGGTCGGCACCTGCACGACCGGGAGCTCGTAGATCTTCATGAACTCGGTCGCCTCGGTCAGTGCCGTGCCGGTCATGCCGGCGAGCTTGTCGTAGAGGCGGAAGAAGTTCTGGTAGGTGATCGTCGCGAGCGTCTGGTTCTCCTCCTGGATCGCGACGCTCTCCTTCGCCTCGATCGCCTGGTGAAGGCCCTCCGACCAGCGACGGCCGTCGAGGATGCGGCCGGTGAACTCGTCGATGATCTTGACCTCGCCGTCGATCACGGCGTAGTCGACGTCGCGTTTGTACAGCGACTCTGCGCGCAGCGACTGGATCAGGTGGTTGACGAGGTGTCCGTTCTCGGCTCGGTAGAGGTGGTCGATGCGCAGGAACTTCTCGGCCTTGGCGACGCCCTGCTCGGTGATCGCGACCGTTTTCTGCTTCTCGTCGACCTCGAAATCGAAGTCCGCCACGAAGGACTTCTTCGAGCGCGGGTCCATCCCTTCGGGCGTCTTGCCGAGCTGCATGTGCGGCGCCAGGCGCGCGAACTTGACATACAGGTCGGCGGCCTGTTCGGGCGCGCCGGAGATGATCAGCGGCGTGCGCGCCTCGTCGATCAGGATGTTGTCGACCTCGTCGACGATCGCGAACGCGTGCCCGCGCTGGACCTTTTCGGCGAGGTCGGTCGCCATGTTGTCGCGCAGGTAGTCGAAGCCGAACTCCGAGTTGGTGCCGTAGACGACGTCGCAGGCGTAGGCGCGGTGCTTGTCATCTGTCGGCTGCATGTTTTCGAGGACCCCGACGGTCACGCCGAGCGCGTCGTAGATCGGGCCCATCCATTCGGCGTCGCGCCTGGCCAGATAGTCGTTGACGGTCACCACGTGAACGCCCTTGCGCCTGAGCTGGCCGTCCTCGGCGCTGGCCTCGTGCACGGCGAGCGAGTTCAGCACGACGGCAAGCGTGGCGGTGAGCGTCTTGCCCTCCCCCGTCTTCATCTCCGCGATCTGGCCGTCGTGCAGCGCCATTCCGCCGATCAGCTGCACGTCGAAGTGGCGCATCTCCATCGTGCGCTTGCCCGTCTCACGCACGATCGCGAAGCACTCGGGCATCAGCGCGTCGAGCGACTCCCCGTCGGCGGCGCGCTCGCGCAGCGCGTCCATCCGCTCGCGCAGCTCAGCGTCTGAGTCGTGTTCGAGCTCGGGCTCGAACGCGTTGATCAGCGCGACACGCTTCTGGTATTCCTTGTACTTCTTCGCCTCGCCGACGTTCAGCGCGCGATCGAGCAGGGAGGGCATTGGCCCAAGGATAGCTCCCGCGCACGCCGCGTCTGCCGGTCGCGCCGGCGGCCGACGATCAGCCGAAGCTGAAGCTCACGGGAGTGCTTTTGGGCCCTTTGCAGTCGGCCAGCGTGACCGTGAGCGGGCCGTCGGTCGTGACGTTCAGGTGCGCTTTGCAGTCGACCCTCGCGCGTTTGGCGTCGATCGTCACGGCCGAGACGTTCGTCGCCGAGATGTCGAGCGCGTCGCTGACCGGTTCGGTCGGTGCAGCGCCCCACGATTTGCTCTGGCTCGTGTACGGGATCGCGGGTATCTGGCCGCCCGTGAGCACGCCGGCACCGGTTTCGGTCGCCGCGGGTGTCGGGTCGCCCTTGCCGAAGCCGTGCGAGCGAACGTCGACTTCGCCCAGCGGAGCCGATCCGCCGCCGTTTCGCAGCGTCACGCCGTAGACCCAATAGGCGTGCCCGGCGGTGGTGCCGTCGGCCGGGAAGTCCATCTGCGGGTTGTAGACGTATGTCACGTGCGCCGGATTGCGGTCGATCGTTTCTGTCCCCAGGAAGGCGGCGGCCGGTGCGTATTCGTCGTTGATCGCCAGCGTCAGGTGCTCACCGGCCTGGAACTGATCGAACTCGTAGCGGTAGCCGAGTTCATCGAACTTTTTGACCTGTTCGAGCACACCCGCGATCGGCACGAGCTCGTCGGTCGTCTCATCCCAGATCAGGAACGGGACGTTGCGCACCGAGCCGAGCATTCGCTCCGTCAGCGACTGGTTGCCGCCCGGCTCCGGTTCGCCCGGGGGCACCCAGATGCCAAGACCCGGCGGGCCGACCGTGGGCTGCGCGCGGGCGAACAGGTCGGGGAACTGGCTGGTGAACTTGTACGTTCCGTAGCCGCCCATCGAGTAGCCCGCGATGTCGGTGAACGCGGGGTTCAGGTGGTAGTGCGCGGCGACGTCTGCCCAGACTTCGAACGTATCCGCGCCGGCGTGGTCGTAGTACCAGCCGTCGGGGCCGCGCCCTGACGGCGTGAACACGATCGATCCGCCGCCGCGGGCGGCGAACTGCGACTGGTTCTTGCTTCCGGCGAACTGGTTGTAGTTGGCCGACAGCGAATGCAGCAGCAGCGTCGCCCCCCAGCCGCCGCCCGGTTCAGAGCCTGCGGGGACGTAGATCGCATACGGCAGCAGCTGGCCGCGCATCGCGCCGATGCAGGCTGTCGAGCTGCCGCAGCCGCCGGTCGCGTAGTCGGCGCCCTGTCCGTCGGCGAAGTGCGAAGCGAGGATGCGGTCGAAGGCACCGCTCTGCGGCACACCCGTCGGTTGGCCGGGCATGTCGTCATTGACTTTTTCAACGAGCTTGGAGAAGTCGACGTCCGCGTGGAAGGCGCTGATGTCTCCACTGGCCAACGCCTGCGCCTGGGCCGACTCGCGCCACCAGGCCGGGTCGGCCGTCGTGCCCGGAGAGGGCGCTCCGGGCATCGGCTCTTGCGCGTTGAAGCGGAAGCCGACGTCGAAGAACGCCGCGGGTGCGCTGGCCGTCCCCGCCCCTCCCGGCTGCGTGGCGCTCCGCTCCGCGACCGGCAGCAGGTAGCTGCCGGCGGCTGCGTTCCAAAGCCCCACGCCAGCGGCGAGGCGCACGGTCCCGGTGCCCGGGTTCCACTGTTTGTGGGACACGCGAACCGTGATCTGCCGGCGCGGCAGGTCTACGCTGACGGTCGGGGCGGAGCCCGGGACCTGAGCCCCGGTTACGGCGTCGGTCAGCACCGCCGTTTCGCCATGGACGGTCAGGAAGTACTGCGCCGGAGCGCTGACGTTGGCGCCAAACGGAAATGGGTGGGTCTGACCTTCGGTGCCGCCGATCGCGATCGCGGTGGCCACGAGGCTTGGATCCTCGAGGGTGTTGAGCGTGATGCGAAAGGCCGTGGCGCCGGCGAGCGCCTTGACCCGCAGTTCGATCAGGTTGGCCGCGTTTTCGTCGTAGCCGGGGCCGCTCGGGTAGTCGTAGGTGCCGTCCGGCGCCGAAAAGAGGTCGCCACCGGAGGAGTCGCCGCCCGGCGAGTGCATCGGGTTGGTGGGATCGGTGACCTCCTTCGCGCCGTGGTCGTCGTAGACGTAGCCCTGGTAGAGGAACTCTCCCTTGCGGTACGCGCTCGCCCCGGAGACGAGAATCGGCGCCGCGTGCCAGGTGCTCCCCGGCGCGTTTTCCAGCTGCGGTGCGTGCGCGAGCGGCTGGTACAGGACGGCGGGCCCCGGTTGCGGCGCGCTGCCTTCCTTGGGGGGGAGCGACGGCGACGTCGCCGCGCGAGCCCCACTGGCCAGAAGCAGCGCTCCGAGGCAGCCGAGACCGGCCGTGCGCAGGGACGAGCGGATCCCCCACGACCCCGCTGCCCGCCGAGCGACCGACCCCAAACGACTCACCCCTGACCCCTCCAAATGAGACAACCGAACGCCGCTGTCTCTACCCGACCGGAAGGGTCGCTAAACAGGCCTTCCGACCCTACTTCCGGGCGCGCGCGTGCGGGCGCCCGTGGCGTCATACGCGCCGCTCGAGGTCTTTACATCGTCGGCTGCGTGACCGGCTGCCCCATGGTGCGGGCCGCCTCGGCGGCCATGCGACGATCGGCCGCGGCTGCGCGGGCCTCGCGCCTGTGGCGACGTTTGTCGCGGTGGCGCTTCACCTGGCGGGCGAGCTCGTCGACGATCAGATTGACTGAGTGCAGCATCTCGGGCGAACGGTCCCGGGCGCGGAGCGTGACGCCCTTGAGATAGAGCGTGGCCTCGGCGACCTGGCAGTCGGCGACCCGCGGGTTGGGCTCCTTGAAGATCTCGATCTCCACGCGCGCTAGCTCGGAGACCTGCCGAGCGACCTTGTCCAGGCGGCGAGTCGCGTGCGTGCGGATCTCGTCGGTGACCGGAACGTTGCGACCCTTGATGTCTATCTGCATCAGAGGCTCCTTTGGTCGGCTGTTGTCTGGCGCTTGCAAGATGCTACGCCCGCTCCTGGCGGATGTCCAACGGAATCGTGGAGCTAGATCGTTCGTCCAGACCCGGTGGGGCGGCGCTCTGCGGAGGCGCCCGCCACACGTTCCGCCGGACCGTCGATCCGGTGCGAGAATCGGCCAGTGAGCCCGAACCTGCAGGCGGCCGCCGCGAACCTGGGCTGGACGCTGGAACCGGGCGTGCTGATCGGCGTGGCGGTCGCGGGCGCGGCCTACGCCAGGCGTTGGGTGCGCGTGCGCCAGAGCGGTTCGCCGCGAGCGCAGGCCGACGCGCCGGTGTGGCGGCTCTGCTGCTTCCTCGGCTCGCTGCTGTTCACGCTCGGCGCGCTCGTCTCCCCGGTCGACGAGCTGGCCGACCAGCTCTTCCTCATGCACATGGTTCAACACGTGCTGCTGCTCGACGTGGTCCCGATCCTGGCGATCCTCGGCTTCACCAAGGTCCTGTTGCGCCCGGTCACGCGCGCCGTCCACACCCTCGAGCGCAGAGCCGGGCTGCTCGCCAGCCCAGCCTTCGCGGTCGTCATCTACATCGCCGTGATCTGGGCGTGGCACATCCCGGCGGCCTACGACCTCGCGCTGCGCCACCCGCTGGTGCACGTGCTCGAGCACCTGAGCTTCCTGGCCGCGGGCTCGCTCTACTGGTGGCACCTGCTCTCGCCGATTCGCGCGCGCCTGCGGCTGGCGGGCCTTGGACCGGTCGCCTACATGGGCTCGACCAAGCTGTTCGTCGGTGCGCTCGGCATGGGGCTCGCCTTCGCGCCCACCGCGCTCTACGCCTACTACGTCCACCACGCGCGCGTCTGGGGCCTGTCCGCTCACGACGACCAGTCGATCGCCGGCATCATCATGGGCGTCGAGCAGTCGCTCGTGATGGGGATCGCGATCGTCGTCCTGTTCGTGCGCGCGCTGGCCGAGTCCGAGCGCGAGCAACAGCGCCGCGAGCGCTTCGAAGCCGTCTGAGGACCGCTCGTCAAGCGCCGCCGTTCGACCGGGCAGGCTAGCGCCCAGCCACCGGGCCCGCTCCCGACGCGTGACGCCGCAGGCTCTGCAGGATCCCGCCGTGGCCGGCGATCGCGCCGATCAGGATCGATCCGTCAGCGACCTCCGTGCCGGGGAAGAGAATGCTCTCGCGCAGCTGCGTGCCGTCGCCCACCCTCGCCCCGTCCCCGATCACGACCGGCCCCATCAGGCGCACGTCGGCGCCGAGCTGGACGTCGCGGCCGATCCACACCGACCCCTCGACATCGGTGTCCTCGCGCAGCGGCGAGTCGCCCACGACGGTCAGCCCGGGGCGCAGCTCCTCGCCCTGCATCTCCAGGTGCAGCCGGCCGTGGAGCGCGTCGAAGGTCCCCTGGCGCAGCTCGGCCAGCGAGCCGACGTCGTTCCAGTACTCGCTCAGCTCGTGGATGTAGAAGGGCACGTCGTTCTCGAGCAGCGCCGGGTAGACGTCCTTGGCCCAGTCGACGAAGGCCCTGTCTGGGAAGTAGTCGAAGATGCGCGGGTCGAACATGTAGATGCCGCAGTTGCCGAGATCCGAGAGCGCCTCGTCGGGCTGGGGCTTCTCCTGAAAGCCCGTGATGCGCCCGTCACGGTCGTGAAGGACGACTCCATACTCGCGCGTGTCGGGCACGCGCTTGACAGCGAGCGTCGCGACCCCGCCGGCTTCGCGGTGGCGCTTGGCGAAGGCGCTCAGGTCGATGTCCGTGAGCGCGTCGCCCGAGATCACCAGGAACGGCTCCTCGCCGAAGAACTCGGCGCAGTTGCGCACGCCTCCGGCGGTCCCCAGCAGCTCCGGCTCGAAGCTGTAGGCGATGCGCTCGCCGAAGTGCTCGCGGATCGTGTCCGGGAAGTAGTGCAGGTTGGCGATCACGCCATCGAAGGAGTGCCTGTCGACCAGATCGAGGATGTGCTCCATCACGGGCCGATCGAGCACCGGCACCATCGGCTTGGTGATCTCGTATGTCAGCGGGCGCAGACGGGTACCCAGCCCGGCCGCGAGGACCATGGCCTTCATCGGCGGCTCCGGACCTCGCGCGCGCTCGCGGGCTTCGCCGGGCGAGCGCGCGCGAGGTCCTGCGCCTTAGCAACCAACACCTTTCTGCACACCCCCGGGCGGAGGCGAAAACGCATCAACGCAGCCTCGCCCGCCGACCCTAATACCGGTAGTGGTCGGGCTTGTACGGGCCGTCGACGGGAACGCCGATGTAGGCGGCCTGCTCCTCGCTCAGCTTCGTGAGCTTGACGCCGAGGGCGTCGAGGTGCAGGCGCGCGACCTTCTCGTCGAGGTGCTTGGGCAGCACGTAGACCTTCTTCTCGTACTCGTCGTTCTTCGTGAACAGCTCGATCTGGGCGATCGTCTGGTTGGAGAACGAGTTGCTCATGACGAAGCTCGGGTGCCCGGTCGCGTTGCCCAGGTTCAGCAGCCGGCCCTCGGACAGCATGATGATCGCGTGTCCGTCGGGGAAGACCCACTTGTCGACCTGCGGCTTGATGTTGACGCGCTCGATGCCCGGTACGCGCGAGAGGCCGGCGATGTCGATCTCGTTGTCGAAGTGACCGATGTTGCCGACGATCGCCTGGTGCTTCATCCGGCCCATGTCGGCGGCCGTGATGATGTCCCGGTTGCCGGTCGTGGTGATGAAGATGTCGGCGCTGTCGATGACATCCTCGAGCGTCTTGACCTCATACCCCTGCATCGACGCCTGCAGCGCGCAGATCGGGTCGATCTCGGTGACGATCACGCGCGCGCCTTGACCCCGCAGCGATTCGGCGCAGCCCTTGCCGACGTCGCCGAAGCCGCAGACGACCGCCACCTTGCCGCCGATCATCACGTCCGTGGCGCGGTTGATGCCGTCGATCAGCGAGTGCCGGCAGCCGTAGAGGTTGTCGAACTTGGACTTCGTGACCGAGTCGTTGACGTTGATCGCCGGGAACAGCAGCTCGCCGGCCTCGACCATCTCATAGAGGCGGTGCACTCCGGTCGTCGTCTCCTCGGTGACGCCTTTGATGCCTTCGCCGATACGCGTCCAGCGCTGCGCATCGTCGGCCAGCGAGCGCGTCAGCAGGGACAGGATCACGCCCAGCTCCTCCGACTCGGCGCCCGCCGGATCGGGCACTGCGCCGGCCTTCTCGTATTCGGTTCCCTTGTGCACGAGCAGCGTCGCATCACCGCCGTCGTCGAGGATCATGTTGGGACCCTCGCCCTCGGGCCAGCGCAGGACCTGTTCGGTGCACCACCAGTACTGCTCGAGCGTCTCGCCCTTCCAGGCGTAAACAGGCACCCCTCGCGGGTCATCGACCGTGCCGTCGGGCCCGACCGCGACGGCGGCCGCCGCGTGGTCCTGCGTGGAGAAGATGTTGCAGCTGCACCAGCGGACCTCGGCGCCGAGCGCAGTCAGCGTCTCGATCAGCACGGCCGTCTGAATGGTCATGTGGAGCGAGCCGGTGATGCGCGCGCCCTTGAGCGGCTGGGAGTCGGCGTACTCCTGGCGAATCGCCATCAGCCCGGGCATCTCGTGCTCAGCGAGCACGATCTCCTTGCGGCCGAACTCTGCGAGCGAGAGGTCGGCGACCTTGAAGTCTGCGTCCGTTGCCACAGCGGTCGGGGTCATGAAGAAGCCTCCTGTCCGGTTAGGAGAGCGCCCTTACTGCAGAGAAGCGGCCGAGCGTGGCGGGTCCGGGCCCGTCGCAGCGCTCCTCGGCCGACCTCGAAAATATCACACCCCCAGCCCCGCCTCGCGCGGCGCGGACGTGGCCGGGAAGCCTTCCGCTCAGCGCTGCTCCAGCGCCGCCTTGAGCTCGTCGATCGCCTTCACCGGACCGGGATCCACGCCGCGCAGGGCCGCGAGGTATATCGAGACGAGATCGCCGAGCAGCACCAGCGAGATGACCCGCTCGATCGTCGTCTGCCCGCGCGTCTCCAGCCGGAAGCTGGCGATCGCGTTGGCGGCGATTGAGCGCTCGGTCAGGTCCATCCGCTCCTTCACGCGCGGGTGGGCGTCTGAGTCGTCGAGGAACACCGCCGAGAAGCGGCCCACGTCCTGCGCCCCTTCCCAGCCCACGATCTCGTTGTGATCGAGCTCGGGCAGCTCGTGCGCGAAGGCCGGCTGCTTGGCGTTCTCGTTTACCTGCGTCTTCCAGCGGTAGGCGATCGGCGTGGTCAGACCGGCACCGGCGATCACCGGCGTGGTGCCGTGGATTCCGCGGGCCACCTCCTTGGCCAGCGAGTCCTCGGGCGCATCCGGACCCCACTCGGCGACCAACTGCTCCGTATGGGAGGCGGCGACGTCTATCTCCGAGGTCAGGCGCGGGCCGGCACCACAGAGAGCGGCGACCTCGAGCGCGGCCACCGTCATGTAGGCGACGGCTCCGCGGGGCTGGAAGCCGCCGGGCAGTGGGATCACGGGGACCCCGTCGGCGCGCGCCATCTCGGCGAGCCTGCCGCCGGTCGTCACGACCGTGCGCCTCGCGCCGAGCGCCCCGGCCGACTCGTAGCAGGCGAGCGTCTCCTCGGTGTCGCCCGAGTAGCTCGCGCAGAGCACCATCGTGTCTGGCGTCGTCCACGGCGGCAGGCCGTAGGCGCGCGTGACGAAGATCGGGCGCGTCGCGTGGTCGGCCAGCGCCGCCCGCGCCAGCGCACCGCCGATCGCCGAGCCGCCCATGCCGGCGACGACGAGGCCGGCCGAGGTGTCCCAGTCCTGCATGATCGCCGACTCCACGCGCCACAAAGCGTCGCGCAGGTGCTCGGGCAGGCCGAGCACGTCGTCGAGCTGGCCCGAGCCGTCGATGCGCGCGATCTCCTCACGCGAGAGCTCCCGCACCGTGGGTGTGGCGCTCGGAGCGCCTTCGCTCATCTTGCCGCTCGCCTCCTCGATTTAGAACTTGATCGCGCCGTCGGGTAGTGACACACCCGGGAAGATACGCGCCCCGCGGTCGATCACGTTATCCGCCCCGACGGTCACACCCTCTCCGAGCACCGCGCCGCCGCCGATCGTCGTGCGCGCGCCGATGCGACAGCCGGCGGCGACGATGCAGTCGCGCAGCGTCGCGCCCTCGCCGATCTCGGCGCCCTTCAGGATCACGGCGCGCTCGACGGTGGCGTGCGCGCCGACCGAGACGTCTTCGCCGAGCACGACGAGGCTGCCGACCTGGGCGCCCTCGCCGACCGTCACGCCGCGCTCGAGCACGGCCGGCGGGATCACGCGGCCGTTGGTCTGGGCGCCGGGGTCGATCGCCAGCCAGTCCGACCCGAGTCGCTCGCCGACGGCGGTCCTGACGTTGCCCTCGATGATGTCGAAGGTGCCCTGCAGGTAGCGCTCGGGCGTGCCGATGTCTAGCCAGTAGCTCTCCGCAGGAAAGCCGAACAGGCCCTTGCCGATCAGCTGCGGCCAGACCTCGCGCTCGATCGAGACGTTGCGCTCGGGTGCGACGAGGTCGAGGACCTCGCGCTCGAGCACATAGGCGCCGGCGCTGATCAGGTTCGTGTCGATCGCGTCCGGGCTCGGCTTCTCGACGAAGTCGCGCACCGAGCGGTCCTCTTCGAGGTGAACGAGCCCATACGCGCTCGGGTCGGCCACGGGCACGAGCGCGAGCGTCGCCTTTGCCCCCGTCCGTTCGTGCTGGGCGATCTGCGCGCTCAGGTCGATGTCGGTGAGGACGTCGCCGTTGAGCATCAGGAAGCGCTCGTCGAGCATCGAGGCGGCGAACTTAAGCGCGCCGGCCGTGCCGCGCGGATCGGGCTCCTCGACGAAGCGCAGGCGGATGCCGAGGCCGGAGCCGTCGCCCAGCACGTTGCGAACGCTCGTCGCGAGAAAGCCACACGACATGATCACGTCGTCGACCCCGTGCTGCTTTAGCCACTCGAGCATGAACGAGATGAAGGGCCGGTCGACGAGCGGCACGACGGGCTTGGGAACGGTCGAGGTCAGCGGGCGCAGCCGCGTGCCCTCACCGCCGACGAGGATCACGGCCTGCATCAGGCGCCCGGCCTCGCAGGCTCGTGCGCCACGCCGCCGTCGTCCGAAACGCGGGCCCGCTGGCCGCGTCCGACGCCCTCGTAGAGGAGGCCGGCCGCGCGCACGGCGTCCGGATCGAGCGCGTTGCGCCCGTCGATCACGAGATTGCCCTTCATCGCCCGCGCGACCTCGCCCCAGTCGAGCTGCAGGAACTCTGGCCACTCGGTCACGAGCACCACGGCGTCGGCATCGTCGGCAGCCTCGAGCGGCGAGGCGGCGAAGGAGATCCCGCTGACGAGCTTGCGTGCCTGCCCCTCCGCCACCGGGTCATACGCGGCGACGAGCGCGCCATCGGCGTTCAGCCGCGCAGACAGCACCAGCGAGGACGCCTCGCGCATGTCGTCGGTGTTGGGCTTGAATGCCAGCCCGAACAGGGCCACGCGCTTGCCCACCAGGCCACCGAGGTGCTTCTGCAGCTTGCCGATCACGCGACGCTTCTGCAGTTCGTTGACCTCGATCACGGAGGTCAGGAGCTGGAAGTGATAGCCGGAGTTGCCCGCGAGCTGCTTGAGCGCGTCGACGTCCTTGGGAAAGCAGCTGCCGCCGAAGCCGATGCCGGCCTGCAGGAACTTCGGCCCGATCCGCTCGTCGAGGCCCATGCCGCGCGCCACCTCGACGACGTCCGCGCCGGTCTCCTCGCAGACGTTGGCGATCTCGTTGATGAACGAGATCTTCGTCGCGAGGAAGGCGTTGGAGGCCAGCTTGACCATCTCGGCGCTCGCGATGTCGGTGCGCACGAGCGGCGCCTGCAGCGGCGCGTAGAGCTCGACGACGGCGTCGCCGGCCCAATCGCCGACGTCCCCGACGACGACGCGATCGGGATGCAGGAAGTCCTGGACGGCCGAGCCCTCCTTCAGGAACTCGGGGCAGGAGACGTAGGCGAGGCCGCCCTTGCCCTGCTCGGCGAACATGCGCTTGACGGCCACCCCGGTGCCGGCGGGGACGGTCGACTTCATCACGAGCGCGTGGTCGGTGGAGGCCGGGATCGCGTTCACGACGGCGTTGACAGCCGAGAGATCGGCGTCGCCGGAGTAGGTCGGCGGCGTGCCGACGGCGACGAACAAGAGGCGCGCGTGCGCGTGCGCATCGGCGAGCTCGGTCGAGTAGTGCAGCCGCTCGGCGTTGCGCTGGAGCAGGCCGTCGAGGCCGGGCTCGTAGATCGGGACCTGGCCGGCGCGCAGGCGCTCGATCTTGTCGGCATCGATGTCGACGCACCAGACGTCGCTGCCGAGCTCGGCGAAGCCGGCAGCGGTGACCAGGCCGACGTAGCCGGTGCCGATCACTCCGATTGGCTCTCGCGTTGCGCTCACTGGCGGCGAAGGCTAGCCGGTGGGCGGGGCGATCCGGAAAACCGGGTGCTTGGCGGCGGCGTCGCGGAGCTCCGGCTCGGGCGAGTCGGGGCCGACGCCGTCGAAGAAAACGCCCACCTCGGCCTTCCAGCGCGCGAGATAGGCCCGCAGGATCGGCACCTTCTCGGCATCGGGCACGATCTCCTCGGCTGCGAACGGCTCGCGGCGCCGTCCCAGCAGCAGGTGCCCTTCGCCGGCTGCCCGCAGGTTGCGCACCCATTGGGTCTCGCCGCGCGGCGCCACCAGGTAGCGCGTCCCATCGATGCTGAGCAGGTTGACGGGCGTGCGCCGCGGCTGCCCGCTCGAGCGCCCGCGCACCTCGAGCACGCGCGAGCCCCACACGCTGAACCCCAGCGCCATGAGGCCGTTGAGGGCCCGGTTGAAGACGTTCTTCGTGAACCAGCCCGGGCGCTTGCGCTCGAAGTGAGCGGCGGCGGCAGCGTCGGCGCTCGGGGCCGGCGTGGGGTCGCCTGCAGCGGTGGCGGGACTCTCGTCCGGCATGGAGCCGAGCCTACTCGCCGACGGCCAGGAACGCCTCGTAGCGGCGAATGTCTCGCAGCGCGCGGGCCTGCTGCTCGGTGCCCTCCTGCGCCTGCTCGGCCGCTTGGCGCGCCTCGGTGAGGCGGGTCTCGTACGTCTGGCGGTCGAGCGCCTCCGGCGCGATCGCCTCCTCGACGAGCACGAGCGCGCGGTTCTCGGCGAACTGCAGGTAGCCCTCGGCCTGAGCGAAGCGCACGATGTCATCGTCCGAGCGATAGAGGCGCAACTCGGTCGGTTCGAGCATCGCGAGCACCGGCTCGTGGTTGGCGAGCACGCCGATCGAGCCCACCGGCGTGCGCGTGGAGAGCATCTCGATCTCCTCGCTGAACACCTCGCCCTCGGGCGTCAGCACTTCCACGGGGAACTTCGTCCTGGGCATTATTGATTAGCCCCGTGGGGCATCCGGCCCCAAGTTCTGATGAAAACGTCCGGCCTCCGGCCGCCCGTAGCCGGTCGAGCTCCGCTCTCCCTCATGATTTTTTGGCGGCCGCGACCACTTGATCGATCGTTCCCTTGAGGAAGAACGCCGACTCGGGCACCTCGTCGTGCTTGCCCTGGATGATCTCGTCGAAGCCGCGGATCGTCTCGGAGATCGGCACGTACGCGCCGGGCGTGCCGGTGAACTGTTCGGCGACGAAGAACGGCTGGGAGAGGAAGCGCTCGATCTTGCGCGCGCGCTGCACGGTCAGCTTGTCCTCGTCGGAGAGCTCGTCGATGCCGAGGATGGCGATGATGTCCTGCAGCTCCTTGTAGCGCTGCAGGATCTCCTTGACTTCGTTGGCGACGCGGAAGTGATCGTCGCCGAGGATCTCGGCCTTGAGGATCGTCGAGTTCGATTCGAGCGGGTCGACGGCCGGGTAGATCCCTTTTTCGGAGATCGATCGTGACAGCGCCGTGGTGGCGTTGAGGTGCGCGAACACCGACGCCGGCGCCGGGTCGGTGTAGTCGTCCGCGGGCACGTAGATCGCCTGGATCGAGGTGACCGAGCCGGTCTTGGTCGAGGTGATCCGCTCCTGCAGCTGGCCCATCTCGGTCTCGAGGGTCGGCTGGTAGCCGACCTGCGAGGGCATCCGCCCCAGCAGCGCCGAGACCTCGGAGCCTGCCTGGACGAAGCGGAAGATGTTGTCGATGAACAGCAGCACGTCCTGACCCTGGTCGCGGAAGTGTTCGGCCATCGTCAGACCGGACAGCGCCACGCGCATGCGCGCGCCGGGGGGCTCGTTCATCTGCCCGAAGACGAGCATGGTCTTGTCGAGCACGCCCGACTCCTTCATCTCGAGCCACAGGTCGTTGCCCTCGCGCGAGCGCTCGCCGACGCCGCAGAACGCAGACAGGCCGCCGTGCTCCTTGGCGAGGTTGTGGATCAGCTCCTGGATCAGCACCGTCTTGCCGACGCCGGCGCCGCCGAACAGGCCGACCTTGCCGCCTTTGGCGTACGGCGCGAGCAGGTCTACGACCTTGATGCCGGTCTCGAACATCTCCGTCGTCGGCGAGAGATCCTCGGCGCGGGGCGCCTCCTGGTGGATGCTCCGGCGCGGCGTGTCGGTCGCCAGCTCCTCGCCCAGGTCGATCGGCTCGCCGAGCAGGTTGAAGATGCGGCCGAGCGTGACGTCGCCCACGGGCACCGTGATCGGCGCACCCGTGTCGATCACCTCGAGGCCGCGCGCGAGGCCGTCGGTGGTGTCCATCGCGACGGCGCGCACGCGGTCGTCGCCGAGGTGCTGCTGAACCTCGCACACGAGCACCGTGTCCTCGGCGCCCGGGCTGATGCCCTCGGCCTCCTCCGCCGCGGCGGCGGCCGGCCTGGCGACGGTGATCGCGTGGTTGATCTCCGGCAGGCGGTCGGGGAAGAGAGCCTCGATCACGACTCCCTGGATCTCCTCGATACGCCCGAGGTTCGTCTTGCCCTCGCGGCTGCCGTTCGTCGTCGTCTGTGGCGCGGCGGTGCTGGCCTCCATTGCGTTTCGCGTCTCCTCTTTTATCTCTTTAAATATTAAGAATTAATTGAATTGAAGTGGTGAGGGAGTGCGACCCGGCATCACCCTAGGTAAGGCCCTCGGCGCCGGCCACGACCTCCATGATCTCTTGCGTGATCTCTGCCTGGCGGGCGCGGTTCATCTGCAGCGTGAGGTCGGTGATGAGTTCGCCGGCGTTGTCGGAGGCGCTTCGCATCGCCGTCATCTGCGCGCCGAAGAACCCGGCCGTCGACTCCACCAAGGCTCGGTATATCGAGATCTCGACGTAGTCGGGGACGAGCCGCTTGAGGATCTCCTCTGGGCCGGGCTCGTATTCGACGAGCGCGCGCACGCCGCGCTCGGAGGGGTGCTGCTCGTCGGCCGCCTGATCCTCGGCTGCGATCGTCGCCGCCGAGAGCGGCAGCAGTGTTTCGCGCGCGACCTGCTGGGAGAGCGGCGAGATGTAGGCGTTGTAGACGATCTCGACACGGTCGAGCGCGCCGTCGGCGTAGCCCGTCATCAGGTCGTCTGCGATCGAGCGCGCGTCGGCGTAGGCCGGTCTGTCGGCGAAGCCCGTGTAGCTGCCGCTCGGCACGTGCCCGCGGAACGTGAGCGAGGAGACGCCGCGGCGCCCGGTCGCGTACCACGCCGTGTGCACGCCTTCGTCGGCATATTCGCCCGAGATGCGAACGCCGGCGCGGATGATCTGCGAATTGAAGCCACCCGCGAGGCCGCGGTCGCCGGTGACGAGCAACACGCCGACGTTCTGTGTGGCCTCGTGCTCGGAGAGCAGCGGCAGCCGCATCGCCTCCGCCCCGGCCGCTTCGGCGGCCTGACGCGTCATCCGCCGCACCGCGTCCGCGTAGGGACGCAGCGCCTCGATCCGCTGCTCGGCGCGGCGCAGGCGCGCGGCGGCGACCGTCTCCAGCGCGCGCGTGATCTTCTGGATGTTCTTGACCGACGAGATCCGGTCCTTGACGTCGCGCTGGGAGGGCATCGGATGCGGCGGGCCTGCGCGCTAGGCGGCGGCCGGCTCCTCCTCACGGCTCGCGACCTGTTCCGCCGCGCCCTCCTCGCTGCGCAGTGGCGCAGCCTCGTCGAGCGGCAGGCCCTCCTCGTCGAGGTCGTAGCCGAAGTCCGAGGCGAACGCCTCGACCGCTTCGTGCACGGCCTTCTGCGTCCCCTCCGACCAGTCGCCGGCGGCGATCTTCTGGCGCACGTCGGTGTGCTGAGCGTGCATCCGTTCGATCAGCCCGGCCAGGAACTCGCCGACCCGCTCGACCTTGAGACGGTCGAGGAAGCCGTTGGTGGCGGCGTAGATCTGGACGACCTGATCCTCGACGGCAAGCGGCTCGCGCTCGTGCTGGTTGAGCGTGGCAACGAGGCGCTCGCCGCGGGCGAGCGTTTTCTGCGTGTCGGCGTCGAGGTCGGAGCCGAACTGGGCGAACGCTTCGAGATCGCGGTACTGCGAGAGCTCGAGCTTGATCCGCCCGGCCACCTTCTTCATCGGGGAGATCTGCGCGTTGCCGCCGACGCGCGAGACCGAGATGCCGACGTTGATGGCCGGCCTCACGCCGGAGTTGAACAGCGCCGACTCGAGGAAGATCTGCCCGTCGGTGATCGAGATCACGTTGGTCGGGATGTACGCCGAGACGTCGCCCGCCTGCGTCTCGATCACGGGCAGCGCCGTCAGCGAGCCGCCGCCGAGCTCCTCGTTGAGCTTGACCGCCCGCTCGAGCAGCCGCGAGTGCAGGTAGAAGACGTCGCCCGGATAGGCCTCGCGTCCGGGCGGCCGGCGCAGGAGCAGCGACATCTGGCGGTAGGCGTAGGCGTGCTTTGTCAAGTCGTCGTACACGCACAGCGCGTGGCGGCCGTTGTAGAGGAAGTGCTCGCCCATCGCGCAGCCCGCATAGGGCGCGATGAACTTGATCGGCGCCGCCTCGTCGGCCGGGGCGGCGATGATGATCGTGTTGTCCAGTGCGCCGTGTTCGTCGAGCGTCTGCGCCAGCGCCACGACGGTGGACATGCGCTGGCCGATCGCCACGTAGACCGAGATCACGCCGGTGTCCTTGTTGTTGATGATCGCGTCGATCGCGATCGCCGTCTTGCCCGTCTGGCGGTCGCCGATGATCAGCTCGCGCTGGCCCCGACCGATCGGGATCATCGCGTCGATCGCCTTCAGGCCGATCTGCATCGGTTCGGTCACCGGCTGGCGCTGGACGACGCCCGGGGCCTTGAACTCGGCCGGCCGGCGCTCTGAGATGTCGACCTCGCCCTTGCCGTCGAGCGGGCGCCCGAGCGGATCGACGATGCGCCCGAGCAGGCCCTCGCCAACCGGAATGTCGAGCAGGCGACCTGTGCGCCTGACCGTGTCGCCCTCTGAGATGTGCTCCCACTCGCCGAACAGAACGGCGCCGACGTTGTCGGACTCGAGGTTGAGCGCCAGCCCGGTGACGCCGTGCGGCAGCTCGAGCAGCTCGAAGGACATGCAGTTCTCGAGGCCGTGCAGGCGTGCGATGCCATCCGCCACCGAGAGCACCGTGCCGACCTCGGTCAGCTCCGCGCGCCCTTCGTCGAGTCCCTCGATGCGGCTCTTCAGGATGCTTGTTATCTCGTCAGGATTGATCTGCATGGCTTGCTAAGCGGCTCCTTGGGCAACGTGCCTGCGCAGCTGCTCCAGTCGGTTGCGAATTGATGCGTCGAGTATCGAGTTGCCGACCCTCAGCACGATCCCGCCGAGGATGTCCGGGTCGACGTGCGCGGCCAGCTTGACCTTGCGTCCCGCGCGCTCGCCGATGCTGCGCCCGAGGCTCTGCGTCGTCTCCTCATCGAGCTCGATCGCGCTCGTGATCTCGACGGGCAGCAGATCGTTCTCGCGCTCCCACATGCGCTCGTACTGCTGGCGCGCGCGGAAGATGACCGGCATGCGGTGGTTCTCGATCAGCAGCTTGAGGAAGTTGACGAACGTCTCGTCCGCGCCTTCGAGCATGCGCTCGAGCCCTTCTTCCTTCTCTTTGGTCGAGAAGTACGGCGAGAAGAAGAACACGGCCAGCTCGCGGTTCGAGTCGAGCGCGTCGGCGAACTGGCCTAGCTGCTCGCGCAGCTCGTCCAGCTTGCCCTGGTCGCGGGCGACCTCGAACAGCGAGCGGGCGTAGACCTCGGCGAGCTCGTCCATCAGTTGTTCGCCGCCTGGCCTGAGATCGAAGAGAAGTCGAGCTCGCCGAGCGCCTCCTGCACGAGCCGCTTCTGATCGTCTGAGTCGAGCACCTTGCGCGTGACCTTCTCGGTCGCCATCACCGTCAGGTCGGCGACCTCGCGGCGCAGATCGTCGAGCGCGCGTTTGCTCGCCGCCTCGATGTCGCGCTCGGCTTTGCGCGCGGCTTCGGCCAGGATCTCCTGGCCGCGGTCTTTGGACTCGTGTTCTTGCGCCTCGGCGGCCTGACGCGCGCGCTGCACGATCTCTTCGGCCTGGGAGCGCGCCTCCTTCAGGCGCTCGCGGTATTCCTGCAGCAGCTGCTCAGCCTCCTTGCGCGTGCGCTCGGCCACGTCGATCGATTCTTCGATGTTGCGCCTGCGCCGTTCGAGCGCCTCGGAGATGCGCGGGAAGGCCAGCCGCGACAGCAGCACCATCGTGACGCCGAACACGAGCAGCGTCCACACCATCAGGCCGATGCCCGGCTTGATCAGGAAGCTGCCCTTGGAGGCGGCGAGCAGCACCGGTTGTGCGAGAGCCCCGAGCATGCTCAGACGATGAACGCGGCCAACAGGCCCGCCACGAGGCCGTAGAAGAAGCAGGCCTCGGTAAGCGCGAACCCGAGCCACTGCAGCTGCGTGATCTCGTCGCGCATCTCGGGCTGGCGCGTGATCGCTTCGATGGCCTTGCCGAAGATCAGGCCGATGCCGACGCCGGCGCCGACGGCGCCGAGGCCTCCGCCGACGCCGAGGCCGATCGACTTGCCGGCCTTGGCGGTTTCTTCGGCCGCCGCCAGGAGGGTGATCAAAGCTATGTGCACGACTATTGGCTCCTTTAGTGGTCTTCGGCGACCGCGCCGCCGAGGTAGATAGCGGTGAGCGTGGCAAAGATGAACGCCTGCAGGGCTGCCACCAACCCGACCTCGAACGCGAACAGGGCGATCCCGAACGGGATCGTGAACCAGCCCAGCCACGCGACGCCGAGGATCACGGCGAGGGCTCCCGCCATGAACAGGATGATCAGGTGGCCGGCGAGGATGTTCGCAAACAGACGAATCGTCAGCGACAAGATCCGCATCAGGTTGGAGAGCAGCTCGAGGAAGAAGATGAACACGGCCATCCCGCCCTCCACGCCCCCCGGGACGAGGCCTTTCAGATAGCCGATCGGTCCCTTCGCGCGGATACCTTCGTAGGTGTAGGAGATGAACACGACCAGCGAGAGCACGAGCGGGATGGAGAGGTTGGCCGTGGCGGCGTACAGCGAGAAGGACGGGATGTGCAGACCGAGCACGTCGATCTTGTGCTCGGTGTTGGTCGGCAGCGGGATGTACCCGATCAGGTTCGAGAAGAAGATGAACAGGAACAGCGCGCCGATGAAGGGGAACCACTTGGCCGCCTGCTTTTCCTCCATCCCGCCCCCGGCGATGTTGTCGCGCATCAGCACGAACAGCGCCTCCACGGCGGCCTGGATCTTGTTCGGGCGTTCCTGCATGCGCCGCGCGATCCAGATCATGCTCACGCACGTGGCCACGCCGGCCAGGAGCAGGTAGAGCACGGCCTTGTTGATCGAGAAGACGCCGAGGTGCACCCAGTTGTCGAGCTTGAACTCGTTCTGCGGTTCAAACTCGGTGTTGCGCGTGCCTTTGAAGCCGTAGATCGCGACGAGGGCGATGACGCCGCCGATCCACACGCCGCCGAGGATCAGCAGCTTCCCTTTGATGCTCTTCTTGGGCGGGTCCGGCTCGCCGGCGCCGGGCACCGGGGCCGGTGGCGCCGGCTGCGCCCGCTCTGCTGTCGTCGCAGCGGAGGCGTTACTCGCTTGCACACCCCCCGTTCCCGTCGTGCTCATGCTCATGAAGTGCTAGGCCTCCCAGGCGCAGTCCTGCTGGGCGTGGCCGGTCCGGCTCGGGTCGGGCCGTCGCGCGTCACGAACGACATCGCGAAGTACACCGTGAACGCCGCCAGCACGAGCGCCGCGGCCATGATCCCGTCGTCTTTGCCGGCGGCCACGCGGGCGAGGATCACCGCGAGCGCGACGAGCCACACGCGACCCATCATCGCGGCCACCTGGAGCTCGGCCTTGATCTTGGCGTCGCCCGCGCGGCGTGCCTGCGCCTGCAGGAACGCCGCGCCGAGTCGCGTAAGCACCCAGGCGCCGGCGCCGATCAGGTAGCCGGCCAGCGGCAGCCCGCCGGCGAGCACGAACGGCGCCGTCGCGAGCACCAGGCACACGTCGAGGTAGCGCAGGGTGAACACGTCAGCTCGGCGATCCGGGTGCCCGTCCGTGGCACGGCGTCCACAGGCGCCGGCGGCGGGTCGGCATAGCGGCCATCGGGCCGGCGGCGCGCGCGGAGGGACAGGCGCGCTGGAGCGTGCGCCAGCCGCGCGTGCCGAGCATCGGTGCCAGCCGGACGGAGGACCGCGCGGGCGGGCCGAAGCAGTCGCCGCACGCGAGCGCACGCGCGCGCGGCGAGAAGCGCGGGCGCAGCTTCGGCAGCTCCAGCGGCTCCTCCGTATCGGAGTCGCTCAAGCGCAGCGGATCCTCGTTGGCATCGAAATCGGGCATGTCAGTGGGGCCACCCTACAGACCCGACGAGAACTCCGCCCGCACATCGCGACGGAGGAGCCGAGGCCACTCCGAGCCATTCCGGAGGCGCCTCGCGAAGTCTGCGGCAGCGCGTTCCACTGTACCAAAATGGCCGACTTCGTAACAACTTTGTGACATACGCCACGCCGGTTTTGCGGGATTTCAGCCCGCCGACGACCCTCCCGGCGAGGGAAGCTAGGCGGCGCTGCGAACCGCGCCCCGAGCTCGCCGGGCGAGCCACACCGGCGACCACGAGAGCCGGCCGCCGAGGCGATCCGGCGAGCCCACGAGCAGCACCGCGAGCGCCAGCACGAGCAGGCCACCGACGATGTCCAGCACGAAGTGGTTGCCCGTAGCGAGCACGGCCAGCGCCGTCAGGCACGGGTACAGCAGCGCGAGCGCGCGCACCCACCAGCGCGCGCTGATACGCCACAACGCGAGCGCGCACCACACGGCCCAGGCCATGTGCAGCGAGGGCATCGCCGCCAACTGGTTGGCCTGCGAGGCGAGCGCCCCCGTGTGCCAGGAGCCGAACGCGTGCGTGGAAGCGACGACGTCGGTGAAGCCGTCGAGCATGCGCGGCGGCGCGACCGGATAGAGCCAGAAGACGATGAACCCGAGCACGTTGACGAGCACCAGCGAGTTGCGCAGCGGACGGTAGAGGTCGGTGCGCGACCACCAGAGATACCCGAGCAGACCGAGCGTCACCGCGAAGTGCGCATTGTCGTAGTAGTTGGCGAGGACCGCCGCCAGCGTGTGGTGGGCCGAGAGCCAGCGATCGAGCGAGAGCTCCGGATCGATGTGAAGCGCCTGCTCAGCGTGCAGGATCCCGCGGGCATTGCCGAGCGCAACGGACAAGCGCAGCGGCGCGAGGTTCGTGATCGCGTCATACAGAAACAGCAGCCAGCCGATCGCCAGCAGCTCCACCCACCAGCGCGTGCGCCCGGGCATGGCCACACCGGCAGACGCCGACGCGCCGAGCTCGCCCGGGGGGCCGAGGGCAGCGGGCGTGCAGCCGCGGTCGATCGAGACGGCGCTTGACAAGCGAACGATTTTACTCAGCGATCACGGCGCGACCGGGGAAAGCCCGCGCTCGGCCAGCGTCGCCAGCACCCGCGGCAGCGCGGCGACCGTCTTCTGCCAGGAGCCCTCTGCGGCGTAGTCGTCGGCGTCGTGCAGCAGCAGCACGGCGCCCTCACCCGCTCCGGCGGTAACGCGAGCCGCGATCGAATCGGGGGTGGCGCGGCGCTCCCAGTCGCGGCCCCAATGACTCCACAGGAGCGTGCGCCAGCGGCGCTCGCGCGCGAGCCGCAGTGCTGCTCCATTGAGCACCCCGTAGGGCGGGCGGTACAGCATCGGCGACACGCCGGTCGTCTCGCCGATCACGGCCTCCGCGCGCTCGATGTCCACGCGCGTCTGGCCGGGCGTCAGGCGCAGCAGATTGCGGTGACGCTCGCAGTGCACGCCGATCCCGTGCCCGGCGGCGACGATCTCGCGCGCCAGCGTCGGATTTCTCCGCACCTGCTCGCCGACGAGGAAGAACGTCGCGCGCACACCGGCGCCGGCAAGCAGCTCGAGCACGGCCGCCGTGCCCTGCGCGTGGGGCCCGTCGTCGAACGTCAGCGCATACCCCTCGCCATCGGCGGTGCGATCCTCGACGCCAAGCGGACCGCGCAGCGCCGGCAGCGCCGCCGCCAGGCCCGGCAGCAGATAGCCGGCGATCGCGATTCCGCCTACGGCCGCGGCGATCGGGGAACCCGGGATGCGATGATCGTGGGCAGACATGGTCGATCTAGTGCTTGGCATAGGTGCGGCCGTGGCCGCCTCGACCCTCTACAGCCTAGGGATAGCCCTGCAGGCGATGGACGCCAAGCAGGCGCCCCAACGCGAGCACCTGCGCCTGGCGCTGGCGTGGCACCTGCTGCGCCGCGCGCGCTGGCTGCTCGGCACGGGCCTGTCGATCCTCGGCTGGCCGCTGCAGGTGGTGGCGCTGCTGCTGGCGCCGCTCGTCGTGGTCCAGTCGGCGCTTGCCGCGGGCCTGCTCGTGCTGCTGTTCCTCGCGCAGCGGATGCTCGGCGAGCATGCGGGGCGCAGCGAGCACCTGGCCACCGTGGCAATCGTGGTCGGCGTCGTCGGCGCCGGTCTGGCTGCGCCCCCGCGCACCACCGGGCACGGCTCGGAGAATCTCGCGATCACGCTCGTGCTCGTGGGAGTCGGCGTCGGCGCGCTGCTCCCCTACGCGCTGCGCCTGTTCACCCGCCCGCCGGCGGCGATGACGATGGTCTGCGCCGGCCTCGCCGGCGGCTGGAGCGGGGTGGCGACGAAGCTCGCCTCCGACGATCTCTCGCGCGGCAACGTTGGGCTCGCGGTCGCCTGGGGCCTCTCCACGGCGGTCGCCTCGGGCGTCGCCGTGCTCAGCGAGATGAGCGCGCTGCAGGAGCGCCCGGCGATCCAGGTCGCGCCGGTCGTGTTCGTCACGCAGACCGTGATCCCGATCATCGTCGCGCCGCTCCTGTTCGGCGAGAGCTTCGCCGACACGCCGTGGGGAGGCGTGCCGCTGACGGCGTCGCTGGCGCTGCTGGTGGGCGGCGCGGCGGTGCTGGCGCGCTCTCAGCTGCTGGTGGCGCTGATGGAGGGCGAGCGCGTGAGCCACTCGAGCGGCTCGGCGCCGAGCCCGCGGGCGCCCAGCCAGGAGATCAGCCGTTCCAAGCCGGCCAGCGAGGGCGGCGAGCCGTCGAGTTCGACCACGAGCACGTCGCCGGCCCGCGTCGTGCGCTGAGGCAGCGGGCCCGTCGCGCTCAGCCGCTGCGCCCCGCAGACGGGCGTGGCGCCGGCGGTGCGCGCGAGCACGAGCTGTCCCACCGTCAGGCCGCCGCGCGGCTGAAGGAAGTAGAAGCGGTGGCCGAGCCCGAGCGCGCGCGCCTGCGCGTCCAGCACGCCGCGCGTGCGCATCCACCGGAAGATCGAGTGCCCCGTCACTTCCGGCAGGAGCTCGTCGCCGAGCGAGCGCATCTGCGTCACGGTCCTCGCCTTAGGGACGCCGCCGTCGTCGGCGAACGACGCGTGGATCCCACGGTGGGCGAGCTCGGAGGCGATCGTGGGCGCCGTTCCTGCGGGTACGTGCAGGATCAGGCCCACGTCGGGCTGGTCGGTCTTGACCTGCTTGAGCGGCTGCACGTGAAGGATCTTGCTGGCCACGGCCGTGACGTCGTCGGTCGACATCATCCACATGCCGAAGACGAGCAGCAGCGCCAGCTGCGTCGCCAGCGCCACCGCGCGCAGGCGCCACCGCGGGATCGGCCGCACGCGCCGCGGCGCCTGCAGCACGACCTCGGCCGCTGCCAGATCGCGCGCGGCGGCGTCGCCGGGGGACTCCGCCGAGTCGGCCTGCTCACCGAAGCTCGCGCGCACGTGCTCGCGCAGCTCGTTGGTGTCGTTGGCCAGGCGCAGCAGGTCGAGCGCCGCCATCGCACGCGTGTTCACGCGCGCGTGACCGACCGGGAGACCGTAGGAGACGACGGGCGTGCCCGCGGCCATCGCCTCGAGGCAGGTCACACCGCCGGTGGAGTGCACCAGCACGTCGGCCGCCGCCAGCAGCTCGGGCATGCTGTCGGTGAACTCGTAGACGTGCACGCGCGGCTCGGCGCCGAAGGTGCGGCGCAGCTTCTCGGCGAGCTGCTCGTTGCGCCCTGCCAGCACGACGATGCTGCTCGCCTCCGGCACGCGGATGAACTCGCGCACGGCCCCGAGCACGTCGCCGACGCCCCAGCCGCCGCCGGAGACGATCACCATGCGCCCGTCCTCGGGCAGGCCGAGCTGGCGCCGCGCCTGGGTGGGACAGCGCGGTTTGAGGAACTCCTCGGAGATCAGCGGCGCGACCAGGCGGACGCTGTCGCGGCCGGCGATGCGCTCGACCGACGACATCGACTCGCCGTACATGACCATGTGCATGTCGATCCCCGGCTGCGCCCAGAAGAACAGCCCGGTGAGGTCGGTGATGGTGGCCACCGTCGGGCACCTGACCCCGCCCGTGCGCCGAAGGCGGGCAAGCACGACGGTGACGGCGGGGTACGTCGAGACGACCACATCCGGGTCGTGCTCGGCGATCGTGCGCGCCAGCGGGCGCGAGCCGAACAGGCGCAACAGGAACGTCGCGAGCGCGCGGATCGGCGGCACGTGGTTGAGCAGCCCGTAGACGATCGTGTAGGTCCAGGGGATGAAGCGCAGCTGCACGCGGTAGCCGTCCTCTACGACCGGTTTGAGCACGCGGCCCATCGCGGCCAGACCGTCGATCACGGTCACCTCGCTGGGCTCGGGCGCGCTTTCCAGCTGTGCGGCCAGCGCGCGGGCGGCGGCGGCGTGACCCTCGCCGACATCGGCCGAGAGGATCAGGACGCGACGGGGCCCGGGGGCGCGGCTGGAAGTGTTTTTGCGGCGGCGAAGTCGCATGTAGAAGGCAGCGCGCGCTCACGTGCGGGGCGCGATGGCGGCCGCGTACACGTACACCGTTCGGTCCCCCGGGGAACGCGCTTTTGCGGCTGCCGACGGATTCTACATTCCGCTGCACACGCCTGCCCGGGGCCCAGCCGTAACAATGAGCCGATGCCGATCGCTGCGGCACCGTCCAGCGCGCCGGGCGAGACCGCGCGCGACCCTTCGCGCAGCCGCGCAGAGGCCGCACATCGCGGCGCGCAGCGCGGGCGGGGGGCGCTCGGGGCGCTCGGCCTGCTCGGGGTCGTCGTGACGGCCTTCTTGACGGCCGCGGGCGCTGCCGGCGAGCCGTCGCAGTACGTGCCCGCGCGCAGCGGCGGCTGGATCGGGTGGCTGGCCGGCCCGTTCGAAGGGCTCGGCATGAGCATCGGCTCGGGCGGCTTTCAGACGCTCAGCCTGATCATGTGCGCCAGCTACCTGGGCGTGCTCCTCGCCGCCCGCGCGCTTCCGCTCGGCGCGATCTGGGCGGCGATCCTCGCCGCCCACGTGGTCCTGCTGCTCGGACCCCCGCTGATCTCTCAGGACGTCTTCGGCTACATCGGCTTCGCGCGGCTCGGTGCCCTGCACGGCCTGGACCCCTACACGCACGTCGCCGCGCAGGCCTCGAGCGACGAAGTCTTCGCTTTCCTCGGTTGGCCCTACCAGCACTCTCCCTACGGCCCCCTGTTCACGCTGATCAGCTACGCCTTCGTGCCGTTCGGCGTCTCGGGCGGGCTGTGGGCGTTCAAGGCCCTGGCCGTGCTCTCCAGCCTCGGCGCCGTCGCGCTGATCGCGCGTGCCGCCGGTCGTCTCGGGCAGTCGCGGCGCTGGGCGGCGGCCTTCGTCGGCCTGAACCCGGTGCTGCTCGTGCTCGCCGTCGGCGGCGCCCACAACGACACGTTGATCCTGCTCGCCCTCTCGGGCGCGCTGGCGCTCACGGCCGGCACCGCCCCGCGCTTCCGCTCGGCGGCGATGTCGCTCGTGGCGGGCATCGGGGTCAAGGTGACCGCCGGGCTGTCGCTGCCGTTCATGCTGCTCGGCGCGCCGCGCGCCGCCGATCGACGGCGCACGCTCGAGGGCGCCGCGCTCGGGCTCGCGGCGCTCGCGGCCGTAGGTCTTCTCGGTTTCGGCAGCCACGCGCTCGGCTTCCTCAGCGCAGTCGGCGAGCAGCAGCAGCTCGTGGCCGTGCACAGCGTGCCGGCCGAGACGGCGCGTCTGTTCGGGCTCGGCGGCACGCCCGCCTGGTGGCGCAACCTGTACGCCGCGCTGTTTCTCGTCGTGCTGGTGTTCGCGCTCTGGCGCACCGCGCGCGGCGCCGACTGGCGCGTGGCGGCCGGCTGGACCACCCTCGCGCTGCTGATCTCGACCGCGTGGCTGCTGCCGTGGTACGCGATCTGGGCGCTACCGCTGGCGGCCGTCGGCGGCGACCGGCGGCTGCGCGCCGCCACGCTGCTGTGCTGCGCGTACGCCGTCCTGATCCACCTGCCGCTCGCCGAAGGGCTGCTGACGCCGCCCCGTCCCATCTCCCACGGGCGCGTGCACACCATCGTCCATCGACACCGCGTCGATCTCGCCCGTTTCCAGGTCACGGACGACCCCCTGCTCGATCTCCGTCGCTGAAGCGTCCGGGCGCAACAGTCGCAGCCGCATCGCCGCCAGGCGCCTGAACTTCAAGATCTCGAGCACGTAGACGAGGTAGACGCTAGCCGCGGCCACGATCAATCCGAGGCCGATCAGCGCGAGTGTCCAACCGGTGTGAAGGTGGCCTTTGTGGTCGCTGTAGGGGATGAACCGGAGGGCGAGCGCTAGGCCCGCGAGCATCAGCGTCCAGGCGTACAGATAGGCGATCGTGCGCCGGCTGGAGAAGCCGATGCGCGCCATCCGGTGATGAAAATGCTCACTGTCGGGACGGTAGATCGGCTGGCGGTACTTCAGCCGCTTGAGCACGACGAACGTGGTGTCCAGAAACGGCACGGCGAGCAGGATCAAGGGCAGCACGAACGACACCACGGCGGCCGTCTTGACGGCCGCCTCGACCGTGATCACGCCCATCAGCAGGCCGAGCAGGTTGGCGCCGCAGTCGCCCATGAAGCTCGAAGCCGGCGGGAAGTTGAAGACGAGGAAGCCGAGCGCGACGCCGGCCGTGATCGCGGCGAGCACGCCCGGCTGCTGGCGGCCGAGGTCGAAGGCGATCACCGTCATCGCGGCGGCGATGATCATGCACACGCCTGCGGCCAGGCCGTCGACGCCGTCGGAGAAGTTGACGACGTTCATCATCGCCACGAGGCCGATCACGGTCAGCACGGGACCCGCGTTGGTGACGCCCGCGTTGGGGAACGCCAGCGTGCCGACGAACGGCAGCGTTATCGCCTTCACGGCGACGCCGTAGTGCACCACGATCACGGCCGCCACGATCTGGCCGGCGAGCTTGACCATCGGCGGCATGTCGAAGCGGTCGTCGAGCGCGCCGACGAGCGTGATCACGCCGGCCGCCAGCAGCACGCCGTGCCAGAGCTCGTGGTCCTTCCCGAACCCGGACGGCAGCCAGATCAAGCCCGCGGCGAGCGCGCCGGCGAAGATCGCAAGCCCGCCGAGCAGCGGCGTCGCGCTGTCGGAGAGCCCGCGCTCGCGCGGCTCGTCGATCGCCCCGGCGGCGACGGCGAGGCGCATCGTGAGCGGCGTCAAGAGCGCCGTCACGGCGGCGGCAAGCAGGAAGGCGTATAGAGCGTCGAGCTCGGTTGGATGCGCCATCGAACCGGCACAGCATCGCAGGCGTGGACGTCGCACACCAGCACAGGACGGTCCGGGGCACGCGGACCGTGGCGCCGCGGCGCGGCTGCCCTACGAAGCGAGGTCCTAGACGGGCGTTCCTGCGAAAGGCCCGAAGGGCCGGTTACGAGCGCCGGGAGGGCGGTCGTCGATTTCAGTAGGCGGGCTGGACGCCTGCCTGATCCTCTCGAGCGCCTGGAGGGCGATCGTTCGTTCAGTAGGCGGGCTGGACGCCCGCCTGATCCTCTCGAGCGCCTGGAGGGCGATCGTTCGTTCAGTAGGCGGGCTGGACGCCCGCCTGAGCTACCCCCTCGTAGAGGGGATAGCGCTCGACGATCGCGCCGACGCGCTCGGCAAGCTCGGCGGCACGCGACTCGTATTCGGGGGTCAGCGCGCTGGCCATGATCTTGCCGACCTCGACGAAGTCCTCGTGCTGGAGACCGCGCGTGGCGAGCGCGGGCGTGCCGATGCGCAGCCCCGAGGCCTCCATCGGCGGGCGCGGGTCGAACGGCACGGCGTTGCGGTTGACGGTGATATCGATCGCGTGCAGCCGATCCTCGGCCTGGCGGCCGGTGAGCTCGGGGTCGGCCTCGCGCAGGTCGACGAGCACGAGGTGCACGTCGGTGCCGCCACTGAGCACCTTGACGCCGTGCCCTGCCTCGAGCAGCTCCTGCGCCCAGGCGCGTGCGCCCTCGAGCGTGCGCCGCTGGCGCTCGGCGAACAGCTCGCTCGCGGCGATCTTGAACGTGACCGCCTTGCCTGCGATCACATGCTCGAGCGGCCCTCCCTGCTGGCCGGGGAAAACGGCCGAGTCGATCTTCTTGGCGTACTCCTCCTTGCAGAGGATCGCGCCTGCTCGGGGACCGCCCAGCGTCTTGTGGGTCGTCGTCGTGACCACATCCGCGCCGTGCTCGATCGGGTTCGGGTGAAGGCCCGCGGCCACGAGCCCGGCGAAGTGGGCCATGTCGACCATCAGCAGGGCGCCGACCTCGTCGGCGATCTCGCGGAAGCGCGCGAAGTCGAGCTGTCGCGGATAGGCCGACCATCCCGCGAGCAGCAGCTTCGGGCGGCGCTCACGGGCGATCCGCGCGACCTCGTCCATGTCGATCAGGCTGCTCTCGCGGTCGACCTCGTAGGGGGCGATGTCGTAGAGGCGGCCGGAGACGTTGATTTTCATCCCGTGCGTCAGGTGCCCACCGTGCGCGAGCGAGAGTCCCATGATCGTGTCGCCCGGCTGCAGCAGCGCGTGGTAGACCGCCGTGTTCGCCTGCGCGCCGGAGTGCGGCTGGACGTTGGCATGCTCGGCCCCGAACAGTGCCTTTGCGCGGTCGATCGCTAGCTGCTCGGAGATGTCGACCCACTCGCAGCCGCCGTAGTAGCGCCGACCCGGGTAACCCTCGGCGTACTTGTTCGTGAGCACCGAGCCCTGACATTCGAGCACCGCGCGCGGGACGAAGTTCTCCGAGGCGATCGCCTCCAGCGTCCGCTGCTCGCGCTCCAGCTCGCCGCGGAGCACGTCGGCGATCTCCGGATCCACCTCGCCGAGCGGGCGGTTGAAGTAATCGGGGCTGAGCTCGGACACGGCGCCCTCCTTGAGCGGACTGTGAAGAGTTGGTGCCCAGGCGCGCGGCGGTTGAGCTGGCCGCTCCCCGGTGGTCGATCCCACCTCAGGCGCCAGTCGCGGCAGCTGCCACGAGGCTAGCACGCACGGTGGGGAGCGGTCGTGGACGCCCGAGAGCCGAGCTCAGCGCGCCGGAGCGCCCGCCAGCAGCTCGCCGACCGCGTCAGCGGCGAGCGCGCCCTCGCGCAGCACGTGCCAGGTCCGGCTCTCCTCGTAGTCGCGCAGGTCGACGACCGTCGAGGGCCTCCCCGGCAGCGTCCCCCCATCGAGCACGACATCGGCGCCGTCGCGCAGGCTTGCAGGCACCTCGGCGAGCGTGCGCGCGTCGGGGTGTCCGGACAGGTTGGCGCTCGTCTGCATCACCGGCTCCTCGATCGAGGACAGGGCGTGCAGCGCCTCGGGCAGCCAGGGCACGCGCAGGCCGAGCGTCGCCGGGTCGCGGCGGCAAGCCGCGACGAAGGCGCCCGAGCGATTCTCGAGCAGCAGCGTCACGGGGCCTGGGAGCAGCGCCTCGAGCGCAGCCCGCTCGGCTTCGCCGAGGCCCGACAGCGCCCGCATGGCGGGCTCGAGCGCGAAGAACATGACCGCCGCAGGGCGCGTCGCGGGGCGGCCCTTCAGTTCGTACAGGCGCTGTGCCGCCGTCTCGTTCTCAGGATCGCAGCAGACCCCGTAGACGGTGTCGCTCGGGAACACGGCCACGCCGCCGCCCGAGACGCATGCGCGCAGGTGCTCTGCGTCGTCGCCGTCGAGCGCCGGCGTCATCGCAGCGCCGAGTCCTCTCGTGCAATCACCGGGCGCTCGCCTGTCACCACTCGCTCCATACCCGCAAGGTCGTGCATGCATTCAACCTTTGCAAAGCCGGCCGCGCGAAGCAGTGCGGCCACCGCCGGCGCCTGACCGGCGCCCACCTCGAGCGCCACGAACCGCACCCGCGCTCGCGTCGCTACCTGGGCGAGCAGGGCGCGGATAGCCGCGAGCCCGTCGGGCCCCGCGAACAGGGCGTCGGGCGGCTCGTGGCGCGCGATCTCGGGCGCGAGCGTGGCGCGCTCGCCCTCGGCGACGTAGGGCAGGTTGGCGAGCACGGCGTCGAACTCATCGCAGATTCCCTCGAGCAGGTCGGCCGGCACGAACTCGACCTCGAGGCCGAGCCGCCTCGCGTTGAGCTGGGCCAGCTCGAGCGCGGCCTCACTGCGGTCGCTGCCGCTCACGTCCAGGTCCGGGCGCTCGTGCTTCAGCGCGAGCGCGATCGCGCCGCTGCCGGTGCCGACGTCGAGCACGCGCACCCCAGCCGGCAGGCCGAGGCCGCGCTCGACCAGCAGCTCGCTCTCAGGGCGTGGGATCAGCGCGCGCGTGTCGCTCGACAGCTCGATCCCCCGGAAGCCGCGGCTGCCGACGATGTAGGCAACCGGCTCGCGCAGCACGGCGCGACGCCTGACCGCGTCCTGGAACGCGCGCACCGACGGGCCGGCGACGACCAGCTCACGGTCCAGCAGCAGCCGCTCGCGCCCGACCCCGAGCACATGCGCCAGCAGCAGTTCGGCATCGAGCCGCGGTGTCTCGCAGCCGGCCGCGGCGATCGCAGTGATCGCGCCCTCGAGGGCATCGCGCACACTGGTGCCGTGGACGGTCGCCCTCACGCGGCTGCCTGCGCCTGCAGGCGCCGGCGCTTCTCGTCGGCCTGCAGCGCGCTCGTCAGCTCATCGAGCTGGCCCTCGAGCACATCGTCGAGATTGTGCACCGTGACCTTGATGCGGTGGTCGGTCACGCGCCGCTCGCCGTAGTTGTAGGTGCGGATCTTCTCCGCGCGATCGCCCGTGCCGACCTGCGAGCGGCGGTCGGCCGCGAGCTCGGCTTGCTGTTCGGCGAGCGCTCGCTCGTAAAGGCGCGCCCGCAGCACCCGCAGCGCCCGCTCGCGGTTCTGCAGCTGGGACTTCTCGTCCTGCATCGAGACGACGATGCCCGAGGGCTTGTGCGTGACGCGCACGGCCGAGTCGGTCGTGTTGACCGACTGGCCTCCCGGCCCGGAGGAGCGGTAGACGTCGATCTGGAGGTCGCCCGGATCGATCTGCACATCGACCTCCTCGGCCTCGGGCAGCACGGCGACGGTCGCGGTGGACGTGTGGACGCGCCCCTGAGACTCGGTCTGGGGCACCCGCTGGACCCGGTGCGTGCCGCCCTCGAACTTGAACACCGAGTAGGCGCCGTCGCCCTTGATCGCGAATGTGTACTTGCCGTCGCCGATCTCGATCGGCTCCGACTGCCATCCCCGTCGCTCGGCGTACTTGGTCAGCATGCGGTACAGATCGCCCGCCCACAGGCCCGCCTCCTCACCGCCCGCGCCGCCCTGGATTTCGACGATCACGCTCTTCTCGTCGTTCGGGTCGCGCTCGACCATCGCGATCCGGATCTCCTCCTCCAGCTGCTCGATCCGCTCGCGTGCCGCCGCAAGCTCCTCGCGCAACTCCGAGTCGTCCTCCTCGACGAGCAGCTCCTCCGCGCCGCTGACCGTCTCGTGGGCCTCGCGCCACTGCGCCGCCAGCGCCGCAGCCGGCTCGAGCTGGCGGTAGGCGCGACCGACCTCGGCGTAGCGCTCGCGGTCGTTGATCACCTCGGGGTCGGTGATCTGCTCGCCGAGCTCGGCGAAGCGGCTCTCGATCTGGTTGACCAGGTCTTCGATCATCGCGGCCTTTGAGTCTATGGCCGTCCACTGGATCGCCCGGCGACCGGGCGCGGTCGGGCTAGGCCACGACCTCGATGCCGACCAGATCCTCCGCCGTCAGATCCCCGGGGGTCTCTCGCGCGAGCACTGCCTCGAGCGCCGCGATCGCGACGGCAAGCTGGTCGAGATCGGGCTCCCGCGTTGTCAGCAGCTGCAGCTTCAGCCCAGGCCACATCACGGCGCGCACCCAACGGCGGTCGCGATTGCGACCGGCGAACTTGATCAGCTCGAAGGAGATGCCCGCGATCAGTGGCACGCCGAGGATGCGCGTCGCCACCAGCCAATACCAGGCGGGCAGCCCGATCGGCGCGAACACGAAGATTGCGACGATCATCACGACGAGCAGGAAGCTCGTGCCGCAGCGTGGGTGCAGCCGCGAGAACCGCTGGGCGTTGGTCGGGGTCAGCGGCAGACCGGCCTCGAAGCAGGAGATCGTCTTGTGCTCGGCGCCGTGGTACTCGAACACGCGGCGCAGGTCGCGTATGCGCGAGAGAAGCAGCAGGTAACCGAGAAAGATGGCAGTACGCAGCAGGCCCTCGATCAGCCAGAACAGGAACGAGGAGCCGAGCTGGTCCTTGATCAGGCTCGTCAACCCGACGGGGATCAGGAAGAACAGCACGATCGCGAAGACGAGCGCGACGACGACGGTCCCCGCCCAGACCGCCTTGGGGATCTCTTCGGGCTCCGCCGCCTCGGCCTCGGCGCCGGACTCCTGCGACGAGCCTGCCGCCCCCTGCGCCTTGTCCTCGGCGGGCGGCAGCTGCGCGTTGGCAGAGACCTCGAGCGCGCGAAAGCCGATCGCGAGCGAGCCGCCCAGCGCGACGATCCCGCGAAGGATCGGCAGACGCAGCAGCCGGTGGCGTTTCAGCGCGGAGTCCAGCGGGAACGTGCTGACCTCGATCTCTCCCAGCGCCGCCTCCTCGGGTGAGCGCTCTCCCTCCGCGAGCTGCTCGGCGGTCGGCTTGCGCACTGCCACCGCCCAGTTGGAGACGCCCCGCATCATCACGCCCTCGAGCACCGCCTGCCCGCCGACCGGGGCGTCCCGCCGGGCGTTCAGCTGGCCATGCTCGTCGGTGTCGGCGTCCGCCACCACTACCTGGCCGGCGTTCGCGTGGCGCTCGCGCTCGAGAGCGGTGGCGTGACTCTCGGCCTCGACCGCCGTAGTCGGCGAACCGGCCAGACGGGAGGCCATCGGTCTAGCTAGCGGACCGAGTCTGGGCCAATCGGCCCTTGGCCACTCGGCGCTGGAAGCGCTCCACGCGCCCGCCGCTGTCCACGAGCTTCTGACGGCCCGTGTAGAACGGGTGGCAGTTCGAGCACACCTCCACGCGCAGCTCCTCCTGCGTGGCGCGAGTGATGAACTCGTTGCCACAGGTGCAATGCACGCGCGCTCGTGTGTACGTCGGGTGGATCTTGGCCTTCATCGTCGGCTCATTCTAGCGGTCGACGCGCCCCCGCAAGCGGCGCTCGGTCGGGGGTCATCCGCTCAAGCGCGTGCGGTGGCTGCGCTCGTGGCCGTCGCGCTCGGCGCCGAGGCACCGCTGGTTTCGGTCGGTTCCGCCGGCGGCGCCGGCTGCAGGCACCGGGCGGTCAACCGTTCCGCCCGCCTGATCACGCGACCGCGGGCGTTGATCCAGCGGAAACGCACGAGGCCGCGGTAGGAGGCCGGCGCGGTCAGATTGGTGACCTGCTTGAGGTACCTGTAGACCTTCACCCTCGGGTCCGAGGCACGCCACACCCCCAGCCCGGGCGCCATCACGGTGTGGTATTCGAGTTCACCCGGCAGGCGCTCCTCGAGATCGATGCGGACAGCCATGCGGGCTGCGCCCGGAACCGAGGTCATTTCCCCTGAGAACATCGCCGCGCGTTCGGCCTGCACCGAGGCGGTGAGACATTCTTCGAGCGTCGCCGAGACCGTTCCCGCGGACGCGGGCTCGCCCTGCGCGCTGGCCTGCGCGCGCTGGGCTCCGAGCAGCGAGAGCACGATCACGAGCGCTGCGATCGTGCACGCCGGAGCGCGCATGGCGCGGTTGAGACGAACTGTGGTGCTGCTGTCCACGACAACCCACTAACACCGGGCTGAGGCAGATGTTTCGCGCCGCGCCGCCGGCCACGACGGGTGTCGATCAGAGGATCTGGTAGAGGGGGCCGTCGCCGCCCTCGGGCGTCGTCAGCCGCCCGCCCTTGGCCGTGATCGCTCCGCATTGCACGCAGTTGGTGTAGTTCACGATCACATCCACCTCGCCGTGCTCGGGCGCGTCCTCGGGAATCTCATACACGCCGGCGGGGCACATCCAGCGCCAGGTTTCGGCGATCTCCCGCGGGACGCGTTTCTGCACGCGGATGTGGTTGGGCGCGTCGTCGCGCGTCGCGTTGCCGGTGATGAACACCGAGGAGAGCTTGTCGAAGGTGTATTTGCCATCCGGCTTGACGTAGCCGTCCTTGGTGTCCCCCACGAACATCGGCTTCTCGTCGTTGCGGTGCCAATCGGCGCGGCCGGGCAGCTTGCCCTTGCTGATCTGCTGGACGCCGCTGAGCGCGCCACCGAGCAGCAGGCCCTTCTGCAGCGGCTGGCGGGCGTTGCGCACCTCCCACAGCTCGCGGCCCACCGAGGAGTCCTCGATCGCCTGCTCGTAGGACTCGAAGCTCGATTCGCCTCGCGCGATCGCCGCGTAGATCGACTCGGCGGCGAGCATTCCCGACTTGATGCTGTGGTGCACGCCCTTGAGCGCCATCGTGTCGACCATCCCGCCCGAGTCGCCGACGAGCACCGCGCCGGGCATCGACAGCTTCGGCATCGACCAGTAGCCACCGCCGGGGAGCGCCTTGGCGCCCCAGGCGACGCGCTCGCCGCCCTCGAGGATCTCGCGCACCAGCGAGTGCGTCTTGAAGGTCTGCAGGAGGTCGTGGGCGGAGGTCGTCGCGTCGGCGTACTCGAGCTCGACGACGAACCCGATCGAGACCAGGTCCTCGCCACTCGCGTTCTTCATCGGGTAGATCCACGTGCCGCCGATCTGGCCGTACTTCGGAGCGATCTTCAGCGGCCACGGACCCATGGTGTGGATCAGGCGGTCGAGCGCCTTGGGGACCTTCCAGACCTCCTTGACGCCGAGCTCCCACACCTGCGGCTCGCGATCTCTGGCGAGATCGAACTCGCGGATGGCGGCCCCCGTGAGGTGTCCCCAGCAGCCCTCGGCGAGCACCGTCGCGGACGCCTTGATGTCGGTCCCCGGCTCGAAGTTGCCGAGCGGCTCGCCGTCCTTGCCGCGCCCCTTGTCGCCCGAGCGGACGCCCACCACGCGGCCATCATCGACGACCAGCTGCGTCGCCGCGGTCTCCGTGAGGATGTAGGCACCCGCCTCCTCGGCCTGTTGCTGCTGGTAGCGCGCGAGCGCCGACACCGAGATGACCTCGTTGCCGTGGTTCTTGAACGGCGGCGGGGTTGGAATGCGCACCGAGAGCTTGGACGTCGGCGTCAGGTACACGGCCTCCTTCGTGACTTCGCCGAAGGCGAAGCCCAGCTCTCGCCATTGCTCACGCGTGAGCTCCGGGTAGAGCTCCTGAAGCGGCCCGGGACGCATCACCGCCCCCGAGAGGTTGTGACCTCCGCACGTCTTCGCCTTCTCCACCACGGCCACGGGCACCTCGCCGAGACGCTCCATCGTCTCCGGATCCTCGGCGAGCAGCTGCAGCAGGCGGTTGGCGCACGCGAGCCCGGCGGTGCCGCCGCCGACGATCGCCACGCCGACCTCGATCAGCTCGTCCTCGTCGTCCAGGCCCCGCTTGATGAACTCCTGCTGGGAGTTCACCGGGGGCGGAAAGGCCGCGGGTGCGACCTTGCCGTTGCTCGAGCCGCCGTGGCCGGCCATCTCAGGCGCCCTTCTTCGCCTTTACGGCCTCGGTCAGCTTGGGCAGGATCTTGTTCAGATCGCCCACGATGCCGAGGTCGGAGAATTCGAAGATCGGCGCGTTCGCGTCCTTGTTGATCGCGACGATGTTCTCCGAGGACTGCATTCCGACCTTGTGCTGGATCGCGCCCGAGATCCCTGCCGCGAGGTAGAGCTTCGGCGAGACGGTCTTGCCGGTCTGGCCGATCTGCGCCGCATAGGGGTACCAGCCCGCGTCGACGACCGCGCGGGTCGCAGCCACGGCGCTGTTGCCACCGAACGCCTTGGCCAGGTTCTCGGCCAGCTCGAAGCCCTCGGCCTTGCCAAGTCCGCGCCCGCCGGCGACGAGGATGTCCGCACCCTCGATGTCGACGTCCGCGCCACGTTGTTCGCCGCGCGTGAGCATCGTCGCCTGCGACGCGTGCGGGCTCAGCTCGAAGCTGAGCTGCTCGACCGCCGCGTCGGCGCCGGCGCTCTCGCTGATCTCGAAGGCGTTCAGGCGCCCGATGATGATGCCGACGTCCGAGCGGTATTTGATCTCAGAGATGGCCGAGTCGCCCAGGATCGGGCGCTCGGCGATCAGCTCGCCGTTCTCGGCGCGCACGCTGGTGACCTCCATCGCCACGCCGGCGCCCAGACGCGCGGCGAGACCGGCGCCGATCTCGAAACCGAGCAGGCCGCCGCCGAACAGCGCGTACTTGTAGCCGCCATCGGCGATCGCCTTCGCCATCGCGTCGACCAGCGGCTGCGCGAGCCCCTCCGGGCCCTCGGCGACGAGCGCCTTCTTGGCGCCGTATTTGCCGAGCGAGGCGGCCAGGTCCTGCGGCACGTTCTCGCCCAGCAGGATCGCGTGGGCCTCGCCGCCGAGCTCGGCCGCGAGCTTGGCGCCCTCGGAGACGGCGCCGAGCGAGTTCTTGTTGATCGCGCCGTCGTAGTGCAGCGCGTAAACCAGGATGTTTGCCATGTCAGTTCAGTTCCTTTCGCTCATCCACGCCTAGATGAGCTTGCGCTCGTCGAGCCAGGCAACGATCTTCTCAACGGTCTCGTCGGTGTCCTCGTCCTCGATGATCTCGCCGGCAGCCTTGCTCGGCGGCGCCTTCGCGGCGACCCACTGGGCGGCCGAGTTCTCACCGCCGACCTTGCTCGGGTCGATCTCGACGTCGGCCGCACTCACGCTGTCCAGAGGCTTCTTCTTCGCGCCCATGATCGCCTTCAGCGACGGGTAGCGCGGCTCGTTGATCGCGTCGCCCACCGAGATCACCGCGGGCAGCTTGATCTGCACCGTGTCGTAGCCGTACTCGGCCTGGCGCTCGCAGCGCAGCGCTTCGGACTCGATGTCCATCTTGATCACCTGCGTCAGCGAGGGCATGCCCAGGTGCTCGGCCACCACGGCTCCGATCGTGTAGCACTCGCCGTCGTCGGACTGCTGGCCGAGCAGCACGAGGTCCGGGCTCTCGCGCTGAAGGGTCCTGGCGAGCGCGTATCCGGTCGCGGCGACGTCGGAGCCGGCGACGGCCTCGTCCGTCAGGTGCACCGAGCGGTCGGCGCCGAGCGAAACCGCCTTGTGGAGCGCGCGCACAGCGCTCTCGGGGCCCATCGTCACGGCGACGATCTCCTCGACCGGGACCGCGCCGCCCTCCTTGATCTGCATCGCCGCCTCGATGGCGTGCGTGTCATACGGGTTGAGGTTCTTCTCGCCGCTGCGGTCCATGCGCCCCGTCGAGGGATTGATTTTCTTCTCGACGGCGGCGTCCGGAACCTCCTTCACCAGGACGCATATCTTCATTCTCAGGTAACTCCTTGGGGTCTATGAAGCCTTGATGGTACCCGCTCCAGCGGTTGACTGACGAGTCAATCAAGCACGCGCGGCGGCGGCATCGCGGATGAAATCCACGATCGCCTGGGTCGGCGCGCCGGGAGTGAAGACCTCCGCCACGCCCAGATCCTTCAGCTCCGGGATGTCCTCGGCGGGGATCGTGCCGCCGACCGTGACGACGACGTCGTCGATGTCCTGCTCGCGCAGGAGCTCGACCACCCTCGGAACGAGCGTCATGTGCGCGCCCGAGAGGATCGAGAGCCCGACCGCATCGGCGTCCTCCTGGATCACCGTCTCGACGATCTGCTCCGGCGTCTGGTGCAGCCCGGTGTAGATCACCTCCATGCCCGCATCCCGCAGCGCGCGGGCGATGATCTTCGCGCCGCGGTCGTGCCCGTCGAGCCCGGGCTTGGCGACGACGACGCGGATCTTGCCTTGGCTCTGCGCGGACATCTCTGACCTTCAGCCTATGCGTGCGGGCCATCGCGCGTTGCCACGTGACTCGCGCGCCTGGGCACGAGTCCCGCGCACGGCTCGTCCGAGGCCGCCGAGGGCCGCCACCCCGCCGAGCGCCGCCAGCACCTTCAAGCGCCGGCCGAGCCGATCGAGGTGCAGCACCTCCCAGTCCTCGTCCATCGCGATCCGCCGCAGCTCGGGATCGGGGTTCACGACCACCGGTTTGCCGACGGCCCGCAACATCGGCAGGTCGGACTCGGAGTCCGAGTAGGCGTGCGAGAGCGACAGGTCGATCCCCTCACGCGCGGCCAGCTCACGCATCGAGACGACCTTGCCCTCGCGGTAGTTGAACGGCCCGGCCGGCCGACCGGTATAGCGGCCGTCGACGATCTCAGATCGCGAGCCGAGCCCACCGTCGAAGGCGAGCACGTGAGCCAGCAGGTCGGCCATCTCCTGCGAGGCGGCGGTGAGGATGTAGACGGGGACCCCGGCGTCCTGATGCGCGTAGGCGCGCTCCAGCATCTGCGGGTACAGCCGCGGCAGCACGCCCGCGAGCACGCGCGGCGAGAGCCGCTGCAGGTCGCGCACCGGAACCCCCGCGATCATCTCGCCGACGCGCCTGCGCACGTCGTCGGCGCGATCGTCGGTCGAGCCGCGCAGGCGAAAGCGCAGGTTCTCGTACACGTCTCGCGCCAGGCGAGAGCGCGAGATCATCCCCGTCTCATATGCCGCGCGGGCGAAGAAGACGCCCGAGGAGCCCGCCATCAGCGTCTTGTCGAGGTCGAAGAACGCGGCCGGGCGTCCGCGCCCGTCGCCCCGCGCCGCCGCATTGAGGCCGTCCTCGTCTGTCTGGATCGACTGCCGCCCGTCCCGGCCGCCGGCGCTGCCGAGCATCTGCCGAAGGCCCTGCTGCACGATCAGCTACCCGAGATCGTCCCGACCCGGGCGGGCAGCACAGGCGCAACCGTCGGTCGAGCAGGCGCTCACGACGAGCTCACACCTTGAGGATGACGGCGTCGCCCTGACCGCCGCCCGAGCAGATCGCGGCGCAGCCGTAGCCGCCGCCGCGCCGGCGCAACTCGTGGACCAGGCTGCCGAGGATGCGCGCACCGGAGGCTCCGATCGGATGCCCGAGGGCGACGGCCCCGCCGTTGACGTTGACGCGCTCCTCGTCGATGCCGAGCATCCGGATCGAGTTGAGCGTCACCGAGGCAAACGCCTCGTTGATCTCCCACAGATCGATGTCGCCCGGCTGCAGGCCCGCCTTCTCGAGCGCCTTCTTGGCCGCGCTGGCGGGCGTGGTAGCGAGATAGGCGAAGTCGTTGGCGCTCTGCGCGTGGGCGACGATCTCGGCGAGTGCCTCCTTACCGTTTGCCTGCGCCCACTCCTCGGAGGAGAGCACGAGCGCGCCACCGCCGTCGTTGACGCCGGGTGAGTTGCCGGCCGTGTGGGAGCCGTCCTTGACGAAGATCGAGGGCAGCTTGGCCAGCACCTCGAGCGACGTGTCGCGACGCGGCGCCTCGTCGATCTCGACGACCGTGTCGCCCTTGCGGGACGAGATCGTCACCGGCACGATCTCCTCGGGAAGGCGTCCCTCGTCGGTGGCCTTGATCGCCAGCTGGTGCGAGCGCAGCGCCCAGCGGTCCATGTCGGGCCGCGTCATCTCGAGTTCGGCGGCGACCTCTGAGGCCTCCTGAGCCATGTGCTTGCCCGAGAAGGGGTTGGTGAGGCCGTCGTGGATCATCGCGTCGAGCGCCTTGCCGTCACCCATGCGGTAGCCGAAGCG
>DATNDZ010000024.1:0-140483 GCA_035553095.1 Solirubrobacteraceae bacterium | reverse complement strand
TCGACCTCAGTGACGGCGCCGACCTTGATCAGGCCCACGCCGCCGGAGAGCTTGGCCAGGCGCTCCTGGAGCTTCTCACGATCGAAGTCCGAGTCGGTCGACTCGACTTCGGCCTTGATCTGGTTGATGCGCCCGCGGATCGCCTCACCCTCGCCGGCGCCGTCGACGATCGTCGTCGTGTCCTTCGCCACGACAACACGGCGGGCGCGACCGAGCTGCGAGATCTGGGTGTTCTCGAGCTTGAGGCCCATCTCCTCGGTGATCACCTCGCCGCCCGTGAGGATCGCGATGTCCTCGAGCATGCGCTTGCGGCGATCGCCGAAGCCCGGAGCCTTGACCGCGACGCCGGTGAAGGTGCCCCGGAGCTTGTTCACCACGAGCGTGGCGAGGGACTCGCCCTCCACGTCCTCGGCGATGATCAGGATCGGCTTGCCGGACTGGATGACCTGCTCCAGCACGGGCAGGAGGTCACGCACGGAGCCGATCTTGGAGTTGGCGATGAGGACGTAGGGATCCTCGAGCACCGCCTCCATGCGCTCCTGGTCGGTGACCATGTACGGCGAGATGTAGCCCTTGTCGAACTGCATGCCCTCGGTGAACTCGAGGTCCATGCCGAACGTCTGGCCCTCCTCGACGTTCACGACGCCGTCCTTGCCGACCTTCTCGATCGCGTCGGCGATCACGTCGCCGATCTCGTCGTCGCCGGCCGAGATCGTCGCCACGCGGGCGATCTGGTCCTTGCCGGAGACCTCCTTGGACTGCGTGGCGATGTTCTTGACGACCTCGTCGACGGCCTTCTCGATGCCGCGCTTGAGGGCAAGCGGGTTGGCACCGGCCGCGACGTTCTTCAGGCCCTGGCGAACGATCGCCTGGGCGAGCACGGTCGCAGTCGTCGTGCCGTCACCGGCGACGTCGTTGGTCGCCGTGGCGACCTCGCGCACGAGCTGGGCGCCCTGGTTCTGGAAGACGTCCTCGACCTCGATCTCACGGGCGATCGTGACGCCGTCGTTGGTGATCGTGGGCGCGCCGAACTTCTTGTCCAGCACCACGTAGCGGCCCTTGGGGCCGAGCGTGACCTTGACCGCGTTGGCGACCGCGTCCACGCCCGCCTCGAGCGCGGCGCGGGCCTCGCTGTTGTACTTGATCTCCTTGTGAGCCATTAAAAAATCTCCTTTATGCCTCGACCAGGGCAAGGACGTCGGACTCGCGCAACACGAGCAGGTCCTCCCCGTCGATCTTGATCTCGGTCCCGCCGTACTTGCTGTAGAGGACCTCGTCGCCCTTCTTCACGTCCAGCGGGATCCGCTTGCCGTCGTCGTCGAGGCGACCGTCGCCGGCGGCCACGACCTCACCCTTCTGCGGCTTCTCCTTCGCAGTGTCGGGGAGGACGAGCCCACTCGCGGTGGTCTGCTCCTCCTCGATCGCCCGCACGATCAGGCGATCGCCCAGGGGCTTCAGCTTCATATCGAAAACCTCCATCTAGAGAGTGCTTCGGGCGCTTCGCCGCGGTTTCCGGCGCTCCGCGCCGGAGGGCTCAACGCCTCTGGCACTCTCCGCGGAGAGTGCCAACAGTGCTCACAATATATAGGCCCGACCGCGCTCTATCAAGGGAAAATGGCACTTGAGAGCGAAACTGCCAACGAAACGCGGGCGCCTGCAGGGCGCTAGCCGGGGCCCCGCGAGCTCCTCGGGCGGCCGCTGCGGGCCGACCCCCCTTCAGTTCTGGGCGCCGCCGAACCCCTTCATCGCCGCCGCCATGCCGCTCGGGTTGTCCAGGATCTGCGAGAAGCGCACGACCGTGACGGTGTCCTGCGTCGACACGTCTCGGCCGTAGATCTGTTCGAGGAAGTTGATCAGTTCATCGTGACGGCGGAACTCGGGGTTGTCGTGCTTGATGTCGCGCGGGGAGAGGTCGACCAGCTTCATCACCTCGACCTGGTCGATCACGGCCTCGAAGATCCGCTCGCGCGGCGAGTGCTGATAGCCGATCGTGACCAGCACGAGCTGGTTCTTGCGGTACTTCCCCGACTTGTCGCCGAGGCGGATCGTGGCGGTCTTGCGCCCGCGCTTGAGCTCGTCGGCGAAGATCGTCGAGTAGAAGTTGAGCACCTGCACGGAGCGCAGGCTACCGTTCTTTGCTCTCCGCCTCCAAGTACGCAACGGCCCGTGCCACCATTTCGCGCTCGGCGGCGTGGCTGAGCTCGGTCAGCGCATCCTCGAGCCCCATCCACCAGGCCATTTCGACCTCGTCGTCGTGGTCGTCGGTGCTGCCTCCCACGTACTCGAAGAGATAGAACGAAACCGACTTCGGGATCGTCTGACCGCCGCGGCGGTACCAGTAGCGCGTCTCCCCGAGCTCGGTGATCGGCTCCGCCACGATCCCCGTCTCCTCGCGCACCTCCCGGGTGGCCGCCTCGAGCGGACTCTCGCCCGGATCTATGTGCCCCTTGGGCAGCCCGACCACCTTGGATCCATCGGAGGCGCGGCGGGTGGGCACGATCACGACCACCTCGTCGCCGCGCACGACCACCCCGCCCGCAGACCGCTCCCGGGCGCTCCCGCGCCGAGGGCCGCCCTTGGTGGAGGCGCCCTTGCTGGAGCCGCCCTTGGCGGAGCCGCCCTTGGCCGAGCCGCTGCTACCGGCGCCGCTCCTGCGCGAGCCGCCCCGACCCGAGCCGGCGCCACTGCCCGTGCTCCCTTTGGCGGTCGCGCCCCGCGCGGAGCCGGCCTTGGCGGCCGCGCCCTTGCCGGAGCCGCCTCGCCGAGAGCCGACGCGCTTGGAGCCTGCGCCGCCGGCGCCGCCGGCGCCTTTCTTTCCGCCACCCCCCTTGTCGGGATCCTCCTTGACTGGGTCTTCCTTGCCGGAGTCCTCGTTGGCGTGGTCCTCGCCGTCTGAGCTCGGTTTGCGCGCGCCCGCGTGCCCGGTCTTGCGCCGCCTGCCACGCGGTTTCCTAGAAGACATACTGCTTGAGCGCCTCGGGGTCGTGAACGGTGAGGCGCCCCCTGCCCTGCGAGATCACCCCGGCGCGCTCGAGCACGGCGAGGAAGCGGCTGGCCGACTCGCGCGAGGAGCCGGCGAGCTGGGCGAGGTCGGCCTGCGTGGCCGTGACGAGCACGTCGCCGCGACTGCCGTCGGTCAGCTCCTGCTCGACCAGTTGCGAGAGCACGACCGCCACGCGACTCTGCACGGTCGAGAAGGACTGGCGCTGCAGGCGCTCGTTCGTCTCCCGCAGCCGCCGCCCGAGCGCGATCACCAGGCGCGCGGAGATCTCGGCGTGTTCGGACATCAGGCGCCGCATGTCCGGTCCGAGCACCGCCACCACGCCGGTCGGCTCGATCGCTTCGACCGTCGCCGAGCGCCGCTCGTCCTCGAACAGCGCCAACTCGCCAAAGATGTCGCCGGGGCCGAACGTCGCGAGCGTCAACGTACGGCCGTCCCGATGCGTCCGGATCGCACGAGCGCGGCCGGTGTGGACGACGTAGCAGGTGTCGCTCGCGTCGCCCTCGCGGAACACGACCTCGCCCGAGGAGAACTCGCGCGGCACGGCGAACTGTGCGATCCGCTCGAGGTCCTCCTTGACCAGAGTCGAGAACACGGGCACCTTGCCGAGAAGCTCGACCACCTCCTCTGATCGCATCCCAGCCATCCGGCAGGCATATCACACGCCGCCCGGAACGCAGCATCGGCGACGCCGGAGCGCCTTTGCAGCGCCGCAACTGCGAGCTTCGCGAGGGTATCTTCAATTGCATGATGCGGTCGCTGACAGGCATCGCGATCGCCGCGCTCACGGCGCTCGCACTCATCCCACCACTCTCAGCCGGAGCGGCGGCGCCGAACCAGCGCGCGCGACAGGCGATCGACACGACCGCGCTGCTGCGCTCGCGCCTGCTGTGGGCGACGATCGACGTCTGCAACCCGCCCGACCAACCGAACACGGTCGGCATCCGCGGCTCGATGCCGGGCGACCACCACGCGCACGACACCATGTACATGCGCTTTCGCCTGCAGTACATGAACACGGCGACCAAGACCTGGACCGACCTGAGCAAAGCCTCGGCCGGCTACGCCACCGTCGGCTCCGGGCTCACGGCGCGCCAGGCCGGGCGAAGCTTCGAGCTCAACCCGGTGACCGGCCAGCCGGCCTTCACCCTGCGCGGCATCGTCACCTTCCAGTGGCGCCACAAATCGACCGTGCTGGCGCAGTTCTCGCGCACGACGAGCCCAGGCCGCCACAGCCTGGCCGGCTCGGATCCGGCCGGATTCTCCGCCGCCACCTGCGTGATCGGCTGAGCGCTGGCTGCGCGGAGACTAGGCGGTGCGGACTCAGCCAACGACTGAGCGCAGCGCAAGGAAGCGTAGGCATTTGACGCTGTTGCTCAGCAATTCGCCGCCGGAGGGCGGAACGACGACCGCCTGATCGCGCTTGAGATTGCGCGCGTCTGCGCTGCTCGCATGGCCACGCACCCCTCGAGATGGACCAAGACCTGCCGTCCCTGGACGAGATGCCTGAATGGGCGAGTGTGCCTAGCACGCGGCGCCCGGCCGTACGGCGGTGGCCCGCACACGGCACAGGACGTGGCTGCAATTGCCGTTCCGAAGGACAAGCGAGCGCGAGTCGCTAGGAGCCCGTGCCGTGCTTGGGATCGGCGCCGGTCATTTCGGCGGCGTTGGTTACAGCTTTCAGAGCAGCGTCCTGCTTCTCCTCGGGCACGAACGACTGCACGGCCGCGAGCTTCGCGTGCGCTTCGCTCGCGTCCTGCGCAAGGCCTTTGCTTTGATCGGTTCCGATCTTGATGCCGAGGTAGGCGCCGACGACGGCCGAGATCACCCCGAAGGCGGACGTCGTGAGCGGGATCATGGTGTTGGCGTCCCTGCCGCTGTCGATAAAAGCCATCGTCGCCACGGCCAGGCCCGCGATCGCGAGGACGCCGATCACCACGGCCACTAGCCCGCCGATACTCTGGATGCTCTCGGCCGTCGGGAAGAGCTTGTTGTCTCTCGGCAGTGTGGGCCAGCCCTGTTCAGCTGCCATCGAATCCTCCCCTCGCTCTTGTCGGAGCGCTTGCGGAGCGAATTAATGCGGCTGATCGTAGCGCTTCCGACTACTCGATGTCGGCTGAAGCTCCAGATAGCCGAATAGTCGTCATGATTGACATTGCGCGCGAGGGCTCTATGCTCGGCTCGCTCGTCGATCTTCGACCAAGGAGGAAGGCATGGCCCCCACCCCGCCTAGACCAGCCGCGGCACAACCGGCGCACCCGCTGAGGCTCCGATGAGCGGTCATCCGCAGGCAGGCATAGTCAACCGCCCACCCGAGCATCTGCTGCTCGCGACGCTGAGCTTTGCAAACGAGAACGCGCGTGAAGCGTTGCGGGCGCTCGGCTCGGTCGTCGAACGGGAGCTGCGCTCAGATCTTGACCCGCCGAACCCGTCCGAGGCCAAGGACCAGCCGTCGCAGGAGACCGGCGAGCTCGGGTTCAGCGACGACTACGACCGCGCACACCTCACGATCACGCTTGGTATCTCCGACAGCGGTTTCAGCAAGCTCGGTGTGGAAACCGCTCAGCGCCCCCAGGACCTAGTGCCGATCCCGTGGGGCGAGCTCGGCGATGCTCCTCCCCCGAACACGGACTCTGGGGACCTCGTCCTCCAAATCTGCGCGGACAATCTCTACGTCTGCGAGCACGTGGTACGACGCGTCGAGCAGGAGCTTTCACAGGAATTGACGGTGGTCTCGACCGTGATCGGTTCGCAGCGCTATAACAGCCGGGCCGGTCGCACGGCAAGGCACGAGGGACGAGCCCTGATCGGCTTCCTGGACGGCACCTCGAACCTCAATCCGCGCAACTCCGAACAGGACGCGGCGCTCGTATTCGTGGACCCGGCGAACCTTGGCGACTACCCGGACAACCCGCCAGCAGAACCGCCGCCGACACCGAGCCCATACGGGAGCGAACCGGGCAAGGGCCCACACTTCCCCACCGATCTGCGAGACAAGCCTCCGAACGAGCCCGACTGGACCAAGAACGGCACGTACCTGGTCGTGCGCGTCAGCACGTTCGGCTCAAGGGCGTGGGACAAGCTCTCGCAGAGCACCCAGGAGGCCTCGGTCGGTCGCTTCAAGGTCTCAGGAGCCAGCCTCGACCTCGAAGACGAGGACGCCCTGCTCAATAACGAACCGAAGTTTGCCGCCGAACAGTCGAACAAAGCGGTGGCCGCAACGGCACACATACGCAAGGCGAACCCGCGCGGAGGAGCAGACGACGCCAAGCGGCGCATCTTCCGTCGAGGCTACCCGTTGATCGCCGCAGCCGATCGCGGGCTTGCTCGAGGGCTGGCCTTCATCGCGTTCGGCCGCACGATCAGCACGCAGTTCGAGTTCATCGTTCGTGGCTGGATGCGCAATCCTGACTTTCCCGAACAGGGAAGCGGCGTCGATGCCCTGCTCTTCGGAGCCCTAGGCGAGAATGTCCTCGGCGGCGGCTACTACTTCGTGCCGCCGGTGAGCGAGAAGAACAAGCCGTGGACCTGGCAGCTGCCGTTCTAGGCGCGGCCGCACGGGGCAGCCGCCGCGAGCACGCTGTCGAGGCTAGTGGTCACCGCCAGTTCTTCAAGCTCCACTCTTCTTCTCGGCATAGCATGGCAAATACGAAGATCAAGAACGCCAAGTAGGCGACACCCAAGCCAATCGAGTATCCGGTCGAATAGTGAAACCCACCGAGCGTGGGTAGGGCGGCGACAAACGCCCCCACAAGGAGAACGATGACGATGTCGCAGGCGCCAACAAACCGCGGTTCCGGCCGCTTGCGGCGGTGCAAGACCGAGAAGAGCTGGAGCTCATCCCAGTACACGTTGACGGCTGGCGGCGTCTCGATCACTGTGTTGGGCCATTCACCCAGGAGCAATGCCCGCTTTGCATGAAATGAGCGTCTAACGCCAAAGGCGTAAAAGATGGTCACGTAGAACACCAGCCATGCAATCGGAAATATTACAAAGCCGTGCAGATCGCTGAATCCCGAGATGTGGATATTGGAGACAGTCGCTATAACCTTCGGTGCCAATCCGATCAGGACACCCACTGCGGCGAAGAGCCTAGGCAGCTTGTGCGGAGGAACCGATTCACGGAAAGCAGAACTGCGGCTGCATGCGCGATCGAACCACTCCACGTCGCTTTCGTTGGCACCGGCGGCGAGCTGTGTATAGGCGTCGGAGAGTTCCTTGAGTCGCCGTCTGATGTGCCGATCGACCGCGATCTTTAGCGGCAAGCGAACGAGCGGGGGATGATACGCCGGCTTTCGCTCTTCCTTCTCATGCGGCTCGCTGCGCGGCTCGAGGCGGCTAAGCGCCGCCACGAGTTGCTCATAGTCCCTCATGAGGCATTCGTGCAGAGGCTGGATCGCCTCCCGACGAGCGCTAGCTAGGGCACAGCAGCGCACCTGCGGCGCATCACTCTCAGTCGACTCCGACACCGGGCGCGACCCGGATGCATGGTCGATGCTCTGCGGCGCAATCACGGATGGCCACCAGGCAGACCGGCGCGCCGCAGAAGCCGCGCCATCTCGTAGAAGCCGGTCTGGAAGTCGGTCAGGTGTCCGACCGGTTCTCCCGCGGCGGTGGGGTCCTTGAAGCGAGCCTCGACCCAATCCTTGCGCCAGGCTTCGAGCTTGCTGGCGACCTCGGTGTGGTCGGGCGCGGCGGCGGCGTTGGCTTGCGGCGCGAGCAGGTGTCCGAGGTGATTGGCCGCGGCAACACGAGCGGTCATCGCGGGTATTTGGCCGCCCGCGTCCTTGCAGAAGCGGGTCAGGATCGTTTTGACGATCGACGTGTGGTCGAAGTGGAAGTCCTCGCCGAGCAGCTCGGTCGAACTGGTGCGGGGGGCGACCAATGGGGAGACGAGCAGCGCCGGCACGCGTACGCCGAGGCGCTGGAAGTCGTGGTCGTCGTCGACGGCGGGCGGCGGCGGTACGTGGTCGTAGAAGCCACCGTGCTCGTCGTAGGTGATCAGGAGCAGCGTTTTCTTCCACAGCTCCGCGTTGGCGCTGAGCGCGTGGTAGATCGTGAGCACGAGGTCCTGTCCGGCGAGCACGTCCGAGGGCGGGTGATCGTCGTTGGAGTTCGGGCCGAGGACTCGGAGGTCCTTGAAGCGCGGGTCGATCCAGCTGACCGGAGGCAGGTTGCCTTCGGCTACGTCGTCGAGGAAGGAAGGGCCTTCCTCGGTCAGCTCGCCGACGGCGCGCTCGGCCGTGCTGAGCTTGCGCGAATCGACGAAGGAGAAGCGATGGCCTTGGCTGAAGCGGTAGGCGGGGTCGATCGCGCGCAGCGTCGCGGGATCGAAGGAGTACCAGCGCCAGTCGACTTCGTGCTCGTCGAGGTAGCGGATGAAGCTCGGTAGCGAGTAGAGCGGCGGGGCGACGTCGTCGCGCGTGCCGGCCGCCCTGCCCGTCGCCGCGTAGAGGCGATTGGGCCAGGTGGCCCCGGCGACTGAGCTGAACCAGCGGTCGACGACGCAGTAGTGCTCGGCGAGGTGGTCGTAGACGGGCAGGGCCTCGGCGTCGTAGTAGCCCATCACGAGACCGGGATCGGGGACGGGCTTGTTTTCGCGACGGGCGCGCGCCGTGGAGATGCGGGCGAAGTTCTCGACGAAGCCCTTGCCGCCGTTTGCGAGCTGCTCGTCGACCGAGTGCGCCGAGTGATCGGGGTCTTCGTCCTCGCCGCTGAATTCGGTGCGGTCGAGCCTGTGGATCGGCCAGCCTTTTTTGTCGTAGGGGTTGGAGTCCCGCGGCGGGCCCTGCAATCCGTCGAGTTTGTCGCGCCCGCCGCCACCCTGGTCTTTGGGCAGCGAGAGGTAGCCGAGCATGTGGTCGAACGAGCGGTTCTCGAGCATCACGACGACGATGTGCTCGACCTGATCGAGCCTTTTGGCCGGCTCGTCATCCGGGGCGGCGATCCGCGCGCTCGGCGTCGCTGGGATCGGCGCGGTCAAGAGCTCGGCGACATGTCGCCAGCTCGGCGGGAGCAGATGCGCGGCGGCGTGCAGCGCAGCTCGCTCGGCGTCCTCGAGGAAATCGGCCATTCCGGTCCTCCTCGCTAGTCGGATCTGTTCGGATCAGTGGGCGATGCTACGCCTTTGGCGGGGAGGCTGTCGGCTGAGGCCGACCGGCGCCCCAGCCATGCTCGGTTCGGCCCTCGGCTGCTCTTGCCGTCGTGTCTGCTTTCGCGCTGCCCCCGCTTGCGCTGCCCTTGACCGGCAGCTAGAACAGCCGTGGATCGTTGGTGATGATCCCGTCCACGCCCAGCTGCGTGAGCCTGGCGATGCGGGTGCTGTCGTCGACCGTCCACGCATATAGCTCGCCGCCGCCTTCGCGCACGGCGCGCACGAGCCTCGGGGTGATGACGCGCCAGTGGGCCATGACGGCGTCATATCGCCGCTCGCGCAGGCCGGCCCGCACGCGGACGGGGAGCATCGCGCGGTACCCCGTGAGCATCGCCAGCGCCGGGATCGCGGTGAGCATGTCGGTCGTGTAGTCGCGGCGCACGCGCGGCACGGACAGCCCCAGACGCAGCGCCGGCTCCTGCGCGCGGATGCGCGCAAGCGCCTGCGGGAACATGCAGCTGACGAGGCTGCGCTCGATCAGCCCATGCTCGCGCAGCGCGTCCACCACGCGGCGCTCGTAGCCGGGGATCTTGACGTCGACATCGAAGTCGAGCGCGGCGAAGCGCTCGCCCGCGAGATGTGCGAGCGCCTGCTCGAACCTCAGCGGCTCGCGTGCGCGCGTGTCCTCGTAGTCGTGCGCGACGAGCAGCTCGCCGCTGCCGTCGGCGCGCTCGGAGAGCACGTCGAGCTCGATCATGTCCACGCCGTGGTGCAGCGCGGCGTCGAAGCTGGCCAGCGTGTTACCCGGCTCGATCAGATCGGCGCCCTTGTGGCCGACGCGGCGCGGGCCGGGGCGGGAGGGCCCCGGTCGCGAGCTGGGTGCTGAGATGGGCTCGCTCATCGCGCCCACCTTCGCAGATGAGGTGTCCTTCAGTAGTCGCTCGGCAGCGACCTGCGCGTCGCCTCGACGGTCTCCATCGCCGACTTGGCGCCTACGTATGGGGCGAGCACGAGGAACGTGAGCTGGTCGACCAGATGGGGCAGCTGGCGCACGCGGTCGTGCGCCGAGTAAGCCGAGACGATGCCCCAGATCGCGCCGGTGATCGCTTCGCGTGTGACCAGAGGTCCGCGGCGCGCCTCCGGCCCGAGCTCGTCGAGCAGGATCGTGAAGGCTTCGATCGAGCGCGTCATGCGTCCGATCATGCCCGGCCCGACATCGAAGATCTCGATGAAGGCGAGGCGGCTGAGCGCCTCGTGGCTGGCGAAGTACTCGACCAGCGCGCCGACTGCCAGGTGCACCGCCTCGGGCCAGCTCGAGGCCCGTTCGATCGAGCTCTTGACGGCCTCCATCGCTTCGGCGACGAACTCGTCCAGCACCGCCAGGAAGCAGGCCTCCTTGTCGGGGAACAGCTTGTGGAAGCCCTCGGTCGAGATGCCGGCGAACTGCGCGATCTGCGGGTCGCTCAGCTCCGAGTAGCGTTCGTCGAGGGTGAGGTGGACGAGCGCGCCGAGCGCGCGCGAGCGGCGGTCGTCGCTCGCGAGGAAGGCGGCCGGCTCCGGCTCGACCAGGTCGGGCTTGACGAGCCCGGAGACGGTCAGGCGCCGGGCCACCGGCGAGCGGTAGGACTCGATCCAGTCGAGCAGTTCGTCGGTCAGCGTGTGCAGCTCCTCTTCGCGATGCTCGTACATCCTCGTGAAGGCGACGTGGCGAATGCCGGCGACGATCGCGCGCACGGTGAGCGGCGAGATCTCCGCGCCGCTGGGGTCGGCCTGGAAGGCCATCGTCACGACGCGCTCGAACGTGGTCGAGGCGAGCGTCATCCGCTCGCGCGCCTTCGGACCGATGCCGAGCGAGTCGACCAGCACCAGGCGCGGACCCTTCGGCTGCTCGGCGAAGTCCTCGAGCAGGGCCTTGCACGCGCCGTGCAGCCGGTTGGCCCAGCCGCGCTCGCGCGTCCACGCGTCGAGCACGAGCTTGCGCGCTCGCGCCACCACGATGTCGTACGTCGCCAGGAAACACGCTTCCTTGTTGGCGAACTGCTCGTAGAAGGCGCGTCGCGAGACGCCGGCCAGTGCGATCACGTGGGCCACGGTCGTGTGCGGATAGCCGCGTTCGTGGACGGCCTCGATCATGCCTCCGTACATACGCGCGCGCTGATTGCGAGCGACGTCCTCGCGCGACATCCCGTTGGGGCCGTGAGGGAGCCGCCGATACATCGGCGTCTGCCCCCTGTTGGTTCCACGTATCCCCATGATTCTAAAGACTAAATCATTGACGCGAGAGACGCAATGCTACTTTTGAAGCTACTCGTATTCTTTATACCCGAATAGATCGAGTCCTTCCACCAATGTCTCCGGCGTACCGGCAGCCCGAACGAAGGGCGTTTTAGCGGTACTGAGACGGACTCGCGGGCCACGTGGCGAAGCCGGCGCACGACCGCCGGATCGGTCCGTGCGCCCCGCTCAGGCGCTGAGCGTCAGGCGCCGCGGGCCTGCGTGGAAGCCGAGCTCGAGCAGCGTCGAGGCGAGCTCGGACCCGTTCGCAGGGGCACCGTCGATCCGCTCGAGCGCGAGCTTGGGCACGCGGCCGGAGCGCACGGCTTCGGCCAGGGCGCTCAGCCCGAGCTCGACCGCCTCGCGATCGCCGCGCGCGAGCGCGGGCAGCTCGTCCTGCGCTGGGGAGCCCGCGCCGGCGGCGAACGTCAGCAGACCGCGTCCGCCGCGCTCGACGTAGAGCACGGGCTCGTCTGCGACCAGCACCACGTAGGCGCCGGCCACGCGCGAGGGCCGGCGTTCCTGGGCGTCGCGCTTGGGCCAGGGCAGCGCCGCCCCATAGGGCTGTGCCGGGTCGGCGGCGGCGAGCACGAGCGTGCGCGGCCGCTCGGCGATCGAGCGCGCCGGCGCTGCGGCTCCGGCGGCGGGCGGTGCGGCGGGCGCGGCTGCGCCGGCGGGAGCGCCGCACGAGCGAGCAGCGCGCAGCCGCTCGACGGCTCCGGGCAGCGCGAACTGCGCGCCGCCCATACCCTCGACGAAGTAGCCGCGGCGACAGACGCCAAGCGTCTCGAGGTTGCAGAGCGTGTCGTAGAGCATCGCGAAGCCGCCCTTGATCCCCTCCGCGAGCACCTGCTCGCGCGTGAGCACGCCGTAGCGCTCGAGCAGCAGCTCGGCCAGCGCGCGGCGGCGCTCGGGTCCGGCCGCGGCGAGCGCGCCCGAGCCGCTCGCGCCGGCGCGGTCGGCCGCGGCGGGAAGGCGAAAGATCGGGTCGGTCAAGCCCCAGCGCCCCTGCACCTGGGACTGCGCGCCGGTGCGGCGTGAGCTGAAGCGGCGGGCGGACGAGCGGCGTTCGGGGCGCGCGCGGGCGAGCGCCAGCCGCGGCGCGCGCAGCGGCGCCCAGGCGTCGTTGGTCGCCTCGCCACTCCAGACGAGATCCCACAGGGTCTCGCGCAGCAGCTCGGCGGGCAGGTCGAGCTCGGCGAGCAGGTCGGCGAAGAAGCACGGGCTCTGTGCCAGGCGCGCGCGCAGGAGCTCGTGCGCGGGCGTGTCGGTCGCCTTCGATGCGCCCGCGCCGCCGGAGGCCCGGCGCTGGGCCCCCGCGGGCGGTCCGATCAGGGGGGCGTCCTCGCGGAAGTACAGCGCCACGCGCCCGGAGCGGTGCAGCGGCCCGGCCCCCACCCACACCAGCTCACCGCTCGCGCACAGCTGATCCAGCCACGAGGGCGAATAGGCGCCGGTGCGGCGCGGCAGCACGTCGCGCTCCCAGATCTCGGCCGGCAGGGCGAGCCCCTGCAGCGGCACGAGCACCTCGCGCAGGCGGTCGATGCCGGCGCCCGCGCTGGGGTGGCGGTCGATTCCCTGCCAGGCGGGCAGGAAGGCGGCGAGCGCCTGCTGCTCGGCCGGCTCGATCTCCTTGCGCAGCGCCGCCAGCGAGGCGCGGCGCAGACGGCGCAGCACCTCGACGTCGCACCACTCCCGGCCGGTCCCGCCGGGGCGCAGCTCGCCTCTGACGATGTCCCCGGCGCGCTCCAGCTCGCGCAGCACGGCGGCGGCGTCGACGCCGTAGCGGGCGCGCAGCTCCTCGCTCGTGAACGGCCCGTGCGTGCGGGCGTAGCGGGCGACGAGGATGCGCAGCGCGTCGGGCACGTCGGCGAGGAACGCCTCGGGCAGCCCGCCGGGCGGCGCGGCCGACAGCGCGTCGCGGTAGAGCCCGGCCTCGTCCGCCGCGACCCAGCGCGGCTGGCCGTTGACGCGCAGGCGGATCGCCCGGCGTTCGCGCTGAAGCTCGGCCAGCATCGGCGCGGGGTCGATCCCCTCGAACACCCGCGCGGCGACCTCCTCGTCGTTGAGATCGCCGACGTGGCGCAGCACGTCGTGCAGCCCGTCGCGTCCGGTGGCGCGGGTGATCTCGGAGCGATGCTGCAGGTCATCCTCGACGCGCTGCAACGCATCGGGGTCGAGCAGCTCGCGCAGCTCCTCCTGACCGAGCAGCTCGCGCAGGAGGTCGCGGTCGAGCGAGAGCGCGGCGGCGCGGCGCTCGGCGCTGGGCGTGTCGCCCTCGTACATGTAGGTCGCGACGTAGTCGAACAGCAACGAGGAGGCGAACGGCGAGGCGGTCGGCGTCTCGACCTCGACGAGCGAGATCTCGCGGGCATGCAGCGCACGCAGCAGCGCTTCCAGGCCGGGCACGTCGAGCACGTCGCGCAGGCACTCGCGGTAGGTCTCGAGCACGATCGGGAAGTCGGCGTAGCGGCGTGCCACCTCGAGCAGGTTCTGCGCCTTCAGGCGCTGCTGCCACAGGGGCGTGCGTTTGCCGGGATAGGCGCGCGGGATCAGGAGCGCGCGGGCGGCGTTCTCGCGGAAGCGCGCGCCGAAGAGCGCGGACCCGCCGAGCTCGACGGTGATCGCCTGCTCGACCTCGTCGGGCTCGAGCATGATCAGCTCGGCGGCGGAGGGCAGCGCCTCGGCCTCGTCGGCGTCGAGGTCGGGCAGGTGCAGCACGATGCCGTCGTCGGAGGAGATCGCGTCGGCCTCGATCCCGATGCGCTCGCGGATGCGCGCGGCGATGGCAAGGCCCCAGGCCGAGTGCACGCGGCCGCCGAAGGGCGAGAGCACGCACAGGCGCCAGTCGCCGATCTCATCGCGGAAGCGCTCGAGCACGATCGTGCGCTCGCTGGGCAGCACGCGCGTGGCGTCCTGCTGCTCGCGCAGGTAGGCGAGCAGGTTGCGCGCAGCCCGCTCGTCGAGGTCATAGCCGTCGATCAGGGTCTGCGGTTCCTGCTCGATGGCCCAGCGCGAGAAGGCGCCGATCGCCTCACCGAGCTCCTTGGGCCGCCCGACGGAGTCGCCCTTCCAGAAGGGCACCGCCCCCGGCGCGCCGGGCGCCGGCGTGACGATCACGCGATCGCGGCCGATTTCCTCGATCCGCCAGGTGGAGGCGCCGAGCAGGAAGGCCTGCCCGGGGCGAGCCTCGTAGACCATCTCCTCGTCGAGCTCGCCCACGCGCCGTCCATCGGGCAGCGTCACCGAGTACAGGCCACGGTCGGGGATCGTGCCGGCGTTGGCGATGGCCAGCTGGCGCGAGCCCTTGCGCGGGCGGATCGTGCCGGCGAGCCGGTCCCACACGATCCGCGCGCGCAGCTCGCCGAAGTCCTTCGACGGGTAGCGCCCGTCGAGCATGTCGAGCACGTTCTCCAGCAGCTCCATCGAGAGCTCGGCATAGGGGTAGCTGCTCGTCACGAGCGCATGCAGGTCCTGGACGCGGATGCCTGCGTCGTCCTGATTTCCATCTATGCCCGCTTTCGCGGGATCGCCCGACACGGCGATGGCGACGATCTGCTGGGCGAGCACGTCGAGCGCGTTGCGCGGGACGACGGTGGGCTCGATCAGACCTTCGTGCATGCGCCTCACGACCACGGCGCACTCGAGCAGGTCGCCCCTGAACTTGGGGAAGATGCGCCCGCGGCTGACGTCGTGGACGTTGTGGCCGGCGCGCCCGATGCGCTGCAGCCCGCGCGCCACCGACTTGGGCGACTCGATCTGCAGCACCAGGTCCACGGCGCCCATGTCGATCCCCAGCTCGAGCGAGCTAGTGGCGACGAGGCAGGGCAGCTCGCCGCCCTTCAACAGCTCCTCTACCTTGGTGCGCTCCTCGCGCGCCAGCGACCCGTGATGCGCACGCGCGATTTCGAGCGGCGCGATCGGTCCATCGTCTTCCTTCTCATCATCGGCCAGCTCCTTGGCGGCGAGCTCGTTCAGGCGGAGCGCCACCCGCTCGGCCGAGCGACGGTTGTTGACGAACACGATCGTCGAGCTGTGAGCTTTGACCTGCTCGAGCAGCTCCGGGTATATGGCCGGCCAGATCGAGCTTCGCGTGGACTCGCCCCCAGGAACAGGATCCAGCGGATCGTGCGACGGGTCGCTGAGCGGCGTCGGGCCGCCCGGTTCGGCCATCGACTCGACGGGCACCTCGATCCGAAGATCGAGCTCCTTCTTGTGCCCGGCGTCGAGGATCGTCACCTCGCGGCGGGGGCCGACGAGGAAGCGGCCGATCTCCTCCAGCGGGTTCTGCGTGGCGCTCAGGCCGATCCGCTGCAGCGGCTTGCGGGCGTGCGCCTCCAGGCGCTCGAGCGTCAGCGCGAGGTGCGAGCCGCGCTTGCTCGCGGCGACGGCGTGGATCTCATCGACGATCACGGCCTCGGCGTCGTCCAGCATCGAGCGCGCCTGCGAGGTGAGGATCAGATACAGCGACTCGGGCGTGGTGATCAGGATGTCCGGCGGCTTGCGCGCCATCGCCGCGCGCTCCTTCTGCGGCGTGTCGCCGGTGCGGATGGCCACTGTGATCTCCTCGGCGCCGATGCCGCGCAGGGGCGTGCGCAGGTTGCGCTCGATGTCGTACGCCAGCGCCTTCAGCGGGCTGACGTAGACGACGCGCGTGCCGGTGCCATCCGCCCTCTCGGTGCTCAGCCGGTCGAGCGCCCACAGGAAGGCGGCGAGCGTCTTGCCCGAGCCGGTCGGCGCCGACAGCAGCACGTTCTCCCCCGCCGCGATCGCCGGCCACGCCTTCTCCTGCGCCGGCGTCGGCGCCTCGAAGGCACGCTCGAACCACTCGCGGACGGGTGCGCTGAAGCTGGCCAGGGGCACTCGTCGAGGCTAGCGCGCGGGACCGATCGCGCGATGAGTCGAGTCGAGGTGCGCCTCAGCTGCCCACCGGCCAGTGCTCCACGCTCAAATCAGGCATCGGGAAGTGCTTGGGGTTGCCCGTGGCCAGGCGAGCGCCAACGCCGAGCGCGGCCGCCGCGATCAAACAATCGGCCTGGCTCAACGTCACCCCCTTTCGAGCGAAGTCGCGACGCCAGCGTCCGGCCAACTCGCCCTCGGCGCCGCCGAGCGGGGCAAGGCGCATGCCTGCGAGGAAGCGAACGACGGCGCGCTCCTCCGCAGCGGATGTTCCACGCATCATCTCCTCCACGTTGATCGCGCATATCCATGGCACCTGTCCCGCCGCGCGCAGCTCGCGCAAGCGTGCGACGAGCGGCCGACCACGCAGTGCGTCGATCAGCACCGTCGTGTCGAGCAGCAGCAAGGGCTAGCCGACCCGCGCGGCGTCACCGAGGCGCTGAGCTGCCACCCACCCCGCAGGATCGGCGTCCCACTCGTGCGCAGCCCCAGCAAGCGCCCCCAGACCAGCCTCGATGTCCTCCCAGCGCTGCTCGTCCTCCAGCACGCGCCGCACGGTCTCCGAGATGAAGGCGCTGCGACGCCTGCTGCCAACACGCGAGTCGAGTTGTGCGACCAGGTCGTCGTCGAGCGTTATGTGCACACGCATGGCCACAGGCTAGCACACAGGCTCCGGAGCGCACACGCGCCCGTCGGCCGCGGCGAGCAGGAACAGGAGCACGTCGGCGAGGCTGTCGCCCTGCCCGCCCTGCACTTGGCGGGCGAGAGGGCGCTCGACGAGGTATCGGCCTTGTCGCCGGGCCGCCGCTCCTCGCGCGCCGATCTCCGTCGCTCGCGGGTGGTCGAGCCCGATCGACGGCGCATCGAGGAGCAGGCCCGGCGGTGCGTCGAGTTGTGGGATGTCGATGGCGATGACGGTTCGGCCAGGCTAGACCCGCGCGTCGCGAAGTCAACGCTCGCGTGACGCGTGAACCGCCGCGTCCTCACCAGGCTGCGGCTAGAGCGCGGAAACTCGGGCGATCGCAGCTGGGGCGACTCGGAAACAGATCGAGCCGCGTGACGACAACTGTCTGTAGACGCTTCGTCTGCTGGCGAGCAGACTCGCCGTGTGGACGCCGTACACGACCGATTCGCGGCCAACCTGCGCTCGCAACGGCGGCGCCTGGGACTGTCGCAGGAGGCGCTCGCCGATCTGTGCGACCTGCATAGAACCGAGATCAGCCTGCTCGAGTGCACCAAGCGCTCGCCGCGCTTGGAGACGATCGCAAACCTGGCACGCGGCCTGGAGCTGTCATCGGTCTGCGATCTGCTCGACTCGCACGCCTGATCCTGCAGACCGGGTCTTCACGGACGCCGCGCCCGGCAGGAAGCAGCGGCGTCCGCGGAGACCCGGTATCGAGGGGTTGACACCTCGATCTCTTTCTCGGGCACCACCGGAGAGGGATGACGGCGCCCAAGCTCGTGCCCCCTTCTGCCGAGTGCCGGAGTCAGCCTTGTCGAGAGTGTTTCTGACCTGAAGGGAGTGTTTCTGACCTGAAGCTTCCGCAGAACACGCTACTTCCACATATCCGTGTTTGCGATATCTGTCTCCCACTGCGACGGCGCGGCGGGCTGGCCGGCGGCTTCCGCGTTGAGCACGAGACCGCGCGGGCTCCGCGGTGCTTCGTCCATAGACTCTTGGCCGATGCCCGAGCAAGCTGGTGCCACCGCGGTGAGCGCGACCGTCGAGCGCGCCCGGGCTGGCGGCGTGCTGCCGGCGCAGATGCTGCGCGAGGCGATCGCGCAGGAGTGGATCGTCGCCGGTGCCTGGCGCGTCCCGAAGGAGTCGGTCCAGCCGGCGAGCGTCGACCTGCGCCTGGGCGAGCGCGCGTGGGCGCTGCGCTGCAGCTTCCTGCCCGACAGCGACTCGACGGTCGAGCAGAAGATCGAGGATCTCGCGTTCGAACAGATCGACCTCCGCGACGGCGCCACCCTCGAGCGCGACCGCCCCTACCTGGTGCCGCTGATCGAGGAGCTGCGCCTGCCCGAGCACGTGCGGGCAAAGGCCAACCCGAAGAGCTCGACCGGCCGGCTCGACGTGTTCACGCGGGTGCTCACCGATCGCAACCATCGCTTCGATGAGATCGCGGCCGGCTACCGGGGCAAGCTCTACCTCGAGGTGGTCCCGCGCACGTTCGCCATCCGCGTCCAGACGGGGCTGGCGCTCAATCAGGTGCGCCTCGCCGACGGCGAGGGGCGGCTCGACGACCGTCAGCTGCTCGCGCTGCACGAGCAGGTGCCGCTGCTGTTCCGCGAGCAGCAAGCGCTCGCGCAGTCCTCGCTGTCGCTCGGCGACGGGCTGTTCCTAAGCCTCGACGCCTCGGGCGGAGTCGACAGCACAGTGGGCTACCGCGCCAAGAAGAACAGCCTCCCGATCGACCTTACGAAGGTCGGCGCGCTGCGCTGGCAGGATTACTGGGAGCCCGTGCACCCCGAGGCAAAGCAGCGGATCGTGCTCGAGCCGGAGGTCTTCTACCTGCTGCTGTCGGCCGAGGGCGTGCGCATCCCGCCGTCCTACGCCGCCGAGATGCTCGCCTACGACCCCACGGCCGGCGAGCTTCGCACTCATTACGCGGGCTTCTTCGACCCGGGGTTCGGCTACTCCCGTGCCGGCGAGCCCGGCGGCAGCCGCGCCGCGCTGGAGGTTCGCGCGCGCGACGTCTCGTTCATGGTCGAGCACGGTCAGCCCGTCTGCAAGCTCGCCTTCGAGCGCATGGCCGAGGAGCCCGACGTGCTCTACGGCGCCGACGTGGGCTCCAACTACCAGGGCCAGCAGACGATGCTGAGCAAGCATTTCCTGGACGGTCCCCACTAGTTCGAACAACAAGCTCGAACTAGTGCACTTGTTCGGATGCTCGTGACGCAGGAGAAGGGGCCCGTTCGCCGTACGAAATAAGCGACCATTGTCCGGTCTATCATCCGCGGGAACCAAGTGTTTATGATCGTCTAGCCCGCTTCACCCATCGCGGCGCAGACGACTGCGAGGGGTTTTCCAGGACGAGGAAGAGCCCCCTAGCCCCCACCAACGGACAGGGAAAGTACACATGCCCAGAACCAGCACCAAAGCCCCCAAAACGTCAGCTGCCACGCAAGGACCGGCGTGGTCGATCCCGAGCCTGCGCGAGCCTCGCTATTCGCAGTCGCTCGAGCGCGGGCTGGCGATCCTGAGCTGCTTCACCCCGAAGCGGCCGGTGCTGGGCATCGCGGACATCGCCGACGAGCTCGGGATGAGCCGCTCGACCACCCACCGCTACGTGATCACGTTGCTCGCGCTCGGTTACCTCGAGCAGGGCGCCTCGCGCAAGTACCGCCTCGGCCTGCGGGTCACCGACCTGGGCATGTCCGCGTTGAACTCGACCGGGCTCGGCGAGCACGCGCACCCCTACCTCGAAGAGCTGCGCCAGCGGACCTCCTACACGGTCAGCCTGGCAGTGCTCGACGGCCCCGAGATCCTCTACATCGACCGCGCGCGCAGCTTTCGCCGCGGTCAGGGCCAGGCCGGCCCCGACATCCGCACCGGCTCGCGCCTCCCCGCCCATTGCACGGCTATGGGCAAGCTGCTGCTCGCCAACCTGCCCGAGTCCGACCAGCGCGAGTCGCTCGCTCAGATGAAGCTGACGAAGCACGGCCCCAACACGATCACCTCCAAGAAGACGCTGCGCGAGGAGCTCGAGGAGGTGCTCGACGCGAACTTCGCCGTCGATGACGAAGAGCTCGCCAAGAACCTCTACTCGATCGCCGCGCCCGTGCGCAACGAGGCGCGCCAGGTCGTGGCCGCCGTCGACATCGCCGTGCCGAGCTCGATGATCACGATCGGCGAGCTGGTCGACGCGCTCGGCCCGCACCTCGTCTCGACGGCCGACCGCATCTCGGCGCGACTCGGGTTTCGTCGCGACGACGAGCAGAGCTAGCCGGCCGACGGCGCGCGGGCGCCCGACGGGCAGGTGGGGCCGTCGCCCGCGCCCGTCCCGTACTCTCTGCGACCGGATGCCGCTGCCCACGCTTCGCTCCGCACTCCTCGGGGAGCTCTCGCCGCGGCGCGCGCTCGCACTGGGCTGTGCCGCGGCGCTCGCCCTGGGCCTCTCGGCCTGCGCCAAGGCGGTCTCCACGTCCGGCCTGCAGGGCGAAGCCAAGGCCGCTGCCGAAACGATCAAGAACTTCCAGAGCGACGTCACGGCGGGCGATGAGAAGAAGATCTGCAAGAACGACCTCGCTCGGCCGCTCGTGACCAAGCTCCAGGCAAGCGCCGGCAGCTGCGAAAAAGCGATCAAAGACCAGCTGACCCAGGTCGACTCCTTCGAGGTGACCGTCGAAGCGATGCAGGTCTCCGGCGCCACGGCGACGGCGCACGTCAAGAGCATCTACTCGGGCAACAGCCGCAAGGGAACGCTCACGCTCGCCAAGGAAGGCGCCAAGTGGAAGATCTCGGCGCTCGGCTGAGCGCGGCGCGAGCGACTCGATCGACTAGCCGATGCCGTCGATCAGCTGGCCGGGCGAGCTGAGGCCGAGGCCCCTCGCCAGGATCACGATCGTCTCGAGCCGGGGCGAGCGCTTGCTGCGCTCGAGCAGGCTGATCTCGGTGCGGTGCAGGTCGCACTCGTCGGCCAGCGCCTCCTGCGAGAGGCCCGATCTCTCCCGCGCTCGGCGCAGGTTCGCGGCGAACTGCTCCCGGGGCGTCGGCATCGGCCGCACTCTCACGTATGACGGACAAAGCCTCAACAGACAAAACGCTGCACGGCTTCCGCCGATACGCTCGCGGCGCGCGCGGTCTCCTGGCCGCAGGCTGCGCGCAGGCGCGGCTCAGGCGAGCGAGCGCCCGTACTGGCGTTCGTAGTAGGCGCGGTAGTCGCCCGAGCGGATCGGCTCCCACCACCACGCGTTGTCGCGATACCAGGCGACCGTCTGCTCGAGCCCCTCGGCAAAGCGAACCTGCGCGTCCCAGCCAAGCGCCCGCACCTTCGCCGATGACAGCGAGTAGCGACGATCGTGGCCCGGGCGGTCGGCCACGTACTCGATCTGCGAGTCGCTGGCCCCGGTCGCGGCGACGATCCGCCTGACGACGTCGATGTTGGCCTCCTCGTCCGGGCCTCCCGCGTTGTAGACGTCGCCCGCTCCGCCGTGCTCGAGCACGTGACCGATCGCGCGAGAGAAGTCGGTCGAGTGGATCCAGTTGCGCACCTGCATGCCGTCGCCGTAGACCGGCAGCGCGTCCCCGTGCAGCGCGTTGAGGATCATCAGCGGAATCAGCTTCTCCGGATACTGGTAGGGGCCGTAGTTGTTCGAGCCACGACAGATCAGCGCCTGCAGCTCGTAGGTGTGGAAGTAGCTCAGCACGAGCAGGTCGGCCGCCGTCTTCGTCGCCGAGTAGGGCGAGGAGGGTCGCAGCGGCGACTCCTCCGTGAACGAGCCCTCCTCGATCGAGCCGTACACCTCGTCGGTCGACACCTGCACGTAGCGCAGCCCGCGCGAACGGGCCGCCTCGAGCAGTACGTACGTGCCCAGCGCGTGGGTCCTCACAAAGGCGTCGGGCTCCGCGATCGAGCGATCCACGTGTGTCTCCGCCGCGAAGTTGACGATCGCCTCCGGCGCAGCCGTCTCGATCGCCCCGGCCACGGCCCCGGCATCCTCGATCGCGCCGCGTTGGAAGTGAAATGCCGGATGCTCGGCGAAGTCGTTGAAGTTCTCCAATCGCCCGGCATAGGTCAGCTTGTCGAGCACCGTCACCTGATCGCCGTGCTCGAGCAGACGCTGGCGCACGAACGTCGAGCCGATGAAGCCGGCTCCGCCACACACCAAAATTCTCATGTGCGGATCATCCCAGCACGCATCGCCAGATACCCGGCCAGACCCTCCTGCCAGGGCGGCATCGGCAGCACGTCGTCGCGCTCGGAGGCCAGCGCCGACCACGCCGGTCGCGGCGCCGGACGCGCCATCTGCTCGCTGGTCGCCGGCTCGACCTCGCAGTCCACCTCCGCCTGACGGAAGATCTCCTTGGCGAACGCGTTCCACGAGGCGACGCCGCCGCCCGTCATGTGCACCAGCCCGCGGACCTCGCGCTCGAGCAGTCCGAGCAGCGCCGGCGCCAGATGGCCTCCCCACGTGGGGGAGCCGAGTTGGTCGGTGACCACCTGGACCGCGTCGCGTTCGCCTGCCAGGCGCAGCATCGTCTCGACGAAGTTGCTGCCGTCGGTGCCGTACAGCCAGGCCGTGCGCACGACCGTGTGCCTGGCCGAGGCGCCCAGCACCTGGCGCTCGCCGTCCAGCTTCGTCGCGCCGTACACCGAACGCGGACCCGTCTGATCGGACTCGACGTACGGTCGCGGCCGCCCCTGCGCATCCAGCGGCGCAACGCCGTCGAACACGTAGTCCGTCGAGATGTGCAGCAACGGGATGTCCAGATCGGCCGCCGCGCGCGCGAGCACGCCGGCGCCGGCCGCGTTGACCGCGTGCGCCGAGTCGCGCTTGCTCTCAGCCCCGTCGACGTCGGTCCAAGCCGCGCAGTTGACGATCGCCGCGAGCGAGCCCGCCTCTCCGTGCAGGCGCCCGAGCAGCCCCTCGACGGCCGATCCGTCGGTGATGTCGAGCCCGAGCAGTCGATCCGCGTCGCTCTGCTCCTGCATCCCGGGTGCCGGCAGGTCTGCGAGCACCAGCTCGTGCCGCGAACGCGCCGCGGCCCGCCTGACGTCGTGGCCCAGCATCCCCGCCGCGCCTGTCACGAGGAGCCTCACAGGATCGATATGTCGGAGTTGTCCCCGACCATGAAGCGATACGCGCGCGGCTGGCTCTCGCCGCGGCGTACGGTCACGTTGCGACCAAGCAGCGAGGACTCCATGCGGCCGTCCAGCTGCGACACCACGCAGCCGGCGAGCAGGATCGAGTGCTCCACCTCCGAGCCGCTCAGCACGCAGCGCTCGCCGATCGCCGTGTACGGCCCCACGTAGCAGTCCGTGAGCCGAGCGCCGGCGCCGATGATCGCCGGTCCTCGCACCGTCGTGTTCTCCAAGCGTGCCCCTGGCTCGATCACCACGCGTCCGTCGACCCGTGAGTCGATCAGCTCGCCCTCGATTCGCTCCCCGAGGTTGTCGAGGATCAGGCGGTTGGCCTCCAACATGTCCTCCAGCCGCCCCGTGTCCTTCCACCAGCCGCGCACGATGTGCGGCTCCACGCGCAGGCCCGTGTCGAGGAGGTGTTGGATCGCGTCCGTGATCTCGAGCTCGCCCCGTCCCGAGGGCTCGATCGCGCGCGCCGCCTCGTGCACCTTCTCGGTGAACATGTACACGCCCACCAGCGCCAGATCCGTCTCCGGCTGCGATGGCTTCTCGACCAGACGGACGACGCGGCCCGTCTCGCCCGGCGGCGCCGGCGCCAGCTCGGCGACGCCGTAGTTCTCGGGGTCCGGCACCGGCGTCAGCAGGATCAACGCCTCCGGTTCGTGCTCACGGAAGGCTGCCACCAGATCGGTGATCCCGCCCTGCAGGAGATTGTCACCCAGGTACATCACGAACGGGCTCTCCCGCAAGAATGGGTGCGCCGTCAATACCGCGTGCGCCAGCCCGAGCGGCTCGTCCTGCAGGATGTAGGTGAGCCGCACGCCGAAGGCCGCGCCGTCGCCCGCCACCTGTTCGATCTCCGGCCCCGTGTCGGGCGCGATGATGATGCCGATGTCCTCGATCCCGGCCTGCGCCATCGCCTCGATCCCGTAGAACAGGACCGGCTTGTTCGCGACCGGCACCAGCTGCTTCGCGCTGGTGTGCGTGATCGGACGCAGACGCGTGCCCTTCCCCCCCGAGAGGATCAGTCCCTTCAGCGGCTGCATTCGCGCAGGAGCCTAGCGGTGCGCGCCCTCGCCAAGCGCCACGGCCGTCGGCTGAGCGGGGTCGCCCCGGCAGGGCGGCTCTGCCTCTGGCTCAGTAGACGCCGCCCAGCTTGCGGTGATCCCAGCTCGTGCGCCGGCGCTCGACGAACTCCAAGCCGACCCGTTTGCCCGCCTGGGCCGCGACCGCGTCGCGTGCATCCGCGGGCAGATCCTGCAGAGGCGCCTCACCGCGCGCCACCGCGTTGCGAATCATGATCTCCGCGCCCAGGCGCACCACCTCGGTGATCTCGCGGTGGAGGACCACATCGCACTCCAGCATCACGCCGCGCAGCTGCGCGTACTGCTCGCCCGCCTCCACCTGCAGCGTCACCCGAGGATCGCGCTCGATGTTGCGCACCTTCTGCGAGGACGAATACGTCCACGACCAGATGCGCGGACCCGGTTCGCCCGCCGAATGACCGCGCAGCACGTACCACAGCGGCATCAGGTGCGGCCAGCCCCGCGGGCCGATCGTCGCGCACGTCACCGTCCGCTCTTCGGCCAGGAAGTTCGCCACCTCGGCAGCCGTCATCTTGATCTGCTCGCGGCGATTCATGCGACCCCCTTTACCCCCACACCGAGGCCTTCTATACGGGCTGCAGCTTCTTTCTGCTCGACGGTCGCCGCCGCACTGGCTTGGGCTGCGCCTTGGACAGTCGCAGAACCGCCTCGCGGACCGCCTTGCGCGCATCCGCCGGCTCCAGCACCGCCGCGTCGCCCGCTTCTCTGAGGATCTCGCGGACGAGCCAGTCCACGCCCGCGAAGCTCAGCTCGACCACGACGGCGCCGTCGCTGCGCTCCTCGACCACGCGCCGCGCCTCGCGCGCCCAGCGTGCCCGCTCCGGGGCGACCCAGACGCGCGCCGTGCGCGAGGCCTCCACCTCGCCCGTGCGCAGCCACCCGTCGACCTCCGCCGCCGGGTCCACCTCTGCGCGCGGCACGAAGGTGTCGTCCATCACCGTGACCTGCTTGATCCGGTCCAGGCGGAAGTGGCGCATGCCGTTGCGCGCGGGGTCGAACGACGCGACATACCACCCCTCGCGTCCGTTCGTCAGCGCGTATGGCTCGACCGTGCGCCTGACCAGGTCGTCCTCGTTCTCCTTGTAGTACTCGAGCTCGACCAGCCGGTTGGAGACGATCGCGTCCGAGATCTCGCGTGCAAGCAGCGAGTCGTCGCCGCCCGCGCTCGCCACCTGCAGACCCTGTTCCATCGGGTCCTCGCCCAGCGCCGCCACGATCTTCTCTCGCGCGCTCGCCAGTGAGCCCTCGGGGATGTGCTCGCCGATCAGGTCGATCGCCGCCACGAGCGCCTTCGCCTCCACCGGGAGCAGCCGCGCCGGCCGGTCGAAGTTGTCGCTGTAGGGCTCCGGATCGACCTCGATCTCCCCCGCCTGCTCGTGGATCTCCGCATACAGCACGTACGAGCCGCCGCCGAAGTTGACGACGTTGAGCACGTTGACGTCCTCGTGCAGCTCCTCGTCGCTCACCTGCAGGCGCTCGCGCAGCTCCGCGATCACGACGCGCTCGCCCGCACGTCCAGCCTGGATCAGGATGCTCGCAAGCGTAACCAGGCGGGCGAAGCGCTCCGGGCGGATCGCCGCCTCCGGGCGCACCGCGCCGTCCTCGCCCTCCTCGGCCGTCCCGCGCCTCGCCGCGCCGCGCGTGCGGGTCGCAGCCGCGGCGTCCGGCGCCGTCGCCTTCGCATCCGCGCCCGGCAGCGTTCGGCCGTGGCGGTCCTTCAGCAGCTTCAGCCGCCTCGACAACTCGCTGCTCAGCTCCGGCGGCCCCTGCAGCGTCGCGTTCGCGCCCAGCCCGAGCACCCACGAGACGACCCCGCGCGGATTGGAGTAGCTCGTCAGGAAGAGCCTGTCACCCTTCGCCGCGCCAGGGACGCCCTCGGCCTCACGAATCTCGCCGTAGCGACCGAAATGGCGCTCGACCTGCCACGCGATCCGCTCGGAGATGAGCACCTCTGCGACGCCCAGCTCCTCGCCGAGCTGCCAGTCGGCGCGATTGGCATACGCGCGCGGGTCGAAGTCCGGCGGACGGCGGAAGTCGTGCTCCGCCTTCGTCGCGTAGGAGACCTTGCCCCGAATCCGCGACAGTCGGAACACGCGGATCGCCTTGCGCTCGTGCGAGTAGCCCAGCAGATAGAACTGCCCGCCCTGGAACAGCAGGTGATAGGGATCGACCTTGCGCGGACCGAGCTCGTCGCGCTCCATCGTGTAGTACTCGAACAGGATCGTCTTGTTGCGGAAGATCGCCGTCTCCACCTTCGCCAGGCGCGCCGAGAGCTCGTGGCCGCCGGCCGAGGCCGTGATCCCGAGGGCCACCGAACGCTGCTCCGGGGCCCGTAGCGGGCTCGGGCGGCCCCACGTGATCTGCTGGAGCGCCAGGCGCAGCGGCTCGGCGTAGGCGAATTCGCCGTCGAGCAGGCTCAGCGCCGTCTGCAGCGCCGCCAGCTCCTCGTCCGTGAAGGCGATCGGCGGTAGGTGGAAGTTCTCCGGGCGCAGCGAGTAGTTCTCCTGCTCCGCCGCCCCGTCGGCCGGGCGCTCGACCGTCAGTTGGATGCGCAGCGATTCCAGCTCCGAGCGATCGGCGTAGAAGCGGCGCGCGAACGCGTCTTCGTTCATGCCGCTGTAGCCCTCTACGTCGCGACGAATCTCCAGCGCCGTGACCGGCCTGCGCTCGGCCATCAGGTAGGAGATCAGCGACAGCTGGCGGATCAGCTTCTCGGTGTCCTTCGCCATGACCGGACACCATAGAAGTTGGCGGCGAGGCGAGGATCGCGCTGACGCGGCCCTGGACCGCTATTTGCGACTTTTCGGCCACGCGTGCAGATGCTCAGCCTGTTGGCCGCCGCCTATCGAGCCAGGCGGATTCCTTGTCGAAGACACGACCGGTCGAACGCACGGCAAGTGCTTCTCAGCCGTGTTCCTGGAGCAGCTGGCGCTGTTTCGTAGCTGGCGCGCCCAACCAGAGCGCCTTGACACGCCCTAGGCGGCTTCGCGCGTGGTCACGTCCGAGAGCGAGATCTGTGCTCCCACGTCTGTGGCGCTAGCCACCGGCTCGACGTCGGCGGGCGCGGGCTTCGGCGGGTCGGCGAGCTCGCCTGTCGCCCGCTCGGCGAAGAACGCGCTGCCCCCGAGCGCGCGGTCGAAGCCCGACCAGCTCGCGCCCGGCGCCAGCTCCTTCTCGATCCGGTCGAAGCTGCCGAGGCGCCCGCCGAGGTTGTCGATCATGTGCACCAACGTCGCCTCGCGCGTGCACGGAACCACCGGGCTGCCGTGCTCGAGCGACCCGTGGTGGGAGAGGATGATGTGGCAGACCGCCTGAGAGAGCTCGGCCGGAAAGCCCTCGATCTCCTCGATCGCGCGGCGGATGCGGTAGTAGCCGAGGGCGATCTCGCCCTGCAGCCTGCCCGCGTCCGTGAGATCGATGTTCTGAGGGTCCTCCGTGTAGGCCTCGAGCTTGCCGATGTCGTGCAGCAGCGCCCCTGTGATCGCGACGTCGCGATCGATCCCTGGGAACGTCGCGCTGATGGCGCTGACCGCCTGAGCGACGCCCAAGCAATGCTCCAACAGGCCGTGGCGGTAGGCCTGGTGGTAGTACTTCGCCGCCGGCGCCACCCGGTATCCGCGCCACAGCTCCGAGCCCTCGCCGAACACGCGCTCGAGCAACAGGCGCAAATGGGGCTCCTGTACCGTGCCGATCAACTCGCGCACCTCGCGCTCCATCTGCTCCACGCCGCGGAGCGGTCCATCGATCAAATCATCAAGAGAGAAAGTCCCTGGATCGGCCGCTTCCAATCCGTGCAGGTTGACCTGTGGCCCGAAGCGAGGATGCACCGTGTAGCGGCCGCGCACCCTGATCGGTGCGCCCGCCGTCGCCACCCGCTCGACCTCTCCCAACTCCTCCCAGACCATGCACGCGAGCGAGCCGGTGCGGTCGCCCAGCTGCAGGCGCAGGTAATCGCCGCCGTCCCGGCGCCGGCGGCGCTCGGCCTGGCGCACGAGCAGCACCTGGTCGATCTCGACGCCGTCTGTGAGCTCGTTCACGAGCATGCTTTGCAAGGTAGATGGGAGTGCGGACACGACTGGCGATCGTCGGTCGTCTGCTAGAAGGTCAGCGGGTCCGATGGCCTCTGTCCCCCTGCTCTCCGTGCTCGACCAGTCACCGATCGCAGAGGGTGCGAGCGGCGCCGAGTCGCTGCGCAACACGCTCGATCTCGCGCGACTGTGCGACGAGCTCGGCTACCACCGTTACTGGGTCGCCGAGCACCACGGCGGGCCGATGCTCGCCGGTCCCAGCCCCGAGGCGCTGATCGGGCCGATCGCCGCCGCCACCACGCGCATTCGCGTCGGCAGCGGCGGCGTGATGCTGCCCCACTACAGCCCCTTCAAGGTCGCCGAGTCCTTCAGCCTGCTCGCCGGCCTCTACCCCGGACGGATCGACCTCGGCATCGGCCGCGCCGCCGGGACCGATCCGATCACGACGTTCGCACTGCAACGCGACCGGCGACAGGCGGCAGCCGACGACTTCCCCCAACAGCTCGCCGAGCTGCTCGCCTATCTCGACGACCGCATGCCCGCCGACCACCCGTTCGCGCGCCTGGCCAACACGCTTCCCGGACGGCCCGAGACGCCCGAGCGGTGGCTGCTCGGCTCCTCGCCGCAGAGCGCTGTCTGGGCGGCCGAGCTCGCCATGCCCTACGCATTCGCCGACTTCATCAACTCCGACGGCGTCGAGATCGCCGCCCTGTACCGGGAACGCTTCGCCGAACACGAACACGACGGGGGCGCCAAACCGCGCACGGCCGTCGCCGTCTGGACGATCTGCGCCGACTCCGACGAGGAGGCCCGGCGACTCGCCGCGAGCGGGCGAATGGCGTTCACGCTGCTGCGCCGCGGCGAGCTCATCGCCGTGCCGCCACCGGAGAAGGCGCTCGAGTTCCTCGCCCGGGAGCGAAGCGCCGCCGAGCGCCCGGGCGCCGGCGGGCCGCCTCGCGCGCGGCGCCGGACCGTCGTCGGCGCACCCGCCACCGTGCGCGCCGAGCTCGAGGACGTGGCGCACAAATACGGCGCCGGCGAGGTGATCGCGGTCAACGTTCTCTACGACCACGCCGCGCGAAGGCGCTCCTACGAGCTGCTGGCCGAGGCGTTCGAGGGCTAGCCGCCCGCCCGTCTCCGCCCGCGTCCCGTCGCGGACGTTCCGTCGGAGGAGTCGAGGGTCGTCCATCAGTCAACGAGTCCGAACTCGACTCAAGAGTGGGATGGCGCCTGCCGAGACCAGACCCATGCGTTCGCGAGTGATGCAGTTGCACCGCCCCGATATCTGCCGCTCATGCGGCTGCTCGATCGCGGGCGGCGCCCGCGCGTATTGGGACGCCGAGCGGCGCACCGTCACCTGCCTGAGCTGCTTTCGTGCCGGCTCGAAGCGAGCCGCCGCGCCCAGGCACGCGCGAACGGGCGCAGGCGCGGTCACGCGACGCCAGGCGGGCGTCGAACGCGGTCGGGCTGGAGCAAGCGCCGGGCGCGAGTACCTGCGCCGTCGCGCGAACCGCGAGGCTCGCAGGCGACGGCGCCATCCTTGGATCGGCGGCCTGCTGCTGAGCATCTCCGGGCCGCCGCAGCACGAGCGCGCGTGGGACGTGGGCCGGCGCGGCGAGGAATCCGTCGGCAGCGCGCTCGAACGACGGATCGAAAACGGGCCGGCAAGGATCCTGCACGACCGTCGCATGCCCGGCGGCGGCAACATCGACCACATCGCCATCGCCCCACGCGGAGTGTTCGTGATCGACACGAAGGCCGTCAGGGGGAAGGTGCGCGTTTCGCAACCCCTGCTCGGGTCGCCCAAGCTGCGCGTGTCCGGACGCGATCGCACGAAGTTCGCCGACGGTCTCGATCGGCAGGTGGGCGCGGTGCGAGAGGCGCTCGAACGGATCGCCTCAGGCGAGGTGCCTGTGCAGGGGGTCCTCTGCTTCACCAAGGCCGATCTGCCGCTGCTCGGCGCCTCGCAGATTCGCGGGCACCGCCTGCATTACCGACGAGCGCTCGCCAGGAAACTGAACCGGACTGGCCCGCTCTCCCCCGAGCAGATCGAGTCGTTGACCGTTTCCCTGGCGGCAGCCTTCCCGCCGGCCTAGCTCTGGCCGGCGCGAGGCCCCGGCGTCCGGGCCCTGGCGTCCGGGGCCCCCGGCGGCCGGGCTCCCGGCGGGCGCAACCGTCAGCGGGAGCGCTCAGCCAGATACGCCGCGAGGAGCCGCTTGGGAGCGCGCGCCAGCCACGCCTCGGTCACGACTTCCTCGAGCTCCTCAGGTGCGATTCGCTCGAGGCGGACCAGAATCGCCGGATAGCCCTCGAAGTGCGAGGTGGTGAAGTAGACGCTCGGATCGTCCGCGAGCAGCGCCTCCTGGCTCCGACATGCTCGACGCGCGCGCCGAGCACCGCGCCGTCGGGTGCCTCGGAACCGAGCTCCGCCAATTCCTTTGCCCGCAGGGGTCGCTCCCAGACGAACAGCTTCTCGCCCACGCGCCACTGCAGTCGCTCGCGCGAGCGAACCTCGCTGGCGCCGGGCAGTCCCAGCGCGAGACGGCGAACGTCCTCCCAGTCGGCCACCTCGCAACCGTAGCGGGCCCGGCCTCAGCCGGGGCGCACTCGTGCTCTCAGCGCCGGCGCGTCCCGTGCGGCCATTTCAGGGCCATGCGCACCAGCTGCTGGCGATGCACGAGCCAGGCCGTCAGACCAGCGCCGTGGTAGCGGTCGAACGGGCCGCGGCGGGCGCCGGCGAGAACGGAGAGGATCGTCAGCGCGATCCCCACGAGCGGGATCAGCAGCAGCAGCCGGAGGTCGTCCGCGGGAAGGCCCACGCCAAGCAGCGGCTTGTTCTGCGGGGGCGTGGGCGCGGGCGCAGGGGTCGGCGCTGCCCGTTCTTCCTCGGCGCCTGCGCCGCCAGCCGCTCCGCCGGCGGCGGCGATCCGCGAGCCCACGGGCTTGGCGGCGGGAGTGATCGCAGGGGTCGCGGCGGTGGCAGGCACGCCGCCGCGGGGTTGCGTGAGCGAACCGCCTCGCGCTCGCCGGGGTGCCGAGCGGTAGTGGCCCGTCGCGTGCCCCTTGCCCACGCGCGACGGGGCCGTCGCACGTTGCGAGCCGAACCGACCCGACCCGGGCGCGGCCGCTTCAGGGCGATGCTGCGGCGCGCCCGACTTGCCGCCTACCGACTTGGCGTGCGAGGAGGGAGTCCCGACCGGCGCCGGCGGCGCGGGCGCAACGCCGGCCCTCGCGCGGCCACCGCTCGCCTGCACCGTGACCGACGGCGTGGTGGCGCTCACGGACGGGGCGCTGCGCGAGCCGACGACAGGGGCGTTCGTCGAGACGCGTGGGGTTTCGATCGTGGCGGTGGGGACTTTGACGGTCAGTGGGGGCGCTTCTGCCGTCACCGTCGGCACGACCGTCGTGATGGTCGGGAGCTGTTTCGTCACTGTCGGCACCACCGTCGTGGGCGTCGTGGCCGTTTTCGTGACGGCCGAGAGTTCTTTCGCGACGGCGGGGACTTCGTTCGCGGCGGCGGGGACTTCCTTGGCGACCGAGCGTACCCCGTCGAGCTGGGTGGCCGACGGGGTCGGCGGCGTCGCGCTCGTCGGCGCCAGCCCGAGCGAGAGCGCGGGCGTCACGTATCCGGCAGCCAGCGAGAACCCGACGAGTCCTGCCGCCAGCGCCGCCCTGCTTGCGATCGGAGACATCCGCCTACGAGCCATCCATAACTCCTCGAACATTCGTCCAACGCTTAATGCGCCCTTTACCCGGTTCACCCGAGTTCATTCGCCTCATCGGACTTCGTCGGGAGCGCGGGCGCCTTGCCCGCGCCGACGCCACTTCCGGCCTAGGGCTCGAGGCGATGCGGCCCGCGGTACAGGAACGTCACCTCGCGCACGTTGTCCTGCCCGAGCATCTGCATCAACAGGCGCGTCAGCCCGAAGCCGAAGCCACCGTGCGGCGGCGCGCCGAAGCGGAAGAAGTCGAGGTAGTACTGAATCGACTCGACGTCGACCTTCTTCTCACGCGCCTGCTCGAGCAGACGGTCGAGACGGTGCTCGCGCTGGGCGCCGGTCGTCAGCTCGATCCCGCGCCAGAGCAGATCGAAGCTCTTGGTGACAGTCGGTCGATCGTCGTAGCGCATGTGGTAGAAGGGGCGCACGGAGGTCGGGTAGTCGGTCACGAACACGAACTCGTGGCCGTGTCGCTCCTTCACCAGCGTCGACAGCGCTCGCTCGCTCGGGGGATCGAGGTCCTGCCCCTCCGGCGGCGGCTCGTGTCCGGATTCGCGCAGCTCCTGCCTGGCCTGCTCGAGCGCGATCCGCGGAAACGGCAGCTCGGGCACGACGAGCTCGCAGTCGAACGTCTGCGCGATCCGCTCGCCGTGAACGTCCTTGACGACCTCGAGCGCGTGCGCGAGCCAACGCTCCTCGAAGCTCATCACGTCCTCGTGCGAGTCGATCCAGGAGATCTCTACGTCGACGCTCGTGAACTCGGTGTCGTGACGTGAGGTGAAAGACGGGTTGGCGCGGAAGACCGGCCCGATCTCGAAGACCTTGCCGAAGCCCGCGGCCATCGCCATCTGCTTGTAGAACTGCGGCGACTGGGCGAGCGTGGCCGTGCGGTCGAAGTACTCGAGCTTGAACAGCTCCGCGCCGGACTCCGTGGCCGCGCCGGTCAGCTTCGGCGAGTGCAGCTCGATGAAGTGCTCGCGCGCCCAGACCTCGCGCATCGCGCGCTCTGTCGTCGTCTGCACTTCGAAGATCAGCTTGCGGTCGGGTCGGCGCAGGTCGAGGTAGCGCCAGTCCATGCGCTTGTCCAGAGCCGAGTCGGGCGCGATCGGCAGCTCCGGCTCAGCCGGAGAGTCGACCTCGAGCTGCTCGAGCTCTAGCTCGAGGCCGCCCAGGTTGACGCGCTCGTCCGCCTTGACCGTGCCGATGAGCGTCACCGCCGACTCGGGCGTGAGCGCCGACACGCGTTCGTTCAGCTCGCTGGGCGGCTCGCCCTTGGAGAGCACGACCTGCGCCATGCCCGTTTCGTCACGCAGCACGATGAACTGCACGCGCTTCTGGTCCCGCAGGGCGTGGACCCAGCCGCGAACCCTGACGCGCTCGCCGATCTTCTGCGCCAGCTCGGCTGTCAGCGTCCGTTCCACGACGCCGGACCCTATCCACTGCCGCTACCCAGCGGGCTCCTCGGCCAGCTCCACCTCGACCGCGAGCTCGTCGGCCGCGACGGTCGCGATCGCCTCGATCGAGCCAGCCGCACGAAGGTCCGCGACGCCGAGCTCGAGCGCCCGCAGTCGCTCAGGGCGCTCGTGCACGACCACGCGCGAGACCGGTGCGCGCATCGGCCGCCTGGCCTCCGACTTGGCCTTGCGCACTTCCTTGAGCACCTCGGCGGCGAGGGCGAGCGCGTCCTCCTCGATGCCCGCGCTCGCCGGCTCGACCGCGCCGAGCGCGTCGAGCAGCTCTTCGCCGTCGGGCCAGCTCGCGCCGTGGACCGAGCCCTCCTGCCACCACGACCACACCTCCTCGGTGACGAACGGCAGGAACGGCGCGAGCAGGCGCTGGAACACCGACAGCGAGCGCCGCAGCGCGCGGCTGACCGACGCCGCGCCCTCGCGCGCCGCCTGCGACTCGCCGGTGTCATAGCGGCGCCCCTTGACAAGCTCCAGGTAGTAGTCGCAGTACCACCAGAAGAACACCTCCACGCGCTCGAGCGCGCGCGCGTAGTCGTACTCCTCGAAGCTGCCCGTTGCGTCGGCCACGACGGCAGCAAGCCGCGCCATCATCGCGCGGTCGAGTGGGTTGGTCAGGGCATCACCCTCCGGCGGCAGGTCCGCGAGCGCGAACTTCGAAGCGTTGAGAAGCTTCACCGCGAGTCGTCGGCCGACCTTCATCTGCTGGGCGTCGAACGCCGTGTCGGTGCCCGGGCGGCCGCTCACCGCCCAGTAGCGCACCGCGTCGGCACCGTACTCCTCGAGCAGGTGCATCGGCGTGACGACGTTGCCGCGCGACTTGGACATCTTCTTGCGGTCCGGGTCGAGCACCCAGCCCGAGATGGCGGCGTTGGCCCATGGCAGCGCATCGTGATCGAGCTGCGAGCGCAGGATCGTTGAAAACAGCCAGGTTCGGATGATGTCGTGCGCCTGCGGACGCAGGTCCATCGGAAAGATGCTCGCGAACAGCTCCGCGTCCTCACAGGACCCAGACGTCCCGTCTGTGTGCCCCCCCGCGATCTGCGGGGTCAGCGAGGACGTCGCCCACGTGTCCATCACGTCCGGATCGCCGACGAAGCCCCCCGGGGCCCCGCGCTGCTCGGCCGTGTAGCCGTCGGGAACATCGGTCGACGGGTCCACCGGCAACTGCTCCTGGCTCGCCGCGATCGGCTGGTCGTGGCGCACCCCGCCCGCATCGTCGAGTGGGTACCAGATCGGAAACGGCACGCCGAAGAAGCGCTGTCGGCTGACGCACCAGTCGCCGGTCAGCCCGTTCACCCAGTCCTCGTACCGGGCCCTCATGTATGGCGGGTGCCAGCGCAGCTCGCGCCCGCGCTCGAGCAGCTCATCGGTGTGCGTCATCGTGCGCACGAACCACTGCCGGCTCGTGACGATCTCAACCGGGCGCTCACCCTTCTCGAAGAACTTGACCGCGCGCGTGATCGGCGTCGGCTCGCCGACCAGGTCGCCGTCCTGCACGAGCAGCTCGACGATCCGTTTGCGCGCCTGGTTGACCGTCCTGCCCTGGAGCTGCTCGTACTCGCGCCGCGCACGCTCGACGTCCTCGGACTGCCAGACCCCAGAGCCCCACGGCACCTCGGTCAGGCGACCGTCGGGCCCGAGCACGGAGCGCACCGGCAGGCCCAGCTCACGCCACCAGACGACGTCGGTCAGATCGCCGAACGTGCACACCATCACCAGGCCGGTGCCCTTCTCGGGGTCCACCAGGGGGTGCGTCAACACCGGCACGCGCGTGCCGAACAGCGGCGTCACCGCCTCCTTGCCGACGAGCCCGCGCTGACGCTCGTCGTCGGGATGCGCCAGCAGCGCGACACACGCCGGGGTCAACTCTGGTCGCGTCGTCTCGATCAGGGCGTCGCCGGTCCCGCCGGCGAGACCGAAGCGGACGCGGTGCATCGCGCCCGGACGCTCACGGTCCTCGAGCTCGGCCTGGGCGACGGCCGTCTGGAAGTCGACGTCCCACAGCGTGGGCGCCTCGAGCTGGTATGCCTCACCACGCGCGAGCAGGCCGAGGAACGAGCGCTGCGAGATGCGCTGCGCGCGCTCGCCGATCGTCGTGTAGGTCATCGACCAGTCGACCGAGAGCCCGAGACGGCGCCACAGCTCCTCGAAGGCCTGCTCGTCGGTCTCCGTCAGGCGCAGGCACAGCTCCACGAAGTTGGGGCGCGAGATCGCGAGGGGCTCCTTCTCCGCAGGCTGGGCACCGCCGCCGGAGGCGGTGGTCGGCGGCTCGAAGTCGGGGTCGTAGGCGACCGACGGATCGCAGCGCACGCCGTAGTGATTCTGCACGCGCCGCTCCGTCGGCAGGCCGTTGTCGTCCCAACCCATCGGGTAGAAGACGGCCTTGCCCTGCATCCGGTGATACCGCGCGACGGCATCGGTGTGCGTGTAGGAGAAGACGTGGCCGACGTGCAGAGAGCCGCTCACGGTCGGCGGCGGGGTGTCGATCGAGAACACGCGCTCGCGCGGCGCGCCGCGCTCGAAGCGGAAGCAGCCCTCGCGCTCCCACGCCTCGCTCCACTTCTGCTCGAGACCGTCGAGCGCGGGTCGCTCGGGGACCCGCGGCGGGGTGTCTGTCAAGCGGTTCGCCGTCAAGCCGCTGATCGTATCCCCCCGCCGCGCGAGGCTCGCGGCGCGCGGCCTGCACCATGGGCGCCCCAGGCCGCGCTCAGGCCGCGCTCAGGCAGCGCTCAGGCGGCGAGCGCCAGCTCGAGCACATCGTCGCCCGCGTTGCAGAGCAGCGCGCGCGAGCGCTCCGCGCGCTGGCTGTTGTGCGCGGGGCAGTAGACGCCGCGAACGTCACCGTCGGCGAGCCCGTAGGCCATCCACACGCCGCCGTCCCAGATGAAGTGGAAGAAGCGGGCTTCGTGATCGCCGCTGGCGTCGAGCTCTCGCCGCCACGCCTGCGCGACCACGTCGCGGTCGATGCACGAGCTGCATGAGCAGGCCTCGGCGCCCCCGCTCCACACGCACGGCAGGGGCAGCTCGCCGACGATCGCGCACGGGCCGCCGGCGCTGAACGCGCGTTCGACAGCGGCCCGAGCAGTGGCCGTGGCCGCGTTCCGCGCTTCCTCGGCCAGCTCACTGCGGCCTGTGATTCGGTGCGTCCCAATCGGGCAATTCATGTCGTCCTTTTCGGCCGACATCGCCCTCTCCGTTCAGGAGCCGGGCATTTCTGGACACGTGTCCGATTGGTGCGAAAACGCCTGCAAGCGACGACCTTACCGCCCAGCCCGCCATAGCTCGGGGTTCGGTGGTCGAAGCGACGCTCGGCGCCCGACCCCGCGCGCTTGGCGGCCGGACGCCATTGGGCCGCCTCCGGCATTCAGCACGGGCGCACTACGCTGGGCGCAATGCCTGGGGAGGCGAGCAGGATCATCCGCACGGTCGACGAGCTCGATCCCGACTGGCTCGGCGCGGCGCTCGGCTCGCCTCCGATCGAGGACTTCTCGACCGAGCCGATCGGCACGGGCCAGATGAGCGAGAGCCACCGCGTCCGACTCGCCTACGCCGACGCTGACCCGGGCGCGAACGCGAACGCCAACGACGGGTCGGGCGCCGCACAGGCCCCGGCGACGATCGTGCTGAAGCTGGCCGCGCGCGACACGGGGAGCCGGGCGACGGGCGTGGGCCTCGGCATCTACGCGCGCGAGGTCCGTTTCTACAGCGAGCTCGCGCCGCGGATCGGCGGCCCGCTGCCGGCGTGCCCGCTCGCGCTGTTCGACGAGTCCGAGGGTTGGTTCACGCTCCTGCTCGAGGACGCGGCCGGCGCGGAGCCGGGCGACCAGGTCGCCGGCTGCAGCGTCGCCCGGGCGAGCACGGCGATGGACGCGCTGGCGCAACTGCACGCGCCGGTGCTGGGCGACGCGGCGCTGGCCGGCAGCGACTGGCTGAACCGTCCCAGTCCGATCAACCAGGCGCTCGTCTCGCAGCTGCTGCCGGGCTTCCTCGAGCGCTATGGCGCCCGCGTCGCGCCCGAGCACCGCGAGCTGTGCGAGCGCTTCGTGCCGCGCCTGGACGCGTGGCTGGCCGACCGCCGCCAGCCGCAGGGGCTCGTGCACGGCGACTTCCGCCTCGACAACCTGCTGTTCGGCGCGCCCGACTCCGAGAAGCCGCTGACCGTCGTCGATTGGCAGACGGTCGGCTGGGGCGGGGCGCTGACCGACGCCGCGTACTTCCTCGGCGGCGGCCTGCTGCCGCAGGAGCGCCGACGCCACGAGCAGAGGCTCCTGCAGGAGTACCACGAGGCGCTGCTGGCGCGGGGAGTGCAGGAGCTCGCGTGGGAGACGTGCTGGGAGGAGTACCGCCGGCACACGTTCGCCGGCGTGCTGATGGCGATCATCGCGCCCATGCTCGTGGAGCGCACCGAGCGGGGCGACGACATGTTCATGGCGATGCTGGCCCGCCACAGCCAGCACGTGCTCGACCTGGCGGGCGAGGAGCTGCTGCCGGATGCGCACAGAGCGCCGGCGGCGCCGCTGCGCCCGGCTCCGCAGGATGAGTCGCCACACGAGCCCGGGGCCGAGCCGCTGTGGAACGAGAGCTGGTACTTCGACGCGATCGCGCCCGACGGCAGCGTCGGCGCCTACGTGCGCATTGGGCGCTACCCCAACCTCGGCGTCTGCTGGTACACGGCGCTCGTGTGCGGCCCCGGCCGCGCCACGGTGGCCGCGATCGATTTCGCCGCGCCGCTGCCGGTGGGCGAGGATCTGGAGGTGCAGACCGAGACGCTGACCGCCACGCATCGCTGTGCTGAGCCGCTGGCGCGCTTCGAGCTGGCGCTCGATGGGAAGGCCGAGGCGCACGACGATCCGTCGGCGCTGCTGCGCGGCGAGCCCGGACGCGCCGAGCGGCTCGCGCTCGAGCTCTCCTGGGCGACGGCGGGCGAGCCCTACGCCTACCGGCTGACGACGCGCTACGAGATCCCGTGCACGGTCTCGGGGACGATCCGGGTGGGAGACGAGCTGCTCGAGCTCGAGCACGCCGTCGGCCAGCGCGACCACTCGTGGGGCACGCGCGACTGGTGGTCGATGGACTGGGTCTGGAGCGCGGCGCACCTCGACGACGGCACCCACCTGCACGCGGTCGAGCTGCGCCTGCCGGGCATGCCGACGCTCGGCGCCGGCTACGTCCAGCGCGCCGGTGCGCAGCTGGTCGAGCTGACCGGCGTCACGGCCGACGAGACGGTTCGCACGGACTGCCTCATCGATGACGCGCGCCTGCTGCTGGACCCGGTCGGCGTCGATGTCGAGCTGCGCCCGCTCGCCCACGCGCCGCTGCGCCTGCTCGCGGACGACGGACGCGTCTCGCACTTCCCGCGCTCGATCTGTGCGGTGCGGTGCGCGGACGGGCGCAGCGGGCTGGCATGGGTCGAGTGGAACCTCAACCAGCCGGAGCCGTTGAGCCTGTCTGAGCGTCGAGCGGGGACCGAGCCGTTGTAACCGGCATCCAGCCTCTTGGTCGAGCCGAGTTACATGGACGGCCATCCTGGCCATCTAGCTGCTCCTAATCGTTCGCGGTGAGGGCACCGAGCAGATCAGCGAAGCGCTCGCGCGCCTCGGCGCGGCGCGTGGGCAGGTGCTCGCTCGGCACTTCCTCGGGGGGCGGCGCGTAGCCGTGCAGGATCCGTCGCGCGACGGTCTGCCGGTGCACCTCGTCGGGGCCGTCGTAGATGCGCGCGGCGCGCGCGAAGCGGTACATCTGCTCGAGCGGCAGGTCGGTCGAGTAGCCGAGCGAGCCATGCGTCTGCAACGCGCGATCGACGACGTCGTGCAGGACCTTGGCGCCGTAGAACTTGATCAACGCGATGTCGACCATCGCGGCGCGGGCGCCCTGCGTGTCCATCACCCACGCGGCGTGGAGCGTCATCAGCCGCGCCGCCTGCATCTCCGCCGCGCTGTCGGCGATCCAGTTCTGCACGGTCTGCTTCTCGGACAGCAGCGAGCCGTGCGCCTGGCGGTAGGTGGCGCGCTCGCACATCATGTCGAACGCGCGGCGCGCCACGCCGAGCCAGCGCATGCAGTGGTGGATCCGCCCCGGCCCCAGCCGCTGCTGCGCAAGCATGAAGCCGTCGCCGACGCCTCCGAGCAAGGCGTCGGCAGGGACGCGAACGTTCTCGTAGAGGATTTCCGAGTGGCCGCCGTAGGCGCCGAACTGCTCCCACGGGTGCTCCATCGTCGGCACGTCGCGCACGATCTCGACCCCGGGCGTGTCGGTCGGGACGATGAACATCGACGCGCGCTGCGGACCCCGCGCGTCCGGGTCGGTCACGGCCATCACGATCAGGAAGTCGGCGATCGAGCCGTTGGAGGAGAACCACTTCTTGCCGTCGATGACCCACTCCTCGCCGGCACCCGTGGTGTCCAGCACCGCCCGCGTCTGCAGCTGGGTGGGGTCTGAGCCGGGCGTGTGCGGCTCGGTCATGCTGAACGCGCTGCGCAGGTCACCCGCCAGCAACGGGTGCAGCCAGCGGTCCTTCTGCTCCGGCGTGCCCGCCATCGCGAGGATCTCCGAATTGCCCGAGTCCGGCGCCGCGTTGCCGAACGCCAGCGGCGCGATCGGGGACGTGCCGAGGATCTCGTGCATCAGCCCGAGGCGCACCTGTCCCATGCCCTGTCCGCCCAGCTCGGGGGGCAGGTGCGTGGCCCACAGCCCGCGCGCCTTGACCTGCTCTTGAAGCGGCGCCATCGCCTCGCGCAGCCCGTCCATGCCGAGCTCGTGCCAGATCGTCTCGAGCGGCCAGATCTCGCGCCGCACGAACTCGTTCATCCAGTCGAGCTGCTCCTGGAAGTCGGGATCGGTGGAGAAGTCCCAGCTCATGCGCGGCGTCCTTTCGGTCAATCTCCGAGGTCTTGGCCACAGAGCCTACGCCTGCGCTTGGGCGCGCGGTGCGCCGCCGCCGTGGAGCGCGCGGACGCACCGTTGGGCGTCGTGACCAGAGCCAGGCCACGACGCCCCGCGGCAGGTACGCCCGCGCCAGGGAGGGAGCGGCGCCGAGCGCTGTTTCAAGCGTGACCGGACGAGGGAGGTCACTCTCGAAGCTCCAAGATCGCACAGCGACCGGACCATGTCAAGAGCAAAGTAGGGTACTGTTTACATACCAAATGATCGATTTACTTGATTCAAATCAATCCGCATCGACGCATACCGCGACCGGTGCGCGTCGCAGGCAGTGATGGCGTCGGGGGCGCCCGCCGCGGACGACGGCTCGACGCCCGCCGAGCGCGCGCCCGAGCCGCGTCCCGGCAAGACATCGGTCAAGACATCGGTCAAGACATCGGGGGCGCAGGCGCGCGAGCGCGCGCGCGCGCGTCAGAGGCTGCGCCTGGCGACCGCGACGATCGAGTGCGTGGCCAAGCATGGCTACCGCGCCACGCGCGTGGCCGACGTGATCGCGTGCGCGGGCGTATCGCGCAAGACCTTCTACGAGCACTTCGACAACAAGGAAGACTGTCTGCTGGCCACCTACGACCTCGTGGTCGCCGAGGGGATGCGACGGATCGAGCACGCCTACCTGGAGGCGAGCGGCTGGCCGGACGGAGTCGAGGCGGCGATCGGGGCCCTGTTCGATGCCGCCATCGCCAACCCCGACGCGCTGCGCCTGAGCCTGGTCGAGATCATGGCCGTCGGTCCTGCCGGGATCGAGCGCCGCAGGGGCACGATCGAGCGCTACCAGAGCTTCATGCGCGAAGCGCTCGAGCTCGCTCCTGGCGGCGGCACAGTGGCGGACGTGTCGCTGAAGGCGATCGTCGGCGGCCTCAACCGTGCCCTGTACCGGCGCGTGCTGCGGGGCGAGGACGAAGAGCTGCGCGCGCTCGTCCCCGATCTGGCGGCCTGGGCGACCTCCTACTACCCGACGCCGGCGGCGATCCTCACCGAGCCGACGCCGCTGTCGGACGCGCGACGGGCGGCGATCGCCATGCAGAGCGGGCGCGCCCCGGGAACGCTCGCGCCTCACCCGCTGCTCGGCGGACGTCGCGGGCTTCCCCGCGGCGACCAGAACGTCTCGCGCAGCTTCGTCGTTCAGAGCCAGCGTGCCCGCATCCTCGACGCGGTCACCAACCTGACGGCGCAGGACGGCTACGCGTCGCTCAAGGTCGAAGAGATCGCCGAGCGGGCGGCCGTCTCCCTCGTCGCCTTCTACGAGCACTTCGCCGACAAGGAGGACGCGTTCCTGGTGGCCTACGAGGTCGGGCATGGCAAGGCGCTGGCCGCCGTCGAACGCGCCTACGTCTCCGAGAGCGACTGGCGCCTGGCCGTGCGCTCCGGCATCGACGCGCTGTTCGGCTTCCTCGCGAGCGAGCCGTCGTTCGCTCACATCGCGCTGATCGACGCGTTGACGGCGACCCCGCACACGGCGGAGCGCTCGAAGGAAGGCGTCGGCGCGTTCGCGCAGATGCTCGTGCCCGGCCTCGAGCAGACGCACGTGGTCGCGCCGCCGACGATCACGGTCGAGGCGATCGCTGGCGGCGTGTTCGACCTCTGCCTGCACTATGCGATCGCCGGCAGGATCCCCGATCTGCCCGAGCTCGTTCCCTCGGCGACCTATGTGGCGCTCGCGCCGTTCCTCGGCGGCGAGGAGGCGGCTCGCGTCGCGGTCGGGCAGGCTCCGCGCGCGCGACGCGCATCGGCGCCCGTCGGCGCCTAGACCTTCGGGCTCATCAGCGCCACCGGCACGGCCAGCCCGGCCGAGCGCTTGACCGTGGCGATGCGCCGGCCGGGCTGCACGGCGTCGCGCGGCACGCCGACGTGCTCCCCGAGCGCCGCGACGGTGCGGTCGAGGTCGGGGGCGAGCAGGGCGAGTCCCCACAGCCGCGCTCCTCGCTCGGCGCCGCCCTCGCGGCCGGCGACCACCTGCTTCGGTTCCTGCACGACCTCGAGGATCTCCTCGCCGAGGCGGAAGAAGGCCTGGCGCGGCGCGCCGGCCGGCGTCGGCTGCTCGCGGATCCGGCGCAGGTCGAGGCCGGCCGCCGTGAGCGCCGAGACGGTGCGGTCGAGCGCGGGCGTCATCGCGACGACGTGGTCGATCGCGGCGATCCCGTTCGGATGCGGCGCGGGCGTGCCGGCGGAGTGCGGCTCGGGCTCCGAACCGTCCGGCCGGGCGCCCGGCGCGGCTGTCGTTTCGAGGCCGTCGAGTGCGCTCCCGGGGATGCCACGCAGCGACCAGCCGACGATGCCGCGCCCGGCGTCCTCGCCGGCGAGTCGCAGCCGCACGTCGCCGAGGCGCACGACCTCGCCGTCGACGGCGAAGCCGAGCCCGCGCCAGCGCGCGGGCTCGTCGGCGAGCACGAGCTCCTCGATCGTGACGGCGCTCATCCGCGCAGCCTGACAGCGCTCGTCGGCATCGCCCCCAGCATTGCAGCCGCGCCCACCTCAGCGCTCGATCACCAGCTTGGCCCAGTCGCGCTCGAGCAGCGCCTCCGCGGCGTCGCCCCAGCCGACCGTGCGCGTGGTGACGCGCTCGGGCGCGAACATGCCCGAGGCGGCGAGCGCGAGCACGTGCGGCATCGCCGGGCGCGCGTGCGCCCGACCGGTCGTGAAGGTGACGCACTTGGTGTACATCTCGAGCAGCGGCAGCGCTGGCTGCTCTCCGAAGTAGATGGCGGTGCTCGTGCAGGTGCCGTCCGGCGCCGTCGAGCGCAGCGCGAGCGCGAGCCCGTCGGGATCGGAGGAGGAGTCGACGGTGACCGGGAACGGACCGAGCCGCTGTGGCGCATCGGCCAGCGCGAGCGTCTCGGCGCCAAGCGACTCGGCGGTCGCACGCCGCGCGGCGTCGGCGTCGACGTAGGTCACGGAAGCGGCGCCCAGCGCGAGCGCCAGCGCAGCCGCATACAGGCCGATCGAGCCGGAGCTGGCGCCGCCGACGACGAGCACGGGGGAGCCGGGCTCGTGGGCCAGCGGCGGTGCGACCGCGCGCCAGGCGTCCGAGATGTTGTCCGATGCGCTCGCGACGCTGGCCGGGGCGAGGCCCTCGGGCACCGGCACGAGCATGTGCTCGGCGTAGGGCACGAGCACGAGGTCGCAGAGAAAGCCGCCCCAGCGCTCGACGGCCGGGCCGAAGCCGTAGGTGGACATGAACGCGACGCTCGCGCAGTTGCCCGTGCGCCCGCGCAGGCAGGGCGCGCACTCGCCGCATGAGATCTGAAAGGGGACGCTGACGAGCTGCCCGGGGGAGAGCGAGCCGGCCCGGTCCCCGACCTCGATCACCTCCGCGACGCACTCGTGCCCGATCGGGAATGGCGCGGGAAAAGGCGACTCGCCCGCGACGATCATCGCGTCGAGGTCGCACGTGGCGACGGCCAGCGGTCGCACGAGCGCGGCGCGGTCGGACTCGATGCGCGGCTCCTGCGCTTCGCGCCACTCGAGCCTGTTGGGTGCTGCGTAGGTGAGCTGCTGCATCGGCGCCGGCCTCCTGTGGATAGAGCGATCGCTCCATTCTCCACGATCGCGACGGCGACCGCCTCCCGGCCTGGGGCTGCGGAGACGGCGGCGGGGGCGGCGGGGCGGAGCTATTCGGCCAGGCCGTTGGGCGAGGGGCCGGCGACGACCGGCTCCTCGGGCTCGAGCCCGGCGCTGGCGATCAGCCGCGCGATCGCCATGTAGTTGCCGAGCACGAGCAGCAGCTCGACGACCTGGCGCGGGCCGATCAGCTCGGACAGCTCGGCGAGCGATCGCTCGGAGGCGGCGCCGTCGAGGATCACCTCGCGCGAGAAGCGCAGCAGCAGTTTCTGCTCGCCGCTGAGGCTGGCCGCCTCGGCGTCGCGCTGGGTCTCGATCGCGAGGATCTGCGCGTCGCTGGCGCCGACGGCCTTGGCGATCGCCACGTGCTGGGACCACTCATAGGGCGAGTTGACGAGGTGCGCCACCTGCAGGATCGCGAGCTCGCGAGCGAGCGGATCGAGCTCGAGACGGGTCAGCAGGGCGGCGCTGTAGCGCAGCCACGGCTCGAAGGCGCTCTCTGCGTGCGCGACGATGCGGAACAGGGCGAGCGGCGTGCGCTCGAGGTGCTTGGCGATCGCGTCGGGGCCGTCGGCGGGGTCGTAGTAGGGCAGGCGCGGCATGCGGCAGACGATGCTACTGGCGCTACGGTTGCGACGATGTGGGCCCAGGGCGAGATCCGGCTGGATTCGAGGCCGCGCGGCTTTCACCTGATCACGCGCGAGGTGCTGGCGGCGGTGCCGCGCGTGGCCGAAGTCGAGGTGGGACTGTTGCACCTGTTCATCCGCCACACCTCGGCGTCGCTGACGTTGAACGAGAACGCCAGCCCGGACGTGCGGACGGACTTCGAGTCGTTCTTCGACAGCGCGGTCCCCGAGCAGGCGGCCTACTGGACGCACACGCTGGAGGGCGCCGACGACATGCCGGCGCACATCAAGTCCTCGCTGCTCGGCCCGTCGCTGACGATCCCGGTGGCGGGCGGCCGTCTGGCGCTCGGCACCTGGCAGGGCATCTACCTGTGCGAGCACCGAGACCGCGGCGGGCCGCGCTCGCTGGTGGCGACGCTTTGGGGCGAGACCGCGACGGGCGAGCGCGACTGACGGCCGCTCCGGCAGCGGCTCGGCGATCAGCCGGCCGAGTGGGGCCCGGGCTTGGGCCGCGGCGCCCCGCCGGGGAAGGCGAGCCGCAGGATCGTCCGGTGCACGGTCCCGAGCTGCTTGCGCAGCGGTCCGGTGTTGTACGGCAGCCCGTAGCGGGCGCACACCTCGCGCACGCGCGGCGCGGCCTCGGTGTAGCGGCTGGAGGGCATGTCGGGGAACAGGTGGTGCTCGACCTGGAAGCTGAGGTTGCCGCTGAGGAAGTGGAAAAGCGAGCCGCCGTCGATGTTGGCGGCGCCGAGCAGCTGGCGCACGTACCAGCCGCCGCGCGACTCCTCGGCGACCTCCTCCTCCGAGAACGTGTAGGTCTGATCGGGGAAGTGCCCGCAGAAGATGATCGAGTGGGCCCACACGTTGCGGACGATGTTCGAGGTGAAGTTCGCCGTCAGCGTGGACTTGAAGGTCGCCCGAGCGCTCCGCGACGCCTCACCGCGGCGACCGCCACGTGCTCCGGCGACGGCGGCGTTGACGGCGGCGGACAGCGCCGGGAAGGCGATGTAGTCCTTGACGATCTGTCGCCGCGCCTTCAGGCCGATCGCCTTGAGCTCTTCACCGGCCTGGCGCTTTGACTTCTCACCCGATCGGATCGCGTCGAAATTCATGTCGTGCAGGGCCACGCCCCACTCGAAGAACCCCATCAGGATCAGGTTGTAGAGCGGCTGGAAGACGTAGATGGGGTGCCACTTCTGGTGCGGGTCGATGCGCATGATCTCGTAGCCGAGATCACGGTCCTTGCCGCGGATGTTGGTGAAGGTGTGGTGCTCGTAGTTGTGTGAATGGCGCCACGCGTCGGCGGGCGAGGCGGTGTCCCAGTCCCAGTTCTGCGAGTTGATGTCGGGGTCGTTCATCCAGTCCCACTGGCCGTGCATGACGTTGTGGCCGATCTCCATGTTCTCGAGGATCTTGGCCAGCGAGAGCGCGGCCGTGCCGAGCACCCACAGCTCGCGGCGGCGCGAGCCGAGCAGCAACAGGCGCGAGGCCAGCACGAGCTGGCGGTGCAGCCGGATCGTGTTGCGGATGTAGCGCGCGTCGCGCTCGCCGAGCTCGGCGAAGATGTCGTCGTGGATCGCGTCGAACTCGCGTCCGAGGTGCTCGAGCTGCTCGGCCGACAGGCGCTTGAGCGGGCTCTCGGCCCCGTTCGCTTCCTCGACGTGGGGAAGCGTGGGCTCGATCGTCTGCGGTGGCTCGAGAGTGGCTGACATGTTCGTGTCCTTTTTATTAATTGAATTAATAGAAAAATGAAAACGGTCGCTGCGTACGCGCATGCTCAGAGGTCGATCTCGATCGCGCCCTCGGGCGCGTTGATGCACGTGCGGAGCATCTCCCCGGCCTGGCCGTGCACGCGGCCGGTGCGCAGGTCGCGCACCTGCCCCGAGCGCAGCTTGCCGACGCAGCTGTGGCAGATGCCCATGCGGCAGCCGAAGGGCATCTCCGCGCCGGCCTGCTCGCCGGCGAGCAGGATCGGCTGCTCGCCGTCGCTGACCGCCTCGACCCCGCTGCGGCAGAGCCGGATCGTGCCACCGCAGCCGCGCTCGCCGTCGCCGACGTGCGCGTCGGGCTGGAAGTGCTCGGTGTGAAGCCGCTCGCCCAGGCCGGCCTCGCGCCAGCGCTCGCCGAGCGTCTCGAGCAGGCCGGCCGGCCCGCACAGGAACGTCTCGCGCTCGCGCCAGTCCGGGCAGATCGCCTGCACGTCGTGCGGCGTCAGGCGTCCGTGCGTGCCGGTCAGGCGCAGGTGCAGCCGGTAGCCGCCGTGCGCGCCGCGCAGCCGCGCGAGCTGGCGGCCGAAGATCACGCCCTCGCGCGTGCGCGAGCAGTGCACGTGGACGACATCGCGCAGCTCGCGCTCACGCTCGAGCCCGCGCAGCATGCTGGCGATCGGCGTGATGCCGCTGCCGGCGCTGATGAAGAGCAGCCGCTCGGGCGTCGGCTCTGGCAGCACGAAGGTGCCTTCGACGCCGCCCAGGCGCACCACCGTTCCCGGCTCCACGCGCGTGTTGAGGAACGGCGAGACCTTGCCCTGCTCGACGAGCTTGGGCGTGATCGAGATCAGCCCGTCCGGCCGGCCAGGCTCGGAGGTGAGCGAGTAGGCGCGCCAGTGGTGAACGCCGTCGACGGCGATGCCGAGACGCACGTACTGGCCGGGCCGATGCCCCGGCCACTCCCAGCCCGGCTTGATCAGCACGGTGACCGCGTCGGGCGTCTCGCGCTGCACGCGCACGATCCGCCCGCGCAGCTCCCGCGTGGACCACAGCGGGTTGACGAGCTCGAGGTAGTCGTCCGGGAGCAGCGGCGAGGTGAACGAGCTGACCAGCCGCAGCGCGCGCCTGCGTGTCGGCGATACGAGCGGCACCGCCCCGCGTTCAGCCACGAGCGCACTCCCGGCCGGGCGCCGGAGACGGTGGGGCTGCGAGCGAGCGGAGGCTTTTGGCGAGCGCGGAGATCATGACGTGAATCAATGTTACCTCGATTGAGGTTACATGAAACCTGGTACCCTTGCGTGACGTATGGCACAGACGGGGAGCGGGCCGACGAAACCCGCCAAGCCGCGACCCAGCGCGGCGGCGCGCAATGGCGCAGATCCGCGCGCGGCGGCCGACGGCGAGTTGACGATCGAGCAGCTCGCGGCGGAGGTCGGGATGTCGGTTCGCAACATCCGCAACCACCACACGCGCGGCCTGTTGCCGCCGCCCGAGGTGCGCGCGCGCGTGGGCTACTACAACGCCGAGCACGTGGCGCGGCTGCGGCTGATCCTCGACCTGCAGGCCGACGGCTTCAACCTCGCCGCGATCGAGCGGCTGCTGAGCGGCTCGGACGGGCTGGCCGCGCGCCTGTTGGGACTGCGCCGGGCGGTGACGACGCCGTTCGAGCCCGAGCGCCCGGAAGTGATCACGGCCGAGGAACTGATCAAGCGCTTCGGCGAGCTGAGCGACAAGGACGCCGAGCGCGTGCGCAAGCTGAAACTGCTCGTGCCGCTCGGCGACGGGCGCTTCGAAGCGCCGAGCCCGGCGCTGCTGCGCGCGGCCGAGCAGGTGATCGCGCTCGGCATCCCCCTGCACGCGGCGCTCTCGCTCTCAGACCGCGTCAGCCGCGACGCCGATTCGATCGCGCGGTCCTTCACCAAGCTGTTCCTGCGGGAGCTGTGGGAGCCCTTCGATCAGGCCGGGCAGCCCGAGGAGGGCTGGGACGCATTGATCGAGAGCGTCGACGCGCTGCGCCCGCTCGCCTCGGAGGCGCTGCTGGCGCTGTTCAAGCTGCGCATGACCGCCCAGCTGGAAGAGGCGTTCGGCAAGGTCATCGCGCACCAGGCCAAGCGCAAGTAGGGCTCGTATGCTCGTCTAAGAGCGCGCGTCCGGCGAACGCCGCGCGCCCTCCCGGTCGATAGGGGCGCAGATTGACCATGCGCCGAGCACAACTGATCCGAAAGCTCGTGCTCGACTCGCATTACGTGATCGACGAGCACCTGGTGGCAAGCGCGATCCTCGCCCGCGCCACGGCGCGCGGCCTGATCGGCGGCGTGGCGTTCCGCAACGACCCGCCGCCTCCGGCGGCGGTGCGCTCGTTTCGTCCGAGCTCGCACGCGCGCTCGTTCCGCCCCTGCACGATCCGCGCCTTCGACCGGCGTCGCGTGGCGGCGCACCTGGGGTTGCTGTAATGGCGGCGCTGGCGGTCTCGCTGCCGATCGGCCACGAGCTGCTCGGACAGTGCATCAAACAGGGCCAGGCGCTCATCCAGCGCGCCAGCCTGGTCGGCGACTTCAGCGACTACGAGAGCTGGAAGGCGGCGCGCAAGCAGTGGGTCGATGCGACCGTGCAGGCGCTCGGGCACATCTACGGCGGCTCCGGGGAGGCGGGCGAGTTCGCCGACGCCGTCAGCTGCCCCGAGCGGTCCAAGCGCTGGCAGGAGCAGTACTCGGCCGACCTGAAGTGCGTCGAGGAGGCCAACGGTCTGCTGACGGTGCTCCAGGGCGATCTCGCATTCAGCGGCGCCACGCCGGCCGCCGCGCCGGAGCTGACGGCGGGGACGGACGAGCGCGAAGGCGTCGCGGCGGTCGACGGCGCCGGCGCCGGCGAGAGCTACGAGCAGCCCGCGCGGGAGCACGCCGCGGTGGTCGGTCTCGGCGATGCAGATGCCCAGGGCAACGAGCCGGCGCCCGGAGAGCCGGCAGTTCCCGCGCCGACGGACGCGCCTGCCCCGCAGGTCGCTGCGGCCGAGTTGCCGGCGCCCCCGCGCGAGCGCGACGGCGAACGCGAACCATTCGCCGAGACGCCTGCCGACGACGCCTCGCTGTCCGAGCCGGGCGCGGTCGGGTCCGAGCTCACGCCGGCGCAGCCGCTCGGCGCGCAGCTGGCGCATCACGGCAGCGACACCGCCCCGGTCGAGCGCGACGCGGCCGGCGCGCCCGCGGCGGCGCCCACGCGCACGCGCGAGGTCCTGCTGGCACACGGGCGCGACGAACGTTGGAAGCAGGCGGTCGAGCATCTGTTGCGCCAGGCCGGCGAACACGAGATCAGGATCGTCAGCCAGCGCTCCGGCGAGCGCGGCCGGCTCGGGGAGATCCTCGGCGAGCAGGCGCCGATGCCGCGCTATGCCGTCGTGCTGCTCACGGCGGACGACGTCGGCGCGCCGCGCCTGGAGTCCGACGCGGAGCCCTTCTTCTCCACGCGCGCCGACCAGGAAGTCGTCTTCGCGATGGGCTTCCTCGTCGCAGCGCTCAGCCCGGGCCGGGTATGCGTGCTGTATGAGGAAGGCGTCGAGCTGCCCTACGAGGTGGAGGGCGTCTCGCACGTGCGCCTCGACCTGGCCGGGAGCTGGCAGCCGAAGCTGTTGCTGCACCTGCGGCGCGCCGGCTTCGACTACGACATGAACAAGCTCGTTCCGGTCTGAGCGCTCAGACCCGCACCGGCGCCAGCGGCAGGCCCGGGACGGCGCTGCGTGCCCGCAGCAGCGTGCCGCCGAGCTCGGGGCGCACGCCGTTGTCGGCGGTGCTGATCAGCACGTCGCGCATGTCCTTGCCGCCGAAGCTGATGCTCGAGACGAACGAGGCCGGCAGATCCACCTGTTCGTGCAGCCGCCCGTCGGCGTGGAAGCGCGCGACGCCGCCGCCCTCGCCGAGCGCGACCCACACGCCTCCCTCGCCGTCGACGGCCAGGCCGTCGGCCGACCCCTGCGGCACGCTGCAGAAGTCCTCGGCCTCGCCGCCGTCGGTCGCGAGGGCGAGCACGACGCCACGCGAATAGTCGCTCACATAGACGGTGGCCGCGTCGGGCGCGAGGCCGATCCCGTTGGGCCAGACGACGTCCTCGCTCAGCACGGTCACGCCACCGCCGGGCGCGAGCTCGATCAGCGCTCCGGGCACCGCGGGCTCGCCGGCCAGCGGCCGGTAGCGCAGCACGCCCGCCAGCAGGCCGCCGCGCGGCGTGCTGGCCAGGTCGTTGTAGCCGCGCGCGCCCTCCTCTCCGAGCAGCTCGCGCTGAGCGCCGTCGGGCTGGAGATGCACGAGCGTGCGGCCGCTGAACACCCAGCCGCCGTCCGCGTGCGCGACGATCCCGCCGATGCCGCGGCGCTTTCCCAGCAGCTCGCGCACGGGACCCTCGGGTGGGCACGCCCACACGCCGCCCCCGATCACGTCGCTGTAGACGGCCTCACCACCGGCCCCGATGCGCGGCCCCTCGAGCAGCCCATGCGGGCGGTTGAGCACGGCCTCGATCGGAGCAATGTCGCCCAACAGCGCCATCGCCCGCGGAGCATATGCGCCCTCGAGCGGCGTGGCGGCGCGCGTGCGGGGCGGCGCGCCTGGACAGCGCCCGCCACTTGACAGATAATGAACGGCGATGCGCCGCTGGCGTTCGATCTTCTCCCCCGGGCGAACGCCGTGAGGGCACGGCCGGAGATGAGCTGAGTTGCAGGTCCACTTCTGCGGCGTGCGTGGCTCGCTACCCGCCGCCGGCAAGGAGTTCGTCCGCTACGGCGGGCACACCTCGTGCCTGGCGCTCGCGATCGACGGAGGGCGCGCGCCGACGCTGTTCCTCGACGCGGGCACCGGGCTCCTGCGCGCCTTCTCGCTTCTGAACGGCGCGCCGTTCGAGGGCTCGCTGCTGCTGACGCACCTGCACTGGGACCACGTCGTCGGCCTCCCCTTCTTCGCCGTTCACGAGAGCCCCGACATGCGAGTCGACCTGATGCTGCCCGAGCAGGAGAGCGGTGCCGACGCGGCGACGACGCTCGCCGGTCTGATGTCGCCGCCGTACTTCCCGATCGGGCCGAGCCAGCTGTGCGGTCACTGGACGTTCTCATCGCTGCCGTCGGGCGAGAGTGAGATCGAGGGCTTCACGGTGCTTGCGCGCGAGATCCCGCACAAGGGCGGGCGCACCTACGGCTACAGGGTCAGCGTCGGGGATGCCGCGATCGCCTACATGCCCGACCACAACCCGACGGCGCTCGGCCCGGGCGAGGACGGCCTCGGCGAGTACCACCCGGCCGCGCTCGAGCTGGCCCGCGATGCCGACCTGCTCGTGCACGACGCACAGCTGCTGCCCGAGGAGCTGGCGGCCGAAGCGCGCTTCGGCCACGCCGCGGCCGACTACGCCGTGGCGCTCGCCGAACGGGCGGGGACGCGCGCGGTCACGCTCTTCCACCACCGCCTCGACCGCACCGACGACGAGCTCGACAGGCTCGCGGCGCGGCTCGCCAAGCACTCCTCAGCGGTGAGCGTCGCCGCCGAGGGGGTCGTGCTCGACCTGTAGCGCTGCTACTCGGTGCCTGCCGGCTGCGGCGCTGTGGGGTCGGTGCCCTCGCCGCCGGGATGCTCGCGCGCGAGGTACTCCTCGATCGTCTCGGCGTCCTCGCCCGCGCGTTCGGCCACGCGCAGCAGGCCGCCCATCGTCGCGACCTCCTCGACCTGCTCCTTGATGAACCACTGCATGAACTGCTCGGAGGAGTAGTCGCCCGCCTCGCGCGCCGCCGCGGCGAGCGCGTTGATCTGCTCGGAGACGCGCTGCTCCTGCGCGAGCGCGAGCGCGATCGGCTCGACGATGTCGACGAAGCGCGAGTTGGGGGCGGCCACGCCGGGTGTCGTCACCTCGGCGCCCGTGTCGAGCAGGAACTGGACCATCATCATCGCGTGCCCGCGCTCCTCGAGCGCCTGGCGGTAGAAGAACCGAGCCAGCTGCGGCAGCGCTTCGGCGTCGTAGTAGACGGCGCACGCGACGTACTGCTGGTGGGCTGCGAACTCGTTGGCGATCTGCTCGTTGAGCTTCTGCGCGAACGCCGGTGCAGGAGGCATCGGCGAAGCCTATCGAGCCGCGATCAGGCGCCGGCCGCCTACTCGACGGTGTAGCGCTCCGGCACGAGGCGCTCGGTCCGCTTCGGCGGGCGCTTGTACTTGCGTCGCTGGCGCGGCGGCAGCTTGACGCGCTTCCCCGGCGCCATGTGCTCGTAGGGAACGACCGAGAGCAGGTGGCTGATCAGGTTCAGGCGCGCCGAGCGCTTGTCGTCACCCTCGACCACGTACCACGGGCTCAGCTCGGAGTCGGTGCGCGCGAACATGCGGTCCTTGGCCTCGGCGTAGTCGACCCAGCGGGCGCGCGCCTGCACGTCGGTGGGGCTGAACTTCCAACGCTTGCGCGGGTCGGACAGTCTCTTCTCGAAGCGTCGCTCCTGCTCCTCGTCGGAGACGGACAGCCAGTACTTGACGAGCATGATCCCGTCGTTCTGAAGCGCCTGCTCGAAGTCCGGGCAGAAGCGCAGGAACTCCTCGTACTGCTCCTGCGTGCAGTAGCCCATCACGTGCTCGACGCCGGCGCGGTTGTACCAGCTGCGGTCGAACAGCACGATTTCCCCGGCCGCGGGCAGGTAGGAGGCGTAACGCTGGAAGTACCACTGCGTGCGCTCGCGCTCGCTCGGCGTCGGCACCGCCGCCACCCGGCACGTGCGTGGGTTCAGATACGCGGTGATGCGCTTGATCACGCCGCCCTTGCCGGCGGTGTCTCTGCCCTCGAACAGCACGACCAGGCGCCGCCCCCCGGCCACGATCCACTCCTGCATGAAGACAAGCTCGGTCTGCAGCCGCAGCAGCTCCTTCTCGTACTGCTTCCGGCTGAGGCGCTTCGGGCCGGACATCGATCAATGATCCCACGCCATAGGCTCACACCAGCGTGAGCTTCGGAGACCTCCTCGTGATCGTGCTCGCCGGCCTCGGCGGTCCGCTGCTCGCGCTCAACCCGCGCCTCTTCGTGCCCGTCACGATCGGCGAGCTCGCCGCTGGAGCGCTGGTCGGCAGGACCGGCTTCGGCGCGGTCCATCCCTCCGATCCGACCACCGCCTTCCTCGCGAGCGTCGGCTTCGCGATGCTGATGCTGACGGTCGGCGTCCACCTGCCGCTGCGCGATCGGCGGTTGCTGGACTCGCTGCGACGCGGCGCGCTGCTGGCAAGCATCGTCGCCGTGCTCGCCGTCCCGGCCGGGATCGCCGCGGCGGCGCTGGCGGGCACGGCGCACGCGGCCGTGTACGCGGTCGTGCTCGCATCCGGCTCCGCGGCCGTGCTGCTGCCGGCGTTCGAGGAGACTCGCGCCGGCGGACGCGAGGCGCTCGCCGTGATCGCCCAGGTGACGATCGCCGACGTCGTGACGGTCGTCTCGGTGCCGATCGTGCTCCAGCCCGCACGCACCGGACACGCGCTGCTGGGCGGTGCGCTCGTCGCGCTCGCGGCGGCCGCCGTGTTCGGCTGCGCGCGGGCGCTGGCCGGACGGGCCTGGGTCGAGCGAGCGCGCGCCCTCTCGAAGTCGCGCCGCTGGGCGCTCGATCTGCGTCTCGCGCTGCTGGTCCTGTTCCTGCTGGCCTGGCTTGCCGAACGCAGCGGCACGAGCGTGCTGATCGCCGGCTTCGGCGCCGGCGTCGCCGTGGCGCTGCTGGGCGGCCCAAAACGGCTCTCGACGCAGATCCGCGGCGTCGCCGACGGCTTCTTCGTGCCGCTCTTCTTCGTCTTGCTGGGCGCGCAGCTCGATCTCGGCGGCCTCGTGCGCGATCCCGCGATGGTCGCTCTGGCCGGCGCGCTGGCCGCCCTCAACGTCGCGATCCACGTGGCTGCGGCCGTGCTCGGGCGCGTCACGCCGGGCGCGGGTCTGGCGGCGTGCGCGCAGCTCGGCGTGCCGGCCGCGGCTGCCTCGCTCGGGCTCGCCGAGGGCGTGCTCTCGCCCGAGGTGGCCACCGCGATCGTCGCCGCCGCCTTCGTCAGCCTGTTCCTGTCCGCGTTCGGCGTCCAGCTGCTGCTCGGCGGCGAAGGCCGAACGGCGCGTACGCTTCGGGCGTGACCGCGCACGACCAGCGGGGCGGCGACGGGGTCGGCCCCACGCTCGACGAGGAGCTGCTGCTGTGGTTGGGCGAGGAGTCGCCCGAGGTGCGCGCGGCCGACGCGATGCGCGTGCGGGAGATCGCGGGCGAGTTCGCGCACGGCTTCGGCGCGCTCGCCGACGTGGCCCCGGCCGTCAGCGTGTTCGGCTCGGCGAGGACGCCGCGCGAGCACCCCGACTACGCGCTCGTGCGCTCGGTTGCGGCCGCGCTCGGGCGTGCCGGCTACGCGATCATCACCGGCGGCGGCCCCGGCCTGATGGAGGCCGCCAACCGCGGGGCGCGCGACGCGGGTGCGATCTCGGTCGGCTGCAACATCGAGCTGCCGCGCGAGCAGGAGCTGAACGAGTACGTCGACATCGGCCTTCGCTTCGGCCACTTCTTCGCGCGCAAGGTGATGTTCGTGCGCTATGCCTGCGCCTTCGTGATCGCTCCGGGCGGCTTCGGCACGCTCGACGAGCTGTTCGAGGCGCTCACGTTGATCCAGACCGGCACGATCCGGCACTTCCCCGTGATCCTGATCGGCGCGGAGGAGTGGGACGGGCTGCTCGACTGGCTGCGCGCGCGGGCGCTCGCGGATGGCCGCGTGAGCGAGGACGACCTGGCGCTGTTCCACAGGACCGACGACCCGCAGGAGATCTGCGCGATCGTCGAGCACGGGTACAGCCGCCAGCGCGAGCAGGCCGAGCGCTTGACGCGCCGAGCGGCCGACGCCGCGCGGCGGGGCCAGGCCCCGACGGGCTAGGCGCGCGTGCGCGGGTGCACCGCTACGGCACGCTCCTCGCTCTCGACGGTGCGTGCGGGCACGCCGGCGGCGGCGTAGGCGTCGAGCGCGTCGAGCGTCTCCGCCTTCAGCAGCGCCTCGGCGAGGCCCTCGAGCTGCGCCCGGCGCTCGGACAGCAGTCGCGTGACGTCCTCGTGGGCGTCGTCGATCAGCCTTCGCACCTCCTCGTCCACCAGCCGCTGCGTCTCCTGTGAGGTCTCGCTCGCGCCCGGCAGCAGCGGCCCCTGGCCGTCGGCGGGCAGCACGGCGACGGGGCCGATCGCGTCGCTCATGCCCCAGCGTCCGACCATTTGGCGCGCGATCGCCGTCAGCTGCTGGATGTCCGACTCGGCGCCGGAGGTGATCGAGCCGAACACGACCTCCTCGGCGACGCGCCCGCCGAGCGCGACGCGGATCTTCGCCTCCAGGTCCTCGCGCGAGTAGGACACGCGGTCGGAGTCGGGCGTGGAGAGCGTCACGCCCAGCGCCATGCCGCGCGGGATGATCGAGATCTTGCGAACGGGGTCGGCGCCCGGCGTGAGCATGCCGACGAGCGCGTGGCCCGACTCGTGGTATGCCGTGCGCTCGCGGTCGGCCGGGGAGAGCAGGATGCCGCGCGGCGAGCCGAGCAGGATCTTCTCGAGCGAGTCGGAGAAGTCGTTCATCTCGACCCCGTCGTGTCCCCGGCGCGCGGCCAGCAGCGCAGCCTCGTTGGCGAGGTTGGCCAGGTCGGCGCCGACCATCCCCGGCGTGCTGGCCGCTACCTCCTCGAGATCGACGCCGGCGGCGAGGGGGATCGAGCGGGTGTGGACTTCGAGGATTTCCCTGCGCCCTTTTCGATCGGGCGGCTGCACGGCCACGCGCCTGTCGAAGCGCCCTGGCCGCAGTAGCGCCGAGTCGAGCACGTCCGGCCGGTTGGTCGCCGCCAGCACGACGACCGCCTCCGAGCTTTCGAAACCGTCCATTTCGGTGAGGATCTGGTCGAGCGTCTGCTCGCGCTCGTCGTTGGCGCCGGTCACCGAGACCGAGCCCTGCCGCGAGCGCCCGATCGCGTCGAGCTCGTCGATGAACACGATCGCCGGAGCAGCCTCCTTGGCCTTGGCGAAGAGGTCGCGCACGCGCGAAGCGCCGACGCCGACGATCGCCTCGATGAACTCCGAGGCCGAGATCGAGAAGAACGCGGCGTGCGCCTCGCCGGCGACGGCGCGGGCGAGCAGCGTCTTGCCGGTCCCCGGCGCGCCGGACAGCAGCACGCCGTGCGGCATGCGCCCGCCGAGGCGCCCGTAGCGCTCGGGGTCGCGCAGGAAGTCGACGATCTCCGACAGCTCGGCCTTGGCCTCGTCGATCCCGGCCACGTCGTCGAACGTCACCTGGATCTTCTGCGGATCGACCTGGCGCGCCTGCGAGCGGCCGAAGTTGCCGAGCGCGCCCATCGCGCCGCCCGCTCTGGCGGCGCGCCGGGCGAGCAGCACGAACAGCCCGACGATCAAGAGCGTCGGCCCGAAGCCGAGCAGCAACTCGGCGAGCAGCGATCGGCTCTCGCTCGTCGGCTTGGCGTTGATCTGGACGTTCTTTTCTTTGAGCAGCGCGGTCAGCTGCGCGTCGTTCCAGAAGGTCGGGATCTCGGTGGCGAACTCCTTCGTCGGCGTCGCCTTCTTGTCGCTCGGCGGATAGCGCAGCTTGCTCTTGAACGTCCCCTGGATCGTGTCGCCCTTGGTCGAGATCGATTTGACCTCGCCCGTTTGGACCTGCTGCAGGAAGTACGGGTTAAAGGGCACCGTCACCCGCTGTTCGCCGACTTTGGGCTGGAACAGCAGCAGCACGAGCCAGTTGATCGCCACGAGCGCGAGCACGAACCAGAGGAAGCTGGGGCGCCGGTGCGGGGGCGGTCCACTCGGAGCCTGCTCGGGCATCCCGCGCCCGTCCGGCGCCGGCGTGACCTGCCAGCCGCGCTTGTCGCGCGGCATTGGCGGGTGAGCGTCGGTGCGGGCCGGATCGCCCGTCTGCCGCGCGCTCGCCTTCGGTGACTGCTCGTCCGCCACGAGTCCATCCTACGCGCGTCGCGCGCGCGGACCGTCGGTCAGAGGGGCCAGAAGGGCTGCAGCTGCGCGATCGCCAGGCGTGTCTCGGCCGGCTCGGCGGAGGCCCCGCGTGGCGGGCGCTCGTCGCCGACGGCCAGCAGCGTCTCGCGCACGGATTGCGCGAGCGAGAGCGGTTCGTAGCCGCCCTCGAGCACGATCCCCAGCGGCGCGCCGCACTGCAGCGCGAGCTCGCGCACGTGGCGTGCGAGCTCGCCGAAGGAGCTCGTCTCCAGGCGGCATTCGGCGAGCGGGTCCGCGCGGTGCGCGTCGAAGCCGGCCGAGACGAGCACGAGATCGGGGGCGAAGGCGCGCGCGGCGGGGATCACGACGTGCTCGAGCAGGGACAGCCACAGCTCCTCGCCGGACCCCGGCGGCACCGGCAGGTTGATCGTGTAGCCCTCGCCGGGACCGGAGCCGACGTCGCGCAGCGCTCCCGTCCCGGGATAGAGCGGCGACTGGTGGATGCTCGCGAACAGCACGTCGGCGCGCGTGCGGAAGGCCTCGGCCGTGCCGTTGCCGTGATGCACGTCCCAGTCGAGCACGAACACGCGCTCAGCGCCGAGCTCGGCGATCGCCAGCGCCGCGGCGATCGCGACGTTGTTGAACAGGCAGAAGCCCATCGCGCGATCCGGTTCGGCGTGGTGGCCGGAGGGGCGCAGCGCGGAGAAGCCGAGCTCGGCCTCGCCGGCGAGCAGGGCGCGCGCCAGCTCGCAGGCGCCGCCCGCCGCGTGCAGCGCCGCCCAGTAGGAGGGCTCGCCCACGACCGTGTCCGGGTCGATCGCGCCGCCCCCTGTCGCGGCGAGCTGGTCGATCGCGCCGATCAGCCGCGCGCTGTGGACGAGCTCGAGCGTCTCCTCCGCGGCGGCCGGGGCGATCCGTCGCTCCCACCCCAGCCAGTCCTCGGTGGCGAGCAGTCGCTCGAGCGCGAACATCCGCTCGGGCGTGTCCGGATGGTGCGGCATCAGCACGCGCGGGTCGTGCTCGAGCGAGGAGGGATGGGAGAGGAACAGTCCGGTTCGCGCGGCGCTCGCCACCGAGTGAGTTTCCCACCGTGCAGCGGACGGCGCACGCCGACCGTTCGGGCGAGCGCCTTGGCGTGGCGCTAGGAGACCAGGTCGAGCGCGGCGCCGACGATCGTCTCGGCGTCGATGCCGAAGTGGCGGTAGAGGTCCTGGACGTCGCCGGACTGACCGAAGTCCTGCACCCCGAGGCAGGTGATCGGCAGCTCGTGGACCGCGCCGAGGAACGACAGCGAATGAGGGTGTCCGTCGAGCACGGTCACGATTGGCGCGGCGCGCTCGGGGCCGAACAGCTCGTCGAGCACGGCCTCGTCGCCGTCGCAGAGTCCCCGCCGGGCCTGCAGCGCGCGGAAGATCAGGTCGGCTGAGGTGAGGCAGACGACGTCGACGGCGATGCTCGACTCGCTCAGCTCCTCGGCGGCGGCGAGCGCCTCGGGCACGATCGCGCCCATGCCGACGAGCGTCACCTCGGGCGCGCGGTCGGCTTCGCGCACCCGGTAGCCGCCGCGCAGCACCTGGGCGCGGCGAAGCTCGCGCGCGGCGGCGTCCTCCGGCACGGATGCCAGCGCCTGGTCGATCGGGCGCGTGGACAGGCGCAGGTAGGAGGAACTGCCGCCGTCGCGCCCGAGCTGGGCGAGCGCGTGCAGGAGCGTCCACTCGAGGTCCTGGCCGAACGCCGGCTCCCAGGCGGTGCAGCGCGGCTGCTCGATGCCGACGGACGGCGTGATGATCGACTGGTGCGCGCCGCCCTCGGGGGCGAGCGTGACGCCGGCGGGCGTGCCCACGAGGATCGACTGCCCGCCTGCGTACATGCCGAACGACCACGGCTCGAGCGCGCGGTTGACGAACGGGTCATAGAGCGTGCCGATCGGCAGCAGCGGGGTGCCGTCGCGCGACCAGGTCGCGCCGAGCTCGCCGAGCAGTCCGACGAGGTTGCCCTCGGCGATGCCGAGCTCGATGTGGCGGCCGTGCTCGGACTCGCGCCAGCGAACTAGCGTGTCGGAGTCGTCTGCGAACCAGTCGATCCGCTCGCCCATGTTCCACACACCCACGCGGTTGATCCAGCCGCCCAGGTTGGTCGAGGAGGCGACGTCGGGGCTGACCGTCACGACGTGGGCGGCGGCCTCGGGAGCGGCGCGGGCAAGATCCATGAAGAAGCGCCCGAAGCTCTGCTGGGTGGATTCCTCGCCGGCGTGCGAGCGGCCCAGATCGGGGGGAACGGGCGGCGGCGAGCTCGCGAGGACCGGCTCGCGTCGCAGTCGCTCGGCCGCCTCGACGCACACGCGCCGCTCGGGCGAGCCCTCGGCAAAATGCGCCCAGGGATGCTCCGGGTCGGCGCCGAGCTTGCTCGCCAGATCGCGCCACTGCGCCTCGGTGAGCAGCGCGGAGTGGTTGCCCGGATGCCCCTCGGTCGGCAGGCTCCAGGCCTTGATCGTGTAGGCGAAGATCACCGTCGGGCGGTCCCTGAGCTCGTCGGCGCGGCGGAACGCGTCGAGCAGGTCGGCCAGGTCGTGTCCGCCGAGATCGCGCACGGCGATCGACAGCTCCTGCTCGGACAGCTCGTCGATCAGCCGCTCGACGTCGCGGCGCCCGCGCCCCTGGCCGGGCAGGCGCTCGCGCAGTTCGGCGGCGGGGCTGCGCAGCAGGCGCTGGTACTCCTCGTTCGGCATCTCGTCGATCCGCGCGCGCAGGGCGTCGCCGCCACGGCGCTGGAACAGCTCCCGCAGGCGCCGCCCGTACTTGACCGTGATCGTCTGCCAGCCGGCGGCCTCGAACATCGCCTCGACGCGCCCGGCCGCGATCTCGGGGACGACGCGGTCGAGCGACTGGCGGTTGAGGTCGACGATCCACAGCACCTCACCGAGGCGGGCGACCATCGGGTCGACCAGCGCTTCCCAGATCGCGCCCTCGTCGAGCTCGGCATCGCCGACGAGCGCGACCTGGCGCCCGCCCCGGGGCACCTCGAAGTGGCCGGCCACGTAGCGGTGGGCGAGGGCGCTCCAGATCGTCGCGGTCGCGCCGATGCCGACGGAGCCGGTGGAGAAGTCGACCGGGTCGGGGTCCTTGGATCGGCTCGGGTAGCTCTGCAGCCCGCCGAACTCGCGCAGGCGGGGAAGGTAGGACTGCTCGAGGCTGCCGAGCAGGTAGTTGATGGCGTGCAGCACGGGCGACGCGTGCGGCTTGACCGAAACGCGGTCGGGCGCGCGCAGGTGCTCGAAGTAGAGCGCCGTCATGATCGAGACGATCGAGGCGGACGAGGCCTGGTGGCCGCCGACCTTCACACCGGAGCCGGTCTCACGCACCCTGTTGGCGTGGTGAACGATGCTCATCGACAGCCACAGCACCCGCCGCTGCACGGCATCGAGCGCGGCGAGCCCGCCGGCCTGCTCGCGCTCGGCCGACCCGGGCTTCGCCGCCAGCGCTCCTGGGCCGCTCGACATCGCCTGCAATGCAAGCCGATCAGGCTGCCGCACGCAGCAAACAGCAGGCTCGTAGCAGCATCGACGCAAGATTTCTCCTTAATATCCCTGATCGGGATAAGATTCTTGCGTGGCTGGGCACCCGCCGGATCTCGATGAGACGGACCTGGAGATCATCGAGCTGCTGCGCCGGGACGCGCGCCGCACGCTCGCCGACGTCGCCGAGCGCGTGTCGCTGTCGCCGCCGGCCGTCAAGCGCCGGGTCGACCGGCTCGAGCGCGAGCGGGTGATCACGGGCTACACGGTGCTCGTCGACCACGCGCTGCTCGGTAGCCCGCTGCAGGCGTTCACGGAGCTGCGCTTCGCCGGCAACCTCCCGGTCGACCAGATCGCCGGCATCGCCGACGACATCCCCGAGGTGCAGACGATCTTCACGACCGCGGGCGACCCCGACGCGCTCGCCTGGATCCGCGTCAGAGACGTCGAGGACCTCAAGCGCGTGATCGACCTACTGCGACGCAGCGGCCGCGTGACCGGCACGAAGACGCTGATGGTGCTCGGCACCTCGTAGGGTGGCGCGACGACCGTCGCCTCAAGGTCCGAGCAGCGCTGCGGGTATGACGGCGATTCCGTCGGAGCGCCGGTAGGCGGCCTGTCCAGTCGTGACGACGATCGCGTCTGCCAGCTCGTCGCCGAGCTCGTTGCGGAGCCAGAGGAGGTGACGTACATCCCGCTCCTCCGGTGTCTGGCCGAGCTTGACCTCGATCGCGAGGATGTGTTGTCCGCGCTCGACGATGAGGTCGATCTCCCGGTGGCCACTCCAGGTACGCAGGTGGGCCGTCCGCGCCTCAGCGGCCTGGGCATACACACGAACATTGAGCGTGACCAGCGACTCGAAGAGGGCTCCGAGCAGTGAACCTTCGCGCGTGATCGGAGGGCCGGCCGGCCGGGCGTGCAGGAGCGTTGCTGCGTTGACGCCGAGCAAGCGGGCCGCGAGCGCCGGATCGGCCAGGTGATGCTTGGGCGGTGCCGAGAGGCGTGCGAGCCGGCTGCGCGTAGGCAGCCAGGCGGGGACTGGATCGAAGATCCACAGTCGCTCGAGCACGTCGCGGTAGGGTTGCGTCGTGGCTCTGGCTGGCTTCTCGCCGTGGCCGCTTGTAGCGGCATCGCGGATCTTCTCGTAGGACGTCGTCGTCGCGGTCGCTGCCGCGTACGCCTGCATCCACCTTCGCAACGTCCCCGGTCGTCGTACCTGACGGCCGAGCTCGTCAAAGTCGCGATCGATGATGCGGTCGATGTAGCCGTCGAGCTGTGCGCGAGCCAGCCGGTCGGAGAGGCCACGGAGCCCTGGAAACCCCGATGCGACGATCTCTTGCACATAGCGCTCCAGCTTGACGTCGGTACGCCCGCTGACTGGACCGCGCCCACCTTGCAGCAGCTGTGTGAGGCTGACCGTCGGAGCGTCGATGCCGCGCTCAGCGAGTGTCATCGGCCGCAGGCGCACCTGCACGATCCTGCCTGCTCCCGAATGCGTCGGCGGCTCCGTTGGGGACGCTGAGCCGGTGAGCAGGAAGCTTCCAGGTTGAGCGCCAGCATCGACGGCTCGGCGTACGCGATCAAAGGACTCGGGGAGATGCTGCCACTCGTCGATCAATACGGGCGGTTCGCCCTCCAGCAGGCGTGACGCGTCGGCCTGTGCGATGGAGCGCTCAGCCTCATCATCGAGGCGGTAGACGGTTGCCGCGCGGCGCAGCGCCGTAGCCGTCTTGCCAACAGCCTTTGGACCCTCGAGTGCTATCGCAGGTAGACCGGCGATCAGCTCGTCGAGCTCGTCGTCGACGATGCGCCGCCGATAGCGGCTGGCAGGACGGTTCAGATTCTGCTCCGCGTCGCCGACCACCTGGCTACTGTACCATTACGCAGGTCTCTACGGAACAGTTTCGCAGCAATCTACGATACGTATTCGCGGCTCGGCTTGCATTGCGACGGTCGTTATGCCTAGCTTGCGAATCTCCGTGATCCGGGTAGATCCGCCTCCATAGGCGGTAAGGGACATGCGTGAATAACCCGCCCTCGCTATGGAACCTGAGGCTCCACCAGTAGAAAGGTCGTTTCGAGGGGGGCTAGGGGAAAGGCTTGCTCGGTGCCCCCCTCGTGGGTCGCGATACGGCGCCGTATGCCTCTGCAACTGAGCACCCAGGCGGCGCTCAGTTGCTCTCGCTCAGCGCATCAAACTCTGGCCCGAAAACCTCCATTACGTGGTGAACGCCCTTGCGAATGGAGGCGAGCAGGGCCGCGCTGGCGTAGGACCCGAAACCTATCCACTTCTCGATTTCCACGAGCAGGACACCGAGTAGCTCGTCGGCACGTTCGAGCTTTATGCGGCAATCGAGCGGCGTCATCTATATCCGGCGGCGCGCAACGCCAGGACTGTCACCATCGGCGTGCGCGGTGTCGTGCCAAGCGCACGAAGCCAAATCGCTTATAGAACAGCGCACGCCGGAATTCATCAACGAGGTCGGCGTCAGAAAACCACGGTCGTCTCGCCGGCGTCTAGCACGCGGTCTTCGCAGTGCCACTGCACGGCGCGCGCGAGGACGGTGCGCTCGATGTCCGCGCCGAGGCGCATCAGCGCGGGCACGTCGTCGCGGTGGCTGACGCGCACGGTGTCCTGCTCGATGATCGGCCCCTCGTCAAGGCCCTCCGTGACGTAGTGAGCGGTCGCGCCGATCAGCTTGACGCCGCGCTCCTTGGCCTGGACGTAGGGGGCGGCCCCGGCGAAGGCCGGCAGGAAGGAGTGGTGGATGTTGATCATCGGCACCGTCGCGCCGTCCACGGCCAGGCGCGCAAGGAAGTCGCGGCTGAGGATCTGCATGTAGCGCGCGAGGATCACCAGATCGACACGCTCGGCCAGCAGCAGCTCGAGCAGCCGACTCTCGGCCTCGGCCTTGCTGTCGTGCTCCACGGGCACGTACGCGTAGGGCAGGCCGAAGGACTCGACGTCGCCGCGGAGGTCGGGATGGTTGGAGGCGACGAGGCGCACGTCCATCTCGAGCTGACCGCGCCGCCAGCGCCACAGCAGATCGAGCAGGCAATGGTCCTGGCGGGAGACGAGGATCGCCACGCGCTTGGGCTTGCTCGCATCCCACATCCGCCACCGCATCTGCAGCGGCTCGCCGACCTCGCGCGCGAAGCGTGTCTCCAACTCCGCGCGCTGCTCGGGACTCATTGCCAGATCGAACTCCATACGCATGAAGAACGCGCCGCCGCGTGGGTCGGTCGTGTGCTGATCTGAGTGCACGATGTTGGCGCCCGCGTCCGTCAGAAAACGCGAGGTGGCGGCGACGATGCCCGGCTGGTCCGGGCAGGAGATCGTCAGGCGTGTGATCGGCGGGGCCGGCGGCATTGGCGTGGGCGACGGTGGCATCTCGCATCAGTATCGGTCAGCCGCGCGCGAGCGTCGATCCGCCCTTGGCTCGCGAGAGTCATAACCTCACGCGCATGAACGAGGGCACCAAAGGGGGCGAGCGCGTCGCGATCCTCGGCGCCGGCCTGATGGGCGCGCAGATCGGCTGCGAGTACGCGCTCGCCGGCTGCCCGGTGCGGTGGCTCGTGCGCGACCGGGCGCGCGCCGAGCGACGCGTCGAGCAGGCGCTGGCGCTTGTGCTCGAGCACGGCCTCGCCGACGCAACCGCGGTCGAGCGAGCGCGCGCGTCGATGCGCTGGGCCGAGCCGGACGCGGGCGAGGGCGAGCCGCCCGACCTGATCGTCGAGTCGCTGCCCGAGGATCTCGCGCTCAAGGCGGACGTGCTCGGCCTCCTCGCCGCCCGTCACCCGGAGGCGATCGTTGCGAGCAACACGTCGTCGATCTCGATCGCCGCGCTCGGCGAGGCGGCGGGAGTGCCCGAGCGGATCCTCGGCACCCACTACTGGAACCCACCGCTGCTGATGCCGCTCGTGGAGGTCGTCGCGGGCGAGCGCACGCCGCGGGCGATGCGCGAGCGGGTCGTCGCGCTGCTGCGCGCGATCGGCAAGCGTCCGGTCGTGCTCGAGCGCGAGGTCGAGGGCCTTCTGTGGAACCGCCTGCAACTGGCCGTGCTGCGCGAGTCGCTCTGGCTGGTCGAGCGGGGCATCGCCGCCCCGGAGACGGTCGACGAGGTGATGCGCGACGGGCTCGCTCGGCGCTGGCGGCTGACCGGGCCGTTCGAGACCGTCGGCCTCGGCGGGGCGGCGACCTTCGACGCGATCGCCGCGAACCTGTTCCCTGCCCTTTCCGACGCGAGCCGGGCTGACGGGTTCGATCGGCACGTTCCGCACGATCCCGAGCTGCTGGCGGCGCTGCGCGAGCGACGCGACCGCGAGCTCGCGGCCGAGCTCCGCGCCGAACGCGAGCGTCAGCCCGACTCCGGCCGTTCCGTGTAGGCTATATCGACTGATCGATATGCAGATTGCGTGAGGGACAACGGTGGCTCGCGACCCACGGCACGACATCCTCTTCGAGCCGGTGGCGATCGGGCCGAAGACGCTGCGCAACCGCTTCTACCAGAGCCCGCACTGCACGAGCTTCGGCGCCGAGCTGCCCGGCGCGCAGGCGGGTATTCGCGCGATGAAGGCCGAGGGCGGCTGGGCCGCGGTCAACACCGAGTTCTGCTCGATCCACCCCTCCAGCGACTCGCGTCCGCTGGTCTCGGCACGGCTGTGGGACGATGACGATGCGCGCAACCTCGGCCGCATGGCCGAGCAGGCGCACGAGCACGGCGCGCTCGCCGGCGTCGAGCTGTGGCACGGCGGCTGCGTCGCCGGCAACCTCGAGTCGCGCCTGCCCGCGCGCAGCGTCAGCCAGCTGACCGACGAGAGCCTGTACTCGACGAGCTGCTACGAGCTCGACAAGGCCGGCATCCGTGAGATCCAGGGCTGGTACGTCGCCGCCGCCAAGCGCGCCCGCGATGTCGGCTTCGACATGATCAACATCGAGGGCGCCGAGTGCGGCGCGCTGACGCAGCACTTCCTCATGTCCAAGTTCAACCGCCGCACCGACGAGTACGGCGGCTCGGTCGCCAACCGCGCGCGCTTCTGGCTGGAGGTGACCGAGCAGGTGCGCGAGGCCGTCGGCGACGACTGCGCCGTGACGATGCGGCTGTGCGTCGACACGCTCAACGACAACCCGCTCGGCATCCGCGCGGCAGAGGAGGCGTACGAGTTCGTCGAGCTGGGCGACCACCTCGTCGACTTCTGGGACCTGCAGGCCGGCGGCTACGTTGCCGCCGAATGGGCCGGCGACGACGCCGTCGCCTCTCGCTTCGGCGGAGAGTTCAGCCACCGCGAGTACATCGAGGCGGTGCGTCCGGCGACGCGCAAGCCGATCGCCGCGGTCGGGCGCTTCACCAACCCGGACACGATGGCCGAGGCGGTCCGCTCCGGCGTGATCGACATCATCGCCGCCGCGCGCCCGTCGATCGCCGACCCGTTCCTTCCGCGCAAGATCGAGGAGGGCCGCTACGACGAGATCCGCGAGTGCATCGGCTGCAACATCTGCGCCTCGCGCTTCGGGCTGGGCGCGCCGATCGTCTGCACGCAGAACGCCACGCTCGGCGAGGAGTACCGCCGCGGCTGGCATCCGGAGCGCTTCGGCCAGGCGGCCAACGCCGAGAAGACGGTGCTCGTGCTCGGCGCCGGCCCGGCCGGGATGGAGTGCGCGATGGTGCTCGGCAAGCGCGGCCTGTCCGCGGTGCACCTCCTCGACGAGCAGGACGGGATCGGCGGTTGCATACGGACGATCAGCGCCTACCCGCACCTCGGCGAGTGGGGTCGCGTTACCACCTACCGTCAGGTCCAGCTCGACAAGCTCGACAACGTCGAGGTCGTGACGGGCACGCGCCTGGACGCCGAGGGAGTGCTCGGCTACGGCGCCGAGATCGTCGTGATCGCGACCGGGGCGCGCTGGCGCGCGGACGGCATGAACGGCCCCACGCAGGCGCCCATCCCGGGGGCGAACAACGACTTCGTGCACACGCCCGAACAGGTCTCGGCGGCCGGCGGCGCGATCGACGGCGAGCACGTTCTCGTCTATGACGCCGACGGCTACTTCACGGCGGTCGGCATGGCCGAGATGCTGCTCGCAGCGGGCAAGCGCGTGACGCTGCTGACCCCCTTCCCCAACCTCGCGCCGTTCATGTTCTTCACCGGCGAGGCCTTCCGCGTCAACCGCGAGCTGCGCGCCAGCGGCGTGACCGTGATCCCCTCGCACGTGCTCGGGGAGATCGCGCCCGGCGGCTCTCTAAGCGGTCAGAACGTGTGGTCGCCGGACCCGGTGCGCTGGCAGGCCGACGCGGTCGTGCTCGTCACCCAGCGCCAGCCCCTCGACGCGCTCTACCACGAGCTGCGCGCAGACCCGCAGCGCCTGCAGCAGGAGGGGGTCGAGGCGGTCTACCGCGTCGGCGACTGCGTCGCGCCGCGCACGATCGCCGAAAACATCTTCGACGGGCACCGGCTCGCGCGCGAGATCGACAGCGACGACCCGGCGACCCCACTGCCCTACCTGCGCGAGCTGCCCGACGTTTACCGCCAGGCGCTTGCCGCCGGCGGCTGAGGCGGGCGGAGCACTCGACCAAGCCGCGCCGGAACACCACCCACGCGAAACCAGAACCGAGGAGAGACATGCACCAGGTGGCCACCCAGATCACGAAGTACTCAGTCCGCCACGCGCCGCTCGAGCCGGCGCCGATCCCGCCGGAGGACATCATCTCGGGCGAGCCCGAGTCGACGATGGCGATCCTCTGGCGAAGCGACGACGGCAAGCTCTACAACGGCGTGTGGCACTGCACTCCGGGCGTGTTCATGCTCTCGAGTCCCGGCGAGACGATCACGCTGATCGAGGGCGATGTGACGATCACGCCGGAGGGCGGCGAGGCCGTGACCGTGCGCGCCGGCGAGATCGCCTACATCCCCGAGGGCACGCGCGCGCGCTGGGAGGTGCGCGAGACCGTGCGCAAGGGCTTTCACTCCCACGACTCGACCGGCACGCTGCTCGGCCCCGCGTGAAGATCCTCGTCCCCGTCAAGCAGGTCGCAAGCCTCGACGGGGACTTCACGCTCGCCGACGACGGCGGGCTGCGCGAGGGCGAGCCGACGTGGCGGCTGAACGAGTGGGATGAGTTCTCGCTCGAGGCCGCGGTGCAGCTGAGCGAGGCCGCGGACGGCGAGGTCGTCGTCGTGAGCGTCGGCCCGGAGCGCGTCGAGGAGGCGTTGAGGGCGTGCCTGGCCAGGGGCGCCGATCGGGCGATCCGCGTCTGGGGGGAGGGCCTCGCCGGCGCCGCCGACCCACTGTCGCTTGCAAGCGTGCTGGCCGCCGTCGCCCGCGCCGAGGCGCCCGCCCTGATCCTCTGCGGGGCGCAGTCCGCGGACGCAGCGCATGCGGCCACCGGGGTCGCGCTGGCGGGACTGCTCGACCTCCCCCGTGTGGCGGTCGTGAGCGCGATCGAGCGCGACGGCCGCCACCTCACGGTCCAGCGCGAGCTCGAGGGCGGGGCGGTTGAGGTGCTGCGGATAGCGCCACCGTGCCTCCTGACTGTGCAGACGGGCATCAACCGACCGCGCCAGCCCACGCTGCGCGCGATCAGGCAGGCGCGGATGAAGCCCGTCGCCGTGGCCGGGCCGGCGGAGCTCGCTCTCGAGCCGGCGGTCGTGCTCGCCGGCGCCGGCTCGCGCACGGTCGGGCTGCGCGAGCGCCCCCGCTCTGCCGGCGCGAAGCTGCTCGAGGGTGCTCCGGCCGACGTCGCCGCGCGCATCACCGAGATCGTGAAGGAGTCACTGGCCCGTTGAGCGGGATCCTCGTGCTCGCCGAGGCGCGGCGCGGACGGCTGCGGCCGGTCAGCGTCGAGCTGATCGGCGCTGCGTGCGCCCTGTCCGAGGAAGGGGCCGGCCCGGTAACGGTCGCGCTGATCGGCGCGGACGCCGAGACACACGCCGCCGCCGTCGACGTCGTCGGCGTCGAGCACGTGTTGGTCGTCCCGACGCCGCAGCCGGCGTTCGAGGCGCACGTGATGCAGACCGCCGTCGCGGCTCTGATCGAGCGGCGCGCGCCGTCGCTCGTGCTCGCCGGCCACACGATCGACTCGCTCGGCTTCGCGCCGGCGCTCGCCGCCTGCGGCGGCCACGGCTTCGCCAGCGACGTGACCGCGATCCACTGGGGCGAGCACGGCGCGGTGGTGCAGCGCGGCGCCTACGGCGACAGGTTGATCGCCGAGCTGGACTTTCCCGGCAGGCAAACGGTCGTGCTCCTGCTGCGCCCCGGCGCCTTCGCGTTGGCAGCGACCGATCGAGCCTCGCCGGGCGCGACGGTCGAGCGCATCGAGCTCGACCTCGCCGGATGCGCGCGCACCGAGCACGTCGAGCTGCGCGATCCGCCGACAGGCGATGTCGACATCGCCAAGGCCGACTTCGTGCTCGCGCTCGGGCGCGGCGTCGGCACGGCCGAGCAGCTCGAGCGGCTCGAGCGAGTGGCCGACGCGATCGGGGCGACGGTCGCCGTGTCCGGTCCGCTCGTCGAGGCCGGCTGGGCCGAGCGATCGCGCAAGGTCGGCCAGTCGGGCAACACCGTCGCCCCGCGCGTCTATCTCGCCTTCGGCATCTCCGGCGCCGCGCAGCACGTCGCCGGGATGTCGCGCTCGCGCATGATCATCGCCGTCAACTCCGACCCCGGCGCGCGCATCTTCGACGTTGCGCACTACGGCGCCGTGGCCGACCTGTTCGTCATCGCCGCCGAGCTCGAGCGGTCGTTCGCGTGAGGCGCCAGTTCGAGAGACTGTCCGCTTGAGCATGGAGTTCACCGAGCCGGCCGACGTCGCCCCGATCCGCGAGGCCGTGCGCGCGCTGTGCGAGCGCTTCGGCGGCCCCTACTGGCGGTCGCTCGAGCCCGACGGCTATCCGAACGAGTTCGTCGCCGCGCTGACGCAGGACGGCTGGCTCGCGGCGCTGATCCCCGAGCGCTACGGCGGCTCGGGCCTGCCGCTGGCGACGGCCAGTGCGATCCTCGAGGAGATCTGCGCGGCCGGCGCCAACGCCGGGGCCTGCCACGCGCAGATGTACACGATGGGCACGCTGCTGCGCCACGGCTCAGAGCAGCAGAAGGCGGAGTACCTCCCGCGGATCGCCTCCGGCGAGCTGCGCCTGCAGGCGTTCGCCGTGACCGAGCCCGACGCCGGCTCGGACACGACCCAGATCAAGACGCGCGCCGAGCGCAGCGGCGGCGGCTGGCGCGTGAACGGGCAGAAGATCTGGACCTCACGCGCCGAGCACTCCGATCTGATGGTGCTGCTCGCGCGCACCACGCCGCTGGCCGACGTGCCCAAGCGCACGGCCGGTCTATCCGTGTTCCTCGTCGATATGAGAGACCGTGGATCGTCTCTTCGAATAAATCCAATCAAGACGATGATCAACCACTCCACGACGGAGGTATTCTTCGAAGATCTCGAGCTGCCGGACGACGCCCTGATCGGTGAGCCGGGCGAGGGCTTTCGCTACATCCTCGACGGCATGAACGCCGAGCGGATCCTGATCGCCTCCGAGTGCATCGGCGATTGCCGCTTCTTCCTCGACCGCGCCGTCGCCTACGCGAACGAGCGCACTGTGTTCGGCCGTCCGATCGGCGCCAACCAGGGTGTGCAGTTCCCGCTCGCGCGCGCACACATGTCGATGAGCGCCGCCGACCTCGTGCGCTGGAAGGCCGCCTGGCTCTACGACGCCGGGCGCCCCGCCGGGGCCGAGGCGAACGTCGCCAAGTACCTGGCCTCGGAAGCCTCCTGGGAGGCGGCCAACGCCGCGCTCGACTGCTTCGGCGGCTTCGGCTTCGCGCAGGAGTACGACATCGAGCGCAAGTTCCGCGAGACGCGCCTGTACCGAACGGCGCCCGTCAACAACAACCTCGTGCAGGCCTTCGTCGGCCAGCACGTGCTCGGCCTGCCGCGCTCCTACTGAGGACCCCGCTCCGCGCCGCGCCGACGGTTCGCTAGGTGTCTGAGCCCTGCGGGTATTCGTGGACCGACACGAGTCGTACCGGTCCCTTGACTACGCGATATGTGTGGGGTCTGTCGGCGCGGAAGCTGATCAGGTCGCCCTGGTTCAGCGTCTCCTTGAAGGAGTCCGTGCTGATCTCGACCGTGCCGGCGGCGATTGTGATGTGCTCGAACAGGCCGGCCACGTGCGGCTTGGCGTGCCGCACCGCGCCTTCGTCCAGCACGAGCGTGTAGATCTCGATCAACGCCCCGCCGGTGCGCGTGAGCATGTGGCGAACGATCAGGCCCTCCGCCTCCAGGCCCGCGTCTTCGACGGCGATGACCGAGCCGTCGTCCTCGCGCACGACCGACACGTCGTCCGCCGGAGGCTCGTCGTGGAACAGCGCCGTGAACGGCACGCCGAGCGCCGAGGCGAGCGCCCAGACGGTGTCGATCGACGGGTTGCCCTGCCCGCGCTCGATCAGGGACACCGTGGACTTGGCGACGCCGGCCTGCTCGGCGAGCGCCGAGAGTGTCATCTCCCGCGTCGTCCTCCAACGACGAAGGTTCCGAGCAATCGGCTGGACAGCACCCGCCACCGCGGTAGTTGTATCGCAAGCGCGCATGGGCGAATCGGCCAATTTACTGGGATGGTTCTTTTATCGGTATGGAGGGCGGCATATCGAACAGGGTAGTAGTCTGGGCGGGTGACCCCGCTCACGCTCAGCGTCGACGCACGAGCCCAGCTGGAGGAGGTCTACCGCGCCCGCACGCCGCGCTCCGCCGAGGCGATGGCGCGCGCGCGCCGCCACATGGTGCGCGGCCTCACCCGCGGCTGGGGCTATCACCGCCCCTACCCGCTCGTCGGCAAGCGCGGCGAGGGGCCCTACCTGATCGATCTCGACGACAACCGCTACGTCGATCTGGCCAACAACGGGCTCAGCCTGATCCACGGCCACGCGTTCGCACCCGTCGTCGAGGCGCTGCGCGCGGCCGCCGGGCGCGGCTCGGGATGGCTCGTCCCCTCCGAGGAGCAGATCGAGTTCGCCAGGCTGCTGTGCGAGCGGATCGAGGCGTTCGAGCGCGTGCGCTTCACCAACTCCGGAACCGAGTCGGGAATGCTGGCGATGAAAGTCGCACGCGCCTTCACCGGCCGCCCGGCGGTGCTGAAGTCGATCGACGGCTTCCACGGCTCCTTCGACGACCTCGAGGTCGGCCTGTACGACCGCCCCGAGGAGCCCGGGCGCGTGTACCTCGCGCCGTTCGGCGACGCCGAGGGGTTCGAGCGAAAGCTCGAGCAGCACGGCGCCGAGATCGCGGCCGTCGTGCTCGAGCCGCTGCTGTTCAGCGGACTGGTCACGACCGCGCCGCCCGGCTTCCTCAGGCGCGTGCAGGAGGCGGCGCAGCGCGTCGGTGCGCTGTTCGTGCTCGACGACTGCCTGATGCTGCGACTCGCCTTTGGAGGCTCGGCCGAGCTCTACGGCCTGCATCCCGATCTGACCTTCCTCGGCAAGTTCATCGGCGGCGGCCTGCCGATGGGCGTGACCGGCGGGCGCGCGGAGGTGATGGACGTGCTCGACCCCCATCGCGAGCAGCCGCTCTACCACGGAGGCTCCTTCAACGGCAACCTGCTCTCGAGCGTCACCGGCCGCGTCAGCCTCGAGCACCTGAGCACCGAGACGATCGCCGCGATGAACGAGCGCGGCGGCTGGCTGCGCGGCGAGCTCGAGCAGGCCGCCGCCGAGCTCGGGCTCCCGCTCTGCACCGTCGGCGAGGGCTCGGTGCTCGGGGTCTACGTGACCGACACGCTCGCGCGCCACTCCGGACAGTTCATGGCAGACGAGGGCACCCAGCTGCTGCACCTCGCCGCGCTCGCGCACGGCGTGTTCATGGGTCCCGGCGGCGAGATCGCGCTCTCGAGCGTCGTCGCCGGCGAGGCGCTGGAGCGCGCGCGTTCCGGACTGCTGGCGGCGATGAGCGACGTCGCCCGGCTGATCGAGGAGCGCTGAGCGACCCGACCACTGCTGCAAGCGAGGACCACCAGAACAGGCAAGGAGAGGACATGGACAAGCAGCGCGTGGACAGCCCCTATGGAACGACCTTCTGTGAGTCGATCAGCTTCGACGGACCCGGTCGCTGGATCTACGTCTCCGGCCAGATCGGTGCGCTCGAGGACGGCACGATGGTCAACGACACGTTCCTCGCAGAGGCCGAACAGTGCTTCGCGCGCGTGCGCCAGGCCGTCGAGAGGGCCGGCGCGCGCATGGAGGACGTCGTCAAGATCACCGGCTTCGTGACCGGCACAGAGTTCTATCCCGACTACGACGTCGCCCGCGGCAGGGCCTTCGCCGGCTTTCCGCCGAGCAGCGCCACCGTGCAGATCGCCGGGCTCGTCGCCGACGCGCGCGTCGAGATCGAAGCAGTCGCGTTCGTGCCGGCCGTTTGATCTGGTCGGCCCACATCTCCTGGCTGTTTCACGAGCGCCCGTATCTCGAGCGCATCGGCGCCGCGCGCGCGGCCGGGTTCGCCACGATCGAAAGCGCGTGGCCCGAGGACGCGCGGGATCGAGCGGGCCTGGCGGCCGAGGTCTCGGCGCAGGGCGTGGACGTGGCCCTGCTCAATTGCGCCGCCGGCGACACGGCGGGCGGCGAGCGCGGGTTCGTCAACGACGATGCGCGCAGGGAGGAGTCCGAGGCGGCGTTCGCCGAGGCGGTCGAGCTGGCGGTGGCGATCGGCGCGCCCAACCTCAACCTGCTCGTCGGCCGCCGCTTGCCGGACGTGCCCGAGTCGCGCCAGCGCGCCGCGATCGTCGGCGCGCTGCGATCGTTCGCCCCGCTCGCCGGCGCGAGCGGGCTGCGGATCCTGCTCGAGCCGGTCAACGAGATCGAGAACCCGGGCTTCCTGGCGCCGACGCCCGATTCCGCCGCCGCGCTGATCGAAGCGGCCGGCTCCGACCGGGTCGGCCTGCTGCTCGACGTCTACCACGTCGCGCGCGCCGGGGAGGACCCGGCGGCGGCGATCGAGCGCCACCGCGAGCGGGTCGGGCACGTGCAGATCTCCGACCATCCCGGACGGGGAGCGCCCGGGAGCGGGGCACTGCCGATCTGGGCGCTGCTCGAGCAGCTGCACGCGTGCGGCTACGACGGCGCCGTCGGACTGGAGTTCCGAGCGCCCGCGCCGACCGAGGGGTCGCTGGGCTTCATGCGCGAGCCGCGCGCGCGGGCGCTGTTCGGCTGAGGCTCAGACCGCGCCGCCGACGACCGCGCTCTCGCGCGCGAGGTCGGCGAGCGCTCCGCTGAGCCCGGCGATCGCTTCCTCGATCTCCTCGTCGCCGAAGGCGGTGCAGACGCCGAACTCGCCGCCCGTGCCGTAGTAGACGCCGTGGTTGAGCGCCGCCAGGTGCAACAGCCGCGTGGCCTTCCAGTCGATCGCGCCGCCATCCCCGTCGAGCACGTACAGACCGAAGGCGGAGCCGACGCCCTGCGTGAGCACCGGCACGCCAAGCTCGGCCGCGGCCTGCTCGACGCCATCGCGCAAGCGGTCTGCGTATGCGTCGATGCGCGCGATCTCGGCGGCCGCGAGGTCGCGAACGGCGATCTGACCGGCGATCGAGCCGAGCAGGTTGCCGTTGAAGGAGCCGCCGTGGTAGAGCGAGCCTTCGCGGGTCAGGTCGAACGGTGCCATCAGCTCGCGACGGGCGGTTATTGCGCCGACGGGCAGGCCGCCCCCGACCCACTTGCCCAGGCACGTTATGTCGGGCTCGGCGACGCCGAAGCGCTCGCTCGAGCCGCCCTCGGCCAGGCGCGACATCAGGCAGTCGTCGAGGATGTAGAGCACTCCCTCACGGCGCGCCAGCTCGCGCAGCTCATTGAGGAAGCCGTCGGGCGGCGGGGTGACGACGCCCGTGTACTGGACCGGCTCGACGATGATCGCCGCGACGTTGCCGGCGTTGCGCTCGAGCGCGGCGGCGTAGCTGTCGATCTCGCCGAACCTCGCCAGCGCGACGCGACCAGGGTCCTCACCCTGACCCTGCAGCCCGACCTCGAGATCGTCGTAGGAGCCGTGGTAGGCCTCCCACGCCTTGATCAGCACGCGCCGGCCGCTGACGTGGCGGGCAAGTTTGACGGCGAGCATCGTCGCCTCGGTGCCCGTGTTCGCAAAGCGAACCTGCTCGGCGCCTGGGATGCGCGCGCACAGGAGCTCGGCGAACTCGACCTGCGCGTCGGAGGCGCCCGGCCACGCGGTCCCGCGCGAGAGCGCCTCGCGCAGCGCCTGCTCGACCGGTCCGTAGGCGTGTCCGTGCATCAGGCTGAGGCCGTTGGCGAACATGTCCAGGTAGCGGTTGCCGTCGACGTCGAACACGTTCGCGCCGCTGGCGCGCTCGAACACGAGCGGGTACGGCGCAAACCAGGCGAGCGTGCGCGTGACGCCCGATGGCATCGATTCGCCGGCGCGCCGCATCAGCCCCGCTGAGCGGCCGGTGCGCGCCAGGTAGGCCTGCTCGATCGCCGTCAGCTCGCCCTCAGACACATCGACCTCGCTCTTTCGTGCCGCCGGACCTTCGCTCCCATGACGGGCCGGCCGTGTGATTGTCAGCTCGGCAGCCGACGTTTTTGCATATCGACTGATTGGTTTATAAGCATAACGGCGGCTCGTGCTCGACGCAAGGCGCGCCGTCGCAGCCCGCGTCAGCCTCCGCCGGCCTGGCGTTGCCCGCGCAGCTGTGCTCGCAGCGCCTGCGTGGCCTGCGGATCGACGGCCAGGCCGATGCTCGCCCCGGGCTCAGCGAGACCGGCGAGGTCCGGCTCCCGGCCACCGGCGTCCGCATCGACGAGCACGACGCCGTAGACCTCGCGCGCCGCCTGCGGCGTCACCCACCTTTCGAGCACGTCCCAGAGGACGGCCTGCGGATCGCGCTCGAGCGGGTCGCCGTACCCACCGCCGCCCGCCTCGACGCCGCGGATCCACTCGCCGGGAGCCAGCAGCGAGTCGCCGATCGCCTCGACCTGGCGCTCGGAGCCGTCGGCGGCGCGCTCGTGCGCCGAGGCAGCCGTGCCCGGCAGCCCCCCGCGCACGCCCTGCGCCGGGTGGCGCGCGAAATCGGCCATGTAGAAGACGCGCAGCGGCGTCGAGCGCGGGCCGTAGATCACCTCCGAGGCCGGGCCGCCGCGCAGGCGCCCGGCGCCGCCGGAGTCGGCGAGCAGTCGCAGCGAGCGGAACTGCAGCGGGTAGGTCCGCTCGAGCATCTCCACGCTGTCGATGTAGATCGTCTTCGAGCAGTCCGGCATCGCGTACGTGATCCAGCCGTCGCAGTACGGCGAGGCCGGCCCCCCGTTGTTGCCGATCACGAACTCGGACACGTATGGCTCGCCGCCGGCACCGCCGGAGGTGGTGGGATAGGTGCCGGAGAAGACGGCGAAGCCGACGCCCATCGCGCCCGCCCCCTCCGCCAGCCCCTCGCCTTCGCCGAGCTGACAGAACGCGCTCTGGGCGGCGTTGATGATGCGGTTGAGCACGTTCGTCGTCGAGACCGACGCCGAGTAAGGCTCGACCAGTCCGCCCGCGACCGAGCCCTCGCGCAGCAGCACCTCGACGCGCCGGAACGAGCCGGCGTTGCGCGGCACGTCGTCCCGCAGGCAGTTGAGCAGCGCGATCGTGCAGCCGCCGCGCGCGCAGTACTCGGACACGTTCAGCCCGAATGGGATGCAGTCGGGGTTCTCGCGCAGGTCGAAGACGACCCTGCCCTCGTCGGACTTGACATCGACCGTCACGTTGACCTCGACCCCCTCGGGCAGGCCAGGAATCGGGTCGTGGCTGCCGCTCGCGTGCAGGCGCTGGGCCGGCAGCTTGCGGATCGCCTGGTCCATCACGCGCTCGGAGTAGTCGAGCCACTCCTTGACGAAGGTCTTGATCGTGTCCACGCCGTAACGAGCGACCACCTCCTTCACGCGACGTTCGCCGATCCGCGCCGAGCCGACAGCCGCGAGGAAGTCGCCGTACCAGACGTCGGGCACGCGGATGCGTTTGCGGCACATGCGGATGATGTCGTCGATGTCCTGAAAGTCCTGCTGCACCTTCACGGCGGGGAACACGAGCCCACCCTCGGCGTAGACGTCCTCGACGTAGGTCATGTACGTCGAGGGCTCGGCGTTGCCGCAGTCGGCCTGGTGCGCCTTGGCCGACGCGGTGAACAGGTGCTCGCCGTCGACGAACACGGGCACGAGGATTGTGTGGTCGGCCGTGTGCGTGTTGCCGAGGATCGGGTCGTTGTGCAGATAGGCGTCGCCCTCGCGCAGGTCGGGGTGAAGCTCGCGCATCGAGCGCGTCTGCAGCCCGGCGCCGAGCACGTGCACCTGCAGGCCCTCGGCCGCCGCGAACAGCTCGTCATCGGCCGTGATGATCGAGCAGGAGAAGTCGCGTGCCATGTTGATGATCGAGGAGCGGCCGGTGCGGAACAGGGTGTTGGTCATCTCGCGCACGATCGCTTCGAAGCGGTGCGCGAGCACGGCCATCAGCGTCGGGTCGAGCTCGCGCGCCGCCGGCGCTGCGGCGGCCGGCACGCGCTCGACGGGCGGGGTCGATTCAGGCATGCTCGAGCTCCAGTCGGTAGTTGCCCAGCTCGCTGACGTGGGCGGTCCAGCCGGGGTACACGACGATCGTCGTCTCCGGCTCGATCACGAGCGCCGGGCCGGCGACGTCGCTGCCGGGTCTGAGCCGCCGGCCGAGGTGCACGTCGATCTCGACCTCGCCGAGCTCCGGGAAGAAGGCGACCCGCCGCGGCGATCGGCCGTCCTCGCTCCCGTTCCCGCGCTCGCCGGCGGCGCGCTCTGAAGGCGCCCCCTCGCCGCGCACGCGATCGCCGGCCAACGGCGGCTTCGTGGTGTCGGCGATCACGCGGCCCTTCCACTGGCTCAGCTCGATCCTCTGTCCCGGCTCGCGCACGGCGAAGATCCGCTCGTGCGCGTCGTGGAAGCTCTCGACGAGGCGCCCGAGCGCGGCCTCGCCCTCGATCCCGTCGCCCTCGAGCGGGATCAGCAGATCCCACACCTGGTAGGCGTAGCGCGCCTCGACGAAATAGCGGCGCTGCACCGACCCGGCCAGGCCGGCGGGGAGCTCCGACTCGAACGCCCCCATCCGCTCGCGCAGGCGCGCGAGCGTGGCCCGTACCCCGTCGTAGTCGAAGGCGAGCGTGTTGGTGACGTGCGGCGCCGTCATCTCCCGCACGATGTCGGAGTGCTGGCCGCCGAAGGCCGAGAGCACTCCCGCGGCTCGCGGGATCAGCACCTCCCGGCAGCCGAGCTCGCGCGCGATCGCGAGGATCGTCAGGCCGGCGGCGCCGCCGCCGGCGACGAGCGTCGAGTCGCGCGGGTCGACGCCCTCGTTGACCGTGAGTTCTCCGATCGCGGCGATCATGCGCTCGTTCGCGATCGAGAGCACCGCGTGCGCGGCCTCGCGCAGGCCGATGCCGAGCGCGCGCGAGAGCCCGTCTAGGGCGGCCGCGGCCGCTGCGGCGTCGAGCGCCATCTTGCCGCCGAGGAAGCGATCGGGGTCGATGTAGCCGAGCACGAGCGCGGCGTCGGTGACGGTCGGCCGCGTGCCGCCCAGGCCGTAGCAGGCCGGCCCCGGATCGGCCCGGGCGCTCTCGGGGCCGACCCGCAGGAGCCCTCCGGGATCGACCCAGGCGATCGAACCACCGCCGGCGCCGATGCTGCGCACGTCGACCGAGGAGAGCCCGGTCAGGTGCCCTGCGAACGGCTCGCCGAGCCAGGTCTCGCTCGTGAACACGAGGTCGCCGGCGCGGACGAGGCTGACGTCGAAGCTGGTGCCGCCGGTGTCACAGACGATCACGTCGCCCGAACCGGTCTCACCGCGGGCGACGGTGCGCGCGGCCACGGGCGCAAGCGAGGGCCCCGAGCGCACGGACCACAGCGGGCTGTCGATCAGCTCCCCCATCGGCACGACACCCCCGGCCGAGCTGGCGGCGAGCAGCTCGCCGGCGAACCCCTCCCGCTCCAGACCGCTCGCGATCTCGGGCAGGTGTCGCTGCATCAGCGGCTTCAGCGAGGCGTCGATCGCGGTACCGGACGCGCGGCGATACTCGCGCACGATCGGGTTGATCTGATGCGACAGCGAGAACGGAATCCCGGGCAGCTCCTGCGCGATCAGCTCGCCGAGTGCCAGCTCGTGAACGGGGTTGGCGGTTGACCACAACAGACACACCGACACCGCCTGTGCCCCCAGCTCGCGCGCGCGCGCGAGCTGCGCGCGAGCGGAGTCCTCGTCGAGCGCCACGACGACGTTGCCGTCGGCGTCGATGCGCTCGGCGATCTCGAGCGTCAGCCGGCGCGGCACGTAGGGCTCGGGAAAGGGGCGGCTGTAGTCGTAGGGGCGCAGCGAGCCGCCCTCCCGACGCACGAGGATGTCGGGGAAGCCCTCGGTGCAGAGGAAGGCGGTGCGGGCGGTCGTGCCCTCGAGGATCGCGTTCGTCGCCTGCGTGGTCGAGAAGATGAACAGCGAGGAGCGCCCGAGCAGCGACGCGAGCGGTTCGGAGAGCTCCTCACAGGCGCGCTCGAGCGCGGCGCGCAGACCGTCGAACAGGTGCGCAGGTCGCGTCAGCGCCTTGGCGATCGTCATCCGCCCGCCCTCGTCGCTGACGACGACATCGGTGAACGTCCCGCCGATGTCGCAGGTGATGCGGGCGGGTGAGCCGCTCAACGCGTGCCTGGAGTGTCGATTGCGCAGCGCACTTCCCACCTCGTTCGGATCACCGCCGGCTGCAGCCGGGACTATAGGCTATACAAATCTTATACCGATTGATCGGTTTAGTTCTCACTCATGGCGGCGGCGACAGCATGCCGGGTCCGCCGAGGCCCAACCATTCGCTCTCAGCTGTCCGGCACCCACGCGATCGCGTCGATCTCGATGTGTGCGCCGACGAGCAGTCCGGCGACCTGCACGGTCGCGCTCGCCGGCAGCCTCTCGCCGAAGCGCTGCTCGCGCACGGCGGCGTACGCGGGGTATTCGTCGAGGTCGGTTATGAACGCGTTGATCTTGACGATGTGGGAGAAGTCGGCGCCCGCCTGCTCGAGCACCCGCTCGATGTTGTCGAAGGTCGCTGCCGCCTCGGCGCCCATCCCGCCGTCGACGACCTTGCCCTCGGGGCCGAAGCCGACGTTGCCCGAGACGTAGATCGTGCGCCCGGCGCCCGCGGTCGTGACCGCGTCGGCGAAGCCGGCGCCGGGGTTCGTCGTGAGACGCTCGATCGTCATTCGGTGCTCCCTCCGCTCGACTCCCGTTTTTGCAAATCGATCACTCGATATGCGACTATATGCAACGGACGAGGGCGTCCGCAAGCGACTCGAAAGACGCGAATAAGACGCCTTGCTCAGCAGATAGGATCAACGGTGCCGCGGGCTGTCGCTACTTGCGCGACCCGGGTCGACCCGGGTCGCGCCGACGGCGCGCCTGGCAGGGAATCGACGGGAAGGGGCCGCTTTGCCAAAGCTCGGGATGGGGCCGATACGACGAGAGCAGATCTGCCGTGCGGCGGCGACGGTGATCTCGCGCGAGGGCTTCGCGGGCACGACGATGCGCATGGTCGCGGAGGAGGCGGGCGTGAGCACGGGGATGCTCAACCACTACTTCGCCAACCGCCAGGACCTGCTGCAGCAGGCGCTCGTGTTCGTATCCGAGCGCGCGCAGTCGCGGATGCGCGCGGCGATCGAGGAGCTTCCCCCCGGCCGCGAGCGACTCATCGCGCTGCTCGACAGCTCGCTGGAAGAGGGACAGGAGGTGGACGAGACCTGGCGCGTGTGGATCAACGCCTACGGCGAGGCGGTGCGCCTGGCCGACCTGCGCCACACGATCGAGTCGCGCCTGATCACTTGGTACGAGCTGCTCGACACAGCGCTCGAGGGGCTCGTGCCTCCCGCGGAGAACGGGGCGATCCCGTGGTCGTGGCGGCTCGACGCGATCCTCAACGGGCTGACGCTGCAGGCGTTGACCTCGGAGGCGGCGCTCGACAGCGAGCGCATCCGCGACGAGGTGATCCGCACCTTGTTCGGCTCGGTGCCGGGGGCGTCGGCGCAGTCCTCGCCGGGCCAGAAACGCCCGGCCGCGCAGCGTCGCGGCGCGGGGGCCCCGGCGCGCTGAGCGCCCCGCCGAGGGCGGCGGCCGTCGCTCGACGCCCTCTCCTCGAACGTCGCAGACGAACGCGGGCGAGTTTGCGCGGCGCAAACGCCGCTGGTACGGTTTATCCGTCCATGCTCCGAAATATCGAACGACCACGAGCGGGGCTGGAGCGGGCGCGAGCAGCGGCTTGGGGCGGCCGCTGAGATGCGGTTGGCGGCCGACACGGGCGGCACCTTCACCGACCTCGTCGTCGAAGCGGGTGAGGAGGTGCGCCTGTACAAGGCCTCCACGACCCCACGCGAACCGGCCGACGGGATCCTCGACGCGATCGGGCTGGCGGCGGCCGATGCGGGCAGCGCGCCGGCCGACTTCCTCGGCTCGGCCGAGCTGTTCATCCACGGCACGACCCGAGCGATCAACGCGATCCTGACGGGGACCACGGCGCGCACCGCGCTGCTGTGCACGCGCGGGCATCCGGACATGCTGCTGCTGCGCGAGGGCGGGCGCACGGAACCGTTCAACTGGAGCTACGGCTATCCCGACCCCTACATCCCGCGCGCGCTGACGTATGAGATCACCGAGCGGGTGGGCAGCCAGGGCGAGGTGGTGCAGGAGCTCGACGAGCAGGCGGCCGTGGCGACGATCGGGCGGCTGGCGGCGGACGGCGTGGAGTCGGTCGCGGTGTGCCTGCTGTGGTCGATCGCCAACCCCGCACACGAGCTGCGCCTCGGCGAGCTGCTCGAGCAGCACATGCCGGGCGTGCCGTACACGCTCTCGCACGCGCTGAACCCGACATTGCGCGAGTACCGGCGCGCATCCTCGACGGCGATCGACGCATCGCTGAAGCCGCTGATGACGCGCTACCTGGACAGTCTGGAGGTGCGCCTGCGCGCGGAGGGCTTCGGCGGACGCCTCTTGATGGTGACCTCCAGCGGCGGCGTGATCGACGCGGCCGACATGGGCGCCGCGCCGATCCACTCGATCAACTCGGGGCCCGCGATGGCGCCGATCGCCGGTCGCCACTACGCGGCGCTCGACGGCCTCTCCGAGAACGCGGTCGTCGCAGACACGGGCGGCACGAGCTACGACGTCACGCTCGTGCGGCGCGGGCGGATCCCGGTGACGCGCGAGACCTGGCTCGGGATCGAGTACGAGGGTCACATCACGGGCTTCCCCGCCGTGGACGTGCGCAGCGTCGGTGCCGGCGGAGGCTCGATCGCGTGGATCGACGCGGGCGGGCTCTTGCACGTGGGTCCACAGAGCGCGGGCGCCGACCCGGGCCCGGTCTGCTACGGCCGTGGCGGCGAGGTGCCGACCGTGACCGACGCATGCGTGGTGCTCGGATACATCGACCCGGACTACTTCCTCGGCGGCACGATGGAGCTCGACGCGGCCGGCTCGCGCCGCGAGATCGACGAGCAGATCGCGCAGCCGCTCGGCCTCGACGTCAACGAGGCGGCGGCGGCGATCATGGCCGTCGCGACCGAGCGCATGGTGCAGGCGATCGAGGAGATCACGGTCAACCAGGGCGTCGACCCGCGCAGCGCGGTGCTCGTCGGCGGCGGGGGCGCGGCCGGGCTGAACGCGGTCGCGATCGCGCGCCGGCTCGGCTCTCGGCGGGTGGTGATCCCGCAGGCGGGCGCCGTGCTGAGCGCGCGCGGGGCGCTGATGTCGGACCTCACGAGCGAGTACGCGGCGGCCCTGTTCACGGGCTCGGACGACTTCGACCACGCGGGAGCGCAGGCGGTGCTCGACGGACTGCGCGCGCGCTGTGAGCAGTTCGCGCAGCGCAACGGCGCCGCAGAGGCCGAGGTCGAGTTCGTCGCGGAGGCCCGCTACCGCCATCAGGTCTGGCAGCTGGACGTGCGCCTGCGCGAGGGGCGCCTGGCCACGCCGGTTGAGTTGGCCGCGCTGATCGAAGACTTCCACTCGATTCACGACGAGGTCTACGCCGTGCGCGACGAACGCGCCGTGATCGAGGTCGTCAACCTGCGCGCGCGCGTGAACTGCCCGCTGCAGGGCGGCGTCGAGGACACGGTGGCGATGGCGCAGGGCCACGCCAGCGGGGGCATGCGGGGCGTGTACTTCAGCGGCATCGGCGCCGTCAACGCGGCGATCGTGCGGCTGGAGGCGATGACGCCGGCCGCGCAGTTCGCCGGGCCGGCGATCGTCGAGTCCTCGTTCACGACGGTCGTCCTGCCGCCGGGGGCGACCGCGGAACGCACGGCGAGCGGGAGCCTCGCGATCGCCCCGGGAGCGCTAGAGCTTGCGGGCGCCGGCGACGAGGCGACGGAGGCGGTGGGCTGATGTCGCGCGACGTGGTCACGCTCGCGGTCATGACCAACCGCATGGAAGGCGTCGTGCGCAAGATGACCAACACGCTGTTCCGGACCGCGCGCTCGACCGTCCTCAACACGGCGCGGGACTTCTCGTGCTGCATCGTCACGGCCAACCACGAGATGCTCGTGATGGCCGAGTCGCTGCCGATCCACGTGATCTCGGGCCCGGACACGATCAGCCGCTGGCTCAGGCGCTTTCACCCGAACCCGCGGCGTGGCGACGCGTTCATCCACAACTCGCCCTACCACGGCAATTCGCACGCGGGCGATCACTGCATCGTAGTGCCGGTGATCGACGACGCCGGCGCGCACCGGGCGACGGCGCTGGTGAAGGCGCACATGGCCGACATCGGCAACTCCGAACCGACGACGCTGATGGCGACGGCGCGCGACGTCTACGAGGAGGGCGCGCTGATCTTCCCGTGCGTGAAGATCCAGGAGGACTACTCCGACGTGGAGGACGTGGTGCGCATGTGCATGTCGCGCATCCGCGTGCCGGAGGACTGGTACGGCGACTACATCGGCATGATCGGCGCGGCGCGAGTGGGCGAGCGCGAGCTCTTGAAGGTCGGTGAGGAAGTCGGCTGGGACGCGTTCGACGACTACGTGGCCGACTGGCTGGACTACAGCGAGGAGCGCATGCGGGCGACGATCCGCGAGCTGCCGGCCGGCAGCCGCACCGGCCACGACATTCACGACGCAGTCCCGCTCCGCGGCGTCGAGGACGGTGTGCCGCTCGAGGTGACGGTCTCGGTCGATCCGCAGGCGGCGGAGATCGAGATCGACCTGCGCAACAACCCGGACTGCCTGCCGTGCGGGCTGAACCTGACCGAATCGACCTCGGTCACCTCGGCGCTGATCGGCGTCTTCAACAGCATCGAGGATCGGGTCCCGCGCAACACGGGCAGCGGGCGCGCCGTGAAAGTGCTGCTGCGCGAGAACTGCTGCGTGGGGATCCCCGTGCATCCGGCGAGCTGCTCGATGGCGACTTCGGGGATCGCCGAGCGGCTGGCCGGGATCGTGCAGCGCGCGATGGCCGAGTTCAGGGACGGCCTCGGCATGGCGGCGACCGGGCCGGAGTGCCCGCCGGCGGTGGCGGGCCTGTCGGGACGCGACCCGCGCCACGGCGACGCGCCGTTCGTGGACATGATGATCCTGGGCAACTCCGGCGGAGCCGGTCACCCGCACGGAGACGGTTGGATGACCAACGGCGAGACGAGCGACGGCGGCTCGATGATGCGCGACTCCACCGAGGTGCTGGAGCTGCTGCGCCCGATTCGGGTGTGGGCGGACCGGATCGTGCCCGACACCGAGGGCGCCGGACGCTTCCGGGGCGCGCCCTCGCTCTACATCGAGTACGGACCGGTCGACACCGAGCTGGAAGTGCTCTACGCGGCCGACGGCACCGTCAACCCGGCGCTCGGCGTGCGCGGCGGGCAGTCGGGCGCGCTGTGCCGCCCGGCACTGCGCCGGGCCGACGGCGAGGTGGTCGAGCTCGAGGCGTGGGCGCGGGTCGTGCTGGCGCCGGGCGAGACGGTCATCTCGATCTCGTCGGGCGGCGGGGGCTACGGCCCATCCCATGAGCGTGACGTCCAGCGCGTCCTGCGCGACGTCACCGACGGCTGGGTCAGCGTGAAGCGCGCGAGCGAGGTCTACGGGGTCGTGCTGGGCGAGGACGGGCTCCTGGACAACGACGCGACCTCAGCGCGCCGCGAGCAGCTCGCCGCCTCGGCGGCCGGCAGTCCCGCGGCCGGGAACGAGGCCGCCGACGCCGCGCGGGCAGTGCACGGGAGCGAGGGCGATCCGGTGCTGGCGCTGACCGAGCCTGGCACGCGGCTGTGGCCGAGCGCTCCGAGCTCTTCCTGAGCGGCTCGCCACCCCGGCCGACGCGGCATGCCCGGCTCAGCCCGACATGCTCGCGCTCGTCGCGGGCGAGGTCAGCGGGGGCGATTCGGGCGATCCGCCGACGACGCACCCGGCGATGCTGACGTGGACGTCGTAAGTCCATGTCGGGTCGAGCTCGACGGGTACGTCCACCGTTCCCTGCGATGAGGAGATCGGCACGCTGCGCGCGAGCGGCGGCTTCCGGTCCTGCACGGAATTGAGCGTCACGACCAGCCGCACGGGGCGAAGCTCGCGCGGCCACTCCGAGGTTCTGTAGTCGACGCTCAGCAGCCCCCGCGCAGACCGGGTCAGCGAAACCTCGGGCGCCGGCGGCTCCGGTCCCGGTGGCGGCACGGCGGGAGAGTGCGACGCGACGCCGGCAGCCGTGGGCACCGGCTCGACCGGGCCCGGCTCGAACCGCTCGTAGCCGTCGACGGTCATCAAGAGCCGATGCGGGTCCTTCCACTGGTCGTGACCGCCCGGCCCACGTGGGCTCGAGTCATCGAAAGGATGCGTGATGCGATCCGGGTTCGGCTTCGTGTCGCCCCAGAATCCCGGCCAGCGCATCCACGCGTAGGTCGGGTCCTCGTCATCGGCGATCTCCAACGTCAGCTCCGGTGAGAAGCCCTCTCCGTCGGCATGGTCGAACCAGACTTCCCCCCAGTGTCTGCCGCCCGTGAAGTACGCGGCGTGCGAACCGCGTGCGACGTAGACGACTGGGCGGGTCTCGCCGATGCGCTCGACCTCACTCCAGTGGCGCGCTTCGGCGCGTCTGTGCTGTGCGTACACAGCGAGGTCCGGGATCCGCCGCTCGCGATCGAGCCGCAGCTGGATCATTTCCCAGTCGCCCTCGTGCAGCCCGGCGGGAAACGCGCTCCCCAGCAGCTCGAGGTCGTTGTAGAAGTAGAAGAACCAGTACTGCAGCCACAGTCGTCCGTCCGTTCCCTCGGCCGAGCGACCGTACACCCGGTTGGCGTACCCCGGTTGGGCGTGCAGCTCGCGCGCCAGCTCGGAGTAGTTTCGGGATGGACAGCCGATCAGGTCTTCCCGCTCGGCCCGCTCGCCGCTGGCGTAGCGTGGGCCGAGGAACGCGAGCGACAGCTTCGGCGTGGGCGGCGACTCAGGGACCGCCGCCAGCACCCTCCCCTGCGGGCCTCGGCGCAGAACCTGCCCGGGGCTGTCGGTCCACCCGGCGGCGGAGTCGGCGAAGTAGACCTCGTGAGAGTCGTAGCGGACGACCGGCCTGTGCCGCTGAAGCAGCGAGGCTGCATCGGTCATGCTCGCCTCGCCGCCATACCGGCCAGCATACGGGCGGGGGTGTCAGCCGGCTGACGCGCGCTTGACGTGGGGCGCCTGCGCGACGCTAGTAGATGAACGCGCCAAGTGCTCGGGCGACGTCGCCGGCGGGCAAGGGTCCGAACCTGAGCGTCCACGCCCCGTCGAGCTCCTGGCGGAACTTGTGGGTCACGCCGATGCGTTCGAGCTCCTCCTGGTGCTGTTGGGCTCGCCGGTAGCCCGTCTCCCCCTGGAATGTGGCGTCGAGACCGTAGCGGCCGTCATCCACCGGCCAGATCGTGATCCGATCGGGGACCGGTCCCGCGTGGACGGGAAGCAGCTCATCCGGCATGGCAGTAAGCTCATCGGCCGGCGATTCCGACAGCTTGACTCCTGCGCTCGCGCGCCATCCGGCGCAGTGCGGCGAGGCGGCGCGGTCGCGGGCTACTCGCCCGCAGGCGGCGAGCCGTTCGCCCTGGCGATCGCCATCTCGCCAGGGAAGTGACAGGCCGCCCAGTGTCGCGCGGCGTGCTCGACCAGGGGCGGGCGCTCGCCCTTGCAGATCTCGCGTCCGCGCCCGACGGGGCACCGAGGCTCGAACGGGCAGCCCTTCGGGCGATCGACGACCGAGCTGATTTCGCCGATCGGCTGTGCGCGCTGGGCGCGGCGGCTGCGCCCGCCGGCCTGCGGGACGGGGACGGCCGAGAGCAGCGAGACCGAATAGGGGTGAAGCGGCTTGCGGAACAGCAGCTCGCGGTCGGCAAGCTCCATCACCTGGCCGAGGTAGAGCACCGCGACGCGGTCGCAGAAGTACTCGGCGACGGCGAGGTCGTGTGAGATGAACACGTAGGTGAGGCCGAGCTGCGTCTGCAGTCGGCGCAGCAGGTTGAGCACCTGCGCCTGCACGGAGACGTCGAGCGCCGAGATCGGCTCGTCGAGGATCACCACGTCCGGGCGCAACACGAACGCGCGCGCGATGCCGATGCGCTGACGCTGCCCGCCGGAGAAGGCGTGCGGCCGGCGTTCGGCCTGCTCTGCTGTCAGGCCGACGTCGGCGAGCATCTCCATCACGGCTGCTCGCCGCTGCTCGCCGTCGCCGATCTGGTGCACGAGCAGCGGCTCTTCCACGAGCGCCCCCGCCGTCATGCGGGGGTCGAGCGAAGCGAACGGATCCTGGAAGACGAACTGCATGCGCCTGCGCATGGCGCGCAGCTCGTCGCGATCCAGCTCGGCCAGGTCCTGGCCCTCGAACAGGACGCGCCCACCGCTCGGCGTCAGCAGCCGCAGCAGGCAGCGGGCGAGCGTCGACTTGCCACAGCCCGACTCGCCGACCAGGCCGAAGCTCTCGCCCTTGCGCACGGCCAGCGAGATGTCGTCGAGCACGGTCACGTCGACCTTGCGCCCGAGGCGCTCATCGCCGCGGATCTCGAACGCCTTTGAGAGACGATCGGCCTCGAGCACCGGCGCGCCCGCTGCGCCCGCCTCGCCGCCGGCGAGCGCGCTAGCGGCCGGGTTGGGGGAGGCACCCGGCGTGCTCACACCTTCACCTCTTTGATGCGCTGCTCGGCGAAGTGGCACTCGACGATCGCGGCGCCGGCCGCTCCCCGCACCTCGTGCGGTCGCGGGGGCTGGCGACGACACTCCGGGATCTCGCGCCCGACGGGACAGCGTGGCTGGAAGGCGCAGCCCTGTGGCAGCTGCGCGAGGTCGGGCGGGAAGCCCGAGATCGCCGGCAGCGGGCCGTCGGCCAGGCGCTCGGGGTTGGGCACGCACTTCAGCAGCGCCTCGCTGTATGGGTGCGTCGGCTCGAGGAAGATGTGATCGACGCCCGAGGTCTCGACGAAGCGCCCGGCGTACATCACGGCGATCGAGTCGCAGAAGTCCGAGACGATGCCGAGGTTGTGCGTGATCAGGATCACGGCCGTGCCGTGCTGCTCGACGAGGCGATCGAGCAGCGCCAGCACCTGCGACTGCGTGGTCACGTCGAGCGCCGTCGTCGGCTCGTCGGCGATCAGCACGCTCGGGTTGTTGGCGATCGCCATCGCGATCGCCACGCGCTGGCGCATGCCGCCGGAGTACTGGTGCGGGTAGTCGTCCAGGCGCCGCTCCGGCTGCGGGATGTCGACTTCGCGCAACAGCTCGGCCGCGCGCCTGCGCGCCGCCCCGCGCCGCATCTCGGGGTTGTGTGCGGCGATCGCCTCGATCACCTGGGCGCCGATCGTCTTGACCGGGTCGAGCGCGCTCATCGGGTCCTGGAGCACGAGCGCGATGTCCTTGCCCCGAATCGCCCCGAGCGCACGATCGGAGAGCTTTGAGATCTCGCGGCCGCCGAGGTGGATCTCGCCGCCCACGACACGCCCCGGAGGCTCGATCAGCCCGAGGATCGACAGCGCGAGCGCCGACTTTCCCGAGCCGGACTCGCCGACGACCCCCAGCCGCTCGGTCGGACGCATGTCGAAGCTGACGTCGCGCACGGCGTGCACCGTGCGCTGACCGTCCTCGAACACCGTGCTGAGATTGCGCACCGACAGCGCCATGTCCGAGCGCGCCGCGTCGGGTAGGCCGTTGCCGGCGGCCCGGCCGGGCTCGACCTGCTCGCGGCGCCGCTGGCCGACGTCGGTTGCACCGCCCCTGCTGCTGCCACCGCCACCGCCACCGCCGATGATGCCGCGCAGACGCATGGCTATGCCGTCGCCACCGACGGTATGCGCACGCGCGGATCGATCACGGCGTAGAGCAGGTCGACGACGAGGTTGACGAGCACGAATATGACCGCGCTGAGCAGGATGAACGTCTGCACGATCGCGTAATCCTGCTTGACGATCGCGTCGAACACGAGCGAGCCGATCCCGGGCCAGTTGAAGACGCGTTCGATCAGTACGCTGCCGGCGAGGAATTCGCCGAGCACGAGGCCGCCCGCGGTGAGCGTCGGCAGAAACGCGTTGGGCAGCGCGTGGCGGCGGAAGGCGGTCCAGCGGCGCAGGCCCTTGCCGCGCGCGACCGTGAGGAACGGCTCTCGCGAGACCTCGAGCAGGTTCGCGCGCAGCAGCCTGACGATGAACGAGAACGACGACAGCCCGAGCGCGATGGCCGGCAGGAGCAGGTGCACGAACGACGACCAGAACGTGCTGAACTGCCCCGCGATCAAAGCGTCGAGCGTGTACATGTGCGTCACCGTCGGCGGCGGGGCGGCCTGCAGCCCGAGCCGCCCCTCCGGCCCCGGCAGCACGTGGAAGGAGCGGAAGAACACGATCAGCAGCAGCAGCGCGACGAAGAACGGTGGCGTGCCGAAGCCGACGTAGGCCACGCCGCGCAGGATGCGGTCGGCGACCGGGCGCTGCCTGTAGGTGACGAGGAGCGCCGCGACCACGGCGCAGATCATCGTGAGCGCGAACGAGAAGATCGCCAGCTCGATCGTCGCCGGCAGCCGTTCGCCGATCAGCGCTTTGACCGACTTGCCGTCGGCGTAGGAGTAACCCCAGTCGCCCTGGAAGAAGTGCGAGATGTACAGCCAGTACTGCGTGAGGACCGGCTTGTCCAGCCCGATCTCGTGGCTGACGGAGGCGACCGCGTGCGGCGTCGCCAGCGGGCCGACGATCAGGCGCGCCGGGTTGCCCGGCAGCGCGCGCATGATGATGAACGCGAGGACCGTCGCACCGAAGATCGCGCCGATCGAGCCGAGCACCCGTTTGGCGACGACGGCCCCCATCGTCTACAGCCTCGCGTACTCGCCGCGCGGATCGAGCAGGTCGCGCAGACGGTCGGAGAGCATGCTGGCGGCAGTCACCGTGACGAGCAGTCCGAGCCCCGGGAAGATGCTGATCCACCACTGGCCGGTGAGCGAGTAGGACAGACCTTCGGTGATCATCGCCCCCCACTCGGCCGTGGGCACCTGCGCGCCCAGACCGACGAAGCTGAGCGAGGCGAGACCGAGCACGGCGTAGCCGAAGGCCGCCGCCATCTGGATGAACAGCACCGGCATCATGTGCGGGATCACGTGGCGCGAGATCACACGGGCACGCGTCATGCCGATCGCATAGGACGCTTCGATGAACGGCAGCGAGCGGATCCGCAGCGCCTCGCTGCGCAGCAGCCGCGCGTACCACGGCACCGAGACGAGCGCGACGCCGATCGCCGCCGTGTTCAGGCCGATGCCGAGCCCGACCGTCACCGCCATCGCGAGGATCAGCGGCGGGAAGGCGAGGATCGCGTCCATCGCGCGCATCGCGACCCCGTCGCTGAAGCCGCCGATCGTGCCGGCGAGCAGGCCGATCAGCCCACCGACGATGGCTCCGGCGACCGTCACCAGCGTGGCAACGATCAGCGAGATCCGCGCTCCCTGGGCGAAGCGCGCGAACACGTCGCGCCCGAGCTGGTCGGTACCCATCGGATGGTTCGTCGACGGGCTCTTCAGCGAGTTGATCAGGTCCTGCGTGTTGGGTCCGTACTTCCAGAAGATCGGCGCGAAGATCGCGAACAGCACGAGCGCCACGAGCACGCCGAGCGGGACGGCGATGCGGCGATCGGAGAGCAGGGCGCGCGAGGCGCGGCGGGCGCGCTCGCCGACGCCAGCGGCTGGGGGCTCGAGGCCCGGCGGCCGCAGCGTGGCCGCGCCCTCGGCGCCGAGGATCAGCCGGGAGCTCATGGGCTAGACTCCCCCTCGCGTTCGATCTGTAAGTCCTCCGTTCGGTATATTATCGACGCGGTCGAGCAAGAGACCGCCTGCGACGGGAGCAAGGGGAGTCGGTTGTGGTTCGTCAAGCAGGGCAAGGCTGGCCTTCGTCATGAGCGATCCGGCGATGCTCACCTGTGCGGTCGCCGGCGGCATCCTCACCGGCAACCCTAACCAGCCGGCGACGCGGGATCAGGTGATCGAGCAGGCGATCGGCGCGGCGCGCGCCGGCGCGAGCATCGTGCACATCCACGCCCGCACGAACGACGGCGAGATGACGCAGGCGCCCGCGGACTACCTCGCGATCAAGCAAGCCGTGCGCGAGCAGACCGACGTGGTGCTCAACTTCACCACCGGCGGCAGGCTGGGCTCGCCGCCCGAGGAGCGTCGCCGCTCGCTGGAGGCCGAGCCCGAGCTGGCCTCGCTGAACTGCGGCAGCATCAACTTCGGGCCCGACGACGTCGTCTTTCTGAACCCCTCCTCGCTGATCGAGGCCCTCGCCGAGGAGATGGCCGACCGGCGCATCGTGCCCGAGTACGAGTGCTTCGACATGGGCATGGCGGTGACCGCGGCGCGACTGGCGGGCAGCGCGCGAGGCGCGCCGGGCTTCATGCACCTGGTGCTCGGCGTGGTCGGCGGCGCGCCGCCGACCGTGGAATCGGTCCAGCTGTTCGCGCGCATGGTTCCCGACGGGCTGCCGTGGATGGTCACGGCCGTCGGCCGCCACAACTTCCCGATCATGGCCGCAACGCTCGCGCTCGGCGGCCACATCCGCACCGGCCTCGAGGACGTCGTGTACGTCGCGCCGGGGGAGTACGCGGAGTCCAATGCGCAGCTGGTCACGCGCGCGTGCACCCTGTGCGAGGCGATCGGCAGGCCGGTCGCGACGCCGGCGCAGGCGCGGGAGATCCTCGGGGTGGGCTGATGCGCGGCGCGACGATCGGCCGTCGTCTGCGCCGCCGAGCGCCGTGCCCCCGAGCGCGAGGCCGAAACACCCGAGGCCAAGGGGCCGAAGCGGTCGAAAACGTGACATATCGATCAGTCGGTTTGGAACGTAGCCCTCCGTCGAGACATTGTCAAGCGGCTGCCGGCCGCCGACCTTCGACTCGCGTCCAAGCGTCCGGCGGACGAGTTGGAGCGAGAGTCCTTGACGCTGCCGCGCGAGGGAGATAGGTTGCATATCGACTGATCGTCATCAAACAACTCACACCGCGCTTCGGCTGTCGAGATTGGGGGTGGGCAGTCCGCGGCGCGCTTCGAGCTCGGGCCCGGAGACGCGCGTTGCCCGGGGTCCCGGCCGTCGAGTAGCTTCGGCGCGACGGGCACCAGCGACGAGGCGTTCACGATGAACCGCACTAGCGATGGAGGCCGCATGACCCGCACTACCGATGGAGGCACGATGAAATCCACGAGGAGGTCGGTCGCCGTATGCAGGCGCCTCGTCCTCGCCGCCACCGCCGCGGCCGCAGCCGTGCTCCTGCTCGCGGCGTGCGGCTCGAGCTCGAGCTCTTCGAGCTCGGGCGCGAACAGCTCCGGCGGCCTCACGAAAGCGGCGAGCAACCCGAACGCGACGTTGATCGTGAACAACGCCGTGCCGATCGCGACGCTCGACCCCAACTTCACCACCAACGACCAGGACCCGGGCTTCGACGGGGCGATGTACTCGACGCTCACGCAGGTCAATCACGAACCGGGCAAAGTCGAAGGCACCGAACAGCAGAATCTCGGGGTCAGTGCGGTCAAACCGTATCTGGCGCAGTCCTACGCGTTCAGCGACGGCAACAAGACGCTCACCTTCCACCTCCGTCCTGGACTGAAGTTCCCGAGCGGCGACCCGGTCGACGCGAAAGCGGTCGTGTGGTCGCTGAACCGCGTCATAAAGGCCGGCGTCGGCGGTTACTCGGTGCTCGAGGAAACCGACTACACGCCGCCGCTGATCACCTCGATCAAAGAACAGGGACCGCTGACGGTGGTGATCAAATACAAGCGTCCGGCGCCCAACCAGCTGCAGGTGCTCTCGACACCGACGGCGGGTGCGATCTACGACCCGAAACTGGTCGAAGAGCACGGCGGCCAGGAGAAGGAAAAGCCGAACGAATGGCTCGCCAGCCACTCGGCGGGCTACGGCCCCTACCTGCTCAAGAGCTACCAGCCCAACCACCAGCTGGTGCTGGAGGCGAACCCCGACTTCTTCGAAAAGCCGAAGTCGAAGAAGATCATCCTCAACATGATTCCCGACAACGAAACGCTGCTGCTCGACGCGCAGTCGGGCGCTGCGGACATCACGTTGACGCTGACCAACCAGGCGGCGCACAGCCTCGTCGGAAACGCGTGCTGCACGGTCGCGTCGTTCAAGTCGCGCCAGGCGGAGACGCTGAACTTCCCGCAGAACGCGCGCAAGCCCTGGTTGAACGGCAAAGACCCGTTCTTCAAGAACCAGGACTTCCGTCAGGCGCTGACGTACGCCTTCCCCTACGAAGCGGTCCTGCAGAAGGTCGCCTACGGGTACGGCCAGCTGTACTACGGCGAGTGGATGCCGTCGTACTCGTGGTATGACCCGAAGGTCGGCCCGCCGCGCGAAACCAACGTCGACAAGGCGAAAGAACTGCTGGCCAAATCCGGCATCAAAACGCCCGTCAGCTTCACGATCTACGTCGGTCAGGGCGACAACATCGGCAAGGAAATCGCGACGGCGGCGTCGGGCGCCTGGCAGCCGCTCGGCGTGAACGCGAAGGTCCAGGTCGTCTCGCCGTCGGCCTTCCTGGAAGTCGTCTACACCAACCACGACGGCGCGACGGTGTTCCTCGACGGACCTCAGGTCGTGGCCCCCGACTATCACTGGGCCTATGACCTGCAGTGCCCGCCGAACAACCAGTTCAACGACACCAACACCTGCGTGCCGGCGGCGGACAAGATCATGAAAGAAATCCCGTACGTGACGCAGGAACCGAAGCGTCAGGAACTCCTCAACAAGGCCGACGAACTGTACATCGAAAACTCGCCGAGAGTTTGGGTGTACGACTCAGAACTGGTGGCCGTGCTCGGCAAGAACGTGACGGGCTACTACTCCAGCGACCTTCCCGACATGCGCTTCTGGGCCAAGCGCTAGAAGCGCGCCGCAGCGACACGCCGCCGGCCGGCGCCCGGACTGCTCCTCTGGTCCGGGCGCCGGCGACGGTGCCACGCGAGCAGCGTGCACCCCGGTCGCCGGCCGCGCGAGCGGCTAGGCGACGACCGCGACGAAGCGCCAGTCGAGCACGGGCACCCCGCCGTCCGCGCCTGCCCGAGCACCGGCGTCGATCGCCGAGACGCGCGAGCGCAGGTGCGCCAGCGCGCCCACCTCGCCCAGCGTCTCGGAGCGCTCGACCTCGAGCTCGCTGTGGAGGGTGTCCCCCTCGTGCACCGGCGCCAGGTGCTCGCACGAGTGCCACCCGACGATCGTGGCGATCTCCGGCAAAAGGCGCGAGGCCTGCGCCGCGGCCAGTCCGATCGTGTGGCCGCCGTAGACGAGCCGGCGGCCATCGCGGTGTGCGCGGCGGTCGTGGTGGACGGCCGCCACGTTGAGCCCGAGGCGGGCGAGCTCAGGCGCCGCGCTGACCACGTCGCCACTCTCGACGAGCAGGCGCGCCCCCGGCTGAAGGCGCGCGAGGGCATCACTCTCGGCGCCGGGCCCACCCGCACCGCGACGGGCGGCGAAGGCGTCCAGGCGCCACGAGGCGCTCGCTTCGCGCAACGACGCCGGCTCGAGCTCCTTCGGAATCTGCTCGAAGGAGTCCGCGCGCGTGTCCTCGCCCGCCGCATCGCGCAGCGGGATCATCGCGCAACGCCAGAAGTCGAGCACGGCTCGACCCTGCTGGTCGCTGGTCCGCACGCGCAGCGCCGCCAGCCCGCTCGCCGGGCGCCCCGCACGCGGGCTCGTCCGCCGCAGCGCCACGACCTCGGTGCTTGTCGAGAGCGTGTCGCCGATCACCGGCGCGCGCCGCAGCACGAGCCCGCGGTAGAAGAGGTTGGCGATGACGCGGCCCGTCAGGATCGTCGATTGACCGATCGCCAGATCCCAGACGAGCGCCGGATGGGCCAGCGGGGCGGCTGAGCCGAGCACCTCCCGCGCCAGCGTCGCGTCGAGCGCGAGGGCGAGACGATCGCCGACGATCGCCTGGTGCACCGCCGCCATCCCGTCGGTGAGCGTCACCGATGGCGCCGAGCGCTCGACCCCGCCGACCTTCAGATCCTCGAAGTAGGGAGCCATCGCCAGGCGCGGCCGCTCAGGTGCCGGTGACCGACAGCCGCTCGGGCACGGCGGTCCCGGCGACCGGCGCGCGCCCGCCGGAGAGGGCGAGCGCGCCGGCCACCAACATCGCCGCCATCACGGCGTAGGTGACGCGCTGGCCGGCGGCCTGTGCGAGCGCGCCGCCGCCGGCCGAGCCGATGATGTTGCCCGGCGGCCACGTCAGATCCATCATCGCGACGACCATCAGCTGCGCCACCCCCACGGCGGCGCAGGCATCGGAGAGCATCACCATCACCGGCGCCCACAGCACCCCGACGAGGATCAACGACAGCGCGATCAGAGTGGCCGTGAGCAGACGCGTCTGCATCCACGGCAACGCTGCCACGACCGGGGCGCAGGCGAGCAGGCCGACGCGCACCGGTAGCAGCGGCCCCTGGCGGTCTGACCAGCGACCGTAGAAGGGGCGGACGGCGATGCCGAGGATCGCCGCCACCGCGAACGTCGCCGCGATCTCGCTCGAGCCGGCGCCGAGGCTGTGCTGCTGCAGTGGCGCGAGCACACTGATCGCCGCGAGCAGGATCGCCGGCAGCAGCGTGATCCACATGACCTTGCGCACGGTCGGCGACGAGAGCGCCGTGCCCAGGCCGAGGTGCTTGTCGGCCGGCGCCGGCGGCGCCGAGAAGCGCGAGGTGATCAGCGCGAGCACGGCGCACACGCCCGCGATCAAGGCGAACGTGAGACCGCGGCCGGCGGCCGCGGCCACACCGCCGGCGGCCGGACCGGCGATCGCGCCGGCCTCGCTGACGCCGAAGGCGAAGCCGAGCAGTTCGCCGCGCCTGCCAAACGGGGCGACCTCCAGCAGCCACAGCATCGCCGCGGTCCAGCACACCGCGCCCGCCAGACCCTGCGCGAAGCGCGCGGCCAGCAGCGCGTCGTAGCTCTGAGCGAGGCCGAAGGCGACGCTCATCGCCGCGAACGTCGCCAGGCTGACGATCGCGCTCGTGCGCACGCCCAGGCGCACCACGATCAACAGCGACGGGATCGCGCCGACCGCGCAGCCGACCGCGTACATCGCCACGAGCAGCCCCGTCTGCGAGGTCGAGAGCGCGAGATCTCCTTTCAACTCCGGCAGCAGCGGCGACAGCACCGTGAAGAACACCAGCTCGAGGAACATCAGCGCGGTCGTCAGGGCGAGCAGTCGGCGCACGCCCCGATCCTAGCCGCGGGCCCGTTTGGCCGCACAGCCAGTTTGTTTCCCGCGTGGCGGCGCTAACCTGCGCGCTCTGCGGACGCGAGCCCGCGGCGCGCGAACAGCGACATAACCGCGATCGCGCCGGCGAGCAGGCCGAAGGCGAGCACGAGTTTGACGGGCGAGCCGGCGATCAGCCCGCGCGCGGCCTCGAGCGCGGCGGTGGCGGGGTTGTAGCGCGCGACCGCGTGGATCCAGCCGGTGAGGAGGCTCAGCGGCACGAACACGGGCGCGACGAACAGCACGATGAAGACGGGCATCTGGATCAGCGCGCCGGCCTGCTCGGTGCGCAGGAACATCGCCACGCCGCAGGCCCACAGCGCGGCGACGATGTTGACCAGCACGCCGAGGCCGAACAGCCCGACCAGTTCGACGCCGCCGCCTTCGATGCTCATGCCGGCGAGCAGCGCGGCGACGGTAACGCACGTTCCGGTCACGAACCAGCGCACGAGCGCGCCGATCGCGTAGCCGGCGATGATGCCGCTGCGCTGGGGCGCACACAGCAGCAGCCTGCGCGCGAAGCCGGAGTCGAAGTCGCGCGCGACGGCGAAGCCGGTGAAGACGCCGCCGAAGGCCGAGGACTGCAGCAGCACGAACGCGAACTGGAAGGCCGTGTAGCCGGGCTTGTAGTTGAAGTCGGGCACGCCCGCGATGCTCGACAGTCCGCCTGCGAAGGCGGCGAGGAAGAACAGCGGGAAGATGATCGAGGGCAGGATGATCGCGGGGTTGGCGAACGTGTTGTGCACCGAGCGCCAGGCGACACCGTGGGCGACGTAGTAGAAGCGCCTCACGTGCGCACCAGCCGGTTCTTCATCGAGGCGCCGGCGAATGAGAGCGTGAGCACGGACAGCGCCAGCGCGAAGCCGAACCCGAGCGCGAGCGCCTCGCCGTCCCATCCGGTGATGATCAGGCTGCGCACGCCCTCGATCAGATAGGAGACCGGGTTGTACGTGGCGACTTCGCGAAACCAGTCGGTCGTGATCAGGTTGCGCGGCAGGTTCGACGAGCTGAGGAAGACGGTCACGAACAGCAGCGGGAAGAAGCCCTGCACCGCTTCGCCGGTGCCGAACCGCAGCGCGAGCAGCGAGCCGAGCCCGGCGAAGCCGAAAGCGATCAGGATCGACAGCGCCAGCAGCACGAACACACCGGCGAAGCCGCTTGCGATGCCGACGCCGCTGGCGATGCCGACGCCCAGGTACACGAGCGACTGCACGCAGGCGAGCACGACCGCGCCGGCGAGCTGCCCGGCGAGCAGCGCCGAGCCGCGCAGCGGCGTCAGCGCGAGCCGGTCGAAGAAGCCCGACTCGATGTCGCGGGCGAGGTCGGTGCCGGCGGTGATCGCGACGAACAGGGCGCCCTGGATGAACGGGATCGCGAGCGCGAAGTCGAGGTAGTTGACGTCGGGGAAGCCTGGGATCCTGCGGGCGGCGGCGAGCCCCGTGCCGTTGATCGCGAACAGCAGCAACGGGAACACGAGCGGGAAGATCAGGAGCGCGCGCTGGCGAAAGATGCGCACGACCGAGCGTCGCGCCACGGCGCCGACCTGATCGAACAGGCTCGGGACAGCGAGCGAGATCCCCCCGGGCGCGCCTACGACGGCCTCGCTAGCGCTCATCCTCGTCCTCGCCGGCGCCCTCGAGCTTGCGCCCGGTCTTCGCCAGGAACACGTCGTCGAGCGAGGGCTGGTGCAACTGCAGCGAGGCGACCTTCAGATGGGCCTGGTCGAGCACGCGCACGATCTCCGCGAGCTGCGACTCGCCGTCCGGGATCTGCACGGTGACCGCGCCGCGTCCGTTGCGCGCGAGCGTGCCGAACGCTTCGAGGCGCGCCACGAGTGCGCCGCACTCGCTCTGGTCGGCCGGGACGACCTCGACGCTGGGGCTGCCGATTTCGCTCTTCAGCTGCGCGGGCGTTCCCTCGGCGACGATGTGGCCGTGGTCGATGATGCCAACGCGGTCGGCGAGCGCGTCGGCCTCCTCGAGGTACTGGGTCGTCAGGAACACGGTCATGCCCTCATCGCGCGCGAGCCGCGCCACCTCTTCCCACAGCGCGCTGCGGCTCTGCAGGTCGAGGCCGGTTGTGGGCTCGTCGAGGAACAGGATGCGCGGTCTGTGCACGAGCGCGAGCGCGAGGTCGAGACGGCGCTTCATCCCGCCCGAGTAACCGCCCACGCGACGGTCGGCGGCTTCGGTCAGGCCGACGCGCTCGAGCAGTTCCTGGGTGCGGCCGGCGCGCTCTGACCTGGGCATTCCCTGCAGTGTCGCCTGCAACGTCAGATGCTCGCGCCCGGTGAGGATCGCGTCGAGCGCCGCCTCCTGCAGCGCCGCGCCGATCGAGGCGCGCACGTGCGAGCCTTCGCGCACGATGTCGTAGCCGCCCACGCTCGCGCGCCCGCTCGTCGGCGGCAGCAGCGTCGTCAGCATCAGCACGGTCGTCGACTTGCCCGCGCCGTTGGGCCCGAGGAAGCCATAGATTTCGCCCGGCGAGACGGCCAGGTCGATGCCGTCGACCGCGCGCGGCCCCTTGCGGAACTCGCGCACGAGCTGCTCGACTTCGATCGCCGGTGACGCGTGGCTCATCCGCGTGCCAGCCTAGCGGCGGGCTGGCGACGCGCCCGGGGCGCGCGGGCGCTCATCCTGTCCCCTCGCTGCGGACGGCCCGCGGAGGCAAGGACGGCTCCACGCGCAAGAGACGCGCGGGCAGCTTCGGCAGCCACCAGTTCCAGCGTCCGAACAGCGACACCACGGCCGGCACGAACAGCGCGCGGATGATAGTCGCGTCCAGCAGGATGCCGGCCGCCAGGCCGGTGGCGAGCACTTTGACTTCGGTCTCCGGCCCGGACGCAAGCGACAGGAACGCCAGGAACAGGATCAGGGCGGCGCTCGTGACGAGGCGACCTGTGCGCCCGATACCGCGCACGACAGCCGTGTCGGTCTCGCCCGTCGCGTCATATTCTTCGCGCATCCGCGCGAGGATGAACACCTCGTAGTCCATCGAGAGCCCGAACAGGAACGCGAACACCATCAGCGGGATCCAGGCGGTGATCGAGCCCGTCGCCGAGATGCCCCAGATCGCCTCCGAGCCGTGGCCCTGCTGCCAGATCAGGTAGAGCACGCCCCAGGCGGCGCCGACGCTGATCACGTTCAGGATCACCGCCTTCAGCGGCAAGAGAAGCGAGCGGAACGCGCGCGCGAGCAGGATGAACGTGACCACGGCGATCAGCGCGATCATCAGTGGGAAGTTGCCGTAGACGGCTTCGATGAAGTCTTTGTTCTGTGCGCCCAGACCACCCACGCGCACACGGTCCCCGGCTTCCCGCGCAGCAGCGCGCACGCCGTCGACCACGTCGCGACCGCTCGCCGAGGAGCCGTCGGGGATCTGCAGCGCGTCCACGACCGCGACCCCTGGATGCCGCCACTGCGGCGAGTCGGGGGCGACGGCGCCGTGGATGTCGTCCACCGTCGCGAGCTTGGCCGCGACGGCTTCGGGCGAGGTCGATCCTTCGACCAGGACCTCGTTGGGAAGCAGCGCCCCTGAGCCGATGCCGGAGCGCTCGAGCGCGAGCAGGCCCTGCTTGGCGTCGCCCTCTTTGGCGATCGTGTTGACGTTGGAGAGCCCGAGCTGCAGGTTCGTGGCCGCGAGCACCAGCGCGGCCAGCACGAGCGCGGCTCCGAGCGCCGCCACCCAGCGGCGCCGCACGATGAGGTTCGCCCAGCCCGTCCACGAGCGGCTGGCCCTGTCGTCGTCGCGCACGTGCGGCCAGTCCAGGCGCGGACCGATCGAGCTCAGAACCACCGGCAGCAGCGAGACGGCGACGAGCACGCTGATCAGCGGGATCAGCAGGCCGCCGTAGCCGACCGAGCGCAGGAACGGCAACGGCAGCGCGACGAGCGCGAGCAGGCCGATCGCGACGGTCGTGCCGCTGAAGACGACGGCACGCCCCGCCGTTTCCATGGCGCGCACGATCGCCTCGTCGCCCTCGCGCCCGTGCGCGCGCTCCTCGCGCCAGCGCACGACCACGATCAGGGCGTAGTCGATCGACACGCCCAGCCCGATCAGCGCGATCAGGAACTGGACGATCGGCGAGACTTCGGTGATCGTCGTCAGGCCCCAGACGACGAGGAAGGTCGTCAGGATCGAGACGATCGCCATCATGATCGGCACGATCGCCAGGAACGACGCGAACACGAAGGCGAGCACGAGCAGCGCGCCGAAGCCGCCGAGCAGCGCCTCCAGCAGCACGCCGGGACCGTTGCCGCCGCCGCTCTGCACCGACAGCGCGTCGAAGCCGGTCACGTGCACGGGCGCCCCCGCCACGGCCATGCCCCGCAGCGCGCGCGTGGCCGCCTTGGCCGCTTCCGGGTTGTCGTTGAAGGCCTGCTTGGGGTCAGGCCGCGCATAGGCGAGGATGAAGGTCGTGCGGCCGTCCTTGGAGACGAACGTGCGACTGCCGGTGCTCGCGTAGCTGGCGACTCGGCTGCCCGGCAGCGCGCGCTCGAGCCGAGCTTCCACCGCCCGCAGGTCGGCGCGCACGCGTGGCGAGTCGATCGACTGCCCGGCGGGCAGCGTCACGACCGGCAGCAGCGGCGAGCTGTTGCCGCCGGTGCCGTGGAACTCGTGCGCGATCTGCTCGTTGGTGACCCAGCCTTCCTTGCCGGGAACAGAGAATTTCTGTTTGAGGGCTTTCGTGGCAGACCCGGCGGAGGCCATGCCCACGAGCGTCAGCGCGACCCAGAAGACGACGACGATGCGCTTGTGAGCCAGGACCCAGCGTGTCAACGGCGCCATGCGTGTGTCTCCTTCTCTCGCGTTTGCTTCATCCCCCTCAGACCGGCTGGGGGGGCGAATCTCATCGCCCGTCCTGGCACGTCATCGGGAGCGCCGTCGTGGGGGCGGCGTGCGGGAACGACGCCGGCGCGTCGTGGGGACCGTTCCCGCGGCTCGTTCGTGTCGAAATCATTTCTATCACAAATAATATTGATCGCGTAGAATGGCTTTCATGTGGGATGGAGGGCCGATACCTGGGGAGCTCGGGCAGTTCCCCGGCTACCTGATGGCGCGCCTCGGCGAGGCCTCGCGCCGGCGCTTTCAGAAGGCGCTCGAGCCCGAGGGACTGCACCCGCGCCACTTCGGCGTGATGACGATGCTCGCGGCGCATCCGGGGATGAGCCAGCAACAGCTGCACGAGAAGACCGCGATCGATCCCAGCTCGATGGTCGCCGTGATCGACGAGCTCGAGGCGCGCGGGCTGGCCGAGCGCTGTCCCGACCCGGCCGACCGGCGCGCGCGGCGGGTCTTCCTGACCGAGCAGGGCCAGGCGACCCTCAAGCGCGTCCGGGCGCTGGCTGCAGGGCTGCAGCGCGAGTTCTTCGGCGCGCTCACGCCGGAGGAGCGAAAGACGCTGCACGCGCTGCTGCGAAAGCTCGCCGGCCTCAGCGACTGAGCGCGTCGCCTTCAGAGATCGACGCGCCCGCTCACGCAGGTGACCGTGCCGCCGCCGACCCAGACGGTGCCGTCGTCGTCCAGCCCCACGTGGACGCGTCCGCGCCGGCCGAGCACGGTCCCCTGACTGACCACGTACGGCGCCTGCGCGCGACCGCTGCGCAGCAGCCACGGGGCGAGCGAGGCGTTGAGGCTGCCCGTGACCGGATCCTCGACGGTCGTCCCGTCCTTGGGGAAGAAGGCCCTCACCTCGAACGCCTGCGCCGAGCCGGCCGGATAGGGCCCGACGACGCCGAGGTCGAGGTCGACGAAGCCCGGACGCAGCGCGAGCACGGCGTCTGCATCCTCGAGCATCACCGCGACCCAGCCCGGCCCGTTATCGGCCCACTCGGCGTCGACGATCTCGCCGCGATCGAGGTTCAGCACGCCCGCGATGTGCTCGATCAGCTCCTCCTCGACGGGGCCTTCTCGCAGCAGCGGCGGCGCCGCGAAGGCGATCTGATCGTGCTCGACGCGCAGGCGCACGAGCCCCGCACCGCACTGCTGCACGACCGCGCCCTCGCGCGCGAACGACGAGTCGCTCCTCCCGTTGGCCTGGGTCGGCAGCCACGCGTGGCACGTGCCGAGCGTCGGGTGCCCGGCGAAGGGCAGCTCCTGCACCGGCGTGAAGATCCGCACCCTGTAGTCGGCCTCGGGTGCCGTCGGCGGCAGCACGAACGTCGTCTCGGACAAGTTGGTCCACGCGGCGAAGCGCTGCATCCTCGAGGTCGAGATGCCCTCGCCGCCGAGCACCACCGCGACCGGGTTGCCCATGTAGGGGGTGCTCGTGAAGACGTCGACCACCGTGTAGGCACGCATGGCGCGAGGATAGGCGCCGGAGCGAGCGGGGGCTTCGAATAGGCTCCCCGCGATGGAGCACGTGAGCATCGACGAGCGCGACGACGGCGTCGTCCTGCTCGCGGTCGATCGCCCGCCGGTGAACGCGATGGACGTGACGCTGCTGCGCGAGGTCGTGGCCGCGGTCGCGCAGGTGGCCGGCGAGGCACCGCGAGCGCTCGTGCTGGCCGGACGGCCCGGGTGCTTCTCGGCCGGCGCCGACCTGAAAGCCGTGCCCGGCTACGGGCCGGCCGAGCAGCGCGAGATGGTGGCCGGGATCAACGCGATGGCGCTCGGCGTCTACGAGCTCCAGTTCCCGGTCGTCGGCGCGATCACGGGGCACGCGATCGCCGGCGGGATGGTGCTCGCGCTGTGCACCGACATCCGCGTCGCCTCCGTCGCCGGGCGCTATGGGCTGACCGAGGTGCAGGTCGGCGTGCCCTACCCGCAGGCCGCGATCGGGGTCGTGCGCGCCGAGCTCTCGCCGCAGGCCGCGCGCCTGTTGGCGCTCGGGAGCGAGCTGACGGACGCGCGCGAATGCGAGCGCCTGGGCGTGTTCGACGAGGTGCTCGACGCCGAGGACGTGCTGTCGCGCTCGCTGCACCTGGCCCAGCGCCTGGCCAAGCTGCCGCCCGAGGTCTATGCGCGCACCAAGCGCGACCTGCGCGCTCCCGCGCTCGCGTGGATGCGCGCGGCGGTCGAGGAGGACCCGCTCCTCGCCGCCTGGGTGCAGTGAGCTCGCCCGCTAGGCGGGGCGGCGCGTGAGCACGACGACCGGGATCTCGCGGTCGGTCCTGGCCTGGTAATCGTCGTAGGCCGGCCAGACCTCCGTCATCAGCGCCCACAGGCGCGAGCGCTCCTCGCCCTCGGCGGCGCTCGCGGTCACAGGGATCGACTCGCCCTTGACCTCGATCGTGGCGCGCGGTTCGGCGAGCAGGTTCTCATACCAGCTCGGGTTCTGCGGCGTGCCGCCCTTCGAGGCGACGACCACCCAGCGATCGCCGTCGGTGCGATGGATCAGCGGCATGGTGCGCTCCTGCCCGGACGTGCGCCCGCGCGTGCTCAACAGCAGGATCGTCGTGCCGCGCCAGTGGTAGCCGCGCTCGCCGCCGGTCTCGCGGTAGATGCGGACGTGCTCGGCCCCGAACAGATTGTCGTCGGACTCGTCGGCCATCGCGGGCGAGTCTAGCGGCGCCGGCGAGCCGCTACCGCGGCAGGCTGCCGGCGCTGGCCACGCCCTCGCGTGCGCTCGCCGCGCGACGTGCCCCCGTGCGCTGCTCGGCCGGCGCGCGCCGCGGCTGATCGCCGGCGGCCGGCCCGGGACGCCCGCCGGAGCGCGGTCGTGGCGATCCGGTGCTGGCGCTCAAGAGCTCGGAGATCTGCTTCGCCTGCAACGGGCGGTGCAGGTGGAAGCCCTGCGCCAGCTCGCAGCCGAGCTCGCGCACGAGACGCAACTGGGTCTCCGTCTCGACGCCCTCCGCGATCACCTCGATCGAGAGCGCCTCGGCCATGCGCACGATCGCGTCCATGATCGCCGTCGAGCGCGTGTTGTCGCAGAGCGCGTCCACGAACGAGCGGTCGACCTTGAGGCCGTCGATCGGCAGACGCCCGAGGTAGGCGAGCGAGGAGTAGCCCGTGCCGAAGTCATCCAGCGCAAAGCGCACGCCGCGCTGGGCGATGCGCCCGATCGTCTCGCTCGCGTGCTCCGGGCCGTCCAGCAGCACCGACTCCGTGATCTCCAGGCACAGGCTCGACGGCGCGATGCCGGAGCTCTGAAGCGCATGCAGCACGGTTTGCTCGAGCTCGCGCTGGGTGAACTGCCGCGCCGAGAGGTTGACCGCGATCCCCACCGGGGCGGCGTCGGGGCGTTCGCCGTGCCATTGCGCAGTCTGGGCGCATGCCGTGTCGAGCACCCAGGCGCCGATCGAGTCGATCAGCCCGCTCTCCTCGGCCACCGGCACGAACTCGCCGGGTGCGAGAAGGCCGCGAACCGGGTGCTGCCAGCGCAGCAGCGCCTCGACGGCCGCCAGCGAGCCGTCCTGCAGCGAGACGATCGGCTGGTAGACCACGCGCAGCTCATCGCGCTCGAGCGCGCGGCGCAGGTCGTTCTCGACCGACAGGCGCTTGACGGTGCGCGCCCGCATCGCCGCGTCGAAGACCTCGAAGCGCGCGCGACCGCGCTCCTTGGCCTGATACATCGCCGCGTCGGCGTCCCGGATCAGCGCGGCCGGCTGCTGCTCGCCGTTGGCCAGCGCGATGCCGACGCTCGCCTTGGCGAAGTGCTCGCCCGTCGCGAGCTCGAACGGGAGCTCGAAGGCGGCCACCAGTCGTTCTGCGATTCTTGCGGCGGCGCGCTCGTCGGGAACCTGTTCGAGCAGCACCACGAACTCGTCGCCGCCGAGCCGGCCGATCGTGTCGCCCGGCCGGATCGCGTCGCCCAGGCGCGGAGCGACCTGGCAGAGCAGTTCGTCGCCGGCGCTGTGGCCGAGGCTGTCGTTGACGAGCTTGAAGTTGTCCACGTCGAGCAGCGCCACGGCGACGCGCGCCCCCGTCCGCTCGAGCGCGTGACCGAGGCGATCGAGCAGCAGCACCCGGTTGGGGAGGTCGGTCAGCGGGTCGTGCAGCGCCTGGTAGCGGATGTGGTCTTCGGTGCCGCGCTGCTGGATCGCGTCGGCGAGGATGTTCGCGAGCGCCTGCACGAAGTCGGCGTCGACCTCCGCCCAGCGCGCCTCGGCGGGCGTCGCCAGCCACAGCGCCCCCCAGCTGCCCTCGCGGCTCTCGATCTGGGCCGCGATTCCGTTCGGGAGCTGCTCCAGGTGGAAGCTCGAGTGACGCCGGGCGCGCGGGAGGCCGAGCCCGGCGCGGAGGTTGAGGGCGCTCCCGTCGGGCGAGCGCTCCAGCACGGCGCCCATCTCCACACCGAGGATGCGCGCAGCCTCGGCCAGAGCATGATGCATCAGCTGCGCCACGTCGGCGCCCTCGAGCGCGCGCTCGCCCAGTCTGGCCACGGCCGCCTGCTGGGCGCCGCGACGCTCGAGCTCGAGCTCGGCGAGCTTGCGGTCGGTGATGTCGAGCATCACGCCGTGCCAGCGGATGCGACCGGCCTCGTCGTTCAGCAGCACCGCTTCGTCGCGCACCCACACGGTGTGCCCGTCGCGGTGCAGCATCCTGTATTCGTCGGCCGTGCCCGGCTCGGCCAGCTCCTCCTCTCGCGTGAACACGAGCTCACGGTCCTCGGCATGGACCTGGCGCGCCCACAGGCCGGGATCGTCCAGCCACTGCTGGGGGGAGAACCCGAGGATCGCCTCGGCCCCCCGGCTGATGTAGTGCCAGCGTCCGTCGATGCCTGGATCGGCGACATAGACGATCGCCGGCAGCAGCTCGACCAGGGCGCGTGCCCCCGCCTGGAGCGGCAGCGGGCGAGCGAGATCGTCCGTCTGTCCCTCCTCGGACGGAAGGTCGTGAGAATGCGCGGACATGCCTGCTTCCCTATCGGCAGATACCGCGCCCCAGCTGAGCTGCGCCGCGCGGCCCCGCGCCGGCCAGCAGCCGCTCGTGCGCTCGGTAGTCGCTCGAGCTCGGACGCTAATCCGGGGACTCGGCGATCGCGTCCACCCGGCTCGGGTAGAAGGCGACGCGGTCTCTGATCTCCGCCACCGCCGGGTAGGGCTCGCGATACGTCCAGACGGCGTTCTGGGAGCGCTCGCCGCCGAGCGGGATGCTGAAGTAGCTGCAGTCGCCCTTGTACGGGCAGTAGGTCTCGTGGTCGGAGGGCTCGAGCAACGACTCCTCGACGTCGGCCAGCGGGATGTACTGAACCGGCGCGTAGCTGGCCTCGCGCAGCGTCAGCGCGTCGGTCGTGTCGGCGAGGACGCGACCGCCGAGCGAGACGACCACCCGTCGCGGGTTGCGCTCGATCGTGATCGGGTGCTCGGGGCCGGGCTGCTTGATCGCTCTGCTCGCCATGACACTTGCTCCGGAGCCCAGTCTAGGACGGCCGTCCGTCCAGCCGGCGCAGTGGCGCGGTCCCAGCCGGCGCAGTGGCGCGGAGCCTCAGTTCTCAGGCGGACAGGGCGCTCCGCCCGCCGCCCGCTGTTCGCGCTCGAGCGGGATCTCGCCGGCGACTTCGGCCTGGCTCATGCTCCCGAGACGGTTGAGCAGCTCCGTGTAGCCGAGCAGCTCGTCGTGCATCACGTCGAAGTCGATCCCTTCGAGGCCAAACGCCGGGTCATACAGCGACTGCGGCGCGGAGATGACGCCGATCGTCGGCAGCAGGTGGACGTTGTAGGGGGTCCCCTCGCCGCCGAAGTTGCAGTGGGAGGGCACGGTGCTGCCGGGAGCGTCGGCGCCCTGAAGCAGGATCGTTCGCTGCATGTCGTGGTCGCGCACGGCTTCGGTGACCGCCCCGACGAGCGACGGGCTCGGTGTGATCCCGATGAACTGGATCGCCCTCAGCCCAGTGGCGACGAGTTCGTTGCCGGGACCGCCATCGGCGCGCGGGAGCTGCTCGTAGTCGCGCGCGCCGAGATGCTCGAGCACGAGCACCGAGGACACCTTGCCCTGGTCGTATTCCGAGTCGAGCTGCGAGGCGATCACCCCGGCCCCGCCATAGCGGTGCGTGGCGTCAACCAGCCGCTGGTAGAAGTGGGCGGTCGGGAAGGCGAACTGGACGTCGCGGGGTCGGCACGCCGCGGGCAGGTGCGCCAGGTAGCGAGCCATCGCGACCATCGCCACCGGCCCGTTGTCCTCGACCGCGTTGGTCCCATCGGTGTGGCTGTCGACGACGATCCGCTGACGGCTCTGTCCAGGGACCGTCGCAAGGATCGTGGGAGTTTCGACCTGCCTGTAGGACGCGTGCAGGGCCAGTCGCGCGGAGACGGACGCGCCGGAGGAGAGCGCGTCGGTGAGCTGCTTGCCTTCGTCGGCGCCGAGATAGACCGCCGGCACCTGCCAGGGGGTGCCCTCGTAGGGCTCGTAGTGGTCGCTGAGCTGGGCGTGGGGCAGTTCCTTGACGAACAGCACCCCCTTCGCCCCCGCCGCGGCGGCCGCACGCAGGTCGGCGACGCGCGCGTTGTAGTTGATGAAGTCGCCGAAGAACGTCTGCGTGGGATCGATCGTGTTCTGCGGGTCGTACACGAACCAGCTGACGACCGGCAGGAAGAAGTCGTAGTTCGGTACTTCGCCGGCCGGCGCCGGGCGCACGACGATGCGCCCGGCAGAGTTGGCCGCTGTGATCGCTTCTTCGTCGGGGACGAGGGCGAGCGGCGCGGAGACGCCGCGGCTGGCGGTCGGCTGCGCGTAGGGCACGGGCGCCGCGATCGGGACCGTCGTGGTCGCGCCGCCTACGTTCAGCTGCAGTTCCATCGAGCCGGCTTTCCAGCGGTTGATCGTGAAGTGCTGCTCGGCGATCTGGACGCCCGGCACCGTTTTCAGCTGGCGCAGGATCCAATGGATGTACTCGTTCTGGGCGCGACTGCCCGTAGGGCGCACCCCGAGCCCGGCGACGAACGTGTTCATTTCGCGAAGGGTCGCCGCGTCGGGCAGCGCGGCGGGGTCCGGTGCCACCGGGCAGCTCGCCGCGAGTCCGGCGGCGCCCGCAACGGCCGTCCCCGCAGCGGCCGTCCCCGCAACGGCCGTCGGAGCGGTTGCCGCGGGAGCGAGCACGGCGAGCGTGGCCGCCGCACCCGCCAGCCACATGGCCGGGCGCGGCAACCTCACGGGCCCGTCACCGCCCAATCGGCAGGCCGGCCGGCCTTCGTCGGGAGCGTGAACTGCACGAGCCCGCCGACGACCGTCGCGGGGACCTGCGCGCCGCCGGCGAACGCGACGGCCTGGTCGGGCGCCACACCAGGCGGCGGCTGGACTCGCATCCTCACGCTGCCGCCGCTCGTCTTCACGTAGCCCCGTATCTGCCCGCTCTGCTGTGCGAGGCCGAGCTGGGGCAGGCGGATGTCGAACGTTTCCATCGGCAGGTGCGGGATGACGTCATAGCCGTCGCTCGTGGCTTCGATGCCGGCTAGCTTGACGAGGTCGAACAGGCTGTACGCGGGCTGGTGCATGATCTGCGTGTCGTAGCCGTTGACCGCGCCCGCTCCTGTCGCCAGGCCGATGCCGCAACCGGACGGCGGCGACTGGTAGTAGGAGGCGCACTCGTCGTCGACCGAGATCACGCCGTTCCAGTGTTCGGGGAACGCGCTGGCGTGCGCCGCCAAGGTGTTGCGAGTGAACTCGTCCCACGCCGCCGCGCCCGCTTCCGGCAGCGCGCCCGAGAGATCCGCCAGCGCCCACACGAGCTGGCCGTTGAGCGCGAACCAGGCGCCGCCGGGGAACTCCGTGCTGCTGTTCAGTTCGGGCTCGTTCTGTTCGTGCGCGTCCGGATCGGCGGACCCCGGCGCCATCGCGGCGCCGATCTTCGTCGGCCCGTCGGGCGCGCCCACGCCGACGAGGAAGCGACGGTAGGCGGCCAGCACCTGCGCCGCCTGCTGCCCGCTCGCGGCGCCCGCCAGCAGCGCCCATGCCTGCGGCTCCTCGTACATCGCGCCGCTTCCGAGCTGTTTGACGGCCGAGTAGCCGCGGGCGAACCAGCCGTAGGGCCCGTCGGAGATGAACTGGCCGGCGACCGTCGCCTCGTCGCGGGCGCCCGCGGCTCGCAGTTCGGCCGCGAACGACGTGGCGCCGAGTCGGTCGGCGACGAGCGCCAGTCGGGGATAGATGTAGGCCGCCTGCGCGGTGACGAGGTTGGACTCGGTCATCTGGTTGAACTCGGTCGAGAAGTCGTTCCAATCGCCCGTGCCACCGGTGAGGTACTCGCCGTGCGGTCCCCGGCCGACCACTTCCTCCTGGTGATGGAATGCGAGTTCGAGGTGTTCCAGCAGCGTGCCGCTGCCGACCCCGGCGTAGTAGGGGATCTGCTGACGCAGGAAGGCGAAGTCGCGCGTCGTGAGCGCATATTCGGCGGCGCTCCAGAGCAGCCACTGGTCGAGGTCGTCGGCCGTGCCGAGATCGAAGCGCTTGCACAGGCCGAGCAGCCCATAGGGGATCTGACCTCCCGCCTGCGGCTGCTCCTGCGCCGAGTAGTCGATCACTTCGCGCGCGAGCGTCGGGTCGGAGTAGATCATCGGCAGCGCGTGCTGAAGCGGATCGCGGAACGCCTCGTTCTCGCCGAAGAAGTACTGGTAGTAGCCGCCCTGGGAGAGGATGTGCTGGCCGGCGCACTCCTCGTAGGTGGCGTCCGAGCGCACCGTGTACGCGTCCCACTCGAGCTCCCGCGACAGCCAGTCGTAGGAGCCGCCGAGCTCGACCTTCGGCAGCCATCTCGACCACTGCTGCTCGCTGCGCGCGAACGCGTTGGTGACGCCCTGATAGCGGGACAGCAGCGCCGGGATCGCTTCGGGATGGGCGTAGCCGTAGGCGTAGCGAAGCGTCACGCTCGCACCCGGCGCCAGCGAGATCGGGCTCTGCATCGCGAACATCGCGCGCCCCTCCTGGCCGTTGACCGCCGGCGGTGCGATCGAGTCGCCGAGTTCGCCCGAGGCGACGGCCGCCGGGGCGGCGCGCGAGCCGGAGCCGAAGAAGGCGTTCGTGTCGGTGTCGTAGGAGCTGACCGGCGTGCCCAGCGCGCTGGCGAAGATGCTGAGCGGGTGCGTGTCGATGTCGTCGGGCAACTGCGCGACCGAGAGCGTCTGGCTCGCTCGGTCCCAGACCGGCGCTTGGAAGCCGCGTGGCAGCTGCGTCACGCCCTGGATCTCCGGGTTGACGTCCCAGTACTCGAAGTAGGAGCCGCTCAGCGGCTGTTTCGAGGTGTTCTTGATCGTCACGTCGTGCAGCAGCAGCGAGTCGTCGCCGAACGGCGCGTAGACGCGGTCGGACTCGGACAGGCCCTTGATCCTCGTGCGTTTTTCGTAGTAGCCGACGCCGAACACACGGGTGCTGGCGGCGCCCGCCGGGCGGTCGTCGTAGAGCGTCGAGATGACCTTGCCGCCGACGTTGAGATAGCCGAAGCCGCCGGCGTAGTGGCTGTGCGCGGCGTCGTAGTAGTTCGTCCACTGATACAGCCGGTCCTGGCTCCACAGCTGCGTGTAGCCGTGGTTCGACGCGTCGGCGACGACGTGGTCGTTGCCGATCTGGCTCCAGGCGTCGACGCTGCCCGACAGCTCGGGCTGCTTTGCGATCGGGTCGGTCAGCTCGTCGATTTCATAGCTGTAGGCCGGGAGTCCATGCGCGTCGACCGACCACTGTCCGAACGAGCCCTCGCCGTAGCTCGAGAAGATGTCCGGCGCGCCCCTCTCTGCCGACAGCGGCGCCGGGGCGACGGCCGCGGCGGCGCCGCCGGCAAGCATCAGCAGCGTCGCGATCACCGTCGTCGTCGCGGCCGCCGCCAAGCGGATCGGGCGCGCGCGCCTCACGGCAGGCTCGCCGGGGTCGAGGCGGCGAACTTGAGCGTGCCGACCAGGCCGACCGTCGGGATGCTCCCGCCGGCGGGCGGGCCGAGCTGCTTGACCACGCCGGCCCAGAAGCGTTCGCCGGGGGCGTCGTAGGCGCCGCCGACGAAGTCGGTTCGCGGCGGCCCGCCGGTGAGCCCGTAGTCGTGGAAGATCGGCGCCGCCGGATCGTTGAGCGCGCCGCTGTAGAGCAGCGGCTGGCCGTCGAGCGAGTCCTCCGTCTGCGTGATGTAGGCGCTCACCAGTTCCGCCGAGGGGTCGGCGCTCGCGTAGTAGGTCACGGCCACGTGGCCGGGCGCCCCGGCCGCGATCGCCGGCAGCTGCACGTTCTGGACGCCGGGCGCGGCCAGCATCATCGGCGCGCCCCAGCTCTGCGCGTGGTCGCGCGAGACGGCCAGGTAGAGCAGGCCGTTCGCGGTCCAGATCGCGTACAGGTTGCCCGCATCGTCGACCGCGAGCTTGAGGTTGGTGCCGCTCGTCACCGTTCCCGTGGGGGCGTCGGGCTCGGGCAGCCAGGTCTCGCTGGCGCCCTCGTCGTGGCTGACGACGACGTAGGCCGAGTGTTCGCAGTCGACCGGCTGGTAGATCGTGCCTTCGCCGTCGACGACGCCCGTGTTGAAGTTCAGCGGCGGGCAGACGTCGGTCGGGTTGCTGGCGGTCGGCGACGTGTAGCCCGCCGGTGCGAAGGTCTGGCCACCGTCGAGCGACTTGTAGCAGAGCCGCCCGGGACCGCTCACCTCGAGCGGCGAGTTGGCGCACAGGTAGACGACGTCCGGGTAGCCGACCGGCTGCGCCGCGCCGGTCGCCGCCGGCGGGGGCGGGCCGACGAAGACCTTCTCCCAATCCCCCGTCGGAGCCGTCTGGTAGTCGGCCGTCGTGAACGTGCGCGCGTCGTCGCTCGAGCTGTAGACCTGGAAGCCGTAGGCGGCGGCGAGGTAGAAGCCCGCTTCTTCCGGAAGCCCGCCCTCGTTGCGGACCGGTCCGGTCGCGTGCGACCAGAACACGCGACCGGTGCGCCGGTCCGCGATCACGTCAGGGTCGACCGTGTTCCAGAACGAGGTCGGCTGCGCCTGCGCCGGCGCCGTCAGGTTCCAGCTGGCGCCGCCGTCGAGCGAGCGCGCCATCGAGTTCTCGCTCGCGGCCGGTGAGTAGACGAGCACGTTGTCCTTCGTCACCGCGATCGTCGACTCCGACGTGGCGTAGCCGGTCTGGCTCACGCAGACCGTCGGCCGGCCATCTCCGCGCGGCAGCCGCACGACAGCGCCCCCGGCGCGGTGTGCCACGACCGGCAGGGCGCGGCTGCACCCGGCCACCTTCGCCGCCTCGGCCGGCGCCGCCGACAGCCCCGCGCCCAGCACCAGCACGCCCGCGATCGAACGACGCGCGAGCGCAAGACCCCATCTCCGACCCACTTCGACCCGTTCCTCTCTCCCCCGGCGCGCGTTAGAATACACGCGTGTCCTCAAAAGTCAAGTGGCGCGGCGAACCGTTGCCGCGCGGCCGTCACAAGCTGCCGGCGGCGACCGTGCGCGACTCGCAGCGGGCGCGCATCGTCCGGGCCATGCTCGAGTGCGTCGGCCGCGACGGCTACGAGGCGACGACCGTGCCCCAGGTCGTGGCCACAGCGCGCGTCTCGCGCAACGCCTTCTACGAGCTCTTCGCGGACAAGGCCGACTGCTTCATCGCGGTGTGCGACCAGACCGGCGAGGAAATGCTCGCCGAGCTCTTGGAGCTCGCCGCCGAGCCCGACTGGGTGCGGGCGGTGCAGGAGGGGATGCGACGCTACCTGCGCTGGTGGCAGGACCGTCCGACGATCTCGAGCGCCTACCTGCTGTACCTGCCGACCGTCGGTGAGCGCGCGCTGCGCCAGCGCGAGCGCCAGTACGCGGCCTTCCGCGCGATGTTCGCCGACCTCGCTCGCCGCGCGCGGGTCGAGCAGCCCGAGCTCGGCCCACTCTCAGAGCTCGCGCCGCGCGTGCTCGTGCTCGCGATCACCGAGCTGGTCGCCGAAGAGGTGCGCGCCGGGCGCACGGCGCGCTTGACCGAGCTCACCGACCAGCTGGCGTTCCTCGCGATCAAGCTGCTGGCCGACGAGCAGACGGCCGCGCGGGCGCAGGGTCAGGCCGCGTAGAAGACCACGCCGATCACCGTGTAGAGAGCGAGCAGCTGAAAGCCCTCGAACCAGGTTGACTCCCCGTCGGACACGAGCGCGCTCACGACCAGGCCGGCGACCAGCAGCCCGGCGATCTCGTACGGGTTGAAGACCAACGCCATCGGCGCCGGCCCGAGTACGAAGGAGAGCAGGACCAACACCGGTGCCACGAACAGGCCGATCTGCGCCGAGGATCCGACGGCGATGTTGACGGCGAGATTCATCTTGTCCTTGGCGGCGGCGACCACGGCGACGTAGTGCTCGGCGGCGTTGCCGACGATCGCGACGACGAACACGCCGACGAAGAACTGGGAGACCCCGATGTCCCGTGCGGCGTGCTCGATGGAGCCGACGAGGAGCTCGCTCATCAGCGCGACGAGACCTCCGGCGACCGCGAGCGTTGCGACGGACCGCCGCGTCGACCACGCGCCCGAGACGTCCTCGCCGCTGACCGGGTTGAACAGGTCGCGGTGCGTCCTCAGCGAGAAGAGCAGGCCGGCGACGTAGGTGGCGATCAGCACGAGCGCCACCGCAATCGAGACCTGCTCGATGTCGTGGGCGAAGCCCTCCCGCACCTGCGATACCACGGGCAGCGGGTCGTGACGAGCGAGCTCGAGGACCGAAGGCAGCACGAGCGCGAACACGGTCAGCAGAAGCATCCCGGTCTGCGCCTGCGCGGCGGTCCGGTCGAAGGTCTGGCGCGTGCGCCCCCGTCCGCCGACGAGCATGGCTGCGCCGAGCACGAGCAGCGAGTTGCCCACGATCGAGCCGACCAGCGAGGCCTTGACGACCTCTTGAAGTCCGTCCGCCAACGCGAAGATCGCGATTATCAGCTCGGGCGCGTTTCCGAAGGTGACGTTGACGAGCCCCCCGATCCCCGGCCCAGCCCGGGCCGCGAGCTGCTCGGTGGCCTCGCTCATCACCGCTGCCGTCGGCACGATCCCCAACGCCGAGGTCGCGAACACGAGCGACGGGGAGGCGCCCGCCAGATCGAGCACGAGCGCGACAGGGATGAACACGCCCAGCCCGTAGACGAACCTCATACCGGGGACAGACTATTGGCCGCGACGGTGCGACGGCGAGAGTCGGAATCGAACCGCAGCGAGCACGGATTGCGAGCGATGTCGAAGGTTCCCGACACGAGCCAGGGATGGCGAGAGGCGGACTCGAACCGCCGACACCACGATTTTCAGTCGTGTGCTCTACCAACTGAGCTATCTCGCCGCGCCGCGCCCGCGCCCACCTTGGAGTCGGCGGCCGCGCCGTCCGCCCCGATGCTACCGGCTCATCGCCGCGCCGAGCTGCCGGTGCGACGGTTCGCGGGCGGCGAGAGCCGCCGCCCGAAGCGGCCTCATCCAGCGCCGCGTTCCCAGGCTTCCAGATAGGGCAGCGGGTCGATCGAGTGCCCGCCCTGAGCCTGCCAGCCGCCCACCCACATCTCGAAGTGCAGGTGCGGCGCGGTGGCGTCGCCGGACTGGCCGGCCTGGCAGATCGGCGTGCCCGGTGACACGGCCTGTCCGGCGCTGACGACCAGCGAGCCCGCCTTGCAGTGCGCGAACATGAAGTCGAAGCCGATCGCGGTGTGCTCGACCGCGTAGTAGCCGGCGCCGGACGCCTGGTAGGCGGTCCAGCTGATCGTCCCGGCGAGCGGCGCGACGTCGGGCGTGCCTTCGGCCGTGAGGATGTCCTGCCCTTCGTGGATGTGGTTGCCGCGCGGCGCCCCGTAGCGGTTTTCGGGTCCGCCGAAGTTGTGGGCGCCCGCGACTGGGAACACGGCACCGTCGGCGACGGTCTGCGCCGGCGTCGGCACGCCCGCTTCGAGCACCGGGGCGACGGGGGCGGGCGTCGGCGGTGTCGGCGGCGTCCTCGGCGGCGGCGCGGCGACGGTCAGGGTCGCCACCCCCGAGCTGTGCGCCGTGCGCGTGAGGCTGTGCCCGTGATGGTCGTGCGCGATCAGGCTCACGTGGTAGCTGCCGGCCGCGAGCTTTGCCCCGCGCGGCCAGCGCACGACGTTCGTGCGCCCGGTGTGCACCCAGCCCATCCGCACCAGGATCGCCCGCTTGCGCGTCGTCAGGTCGTGGACGGCGACCGTGACGTTGACCGTGCCCACGTGCGGCTCGTCGATGCGAAAGCTCACGCGCGGCGGGCGCCCGGGCACGGACGCGCCTGGAACGCTCAGCCTCGTGACGACGGGGTGGACCACGGCCGTGCTGCTCGCGAGCCCGTACTCGCTGCCGCCCGACAGCGGCGCCGAGGGTGATTGAGCGCCGCCCGTGGAAGCGCCCAGCGCGGCCGTGGCGAAGAGCAGTGCGACGCCGGCCGCAAGCGGCGCGGCGAGCAGGCGGGACAACCTCATGCGCTTAACCTCGGCACGGTCGAGCCATCCGAGAACGCCTGCGCGCGGAATTGCACGTCCGGCCAGAACCCGGGCCAAGCAGCAGCTCCGGCGCGAGGACGCGTCGCGCTCGCCGGCTAGCTGGGGTCAGGAGCTGGAGCTAGCCCTCGCGCTCGAAGTCGTCCAACATCGCGGCGTATGTGCGCGCGAGCCCATCGGCGATCGCAACCTGCGGGCGCCAGCCCAGCTCGCGTTCGGCCAGCGATATGTCGAGCCGGCTGTGCTGCAGCTCGCCGGGCCGCAGATCGGCGAGCTCGGGCTCGAGCGTACCCGGGTTCGCCGACGCGCCGGGCGCCTGCGAGCGCTCCGCCACCCCCTGCAGCTCGCGCCAGATCGTCGCGACGTCGGTCTCGACCCCCGTCGCGATGTTGTAGGTGCCCGACTTGCCCGACGCAGCCATCAGCGCCGCGACGACGTCGGCGACATACACGTAGTCGCGAGTCGGCCTGCCGTGGCCATACAGCTTCGGCGCTTTGCCCGTGTAGAGATGGTGCGAGAAGATCGCGACCACGCCCGCCTCGCCGTGCGGGCTCTGGCGGGGGCCGTAGACGTTGCCGAGGCGGCATACCGCGTGCGGAATGCCCGAGGACAGCGACCAGGTGTTGACGTATGCCTCCCCGGCCCACTTCGACGCGCCATAGGGCGACAGCGGCGCCGGGATGCGCTGCTCGGAAGTCGGCATGGGGGCCTCGTCGCCGTACAGCGCCCCGCCCGTGGAGGTGAACACGACCGGCGCCTCGTGCCGTCCGGCGACCTCGACCACGTTGAGCGTCCCCTGCACGTTGACTTCGCAGTCGCGCCCGGGATTCTCGACAGAGGCGACGACGCTCGCCTGCGCGGCGAGGTGGAAGATCGCGCTCGGCTTGACCTCCTCGGCCAGCGCCGACAGGCCCTCCAGGTCGACGATGTCGAGCTCGCGCAGCTCGGCGTCCTTCGCGACACGGCTGGGGTCCCCGGCCGAGAGGTCGTCGACGACGGTGACCGCGTAGCCCTGCGCAAGCAGCGCGTCGACCACGTGCGAGCCGATGAACCCGGCACCGCCGGTGACGATCGCGCGCTCCACCGCGCGTAATCTACAGCGAGGCTGCGTGGGGCCGCTGGGCGAGCTGTTCCTCGACCGCTTCGACCGCCTCGTCGATGCGCTCGAGCACGCGCATGCCGTTGCGTGAGGCCGGCAGCGCGCCTCCGACGGCCGCCCCGCCCAGCACGATCGGGATCGCCGGGTGGGCCGCGTGCAGCTGCTCAACGGCCTGGGCGATCTCCTGCGAGTGCTCCCCGTCGGTCGCGCCGATCACGATCAGCTCGGGTGACTGGCTCGCCACGGTGGACTGCAGGCGGTCGATCGAGAGGTCGGTGTCGAACACCGTTTCGTAGCCGGCGGCGGCGATCTGGTCGTGCATCATCTGCAGCTCGAGCGCGTGCTCGTCGCCCTCCATTCCGGCCAGCAGGATGCGCTCGCGCGTGGGCTCGGTGTTGCCGATCATGTAGCGGTACAGCGTCGCCAGCACGCGGCGGGTGATGCCCTTGGCCAGCCGTTCGCGATCGCTGTCGATCTCGCCCGCGCCGTGCAGCTCGCGGATGCGCGCGAGCGCCGGCGCGATCACCTCGCCATGCAGCGTCGTGGCCGGGATCCCATCCTCGATCGCCTGCGCGATCGCCCCCTCGGCAGTCTCGGCGTCGCCGCGCTCGAGCGCGGTGCCGTAGATCTCGAGCGTGCCCTCGACGAGCGCGCTCGGGTCGGTGCGTTTCTCGCGGGCGTCCGGCCCGGAGGTCTCGAGCACTTCCATGAACGCGTCCAGCAGCACCGGGTCGAAGTGGCGGCCGCGCTGTTCGCGCATCATCTGCACCGCCTCCTCCACCGGGAAGGCCTTGCGGTACACGCGGTCGCTGGTGAGCGCGTCGAACACGTCGGCGATCGCGACGATCCGTCCCTCGATCGGGATCGACTCGCCGCTCAAACCGCGCGGATAGCCGGTCCCGTCCCACTTCTCCTGGTGGCTCAGCGCGATGATCGTCGCCATCTCGAGGATCGAAGAGGACGACCCGCGCAGCAGGCGGTGGCCCTCCTCCGCGTGCGTCTCGACGATCGCGCGCTCCTCGGGCGTCAGCGGCCCCGGCTTCAGCAGGATCGCATCCGGGATCGCGACCTTGCCGACGTCGTGCAGCGGCGCCGCGTGGCTGAGCTGCTCGCAGAACTCCGGCTCCATGCCGATCTGTTCGGCGAGCAGCGTCGAGAGACGGCCAATGCGCTCGATGTGCGCGCCCGTGTCCTCATCGCGGAACTCGACCGCCATCGAGAGACGGCGGACGGTCTCGGTCTGCGCGATCTCGAGCTCCGAGAGCGCGCGCCTGAGCTCGTGCGAGCGTCCGTGGATCTCCTCCTCGAGCGCAGTGCGCCGGCTCTCGCCGAAACGCCACCCGAGCACGATCGCCGAGACGGCGAGGACGGCGATGCAGGCGATCTGGACCGACGAGGAGCTGGCCAGCACCGTGCCCAGGGCTGCTGCCACCGCGACGAGCGCGAGCGGCGCCCATACGAGCCCGCTCGTACGTCGCGGCTCGTCGTCGGGCGGCATCCGCCCAGACCCCGGATCTGCGGACTGGCGCGCCACGCGACCGAGCTTACCCCCCGGCTCCCCGGACAAATTGGATTCCTCGCCCGTGCCTCGAGCCTCTCTCTGGCGGGTTTTGGATGCTCGCTGTGGGCGAGTCGAGGCGGCCCCGCGTTGCGCGGGCCGCCGGAAACTGACTTGGGTAACTCCGCTCACGGGGGGACAACGGCCAAATTGGGACGGTCAAGTGCTTTGCAAGCAGGCGGTCGGCTGCGATCGCGGCGCTCTTGACGGGCTAATCGGCGGGTGGACGAATATCCGAGCCTGGGCGGCGCCGCGGGCGCTATTGCCCGGCTTTCTGCAGCTGCGCGACGTCGATCGCGTTCGCCGGCGCCGCCAGCGCGACAGTGCCGTTCCACCGATCGAAGGTGATCTTGCCGCCACTCGAGCCACGCTTGACGATCTGGATCGGGTAGGGCTGGCCGGTCGCGGCGATGTACAGCGTCCCGCCTTCGCTCTTGTCGCTGATGCCGACGACCTTCCGCCCGGCGACCGTCGAGGTCCCGACCTTCGTCAGCGAACCGTGATTGCTGAGCGTCTGGTCGACGAGCTGGCGCAGGTCCGTCAGCCGGCTGAGCGAGGCGAAGTCGGCGCTGCTCGCGGGGGCCTTCAGCCACTTGCCCTCGAGCAGCTGCGCCGCCGCACTGCCGCCGATGTGCTTGTAGAACTCCGGGCTGCCCTTGATGTAGACCGTGTTGCCGACCTGGATCAGCTCGAACGACAGCCCGCTCTCGGAGAGTTTGCCCCGACCGCCCTTGCCCGCCAACAGGTTCATGTCGAGCGTGATCGGCGAGCCGCCCGAGACGATCGACCCGGAGACGTGCACCGAGGTCGCGGCGTCGGAGGCGGCTTTCGTGGCGGTCAGGATCTCGGCCGGGGATTTGTCCTGCACGCCGTTGCCGGCCGAGGACGAGGACGAGGAGGACGAGCCGCCGCCGCAGCCGGCAAGAATCGCGACGAGCAGGGCGAGAGCCGCGAACGCGGCGATCGCGTGGGTCGTTGGTCGCTGACGCATCGAGGCGGGCACTCTACATCCAGGCACGGTCACGCGGGCCGCCTCGGACGGTCGCACGCGGCTGGGGCGCTCGCACGCCGGCACCGCGCGCGCGTGCGCCGATCACCCGGACTCGCGCGTCAGCCGCTCGAGCAGGAGCACGAACGAGCCGTACGGTGCGCCGGTGGTCTCCTGCAGCGCGATCTCGCACGTGCGGTTGCTGCAGAGGTGCTCCTGGCAGGGTTCGCCGGCGAGCTCCGATGCCTCGTCGCGCATGGCCGAGGCCGGCAGCTCCGGGTGCAGGAGACCGCGGTCGCCCGCCATGCCGCAGCAACCTGCCGCGGCCGGCACCAGCACTCGCTCGGCCAGCGAGGCGGCGATCGCCTCGAGCTTGCCGGCGAGCCCCAGCTGCATGGCGGCGCAGTTGGGATGAACGGCCGCGCTGGGCGCCTTCTGCGAGATGCGCAGCCGCGCGAGCAGCCGGTCGTGGACCCAGGAGATCGAGTCGAGCACGTCGACCGCGGCGAAGCGCTCGCGCTCGGCCTCGGGCAGGCGCGGCGCGAGCTCCTCGATCAGCCCGAGCGCACACGAGCTCGCGTCGATCACGACCGGCAGCCGGCCGCCGTCGCTCCAGCGCCACAGCGCCGCCGCCGTCTTCGCCGCCATGTGGTCCTGCCCGCGGCGGTACCCCTTCGAGCTCCATGGCGTTGCGCAGCAGTGCCCGGCGGCGTCAGAAGGAATCCAGACGGGCAGACCGGCGCGCGCGGAGACCGCCACGAGCGCGTGCGGCAGCGAGGGCTCGGACGCCGCCTCGGCGGGGTTGCCGAAGATGCGGTTGACGCACGCCGGCAGGTAGACGGCGCTGGCATCGGCTCGCGGCGTATCCGGGAGCGCCGCCGGCGCCGGCGCGGGCAGGCTCGCGGGCAGCGTCGGCACGAGCTCGGCTGAGACGCGCCCCCGCAGCAGCTCCGGCAGCCGCACCGCCGCGCGCTCGCCCAGCAGAGAGGACGCCGTGCGCGCCCCGGTCAGCCCCGCGCGTGCGGCGCGCTCGAACGTGGCGTACCGACGAGCGACGCCCAGCGCGACCGTTTCCTCGCGCTCGCTGCGCTCGCGGCGGCGGAACTCCTTGACCAGCGCGCCCGTGTCGATCGCCACCGGGCACACCTGCTTGCAGCTGCCGTCGGCCGCGCACGTCTGCAGCGCGTCGTACTCGTAGTCGGCGAGCAACGCCTCGTACACCGGCGAGCCCTCCGGCTGGCGAGCCATCTCGCGGCGGATGACGATCCGCTGGCGCGGCGTCGTCGTGACGTTGCGGCTCGGGCAGACCGGCTCGCAGAAGCCGCACTCCACACAGTGCGCCGCGGCCTCCTCGATCTGCGGCTGCGTCTTTAGATTTTTAAGATGAATAGAAGCATCGCGGTTCAGCACCACACCGGGATTGAGCACTCCGCGTGGATCGGCGAGCTGCTTGATCCGCCACATCATCGCCGTCGCCTTCTCGCCCCACTCGCGCTCGACATAAGGGGCCATGTTCACCCCGGTGCCGTGCTCGGCCTTGAGCGACCCGTCGTACTCGCCGACGATCAGCTCGACCAGCTCCTGCATGAACGCCTCGTAGCGCTCCAGGTCCTCGGGCTTTGAGAAGTCGGGCGTGAGCTGGAAGTGCAGGTTGCCGGCCGAGGCGTGGCCGGCCACGCCGACGAGGAACCCGTGCTTCCCGAGCAGCGCCTGCAGGTCGCGCGCACACTCGGCGATCCGCTCGGGGCGGACGCACACGTCCTCGATGATCAGGGCGGTGCCCGGCAGGCGCAGGCGCCCGACCAGCCCGAACAGGCCCTCGCGCACGCGCCAGGCCAGCTCGATCTCCCCCTCCTCGCGCGTGAAGGCGAAGGGCAGGATCGGCTCGTGCCCGTCGAGCGCGCGCACCGCGGCGGCCTCGCCCGCGGCGAGCTCGCGCTCGTCGGCGCCGCCGAACTCGACGATCAGCGCGGCCGACTCGGGCGGCAGCTCGCGCCAGTGCTCGGGGCAGCCCTCGAGGTTCCACGCAGCGGCGATCAGCGCCGGCGCGACCATCAGCTCGGTTGCCCGCGCGCCGGCCGCCACGAGCGCCGGCACGGCCGCGGCGGCGGCGTCGATGTCGAGGAAGTGCACCCACGCGAGCGTCGTGGCAGCGGGCTCGGGCCGCGTGCGCATCACCGCCTCGGCGATGAACGCGAGCGTGCCCTCCGAGCCGACGACGAGCCTGCGGAAGATCTCGAGCGGCGTCTCGCCGTCGAGCAGGGCGCACAATCGATATCCGGTGACGTTCTTGATCTCGTACTTGCGCCGCACGCGCTCGGCGAGCGCGGCGTCGGCGAGCAGCTCGGCGCGCAGCTCCAGCAGGCCCCGCGCGAGCTCCGGCTCGGCCTCGACGAAGCGCCGCTCGGCGTCGGGCGCCGCCGTGTCGATGACCGTGCCCGAGGCGAGCACGAGCGTCATCGACTCGACGGTCGAGTAGGAGTCCCACTCGACGCCGCAGCGCATGCCGCCGGAGTTGTTGGCGATCACGCCGCCGACGGTCGCGATGTCTTTGCTGGCCGGGTCGGGGCCGAGCTTGAAGCCGTGGCGTGCGAGCAGCCTGTTGGCGAGACCCAGCAGCGTGCCCGGGCCGAGCCTCGCGCGCGCGCCGCCGTCCTCCACGCGCACGCGCGAGAACCACCGCCGCACGTCGATCATGATCCCGTCGGTCTGCGCCTGGCCGTTGAGGCTCGTGCCGCCGCCGCGGAAGTTGACGGCGAGGCCCTGCTCGCGCGCGTAGGCGATCGTCTTTGAGACGTCCTCGGCGTCGTGCGCCATCACCACGACCGCCGGCAGGCGGCGGTAGGGGCTCGCGTCGGAGGCGTAGGCGATCAGGTCGATCGCCCGGTGCAGCACGCGCTCGCTGCCGAGCAGCGCGGTCAGCCCCTCGCGCAGGGCGGGCGGCGTGCCCTCGGCGAGCGAGTCGGGCGCGCGGTCGGGGAAGGCGGGTCCCGGCGGACGGCCGATCCGCCGCGTGTCAGGGGCGAGCAGCGGCGCGCGCGCCGTCAAGCGAGCGCCATCCCGGGGGCGACGTCGACCTGCACCAGTCGCGGACCGTCCGCCGCGAGCGCACCGGCGAGCGCCGCGTGCAGCTCTTCGCCCCTCGCGCTCGGCGCACCGGCGCCGATGCTCTGCGACGGCACGCCATAGCTCTCCGCGGTCGCGGCGACGTCGAGCGCCGGCAGGTCGAGCGCGGGGGCGCCGCTGACGTCCTCGAGCGTGGCGAACCACTTCAGGATCGAGTACTCGCCGTTGCGCAGGACGAGGAACTTGACCGGCACGCCGTACGCGGCGGCCGTCCAGAATGCCGTGATCGCGTACTGCGCGGAGCCCTCGCCGAGCACGCACACGACCTGGCGCTCGGGCTGTGCAAGCTGCACGCCGATGGCGGCGGACAGCCCGAAGCCGAGGCCGCCGCTGGCGCTGAAGTAGTAGGAGCCCGGCCGCGAGAGGCGCAGCTGGTTTCGCAGCGCTGCCGTGCTCGAGGGCGACTCGAGCACGACGATGCCGTCCTCGGGGAAGAGCTCGGCGAGCACCGCGTGCACTTCGCCTCCGGACAGCAGCTCGCCCGGTGCGAACGGCTCGAGCTCCACGCGCGCCGGCGGCTGCTCGCGATCGGCGGCCGGCTCGCTCAGCTCGTCCGCGAGGGCGCGCAGCGTCAGGGCGACATCGGCCACGATCGCGTCGCCCATCGGCGCGCGCGCCGCCTCGTCGGGATCGGACGTGATCGCGACCAGCTCGGCGCCCTCGGGGAGGAAGTCGCCGGGGATGTTCGGGTAATAGGGGAACACCGAGGAGCCGGCGACGAGCACGAGGTCGTGGCCGGCCAGCGTCTGCGCGAGCGGCGCGACGGCCGGCGGCAGCAGGCCCTGAAAGAAGGGGTGGTCCTCGGGGAAGCCGATCCTGCTGCCGTTCGTCGGCGGGGCCGCCCACACCGGCAGGCGCTGTGACTCGACCAGCTCGACCGCCGCGTCCCACCCCCCAGACGCGTCGACGTCGGGCCCGGCGACGAACGCCGGGCGGCTGGCCTCGCGCAGGCGCTGCGCCAGCGCGGAGATCTCCTCGTCGCCGGGGCGCGCCCTGCCGCCGACGCTGCGGGCGATCTGGCTCGCGTAGTCGACCGGCTCGATCTCGCGCAGCCAATCGTCCATCGGGATCGAGACGAAGGCCGGCCCGGCGGGCGGCAGCGCGGCGTTGTGGATCGCCTGCGCCAGCGCGAACGGCACGTCGACCGCGCGCGGCGGCTCGTGGCTGTACTTGACGTAGGGCTTGGGGACCTCGACCGCGTCGCGGTTGGTCAGGTTGGCCTGCATCGTGATCAGCGATCGCGCCTGCTGGCCGGCGGTCACGAGCAGCGGCGCGCGGTTGGCGCGCGCATTGAAGATCCCGCCGACGCCGTTGCCCACGCCCGGCGCCGTGTGCAGGTTCACGTGCGCGACGCGTCCGCTCGCCTGAGCGAAGCCGTCGGCCATGCCGACCGCGACGGCCTCCTGCAGGCCGAGCACGTAGCGGAAGTCGTCGGGCAACGGGCCGAGCATCGGCAGCTCGGTCGAGCCGGGGTTGCCGAAGATCGTCGTCATCCCGTGCCGACGAAACAGCTCGAGCGACGCGTCGCGGACGGTCGTCATCTCAGAGGCTCCTCCAGCTCATCGAGCGCGAAGGCTACAGACGCGCCTTCGGAGGCGACGGAAGAGGGGCCCCGCGCGCGGGGCCCCTCCGATCGCCGGCGTCCCTGCGACTTCCCGTCGCAGCCCCCTGCCGGACGCATCCCCCTACTGGATTTTGACTTTGCCTTCGGCTTCGTTGGGCGTGTCGACAACCGTCCCCGTGTTGCCTTTGACGATGAATTCGCCGGCGATTTTGTTGTTGACCACCGTCGTCCCGCCTTGGTTGCTCACCACTTTCAGCGCTGAGTAGAAGACGTTTTCATCGACCAGCACGCCCGCTTTGTTGCCTTTGATCGTGGCCGTCCCATGCACGTTGTTGGGACCGCACGCTTCGTTGCCTTCGCCGATCACGACCGAGCCACTGCCGTTGATTGCTTTCAGCGTGCTCGACACGTTCGCGTCGCACACGCGCAGCAGCGTCGCTTCTTTGGCGCTCAGCGACCCGGAGATCGTCGCTCCCTCGACATCGAGGGCGCCGCCCGGCTGGACCGTGACCGGACCGCTGACTTTCGCGGTTTTGGTCAGCTCGATCGCCTGGCCGGCTTTCACGACGAGTTTGCTTTTGACGTTGCCCGTGATGACCTGCGTGTAGCCCACCAGCGTCGAGCACGAGGCTTCTGTTTCGTGGCCGACGTTGTCGATCGCGGTGACTTTCACCGTCTTCACTCCGCTGGTGCTCGTGTTGATCGGGTAGCTGCCGCTCGGGTCTTTGGCGAGCCCCGACTGACCGTCGGAGGCGTTGACCGTCGCGTTCACGCCTTTGGCGCCGATCGAGACCGGAGCCGGGCATTTCGCTTCGACCGTCGGCGCGGAGGCGTCGACCTGGACCGTCAGCGTTCCGGCGGGTGAGACGTTGCCCACGTTGTCAGCGACGGTGCCGCTGGCTTCGTGCGAGCCGTCGGTGCTGAACGTCTGCGCCGAGGAGAGCGTGGCCAGGTTGACCCCGCTTCCCGCGCTACCGTCCGAGAGCAGTGGGTCGCCGTTGTCGCTGAACGACACTTTGACCGTGTCCTTGTACCAGCCCCCGCCACCGGCGTAGTCGGGGGAGCGGTCGGCGGACGCGCTCGGCGCTGCAGGTGCGGTCTCATCCACCTTGACCGGAGCCGAGTCTTCCGAGTACCCGGTCGATTCTTCGGTCGAGGAGTCGTAGCCCTGCACCCGGTACACCCAGGTCCCTTCGGCCTCGCCGCCACCCGTGAATTCGTAGGAGAGGAAGCCGATTTCAGTCGCGACTGTGGTCCATTCTTCGGTCGCGCCGTTGTGGTGCTGGAGGGTGTACGTGACGCCGATGCTCGTCAGCGGATCGGTACCGGTCCACGACAGGGTGAACAGCCCGTTGCTGTTCGGGTTGCTCCCGGACGAGACGTACGGCGCACCCGGGAATTCGAGTTCGACGTCGGTCGTGCATTCGCCTGTCGTTTCGTGGCCGACGTTGTCGACCGCCGTGGCCGACGTCGTCTGCGGCCCGGCTTTGCTGGTGTTGATCGGCGCTTTGCCGCTCGGGTCGACGGCCAGGCCCGACTCTCCGTCGGATGCCGTGATCGTCGCTTCGGCCGATTCGCCGACCAGCACTTTTGCGGGACAGCTGACTTCGACGGTCGGCGCCGTGGCGTCGACCTGCACCGTCAGCGTGCCGGCCGCGGACTGGTTGCCGGCGTTGTCGTCGACGGTGCCGCTCGCTTCGTGCGAGCCGCTCGTGGTGTAGGAGACCGGCGGAGACAGCGTCCCGGCGTTCACGCCGCTGCCGGGGCTGCCGTCAGACAGCGCCGGATCGCCGTTCGCGCTGAAGGACACTTCGACGCTGTCCGTGAACCAGCCGCCACCGCCCGCGTAGTCGGGCGAGCGGTCGGCCGTGGCCGTCGGCGTCGCGGGAGGCGTCTTGTCGACGACCACCGCGCTCGATTCGCCCGACGCTTCGCTGGCCGAGCTTTCGTTGCTCTCGGTGACCCGGTAGTTCCACGTGCCTTCGCCCTCGGGGCTCCCGCTCGTGAACGTGTATTCGGGTTTGCTCAGGCCGGTCGCCACCGTGCTCCAACCGCCGCTCGCGTTCTTGTGTTCGAGCGTGTAGGTGGGAGCGGTCGCCGCCTGAGTCGGTTCCCAGCTCAGCGTGAACTGCCCGCTGGCGTTCGGGTTGCTCCCGCTCGAGAGCACAGGGGCGCTCGGCGCGGCGGGCGCCACGTTGCGCGCGAGCGTGTAGCCCGGCGGCAGGTAGTGCGGCGCTGGCGCTTTGACCAGGCCTTCGGCCGAGCCTGGCGCGTCGGTCGTCGGCAGCCGCAGTTCGAGGTTCTTCACCAGAACCGATTTCGGCGAGGTGTTGTTGAGCGCGTAGGTCGAGTCTTTCACCAGCAGCTCGAGCTTCACCACGTGCCCGGATGGGACGTTCCACGCCTGGGGGTGCAGCTGGAACGTCTGCTTGGTGAACCCTTCGCCGACGTTCAGCGGCCGGTAGGTCTGACGACCGATCAGCTGCTCCGTTTTCGCAGTGACGTTTTCGTCATACAGCCGAGCGATCACCTGGTCGTTGGCGCCTTCCGTCGAGAATTCGGCGATCACCGTCGAGGAGCCGTCGATCGTATATCCGCTGGCCGGAGCCGCCGGCACCCTGTACTCGGCGGCCGACGCGTTGTCCGTGGCGGCCTGCGTGCTGCACTCATCGCCGGACGTGAACGCGTTCGACGGGTTGGTGCCGGGGGCAAGGATCGTCTGTTCCGGCGCGCTCGTGATGCGGATCTCGCCCGGCGCGAGGCTGGCCCAGTTGGGCGCTGCGTATTCCACGCCGGAGCTGCCCGCGGTCAGCGGGCAGGGCCTCGACGTCGTGATCGTCCGCACGCCGCCTTTGGCTTCGGACGGTTCGCCGCCTTCGCCTTTGAGGAAGTAGCCGAACCACGCGTTCTGCGCGGCCTGGAACTTCGCTATGTCGGCGGTGGAGGTCGTCTGACCCGAGCGCGGGTTGTGACCGAGGTCCAGGTAGAAGAGCTGCATCTGCTGGTTCGGGTAGCTCGCGCGCACCTTGTTGTAGTACTTGACCGTTTCGTCGACCGGGAAGAGGTCGTCGTTCCAGCCGTTCTCCATCAGCGACGGCGCCGGCGCCTCCGAGAGGTCGGTGTAGTAGGGGCTGTGGTAGGGCAGCTGGACTTCCTGTTCGATCGCCAGCGGTTTGCCGTCATAGGGACCACCGGTGAGGTTGAAGCTGTGCCAAGCCCTGATGTTCGCTTCGGGATCGTTGTTCGATTCCGGCGAGAGGTAGCCCAAGAGGGACCCGGCGAGGAACAGCGAGCCGTTCCAGTTGTTCTTTTCGATTCCGAAGCGGTGGTTGCCCATCATCCCGCTGTATGGGGAGTTGGCGACGTAGTCGAGGTTGCTGCCGTTGGGTTGCAGCGACTGGGCGAGGTCGGTCCACGGGAATTCCGGTGCCGTCGCCGCGATTTTCATCGGTTTGCCGAGCGGGCTTTCCCACGGGATCAGTTCGTGGTTGGGCAGTTCGGTTCGATCCTTCAGCGAGCCCAACTGCAGCGACATGCCGCCGCCGTAGCTGCCGCCGGTGGCGCCGATGGCCTGCGGGTTGATCACACCTTCGTCGGCGAGTTTGCCCAGCAGCGTCTGCACGTCGCGCACTTCGTAGGCGCGGCTCATCAGGTGGATGTAGCCCTTTTCGCAGGGAGGCGCCTTCAGTTTCGTGGACGAGCCGCCGCACGAGGAGCCCCAGCCGCGGTCGGTGATCGAGAAGACCGCGTAGCCTTTGGTCAGCCAGCGCTGGGCGGTCGCACTGGACGGGGCGATCTTGCTACCGCCCCAACCGTGGTAGATGCCGACCACCGGGTAGTTTTTGTCTTCGCCGGCGGCCACCGGGAACGCGACCGAGACGTCGATCGGCGTGCCGTCCCAGACCGGCACCGTCGCGGCCCCGGTGTTGGGGCACCACCGCTGCCCGGCGGTGGCGCCGGAGGGCTGCGTCGTGCATTTCACGCTTGTCCCGAACACTTCCGTGATCGTGGCGCTTGCGACCGACGGCACGACCAGCAGTCCACACACGACCGCCGACAAGGCAAAAAGCTTGCGCAGCATTGACATCTCGTCCCCCTGCATCCGTTATTTGGGCGGCGTGCAAGTACCCGCCCGTACCCCTCCGAGTACTGGGGCGTACCCTATACTCAAGCCGTGGACTCTGTCAAGATCAGCGACGAACTTCTGATCCCGGCGGGGCGCCATACGCTCGAGCCCGACGAGGTCAGCGCCCGTCAGCGCGAGCGCCTGCTTCGCGCCATGGGCCGGTGCGTCTCAGAACAAGGCTACGTCGAGACGACGATCGCCGACGTGGTGCGCTACGCGCGCACCTCGCGCTCGGTCTTCTACAAGCACTTCGCCGACAAGGAGGAGTGCTTCCTGGAGACCTACCGGCGCATGACCGAGGTCCGAATCGAGGCGTCGCTGGGGGCGGCCGCCGAGGTTGCCGACTGGGACGCCAAGCTCGACATCGGGATCGAGACCTACTTCCGCTGGATGGCCGAGCATCCCGAGGTCGCGGTGACCACCGTCGTCGAGGTCCACTGCGCGGGCCGGGCCGCGCAGGAGCAGCGCAGCCGCGCGCTGTGGGATTGGATGAGGACCGTTCAGGGCGTCGCCGTGCTCGCGCGCAAAGCCGGGGTCGACGTGCGCATCGACGAGACCGCCGCCCTCGCGATCATCGTCACGGCCGAGGCCTACGTGCACGAGTACGCGCGCAAGCGCCGCCTGGACGAGGTGGTCGAGAAGACCGAGGCCGTGCAGGCGCTCGCGCGCTCGCTGTTCGAGCGGGGCACGGCAAAGGCCGGCAAGCCCGCGTAGCGCCCCGGCTACAGCGACAGCGCCACGTACTTCGTCTCGAGGTACTCGCCGATCCCCTCGAACCCCCCCTCGCGCCCGAAGCCGGACTGCTTGACGCCACCGAAGGGCGCGGCGGGGTTGGAGACGACGCCCTGGTTGAGGCCGACCATGCCGGTCTCGATCGCCTCGCACACGCGGAAGGCGCGGTCGAGGTCGCGCGTGTACACGTAGGCGACGAGGCCGTACTCGGTGCGGTTGGCGGCCGCGATCGCCTGCTCGTCGCTGGAGAAGGTGGCGATCGGCGCGACCGGCCCGAAGATCTCCTCGGCGAGCAGGCGCGCGTCGTCGGGCACCGCGGCGAGCACGGTGGGCGCGTAGAAGTAGCCGCGCTCGCCGACGCTGTTGCCGCCGAGCAGCACCTGAGCGCCGCGCCTGGCGGCATCGGCCACCAGCTCGGCGACCTTCTCACGCTGGTTGGAGTCGATCAGCGGTCCCACGTCGGTGTCGGGATCGGTGCCGCGTCCGACCTTCAGCGCGCCCATGCGCTCGGCCATGCGCCGCGCGAACTCCTCGGCGAGCGAGTCGTGCACGTGGAAGCGGTTGGCCGCCGTGCACGCCTCGCCGACGTTGCGCATCTTGGCGAGCATGGCGCCGTCGACGGCGGCGTCGAGGTCGGCGTCCTCGAACACGAGGAAGGGCGCATTGCCGCCGAGCTCCATCGACACGCGCAGGATCTGGGTGGCCGACTGCTCGATCAGCTTGCGTCCGACCTCGGTCGAGCCGGTGAAGGAGAGCTTGCGCGTGCGGGGGTCCTTCAGCAGCGGCTCGATCACCTCGCCGGAGCGCCTGGCGGTGATCACGTTGAGCACGCCGGCCGGCAGCCCGGCCTGCTCGAGGATCTGGGCGAGCGCGAGCATCGAAAGCGGCGTCTGCTGCGCCGGCTTCACGACCATCGTGCAGCCGGCGGCGACGGCGGGGGCGATCTTGCGCGTGCCCATCGCGGTCGGGAAGTTCCACGGCGTCACGAACACGCACGGGCCGAGCGGCTGGCGCATCGTCAGGATGCGCCCCTTGCCGGTCGTGTTGACCATGTAGCGCCCGTGTATGCGCACGGCCTCCTCGGAGAACCACCGGAAGAACTCGGCGGCGTAGGAGATCTCGGCACGCGACTCGGCCAGCGACTTGCCCATCTCGAGCGTCATCAGCAGCGCTAGCTCGTCGGTGCGCTGCACGATCGCCTCGAACGCACGGCGCAGGATCTCGCCGCGCTCGCGCGGCGGGTGTGCCGCCCACTCGGCCTGGGCGTGAGCGGCGGCGGCGAGGGCTGCGAGCGCGTCCTTGACCCCGGCGTCGGCGACGTCGACCAGCGTCTCGCCGGTGGACGGGTCCTCGACGGCGAGCGTGCCGCCGCCTCCGGCATCGCGCCACTCGCCGCCGATGAAGAGCTGGCGCGGGACCCTCGCGAGCACGGCCGCCTGCTCGCTCTCAATCGAGGTTGCGCTCATCGCCCCCACGCGCCTTCGCGGCGCTCGCCTTCCGGCGTCTCGCGCGCAGCAAACATTGCAGCGACTGGACGAATGGACCGCGAGCGCGATCGGCGCTCAGGCGGCGCATAGGACGCTCCGATCCCGGGTAGGTGCCCGGCTTCGGGCTCGCGCGCCCCGGCGCTCGTCGGAGAAGGACCAAACGCAGCACGGATGCTCGCCATCGATTCAACCTACCACCGCACCCGCCGCCGTCTGGCGCTGTTCGCCGCGACCCTGGCGGCGCTGGCGGCGTGGCTCGGCACGACCGGCTCAGGCGCGGTGCTCGCGGCGGCCAACGCGCCGGCGCTGGTGGTCTCGGGCGGCGGCTACGGCCACGGCGTGGGCATGAGCCAGCAGGGCGCGCTCGGGTACGCCGAACACGGCTTCAGCTACACGGCGATCCTGGCCCACTACTACACGGGCACCTCGATCGGCACGGCGCCGGCGGGCGCGCAAGTGCGGGTGATGATGGGCGGCAAGGTGCGCAAGGTGGCGCTCGAGACCTACGTGCGCGGGGTCGTCTCGGCCGAGGTCTCATCGAGCTGGCCGCTGGCGGCGCTCGAGGCGCAGGCGGTGGCCAGCCGCACGTACGCGCTGACCGCGCGTGCGGGTGGGTCGAAGTTCGACGTCTACGCGGACACGCGCTCGCAGGTCTATCGCGGCGTGGCGGCGCAGACGCCGCAGACCGACGCGGCGGTGGCCGCCACGGCGGGGCAGATCGTCACCTACGGCGGCCGTCCGGCGATCACCTACTTCTTCGCAAGCTCGGGCGGGCGCACGGAGAACGTCGAGAACGCATTCGTGGGCAGCGAACCGCAGCCGTGGCTGCGCGGCGTGGTCGACCAGTACGAGCGCGGCGACGGACACACGTGGAAGACGACGCTCAGCTTCGCGGCGGCGGCGGCCAAGCTCCGCGGCCTCGTGCGCGGCAGCTTCAAGGGCATCGAAGTGATCAAGCGCGGCTACTCGCCGCGCATCGTCCAAGCCTACGTGCTCGGCTCGGCCGGGCGCACGCTGCTCAGCGGCGGCGAACTGGCGGCTCGCCTGGGCCTCTCCAGCACGTGGGCGTACTTCAGCGTGCGCGAAGGGCAGCTCACGAGGCCCGAGCCCGACCGCAGCGGCTACTCCTCGCTCGGCGCTCCGGCTCCGGCGGCCGCCGCGGACGCCTCACGCCAGGGCGGCGGCGTGGCCCCGACCAGCGGCGCCAGCACAGCCGCGACGGGCGCCTCGGCGCCCCGCCCCGCCCCCCGCGCCGGAGCGGACGGCGGCACGGCGGCGCCGGCCTGAGCGGACGGCGGCGCTCCCACGCGGCGACCCGCCGGCGCAGACTAGGCTGCGCCCATGGCCGCCACCGCGCCGCTGCTCGCCGCCGACGTCCCGTGGCTGCTGTACCGCTCCTACTTCGCCCTGCCGAAATCGATCGTCGGCGCGGAGGGCCGTCCGGTGAACGCGCTGCTGGGCACGGTCAATGCGCTCTTGAACGTTCTTGATGGGCGCTCCTCAGCGCAAGGAATCCGTTGCGTGGCTGCCTGCATGGGGGCCGAGCAGGCGGAGTACCGCGTGCGGCTCTACCCCGCATACCACGCCCACCGCGATCCGATGCCGGCGGAGCTCGCGTGGCAGTGGGAGCGCGCGCCGCAGCTGTTGCAGAGCCTCGGCTGGACGTATGCGAGCAGCGCCTCGCTCGAGGCCGACGACGTGATGTTCTCGCTCGCGCGCGAGGAGGAGGAGGCGGGCGGGCGGGCCCTGCTGATGACCGGCGACCGCGACCTCTACGGCGCGGTCAGCGAGCGCGTGGCCGTGCTCGAGCTGCTGAAGGGTGGGAAGTCGGCGGAGCTGGGCGCGGCGCAGGTGCGCGAGCGCTACGGAGTGGAGCCGGCGCAGGTGCCCGACCTGATCGCGCTGCGCGGGGATCCTTCGGACGGCCTGCCGGGGGCGCCGGGCGTGGGCGCCAAGACGGCGGCGGAGCTGCTGCGCGAGCATGGCACGCTCGAGCAGGTGCTCGCCGCGGCCCGCGCGCTCGAGAACCGGGTGGCGCGCACGCCGGGAGCCCTGCGCCCGCGCATCGCGGCGGCGCTGCGCGAGAACGAGGAGCTGCTCGTGAGCTTCAAGGAGATCGCCACGCTGCAGCGGATCGAGCTCGAGCGCCCGCCCGACGCGGCCACCGACTTCGCTGGCGGAGCGGCCTGCGCGAGCGAGCTCGGCATGCGCCGCCTCGCCGAGCGCCTGGAGAAGCTCGCTACGGCGTGAACTTCACGGTGATGACGTCGCCGTCGCCCATCGTATAGTCGCGACCCTCGAGCCGCAGCGTCCCGCGCTCGCGGGCACCGGCGTAGCCGCCGGCGTCGACGAGCTCGCGCCAGCCGATCACCTCGGCTCGGACGAAGCCCTTCTGGATGTCGCTGTGGATCTCACCGGCGGCATGCCAGGCGGTGAGACCGTCGCGCAGGTGCCAGGACTGCGCGGGCTTGTCCTCTCCGGCGGTGAAGAATGCGATCAGGCGCAGCAGGGCGAAGGCCTCGCGCACGACGAGCTGAAGCCCTGACTCGCTGACGCCGAGCTCGGCGCGCATCGCGGCGGCGTCGTCGTCCTCGAGCTCGGCCAGCTCGGACTCGATCCGCGAGGAGACGGCGACGGCGCGCGCGCCGCTGGCCTCGGCGTGGGCGCGGATCTCGGCCGGGACCTCCTCCGAGCCCTCGTCCACGTTGGCCACGAACAGCACGGGCTTGGCCGTCAAGGAGCCGAGGTCGCGCGCCGCGGCGGGTGCCTCCTCGGGCACGGGCACGCCGCGCGCCGAGCGGCCGGCCTGCAGCTCGGCCACGACCTGCGCCAGCCACGCCTCCTCGGCGACGGCGGCGCGCTCACCGCTGCGTGCCTGGCGCGCGACGCGCTCAAGGCGGCGCTCGGCCTGCTCGAGGTCGGCGAGCACGAGCTCGGTCTCGATCGTCTCGATGTCGCGCAGCGCGTCGACGCTCCCCTCCGGGTGCACGACGTTCTCGTCGCCGTGCGCGCGCACGACGTGGACGATCGCGTGCGTCTCGCGGATGTTGGCCAGGAAGCGGTTTCCCAACCCCTCGCCCTCGTGCGCCCCGGCCACCAGCCCGGCGATGTCGTGGAAGTCGATCGTGTCCCAGACGATCTCCGAGGCGCCGACCGTGCGAGCGACCTGCTCCAGGCGCTCGTCACGCACGGGCACGACGGCGACGTTCGGCTCGATCGTCGTGAACGGGTAGTTGGCGGCCTCGGCGCCGGCTTTGGTGAGGGCGTTGAAGAGCGAGGACTTGCCGGCATTCGGCATGCCGACGATGCCGATGCGCGTGCTCACAGCCGGCCCCCGGCGGCTCCTGCCGGGCGCAGCGGGCCGTGCCCGTTGGAGGTCGCCGCGACCGGTCCGTAGCCGTTGGGCGAGGCGGCGGCCGTCTGCCCGCCCCCGCCGCGCGCGGCGGCGACCGCCGTGCCGAGCAGCGCGCCGGCGAGCACGTCCGACGGGTAGTGCAGGCCGAGGTACACACGCGAGAGCGCCAGGCCGGTGGCGAGCGCGTACAGAGGCGGGGCGGGCAGCCCGAGCTGCGCGTAGGCGAGCGCGCCGGCGAACGACGTCGAGGCGTGCGCGCTCGGGAAGCTCAGCCGGGTAGGGGCGCTCGCCAGCGGCGGCAGCCCCTTCAGCTCGGGGCGGCGCCGGCGCACGGCCAGCTTGATCGCCGTGTTCAGCGCATACGTGGTCGCGACCGTCGCCGTGGCCCTGCCCCAGCGCTCGCGCCGGCGCGCGTCGATCGCCCCTCCGGCGAACCCGATCGCCAGCCACACCGCCGCGTGCTCGGCAAGCCGCGAGAACCCGGCAACCACCCGCTCGCCCTCAGGCGTGTGCCCCCACGTGCGCACGACGCGAAGCACGCGCTCGTCAAGCGACACGTCTACGCACCGAAGCCGACACGCAGATCCGAACTCTCGGATCTGACGTACACGACCTGGCCGAGATCGAGCCGCACGGGCCCCTCCTCGCTGTCCAGCTCGTGCCAGCCGGTTTCGCCGAGCGCCTTGTGCAGGGCCTTGAGCCTATCGTCGGCGACGCGAAGCGAGAGGACCTGGCCGCCCTGGAAGCCGATGCTGATCTGCTGCTTGCCCGTCGGCATCAGTGCGTGCCGGCCGGTTGCACGATCTCGGTCAGCACGCCCCCGGTCGAGCGCGGGTGAACGAACGCGACGCGCGAGCCGCGGATGCCCGTCCGCGGCTGCTCGTCGATCAATCTCAGTCCGGCCTGCTTGAGCGCACCGAGCGTCGAGTCGATGTCGGTCACCTGGTAGGCGACGTGGTGAAGGCCGGGGCCGTTCTTGGCGAGGAACTTGCCCACGGGCGTGTCGGGCGCGAGCGGCGCGAGCAGCTCGACGTGGTTCTCGCCGACGTCCAGCAGGATCGCCTCGACTCCCTGCTCCTCGACGATCTCGCGGTGGGCGAGCTGCAGCGCGAAGCTGTCGCGGTAGAGCTCGAGCGCCCCGTCGAGCTGCTCGACTGCGAGGCCGACGTGATCGATACGCGTGAACACGCCCCGCAGTCTATTCGAGCGCGTCGCTGGCCCGGGAGGCGGCGACGACGCGCAGACCGACCCCCGGCGCGCGCTCCAGGCGGGGCGTGCCGTCCATGATCCGGTCGATCGCGTCGCGCTCGAGCACCTCGTGCTCGAGCAGCTCGGTCGCGAGCGCGTCGAGCTGGCGCCGGTGGGCGACGATCAGGCGCTGGGCGGCGCGGCGCGCCTCCTCGACCAGGTCCTGGCGCTCCTCGTCGCGGATCCGCAGCGTCGTCTCCGACAGCTGCACGTCGCCGTCTGGTGAGCGCCCGAGGCCGGCCGTGCCCATCGCGAAGTCGTGCACCATCTGGTGGGCGATCCCGGCCACCCGCTTGAGGTCGTCCGAGGCCCCGGTCGTGATCGCGCCGAACACCACCTGCTCGGCCACGCGCCCGCCGAGCAGGACGGTCATGTAGTCGAGCAGCTCCTCCCGCGTCTTCAGGTAGCGGTCCTCGGCGGGCAGGTTCAGCGTGTACCCGAGCGCCTGGCCGCGGGGGACGATCGAGATGCGGTGCACGCGATCGACGGACGGGAGCAGCTCCCCGCACAGCGCATGCCCGGCCTCGTGGAAGGCGACGACGCGCTTCTCGTGGTCGTTCAGCACGCGGCGCGACTGCACGCCTGCGATCACGCGCTCGATTGCCGAGTCGAAGTCGGCCATCGTCAGCTTGGCGGCCCTTCGCCGCGTCGCGAAGATCGCGGCCTCGTTGCAGATGTTCGCGAGATCGGCGCCGGTCAAGCCGCTCGTCTGCTGGGCGATCAGTTCGAGGTCGACGCCGTCCATCGGCTTGTCGCGCGTGTGCACCTCCAGCACGCCCTGGCGTCCGCGCACGTCGGGGGGCACGACGAACACCTGCCGGTCGAAGCGCCCGGGGCGCAGCAGCGCCGGGTCGAGCTTCTCGAGCAGGTTGGAGGCGCCGATCACGACGACGCGGCCGCTGGAGGAGAAGCCGTCCATCTCGACCAGCAGCTGGTTCAGCGTCTGATCCTTCTCCCCCGAGAGGTCGGATCCCCGCCGCCCCCCGACCGCGTCGAGCTCGTCGATGAAGATGATCGCCGGCTCGTGCTTGCGCGCGACGGCGAACAGGCGCCGGATCCTCGCGGCACCGAGGCCGGCGAACATCTCGACGAAGGAGGCGGCCGACTGCGCGAAGAACTGCGCCCCCGATTCGTGCGCGACGGCCTTGGCGAGCAGCGTCTTGCCGGTGCCCGGTGGCCCGTGCAGCAGCACCCCCTTCGGCACCTTCGCACCGCGCTGGTGGAACGGCTTGGGGTCGCGCAGGAACTCGACGATCTCCTCGAGCTCGGCCTTCGCCTCATCGACGCCGGCGATGTCGGCGAACGACGCCGACTTGCTCGAGGCCGGCTTGATCTGCTGCGGCTTGACCCGCGGCATGACCTTCAGCGTGCGCCACATCAGGTACAGCAGCGCCGCGAAGAACAGGATCATCACGACCGGCGACCAGTTGTAGGCGGCCGACTGGATTTCCTGCACCAACGACTCGTGCGGCGCCGACACGACCGTCGCCGGGATCGGCGCGCGCGAATTCGTCACCGGGACCAGCTGGTGCGTGGTGTTCGCGTAATGCGTCAGCGCCGCTTCCAGCTGCCGCGGAGGAGAGACGATCAGATGGCGTACCGCCGCTTCCACTCCGGCGATTGCAGCTCCGACCCCTTCCACCATCCTTGGCATATGTCAAGTATCGCTAATCGGATATTCGATTGCGAGGGTTCACCCCGTGATGGCTGGGATTCTTATTGCAGAACCTGCGCAAACCTGGTCATACCTACGCAGCCCTACGCAGCCTGCCGGCCAGCGGCGCTCTAGCCAAGGGTGCGAGTCGCCAGGTCGGTGAAGAACGCCGTCGCGAAGCGCAGGTCGCGCACGTCGATCCGCTCATCGGCGCCGTGCACGAGCGGCGAGGCCTCGAGCATCGACTGGTGACGCTGCGGGAAGAAGCCGTAGGCGACGCACTCCGGGAACGCCTCGCGAAAGTGGCGCGAGTCGGTGAAGCCGGGAAGGATCAGCGGGACCACGGTCGCGCCCGGGTCGTGCTCGTCGATCCATGTCCTGATCGACTCCATCAGCTCGGAGGACATCGGCGAGCGGTTGCCGACGACCTGCTCGCTGAAGGCGACGTCGAAGCCCTCGCCCCCGAGCACCTCGGCGATCCCGCGCCTGACGGCCTCCTCGCCGAGGCCCGGCGGTACGCGGCAGTCGATCTTCAGCTCGGCCCGGCTCGGGATCACGTTGATCTTCTCCGAAGCCGAGATCCGCGTCGGCGTGAACGTGACGCCGAGCATCGGCTCGAACATCGTCGCCAGCATCGGCTCGGCCGCGCGCAGTCGCGCGATCGAGCCGCGCGCGTCCTCTGGGTCCTCGCCGATTCCGCGCAGGAACGCGATCGGCTCGGCGGTCGGCTCATATGCCGGCTGACCGGCCGCCAGCCGGTCGAGCAGCGGCCCCATCTTCAGTAGCGCGTTCTCGCCCATCCCGGGCATCGACGCGTGCCCGGCCACGCCGTCGGTTCCGACGGTGAAGCGGAACACGCCCTTCTCCGCGCAGCACACGCCGTAGAAGCGCCGGCCGCCGTATTCGAAGACCTCGCCGCCGCCCTCGTTGACGAGCAGGTCACAGCGCACCTTCTCGGGGTGGGTCCTGGTGAGCCACCCCGCCCCCAGCGCCCCGCCGGTCTCCTCGTCGACGACGGCCGCGATCAGGAGCTCGCCCCGCGCCGGGCGCCAACCCGAGCGCGCAAGCGAGGAGGCGGCGGCGATCTCGGCGGCGACCTGCGACTTCATGTCGAGCGCGCCGCGCCCCCACAGAAAGCCGTCGATCACCTCCCCCGACCAGGGGTCGTGCGTCCACTCCTGCGGGTTCGCCAGCACCGTGTCGACGTGACCGAGGTAGCAGAGCGTCGGCCCCTCGCCGCTCGGCTCCCCATCCGGCGGGGCGCCGTCCGCGCGCAGGCGCGCGATCAGGTTGGGGCGCTCCGGCTCGGCCCCGAGCAGCTCGCAATCAAAGCCGGCCTCGCGCAGGTGCCCGGCGAGGTACTCCTGCGCCGAGCGCTCGTTGCCTGGCGGATTGACCGTGTCGAAGCGGATCAGGCGCGAGAGCAGCTCCTCGGCCTCCGTCGCCGCCGGCGGCGCGCTCATCGCGTCGATGCAGAGGGGCTCGCGCTCATCGCGCCGATCGTACGCCGATCTCCGCGACCTCCTCGCGACTCAGCGGAAAATGGCAGGCGGCTTCGGTGCCCGTGCCCTTGTCCTCGAGCGGGGGGTCCTCGATCGAGCAGAGCTCCTGCGCCTTCGGGCAGCGCGTGTGAAAGCGACACGCTTTCGGCGGGTTGGCCGGGCTCGGCACGTCGCCGCTGAGCAGCTCGCGGTCGTCGGCGCGCAGGGTCGGGTCGGCGACGGGCACGGCCGAGAGCAGTGCGCCCGTGTAGGGGTGGCGCGGGAAGTCGTAGAGCGCGTCCCCCGGGCCGATCTCGACGATGCGCCCGAGATACATGACCGCCACCCGGTCGCACATGTGGCGCACGACCGAGAGGTCGTGGGCGATGAACACGAGCGTCAGCCCGAGCTGGCGCTGCATGTCGCGCAGCAGGTTCAGCACCTGCGCCTGAATCGAGACGTCGAGTGCCGAGACCGGCTCATCCGCGATCAACAGCTTCGGCTTGAGCGCAAGTGCGCGCGCCACGCCGATCCGCTGGCGCTGTCCGCCGGAGAACTCGTGCGGGTAGCGGTTGTAGTGCTCCGGGTTCAGCCCGACCGTCTCCATCAGCTCCTGCACGGCTCGCTTGCGCTCGTCCTTGCCCTCCAGCAGGCCGTGGATCACGAAGGGCTGTGCGATCGTCGCGCCGATCGTTTTGCGGGGGTTCAACGACGAGTAGGGGTCCTGGAAGATCATCTGCATCTCGCGGCGAATCGCCTTCAGTCGCGAGCCCGTCAGCGCCGTGATGTCCTGCCCCTCGAAGCGCACCTCACCTGCCGTCGGATCGAGCAGGCGCATGATCAGGCGTGCCGTCGTGCTCTTGCCGCAGCCCGTCTCGCCCACGATCCCGAGCGTCTCGCCGCGGCGAACGTCGAAGCTCACCCCGTCCACCGCCTGCACCGCACCGACCTTGCGCTGGATCAAGAGGCCGCGCGTCAGCGGGAAGTGCTTGACCAGACCGCGCACCTGCACGAGCGGCTCCGCGCTCCCCGGGGACGGCGCCGGCTGGGAGACGGGCTCGATCGCGCTCACAGCCCTACCTCCGGCACCGGGCCACTCGGCTCGCCCGCTGCGGTCGCCGCCGGCGCATGGCGCTCCGGATGCGGCGGCGGCGCTGGCAGGCCGACCGCCTCGCGCGCCTGCTCGGGCGTGCACCCGCTCCCCAGCTCCGCCCACAGCCGCCTGCGCAGCTGCGACTCGAGCAGGCACGCGGCGTGATGGTGGGGTTCGTCGGCCACCGGCTCGAGCTGCGGGTCGATGCGCGCGTGGTCGGGCTGGGCGTAGGGGCAGCGCGGATGGAAGTGGCAACCCGACGGACGATGGATCAGGCTCGGCGGCGTACCCGGGATCGGCGTGAGCTCTTCCTCGCGCCCCCCCGCGAGGTGCGGTATCGACTTCAAGAGGCCCCACGTGTAGGGATGCTCGGGACTCGCGAACATGTGCCGCGCCGATGCCGTCTCGACGATCCGCCCGGCATACATCACGGCGATGTCGTCGGCCATCTCGGCGACCACGCCGAGGTCGTGCGTGATGATCACGATCGCCATGCCCAGCTCGCGCTGCAGCCGTTCCAGCAGCGCCAGGATCTGCGCCTGCACGGTCACGTCGAGCGCCGTCGTCGGCTCGTCCGCGATCAGCAGCTTCGGCTCGTTGACGAGCGCCATCGCGATCATCGCGCGCTGGCGCATGCCGCCGGAGAACTCGTGCGGATAGGCCCGGGCCCGCTCGGCGGCGCGGGGGATCCCGACCCGCTCCATCAGCTGCACGGTGCGGTCCAGGGCGGCCGCCTTGGAGACCTTCTCGTGGGCGCGGATCTGCTCCACGATCTGGTCGCCGATCCGGTGCACGGGGCTCAGGGAGGAGATCGGGTCCTGGAAGATCATCGCGATCTCCTCGCCGCGAATGCGCCGGAGCTTGTCCTCCGATGCGGTGACCAGTTCCTGTCCGTGCAGCTTCGCCGATCCGCCGAACCGCGAGTTGGGGCCGCGGGTCAGCCCCATGAGGGTCATGGCGGTCACGGACTTCCCGGATCCGGACTCACCCACGATGGCCACGACCTCGCCGCGGTCAAGGGAGAACGAGACGCCGTCCACCGCCCGCACGACGCCGTCCTCGGTGACGAACGACACCTGGAGCTCATCGACCTCGAGCAGGCGCTCGGCCATCAGTTGCCTCCTCCGTGAGCGGTCACTGTCACCCGGTGAGCCGGACCCGCGGGTCCAGCACGGCGTAGAGAACATCGGTGATCGCGCTGAACAGCACGACGAAGAACGCGGTGAAGATGGCGCCGACCAGGATGGGGGGAACG
>DATNDZ010000023.1:0-47740 GCA_035553095.1 Solirubrobacteraceae bacterium | reverse complement strand
GGAGATACGGGTCGCGGGTCCGCAACACGATGGACTACCTGATCAGGGCGCACCTCGTCGACGTCTACGAGGTGCGGATCAGCGGGCGCCAGCCCGTCGGTATCCTCGTCTCCCTCCCCGCCGGAGTAGCTCAGTCGGTTAGAGCAGCGGAATCATAATCCGCGTGTCGGGGGTTCGAGTCCCTCCTCCGGCATCGTCGCGAACGGCTAAACGGTGGTGCCCCGGTCGGGGCGGACCAGGCGCGCTGACGGCGACTCAGCCGGGTACTAGATCTGCGTGCCGGGGGTAGAGGTCTGGAGTGGCGCGGGTGCCTGGCGGAAAGGGCGAACTCGAGATCGAAGAGACGCGGCGTGCTGGCCGTCATGCGCTCACGCTCCGAGGCGAGCTTGACTCCTCGACTGCCCCAAACTTGGAAAATGCGCTGCACGAGGCGTGTTCGGGGGAGACGTCCGAGATCGCGCTAGATCTCAGCGAATTGACGTTCATGGACTCGAGCGGGCTACTCGCCGTGGTCCGCGGCTACAGGATGTGCAGACGGACGGCACGCGGCTTCATGGTTGCGCCCGGGAACGGTGCCGCGCGGTATCTGTTCGACGCCTGCGGAATGGTCGGGGTGGCACCGTTCCTCGAAATCGGGCCTGGCCGCGATCATCCCTCGCCTGATCCCGGTCCGCGCGCAGCCTCTGGATGATGGCGAAGGCATCGGGGTGCGCCGCTAGGTGACACGGCAGCCGTTGACGCTAGTCGTCCGCCGGCTCGTCACCCTCGCCCGCGGGATGCTCCACGAGCGCGATCACGCGGCTCGCCATGAACCTCCCGGTGCGAACGGGCTGGCCCGTCCGCGTCACCTCCACCACTTCGACGATGCCTCGGGCGTTTGCGATCTCCACGCGACGTCCGGCGCGGGTGGCGACGATCTCATAGGTCCGCGACCCATCGTCGGCCGACACCACGACCTCGACCCGGTCACCCTTCACATGAAGATCCTACCGCCGCCGCGTCGCGCCCGAAGACTCCGACGACACGCTCGCGCGTCGCGCGCAGTGGCTCGTTTCGGCTCGTCTGCTCAGCAGCCGCTCGGGCGCCGCCGCGGTCCGCGTTCCTGGGTGGGCATGACCTGTGGCGGAGTGGGCAGCGGATACCGTTTCACCGTCGGGAACCCTTCCTCGCCGACGTCCGGGGCCTGGGTCGGGCAGTCGCTGAGGATCACGCGCGGGTCCGCCCGCGACGGAGTCGGCAGTTCCGGCACCGAAGGGTCGGCCGCTGCGCCGAAGTTGAAGGCCTGCGTGAGATCACCCGTGTGCCTTCGCCGCCACTTGCTCAGGTTGGGCACGGGCGGGCCGAAGCGCCGCTCCAGGAAGCGGAGCGTGGAGGTGTGGTCGAAGGTGCGCCCGCATACGAACCCGCCGCGCGAATAGGGCGAGATCACGAGCATCGGCACGCGGAAGCCCAACCCGAGCGGCCCCTTCGGGCCACCGATTTTTTCTTCCGGGAAGTTGTTCAGGTACTCGCCGGGCGTCCCTTCGGGCGCCGTCGGCGGCGGAACGTGGTCGAAGAAGCCGCCGTTCTCGTCGTACATGTAGAAGAGCGCCGTTTTCTCCCAGAGCGCCTGGTTGGAGACGAGCGCGTTGAGCGCTTCCGAGAGCGCGACCTCGCCATAGGTGACCGGCGCCGGCGGATGCTCGCTGTCCACCAGCGAAGCCAGGATCCAGGAGACCTGCGGCAGCGTCCCCGCCGCGCAGTCGGTCAGGAAATCGTTCGGAAACCGCGGGCCGAACGCGTTCGCGGCCAGCTGCGCGTTTTCTTCATACGCTTTGAAGTAGTGCAGCACGCCGTCGCCGGCGTCGCCGTCCGGCGTGGAGTAGATCTTCCAGCTGATCCCCGCGTCCTGCAGCTGCTCGGGGTACGTTCGCCATGTGAATTTGCCGAAGTATTCCGCTCGGTTGGCGACCTGCGTTTCCAGCGACGGCCCGGCCGTGGCGTCGAGGTCGATCGTCGCGCTCATCGAGAAGAGGCGGTTCGGGTCGGTCTGGCCGATCACCGAGCAGAAGTAGCGGTCGCAGATCGTGAAGTTGTCGGCCAGCGCATGGAAGAAGGGCAGGTCCTGGCGCGTGTAGTAGCCCATCACGTTGTGTCCGTCTTGCGGGTTCGCTTTGAGATGGGAATCCACCCACCCGTCCAGGGCGCCGTTGTTCCAGCATTCGTGCATCGTCTTCCAGTCGTGGGCGATGTCGTTGACGCAGTCGCCGCCGTTGTTCGTGTCGAAGCGGAACGGCAGCAGGTGGCCGCCGTACGGTTCGCCCGCCGGCCCCGGGAAGGGCTGCGCGAAGATGTTTTTACCGCTGCCGTCGTTCAGCGGCAGGGCTTTGCTGTGGAAGCCCCTGACCCCGCGGTAGGTGCCGAAGTAGCTATCGAACGAGCGGTTCTCGTTCATGAAGATGACGACGTGCTCGATGTCCGTCAGCGGCCCGCACGCCGCCGGGGCTGCGAGCACCTTCTCCAGCACCCTCGCCGGCGTGGCCAGCGTCTCGAAGCTCGCCAGCACTCCCGCCGCCGCCCCCGCGCGGAGAAGATCCCTCCGTGTAAAAGAACCCGCCACCCCGCAAACATCATACCCCCGCGCGGGGGCTTCAAACGATGTAGTTGACCGGCCCGACCCGCTCGATCCGCAGCGCGAGCAGCGCGGGTGTCAGCGCGCTCATTCGCCGACGATCGGGTTGGAGAGCGTGCCGAGGCGCTCGATCTCGACCTCGACTGTGTCGCCGACGCGCAGGAAGCGCCCGCGTGCGGCGCCCACCCCGGCCGGCGTCCCGGTCGCGATGATGTCTCCCGGCTGCAGGGTCATCGTCCGTGACAGCCACGAGACCAGCTCGGCCGGCCCGAAGATCAGATTCGCCGTGGTTCCCTGCTGCAGTATCTCGCCGTTGACCCTCGTGCACAGCTTCAGCTCACCGAGCTCCCCCGCCTCATCGAGCGTGACGAGTGCCGGCCCGCAGGGTGCGAAGGTGTCGATCGCCTTGCCGCTCGTCCACAGCGGGTTCTGCAGCTGCAGGTCGCGCGCGCTGACGTCGTTGAAGGGCATCGCACCGGCGATGTGGGAGAGCGCCTCGTCGGCGCTCACGTTCCTCGCGGCGCGTCCGATCACGAGCGCGAGCTCGGCCTCGTAGTCGACGTACTCGGGTGCGCGGCCGGCAGCACGATCGGCTGCCCACTGCCGATCAGCGAGTTGGCGAACTTCGCGAACCACATCGGCGCCGCGGGGATGTCCTGGCCGCTCTCCTCGGCGTGATCTCTGTAGTTGAGGCCGATGCAGATGAGCTTCTGTGCGTCGGGGACGGGAGCCCTGAGCTTCACCTCACCGATGGCGAGCCGGTGCCCGGCGCCACCGGCCCGCGACTCGAGCTCGCGCAGCCCTCCCACGTCGAGCGCTCCCAGCAGGCCGCGAACGGTCCTCGCCGGCGCTTGCACCGCCGCGACCGGGACGAGCTCCTCGCCGAGCTGTATGGCCGCCTCGACGCCGGCCTCCGTCTCGTAGCTGAGAAGGCGCACGGTTCAGCCCTTCCCCGGGATCTCGACCCTCGCGCCGTCCTGCCTACTTGAGCCACTCGGCAAACGCCGGGCTCGCCCACCCTTCGCCGGAGCCCTTCGGCGCGCGGCCCATCGACTTGCCGCCGTAGATGACCGATTCGCCGCTCGCATCCGACTGGTAGGTGCGCCACGGGATCGCGCCCGTCTGGCTCACTCCGGGCTTGGAGAAGTCGCACACCCCCGTCGGGAACGCTTTCTGCAGCGCCGCGACCTGTTCGGGCGTGAACGTGATCGGATAGTAGTCCGACGCTTCCAGGGGCTTGAGCTGGCACTTCTGCTTGTCGGTCGAGATCCCCTCTCCCGCGATCACGCGCGGGGTCGAGAAGCGCGTCTGCGCGACCGGGTCCTCGCACACCTGGCCGATGCCCGGGACCGACGCTTCCTCGACGCCTTCGACGTTGGTGCATTTGTCGTGCACGCCGGCCGGGCGATCCTGGGCGACCTTTTCCTCGAGCGTGACCTTCTTGCGCGTGTCGCCTTCGACCGCCGTGAGCCATTTATCCATCGCCAGCAGACCTTCCGTCGTGTACGTCGGCGATCCGATCAGCGGCGCCTCGCCGAACCAGATCACGTGGTTGAGCGGGAAGTGCCCCTCCGCGTGTTCCAGGCGCGCGCGCATCGACCACGTGCGGTAGGCGTCGTGGAAGGCGCCCGGGTCGGGTCCGCGCAGGTCGATGATCGCGACGTCCTTCAGGTTGTTCGCCTCGTTCACCGCGCCCGAGAGGTAGGAGCGCTTGAGCGCCGGTTCGTTCGCCGCGAAGCGCTGCGTCTGCGGCTCGAGGTCGATCGTGGCGCCGCCGATCTTGGAGTTGATGTCGACGAACTCCGCCGGGGTGATCGTCCCTTCCCTGAGCCCCTGCAGGCCATACTGCACGCCCACGTTGTCGACCGACAGGCCGGCGAAGCCGTGCCCGATCTTCTTCTCCGGGGCTTCCCACAGGCTTTCCGGACGCGGGCCGAACACGTTGATCATGTAGTCCGCCAGCGTGCAGCGGACGCCCGAGGGGTTCGTTTCGGCGTTGTAGATGTCAGCGCTCGGAACGCCTTCGCCGCAGCCCGTTGTCGGGTTGGCCAGCGTTTCCCAGTAGACCGTGTCGAAGATGATCGCGTTGCCGTAGTTGGGGTGACCCTCCACGGCCGCGATCTGGTTGTACGTCCACGCCACGCCCGCGCCCCACTTTTCGGGGTGCTCGAAGTACGCACGCGTGAGGTGGTAATCGGAGATCTCCTGACCGTTCGACCATGCATCCTGGAAGCTGCACTGCGGCAGGATGCCCTGATAGATGCCGGGGTAGGCGTTGGCCACCTGCTGCTGCACGAGCGAGCCGCCCGAGCAGCCCGTGCCGATCGTGAAGCGCAGCGTGCCGTACTGCTCGACCAGGTGCTCCTTGGCCATGATCAGCGACTCCGCCTCGGTGGCGATGTTGCAGTTGTGTCCGGCGTTGTCGAGCGCCGTCGACATCACCGCGTAGCCCATCCCGAGCGCGGTCGTGGGGCTGCTGGTCGAGGCGTTGACGCCCGGCACTCCCACCGTGTCGCTGGTGACGCTCGGAGCGGTGCCCGAGGTGTGTTCGATGCCGCAGCTGGCTCCATGGGTGATCAAGAGCTTGTGGTCGAATTGCGGCTGCGGGGCCCAGGGTTCCCACGCCTTGCCCGGCTGGAACAGGACGGCGATCTGGTACTGGTCACGATCCTGGTAGCCCGTCTCGATACGGACGATGAAGGGCACCGTGGTGCCGTTGTCGGTTGTCGTCGTGGCGATCTGGCTCGAGCTCGGCGGGCTTTCGGGGTCATAGCTTTCGAAGCCGCCGGTCAGTGCGTTTTTGTACTCGTAGGCGTACGTCGGCGCTTCGTCGCACTTGGCGTCGGTCGGGTGCGCGTTCCTGCACACCCACGGCTGCACCTGCGGGCCTGAGATGACGGGGCCGCCGATCGCGTGGTCGACGATCGTGGCCTGCCCGCTGGTCGCGCCCGGAGCTTCTGCGCTGACGAGGTTGCTGCCGATCTGAAGGCCCGTGAGGAGACCCTCGTAGCTGCCGTTCGCGCGCAGCGCGAAGGCGCTCGTCACATCGCTCGAACCGAGCCTCATCTTCACCGACGAGGGCGCCACCGAGCGCGGAAGCGCCACCGAAACGAGCGCATCGCCGCCCGAGATCGCATCGGCGCGGTTGGACAGGACGTGGACGGCCAGCGTGCCGGCCTCGGCGCCGGCGACTCCGATCGACAGCGCGGTCGTGGCGACCACGGCCCCTACGAGCAACCTCATTCGCATTGCGCTTCCCCTCCCGCGGCCCCTGCCGCGCCCGCTCTCTGTGACTCCCCGGTTTCCAAGTACGCCCGCGTACTCGCGGAAGCCCATAGGTACCCCCGTCTGCCGGCGCTAAACCAGAGGGCTCGAGATTCCGCTCAGATCGCTGAGATTGATACGTCGCCCGCCCACACCGAGCGACGCTCCTCGGCAGTGGACTCGAAGCGGGGAGCAGCCCCGCAACGATCGGCGCGCCGAGCGACTCGACGCGAAGCGCGACGAGTCACTCGTGGCCTCTGAGGCCGGAGCGCCATATGATGCGGCCGCGAACGGCGAAGCCGGTCCTGCCGACCTCGCGGGCGACCGCCTATCGGGTGGTCAGACCCTCTCCTCGGGTTCCCCCAGCACCGCCAAGCCGTGGATGCAGATCACACAAATCGCAAACACGCCGATCGACCACCACGGGTGTTCGCCACCGATGTTGAGCAGCGCCCCGATCGCGCCGAGAAAAGCCGCCACGAGTCCGACGAAGCGCCCGTAGGCGCCGCCCCCGAACAGGGACAGCGATCCCGTGAGCTGGATTGCGCCGAGGATGATCGTGATCCACCCCCACGTATGCAGACTCGAGAAGACGAACTGCGTGTTGCTCACCCAGAATTTGGCATCGTCCACCGCGGCGATGCCGTAGATGATGTTGAGAACGCCCGCGATCATCAGCAGGATGCCGACGAACAGCGCGCTGCCTGTGCCTCTCATGCGTAACCCCCCTGGGTCGTGTGAGCGTCCAGGCGACGCCCTGGCGAAAAGTCTAGGCGATGGGACTCTCCCGATTGCAACGGGGCTTGCGCAATCGCGCCCAAAATGGTGACATCGAGCGCGTTCGCGGGAGCCGACGGGTATTGGCCCTACTCCCTGTCCCCCCGCAGCGGAGCGGCGTCCTGCGGCTGGCGATGACGGCCGAGATTCGCCACGAGCAGCGAGACGACGGTGACCAGATAGATCTGCCCGATCAGCGCCTCCGAGACCGCCAGCGTGTGGCCGAGGTTGGAGCGCGCCGTGAAGTCCCCAAAGCCAACTGTGGTGAGGCTCGTGAAGCTGAAGTAGAGGCAGTGCGACACCGTTGCCGTCTCGCCGCTCACGAAGAACGGGCCGTGGCCGTAGCGGTCGATCGCGCCGTAGACGGACGCGAAGAACATGCCGACGAGGATGTACACGCACAGCACTCCGAATACCGCTTCGAGGGTGACCGCCTGCTTGGTCCGCAGCCCGCTCACCACACCGTGAACGATGGCGGGCGGCGCGAGCAGAACCAGCAGAGCGTTGGCGATGCGCGTGGAGCCACCGTCCACGTTGCCGTTGACGGCTTCAACGACGCTGAAGGCCAGCACACACCCGACAACGGCAAGCGCCGGTCTCATGACCCTGGGATTCGCTTCGGCCGCGAACAGCGCCAACAGCAGGGTCGCCCCCAGGAGGACGGTGGTGAGGATCTGCTCCCACTTGGCGGGTATCGCGATGCCCTCCACCGCGAACGCGGCGAGGATCGCGACGAGCAGCACTCCGTAGCGCTCCCCCCCGCGCCGGCCGGCTGCCCGAGCATCTGTCACGGCTGCTCGCCCCGCATCGACGGGCACAGTAGCGCCCTGCCGTGACGACGCCGGTCGCGTGGTCCCCGAGCCGCCGACCACCCGTCACGCCACTGCCCGTCGGGCCACTGCCCATCGCGCGACTTCCCGTCGCGCGACTTCCCATCGCCCGACTACCCGTCGCGCGACTGCCCGTCAGCACGACTCGTGCGCGGAGCCCACCCCGGCCCCAAGTCCGGGGTGGGCTACCGGGGTGCTCCCCGCCCGTGAACGATCCCTCGTCGTTCCCTGGGCGCGCAACGCAGCAGCGAGGCGGTCACGAGCTCGCGCTGCGAGGGCCGGCGACGGGCGCCTCGGGCATCGCGATCGGACTCCCTCCCGATCCCTTCCATGGATGCTGGCGGCCGCGGGGACGCCGTCCAGCCAAGGAAGCGGCTGCCCGGCCAGCGATGCTCGACCGCGAGCAGCTCCCTCTCGAGCGACTGCATCGCGGCCGGCGTCAGCGCCGGCGTCGTGAACGCCACGGTCCAGTACCACGGCCCCGGCGGCTGCGCCGCAGGTGGGCGTGAGGGGAGACGTGGCGGGCTCACGGGGAGATTCTCCGCGAGGGCGCCGCGGTGGTCGATACCTCAGTTGCGCGATCTTCGCTCGCTCAGTCGCTCAGACGCCCCGCCGCCTAGGGTCTTGACGAGCGGGTGCGCGCGAGCCCCCGACCGCTTCAGCCGCGGCCCGCGCCCAGGCGCTGCCGCTAAGAGCAGCTGATCGGGGCGAGCGTCTGCTTGTAGCTGTTGCCGAGCTGGTTCAGCGCGCTCTTCAGCTGCGCTTCTGCGTTGCTGAGCGTCAGTCCCGACGTGACAGCGGTGAGTGTCGAGTTCAGCTGTTTCTGGAAGGTTTCGGTTGCCTTTTCGACCTGTTCCTTGCGCGCGGGCTGGAGGTCAGGCTGGGCTTCCTTGATCTTCTCGAGGTCCTTGCCGATCGCTTCGACGCCGGCCTTGGCTTCCGTGAGGACGCTCGTGGAGATCGGCAGCGTGGCGAGCGTGCTGAGCTGTTTGGAGATGTCCGCGCGCGCGTCGCAGACCTGGGCCTTGGCCTTTTCTTCGGCCGATTCGCCGCAGGCCGCGAACACAGCGGTGCTCAGCAGCAGGGCGACGATCGCGACTGGCCTGTTCATGCTCGCAAGCGTCAATGAAATCTCCGTGGCGATTTATGACGGATCGGTAACGAGGCGGTGAGCCGCGGTGAAGTCTACAGGCGCTGTGCCCCCGCACGCACTCAGCCGGCCGCGAGTCCCTCGTTGACGGTTCGCAGTGAAAATGCAGAGGCGCACTCGAGCGCCCCTCGAAGCAGCAGAGCGATACCGGCCACCACTGCGAGTGAGGTGACGCCGAAATGTGGCCATGCGACGATCACCACGCCGATCGCCAGATCGAGCAGCGCTCCCGCCAGCAGCCATCCACGCCCGACGCTCGTCTCGAACGCGGAGACCGCCTTCATCACGCCCGCCAGCACGAGGTAGATACCGATCGCGAGAGCGATCACCGTCAGGCTTCCACCGGGATGTCTGATCACGATCAGACCGGCGATACCGGCGAAGGCGCCACGCAGCAGCGCGCCTGTGCGCGATCCGGCGGGCTCGCCGAAGGCCAGCCCGACCTGGATGGCACCGACGAGCAGCAGCTCGATGCCGAGCAGGATCGCGAGCACTTCGAGAGTGCGGCTCGGCCAGACGAGCAGCAGGACCCCGACCACCAGCGAGACGACCCCGCCGATCAGCAACAGCCACCACAAGCGCGCGAAATCCTGCACCTCGTCGAGAATCTCTTCGTCCGATGAAACGCCTGGCTCGAGACCGGAACCGCTCATGCGTCCCCCCCTTGTGATCGACGCGAGTCGCGCCCGTTGAAAACGCTCTATCGCCTGCTCACTGGCGACCGCCGAACAGGCGCAGGAAAAACAGGAAGATGTTGAGCACGTCGAGGAAGATCCCAGCGGCGAGCGGGACGACTTCAACGTCCCCCGCGCGGCGCATGCGGTTGAAGTCAAGCAGCGTGTAGCCGCCGAATATGACGAGGCCGAGCACCGCGTAGATCACGTCGGACTGCGGCATCGAGACGAGGAGCGAGACGAAGCCGAACACGATCAGCGCAAGCAGCGCGACGAACAGGAAGCGGTATCCGCCCGACAGGTCGCGACGGATCGCATACCCGGTGCTCCCGAGCCCGGCGACGAAAAGGGCGGTCGCGCCCGCCGCCTGCCAGACGACGCTCGGTGCGACCTCGGCGTACTCCGCGAGGCCCCCGCCCAGGCCCAGGCCCAGGAACAGGCCGGCGGAGAAGAGAAGCGTGATCGCGAGGCCCTCCGAGCGCCGCGCGAAGTTCAGTCCGACGATGCAGACGAAGCCGAGGATGAAGCAGACGATCGATGCGCCGCCGGTGAAGTGACGGCCGAGATAGGCGCCCAGCGTGAAGAAGCCCACCGTCACCGCGACGAGGCCCATGACCTGGCCGAACACCCCGGCGCTGCCGACGCTCTCGACCGTGCCGAACACGCGTCGTTCGCTGCCGACAGACGGCGACGAGCTCACAGATCGGATCTTCTCACAGTGCAGCCTCCTCGCCGGGCGAAAGGATGCACACCTGGATGCCCGGTGCCAGCCGCGCCACGTGCTCGGCGAACCGGCGTGGCGGGTCGCCGAGGGCCGCCCGATGGCGACCGGCCATGCCGATCGGCAGCAGTGTTCCCCAATGGATCGGGATCGCCATCCGCGGGCGCAGCAGCGCGGCCGCGCGCGCCGCCTGGAGCGGATTCATGTGGCCCGGACCGAGCCTCGGCGCCCAGCCGGCGACCGGAAGCAGCGCCACGTCCGGTCGGGGCCCCAGCTGCGACATGTCGTCGAACAGCTCGGTGTCTCCGGCGAAGTAGACCGTCCTTCGTCCCCGCACGAGGTAGCCGACCGCGGCGGCCCTCAGCACTCCGGGAATCCGGCGGCCATCGTGGTATGCCGGCACCGCGGTGACCGCGACACTCCCCACGCGGGCCGTGGCCCCGACGATCAGCTCGGTCACCGTCGTGAACCCCTTGCGGCGCAACCAGGCCCCGGCGCCGGCCGGAACGAGCAGCGGTGTGTCGAGCCCGAGATCGCGCAGGGAGGGCAGGTCGAGATGGTCGTGATGGGCGTGTGAGATCAACACCGCCGCGGGGGCGGCGCTCGCGCGCCTGTCGACGGCCGGCACCTGCCGGCGCAGGTGCGCGACGCGTCCCCGCAACAGCGGGTCGGTCAACAGGCGCACGCCATCCAGCTCGATCGTGACGGTGGAGTGGCCCAGGAAACCGATACGGTCCCCCGACGCGCCCGCACGACGGGCCGCAACCGCGCCATGGACCATGGACGAGAAGGTAGCAAGGGGATGCTTCGACCACCGACGGGCGCGAGGCCCGCCGCCGAGTGAGCTCATCGCGGCGCCTGATCGGGCTAGCAGTCCGCACGGCGGCGCTGCTCGCGATCCAGGCGTTGGCGCTGGTGATCCTGGCCGCGATCCTGCCGGGTGTCGAAACGCTCTCGTTCAGAGCGGCGCTGCTCGTCGCGGTCGTCCTGGCCCTGATCAACGCCGTGCTGTGGCCGCTCTTGACGCGCGTGGCGCTGCCGCTGACGATCCTCACCTTCGGGCTGGCCTCCGTGGCGCTCAGCGCGGGTACGGTTGCACTCGCGTTCTACGCGGTCGACGGCAGGACGCCCCCCTTCGTCGGCGACGTCTCGATCGCGTTCGGGTTGGCCGTCGTCACCCTGCTCGTCGTGCCGCTGCTCGACGTCGAGGGCGACGTGCACCACCTCGGCGTGGTGCGCCGGCGCGTGCGGAGCTCCCGCAAGCGCAATCGGAGCGACGTCCCGGGTGTGATCCTGTTCGAGATCGACGGTCTCGGCGAGGCGGTGCTGCGCGAGGCCGTGCGCGACGGCCACGCGCCGACGATCGGGCGCTGGCTCTCGGAGGGCAGTCACCGGCTGATCGGCTGGGAGTGCGATCTCTCCTCGCAGACCGGTGCGAGCCAGGCGGGCCTGCTGCTGGGAAGCAACTGGGACATGCCCGCCTTCCGCTGGCATGAGAAGGAGTCGGGGCGCACGATCGTCTCCAATCACCCGGCCGACGCCGCCGAGATCGAGCGACGGCGATCGACCGGCGCGGGGCTGCTCGCCGGCGCCGGCACGAGCCGCGGGAACATGTTCTCGGGCGATGCGTCGCGGTGCACCGCCACGATGAGCATGATCCGTGACCGCAAGCGGTCCAGAGCCGGCGATCTGTTCGCGTACTTCTCCGATCCCTACGGATTTCTCCGCACGATCGCCCTGTCGCTCGCCGACATCGCGAGCGAGCGCCTGGCTGCCCGTCGCCAGCGTCGCAGCGGCGCCGAGCACGTCGACCGGGGCGGCTCATACCCGCTGATCAGGGCCGCGATCACGGTCGTCATGCGCGACGTGATGGTCGCGCTGCTGATGGCCGACATCGTCGAGGGCGTGCCCGTCAGCTATGCGACCTTCGTCGGTTACGACGAGGTCGCCCACCATTCGGGAATTCGCGAGCCCGACGCGCTCGCCGTGTTGAAGCGCCACGATCGCCAGCTCGCGCGCCTGGAGCGCGCGATCGCCCAGGCGCCTCGCCCGTATCACCTTGTCGTGCTCTCCGATCACGGTCAGACCCAGGGCCGTCCGTTCCGTCAGCGCTACGGGGAAACGCTCGAGCAGCTCGTGAGCGCCGCGCTGGCGCGCGGCGAGGTCCATGCGCCGGCCGCGGTGGACGAGGCGTGGGGAGACGTCGGCGCCGTGCTTGCCGACGCTCGCCAGGATGAGGGGATCGGCGGCCGGATCCTGAAACGCGCGACGCGCGGCCGGTTCGTCGAGGACACCGTCGCGCTCGGGCCCAACAGAGACGCACTTGCCGAGCGGAGCCGGCCGGCGACGGCGACCAACGAGGCGGTGGTGCTCGTCTCCGGCTGCCTCGGCCTCGTCTACCTGCCGCTCCGCAGCGAGCGACTCGCCGTCGAGGAGATCGAGCACGCGCATCCCGGCCTGCTCGGAAAGCTCGCCGCCCACCCCGGCATCGGATTCGTGATGGTGCGCTCTCGCGAACGCGGCGCGATCGTCATCGGAGCCGGCGGGCGCCGCCTGCTCGAGGACGACCAGGTCGATGGCGATGACCCGCTTGCGCCGTTCGACGACAGCGCTGCGGAGCATCTGCGCCGCCACGATCGGTTTCCCCACTGCCCGGACATACTCGTCAACGGCGCGTATGACCCGCACGCGGACGAGGTCACTCCGTTCGAGGAGTTCATGGGCTCCCACGGCGGGCTGGGCGGGGCGCAGACGCGACCGTTCGCGGCGGTCCCCGCGGAGTGGAGCGAGCCCGAGCGGCCGATCGTCGGCGTGGCGGCGATGCACGAGGCGCTGCGGGGGTGGCTGGCACAGTAGCCGGTCGCGGAGCCCGCATCGGCGGCTGCGGGTGTATGGTCGAACGATGGCACAGGCGAACGCTGGAAAGGCGACCGCCGTAATGCCGCACCTGAGCGTCGCCGAGCGCATCGCGCGCGGCAAAGCCGCGCGCGCCGAGGTCCCCCGCTCGAGCCACGCCACATTTGAGCCGGCATCGGGCCGGGCCGACCCAATCGAGCTGCTCGAGCGCCAGGCGAAGACGCGCGTGCCCGAGCTCGTGCCGGTTCGCTACGGCCGGATGCTGGTCTCGCCGTTCACGTTCTATCGGGGGGCGGCGATGATCATGGCCGCCGACCTCGCCCCCAGCCCGCGCTCGGGGCTCACGGTGCAGTGCTGCGGCGACGCCCACCTGTCCAACTTCGGCGTGTTCGCCTCGCCCGAGCGGCGGCTCGTGTTCGACCTCAACGACTTCGACGAGACGCTCCCCGGACCGTGGGAGTGGGACGTCAAGCGCCTCGCCGTCAGCGTGCTGATCGCGGCGCAGCACAATGGCTTCACCCGCAAGCGCCAGGATCAGGCGGTACTGGACACCGTCGCGGCGTATCGCACGACGATGGCCGGCTTCGCGGCGATGAAGAACCTGGACGTGTGGTACGCGCACCTCGACGTCGAGCTGACGGTCGAGGCGCTCGGCCCGCAATTGCAGGCCAGGGCCGTCAAGCGCACGAAGAAGGCGATCGCCAAGGCCCGCACGCGCGACAGCATGTCGGCGTTCTCAAAACTGACGCACGCGGTCGACGGGGAGGCGCGCTTCCGCGCCGAACCGCCCTTGATCGTCCCGATCGACGACCTCGTGAAGGGGCGCGAGCGCAAAGACATGCTCAACGAGCTGCGCGATCTCCTGCGCGCCTACCGGGATACGCTCGGCTTCGAACGGCGCGAGCTGATCGAGCAGTTCCGCCTCGTCGACTTCGCGCGCAAGGTGGTCGGCGTCGGGAGCGTCGGCACGCGCGCCTGGATCGCGCTGATGCTGGGACGAGACGGGCAGGACCCGCTGCTCCTGCAGATGAAGGAGGCCGAGGCCTCGGTGCTCGAGGAGTTCCTCGGACCGAGTGAGTTCGAGAACCACGGCGAGCGCGTGGTCACGGGCCAGCGCCTGATGCAGGCCAGCAGCGACATCTTTCTCGGCTGGGTGCACGTCGAGGAGGGACTGGACGGGCGGTCCCGCGACTTCTACGGGCGCCAGCTGAAGGATTGGAAGGGCTCGGCCGAAGTCGAGCAGATGATCCCCTCGGGCCTGTCGACCTACGGAAGGCTGTGTGGATGGACGCTCGCGCGTGCGCACGCACGCAGCGGCGACCGCGTCGCGATCGCCTCATACCTCGGCAAAGGCTCTAGCTTCGATCGCGCGATCGTCGAGTTCTCGCACTCCTACGCCGAGCAGAACGAGGCCGACTACAAAGCTCTGGCCGCGGCCGTCGAGTCCGGACGAATCACCGCCGAGACGGGTCTGTAGACGAGCCTGTCGCGGCGCGCTGAGCAGCGCCGCGCCGCCGCCGAGACGCCGTGGCCGACCGGCCTGCCGGGTGAGCTGTGGTGCGCGGCGCGGACACGGCGGTTCAGGTGGCGGAGAGCACATCCCGCTTGGCCGCGGCGTACTCCGCGTCGGTGATGGCGGCGCGGTCGTGCAGCGCCGCGAGCCGCTCGAGCTCGGCAGCCTTGGAGGCACCTCCACCAGGGGCCGGCGTGGTCGCGGCCCGCGCGCGACTCATTTTTTCGCCGAGGGAGTGACCGAGCCCGCTCATCGCGTCGCGCAGCGAGACCGGCTCCGCGTCCGGGAACTCCTGGGCCATCTGGCGCGCGAGCACGTACGCGCCGGCGAACGCGAGGACCGTGTACAGCAGCATCGTCACCGGGTTGCGAGTCGACGGGATCGGTCCCCAGATGAAGACCAGAGCCAGCAGCGCCGCCGTGATCCAGTAGATGAGCGCGGGGCGCGCGCGGCAGTGCGGCGCCAGGAAGCGACGAGCCGACATGGCCCAACGCGCGGGCCCGGCCAACCAGGCCGCGAGGATCACCGGGATGCCGATGATGATCGAGGCCGTCGCGACCTGCACGAGCAGCGAGGTCGCCACCGAGTACGTATCCCTGGCGGCGGGTTCGATCGAGGCGTCCTTGGTGATCGCGGACACGAGCTGACCCTGTCCGATCTTGCGGCCGAGGATCACGATGATGCCGGCGAGCACGAGGCCGAAGCCGACGTTCATGAGCGTCCGCCGCCGGCGACCGTAGGCCAGGAACACCGCCAGCGCATACAGCGCGATCGCGAGGATCGTCAGCACGATCGCCAGTGCGTGGAGCGCTTTCGCGAGATTGCGAACCAGTCCAAGCTGATCGGAGGTGACGACCTTCACGTTCGCGACCGAGGGCGGAAGTTTGTTGGCCAGATCCGAGGGCAGTCCCAGGCGCGTGGTCAGTTCGGAGACGATCTGACGCAGGTTGAGCGAGACCGTGCCCCCTTCGATTTCCACCCGCGATCCGCCCCCTTCGACGATCGTCACGAGCGTCTGGGCTGCGGCCCGATTGGCGTTGCGCCAAAGGTTCTGTATCCGTGCACTGGCGAGGGCGCGCTCGGCCGCCTCTTCGGCGACGCTGTGCAGCGCTCCCGAGATCGGCCCGGCCAGCGGCGCGAGTTCGTCCGGCAGCCCCGACTTGAGCTGAGCCTCGACGTCGACGTTGTTGTACAGCTGGTTGACCAGATAGCTGGACAGCGCGGTGCGGATCGTCTGCTTCTGCAGCAGCTGGGTGCTCGTGTCCGACCAGTTGTCCGGGTTGAGCAGCTGCCGGTCGGCCCAGATCGCGAAGATCGCGAAGATCGTCAGGATCGTGGCGAGCGTGAGCGTCACACGCACCCAGATGCGGCGCGCCCGGCTTTCGACCGACGCAGCAGGGACAGATGCCGTCGGCCCGCCGGGGCCGCTCAACCCCGTCGAGCCCCCAGCCGGAACGTCCGCTTCGGCCCCTCCCCCCGTGGTGCTCTCATCGGATTGCTCCGCCACCTCGTGCGAGCGTACCACCCTGCACCGGAGTTCGAAGTCGTGGTATTCACCGCACGGCAGGTGGGCGCTATGCGGGCTCTGGTCGCGGCTCGGGTAACCCCGGCGGGGCTGGTTGCTCGGTCGGGATGCCGCGACTGAAGAACAACGCGAGCAGGGCGACCACGGCGAGCATCGACATCGCCGAACGCAACCCCGCGAGCCGAGCAGTTTCGTTTTCGTCGACGATCGCCTGCGACGCCTTCGCCGGCACGCCTGCCTCCTTCAGCGCGGATTCCAGCTGGGCGTCGGAGATGAAGGGGACGCCTCCGCCGAGCTCGGTACTCGCCTGTGATTTCACCGACGCCGGTACCGCGGAGTTCTGCGCCACTCCCGTCAGGAACGAGGATGTGAGCGCAGCGATCAGCACGGCGCCGGTCAGCGCCGTGCCGATCGAGGCGCCGAGGTTGGTGACCGTGTTCTGCAGCCCGCCGACCTCACCGCTCAGCTCATCGGGGACCGCCGACACCGTAACGCTCCCAAGCTGCGAAGCCAACGCGCCGACGCCGAGGCCGGCCAGCAGCATCGGCCACGTCACGATCTCGGCGCCCGCGCCGGCATCGAGGGCGGCCACCAGCACGACGATGCCAGCGACCAGCGCCAGGAACCCCAGCTGGACGACCCTGCGGGGAGACGCGTCCGGGAAGACCTTCGGAATGCCGGCCGCGGCGAGCAGCAGCGTGATCGAGAGCGGCAGCAGGCGCACCCCGGTTTCGACCGCCGAGAGCCCGAGCGCGACCGAGAGGAACAGCGGCACGGCGAAGAACAGCCCGGCCTGCAGGGAGTACTGGAAGAAGAACGAGGTCAGCCCGCCGCGCAGCCTCGAATTTCGCAGGATCGCGGGGTCGACGAGCGGCTCCTCGCCCCGGCCGAGCCGGCGCTGCTCCCACTGCAGGAAGAGCCAGATCACACCGCCGCCCGCGAGCACCAGCCAGATCGTGGGCGACAGGCCGATCCATTCCGGCGCGCCCGGCTTGGGCCGGACGAAACCCCACGTGCCCGCGCGGAGGATCCCGAACACGATCAGGCCGAGCCCGAGCGCCGACAGGGCCGTTCCGACCAGGTCGAGCCGCACGTGGGACTCGGGCTCGACGTCGGCCATGCGACGGGTCAGCGCGAGGATCGCGAGCACGATCACGACCTCGCCGGCGAACACCCACCGCCACGAGAGATAGGTGGTGAAGAGCCCGCCGATGAGAGGACCGGCCGCTACCGCGATCGCGCCGGCGGAGGCGACGAGGCCGTAGGCGCGTGGCCGCTCCGACTGTGGGAAGTTGGAGGCGACCAGCGCCACGATCGCGGGGAGGATCAGGGCGGCGCCGGCGCCCTCCAACAACGACCATCCGAACATCAGCACGCCGAGGCTCGGTGAGATCGAGGTGACGAACGAACCGCAGCCGTAGATGGCGCATCCGATCGCGAAGGCCCGCTTACGGCCCAGGATCTGGCCGATCTTGCCTCCGGTCACCATCAGCGACGCCATCACGAGCGTGTAGGCGGTGATCGCTGTCTGGATCCCCGTCACGGTCGTGCCCACGTCCTTGGCGACGGTCGCGATCGACACGTTCATCACCGAACTGTCGAGCACCATCAGGAACTGGCCGGCCGCCAGGGTCAGAAGGACGATCCCCGCTGCACCCCCCCGGCGCTCGCTCGTGCCCGCCACGCGGCCAAACTAACACGGCGCGGCGCGGCGCGGTTATGCTCGGCGATGCAACGGGGTTAACCGCCCGGACGACCGGGCGGCGGAGTGAGTGAGTGACGCCATCGACTGAAAGGGAGACGATTCGTGATCCTCGCAACCGACTATCCACTTCTAGAAGTGTTCTGGACGGTCCTGATCTTCTTCGGGTTCGTGATCTGGCTCGTGATCCTGTTCAACGTGTTCGGGGACATCTTCCGCCGCCATGACATATCGGGGTTCGTGAAGGTCGTTTGGATCGTCGTGATCGTCGTGCTCCCGTATCTGGGCGTGTTCATCTATCTGATCGCCGAGCACACAGGGATCGCCCAGCGCAGCGCCGAACAGCAGCAGCAGGCTCAGGCGCAGGTCGACCAGTACGTGCAGTCTGTGGCGGCAAAGACCGATCCGGCGGAGCAGATCGCGAAGGCCAAGCAGCTGCTGGATGCCGGCACCATCAGCCAGGCGGAGTTCGACCAGATCAAGCAGAAGGCGCTGGCGGGCAGCTAGCAGCGCCCCGGCGCCCGCGCGCGCTCATTGGTGGCCGTCACGGTCGGCGTAGTTGAGCCGATCGGTGACGGCCTGCGGCGCTCCTGCGCCCGGCGCGGGGGCGCGAGCGTAGACGACGAGCGTCCGGGCGAGGCGATCCTGCAGAGCGCGGCGGCGATCGTCCCAGAGCATCATCAGGATTCCTGCGAGCAGCGGCAGCGCGGCGAGGATGATGTACCCGAACCGCATCGCCGCGCGCAGCGGCCCGAGTGGCCGCCCCTCGAGGCCGATCACTTCGATGTGCATCACGCGGTCCCCCGGCGTCTGGCCCGTCGTCGACCAGAAGAACGCGAAGTAGGCCACGAGCCAGATCACAGCGAGACCGATCAGGATCGCCGCGATGATGGCGTCCACTTTGGAGGGCAGGTGAAGGATCGACAGGCCGAGGCCGACCGTCACGCCGACGATCAATGCACACCCGTTCACCACGGCGGCGTCGAGCGCGAACGCAATCGCGCGTGTCACCAGTCCGGCGTAGGTCCCCTCGGGGCCGGTGTCGGCTCGCTCTGGCGCCGCCAGCGGATCATCCGGTCCGCGTAGAACCGCCACCGCCCGCGTTTGGGCCGTGTGCACGTCCTGCGGAGCGCGGGTCATGTCGTCTTCGTGTCGGGCAGCGGGTAGGACGGTGATGCGTCGCTTGCGTCGGGGACTCTTCGACCATTCGGCGGCTGACGGCGCATGGGCGGCTCGCCTGCCTTTCGGCGCCGGCCGAATCGCCGGGCCGTGCGCTCCAGCAGCGCGTCGCCTTCGCGTGAGCGATCACGCACCCTGTCGGTGACCTGATCGATGAAGCCGGCGCTCTGGTGGGTGATCGCTTCGGTCACCGACGGACTGCGGGCGATCTCGTCGACGAGGATCCAAAGCTCCTCGCTCTCGAGCAGGCGGGTGACCGTCTCTTCCAACAGGGGGCTGCGCAGGACCTGAGCGACGACACGCTCGCTGGCAGGGCTGTTGAGGACGCGGTCGAGCAGGCGCTCGAGTGGCTCGCTCTCCAGCGCGCGCGCGAGATCGTCCTGGATGCGGTCGCTGCCGAGGGCGTTGCCGACGATCCGCTCGAGCTCCGGGCCCTCGAGCACGCCCGTGACGATCTGCTCGGCGACACCCTCCTCGAGCAGGCGTCGCGCCAGTCGTTCGGCCACGCCGGCCTCCTCGATTCGCTCGATCGCATGCTCCATCGCCTCGCTGGCGAGCACGGCCTCGACGGCGCGAACCGCAAGCTGTCCGGCGACAGCCGTCAGCGCTGCGCGCATGCGACGCTCGACCCCCCAGCCGGCGCTGATGACGAACAGGGTGGCTCTCAGCGGGGAGGTCGCGATTCGCGCACCCGCGCCCACGGTCGAGCCCACGAGGCTCATGGCCCGCACCGACTCCCGCGCCGCGACGGCCGTGGCCGGCTCGGGGATCGGTCACGACACAGACACCGAGCCATGCTCAGAGGATCTGTGACCATGGCGTCATTTATAGCCGCCACCGATTGCGCTGGCAACCGTCGCGCGCCGAGTGTGAGCGCCCATTACGCTAATCACGTCGCCCTCGACCTCGGCGCGCGGACGAGCGTCACGCAGACGATCGGGCTTTGCGCTTCGTCGAGGTTGCCGCTGCGCGGTGGACGCCGCGCAGCCGACCACAACGCGGGAGAGGCCATGGACATCTTTGAGATCAAGCAAACGGAGACCGTCGGCAGGGAGGAGGCGGCCGCGCGGCTGCGGGGCCTCGCCGACATGCTGGCGCGGCAGAACGACGTTGAGTTCGATCGCGGCGGCATGCATTTCAAGGTGCACGTGCCCGACCAGGTGCGGCTCAAGGTCGAGCTTGAGGTGGAGACGGACGAGCGCGAGCTCGAGATCGAGCTGAAATGGTGACCGCCGTGTGATCTCGAACGTGGCGGTCGAGGTAACCCGGAACGAGCGGCTCCGGCACTGCCTCACGGCTCGGGCGCACGCGCCTTCGTCAAGCGCACGGCGATCACGCCCGAGCCGATTCCGATCGCGATCCCCGCCACGACGTCGCTGGGGTAGTGAACGCCCGTGTGCACCCGCGAGTATGCGACTGCGCCGGCGAGTGGAAAGAGAACCGGCGCAAGCAGGGGCAGCTCGGAGCCGGCGCCCGTCGCGAACGCGAACGCCGCTGCGCTGTGACCTGAGGGGAAGGAGGTAGAGCGCGGCATCGGGATCAGGCTCGGTCGCAAGCGCGATGACGGGCGTCGGCGGCGCACGAGCAGCTTGGCGGGACCGTTCGCGGCGGACGCCGCGATCGCGATCGCGAGGACGCCTCGGGTGGCCGCCGCTCGACCGCGGGGACCCCCGGACACGGCCAGCACGCCCGAGATGAAGAGCCACAGTCGCGAGTAGTTGGCCGCCCGCGTGAGCCGCACGAGCGAGCGATCGAGGGCAGACCGGCTCACCGGCCCGCGGCAACCCGGAACAGCTCGCCGAAGCTGGCCGAGGTGAGCGGCACGGCCCGCGCGGCGGGCGCCAGTCCGGCGCTCTCGGGCAGCCTCACCTGCAGCGCGCCCGGGAGCGAGGTGAAGCGCAGGGGCGGATCGAGGACGATGGCCTCGCCGTCGAGGCCGACCGCCACCGGGCCGCCGGACCGAACCTCGAACCCCTCGGTCGACCACGACAGCAGGCCGGGGAACCGTCCGGCCTGTCCGACCAGCTCGAGCGCGACCAGCTTCGCCACTTCAGTGCCTCGGACGCGCGCCGCGACGACACCGAGCGTGCCCGTGTCGATTCGCGCGCGCGTCCCGGCGCCTGCCAGATGCGTCAACTCATAGGGATTGTTCGAGACGAGCACGAGCGCCGCATCGGCGCATGCGCTCCCATCCTCGAGCGTGAACTCGAGATCGATCGGCTCGGCTTCGGGTCCGAGGAGGTCGGGGAGAAGCCGTGTCCACGTCTCGAGCTTGGCGTCGCGGTAGGCCTCAGATTGGACGACCTTGGCGTAAACGCCGAGCGACGCGTTGTTGACGAACACCCGGTCGTTGACGCGCGCGAGGTCGATCCGCCGCTCGACGCCGTCGGTGTACGCGTCCAACGCGCCCAGGACGTCATCTCGATCGAGCCCGAGATCGAGCGCGAAATGGTTCCGTGTTCCAGCGGGCACGCACACATGGGCGACATCGTGCCGCGATGCGACGGTCGCCACGAGCGCTTGCGACCCGTCGCCTCCGGCCATGCCGATCACCCGCGCGCCGCGATCGATGGCGTTCTCGGCCAGCTCGAGCAGATCGTCGCCAGGCCCAAGCACGATCGGCTCGACGTCTCGCCTCCGAGCCTGAGCGGCGAGATCGAAGCGCTCGGCCTTGCCGCCGCCCGACTTCGGGTTGATGATGAGGACCGCCGAACCGGCACCGCCGACGGCGGCGGGCCGCGCGGGAGCGATCCCGTACGCGCTCCGCCGAGCGCTCTCCAGCGCGTAGCCGGCCGCGAGCCCGAAGCCGGCGAGCAGGAGCACGAGCAACACGAGCACCACCAGCCCCTGCCAGTTCGTCACGAACACGGCGATCAGGCCGCCCAGGGACAGGACCGCCGCGACCGCGCCGACGGTCCGCCTGGCGCCGCGCTCGGTCAGCGCGAACCAGATGGCGCCGTTCGCCGCCACGACGAGGCCCAGCGCCAGAGCCGCAACGGCGAGATGGCCCGACAGCGCGACGCCGGCCACGAGCGCCGCCGCGAGCGGCAGCACGAGCGCAACGGCGGCCGCCGCTCGTCGCGAGGCGGCGGGCCGAGCCGGCCGACGCTCGCCTTGAGCAGCCATCAGCTCACCGACGCCGTGGCACCGACCGTGTCGTCCTCGATTGCCTCGAACTGTCGGCGCAGGAAGAGGTACGCAATCGCTCCGCCGAGCAGCGGCACGAGGAATCCGATTGCCTGGTAGAGCACGACCGCCGCGATCGCGTCGTTGCGGCCGACGCCGTAGACGATCAGCATCCCGGCCATCCCCGTGACGGCGCCCAGGTTCGCGGGCAAGGGAATCGAGCCGGCCAGCCCGCCGACGAGGTAGGACATCGACACGACGGCGAAGCCCGGCACCGGATGGGCGTCGATCGCGATGAAGGCGCCCTGCAGCACTGCGATGTCAAAGCCCAGGTAGGCGATCGCGCCGAGCACGATCTTCGTGCTGCCCCGGTGGCGGAGCATGCTCTTGGTGTTGTTGACGGCAAGCGCGAGCGCTCTCACGCCGGTGGCGATCTTCGGCCGGCTCGGCTCGATCCGGTTGGCGAGCTGCTTGGTCCAGCGTGCAGCCACGAGAGCCAGCACCAGTCCGGTCGCCGCGACGCCCGCCGGGAGCAGCGTGAGCGCGAGGTTCGACTCGCCGCTGAACAGCCCGATCGCGAGACCCGTGCCGAAGAACACGATCGCCAGGCCGTCGACACCGCTGTTCAGGAACATCAACGTGAACTGGCGCTCGCCGACCCGATCCATCGGGATCCCCAGTCGGTGCAGCATCCACGAGCCCACGCCGATGCTCCCGAGCGTTCCGCCGGGAATGATCAAGCCGCCTCCGAGCTGAGCCCAGGCGACGCGGGCGCCGAGGTGCTTGCCGCGATCGCTCTGGCGCAGCAGATCGTCGGGGTCGAGGATCTTGCGCCAGGAGACGACGTACCCGCACGTTGAGAGCGTCTCGACCGCCATCGCGGCGAGCACCCATGTCAGTTCGACGTTCTGGAGGTCTTTCAGGGCTTTCTCGAGCCCCGGAATCACCTGGAGGAGCAGGTAGGCGAAGAGAACGAAGCCGATCAGCTTGAGCGCCCGTTTCGTGAGGTGGCTGCGGGCCTCGCGCAGCAGGCGCCGCGTGCGGCGCAGGCGCTCGACCTTTGCTTCCGTCCGGCCGCCGGTCTCGGCGGCCATCAAAGCCTCGCTTGGGGATTGACGATGATCGGAGCGCCGTCGACACCGTCGACGTCAGGCGCCTGACGCTCGTGCTGAACTCGCGCGTTGCCGAGCGCGGCAAGCGTCTTCGGAAGCCCCTGCACCGAGTTGGGAATCCCCAACCTCGCCCCCATGCGTTTGAGACTACCTGAGCTCGCCCGGAGGCAGCCTCTCTCGGGACGCCGCCACGGCCGGGCAGCTCGCCCGGCCGTGTCGCGTGGCGCAGACCCGCTGCCCGGGCCGGCTACGGATGGCCGCCCATCGTGTTGACGGCGGCGACGGTGTAGTCGCTGTTGACCTGAACCTCGACCTCGGTGCCGTCGGACTTGACGATGTGCGCCTCGTAGGGGGCACTGCTGTCGACGTTGGTCTCGACGCGCTCGACCGTCCCCGAGACCTTGGCCAGGGCGGCAGCCTTGACTTTCGCCGCGGTGTCGCCGCTGAGCAGCGTCTCGGTCTTGCCGTTGACCGTGTGACCGCCCTTCGACGGGTCTCGCGGCGCCGGCTGGCCGGAGAGCGACTGTGGCGGCTTCGCGGCGGCGGTCGAGGAGGACGAGGACGACGACGAGTCGCTGGTGGCGGCCGTCGCGATGGCGGTTGCGCTGATCGCGGTCGCGCCGACGGCGGCCGCGGTGACGAGCTTGCTGCGGAGGCTGGACACGGTTTGACTCCTTCTGTGGGGTTGGTTTCGCCTCTCAGCATCCGGACGCGGGGTTAAAGCTCCCCCACGGTCGGGGCGGAGTTTCGTAAGAGCCGGGTCGCGCGCCCGGCACGGCCCGTCGCGCCGGGCGGCCGCAGTCGGGTCCCCGGGGGCGCGCGGCGAGCGCGCCGCGCCCCACGGCGCCAGCTAGGCTGAGCCCATGGCCGCGGCAAGCCCGATCGAGATCGACGCCGGCCGCGTGGAGGAGCTCACCCGCCGTGAGCTCGAGGCGCTGAACGAGCGCACCGCGGCCTCGGCACGCATGTACGAGCGCGCGAGCGGCTCGCTCAGCGGTGGCGTCGCCTCCTCCTACCAGCTGCGCGACCCGTGGCCGATCTACCTGGCCTCGGGCGAGGGGGCGCGCGTCACTGACATCGACGGCAATCGCTACTGGGACTTCCACAACGGCTTCGGCTCGATGGTGCAGGGCCACGCCCATCCTGCGATCGTCGAGGCGGTGCGCGAGCGGGTGGCGCTCGGCACGCATTTCGCCGCGGTCACGGAGGACACCGTGATCGTCGCCGAGGAGCTCGCCAAGCGCTTCAAGCTCGAGCGCTGGCGCTTTGTCAACTCCGGATCAGAGGCGACGATGGACGCGATCCGGATCGCCCGCGGGCTGACAGGCCGCGAGACGATCGTGAAGATCTTCGGCTCCTATCACGGGCACCACGACGCGGTGATGGTCTCGATCGGCGTCCCCTACGAGAAGATCGGCGACCGCGACAACCTGGCCTCGCTCCCCTACGGAGCCGGCACCCCCAAAGCGGTCGTAGAGCTGACGGTCCCCGTTCCCTTCAATGACGCCGACGCGATGGAGCGGCGCATCGAGCGTCTGGAGCGCGAAGGGCGCAAGCCCGCCTGTGTGATCATGGAGGCGGCGATGATGAACCTCGGTGTGGTGCTGCCGCAGGAGGGCTACCTGCAGCAGGTCCGCGAGATCACCGAGCGCCACGACGTGGTGCTGATCTTCGACGAGGTCAAGACCGGCCTGGCGATCGCCGCCGGCGGCGCCACCGAGCGCTTCGGCGTGCAGCCGGACATGGTCACGCTGGCCAAGACACTGGGCGGCGGACTCCCGTCGGGCGCGATCGGCAGCTCGGAGCGCGTGATGAGCGTGGTCGAGGACGGGAGCGTCTACCAGGTCGGCACCTACAACGGCAATCCGCTGACGATGGCGGCCGCACGCGCGAGCCTGCAGGCTGTGATGACGCCCCCGGCCTACGAGCACCTGGACGCGCTCAATGAGCGCATCCTCGCCGGCTGCGAAGCGGTGATCGAGCGCCACCGCCTGCCCGGCTACGCCGTCGGCATCGGCTCGAAGGGCTGCGTCACGTTCTCCCCCACGCCCGTTGTCGACTACGAGAGCTTCAAGGCCGACCAGGACGTCGCCGTCACCGAGCTCGCCTGGCTGTGGAACATGAACCGCGGCATCTACATGACCCCCGGCCGCGAGGAGGAGTGGACGCTCTCGGTCGTACACGGCGACGATGCGATCGACGCCTACGTGCGGGCCTTCGAGGAAATGGCGGCGGCGCTCACGTCCTGAGCGGCGCGACGGCGCGCGCACCGCCAAGCCCGTGCATAATCCCCGCGTCGGAGCGCTCCTCCGACGCCCAAGACTGAGAACGGACGCGAGCGGGCGGGACGCTCGGCTGTCCGGCACCAGCGCCGGGACAACCGAGTAGATGGACGCCAGCACCCCACCCAGCACAGCGATCGACGCGCTCGGCGTGACCGCCGACGCGACGGCCCGCATCGACGAAACGCTCGCGCTCGCCGCTCGCCACCTCGACCGTTCCTTCGTCGACGTGCTGCGCATCCTCGGCTTCGAGGAGGACTACGCCTCGGCGGAGGGCTCCTACCTCTACGACTCCGAGGGCCGCGCCTACCTCGACCTGCACACGGGCGAGGGTTTCGCGAGCCTCGGCCACAACCACCCCGACGTGCGCGAGGTGCTGCAGGCGACGCTCGCGGCGAACATGCCCGACGGCGTGCAGATCCACTTCTCGGCGCTCGCGGGCATGCTCGCCGAGGCGCTCGCCGAGCGCCTGCCGGGTGAGCTCGACGCGGTCTTCTTCGCGAGCACCGGCGCCGAGGCGGTCGACTCGGCCATGAAGTTCGCGCGCGCCGCCACCGGCCGCCCGGGTCTGGTCTCGTGCGACTCGAGCTTCCACGGCGTCACGCTCGGCCCGCTCTCGCTCGTCGGCGACGACTTCTTCAAGGAGGGATTCGGCCCGCTGCTGCCCGGCTGCAGGCGCGTGCCGTTCGGCGATCTCGACAGCCTCGAGGCGGAGTTGCGCGCGCGGGATGTGGCCGCGTTCTTCGTCGAGCCGATCCAGGGCCGCGAGGTGAGACTGCCTCCCGCCGGCTACCTGCAGGCGGCGCAGGAGCTCTGCCGCCGCTACGGCACGCTGTTCGTGCTCGATGAGGTTCAGACCGGCCTGGGGCGCACCGGCCGGTGGTTCGCGCTCGAGCACTGGGGCCTGGAGCCGGACGTCGTGCTCGTCGGCAAGGCGCTGAGCGGGGGTTACATGCCCGTCGCGGCGATGGTCACCACCCGCGAGATCTACCAGCGCGCGGTGGGGACGCTCGAGCGCAGCTACGTCCACCAGTCGACATATGGACGCAACCGTTTGTCGATGGCGGCCGGCCTGGCGACGATCAGGGTCCTCGAGCGCGACGGCTTGGTCGAGCACGCCGCCCGCGTCGGCGCGCTGCTGCGCGACGGGCTGGGCGAGCTCCAAGAGCGCCACGAGCTGATCAAGGAGATCCGCGCGAGCGGCCTCATGGTCGGCATCGAGCTCGGCGCGCCGAGCTCGCGTGCGGCGCGGCTGAACTGGCGGCTGATCCACATGGCCAGCGAGGGGCTGTTCCCGCAGCTCGTCGTGATCCCGCTGCACCGTGATCACGGGATCGTGACGATGGCGGCCGGCAAGAACGACGTGATCAAGCTGCTGCCGCCGCTGACGCTTTCCGAGCGCGAGGCACAGACGTTCCTGCAGGCGCTCGACTCGGTGCTGGCCGACTGCGAGCGCGCGGGCAGCGGCAACTGGGGCGTCGTGCGCGACATCGCCGTCGCCACGCTCCGCCGCCGGGCCACGCCGCAGCGGCGCCGAAACGGCGTGCCGGCCGGCGACAGCACCCCGCTTCGCGGCCGGCGCATCGATCCGGCGCACGAGGACGTCTGTCTCGTCACGGGCGCCAGCGGCTTCATCGGCGGGCGTCTGACGCAGCGCCTGATCGCCGAGGGCCATCCGGTGCGCTGCCTCGTGCGCGCCAGCAGCGACACCTCGCATCTGGAGAGCTTGGGCGTCGAGATCGCGGTCGGCGACCTGACGAGCGCACGCTCGCTGCACGGCGCGGTCGAGGGCTGCGACTACGTCTTCCACTGCGGCGCGCTCGTCTCCGACTGGGCGACGACGCAGGAGATCACGCGCACCAACGTCGACGGGACGCGCAGCCTGCTGGAGGCGTCGGTGGGCGCCTCGGTGCAGCGCTTCATCCACTTCAGTACGACCGATGTCTACGGCCACCCGAATCGAGCGGCGATCGAGGAGCACCACACCTCGACACGCTTCAGCAACTGGTACTCGCAGACCAAGCTGCGCGCCGAGGCCGAGGTGCGGCGGATCGAATCCGAGCACGCGCTCGCGGCCGTGATCCTGCGCCCGGCGACCGTGTACGGGCCGGGCTCGCGCGAGGTGGTCGGCGAGATCGCGCGGGCGATCCGCGCCCGCAACATGCTGCTCGTCGACGGCGGTCGTCGGCTGGCGGGGCTTTGCTATGTAGACAACCTCATCGACGCGGCCGTGCTGGCGCTGAGACACCAGGCGGCACCGGGCCAGGCGTTCAACGTGAGCGACGGGCTCGACGTCACATGGAGGGAGTTCACGGACGGCCTGGCGGAGGGGCTCGGCTATGCCCGGGTCCGTTGGAGCATGCCCTACTGGATGGCCGCCGGCGTCGGCTTCTCGCTCGAGCACGGCTACCGGCTGCTGCGCAGGGCGACCGGCCTCAGCGCGCCGCCGCTGCTCTCGCGCCAGGCGGTGCAGGTGCTTGGCTCGAACCAGGACTTCAGCAACCGCAGGGCGCGCGAGACGCTCGGCTGGGAGCCGCGCGTGGACTACACGACCGGGCTGCAGGCGACGCTCGAGTGGCTGCGGGCCGAGTACCCGGAGCACGCGTGAGCAAGGGGCGCGACGAACGCGCCTGAGCTGCCGCCACGCCGCTGGCCGGCGGTCGTATAGTGCGCCTGTGGGGGCTCGGGAGACATCGGTACAGCCGCAGAGCGCGGCGATGCCTTCCCCCTTTCCCCCGATCGCCGAGTACGCGTTCCTGTCGGACTGTCATACGGGCGCACTCCTGGCCCCCGACGGGAGCGTCGATTGGCTGTGCGTCCCGCGCTTCGACGCCCCGAGCGTGTTCGGCACGCTGCTCGACCGCCAGGCCGGCGACTTCCGCTTCGCGCCGTTCGGAGTCAACGTGCCGTCGGCGCGCGTGTACGAGCCGGGCACGAACGTGCTGCTGACGACCTGGAAGACGCCGACGGGCTGGGCGATGGTGCGAGACGCGCTCGTGCTCGGCCCGCGCCGCGGCGAGGACACGGTCACGCCGCACACGCGCCCGCCGGCCGACGAGGACGCCGAGCACCTGCTCGTGCGGGTGGCGACATGCCTCGACGGCGAGGTGGAGATGGAGCTCACTTGCGCGCCGGTGTTCGACTACGGGCGCGAGCCGGCGCGCTGGAGCGTGGGCGAGGAGGGACACAGCGCGCAGGCAAGCGGAGCCGGGCTCACGATCGGCCTGGGCACGAACATGTCGGTCGGCGTCGAGGGCGATCGCGTGCGAGCACGTCACACCCTGGGCCAGGGCGAGCAGGTCTACTGCGCTCTCTCCTGGGCGGAGGGCCTGCGCGCGCCGACGAACCTCGACGAGGCCAACGCGCGGCTCGCCGCCACGGCGCAGTTCTGGCGCGATTGGCTCGCGCGAGCGCGCATCCCGGACCACCGCTGGCGCGAGCCGATCCAGCGCTCGGCGCTTGCGATCAAGGGGCTCACGTACATGCCGACCGGCGCGACGGTCGCGGCGCTGACGACCTCGCTGCCGGAGACGCCCGGCGGCGGCCGCAACTGGGACTACCGCTACACGTGGCTGCGCGACTCGACGTTCACGCTGAAAACGCTGCACTACCTCGACCTCGACTGGGAGGCCGAGGAGTTCATGCAGTTCGTCGCCGACCTCGAGTGCGACGGCGACGGGGCTCTGCAGATCATGTACGGCATCGACGGCGAGCGCGACCTGACCGAGTCCACGCGCGATGAGCTCTCCGGCTACGCCGGCGCGCACCCGGTGCGGGTCGGCAACGGCGCCTTCGACCAGCGCCAGAACGACGTGTTCGGTGCCGCCCTGGACGCGATCCTGCTCCATACCAACCGCAGCCAGCGCCTGCCGCGGCGCCTGTGGCCGCTGGTACAGGCGCAGGCCGGGTGCGCGAGCGCGATCTGGCGCGATCCCGACCAGGGCATCTGGGAGGCGCGGGGCGCGCCGCGTCATTACGTCTCCTCGAAGCTGATGTGCTGGGTCGCGCTCGACCGCGCGAGCAAGCTCGCGGCGATGCGCGGCGACGCCGACGCCGAAGCCGCCTGGCGCGAGACGGCAGAGGAGATCCGTGAGGACATCCTCGCCCACGGCCTGCGCGGGGACGGCGTGCTGCGCCAGCACTACGAGACCGACGCGCTCGACGCCTCCAACCTGCTGGCGGCGCTGTTCGGCTTCCTGCCGGGCGGCGACGAGCGCATGCGCGCGAGCATCCTGGCGATCGCCGACGAGTTGACCGAGGACGGCTTCGTCTTGCGTTACCGCACCGATGAGACCGACGACGGCATGTCGGGCAAGGAGGGGAGCTTCCTGATCTGCTCGTTCTGGCTCGTCTCGGGGCTCGCCATCATCGGCGAGCACCAGCGCGCCCGCGACCTGATGGAAAAGCTGCTCCGCGTCGCCTCGCCGCTCGGCCTCTACGCGGAGGAGTTCGACACGAGCACGGGCCGGCACCTCGGCAACTTCCCCCAGGCCTTCTCGCACCTCGCGCTGATCGAGGCGGCGGGGCGCATCATCGTCGGCGAGCGGCTGGCCGAGATCTCCTGGTAGATGCCTGCGCGCAAACGCGCGCGCTGTAGGCCGGCCAGGCGACCGGCGCGGCTAGATTGGATGCATGGCCAAGACCTGGGTGCTCGACACGGAGACGAAGGGCACGGGCGCACACATGGCGCCGCTGCCGAGCGCGCGCACGCGCGAGCTCGAGAAGGAGCTCGCGCTCGTCAAGCTCGATCGTCCATCCCGCCGGGCGCGCCCGCAGGCGCCGCCGCAGCGGCTGCGCTTCAAGGTCGTCGACGTGCTCGGCGGTCGCGTGCTCGGCGAGGACGTGGACGCGAGCGAGGCGGTGCGCCTGCTCGAGGGCCTGCGCAGCATGCTCGACGCGCGCGTCTCGGTGCGCTCGCCCAAGACCGGCCGCTGGCGCGTGCTCGGCATCGAGCAGCAGCGGGTGCTGTGGCGCTTTCGCGGGAGGGTGGACCGGCGCGAGACCGCGCCTGGCTCCTGACCCGTCACGGTCTGCCGGATCCTGCGATCGATTTTTATGAGGAGATGACCGCCCCGCTGCGCTGCTCGATCAGGCGCACGATCTCGGTGCAGTCGGCGCCCGGCGCGGCCGCCGATTGCGCCTCGCGCCAGACGGCCGCGACGGCCTCGCTGACGGGCAGCTCGAGCCCCGCCGCGCGCGCTTCGCGCAGGCAGATCTGCACGTCCTTGTCCATCAGCGAAAGCGCGAACCCGAAGTCGAACGTGCGCGGGAGCACGGCCTGCGGGAGCTTCTGCGCGGTGGCCGAGTTCCGTCCGCTGCTGGCGTTGAGCGCGTCCAGCAGCACCTGGGCGTCGAGGCCCTCGCGGACGCCGAAGGCGACCGCCTCGGCGCTCGCGACGAGTGCGGTCGCGGACAGCAGGTTGTTGATGACCTTCGCCAGCTGACCCATGCCGGCGGCGCTGCCGACATGGAGGATCGTGTCGGCCAGCTGCTCGAGCAGCGGACGTGCCGCCTCGAGCACGTCGGCCTCGCCTGCCGCCATCACCGTCAGCGTCCCCGCCTCGGCGCCGGTCACGCCGCCGCTGACGGGCGCATCGAGGAACTCGATGCGCGCCGCGGTCAGGCGCTCGGCGACCTCGCGCGAGACGGCGGGACCGGTGGTCGAGAGATCGACGCACGTGCGAACCTCAGAGCCCGCGCTCAGGCCGCCCTCACCGCACGCCACCTCGCGCACGATCTCCGGGGTGGGCAGGCTCAGCAGCACCGTCTGCGCGCGGTCGGCAACCTCTGCGGCCGAGCGGCAGGGCTCGGCGCCGAGCGCGAGCGCGGCGGCCATCGCCCGCTCGTTCGGGTCGTAGACGAACACGCGCCGGCCGCTCTCCCGCAGGCGCGCGAGCATCCGCCCGCCCATCGCGCCGAGGCCGAGGAAGCCGACCTCCTGCGCGCGCTCCATCTCAGCCCTCGGCCTCCGCGAACACCCCGCGCGCGACGCGGGCGGCTCCGATCGCGGCGGGCACACCGCAGTAGATCGCGCTGTGCACGATCGCCTCGACGAGCTCCTGGCGGGTGCAGCCGTTGTTGAGCGCCCCGCGCAGGTGCAGTGCGAGCTCCTGCTCCTGCCCGCGGGCGATCAGCATCGAGATCGTCAGCATGCTGCGCGTGCGCGGCGGCAGCTCGGGGCGCGTCCAGACGGTGCCCCAGCAGTATTCGGTGACCAGCTCCTGCAGCGGGCGGAACAGGTCATCCGGATCGGACGTCGCCGCCTGCACGTACTCGGCGCCGAGCACGCGCGTGCGCATCTCGAGGCCCTCGCGCCAGAGCTCGTCGCTCATGCCAGCCCCGTCCACACGGTCTTCGTCTCCAGGTAGCCATCCAAGCCCTCGCGACCGTGCTCGCGCCCGACGCCGGACGCCTTCACGCCGCCGAACGGCACCGCCGGGTCGCTCGTCCCCCAGCGGTTGACATAAACCGTGCCCGCCCGCAGCCGCGCGGCGATCGTGTGCGCTGCGCTCAGATCGCGCGTCCAGATGCCCGCCGCGAGGCCGTACTCGCCGGCGTTGGCGCGGGCGATCGCCTCGTCCAGGTCCTTGTAGGGCGAGGCCACGAGCACCGGGCCGAAGATCTCCTCGCGCACGATCCGCAGCTCGTCGCCGGTGACGCTGAACAGCGTCGGCTCGACGTAGTAGCCGCCGCTGTCGCCGAGCGTTGCCGAGCCGCCCGTGACGACCTCTGCGCCCTCCTCCCTGCCGCTCTCGATGTAGCCGAGCACGCGCTCGAGCTGAGCGGCCGAGACGAGCGGCCCGAGCTGCGTCTGCGGCTCGAGGCCCGGCCCGAGGCGACTGCGTGCGGCCCGCTCGGCCAGCGCGCCGATCACCTCGTCGTAGCGCTCGGCCGGCACGAGCAGCCGCGAGCCCGCGTTGCAGGCCTGGCCGGAGTTGTAGTAGATCGCCTGATAGGCGCCCTTCACGGCCGCCTCGACGTCCGCGTCCGCAAGCACGATCGCCGCCGACTTGCCGCCCAGCTCGAGCGTCACCCGCTTCAAGTCGCGCCCGGCCTTCATCCCGACCTCGCGCCCGACGGCGGTCGAGCCGGTGAACGTGACCTTGTCGACGCCCGGGTGCTCGACCAGCGCGGCACCGGTGGAGCCGTCGCCGCTGAGCACGTTCAGCACGCCCGGCGGCAGGCCCGCCTCGAGCGCCAGCTCGGCCAGGCGCAGCGCCACGAGCGGCGTCTGCTCGGCGGGCTTGAGCACGACCGTGCAGCCGGCCGCCAGCGCCGGCGCGAGCTTCCAGATCGCGATCAGCAGCGGAAAGTTCCACGGCACGATCTGCGCGCACACGCCGACCGGCTCGCGCCGCGTGTAGCAGAGCATGCCGGGCGCGCTCACCGGCAGCACGGCGCCCTCGATCTTCGTCGGCCAGCCGGCGAAGTAACGCAGGTGCGTGGCCGACAGCTCGACGTCGACCGCCTGGGCGAGCTTGACCGGCTTGCCGTTGTCCAGCGCTTCCAGCTGCGCCAGCTCCTCCGCGTGTTGCTGCAGCGCGTCGGCCAGTGCGTCGATCGCGGCGCCGCGCGCCGACGGCGCCAGCCTGGCCCACGGCCCCGACTCGAGCGCCGCGCGCGCCGCGCAGACGGCCCGATCGACATCCTCGGGGCCGGCCTGCGCCACGCGCGCGATCGGCTGCCCGCTTGCCGGGTCGAGCGTCTCGAAGCTGCGCCCATCCGCTGCCGGTGTGCGCCGATCGCCGATCACGAGCTCGTGCACGGCGTGCGCCCGCAGCCAACCGCGCGCGGCATCCCCGAGCGCGTCGGGGAGCGCGAACGTCGCCGGCGCGCTCGACCCGCTCATCGCCGGGACCCCTGCGTGTGGCAGTCCGGTCTCACGGCGTCAGCACGATCTTCAGCGCTTCGCGCCGATCGAAGATCTCATACGCCTCGGGCGCGTCCTCGAGCTTCATGTGGTGGGTGACGAGCGGCGCCGGGTCCAAGCGCCCATCCGCGAGCATCGCCAGCACCGGGTCGAGATGCGCGATCACGTTTGCCTGCCCGCCCCTGACGGCGAGCGACTTCAGCCACGCCAGGCCGAGGTGGATCTCGCCGCGCTCGGCGTAGATCCCGATGCACTGCACGCGCCCGCAGGCGCGCGTGAGGCGGATCGCCATGTCGAGCACGTCGGTGTGCCCGACCGCGTCGATCGAGACATCGACGCCACCGCGCCCCTCGGTCAGCCGCTTGACCTCCGCGCGCACGTCCTGCTCTGAGAGGTGGAGCGGGATCGCGCCGAAGGACTCGGCCACGGCCAGCCGCTGCTCGACCGAGTCGATCGCGATCACGCGCGCGCCTGCCAGCGTCGCGGCCTGCACCGCGCACAGGCCGACCGGCCCAAGCCCGAGCACGGCCGCCGTCTCGCCCGCGGCGAGGCCGCTCGCGACGACGCCGTGATAGCCCGTGCCCATCACATCGCCCGCGAACAGCGCGACGTCGTCGGATACCGCGTCGGGCACGCGCTGCAGCGTTAGGTTCGCGCGCGGCACGAGCGCGTATTCGGCCTGCGTGCCCTGCAGCGAGCCCATCGTCGCCCCGAGGCCGAAGCTGCGCGACTCCACGCAGCGCTGATACTCGCCGCGCATGCAGTGAAAGCAGACGCCGCAGGCCGTCTGAAAGCAGCCCGCCACGCGGTCGCCGACCTTCACGCTGGTAACGGCGTTGCCGGCCTCGATCACCGTGCCGACGTACTCGTGCCCGATCGTGAAGCCGGCTTCGATCTTCAGGCGGCCGTGGTAGATGTGCAGGTCCGAGCCGCAAACGCCGGTCGCGTCCACGTGCACGACCGCGTCGTCGGGAGCCAGCAGCTCCGGCATCGGACGCTCCTCGATACGCACCTCGCCAGGACCCTGGAAGGTCAGCGCACGCATCGCAGCCCAGCGGTCAATCGATCATCAATCAAAAAGACTGCTCTCCAATATCGACCGGTCGATATCCTAACCCAAGCGACGACGAAGCGAACGGCCGTCGCTTCCCACGCTAGCGTTCCACGACGATGCCGGCGCCCTTCGTGCACAAGCTGCGAGTTCGCTACGGCGAGTGCGACCCGCAGGGCATCGTCTTCAACGCGAACTACCTGCTCTACTTCGACGTCGCCTTCACCGAGCTCTGGCGCGCGGCCGTCGGGCCCTGGCACGAGATGGTGCAGCGCGGCGTGGACGCCGTCGTCGCCGACGCCAGGCTGAGCTTTCGCGCGCCGGCGCGCTTCGACGACGAGATCGAGCTGCGCGCGCGCATCGCAAAGCTCGGCGGCAGCTCGATCACGACAGAGATCGACGTCGTGCGCGACGAGCAGGTGCTCGTCGCGGGCACGCTTCGGCACGTGTGTGTCAGCGCCGATACCTGGCGCAGGACCGAGCTTCCGGGGTGGGTCCGCAGCGGGCTCGTGCGCTTCGCGGACACTGAGATCAAGCCCCTCGGGTAGCGGGCGGGGCGCGGTTGCCGATCGAACGGCCCCGACCACGGGCTGCACGGGCAGTGGCGCCCACTGCGCAGGGGCGACGGGGGGCCTACGATAGTCCGACATAGTCGAGGAGAGCCGGGCCGCACGGAAGAGGCTGTGGCGACTCGGGCTTTCGGGGGAGCGCGCATGACAGAGGCTGGTGTGAGGTGAGCACGCCGGAGAGGAGAGTCGCGAAGGAGTCGCTCAGCGGGCGCGAAGTTCGCGCCGCGATCATCGCGGCCGCCGGGCTCTATGCGGTCGGCGGCGCGCTGTGCGCGACCGCGCTGCTGCTCCCCCACGTGCGCGCCCCTGCAGCGATCGTGGCGGTCGCCGTGAACGCCTACTTCGTAGCCGCGGCCCTCGCGATCGCCGCGCGCCGGGGGCGCGCCAACCTCGACCTGGCGTTCCTCGCCGACATGTGGGGCATCATCCTGATCGCGATCCTGTGCGCCGCCTCCGACGGCGCCGGCAGCCCGTTCGCGCTGATCTACTTCTTTGCGATCGGCCACGCGGCCGCCTTCCAGCCGCCGCTGCGCTTCGCAGCGGTGACCGTGGCGGCGCTGATCGCCTTCCTGCTTCCGCTCCTCTACGAAGACGTCTCGGCCACGTTCGGCGCCGTGGCCTGCGTCGGGCTGGTGCTCGCGGTGCTCACCACCGTCGTGATCCACCTCGCGCTGAACGGGCTGCGCGAGCACCGCCGCCGCCTCAAATTCCTGATCGAGGCGACCGCGACGTTCGACTCGTCGCTCGACCCCGCCGCCTCGCTGCGCAACCTCGCGCACGCGCCCGTGCCGGAGCTGGCCGAGCTGTGCGTCATCTACCTGCTCGGCCCGGACGGCTCGATCGCGAGCACCGTCGCGGCGGGCGTCGATCCGGCCGTGGCACGCGAAGTCGAGCGCGTGCGGGCCGAAATCCCGCTCGATCTGGCCGGCGCGCACCCGGTCGCCGAAGTGCTGCGCACGGGAGAGTCGCGCGTGGTCGCCGACCTCACCGACCGGGACGCGCTCGCGCAGATCGCCGACAGCGACGAGCATCAGCGGTTCATGCGCGACGCCGGGTATCGCTCGGCGGCCGTGTTCCCGATGGTCGCGCGCGGCCGCACGCTCGGGGCGATCTCGTTCCTGCACCTGGGCAACGACGCGCGCTACAGCCGCGGCGCGCTGGCCGTGCTCGAAGACCTCTCCGGGCGCGCGGCGATGGCGTTCGACAACGCACGCCTGTACGCCGAGCGCACGCATGTCGCGCAGACGCTCAGGCGCAGCCTGATGCCCTCCGTGCTGCCCAAGATCCCAGGCCTCGAGCTCGCAAGCTTCTTCCGCCCGCTCGGCGCCGGGAGCGAAGTCGGGGGCGACTTCTATGACGCCTTCGGCGACGAGAACAGCTGCTGGCTGGTGGTAGGCGACGTCTGCGGCAAGGGCGCCGAGGCGGCCGCGCTGACGGGGTTCCTGCGCCACACGATCGCCGCCTACGCGCGCGACGCGGTGAGCCCCGGGCGGGTGCTCTCGCAGGTCAACCGCGTGATGCTCGATCAGAACTTCGACGGGCGCTTCGCGACGGCGATCCTCGTCAACCTGCGCTTCGACGGTGGACAGGTCCAGGCGACGGTCGCGTCGGCCGGCCATCCCGCGGCCCTGCTCAGCCGCGCTGGCGGCACGACCACGCAGCTCGGCGAGCAGGGTGCGCTGCTGGGGGTGTTCGCCGACGCCGAGATCGGCGAGGTCTCGGCCACGCTCGGGCCCGGTGACTCGCTGGCGCTCTACACCGACGGCCTGCTCGAGGCGCACGCACCCGAGCGGACGATCACGGCCGAGCAGATGATCGAGCGGCTGACGAGCACGCCGCCGGAAGCGGCGCGCGAGGCGATCCAGGAGCTGCTCGGACTGGTCGAGCTGGACGAGTACGTGCGGGACGACATCGCGATCCTCAGCGCCCGGGTGATGGCGCCGGCGCGCGTCGGCGCGCTGAACGCGGACGGACGCGGCGACCAGGCCGCCGAGGGGCTCGATCCGCCCGAGCTCGGCGTTGCCGCCGAGGGGGCGCGCCGGGCGGGCTAGCGCGGCGCCGCGTGGCTCGACACCCGCCGAGCCCGCGGCCCGGCGGCGGCGCCCGAGCGGCACGCTGAGCCGATTGCCCGCGCCGACGTCTGATAGACCCCGCACGATGGGCGCTAGCGAGCAGCCGCCGTCCCACCGCCGGTGGATCGGGCACCGGCGCGTCGGCCTCGCCGTGGCGGCGGTCCTGCTCGCCGGCCTGCTCGTGTTCGCGCTCTCGCGCCTGGGACTGCACCGAATCGGTCACGCGCTCGTCACGGCCCGGCCCGGTTGGGTCGCGCTCGCCTTCGTGCTCATGGCCAGCTCGCTGCTCGTGCGCTCGATCTCCTGGCACGAGGTGCTGCGAGCGGCGCTGCCCGAGACGCACATCCCCTGGATCGCGGTCACGCGCGCGACAATGATCGGAGTGATGGGCTCGGCCGTGGTGCCGGGGCGCGTCGGAGAGGCGGCGCGGGTGGTCGTGCTGACGCGCCGCCTCGAGGGCTCCAACCGCCGCCAGCTGCCGATCGTCGCCGGCACGGTCTTCTCGCAGACGCTGATCAACCTGCTCGCGCTCGCCATCCTCGCCGCGATCACGTTCACGAGCGTGCCCCTGTTGAGCGGGCATCCCGCGGGGATCGCCACGGCGATCGCGATCCCGCTGCTGATCTGCGCGCTGGTGGTCGCGGGCCCGCGCCTGCTCGCCGTCGGCCAGCGCGCGCGCTGGCCGCGCGTGGCCGCAGCGGCCCGCTGGCTGGCCGCCGTGTTCGCCCTCGCCCGCCGCGGGCTGGTCGTGTTCGCGCGCCCCCGCTTCGGCGTCCCGGCGGTCGCGAGTCAGCTGCTGGCGTGGGCTCTGCAGTGGCTGTCCTGCTACTCGGTCCTGCTCGCCCTGGGGCTCACGCACAAAGCCGGGCTCGATGCCGCCGCGGCGGTCCTGCTCGCCGTCAACGTCAGCGCGGTGCTGCCGGCGACGCCGTCGAACGTCGGCGTCTTCCAGGCCGCCTGCCTGGTGGTTCTCACCGCCTACGGCGTCGGCGGCGGGGCGGGCCTCGCATACGGGATCATCCTGCAGGCAGTGGAGGTGCTGACGGCGCTGGCGCTCGGCGTGCCCGCGCTGCTCGCCGAGGGCCTGACGTGGCGCGACATCCGCGCCGGCTCCGAGGTCAAGCGTGCGCGCGAGGAGGAGGCGGTGCACGCGGCCGCCGCCGCGCCCGCAGGCGGCGGATTGGCCGCGGGGCGCAAGCCGGCCGCCGGAGCATCCGCGCGCTCGGCGAGCGCTGCACAGGACGCGACCGCCGCGCAGGGCGCGCTCGGGCGCGACGAGACCTCAGCCGGCCAGCGCTCTGAGTGACTGGCGCAGCGAGCGCGTCGTCTGCAGCACGGCTGTCGGCTCGTAGCCGCAGTGGGCCATGCAGTTATCGCAGCGGGGGTCCCTGCCGCGGCCGTACTTCTCCCAGTCGGTCGTCTCGATCAGCTCTTTGTAGGTCTCGGTGTAGCCGTCGGCCATCAGGTAGCAGGGACGCTGCCAGCCGAACAGCGAATAGCTCGGGATTCCCCACGCGGTGCAGTCGAATTCGGCCTTCCCCTCGAGGAAGTCGAGGAACAGCGGGCTGTGGTTCAGGCGCCACTTCTTGCGCCGCCCGTCGGCGAAGGCCTCGCTGAACAGCGCGCGCGTCTGCTGGACGCCGAGGAAGTGCTCCTGGTCGGGCGCTTTCTCGTAGGCGTAGGCCGGGGAGATCATCATCTCGTCGACTTCGAGGTCGTCGTTGAGGAAGTCGAGCACCTCGCGCACCGTCTTCGGCGAGTCCTGCGTGAAGAACGTCGTGTTCGTGGTCACGCGGAAGCCCGCCGCCTTTGCCGCCTTGATCGCCGCGACCGCCTTCTCGAACACGCCCTCGCGCTCGACCGAGGCGTCGTGGCGCTCCTGCAGGCCGTCCATGTGCACCGCCCAGGAGAAGTACGGGCTCGGCTTGAAGTTCGGCAGCTTCTTCTCGAGCAGCAGCGCGTTCGTGCACAGGTAGACGAACTTCTTGCGTTTGATCAGCTCGTCGGCGATCACGTGGATCTCCGGGTGGATCAACGGCTCGCCGCCCGCGATCGAGACCATCGGCGCGCCGCTCTCCTCGATCGCGCCGATCGCCTGCGCGACGGGCATGCGCCGGCGCAGCTCGTGCTCGGGGTGCTGGATCTTGCCGCAGCCCGAGCACGCGAGGTTGCACTGGAACAGCGGCTCGAGCTCGACGATCAGCGGAAACTTCTCGCGTTTGGCCAGGCGCTGGCGCAGCAGGTACCAGCCCATACGCGTGCTCTGGCGGACCCGGACCATTCGCGTACCTTAGCCCGCGGGGTCCCAGTCCTGAAGCGCGATCGCCGAAGCCCGGCGCAGCACCTGTGCCGCCTTGATCGCTCCGCCCGCAGCCTGGAGGCGAAACAGCTCGTGGCTGGGGCTGTCGAGCACGATGCGCACGACCGCGAACGGGCGTCCGGCGGCGCCCGCGGCGAGCCAGGGCGACTCCATGTCGACGGCTAGCGCCCCCGCCGCGCGCAGCTGCTCGCGGCGCTCTCCCGTCGCGATCCTGCCCACGCCGACGATCGCTCCCCGGCGGACCTCGAGGCCCGAGCGCGCGAGCGCGTGCGCCAGGCGCTCGACGCCATCGCAGTCGGCGCGCACCGGCTCGTGCCCTTCGTCGGCGCTCGAGAGGACCTCCTCGGCGACGATCACTTCGCCTGGCCGCGACTGCGCGTCCAGGCCGCCGCAGAAGCCGAGCACCATCAGGCCCCACCCGGGTTCGGACCGCAGCCGCTCGGCGGCCGCCAGCGACTTCTGCGGCCCCATTCCGGTCTTGCGCACGCGCGCCCCGCGGGCTCCCGAGCGGATCAGCGCCTGCTCGAGCGCGAGTGGCGCCGCGACGAGAGCCCCCTTCATGCGTGCACCGCCTGCCCCATCACGGTCGAGAGCACCGTCCTCGCCGCCGCGTGGCCGCTGATCACGGCGCTCTCTAGCGTCGCCGGCCAGCCGGTCGCCGTCCACGTGCCCGCCAGTGCGAGCCCCGGCACGCCGGTGTCCGGTCCGGGCCGGAGCGCCGCCGTCCCCGGCGCCGCGCGGAAAGTGGCGGCGTGCTCGCGCGTGGCCAGGAACCGCTCCACGTGCGCCGCACGCGCCCGCGGCAGCAGCGCCTCGATCGCCGGCAGATAGCGCGCGCGCAGCTCCTCGACGCTCATCTGCATCTCGCGCTCGGCGCCCGAGAGCGACACGGCCAGATACTGGCAGCCCGCGGGCGCCCCGGCCGCGGCGCTGCGATCGAACAGGTACTGCACCGGCGTGTCCACGCCGGCCGCGAACGGCTCCTCGCAGACGACGCGGTCAAAGACGACGTGCAGGTTGACGATCGGCGAGCTCCCCAGGCCACGCATCGCCTGCGCCTGCGCCGGCAGCAGCGCTTCGATCAGGCCCGCCGCGCGGCCGTGGGGCAGCGCCACGACGATGGCCTCGGCGCTGAGGCCGTCCTCGCCGCCGCCGTCGTCGAAGTCGGCCTCCCCCGGCCCCTCCGCTTCGGAGTCGCCGCGCCCGGGGCCACCGCCGCGCCCCACCTCGAAGCCGCCGCCGACGCGCCGAACGTGCCCTGCCCGCCAGCCCAGGCGGTACTCGACCCCGGCGTCGAGGAGTGCCGTCTCGGCCGGATCGCCGATCACGTCCGCGAGCGTGCCGACGTGAAAGCCGATGTCGCCCGCGTCGGCGCTCGCCAGCAGGCCCGTCTGAAAGACGAACGCTCCGAGCGCCAGCGATGCCTCCGCCGCCGGCAGGTTGAGCGTCGGCAGCGCGATCAGATCCCACAGCGCGGCGAGCGAGTGCTCGTTCTGGCCGAGGTCGGACAGCCAGTCGCCGAGCGTGCGCCGATCGAGCTCGGGGTCGTTGGGGTCGAGCGCGGCGAGGGCGCGAGCGGCCAGCGCCGCGCTCCAGCGCTGCGCCGGTCGCAGGTGCGGATAGCGGGCGAGCGCGCCGGCCAGGTGCAGCGGCGGCGGCAGCGTCCCCCGGCGCAGCACGACGGTCGCCCTGCCGGGGCTCATCACGGGTATCTCCAGGCGCTCCTGCACGTGCACGTGGCGCTCTGAGCCGAACCGCGCGAGCAGCGCGCGATAGGCCGTGCAGCAGCGCAGGAACACGTGCTGACCGTTGTCCAGGCGCATGCCCTCGCGCTCGAAGGAGTAGGCGGCGCCGCCGAGGCGGCGCCTGACCTCGACGAGGGTCACCTGCGCGCCCGCGTCGGCGCAGTCGAGCGCCGCCGCGATGCCCGCGAGCCCACCGCCGATCACGACGACCCGCGGGGCGCTCATGCGCCTCTCCCGGCGATGCTGCGCAGCGCCACGAGCAGCTTCTCACGACCGGACAGCGAGGCGCGCGCCCTGAGCGCCGCCGCCGGGTCTGCCTCGATTCGCTCGAGCAGGCGGTGGTAGATGCCGGCCATCGCCGACACGCACGCGGCGCTGCGGCGGTCGAGCAGCGGCACGAGCGCCAGCCCGCGGTCGAACCACTGCTGCGCCCGCTCCGCCTCGAAGCGCATGAGCTCGGCGAGCGAGCCACCCTGCTCGGCCGCGAGCAGGCTCAGCCGCCGTGCCGTCAGCGCCATCGCCGCGGCGCCGCCGTCCTCGCCGTCCGCCTGGTCCCGACCTGGGGCCCGGCCGCCCTCGGCGCCGGTTGCCACGCCGAAGCGACGGAGGTCCTCGGCCGGCAGGTACACGCGCCCGTTCTCGGCGTCCTCGCGCACGTCGCGCAGGATGTTCGTCAGCTGCAGCGCGACGCCGAGATCGTCGGCGAGCCGTTCGATATGGCCCGGCTCGAGCTCGCACTGCCCCCCGCCGCCGCGCTCGGCGAAGATCGCCAGGCAGACACGCCCGATCGCGCCGGCGACGCGGCGGCAGTAGAGCACCAGGTCCTCGAAGCGCTCGTATGAGACCCCCTCGACGTCCATCCGCACGCCCTCGATCAGCTCGCCCAGCGCGCCGGCCGGGAGCGAGAAGCGGCGGTGCGCGTCGGCCAGCGCGACCAGCACCGGATCTGCGACCGGCGCCGCGCCGGAGCGTTCGAGCTCGGCCAGCTGCGCGGCCGACCGCTCGAGCAGGCTCAGCTTCTGCTCGCGCGGCAGCCCGCCGTCGCCGATGTCGTCGATCCGCCGGGCGAAGGCGTAGGCGGCGCACATCGCGCGGCGGCGCTCGCGCGGCAGCAGGCGAATCCCGTAGTAGAAGTTCGCCGCCTGCGCGCGCGTGATCCGCTCGCAGCGGTCATACGCCTCGCTCGTGGCGATCGCCGTGCCTGCGCTCACCGGGATCGCGCCTCCGCGAGGCCCGTGCAGGTGCACCGCGCGCAGCGGCCGCTCACGTCCGACTCGCGCCGGCCGGCGCAGCTGCGGCGGCCGGGCGCCTCAGCAGCGTCGCGAGCAGCGCCAGCAGGCGGCGGGCAGACGAGGCGCTGGGCGGGCCCGAGAGCACGTCGCAGCCGGCTCGCTCGATCGCGTCGAACGCCGCCCGGCCGCCGGCCGAGAAGGCGGCGACGGCCAGCCGCTCGCGCCCTCGCAGCTCTGCGATCAGCGGCGCCCCGGCATCGAGCAGCGTCCGCCCGCGCTCGAGCTCGAACGCGATCACCTCGCGCAGCGGCGCGGCCGCGCCGCCGCCGCCAGCCGGCCTCTTGGCCGGCGCGTTCGCCGCCTCGATGCCGGCCGCGATCTGCTCGACGCTCGAGCCGAAGCGCTCGAGGTCCTCGAGCGGCAGGTAGACGCGGCCGGCGGTGAAATCCTCGGCGACGTCCTGGCAGTGCTCGGCTAGTTGCAGCGCCGTGCAGATCGAATCGGACCAGGCGATCCGCTCGGGCGTGGCGACGCCGAACACCTCGAGCACGATCTCGCCGACCGGATCGGCCGAGAGCGCGCAATAGCCGCGGAGCTGCGCCCACGTCTGGTAGCGCGAGACGCGTTGATCGACGCGGTTGGCCTCGATCAGGCGCTCGAACGGAGCGCGCGGGATGGCACAGGCGCGCACGGTCTCGCCCAGACGCCGCATCAGCGGGTGCTCGGCGGTGCCCGCGTACGCGCGATCCAGCTCGTGCTCGAGCCGGTCGAGCGCGGCGAGGCGGTCGCCCGGGGCGCTGTCGCCGAGCTCGTCGACCAGCCGCGCAAAGCCGTAGACGGCGAGCAGATGGGTGCGCACGCGACGTGGCAGCACCCGGCTGGCGACGGGGAAGTTCTCGCTCTCGGCGCGCGCCATCACCTCCCGCGCACCCGGGGCCGGCGGCGTCGCGTCGGCCAGCAGCATCATCGGCGCCGGGGCGTCACCCCCGGCAGCGTCCGAGCGCCATCATCGGAAACGCGAGCCGGTAGAGGTGGTAGTTGATGTAGTAGTCCGACGGGAAGCCGGTGCCCGTGTACTGAGGCTCGTCCCAACCGCCGTCGGCGCGCTGCGTGCCCACGAGCCAGCCGACGCCGCGCTCGATCGCCTCGGCGCAGCTCGGGTCCTGCCCCTCGCGCGCCGCGTGCAGGGCCAGCAACGCCCACGCGGTCTGCGATGCCGTGCTCGGCCCGCGGCCGATCCACTCGTCCTCGTCGTAGGAGCGCGGGTCCTCGCCCCAGCCGCCGTCGTCGTTCTGATGCTCGAGCAGCCATTGCACGGCGCGGACGATGCACGGCTCGGACGGCTCGATCCCTGCCGCCACGAGCGCGGGCACGGCCGCACCGGTGCCATAGACGTGGTTGACCCCCCAGCGCCCGAACCACGAGCCGCCGGGCTCCTGCTGATCGATCAACCAGGCAACGCCGCGCCGCGCCGCCGGCGTGTCGAGCAGACCGAGCGCGGCGAGCATCTCGAGCGAATGCGCGCTGACGTCGGCGCTCGGCTCGTCGATCACCTCACCGAAGTCCAGGAACGGCAGCTCGCGCACGAGCGCACGCGTGTTCTCGGCATCGAAGGCGCCCCAGCCGCCGCCGGCGCTCTGCATCCCCTGCAGCCACGTCGCGGCCCGCTCCACGGCCGCGTAGAGCTCGGGACTGCCGCTGACCCTACGCAGCGCGAGCACGACCTCGGCCGTGTCGTCGACGTCGGGGTAGTTGACGTTGTGGAACTCGAACGCCCAGCCGCCCGGCGCGAGCCGCGGCCGGGCGACGGCCCAGTCGCCCCGGGCCGTCACCTCCTCGCCGAGCAGCCACTCGGCGGCGCGCTGCAGCGCCGGATGATCGCCGGGTACGCCCGCATCGCTGAGCGCGATCAGCGAGAGGGCGGTGTCCCACACGGGCGACTGACAGGCTTCCAGGCGCCGGCTCGGGCCGGCCGGCGCGCCGACGCCGCGGCTGTCGTCGTGGTCCTCGACCATGAAGCGGTCGAGACCCTCCAGGCCCCTACGCATGACCGGGTGATCGAGCGGATAGCCGCTGAGGTGCAGCGCGATCAGCGAGTAGACCCACGGCGGTTGAATCCCGCCCCAGGATCCGTCGGCCTCCTGGCGTCGCACGATCCAGCGCTCGGCGCGCGCCATCGCCAGCCGCCGCAGCGGCCGCAGCGGCCGCCGTTCGTAGGCGCGCAGCGCGCGATCGGCGTATGCGAGCAGGCGCACGCGCGTGGAGAGCGGCCCGGCGGGGGCCGGCTCGCCGCGGACCTCGAGCTCGCGCAGGTCGAACGGCAGCGGCCGCGAGGGGCGATGGGCTTTGACCAGCGACAGCGCGACGATCGTCTGTCGCGCCCAGCACGCGAAGTCGTAGACGTTGAGGGGGAACCACGACGGCAGCAGGATCGCCTCGGGCGGGAGCGAGGGCACCTCGTCCCAGGACCACAGCCCGAACAGCGACAGCCACAGGTGGGTGAACACGCGCGCCCGCGCGAGCCCGCCCTGCGAGCGGATGAACTCGGCGGCGATGCGCATGTGCTCCGCCTCGGCCGGGTCTCCCGCAAGGCGAAGCGCCCAGTAGGCCTCGATCGTCGTCGACAGATCGCCCGGGCCGCCGTAGAAGTTCGCCCAGGTGCCGTCGGCGCGCTGCTGGGAGCGGATCCACGCCGCCGAGCGCTCGCTCTCCGGTGCCCGGCGTATGCCGAGAAACTCCCGCAGGAGCATGTCCTCGGCGTCCATCGTCACGTTCGTCTGCAGCTCTCCCTGCCACCAGCCGGCCTCGTTCTGTAGCGAGAGCAGATGCTCGCAGGCCAGCTTCAGCGCCATCTCAACCTCGTCTCGGGCCTCTAGGGTCGACGACGCCATCCCGGGAACTTAAATGTTTTGGTCGGACGACGACATTTGCACAGGCAACGTGCCCATGCCCGCGTCCGCCCGTGAGACGCGCGCGCCGCTCGGCACGAGCACCTCGGGATGGGCGAGCGTGATCACGTGGCGGCGCAGATCCGCCTCAGACACGGTGCGAGGGATCGAGGATACGAACCGATACACGATCAGGCCGTCCACGTTTCGCCGTTCGAGCAATCTGAAGCCGGGCGCGGGCGGGTCTGCCGCTCCGGCGCGCAGCGGCGAGTATCCGGTCGCGTCGATCTCGCTCACCGTGACGGAGGCGTGGCGCGAGAGGTTTCGCAGTCGCTGATCGGACAGGTAGTACTCGAGCGGGGCCGCGCCGAGCTCGACCGTCGTGAGCACGCGGGTCGTCGCCGCGGGGACCGGCCGGCCGCTTGCGGAGCCGGCGGCTGCCGCGGGGTGGCGCAGCAGCTTGGCCACGTCGCGCCAGTTGCCCCGCTGCAGCCGCGGACTGAGATCAACGTCGATCGACACCGCCATCAGGCCCGCCGCGCCGGCGCCCGCGAGCAACGGGCCGAGCGGCGCCGGCACGGCGGCGAGCAGGATCGCGACCAGCACGCTCACGGGGATCATCGCCCCCACGAGATTCCGGGGCGCGAGGTAGTCGGCGCCGAGCACGGCCAGCGCGACCGGCGCCAGCACGGCGAAGGCGGCGATCGAGAAGCTGATCGAGGCCCCCTCGCGCGAGGGCTCCGGCGCCTCGGCCGCGGCGGGCGCAGCCGTCGTCGTCGAGCGCGCAGGTGCAGGGACCGGCGCCGGTGCCGGTCTCGGGCCCGCCAACAGCCTGAAGCCGCCGATCAGCACCCCGGCGAGCAGGGGCAAGGCCACGAGCAGCTCGACGCCGCGTCCGAGCGGACTGCCCGAGTAGCCGGTGAGGTAGTACTGCGGGATCGCCTGCAGGCGGCTCGACAGCGCCCATCGTCCGATCCACTGCGTGCCGTGTCCTCCCTGCGCGGAGATCAGAGGCACCAGCGCGAGACCGACGAGCGCGAGCGCGCCGATCGCGGGTAGCGCCGCCTTGCGCGAGCGCTGATCGAGCAGCAGCCACAGCGCCATCGGCGCGAGCAGGAACACGGCGAAGTAGTGCGTCAACAGCGCCAGCGCTCCGCTGACGGCGAAGGCCGCCGCACGCCCGCCGCTGGGGGCGCGCAGCAGCCTCGCGAAGCAGAGCATCGCGAGCGCCGAGAACAGCACGAACAGGCCGTAGGCGCGGGCCTCCTGCGAGTACCACACGAACAGCGGGTTGACTGCGACGAGAGCCGCACCGATCAGCGCCGCGCGGCGCCCGGACAGCTCCTGCCCGATCGCCCACACGACGGGCACCGTCGCGATCCCGGCCAGCGCCGAGGGCAGTCGCAGCGCCAGCGCGCCATCGCCGAACAGCCGGGCGTCGGCCCACGCCAGCAGGTACCACAGCGGCGGCGTGTTCTCGGTGTGCACGACCGATTTGAGCGTCGCCCCGAGGCCGGCGTGCAGCACGTGCACGGGCGTGAACGCCTCGTCGTACCAGAAGCCCTGCTGCGTCAGCGTCGCCAGGCGCAAGGCCGCGGCGAGCACGATCAGCGCCGCCAACGGCCACCATCGCGCCAGGCGCCGTTCCCCGCCGATCGCCGCGGGGCCGACCGCGGCAACGGCACTCATCGCGGGCAGGCCCCCTGGGCCTTGGTCGTGCCGAAGCAGCCGTAGCGATAGCGGCGCAGGTTCTTTTCGGTGTTCGCCGGCAGGTACCAGCCGCCCTTGGCGGCGCGGTAGCCGCGCACGACCGGCCCGGTCATCTGCAGGCAGATCTGCACGCGCTCCTTCGGCGGTCCGGGCACCGTGTTGCCGCAGACGACGTCGGTCGTCGTGTGGTGCTGGATGTCCTGTTCGGTCGCGACGTTCTTGTAGTCGTTGCCCGTGTAGGCGCGCCACGTGCGCAGATCGGCGACGAGCCGGTGGTTCGTGCGCGTGCCGAGCACGACGTCGTTGACGGTCGCGATCGCGAGCAGGATCCCCCCGAGCAGCAGCGCGACGGTCTCGACCCGCCACAGCCTGCCGCTGCCCGGGCGCTCGTGCTCGAGCGGACGCAGCCCGGCGGGAAGCCGCCCCAGGCGTCGCTCGAGCGGCGTCGCGTCCCCGCTCACCGGTTGCCCCGCTCGTGCGTGGTGAGGGTCGCTGCGCTCATTTGACGGGCGCCAGCAGCGGTGTCATCTGGTGGACGATGAAGAGCGCCTGGATCGCGAGCGTGGCCACGAGCAGTCGCCGGTCGCGCGCGATCACGGCAAGCGGCAACGGCCACAGGATGTACCAGGCCAGCAGCCACGTGCTCGTGACCGAGATCGCCAGCAGCGCCCAGCCGGACGCCGCGACCCAGTCGTAGCCTCTCCAGGTGCGCCACAGCAGGTGCAGCACGATGATCACAAGGGCCGCTTTGAGCAGGTCGTGGTCGATCGGGAACACGCCGGGCTTGCCGAACAGGTGGGCTATCTCCGTGGCGAAGCTGTCGCTGGAGACGAACGCCGCGTCGCGGTTGAGCGCGGCGACGACGTTGACGCCGTCCACGCCGAATACGGCGTAGGCGATCGCGGCGCCCAGCGCCAGCGCGCCCAGCGCGCCGAGGACCTGCGCGCGGCTGCGCCGCGCG
>DATNDZ010000022.1:0-74497 GCA_035553095.1 Solirubrobacteraceae bacterium | reverse complement strand
GTGCTCGTCACCGACAGGGCCAACGCGCCGCGCTTCGCCGAGATGCACGACCAAATCCTCGTGCTCGACGATGGGCTGCTCGAGGGGCAACCGACCGAGCATCCGACCGTCGACACCGCGGCCGACGACCCCGCGCAGCTGTACTACACCTCCGGGACGACCGGCTTGGCCAAGGGCATCGTGCACGCCCATCGCTATCTGATCGCGCACGTCGAGTTCGACTACTGCCACGAAGTGCAGGACGGCGAGCGCTTCCACGGCATGGGCGAGTGGGCGTGGGCCGCCGGCATCGCGCCACTGTTGGGTCCATGGCAGCGTGGGGCTGTGCAATGCGTCTACGCGCGCGAGGGCGGCTTCGATCCACACAAGCAGCTCGACTTCCTCTCGCGCCATGAGGTCACGAACGTCTTCACCACGCCGACGGCGATGCGCTCGATGATGTCGATCTCCGACGCCGGCGCGCGCTACCCGCAACAGTTTCGGATCGTCTGCAGCGCCGGGGAGCCGTTGAACCCCGAGGCGATCCGCTGGTTCCGTGATCAGTACGGCATCACCGTCCTCGATTACTACGGGATGACGGAGTCCTACCCGATGGTCGGCAACTACCCGTTCATGGACGTCCGCGAAGGCTCGATGGGAAAGCCGTGCCCAGGGTGGGAGATGGCGCTTCTCGATGAGGACGGCAACCCGGTCGCCGCCGAAGAGCGCGGCGAGCTGTGCCTGAAGGCGCGCTCCAACCCGCATTACCCGATTGGCTACTGGAACCGCCCCGAGGACTCCGAGCGCGTGTTCGGCGGCGAGTGGTTTCACACCGGCGACGCCGCGCGCGCCGACGCAGACGGCTACATCTGGTACGAGGGCCGAGCCGACGACCTGATCATCGCTGCCGGATACCGGATCGGGCCCTTCGAGGTCGAGTCCGCCTGCCTCGAGCATCCGGCCGTCGCGGAGGCCGCGGTCGTGGCCTCGCCCGACGAGCGTCGTGGCCACGTCGTCAAGGCCTTCATCGTGCTCGCCGAGGGACATGAACGCTCGGAGGAGCTGGCCAAGGAGATCCAGTCGCACGTGCGCACTCGTCTGAGTGCCTATGCCTACCCGCGGCTGATCGAGTTCACCGACGCGCTGCCCAAGACGCTGACCGGCAAGATCCGCCGGATCGAGTTGCGCCAGTCAGAGGAGCGCGCCCGCTAGCCGACCGCCGCTTCGATCACGTCGATGTCGGCGCCCACGTCGGAGGAGAGCGTCCCGGCCCCTCGGAACGGAGAGTCGGGCGCGAGGTGGTAGTCGTGGCCGGCATAGTCGACGAAGCCGACGTCTTCGATCGTGCTCGGACAGTAGTTGTCCGGCGGGTACAGCGAGCATTTGCCGTGGATCAGCACGTTGCGTTCGAACACCGAGCCCGGGAAGTCGGCCTTCAGGGTGTCCAGTCCTGTCGCCAGGTCGCTGCCCTTTACTCCGTAGCGATTGTGTGGGGTGATGTTGTTCGTGTAGACGAAGCCTTTGCTGACGCCTTCGGCGCTGATCACGTTGCGCGTCTGGAAGACCGTGTTGTGATCGACAGTGACGTTCCCCGGGCCGTTCTTGGCGCCGTCAGGTGCCCGAGAGCCGTCGGTGATCTGGAGGAAGTCGCCCGAGCCCTTCCACGCTTTGCCGTCGATGTCGTCAAACAGGTTGTTCGCGACCGTGAGGCGACGCGTGTAAGAGACGGCGCCGCCAGGGTCTCTGCCCTCGATCGCCATCGCCGAGGCCGCATGGCGCACGAGGTTGTTGGTGAAGGTCACGTCCTGCGTAACCGACCAAGGCGCACCGCCTTCCTGGTTCGCCGACTTGAGCAGGATGGCGAAGCCCGTTTGGGCGTCGCCCCAGGAGTTCTCGAACAGGTTGCCGTCCACCAGCACCCGGCGCGCGTTCTTCAGCTCGAACAGGTTCTTCACGGTCCAGTGAATGCCGGCGTAGCTCGGGTCGCCGACGCGCCAGGTGAGTGGCTTGAAGAAGTGGTTGTGGCGGATCTCGATGTCCGAGGGAACGAGTTTCGCGATGGCTGGGTCGGCGCCGCCGAACATCACGTTCTCGCCCGAGGCCTCGAGCTCGTTGTTCGCGATCTTGAAGGGCCCGGCGCCGTTCCATCCGGCGATCGCCTGCGCGTCGTATCCGACCTCGTGGAAGTCCGAGACCGTCGAGTCGATGACCGCCTCGGCGATCCCGTTGAGCGCCACGCCACGCCGGTCGTTCTGGGTGTCGTTGCCGTGTATCCAGCACCGGTCGATCACGATTTCACGCGGGAGCTGCGAGCGGGCGGTCTCCGAACCGGTTCCGAGCCTGACCACGCCCGTGTTCTCGCCGACGCCCGGGGCGACCGTGAGCTCGATGCCGATCAAGCGCCAGCCGTGCGCTCCGAGCGCCGCGTTTACCGCGCCGTCGAAGCTCGGACTGACGATGCGCGCCAAGTGCGGGGCGTCGCTGGGCTCGGCGCGCACCCCCTCCGGCAGTGTGCCGATGTCCGAGGTGCGCACGACGATCAGTCCCGAGCCTGCCGTCTTGGGCAGCACGAAGTTGCCCGTGAAGGTGGCGCCGGCGTCCAGCACCACCTGGTCGCCGGGGACCGCGCGGTCGAGCGCCGCCTGCAGGTCCTCGCCGCTGTGCACGCGGATCACGCTGCCGCTCGGCGGCGTATATGTGGTGTCGAGCAGCACCCTCGGCTGCGCCGGCGCCGAGAACGCGGTCTCTGTGCCTGACGTAGCGAAGCCGGCTAGGACCGCTGATACGAGCGCGATCCAGACTCGATGCCTGAGCATTCGCCCTCTCTCCCGTTCGAGCCTTCAGCCTAGCGCCGTGATGGCCATGCAGGGCCGAGAGAGGCGGGATGCTCAGGGCACCGCGCATGTCTGCCAGTCTGTCGGGATGCGGTTTCGCCGAGATGGATCGCGACGCGACGTGGCGCGGCGCCACATCGCGCCGACGCTCGGGGTACGGGACATGGCGATCGATCTCGGGACGGCCAATACGCTCGTCTACGTCGGGGGCCAGGGAATCGTGGTCTCCGAGCCCTCCGTGGTGGCGACGGACTCGCACACCGGGCATGTGCACGCCGTGGGAGCGGAGGCCGAGCTGATGATCGGCCGTACCCCGGCGACCATCTCCGCCAGCCGCCCTCTTCGCCACGGCGTGATCGCCGACTTCGAGGTCACCGAGCAGATGCTGCGCTACTTCATCCGCAAGGTGCTCGACCGGCATCGTGCGCACCCTCGTCTGATCGTGTGCGCGCCGTCGGGTATCACCGAGGTCGAGAAACGCGCGGTCGAGGAGGCATCGCTCGCAGCCGGAGCCCGTCGCGTCCACCTGATCGAGGAGCCGATCGCGGCGGCGATCGGCGCTGGGCTGCAGATCGCCGAACCGATCGGCCGAATGGTCGTCGACGTCGGCGGGGGGACCAGTGAGGTTGCCGTGATCTCACTCGGCGGAATCGTGCTGTCACGTTCGCTTCGCGTCGGCGGCTACGAGCTCGATGAGGCGATCACGCGCTACCTGCGCCTCGAACATCAGTTGGCGATCGGATCGCAGACCGCCGAGGCGATCAAGATCGCGATCGGGTCTGCGGTCGCGTCCGAGACCGAAGAGGTCAACGCGGTTCGCGGACGCCACCTGATCACGGGGCTGCCGACGGAGATCATGCTTCGCAGCGGCGAGGTGCGGGCGGCGATCGAGGCTCCGCTGGGCGAGATCGTCCAGGCAATCAAGGACACGCTGGAGCAGACCCCGCCGGAGCTGACCGGAGACATCGCACGCGACGGGATCCTGTTGGCCGGCGGCGGCACCCTGCTGCAGGGCTTCCCGGAGCTGCTCGCTGCGGAAACCGGCCTGCCCGTGGTTCCTGCGGAGTCCCCGCTGACCTGCGTCGTCACCGGGTCCGGAGAAGCCCTCGATCACTTCGACGAGCTCAGCCCTTCCGGCGCAAGGCGCCGGTCGGTGGGCCGGCGCTAGACGGCCGGCGCCGACCGGCGACCGGCGCCGGCCATCTGCGTCGATCGCGTTCGTCTCAATGCGCCGTTGCCGGCGCAGCCGCCCGGTCGCACTCAGCTGGGGCCAATTCCAGCCGCTGGTTGACGGCTTGCAGGCAGTGCCGCGGGCCAAGGTGTTCGCTAATCTGCGCCGCGCCTAATCCCGGTCGATCGACCGGGAGCGGGGGAACCAACCTGTTGGGGCGAGTCCCGCGGTAATCCGCGGGAGGCGCACGTCGCTAGCCCGTCAGCTAACCCCGTAGGCCGACGAGAGAGGCCAATGCGAAAGCATCGACGCTCAGCGGCGTATGCGGTCACGCTGATCCTGCTCGTGGGGCTCGGTTCGCTCGGCGCCGCGCAGGGGACCCTTGGCGACGCCACCGGAGGTGTCTCGCCCGGACCGACGGGCGCGCCTGTCCCACCGCCGAACGCGCCGTCCTCAGGCGGCACGACGGCGTCCGGCACGGCTGTGACGGCACCTGCACCGGCCTTCAGCGCCAGCCCGTACCCGATCGGCTCGCGCGGCTGGGTTTTCCCGCTCTTCCCCCTCGCGCGCGTGGCCGCGCCGGGCGCATGGTCGTTGGACCAGGGCGTCGATCTCGGAGGCAATGCCAACCAGTGCGGCGCGCGACTCACGGAGCTGGCTGTCGCGAGCGGCACGATCGTGCGCGAGGGCCTCGCCGGCTTTGGCGACTCGGCGCCTGTGCTGCTCGCAGACAGCGGTCCCGATGCGGGCCGCTACATCTACTACGGACACGCCGCTCCGGCGCTGGTGGCCCTCGGCACCCACGTGAGCGCAGGCCAGCCGATCGCCGAGGTCGGATGCGGCATCGTCGGCATCTCCTCGGCGCCACATCTCGAGATCGGAATCCTGCCGGCTGGAGCGACGGATCCGCAAGATCTTCCTGCCATGGGCGAGACCTCGCACGAGACGCTGGGCGGTCTGAAGTCCGCCTACGCCGCCGCCGTCTCCGCGGCCCGCGCGAAGACGGCTGCCGCGCGCGCCAGGCAGCACGCGCGCAGGCCCGTGTAGGCGGGAGCAGACGACCACGCTGCCCAACGGCGAGCGCGAGCGTCGGCCGCGAACGGCGACGACGCAGCTTTTAGGCCTCGACGAAGCGTCGCGCCGTCGCGAACAGGGCCCGGATCGCCGGATTGTGCTGCTCCTTGCGCGACACCAACGAGAACTTCAAGGGATGGGCGTCTCGCAGCGGGATCGCGACGAGACCGGTGGCCGCCCTCACAATCGTCTCGGCGTGACACGCGGGGATCGCCGTGACGGCGTCCTCGGAGCTGATCGCGGCGACCACCTCCATCGGAGTGCTCAGACGGTGGTTGGTCACCGACGCCGGTGGGTGACCGCGATGATCGTCGAGGCTCCACAAACCGCCCCAGCCGGGCTCCGGCGCCGAGTCATAGCCGAGGAAGGTCTCGTTCAACACGTCGGCGACAGCGAGACTCGTGCTCTGCGCCAGGGGATGACCCGCTCGCGCGAGCAGACACCGCGGTTCCTCTCGAAGCACGAGTGCCTCCACTGTCGGTGGCAGCCTCGGGGGGAAGCAGAGCGCAACATCCACCTCCTTCAACCATGCATCCACCGCCCCGGAGGGAAACGGCAGCTCGTGGAAGCTCAGCGAGCAGTGCGGATAGCTCTCACGAAACGCGGCGAACAGCTCGGGAAAATGGACCGTTGGCGACGTGGCGAGAAAGCCGACCGCGAGCGTCGCCTCGGCCGCCCGCGCGAGCGTCCTCGCGGCTTGGAGCGCCTCCTCCGTCGCCGCCACCGATATGCGTGCCTTCTCGAAGAAGACCTCGCCTGCCGCAGTGAGATTGACCCCACGTGCGTGGCGCTCCAGCAGTTGGACACCCAGGTCGCGCTCCAGTTGCGCGATCGCTTGGGACAGCGCCGGTTGGGCGATGTGAAGCTTGTTCGCAGCGCGGGTGATCTGGCCCTCTTCGACCACCGTCACGAAGCTGTGCAACTGGCCCCGCCTGAACCCCAGCAACGGGCCTCCGCGCGGACTAGGGATATCGACCGGTCGATCTTCTTTCGTCATGTCCCACCGCTGACTCCATTCCTTCCCCGATTCCGGGAGCTTCTACCGCCGGCCACCCACGCCGCGATCGAGACGACCGGCGGGATCCTGTCGGCGGACCCGCTCAACGCGGAGGCCTATTTCGTGCGGGGCATGGCCGAGCTGGCGGCCCACGATCCCATTGCTGCCGCCGAGTCGCTGCGCCGTGCCCTGTACATAGAGCCGACCTTCGCGCTTGCGGCCTTCCAGCTCGGCCGCGCGCACGACCGTCGTGGCGACGCCCGCGCTGCCGTTCGCGCTTACCGGCAGGCCTTGAGAGCGATCGCCGACGGCGGCGAACGTCATCACGCCCTGCTCGGACAGGTGAGCGCCGAGGATGTCGCAGCCGCGTGCCGTACCCGGCTGCGCGAGATCGCCTGAGCTGCACAGACGCGACGTTCCTCAAGGCTCAAGTTCGCGTCGGATTCCGCCGACCAGAACAGTTGAGGAGCGATCGCATGCCGACCTACATCTCGTGGCAGCGTCTGGGCGTCCTGCTCGCGGCGCTCGCAGCCGTGCTCGCAGCTGGCTGCGGCTCAGCGGCCGAGGACGGCCGCACGCAGGTCGCCGCCGTGGTCGAGAAGGACTTCGCGATCTCCACGCCGCGGCAGCTGCCCGCGGGCGAGGTGGATCTGCACGTACGCAACGACGGGCCTGACGAGCACGAGCTGATCGTCGCGCGCATCGGACCGCGTGGACTGCCGATGCGCACCGACGGCCTGACGCTCGATGAGGAGGCCCTCGAGCGCGACGAGCCCGGCGCACTCGAGCCCGGTGCACCGGGCGGGGATCGGACGCTCAGCGTCAAGCTGACACCGGGGCGCTACGTGTTCTTCTGCAACATGGCCGGCCACTACATGGGCGGCATGCACACGGAAGTGGTCGTGCAATGATCGGCCGCGGAACAGGCGCCTTTCGCCCGTTCGCCTCCGGAGGGGGGCGCACGATCGCGGCGATCCTCGGGACCTTCGCGCTGATCTTCGGCCTCAGCGCGGCGCTGTCGGTGATCGCGATCGATCGCTCCCGCGGCCGTGCCGCGGTGGTCCAGGTGGCCGACCGCCAGCGGACGCTGGCCGAGCGCTACGTCGAGAGCATCCTGCTCGTCCAGTCCGATCACCAGGCCGATCCGGCCGGGCTCGCGATGACGCTCAGAGCGAGCGCGAGCGCCCTGCTCGACGGCGGCACCGCCCCGGCCGTTCCGGGCGATGACGACGAGACAAAGCTGCCGCGGGCGCACGGTGCGGTCCTGCGCGGACAGCTCGCCCAGGAGAAGCGCTTGGTCGAGGACCTCACGAGGTCCGGGGCCGCGGTGCTCGCTCATCGCCCGCTCAGCTCGATCGCGCTGAGCGCCGACGAGCGCCTTCACATCGCCGACCCGATCGAGCGCGTGCGCGTGCTCGCCGCATTGACCTCCAACGTCTCGCTCAACGCGGCGCGGACGATCGCCTCCGACGACGATCAGAACATCAGCGATCTGATCACGATGCAGGCAGCGCTTGGCGCCGGCGGGCTGCTCGCTTCGCTGCTGCTGGCGTGGGCGCTGGTGGCCGCAACCCGGCGACGCACGTCCCACTTCCGCAGCCTCGTGAACTCCTCGACCGACCTCGTCGCCGTGCTCGGCGCCGGCGGCTGCCGCTACGCCAGCCGCTCGTTCATCACGCTCGTCGGCCGGCCGGAAGCGGACCTGCTGCGCGATGGCTTCGAGCGGCTGATCCACGACGATGACCGCGCGTCCGTGGCCTCAGCCCAGTCGACCGGACAGCCGCACGAGCTCGTGTTCCGGATGCGCGACAGGCATGGGGCGTGGCGGCATCTCGAGGCCCACATCACCGACCTGCGCAGCGATCGACACGTGGCCGGCGTCGTCGTGAACGCCCGCGACATCACCGAGCGGGTCAGGCTCGAGGGGGAGGTCTCCCTGCAGACCGAGCGCGACAAGTTCGGCGGCCAGCTGATCGAGGCGCTCGAGATGGCGGACGAAGAGAGCGCCGCCTACGACGTCGTCCAGCGGGCGATGAGCGAGATCTCGCCGGCCACGCCGATGGAGCTGCTGCTCTCCGACTCCAGCCGCGCGCACCTGAAGCGGGTCGCGATCAGCGCCTCGGCGGGCGCGCCTCAGTGCCCGGTGGAGTCCCCCTTCTCCTGCGCCGCCGTACGGCGGGGCAGCGCCGTCGTGTTCGAGTCCAGTGAGGCGCTCAACGCCTGCCCAAAGCTGCGCGGGCGCGAGTCGGGTCCGTGCTCGGCCGCGTGTGTCCCGGTCGGCTTCATGGGCCGCGCGCTCGGAGTGCTGCACGTCACCGCGGCGGAGGGCGCCCCCCCGAGCGCCCTCGCCGTCGAGCAGCTGACGTTGCTGGCCACGCAGGCCGGCGCGCGCATCGGCACGGTCCGCGCGTTCGAGCGGTCTCAGCTGCAGGCCGCAACCGACGGTCTCACTGGCCTCCCCAACCGGCGCACCACGCAGACCCATCTTCGCGGCCTGCTCAAAGGCGGGCACGACTTCGCGCTCGCGCTCGCCGACCTCGACGAATTCAAGAAGCTCAACGACAAGCACGGCCACGAGGCCGGCGACCGCGCCCTGCGCCTGTTCGCACAGGTCTGCCAGAGCGTTCTGCGCGACCACGACGTCGTCGCCCGCTGGGGCGGCGAGGAGTTCGTGCTCGTCCTACCCGAGCTGGAGCGCCAGGGAGCGCTGCTCGTGCTCGAGCGCATTCGTGAGCGCCTCGCCGAGTCGCACGTCGGCAGCCATCCCCGCTTCACGGCGAGCTTCGGTCTGACCGACTCCACGCAGGCCGCCTCGATCGAGCAGCTTCTTCAGATCGCCGATACCGCGCTCTATGACGCGAAGGCCGCCGGACGCGACCGCATCGTCGTCGGCGTGCCGCCGCTGAGCGAGCCGATCACGCTCGCCGACGGTCCGGGGACCGACGCCTCGCCCCGCGACTACGCCACGCGGGCACGACGCCGACCGGCCTTCCACTCAGCCGCCGACGAAGAGGAACCGGGACCGAACGGGATCGACGTCGGCTGAGCTAGCCGGCATCCGCCGAAGCGGGCACGGAGTCGGCGCGCTCGGGGGCGATCCAGCTCGTGAAGAACTCCTGCACCGCGGCTGCCTCCATCGGCCGCGCGAAGAGGAAGCCCTGGCCGCTGTCGCAGTCCTCTTGGCGCAACAGCGACAGCTCCTGCTCCTCCTCGATGCCCTCGGCGAACGTCCTGATGTCGAGAGCCTTGCCGAGCTGCACGAGCGTGTGGATCAGCGTCTCGCCCTCTTTGCGCTGTTTCAACCCGGAGACGAACGAGCGGTCGATCTTGAGCGCGTCCACAGGGAACCTCTGCAGGTGCGCCAGTGAGGAGTAGCCGGTGCCGAAGTCGTCGATCGCGATGCGAACGCCGAGTGCCTTGATCGCCCGCAGCCGTCGGGCCGTGTCCTCGATGTTGTTCATCAGGGTCGTCTCCGTGATCTCGATCGTGAGCGCGTCGGGGTCGAGTCGGCTCTGCGAAAGCGCGGCTTCGATGTCGGCGACGAGCTGATCGGTGTCCAACTGACGCCCCGACACGTTCACCGCCACGTCGATGTGGTGTCCGGCGGCGCGCCATCCCATCGCTTGGCGGCACGCCTCCGAGAGCACCCATCTGCCGACCGCGACGATCAGGCCCGTCTCCTCGAGCAGCGGGATGAACGCGTCCGGCTGCACGAAGCCGCGCTTGGAGCTCTGCCAGCGCAGCAGCGCCTCGACCGCCGTCGGTTGCATGCTGGCGAGGTCGAGCGTGGGCTGATAGGCGAGCACGAACTCGCCGTGCTCGAGCGCTTCGCGCAGCTCCATCTCGAGCTCCATGCGGTTCTGCACAGTGTCTTTCATCGAGCTCTCGAACACGACGAAGCCGTTTCGCCCGTCCCACTTGGCCCGATACATCGCGATGTCGGCGTCACGCAGAAGATCGGCGGCGGCGACGTGCTCGCCGACCGACACGCCGATGCTCGCGCTGACGGTGACGCTCGTCTGGAGACCGGGGCCCAGCGCAAATGGCTGCTTGAGCGCCTCCAGCACACGCTCCGCGACCAGCTCGGGCCCGCTCGTCGCCGAGACTTCCTCGACGACGACGACGAACTCGTCGCCGCCGAGGCGGCCCAGAGCATCGGAGCCGCGAACGACCGTGTCCAGCCTCGCCGCGACCGCCTGAAGCAGTTCGTCGCCGACGTTGTGTCCGAGCGTGTCGTTGATGCTCTTGAAGTTGTCGAGATCGATGAACAGCGCCGCCACCGGAGCGTTGTTGCGCGAGGTGCGCGCGAGCATCTGCTCTGCGCGATCGAGGATCAGCGTCCGGTTGGGCAGGCCCGTGAGTGGGTCGTGCGTGGCGAGGAAGGCGAGCTCGTCCTCGCGCCGCTTGAGCTCCTCGTCGGTCAGCTCACGCTCGCGCTCGAAGCACTCGCACACCTTGAGGATGCTGAGCTCGAGGCTCAGCTGCAGCATGTTCAGCGCGCGATCGAGCGCCTCCTCGGAGACCTCCAGCGTGGCGGCGCACTCGCGCAGCACATCGGCCATCACGTTGCGCCACCAGAGGCTGCGGCGCGTGACCTCGTGAAGCGACGCGGCCCGGTGCGCCGCGAGCTCGCCGAAGATCCTCGACGTCGCTCTGCTCGCCTCGTGCGTGACCGCGATGTCGTCACCGGCGATCCAGCGTGCGACGGCCGTCGTCGACGCGACGCAGATGTCTTCGAAGCTGCTCTGCACGGGCGCATCGACGGTCTGCCCCGAGTTGGCCGTGTGCGCGACGGTCTGGGCGAGCACGTCCGAGCAACGGGCAAGGGTGGCGTCGCCGAGGCGGCGGAGATCGGCCGCCAGTGCCTCCGATGACGGCGTCGGGCGCTCGACGTGGCCACGATCCGGTTCCAGGTTCGGCAGCGGCCCGGTCATCCCAACAATCATCGGCGGATCGGGCCGATTCCTGAACAGCGCTGGACCGAGGTCATCGTTTGCGCGACGAACGCGCCGCCCGCTCTGCTGGGGCAGCCTCCGCCGCTGCGCGATGTCCGGCCCCAGAGCCGGCCCCGCTCAGGCGCCCGCGCGAGGAGCCATCAGCCGCGGGCGCCGGCGCAGGCGCTCGCCGACGCCCGTCTCCGTCAGCACGCGCTCGACCTGACGCTGGGCCGGTGACAGCGAGTAGCTGCACTCGTGCCGTTCGCACATCGCCTGCCCCTGCAGGATGGCGCGCAGCCCGGTGGAGTCCATGAACTCGATTCCGGCGAGGTTCAGTGCGAGCTCCTTCACGCCGGAGGCGCAGGCGTCGGCGATGACCGACTCGAGGATCTGCGACGAGGCGACGTCGAGCTCGCCGCTGAGGATGATCGTCTGGCGGTCGCCTTCGCTCTTGCTGTTGATCCGCAGGCGCCCGATCGTGCCGCCCGGCGCCGACGGCTGGTCGCTGACCGTGATCAGCGCGACCGCCTGGTCGTCGCGGACGAGGCACCGCGGGCAGACGTCGCCGCGCGACCCCTTGTAGGGCACGGCGAGCCCACATCTCAAGCACTTCAAACGCAGCACCTCACTCCTCCCAGAGCCGGGCAGTGGCGTTCCAAATACCCGAAGGGCAGGCCGGCAAACCAGCAGTGGACAACCGGTCGAGCCGAGCGGCCGGCAGCGGCCCGCTCGGGGATGCCGTGCGACATCATTCCGCCGATGAACCGTCGCCCGACCGAAGCGTCTCTGCTTGCACGCGCGCTCGCGCTCGTGTTGCCTGCGATCGCGGTTCTCGCCGCCGCCGGCAACGCTGCGGCGCTCGGCATCCCCTTCTCGACGGCGAGTGGTCACGTGGTCCAACGTCAACCGGGGGCCGGGACCTGCCACGCGCGCGGGTCCGGTCTCTACGCGACGCCCGATCCCCACTGCACCCCGGGGGCGCTCAACCCGGCGGTCCGGCAGGCGAGCATCGACGCGACGATCTGCCGCGCGGGTTGGACGGCCACGGTGCGGCCGCCCGAGTCGATCACCGCGCGCGAGAAGCTCATGAGCATGGACGCTTACGGAGACGGCGCGCGCACCTCCGCATACGAGTACGACCACCTCGTGCCGCTCGAGCTGGGTGGGGCGGTCAACGATCCGCGCAACCTCTGGCCGGAGCCCGATTACCCGCTCCGCGCCGGCTTCTACCTGAACCCCAAGGACCGTCTCGAGCGAGCCCTCAACCGGCTGGTGTGCAAGCGACGGATGTCGCTCGCCGCGGCCCAGCGCTTGATCGCGCGCGAATGGCCGACCGCGTTCGGCGCCTACGGCTAGACGTGCGCCCGCGACGAATGGCCGCGCCGATCCGGTCCTTGCCCGCGCGACCGGCGTCCCGCGGCCCCAGCCGTGCCATAGGTAGCGCTGATGGCGCCTGACCAATTGGTATTGGCTTTCTCAGCCCCATCGATGGAGACTGGGCGAGACCAGATCGGCTACCTAGAGAGGACAACTCAGGTGCTGTTGATCGTAGTCGCGCCTTCGTGGCTCGGCGTGGTCACGTTGGTCACCGCTCTATGCAGGGCAGCGGCCATCGAGAACGCGCCCCGTCCGCCGAACACACAATTGACCTAGCTGCCCTTCCCGGCAGCGCCGCACATCCCTCCCGATGCTGCTGGGGGTATCCCTCCCCCCGGCTCCTCACGCGGGACGGGGGCGAAATCCTTGCGCTCCCGTCCCGCGCTCTCCTCGGACGTCGGTGCAGGTTCTCCGGTCGGCTGCTCTGCCGCTCGAGTCGAGAGGTCGTGCTTTTGAGCGAACGTCACGATCGTCGCGACGAGCGGGTTGCGACGACCCTTGTGGCCGACCAGGACGATCTCCGACGGCGAGGCGTCGCGGAGCGGGATCGCCACGATCATCGGCAGCACGCTCACGATCACCCTGGCGACCGAGGCCGGCACGGTCGTGATCGCCTCGCGCGCAGCAAGCGCGGCGAGGACCTCCTGGGGACTCGTCGCGCGATCCACGGTGACCCGGTCGGGCGGGGAGCCGCGGTGGTCGTCCAAGCTCCAAAAGCCGGCCCACGCGCGGTCCACATCGGGGTGAAAAGCGATGAACTCCTCCCCGAACACCTCATCGACGCTCACCTCGGCGCGCCCGGCGACGGGATGATCGCGAGGGGCCAGGACCACCCGCGGTTCACGCCGGAGCAACCGTGCCCACACGTTCGGGTCGGCCGGGGGCAGGTGGCACGCCGCGACGTCCACCTCCGCCATCCAGGACGAGGTCGGCGATGTGGGGAACGGCAGCTCTCGGTAGCGGAGCTGGATGTTCGGATAGGAGGCGACGAAGTCTCCGAGCAGGCCGGGGCTGTCCAGCCCGGGCGGGGCGCCCAAGAAGCCGAACTCGACCTCTCCCGTCTTCGTGCGAGCCAGCGCTTCGGCCGTCTCGAGTGCGTCCTCGTCCGCTGCGACCGCGAGGCGTGCCTTCTCGAACAGGCGCTCGCCGGCGCTCGTCGGGCGCACGCCCCTGGCGTGCCGCTCGAGCAGCTGCACACCGACTTCGGCCTCGAGCTGTGCGATCGCCTGCGACAGAGCCGGTTGCGCGATGTGGAGCTTGGCGGCCGCGCGTGTGATCTGACCCTCCTCGACGACGGCGACGAAATAGCGAAGGTGACCACGCCGAAAGGACATGGCCGTCTATGTACGGAAGCTGCTCAGTGCCGGCCCTTCCCATCCAGCAGCTCGCGCTCGGGCTCGGACGCGGCCACGCTCGCCGCGACGTTCAAGAGCGCGTCGGCGAGCGGATGAGATCCCTCGGACGGACAGACCAACGACAGCACGGCCGGGGCGGCATCGCGGAGAGGGAACACGATCAGGTCGGGCAGTGCGTCATGTGCGATCTTGGCGTCACACGCGGGCACCGCCGTGATCGCGGCGCCGGTCGACATGATGCCGAGCATCTGCAGCGATGTCGACGCATGGCCGGCGGTGATCGCGCGAGGCGGTCCGCCGCGATGATCGTCGAGGCTGTGAAACGCCGCCCACGACGGCTGGACATCCGGGTGGTAGCCGATGAAGGTCTGATCGAGCACCGCGTCCAGCCTCAGCTCGGCCTCGGCCTCCTTCGCCAGCGGGTGAGTCGTGTGGGCGACGATTGCGCGGGGCTCGAAGCGGACGCGTTGGGTACGGATCCCGGGTTCGAGATCCGGCTGGTGGCAGTAGGCCACATCAACCTCCTCCAGCCACGAGCGCGTCGTCCCCCGCGGGAACGGCAGGTCCCGGAACGAGAGCTCCGCGTCGGGGTGAATGCGTCGAAACTCGGCGAACAGGTCGGGCGCGCTGATCGTGGGCGGTGGCCCCACGAAGCCGACCTCGACGGTCCCGCTCGCCCTGCGGGCCAAGGACAGCGCCTCTCGTTCGGCGTCGTGCGCGGTCTCCACCGCGATCCGCGCCTTCGGAAGGAAGCTCTCGCCGTCCGGCGTCAGCCTGACCCCGCGCGAATGCCGTTCCAACAGTTGCAGGCCAAGCTCGGACTCCAGCTGCGAGATCGCCTGCGACAGCGCCGGTTGGGCGATTTCAAGCCGCTTCGCCGCGCTCGTGACCTGGCCCTCCTCGGCGACGGTCACGAAATAGCGCAGTTGGGCTGGCTTGAAGGGCATCGAGGCGGACCGCGTCGATAGTGTCGGCGTCGCGTCAGCAGCCGGCAGAGTACCAATACCCAGAACCGTGAGGCCGCGAGGTATCACCGCCGGAACCCGTGGCGCCGCCCGTATAGGCAACGTCAATACGGCGTCCTCGATCGGTATGAGCTCGGCTCGTCAAACGTGCCCAGAGGCTCAGCGTCCAGGCTATTCTCGGTGTGTGGCTGGGATTTGCCTACACGTGATCGCTCGCCACCCGGTGGCGCTGCGCCCGGCTCGTGCGCCCGCCCCGACGATCGCCCAGCGAAGCGGCTAGACGGAGGGCGAGCGTGCGGCGCGCGGCCATCGGCTTCTCACGAAACGCTCGGGCCATCGCGCAGCTGCTCCTGCGCCCGTTCGGCTACCTCGCGTTCACCGTGGCCGTGTGGGCGCTCGCGATCTGCGCACGGCTGCTCGGTCGGGAGCACGATCTGGGCGGCTTCGCCGGCCGTCTGGCGCTGGCCTTCGGTCGCCATCCCGAGTTGACGAGGCAGGGCCTGCGGGTCGCGTGGACGTTGTGGGGTTTCGCCTTGGTGCTCGCCTGCAGCCCGCTCGATCCGCTCGCGACCTGGTGGGACGAGGTGGTGCTCGTCGCGATCGCAGCCGGCATGCTCTGGCAGCGGCTCTTCACCGGTCCGCCCGGCTCGGTCTGAGCGCGGGAGCAGCCGGCGCCCGACCTCCGTGCGCGCGTCAGCGCACCCGGCGCCGCGCCCGCACCGCCTCTGCGAGCCCCGCCAACACCTCCTCGGTGCCCTCCCACGACATGCACGCGTCGGTGATCGACTGCCCGTAGGTCGGCGTCACTCCGTCCTTCAGGTCCTGGCGCCCGGCGACGATGAACGACTCGAGCATGACCCCGACGAGCGCGGCGTTGCCACCAGAGATCTGAGCGGCGATGTCGGCGGCCACGCCGGGCTGGCGCCCGGCGTCCTTGCCGCTGTTGTCGTGCGAGGCGTCGACGACGACCCGCTCCGGCAGCCCGACCGCACGCAGCCGCTCTAGCGCGTCGCCCACCCCCTCGGCGTCGTAGTTGGGGACCGCGCGTCCGCCCCGCAGGATCACGTGACAGTCGTGGTTGCCGCGCGTGTGCAGTACGGCTGGGCTCCCGGCGAGGTCGATCCCGGCGAACGTGTGCGGCACGGCGGCCGCGCGCACCGCATCGACCGCCACCGCCAGGTTTCCATCGGTGCGGTTCTTGAAGCCCACGGGCATCGACAGCCCGGAGGCGAGCTGGCGGTGGATCTGGCTCTCGGTCGTACGCGCCCCGATCGCCCCCCAGCTGACCGCATCGGCGATGTATTGCGGCGTGATCGGGTCGAGGAACTCACAGCCGACAGGCAGGTCGAGCGCGAGCACCTCGAGCAGCAGCTTGCGCGCGAGCCGCAGGCCCTCGTTGACGTCGCCCGTGTCGTCGAGGTGCGGGTCGTTGATCAACCCCTTCCACCCCGTCGTGGTGCGCGGCTTCTCGAAGTACACGCGCATCACCACGAGCAGGTCGTCGCTCAGCTCGCGTGCGGCGGTGCTGAGCCGCCCGGCATAGTCGAGCGCCGCGTCCGGATCGTGCACGCTGCAGGGCCCGACGACGACGAGCAGGCGGTCGTCGATCCGGTCGAGCACCTCCGCGACAGCCGAGCGCCCGCGCAGGACGAACTCCTCCAAGCCCGGCGCGAGCGGTTGCTCGTCGAGCAGGACGCGCGGAGAGATCAGGCCCGTGACCCATGCAATCCGCTGGTCACGAACGTGATCCAGCTGCTCGGAGGGGCCAGCGGACATCGTTGCGATCGTACCAACAGGCGCGTCCCCGGCCATCTGAGGAACCTGCGCTATCGCGGCGCCAGCGGCGCGCGCGGGTAAGCCCCGGTGCAAGACCCGGCGGTTTCGTCTCCATCCCGCTCCCGGCGCGGCTAACTTAGCCCGATGCGGGTCGCCACCTGGAACGTGAACTCGGTCAAGCAGCGCGTGCCGCGCCTACTGCCCTGGCTCGACGAGCGCAGGCCCGACGTCGTCTGCCTGCAGGAGACGAAGCTGGCCGACGAGGCCTTCGAGCAGTTGCTCGGCGAGGAGCTGGCGGCACGTGGCTACGAGCTCGCCCTCAGCGGCGAGGCCCAGTGGAACGGCGTCGCGATCCTCTCCCGTGTCGGCTTGCACGACGTCGTGCGCGGGCTCCCTGGTGGACCCGGCTTTCCCCACGCCGAGGCGCGCGCCGTCTCGGCCGGCTGTGCCGGAGTCCGCGTGCACTCCGTCTACGTGCCCAACGGGCGGGAGCCGGGGTCCGAGCACTACCGCTACAAGCTCGCCTGGCTGGCGTCGCTGCGCGAGCTGGTCGCGGCCGACCCGCGATCGGCGCTCGTCTGCGGCGACATGAACATCGCGCCGACCGACGGCGACGTGTTCGACCCGCAGGCCTACGTCGGCCACACCCACGTAACGGCTCCCGAGCGGGCGGCCCTGGCAGAGCTTCAGGCACTCGGCCTCAGCGACGTGGTGCGCGATCGCTGGCCCGAGCAGCGCGTGTTCACCTATTGGGACTACCGCGCCGGCATGTTCCATCAGGACCTGGGCATGCGGATCGACCTGGTCCTCGCCGGAGCAGCCGTGGCCGGGCGCGTCGAGGCCGCATGGGTCGACCGCCAGGCACGCAAGGGCAAGGGGCCGAGCGATCACGCCCCCGTGATCGTCGATCTCGACGAGGCACCCGACGGCGACATCGGGCCGGTGGTGCCACCGCCGTCGGCGCCGGTACTGAAGAAGGGCGCGCGCAAGCTGCCGCAGTCCCGCTGAGCGTTGCGCTGGCGGGGCCCCGCGATCGTGCATCATCCTTTGTGCCTTGGAGCCGACGCGCGAGATCCGCTCGTGGCTGATGGACATGGACGGGGTGCTCGTCCGTGAGGAGCAGGCGATCCCGGGCGCCGATCGCTTCCTGGCCCGTCTGCGCGCGCTGGGCACACCGTTCCTCGTGCTCACGAACAACTCGATCTACACGCCCAGAGACCTCGTCGCGCGGCTCGCCGCGAGCGGTCTCGAGGTGCCCGAGGAGTCGATCTGGACCTCGGCCCTGGCCACGGCCCGTTTCCTCGAGGATCAGCGTCCCGGCGGCTCGGCGTTCGTGATCGGCGAGTCGGGCCTGACCACGGCCCTGCACAGCGCCGGTTACACGCTCACCGATCGCGAGCCCGACTACGTCGTCCTGGGCGAGACGCGGACGTACTCCTTCGAGCGGATCACCCGTGCGATCAGGCTGATTGCGGCGGGCGCCAGGTTCATCGCCACCAATCCCGACCCGACCGGCCCGAGCGCAGCCGGGCCGCTGCCCGCGACAGGCTCGGTCGCCGCTCTGATCAGTCGCGCCACCGGCGTCGATCCATACTTCGTCGGCAAGCCCAACCCGTTGATGATGCGCTCCGCGCTGAACGCGATCGACGCCCACTCCGAGACCGCCGCGATGGTCGGCGACCGGATGGACACCGACATCGTCTCCGGCCTCGAGGCCGGCATGGAAACGATCCTCGTGCTCACCGGCGTCACCACGCGCGCGGCAGCCGGGCGCTTCCCCTACCGCGCATCGAAGATAGTCGACTCCGTCGCCGATCTCAGCGATGGGCTCCGCTAGTTGGGCGGGTACCGGGCCGCGGGACCCGCTTGGCCCGCCCTGAAGATCGCCCCGAAGATCGGCGGCGCGCAGATGCCGGTTTCGATTCCGCTCTCACGGGGAATTCCTAGCCATTGGGCAAAAGGTTCTTTATTGTTTGACATAACGTGCCACGAGGACGGATGCTCCAAACCTCTGGGAAACACCGTCGCTTCTGTTTGAGCGCGTTCGTCCTCGCCTTGCTCGCCACGCTTCTGCTCGCCGCCGGCGCGCACGCCGAAGCGTCGCTCGAAGGACAGGAACCCAGCGCTGGGACCTCGCAGGAAACGCAGCAGCCGGCGCAGGAAGGCGGGGGAGCCGGTGGGGAAGCGCCTGACGGCGGCAGCGGCGAACAGGCGCCGCCGACCAGCGTTGAAACGCCGGTCGAAGTCCCCGCCGTCGAGGCACCGCCGGTAGAAACGCCGGTCGAAGTCCCGACCGTGGAAGTGCCGTCGGTCGAAGTACCCGCCGTGGAAGTGCCGCCGGTCGAAGTACCCGCCGTGGAAGTGCCGCCGGTCCAAGCGCCGCCGGTCGAAGGCTCGCCGGTAGAAGTGCCTGCCGAAGTGCCGGCCGCGGAAGTGCCACCGGTCGAAGCACCCCCGGTCGAAGTCCCTGCGGTGGAAGTGCCGCCGGTGGAAGCGCCGGTAGAAGTGCCCGTCGTGGACGCTCCGCCGGTAGAAGCACCCCCGGTCGAAGTCCCCGCGGTCGAGGCGCCGCCGGCGGAAGCGGGCCCCGCCGAAGCGTCGAGCGGCGCGCCCCCGCGTGAAGCGGAGACGACGAGCTCGCGCGAAACCCCCGAAGAACCGACGCAGGGGAAATCCGGCGAGAGCTCCGAAGAAGCAGGGCTCGTGAGCGACGGCGGGTCCTCGCTCCATACACCCTCCGGCCAGTCACCCGCCACGGAACCGTCCGCTCGCGCCGGGCTGACCAACGCGACGCTTGCGACGGTCACGGCGCCGATCGCCGAGGTGGCCGAGCGCGCCCAGACGTCGCCCAAAGCACGAGGCGCGGTCGCGACCATGGGGATGGAGGACGCCGACTACAGCTGCGGGCTCTCGTCGCTGGGCGGGGACATGACCAACAGCTGCACGGCCGGCTGGCTCACCTCCTCGCGCGACCCCGCCTCTGCGCCGACGGTGGCCGCGGTCGCGGAAGTCTCCTCATTGGTCCCTGCCGCCCCCAGGGGCAACTGGCCCAGTGACGGCGGGCGCGGCGGTCCCTCGTCGGCCGACCCCCCGGCGACGCCATCGCCGGGGTCTGCTCCGAGTGGCGCCTCGGGCGCGGTCGCCGGTGGCGCCTCGGGATCCGGGGTTTCGATCTTCCTCACCCTCGCAGGGCTCCTGCTGCTGGGAGCCCCTCGCGTCCTGCGACGCCTGTGGCTCTCCTTCGAGCCCTGGCTCGCCGGCTGCCTAGTGCTGATCCCAGAGCACCCGGACTAGACCTCCCGGTCGGTCCACCCTCGCGCCGGCATCGAAGATCGGCGCGCATGCAAGCAACTGGAGGCTTCTGGAAGGGACTGGGAGAAAGATGAAACGCCATCAGATGGAGATGGCCGAGAGCGTCATCGCAGGGAGAGATCACGCAGCCGCCGGGAGCGGCGCCGTCGATCGGACGCACACCGCCCACGACAACAACCAACGCAACCCCGCAGCGCCCGGCAAGCCGGCGGCGCGCAACCAGGCCAGATTCGCGCAGCTTCGCGCGGCCAGCAGGATGCACACGCTGGTCCTGTCCGGGTCGCTCGACCGCGGCTCGGTGCACGAGCTGGAACGTGAGATCGAGCGAGTCTGCGCCGAAGGGGTCGCCGGCATCACGCTCGACCTGCGCGGGCTGAGCTACATCGAACCGATCGGCGTGGCCGTGATCGGCATTCGCTGCCGGCTCTGCCTCCGCCGTGGCTTCGAGTTCGCGCTGGTCCGGGGACCCCGCAACGTACAGCGCGCCTTCGAGAAGGCCGGGCTGAGCGAGCGGCTGCCGTTCACGGACGCAGCGGCCCGCGAGCGGAAGGCATGGCCGGCGCGGAGGACCGCGGCGCCGGAGCTCGACGCGGCGCCTGCGCAGGCGCAGGCACCGGCGCCGGCGCTGATGCTGGCGCAGCCGTTCAACCCCGTGGCCGGTGGTGGTCGCAGGTGAGGAGCACGAACGCCGCGCGATGAGGCGGTCGGCACGGTGAGCGCCGTGCCGACCGGCCTCTCGTGCGCTCGGGCGCGTTTGAGCGCCTCTCGATCCAGGTGATCGATCCGCCTCAGCGGCGGCGCACGGTCGGCGCGCGCGCTTGCAGATGCTCCTCGGCCTCAGGTTCCAACGGCGCCGGCTGCGGCGGGCGACGGAACGATCTCGGATGCCAGCGCTCGGGGGTGCTGGGCTCGGAGCGGGCCCGCCCCGAGCGCATCCCGATCAGGAGCGCCAGCGAGTTGATCAGCCCGACGCCGGTGAGGATCGCGGCAATGACGCCCGCGAGCATCAGAGCGAGGATGGTGAGCCCGATGAGTGCGGCTGCGAGCAGCAGCGCCACCATCCTCCGGGGTTCTACGCCGGCGCGAACTCTCCTGCGGCCGCTGGCCTGGCCGCCGCGCGCCCCTGCGCCACACCGGCTGCGATCACCTCGCCCCGCCTGCGCGGGTCCATCAGGTCCGACCCCATCGCCGCGGCGCTGGCGGCATCCGGGTTGATCGTCCGCACCCGCGCCCCGCGTCTGCGCAGCACGAGGCCCTCGCTCGCGGCGATGCCGCGCGAGATCGGGCCGAACGCTCCCGCCGGATTGCCGAGCGCCGGCGCCAGCGAGCCGGTCGGGTTCAGGCAGAGCACACGATCGCCGCGCTCGACGTCGGCCACGTCCATGTTCGTGGGGCTCCACGCGCCGCCATCGACATAGCGGCGACCGCCGGCCTCGAGTGGACGGAACACGCCCGGAATCGCGCAGGAGGCCTGCACGGCTTCGGCCACCGACAGATCGGGCGCGCCGGGCGCTCCGAAGACCACCCGCCTGCCGCTGGCGAGGTCGACGGCGGCGACGCGCAGGCGCCCGTCCCAGCTCGCCCCCGTCCGTTCGATCAGGCGGCCCAGCTCCTCGAGCGAGCGGCGAGAAATCGGAATCCGGCTCAGCAGCGTGCGCCGCAGCAGGGCGCCGCCTGGGGCGCTGGAGGCTAGCACCAGCGACGCCAGCGGGGCCGCCGCCACGCGCGCCAGCTCGCCGGCCGCCGACAGTGCCCGGCGCGCGTTCGATGACCTCTCTGCGGCCACGGCATCGCCGCCGTCGCGCCAGCCCTGCGCCCCGAGCCGCTCGGACGGATCGACCCCCGCCACCAGCGAGGCCGCGACGATCGATCCGGCCGAGGTGCCGATGTAGCGCCGGCACGCGCGAGCGTCGAACGATCCAGCGTGGCCGAGGCCGGCGAGCACGGCGCTCATCCACGCCTCGCCGAGCGTGCCGCCGCCACCGAGCACGAGCACCTCGGGCGTCCGCATCCTCCCCAGGCTAGCCAGTCCGATGGGTCGAGCCGTTCGCGCCCGTTTCCGGCGCATCGGCCCAACCCCGCCACAATGCGTGCATGTCCACGCGGCTGCACGACCCGCCCAGCGTTGCCCGCGAAGACCTGGAGGGCCCCGAGCAGCTGAGCGGGCGCAGGGTCCGCTCGCGACTGCTGTTCCTGCTCGCGCTGATCGCCGCCGTGGTCGCCGCCGTCACGCTGCTGCCCGGACTGGGCGAGCTGCGCAGCCGCCTCGCGCACGCGAGTCCCGGCTGGCTCGTGCTCGGCGTCGCTCTGAAGATCCTCTCCGGGCTCGGCTACGTCGTCGTCTTTCGCATGGTCTTCTGCCGGGCGATGTCGTGGCGGGTCAGCTTTCAGATCGGCATGTCCGAGCTGGGGGCGAACGCGCTGATCCCGACCGGCGGCGCCGGCGGCCTGGCGCTCGGCGCCTGGGCGCTCAAACGGGGTGGCATGGGCGGCGAGGTGATCGCCCGCCGGACGGTCGCCTTCTTCCTGCTGACCAGCCTTCCCAACGTGCTCGGGGTGATCGTGCTCGGCACGGCGCTCGCCACCGGCGTGATCGGCGGCGAGGGCGACCTGCTGCTGACGCTGCTGCCGGCGGCGATCGCCGCGGGTGCGATCGGGCTCGCGATCTTCGCCGGCGGCCTGGCGACGCGCGCGCGAGAGCGCCTGGACCGTCGCCGTGACGGCGAGCCGTCAAGGCGCGAGTTGCTCGTCGTCAAGACGCTCGGCGCGATCGGCGAGGGCGTGCGCGAGGCGCTTGCACTGCTGCGCGAGGGCAACGCGTTGTTGATCCTCGGCCTGATCGCCTACCTGGCGTTCGACGTGACGATCGTGTGGGCCACGTTCCGCTCGCTCGGACCCGCGCCTGCGCTGGCGATCCTGTGGATCGCCTACCTGATCGGCGAGCTCGGCGGCCTGATCCCGGTCCCGGGCGGCATCGGCGGCGTCGACGCCGGCCTCGTCGGCACGCTCGCGCTCTACGGCGTGTCACTCACCTCCGCGACCGGTGCCGTGCTCGCCTACCGGGCAATCGCGCTGTGGGTGCCCGCCGTGATCGGCGGCATATCGTTCCTCGCCCTGCGGCGGACTCTGCGCGACGAGGCTGCGCAGATCGCCGTGTGCGCGCCCCAGGAGGAGATCGAGGTGATCGGGCTCGGGCGCGTGACGATCAGCGGCCGATCTTGATTCGATCCGGCCGGGCACGACGGCGAAGGAAGAGGACGGTCATGAGGCGCACGCGATGAGCAATCAGCAGGAGAGCGTCCAAGCGCCGCGTGCGCCGCGAATCGAGCTGGTGCTGGCCGACGTCGACGGCACGCTGGTCACCTCCGAGAAGGAGCTGACGCAGCGCGCGATCGATGCCGTCGCCGCCCTCGGGGAGGCCGGCATCGCCTTCGCCCTCACGAGCGGGCGCCCGCCCCGCGGGATGGAGATGCTGGTCGAGCCGCTCGCGCTGGAGCTGCCGCTGGCGGCGTTCAACGGCGGGCTGTTCACCCGCCCTGACATGTCGGTGATCGAGGAACGCTCGATCGCGCCGGAGCTCGTCGCGCCGACGCTCGAGCTGCTCGAGCAGCACGGCCTCGACGCGTGGCTCTACCGCGGCGCCGACTGGCTCGTGCGCAGCGTCCAGGCGCCGCACATCCGCAAAGAGGCCGACACGGTCCGCTTCGAGCCGACCGTCGTCGAGAGCTTCGCGGGCATCGACGAGGGGATCGCCAAGATCGTCGGCATCAGCGACGAGCTCGACCGCGTCGCCGAGGCCGAGACGGCGGCGCGGGCGAAGTTCGGCGACCACGTGTCGGCGGCGCGCTCGCAGCCCTACTACCTGGACGTGACCCATCCCGAGGCCAACAAGGGCGCCGTCGCGCGCTACCTGTCCCGCCGGCTCGAGATCCCGCCGGAGCGGATTGCGACGCTCGGTGACCAGCCCAACGACGTGCTCATGTTCGCCCACTCGGGGCTCAGCATCGCCATGGGCAACGCCGGACGCGAGGTTCAGCGCGCGGCCCGGCGGGTGACGGCGTCGAACGACGAGGAGGGGTTTGCGCTGGCGATCGAGCGGTTCGTGCTCGCGCCCTCGACCTGAGCCGGGCCCCACGCCTCAGCATGCGTGGAATCGGTCGATCTCGATCGACACGAGCGTCGGGGCCGGCAGTCCGCGCGGGGTCACGCGCCGGCTCGTGGCGACGAGCAGGCCGTCGATCCAGCGGTGCTCGCGGCAGACGTGTTTGGCGCGACCGAACGGCCCGAGGAAGACCTCGGCCGTGTAGTCGAGGCGCACGAGCACGGCGTTCTCGTCGAAGTGGAAGGTCTGGCGGCGGCTGTGGGCGGGGATGCGGTCGGGGAAGTCCACACGCAGCCTGCGCCGAGGCAGCTCGCGCACGAGCACGTCGTCCTCGGCGAAGACGAACGGCGTGGTCACGTAGCCCCAGAGCGCGTAGCCGCCGAAGTGCACGACGTCCTCGTCGGTCCAGCGCCCGCGCGTGGCCATCCCGGACGGGCGCGGACGCTCGCCGTCGAACGTGCCGAGTCCATGGACCTCGACGTGCGGCCGGCGCGGATCCACGGTCGCGCGCACCTCGCGCAGGGCTTCGGGCCGGCGCTTGAGCGCCATCGCCACGCCGCCGCAGCGCAGGGCCACCTCGATCGTCTCGATCTCGCGCCAGCGCTCGAGACCGCCGTGGGCCGCGAGCGTCTCATCGAGCAGCGTCATTCCCTATAGTTAACCAAATGGCTAATCAAGCTACGTTGGACCGCACGTTCGCGGCCTGCGCACACCCGATCCGTCGCGGCATCGTCGAACGGCTGGCCGCGCGCGAGGCAAGAGGCGCCGACGCGGGTGCTGCGCCCGAGACCGGTGCGCCCGGTCGCGTGGTCGGCATGTCGGTCGGCGAGGTGGCACGCGACTTCGCCGTATCCAAGCCCGCGATCAGCCGCCATCTGCGCGTCCTGGAGGAGGCGGGCGCGATTGTGCGCGTGGTCGACGGGCGCACGCATCGCCTGCGCCTGGCCGAGCAGCCGTTCGAGGACGCCGCCGATTGGATCGTTCAGCTGCGGGCGATGTGGGAGCGCAAGTTCGACGTCGTCGAGCAGTTCATCGCCGAAGGCCGCGGCGAAGGCGGCCGCGAAGGCCGCAGAGGGGGGCGGGCGTGAGCACGGGCGTGCTCGACGCCTTTCGCCTCGAGCGGACGTTCGTGGCGACGCCGGAGGAGGTCTTCGATGCGTGGACCAACCCGGTCGTGCTCGAGCGCTGGTGGGCGGCGGCGCCGAGTTGGAGCTCACCCGGCTGCGACGTCGACCTGCGCAGCGGCGGGCGCTACGTGCTGCGCATGCGCGACGACGAGGGCGAACTGCACGTCGTCGGCGGCGAGTACCGCGAGGTCGTACGTCCCCGGCGGCTCGTGTACACGTGGTGTTGGCAGGGCGAGGGTGGCCCCCATCCAGGACACGTGAGCCTCGTCACGGTCGAGTTTCACACCGATGGCGAGGGCACGAGGGTCGTGCTCGAACACAGCGGCCTGGCATCGCAGCAGTCGCTCGAAAGCCACGGCGAGGGCTGGAAGGCCTGTCTGGACAATCTCGCCAGTCGGGTGTTCCCTGCCGATTGATTCTATTAATTTAATAATATAAATAACAACCCGAAAGAGGTGAACGATGGGTAAGTATCTGTTTGCGTATCGAGGCGGGATGATGGAGGAGGACGAGCAGAAGCGCCAGGCAGCGATGCAGGCGTGGGGCGCGTGGTTCGGCAAGATCGGCGAGGCGATCGTCGACCCGGGCAACCCGTTCGCGGGGTCGAGGACGGTCAGCGGCAACGGGAGCGGCGCCGCGGCCTCGCAGCTGACCGGCTACACGGTCGTCAAGGCCGACAGCCTCGACGCGGCCAGCGCGCTCGCACAGGACTGCCCGGTGCTCGCCAGCGGCGGCAGCGTCGACGTGTACGAGACGATCGAGGTGTCGATGTAGCGAGCTCGCACCGACAGAACGCGATATGGCCTACGACGAGGAACTCGCCGATCGGATTCGCGAGCTGCTCGCGGACGAGAGCGGCGTCACGGAGATGTCGATGTTCGGCGGCCTGGCCTTCCTGCTCGGCGGGAACATGGCGGTCGCCGCATCGGGCCAGGGTGGGCTGCTCGTGCGCGTCGATCCGGCCCAGGGGGAGGAGCTGTTGTCGAGCCCTCACGCAAGCGCGATGATCATGCGCGGGCGCGCGATGACGGGCTGGTTGCGGGTCGACGCGCAGGCAGTTCGTCACAAGCGCGAGCTGGCCCGCTGGGTGCGGCGTGGCGTTGACTTCGCACGCTCGCTGCCGCCGAAGGGCTGAACACCAGCTAGGACCAGGACAGCTGAACCGCCACGAGCGCCGCGATCGAGACCAGGCACAGCACGTGCTCGCGGCCGATCGCGCGCGCCAGCGCGCGCTGGCGATCGGGCGTGTCGCGGCGCTCGCCCAGGCGTACGGCCGCCGGCACGGTCCGGGCGGCGGCGAGCCCGATCGGCGCCGCGGCGAGGGCGAGCGACACCCACGCCACTGCCGAGGGCACGCCGCCGCCGTCCACGATCTCCGCGACGATCGCGGCGAGCGTGGCGAGCATGACGGTCGCGATCAGGCGGTTCATCGGCCGCGCGGCGGTCGTCACGCGCGCGTAGTAGGAGGCGATCGAGGACAGGCGCTCCTCTCCCAGCTCGCGCCCGCCGGCGCCGAGCGCCTGGACGTCGAACATCAGATCGAACCACAGCACGGCGAGCAGGAAGCCGCCGCCGGCCGTCACGAAGGCGCTCATCGCGCGAACGTGCCGCCTGAAGCTTGCCCGGCATTCCCGCGGTAGCCTCTCTGGTTCACAAGGACCACAACCTAGTCCGCGCGATGACCGAGCACCTGCAGGGCACCGACCGCGTGCTTGCCCGGCTGCTGCCCGGCGGCTGAGCGCCTGTAGCGTGCAGGAGCATGGATGCGCTCCGGGACCGTGAGGACGCCGACGACGATGCCCCCGGCTTCGCAGAGCTGAGCGGCCGCGTCGACCTCGACGCGGCAGCCCGCGCGGTCGCTCGCGGCGCCGTGGCGACGCCGGCGATCGCGAGCCCCGACTTGAGCGAGCTCGCCGGTGGCCCGGTCGTGCTGAAGGCCGAGTCGCTGCAGGTCTCCGGCTCATTCAAGCTGCGCGGGGCGCTCGCCAAGCTGGCCGCGCTCGGCCCCGATGCGCGCGCGGGCCTGATCGCCGCGAGCGCCGGCAACCACGCGCGCGCGGTCGCCCAGGCGGCGCGCATCGCCGGCGTCGGCTGCGAGGTGTTCATGCCGCGCGACGCGCCCGTCTCGAAGGTGGCCGACGTGCAGCGACTCGGCGCGAGCGTGAGCCTGAGCGGTGGCTCGGTCGAGGAGTCGCTCGAGCTCGCGCGGGCGCGCGCCGCCGAGACGGGAGCGGAGCTGATCCATCCATTCGACGACCTCGACGTGATCGCAGGGCAGGGCACGCTCGGGCTCGAGCTGCTGCGCGACGTGCCCGAGCTGGCCCGCGTCGTCGTACCGGTCGGCGGCGGCGGGCTCGCCAGCGGCATCGGGATCGCGCTGCGCCGGGAGCGTCCGGACGTCCAGCTCGTCGGCGTGCAGGCCAGCGCCTGCGCGCCGCTGCCGCCGGCGCTCCAGGATCGCGACATCGAGTCCGTGCCCGAGGTCCCGGCCGCGGCCACGATCGCGGACGGGATCGCGCTGAAGCGGCCCGGAAAGCTGACGCTGGCGCTGTTGCGCGAGCTGCTCGGCGCGGTCGAGACGGTCAGCGAGGAGGAGATCGCCGACGCGATGGTGCTGCTGGCCGAACGCGCCAAGCTCGTCGCCGAGGGTGCCGGCGCGGTCTCCGTGGCAGCGCTGCTCGGCGGCCGCCTGGCCCCGATCACCGGCACGACCGTGGCGATCGTCTCCGGCGGCAACGTCGACAGCGGCCTGCTCGCCTCGCTGCTGCGCCGCCACGAAACGGCGGTGGGGCGGCGCGTGCGCGTGTTCACGCGTCTACCGGATCGCCCCGGCGTCCTCGCCGACCTGCTCAAGCTCGTCGCGGGCACGCGCGCCAACCTGCTCTCGCTCGAGCACCTGCGCGAGGCGGTCCCGCTGAACGTGCGCGAGACCGGGGTCGAGCTGACGCTCGAGACGCGCGGCCCCGAGCACGCCGAGCAGCTTCGCGCCGCGCTCGAGGCCGCCGGCTACGAGGTCACGTTCGAGTAGGGCGGCGTCGCCGCCGCGAGTCTCCGGACGGAGGTCCGCTCAGGCGTACATCGCATCGATCGCCTCCGCGTACTTCTCGGCGATCGGCTTGCGCTTGAGCTTCATCGTCGGCGTCAGCTCGTCGCCGCTGGGCAGCCAGTCGCCCTCGACGATCGTGAACTTCTTCACCTGTTCGACGCGGGCGAGCTTGGCGTTGGCCGCGTCGATCCCCTCCTGAACGGCGGCCCGTACGCGCTCGTCGTGGGCGAGCTGCTCGAGCCCGTTCTGCTCGACCCCCTGCGACTGCGCCCACATCGGCGCGAAGTCGGGGTCGAGCACGATCAGTGCCGTGTTGTACGGGCGCATGTCGCCGATGCAGCAGGCCTGGCCGATCAGCGGCGAGGCCGTCTTGAGCGTCGCCTCGATGTTCGCCGGCGACATGTTCTTGCCGCCCGCGCTGATGATCAGCTCCTTCTTGCGGTCGACGATCTTCAGGTAGCCGTCCTCGTCGAACTCGCCGATGTCTCCCGTGCGCAGGAACCCGTCCTCGGTGAAGGTCTCCTGCGTCTTCTCGGGCAGGTTGCGGTAGCCGAGCATCACGACGTCCGACCTGATCAGCACCTCGCCGTCCTCGTCGAGCTTCAGCTCGACGCCGGGCGCCGCCGGGCCGACCGTGCCGATCTTGATCTTCGCGCGCGGGTTGACCGATCCGGCGCCGCACGTCTCGCTCATCCCCCACAGCTCGGCCAGCGGAAGGCCGATGGCGTGGAAGAACTCGAGCACCTCGACCGGCGTCGGCGCGGCGCCGACGTTGATCGCCTCGACCTGGTCGAGGCCGAGCATCGTTCGCAGCCCCGCGAAGATCTCGGCGTCCGCGCGCGCGACCTGCTCGGCCAGCTCTGCCGGCACCGGCTCGCCCGCCTGTTCGAGGCGGACCTCGCGCAGGCTTGCCTCGAGCGCCGCGTGCACCTTCTCGCGCTGCTCCTCGGGCTGCGCCGCGAGCATCGTCTCGAGCCCCGCCTTCAGCTTCTCCCAGATGCGCGGCACCGCGAAGAACCAGCTCGGGCGCACTTCGGGCAGGTATGAGAGCACCTGGCGCGGGTCATCGCAGCAGGTGATCTGCAGGCCGAACACGATCGGCAGGTAGTGATGGGCGTTGCGCTCGGCCACGTGCGCGGCCGGCAGCCAGGAGATGACGCGCCCGTCGCGCGGGAACTCGATCAGCTGGTCGAGGCCCTCGACGGCGGCGAGCAGGTTGCGATGCACCAGCTGCACGCCCTTGGGCGGTCCCGTCGTGCCGGAGGTGTAGATCAGCGTCAGCACGTCGCTGCCCTGCAGTTGGGCGACCGAGGCCTCGACGTCGAAGCTTGGGTTCGAGCCCTCGACATCGGCGAGCGCGAGCGTGCCCTGCGGTGCCTCGCCGTCGACCACGATCACGTGCTCCAGCCCGGGAACCTGCGCACGCGCCTCGAGCACCTGCGCCAGGAACTGCTGCTCGCAGATCAGCATTTGCGCCTCGGCGTCCTCGAGCAGGTAGCGGATCTGCTCGGGCGAGTAGGTGTTGTAGATCGAGAATGGCGTCGCCCCGAGCATCATCGCCGCGAGGTCGCAGAGGTGAAACTCGGGGCGGTTGCTGAGCATCAGCGCGACCGTCTGCCCACGCTGCACGCCGAGCCGGGCCAGGCCACCGGCGATCGCGTCCACCCGCTCGCGCAGCTCGCCCCAGGTGATCGCGAAGGCGTCGTCCTTCGTCCGGATCGCGACATCGTCGGCGCGTTCGGCGGCCGTGATGCGGAATGCCTCCGCGACCGTGCTCGCGTCCACGGCCGGCGGGCGTCCCGGGCTCCCGGTCTGCGTGACAGCGCTCTGCATCGTCTCTCCTCCTGCTTGCCCTGATTCCCCGTGCAACTGCGTAGTTCAGCATATGCGCGCGCGGTGCACGCGCGCAGGGGCGGCTGCGCCGAGCGGCACCTCGCGATGACGAGGCGTGGCGCGGTCGGCTAGCCTCAAGCGGGATGGCCGGCGCGTTCGTAACCGGGGGTTCGGGCTTCGTCGGCGGGCGTTTGATCGCAAGGCTTCGCGGCGAAGGGCACTCGGTTCGCGCGCTCGCGCGCTCGCCGGCGTCGGCGGAGCGCGTGCGCTCGCTCGGCGCGGAGGCGGTGAGCGGCGAGCTGGGTGACATCGCCTCCATGCGCGCCGGGGCCGAAGGTTGCGAGCTCGCCTTCCACGCGGCCGCGTCGCTCGGCGACTGGGGACGGCGCGAGGATTTCGAGCGCGGCAACGTCGAGGGCACACGCAACGCGCTCGACGCGTGCGCCGAGGCCGGGGTGCGCCGCTTCGTCCACGTCAGCACCGAGGCCGTGCTGCTCGCCGGCGAGCCGCTGGTGGACGTCGATGAGACGGCACCGCTGCGGTTCGACTCGCGGGCGCTCTACAGCTCGACCAAGGCGCGCGCCGAGCGGCTCGTGCTCGACGCCAACCGAGCCGGGTTCGAGACCGTGGTCGTGCGCCCGCGCTTCGTCTGGGGCGCCGGCGACACGACGCTGCTGCCGCGCATGGTCGAGATGGTCCGCAGCGGGCGCTTCGCCTGGATCGGCGGCGGCCATCACAGGACCTCGACGACGCACGTCGAGAACACGGTCGAGGGCCTCGTCCTGGGCGCCACCCGCGGGCGGCCGGGCGAGGTCTACTTCGTCACCGACGGCGAGCCGGTCGAGTTCCGCGGGTTCGTCGGCGAACTGCTCCAGACGCAGGGCGTGAGCGCCCCCACGCGCAGCCTCCCCGACGCCGCCGGCCGTGTGCTGGCCGCCGTCGGCGAGACCGCGTGGAGCCGCCTGCCGCTCTCCGGCCAGCCGCCGCTCACGCGGTTTGCGTACTGGGCCTCCGCGCGGGAGTGCACGATCAGGATCGAGAAGGCACGCGAGCAGCTTGGCTACGTGCCGGTCAAGAGCCGCGCCGAGGGCATGGCCGAGCTTCGCGACGCGCCCGCGGCCAGCGCCGCGGCGGGTGGCTGAGCTGGCGCGCCTCAGCTAAGGGTGGCCTCAGCTAAGGGTGGAGTCGGCGTCCCGCTGCCGCGCGGCCCAGGTGGCGGCGGTCAACCGGTAGAGCACGTGACGGCGCAGGTGGGGCGGGCGCGCGAGCGGGTGCACGAAGTCGTCCGCCCGATCGCGGCTCATCCCGATCCGCACCATCACGGCCTGCGAGCGGACGTTGAGCTCGCTCGTCGTCGAGACGATCTCCTCGAGCCCGGCCCGCTGGAAGCCGAAGCGCAGCGCCGCGCGCGCGGCCTCGCTTGCGTAGCCCGCGCCCCATGCCGACCGCGCGAGGCGCCAGCCGACCTCGACGGCCGGCGTGAAGTGCGCGTGGAAGGCGACCGTGCTCAGCCCGGCCAGCCCGATCAGCTCGTCTCCGCCGCGCCGTTGCAGCGCCCACAGCCCGTAGCCGTGCTCCTCGAAGTGAGCCTCGATCGCAGCGAGGAACGCGTCGCTCTCAGCCCGCGACAAGGGGCCCGACAGCAGCTCCATCACGGCCGGGTCCGCGTTGATCCGCGCGAACGGCTCGCGATCGTCCGGGCGCCAGCGGCGCAGCAGCAGGCGCTCGGTGAGCAGCTCGTCCCGGCCGCGGATGGGCACCCGAGTCACTCGGCGATGCGCGCGACGCCGTTGACGTCGTCGCCGGCGACGAGCAGGAACTGGTTGCGCGCTCCGGCGCGGCGCGCTTCGCGATAGCGCCGGTACTCCTCGCTCTCGTAGAACTCGTCCGCCGCCTGGCGGGACGGCCACTCGATCAGCAGCAGCACCTGCGGCGGCGTGCGCTCTCCCTCGATCCGCTCGATCTGCATCGTTCGCGCCAGGTAGCGCCCGCCGCGACGTTCCACCATCGGCGTCACGTCGGCCACGTAGTCGCTCACCCAGCCCGGATCGGTCACGTCGAGCTCGGCGACGGCGTAGTACTTCACGGCTCCTCCTGTCGCTCGCTGGATCGCGAATACTAGGCCCACCGTGAGCATCCTCCTCCGCCCCCTCCGCGACAGCGACCGCGCCGGGCTGCGACGAATCCGCGCCACGCCCGAGGTCGCGCGCTGGTGGGATGCGCCCGAGCCAGACTTTCCCTTCGCCGACGAGCCCGACGCGACGCGCTTGGTCGTGGAGCTCGACGGCAGGCTCGTCGGCATGGTCCAGTTCATGCAGGAGCTGACGCCCAAGTACCGCCACGCATCGATCGACCTCTTCCTCGACCCGGCCGTGCACGGGCGCGGCGTCGGCACAGAGGTCGTCCGTCGCGTCGCGCGCCTGCTGTTCGAGGAGCGCGGCCATCACCGCCTCACGATCGATCCGGCGCTCGCAAACCTCGCGGCGATCCGCGCGTACGAGAAGGCGGGCTTCAAACGCGTCGGCGTGATGCGTGCCTACGAGCGAGACGCCGACGGCGAGGGCTGGCACGACGCGCTGTTGATGGAGCTGCTCGCGCAGGACCCGCGTCCGTAGACTGCGCCGATGGAGTTCCGCACGCTCGACGGCGCCCAGCCCTTCGTCGTCTCGCAGGAGGGGGAGGGTCCGGACATCGTGCTGGCGCACGGATTCCCCGACACGCCGCATTCCTACTCAGCACTGCAGGCGGAGCTGGTCGAGGCGGGCTGGCGCGTGACCGTTCCGTGGCTGCGCGGATACCACCCGGCGACGATCGTCCCCGGCCGCCCCTACGACCCCGAGACGATCGGGCGCGATGCGATCGCGCTGCTCGATGCGATCGGAGCCCAACAGGCGGTGTTCGTCGGCCACGACTGGGGAGCGCTGATGGCGTACGTGCTCGCCACGCTCGCTCCCGAACGCGTGCGCGGGCTCGTCACGATCGCGATCCCGCACCCGAGCGTCCTGCAGCGCACGCCGGCCGCGCTCCTGCGCGCTCGGCACTTCTTCGCGCTGAAGCTGCCCTGGGCGGAGGCGAGCACGCGGCGCCGCGACTTCGCCTACATCGAGCGGCTGTACGGGCGCTGGGCGCCGAACTGGTCGGGGCCGGCTCGGGAGCAGAGCATCGCCGAGATCAAGCGAGCGCTCGCGGATCCGGTGGCGCTGAAGGGCGCGATCGACTACTACCGCGCGCTTCCGCTGGGCGGCTCGAAGCTGCTCGAGCGGCCACCCGCGGTGCCGAACCTCGTGATCGGCGGATCGGCCGACCTGGTTCCGGCTGAGCTCTTCCGCGCCGCGGCAGGGCTGTTCCCGGCCCCCGGCCGTGCTCTGATCGTCGAGGGCGCCGGTCATTGGCCCCATCGCGAGGACGAGGCCACCGCCAACGGCGCCATCGTCGGCTTCGCCGGCGGGCTCTGACAGCGCGCTGGCCCGCGCGCCCCAAGCGTGCTTAGATTATGCGTTCGCGGCGGCAAGGAGCCGCGAGCACATACCCAGCACGCGCCCGTAGCTCAGTGGTCAACGGTTCTCTTCGGGGAGCCAAAGAGCAGCGGTCTTTCAAGCCGCAGGCCGCGGGTTCGATTCCCGCCGGGCGCACTTTTCTCTCCCGCCACCGGGCCCCTCGGCGGCCTCCACGCAGAGCCCGTCAGGCCGGTCCGGGTGGAAGTTGACATTCTGCGTAAAACGTGATTTATATGTCTCAGCGGGAGTAGCGGTTCCGCCCACTCGGAGACTCAGTTCGGGTGGCGTGAGGAGAACGGCAAGGGGCCTTTCAATGGGTCTGAGTTCAGGCGGCAGGCGGAACCGGGGAGAGGGAGGACGGTCGTGAGGCTGTCCGGCTGTCAGGAGCAGCGCATGCTCCGAGCCCTTCACGGCCGTTGGCCCTACCGCCGCTCACACTGCCGGCACGACTTGCACTGGCTCGTGCGCGTTCGGACGCAGTCGGGCTGCGGCTCGACGGGACGCGCACATTCGATGGCGGGACTGCCGGTGCATCGCCGGCGACCCTGCGGCGAGTGAGGGACGCCGCGGGACGCCTACCCGGTCAACCCTGAGAGGGGAGCCCGGGAGGCACGCAGGGGCGGGTGGCGATCCGGGGGGCCACCCGCCCTCGCCGCGTTCTCGGCGATGGCGCCGATCAGCTCGTCCCAGATCGCGCGCGGCAGGTCGTGGCCCATGCCGGGCATCTTCAAGAGCTTTGCTCCCCTGATCGCGCGCGCCGTCGCGCGTCCCCCGGAGGGGCGCACGAGCGGGTCGGCGGTGCCGTGCACGACGAGCGTCGGCGCGTCGATCCTGCGCAGTTCGGCGGTGCGGTCGCCCGAGGCGATGATCGCCGCGAGCTGCCGGCCCGGGCCGTCCGGGTCGTGGTCCCGGTCCCAGCTCAGCGCGGCGAGCTCGCGGATTTCCTGCGAGTCCCTCGGCACGCCCGTCGAGCCGATCGCCGCGAACACGCGCTCGAAGTGCGCGACGTACGCTTCCCGCCCACCCGCCGGTCGGCGCAGGAAGAGCGGGTAGAGCTTGAGCGCGGGCTGGCCGCTCAGCAGCGCGCCCGTGTTGGACATGATCGAGACGAGCGAGCGCACGTGCTTGGGATGGCGCGCGGCGAGCGTCTGCGCGATCATCCCGCCCATCGACGCGCCGATCACGTGGGCGGGCGAGAGATCGAGCTCGCGCAGCAGGCCGGCGGCGTCCTCGGCCATGTCAGAGATCCTGTAGTGAGCGGCGCTCTTGGATCGCGTCAGCAGCTGGCGGATCGTCGGCGGTGCGCCGTGCACGTGCGTCGAGCGACCGATGTCGCGGTTGTCGAAGCGCACCACGTGGAAGCCGCGGTCGGCCAGTTGCCGGCAGAAGTCCTCGTGCCAGGCGACCATCTGCGTTCCGAGGCCCATGATCAGCAGAGCCGTCGGGTTCGACTCCTCGCCGAAGGTCTCGTAGCAGAGGGTGATGCCGTCGCCGACGTCGCAGAACTGCTCGGCCATGATCGTGGCACTGTAGCGCGCGATCCTCGCCGTGGCCGATCGTCGCTAGGATCGCTTTGATGGACGAGCACGAGATCCGCAAGCTGTCGATCGACACGATCCGCGGGCTGGCGATGGACTCGGTGCAGAAGGCCAACGCGGGCCACCCGGGCACCGCGATGGCGCTCGCGCCGCTCGGGTACGTGCTGTTCGAGCGCTTCCTGCGCGTCAACCCGCAGGACACCGACTGGCCCGACCGCGACCGCTTCGTGCTCAGCTCAGGCCACGCCTGCATGCTGCAGTACGCGCTGCTGCACCTGTGCGGATGGGACCTCGGTCTCGAGGACCTCAAGCAGTTCCGCCAGTGGGGCTCGCGCACGCCGGGCCACCCCGAGCGGGGGGACACGCCCGGGATCGAGGTCACGACGGGGCCGCTCGGACAGGGTTTCGGCAACGCCGTCGGGCTGGCGATCGCCGAGCGATTCCTCGCCGACCGTTTCAACCGGCCGGGCCACGAGCTCGTCGACCACCACACCTATGTGATCGCCTCCGACGGCGACCTGATGGAGGGGATCAGCCAGGAGGCCGCGTCGATCGCCGGCCACTTCGGCCTCGGCAAGCTGATCGTCTGCTACGACGACAACCACATCACGATCGACGGCACGACCGCGATCTCGTTCGACTCCGAGAGCCACCTCGCGCGCTTCGCGGCCGAGGGCTGGCACGTGCAGCACGTCGAGGACTCCGAGGACGTGGACGCGCTCACCCACGCGATCGAGACCGCGCGCGAGCACGAGCACGAGCCGTCGTTCATCCAGATCCGCTCGCACATCGCCTACCCGGCGCCGAACGCGGTCGACACGGCCAAGTCCCACGGGTCGGCGCTCGGCGAAGAGGAGGTGCGGGCGACGAAGGAGGTGATGGGCTTCGACCCGGACAGGAAGTTCTGGGTCGACGACCGCGTCTACGCGCACATGTCGCTGCGCGAGCGCGGGACCACCGCGCAGCGCGAATGGCAGGTGCAGCGGATGGACCCCTGGCGCGAGCGCTTCCCGGAGCTGGCCGAGGACTGGGACCGTGCGTGGCGCGGTGAGCTGCGCGACGGCTGGCGCGAGGCGCTGCCGAGCTTCGGCGCGGGCGAGGAGATCGCGACCCGCTCGGCGGGGCAGAAGACGATGGCCGCGTTCGCCGAGTTTGCCCCGACGATGCTGGGCGGGGCCGCCGATCTGGTCGAGTCGACCAAGACCGTGTTCGACGGCGGAGGGGAGTTCTCGCGCGTGCACGCCGGGCGCAACGTCCCCTTCGGCATCCGCGAGCACGGGATGGGCGCGATCGTCAACGGCGCGTGCGCGCACGGCGGCATCGTCAAGCCCTACGGCTCGACGTTCCTGATGTTCTCGGACTACATGCGCGGCAGCGTGCGCATCGGCGCGCTGATGGCGCTGCCGAACGTGTGGGTGTGGACGCACGACTCGGTCGGGCTCGGCGAGGACGGCCCGACGCACCAGCCGATCGAGCACTACGCCGCGTTGCGCGCGATCCCGAACCTGTGGGTGATCCGTCCGGCCGATGCCAACGAGACCTCTGTCGCCTGGCGCATCGCGCTCGAACGCCGCGACGGGCCGGTCGCGCTGTTGCTCTCGCGCCAGAACATCCCGACGCTCGACCGCGACGAGGTCGCGAGCGCAGAGGGCGTCGAGCGCGGCGGATACGTGCTGTGGGACTCGGCCGAGGACGAGCAGCCGGAGCTGATCCTGATCTCGACCGGCGCCGAGGTGCCGACGACGCTGCGCGCGGCGCAGGGGCTCGCCGGCGAGGACTTGCGCGTGCGTGTGATCTCGATGCCGTGCGTGGAGCTGTTCGAGGCCCAGCCTGCGGAGTACCGCGACGAGGTGCTGCCGCCGACGGTGCGCGCGCGCCTTGCCGTCGAGCCGGGCGCGACGATCAGCTGGGGGAAGTGGGTAGGGCTCGACGGCGACGTGCTCGGGCTCGACCGTTTCGGCGCCTCCGCGCCCGGCGCGACGGTCTTGGAAGAGCTCGGGTTCACCGAGCAGAACATCGCCGCACGCGCTCGCGCGCTGCTGGAGCGCGTGCCGGCGAGAACGAGCTGAAAGGAGCATCACCATGTCCACCGCCGAGAACCTCACCCCGCTGCGACTGCTCTCGGCACTAGGTCAGAGCGTGTGGATCGACTTCCTCTCGCGTGAGTCCAATCGCAACGGCCACCTGCAGAGGCTGATCGACGAGGACTCGGTCGTCGGCGCCACGTCCAACCCCTCGATCTTCCAGAAGGCGATGGCCTCGGGCGAGGCCTACGACGAGCAGCTGCGCGAGCTCGACCCGGAGATGGCGATCAACGAGGTGTTCTGGACGCTCGCCCAGCAGGACATCGAAGACGCCTGCGATCTGTTCCGGCCGGTCTGGGACGGCGGTGGCGGCCGCGATGGCTACGTCTCGCTCGAGGTCGACCCCGGCCTCGCCTACGACACCCTGCACACGTTCCAGGAGGCGATGCACCTGCACGAGCTCGTCGAGCGCCCGAACCTGATGGTGAAGATCCCGGCGACCAGGCCGGGCCTTGCCTCGATCGAGGACGTGATCGCGAAGGGCCGCTCGATCAACGTCACGCTGATCTTCTCGTTGCGCCGCTACGAAGAGGTCGCCGAGTCCTACGTCCGCGGCCTCGAGCGACTCGTCGCCGAGGGCGGCCACCCGACCAAGGTCGCCTCTGTGGCGAGCTTCTTCGTGTCGCGCATCGACACCGAGACGGACAAACGCCTCGACGAGCTCGGCGGGCGCGACGATCTCAAGGGCAAGCTCGCGATCGCCAACGCCAGGCTCGCCTACCAGCGCTACAAGGAGATCTTCGCCGGGCCGCGTTGGGAGTACCTCCAGTCCAAGGGCGCGACGCCGCAGCGGGTGCTGTGGGCGTCGACGTCGGTGAAGAACCCGGACTACCCGGACACGATGTACGTGGAGGACCTGATCGGGCCGGACACGATCAACACGATGCCCGAGGAGACGATCCGCGCCTTCCAGGACCACGGGCAGCCGCGACCGCGACTGGAGTCCGAGCTGGAGCAGGCGCGCAGGCTGTTCGACGAACTGGCCGACGCGGGCGTCGACTACGAGGACGTGACCGATACGCTCGAGCGCGAGGGTGTCGAAAAATTCGAGGACGCATTCGCGGAGCTGCTCGGCGCGCTCGAGCAGAAGCGCTCCGCACTCGCGCCGGCGTAGCGCGCGCTCGCTCAGGAGTAGGGCAGCGGGATCAGCACGGTGACCCGCAGTGGGCCCGAGGGGAAGGCCTCGGCCCTGAACGTATAGGCGTGGTAGTTATGCCCGCGCAGCGTGACACGGCCGCTCGTGGGGATCGGCCGCGGCGGCGATCCGACCGTGCTCTTGACCAGGCGCGAGCCCATGTACATCAGCACGTCGAGCCCGACGAGCCTGTTGGCCAATCGCTTGTAGCCCTCGTCGTCCTGGATCGAGAGCACGAAGCTGCCGACCGTGTGTGAGCCCTGGCGCAGTGGAGCCGTCACCGGGGCGAGCACGAAGGGTCCGCCGACGTCGGAGAGCAGCCGCCCGCCGGCGCTGACGCGCAGTCGCACGATGTGCTGGTGAAGCAGGGCTTCGATCGCGCTGCGGGTGGCCTGCGGGTCGCGCTGCGCCACCGCCCGGACGAGCGCCTGGTTGGCCTGAACGCGGCGGATCTGCTCGCCCGTGCGGCGCCCGGCCTCGCCCTCGTAGATGTGATGAGCGATACGGCTGAGCGTGTTGACGGTCGTGTCGTCTTCGTTTGAGCCGCACAGCGAGCCGAGCGAGCCGAGCGTGCGCAGCACGTACACGCGCAGGGGCGCACCGTCCGGATACCCGCTCGCCGGGTAGGAGGTGAACTGGTAGGCCACGCCCCTGTTCGTGAACGCGCCCTGCGCGGGGAGCTCGCCGGCCGGAAACGGGAACGAGCCGGCGACCGAGCGGGCACCACCCCTGCGGGCCGAGCGGATCACGGTCGTGGCTTCCGCGATCCCGCTCGTCTCGGAGATCAGCCCCCCCGTGGACCAGACGCTCGTCACGTAGCTCGCGATCGGACGGCCGCGTGTGTCGGTGAGAGATCCACGCAGCGGCGCCACGGCGGGCGGACCGAGCTCGACGAGGACCTTGCCGTCGCGCACGACGCGCAGGTCGGTCAGGTGCCGCGTGGCGATCAGCCCCCGGGCGGCGTCGCGGGCCGCGCCGGCGTCGTCCGCCTGCACCGCGGCCCGCAGCGCGCTGGAGTCTTCGACCATGTGCATCGCGCTGGCGGTCCGTTCGCTGTGGATGCCCTCCCGGTAGACGCGCGCGGCGACGTGCCCGAGCGCGCTGAGCACGGTTGCGCCGCACGAGCCGGGCGCCGCGGTGTCGACGTCGGCGCTCGCTCGCACGCTCGTGCCACAGCCGCTCAGCCCGCCCGCCAGGGCAAGCGCCGCGAGGACGAGGGCAACCCCGCCTGTGCGGACCCTCCTCGAGCGGGTTGCGCCCGTACGGGCCGCGCGGACTGGCTCGTGCACGGGTGCAACCATCGCGCGTGATCCTAAGTCGTCGCTAACGACGAGGTGAGATAGCTTTCAGCGATGCCCACGGCTCTCATCACCGGCGCCTCGACCGGTATCGGCGAGGCGACCGCGCTGCGACTGGCGCGGGCCGGCTGGACGGTGCTGGCGGGAGTGCGCGGCGAGGATGCCGGCGCGCGCCTCGCGGCGCAGGCGCCGGCCGGGCGGATCGAGCCGCTGACGCTCGACGTGACGGACTTCGAGCAGATCCGCCGGGCGGCCGGCCGCGTCAGCGAGCTCGGCGGCGGCGGCGATTCCTCTCCCGGTCGCCTCGAGGCGCTCATCAACAACGCGGGCATCGGCTACGGCGGGCCGCTCGAGCTGCTGCACCCCGATGACCTGCGCAAGCAGTTCGACGTCAACGTGCTCGGGCAGGTCGCCGTCACCCAGGCTCTGCTGCCCGCCCTGAGGGCCGCCCACGGTCGAATCGTGTTCATGTCCTCCGTCGGCGGTCGCGTGGCGATGGCGTTCACGGCGCCCTACGGCGCCTCCAAGCACGCGGTCGAGGCGATCGGCGACGCGCTGCGAGTCGAGCTGGCCAGCTCAGACGTGCAGGTGGCTCTGGTCGAGCCCGGCTCCGTCGCGACACCGATCTGGGACAAGGCGCGCGAGACCAGCGATCGGCTCACGGTGCCGCCGCAGTTGCAGAAACAGTACGGACACATCCCGGCGGCGATGGACAAGGCGTTGCAGGACACCGCCAAGCGCGGCGTCCCGGCCGACCAGGTCGCCGAGACGATCGAGCGCGCGCTGGGCGCTCGGCGGATGAGGGCGCGCTACGTCGTCGGCCGCGATGCGCGCGCGATGATCGTGCTCAAGCGGCTGCTGCCCGATCACCTCTTCGACCGTCTCGCCAAACGGGCGCTGGGGGTCTAGGCGCCGGGCGGCGGGTACACGGCCAGCCAAGCAAACAGGCTGGTCGTGGCCGCGTGCGTCTGCAGCATTCCGGGGCGCGCGTTCTGCGGCGCCAGCGCCTCGCCGTTCCAGGAGAGCAGGTACAGGCCTTCGGCATTGCGCGCCCGGGCTTCGGCATTGCGCGCGTTGTCGGCGGCGATCGCGTACAGGGTTCGGTCGTAGCGGTGCAGGCCGTAGGTCGCGAGCAGCCACTGCAGGTAGATCGCGTCGTACTGCGGTGAGAAGTCGAGCAGGTAGCCGAACCGTTTGAGCGAGTTCGCCTTCTGCTGCTCGGATGTGCTGCAGTCTGCCGTCGTGCCGGTGAGCTCGCACAGCAGCGCCTGCGCGTAGATCAACGGGCCCTCCGCGTAGTCGATCGGCGTCGGGTTGAGGCTGCTGCCGGCGTAGAGGCCGTCGGCCGTGCTGAACCCGCTCGTGTTGCCCCACGCGAGGAACCGGCGCGCCTGGGCGAGCGCGAAGCTCGAGCTGGTCTGCTGGTAGAGCAGCACGGCCAGCAGCGTGTCCGAGGCGAGCGCCGCGCCGGCCTTGTACGGGTGGATCGTGTTCCACCAGATGCCGCCTTCGCGCGTATCCCAGCCTGCCGCAGCGATGTACTCGAGCGCGCGCTCCGCGTCGGTCAGCCAGCGTCGCGCCCCGGTCGCGCGGTATGCGTTCACGAACGCGATCCCCCACCAGCCGTTGTCGTCGAACCAGGTCTCGGTTCCGGCGCTGCGGTCGCCAGGGTAGGGCGAGTAGCCGGGCAGGGGTCGCAGCCCGCGATTCAGGTAGCGCTCGGCGCCGCGGGCGAAGCGGCGGACGGCGGTGCGGTTGGCCCGCGTAGGCTGGGCGATCGCGATCGCGTCGAGCGCCTCGAACAGCGGCACGATGTCCCAGATCGTCGCGAGCGGATAGCGGTCGTGGTCGCTCAGGCGCGAGTCGTACCAGCCGAGGCGACGGTTGGCCCAGCGTGCTTTCGCCTGGGCGACGCCGGTCCGCGCGAGCCGGAGGTAATGCTGCTGCGTCGCCGTCAGCGCCTGGGTCGGGCTCGCGCCCGGCCCCGATGCCGCCGCACCGGTCGGCGCTGCCCTCGATGCCGCCGCCGTGGCTGTCGCTCGAGTGCCCGTCGCGCCGCCGGCCGAAGCGGTCCCGCCGAGGCCACTTGCGGCGAGCACCAGCGCGGCGGCGAACATCGGTGCGAGCCTGCGCATGGGAGCTGGAACACGCACGTCCGTCGATTGTCGCGTGGGCAGGGGCGGCTGCGCGGCAGGCATGCGCCGCGATCCGGACCTGCGCTGCCCCTGAGCGGGCCGCTAGGCCGTCCTGCTCTCCTGCTCGACCCGATGGACCGGCATGATCGCCGGTTGTCCCGGGTCGACCCCCACCTCCCCGAGGATCGGCATGAGCGTCTTGCCGAACTCGTCGAACGCCTCCTGCGACTCCCAGATGTCATAGACCATCAGCCCGCCGTCCTCGCCGAAGCAGGAGTGATGGATCTGTCCGGCCGGGCTGCCCGCCCCCGCCTCGTCCAGCTTTCGCTGGATCGCCTCGTACGCCTCCAGGCTCATCCCCTTCGGGTGGAAGTAGATCGCTACCGCCATGTCGCCTTCCTCTCGCTCGCGGTTCCAGGGGTGCTCGCCAGTACCTGCCGGCCGTTATACATCGGATCGGTCAGCCGGATCAACCCTTCGCGGCGCGCGCGACCGGCGCTCGGGCCATGTGGGGTGTTGCAGCGGGTGCGGCGGCTACGGTGTAGCGCCAATGTCCCACGCGGAGGCCCCAGCGCCGGCGTTCCCCGGCGCCAATGTGCCGACACCGCCACCGGAGCGCGGCCCGTGGCTGCTGGCGGGCACGCTGGCACTGCTCGGCTCGGGCGTGCTGGTCGCTGTCCTGCTCCTCGGCGGTGGAGGCGGCTCGAGCGCGCACGCGAGCGCTCCACCGCCCGTGCCGGTGATCGCGACGACGCCGAGCGCGAGCCCGGCTGCCGCGGCGAGCGTGCTTGCGAGGGCGGGCGCGGCGCCGACCGACACGAGCACGCGCGCCCGCCGCCGGCGTGCGGCCCGTCGCCGGCACGCGCCGGCCGGGACCGTCGCGGGCCCGAGCGGGCGCCGGCAGCAGCTCGATGCGGCCCGCTTCGTCGGGCAGACGCAGACGCACATACCGCTTGGCTGGATGGAAGGCTTCTACCCGATCTACGGGATCGCCCAGCGCACGTTCGGCGTGAACTGGCTGCTGATCGCCTCGATCCATCGGCAGGAGTCGGCGTTCTCGACGGCGCCGGACACGTACACGGGCCTGAACTTCGCAGGCTGCTGCGGCGGCCCGATGCAGATGAACGTGACCAACCGGCCGGTCCCGACCTGGCGGCGCGTGAGCGGGTCGTTCCGCTACGGCCGCCGCCCGTCGAGCTACGACCATCGCACGGCGCGGCACCCCTCGATCTACGACGATTTCGACTCGATCATGGCCGGCGCGCACCTGCTCTCGGCAGAGGGTGCGAGCTATGCGCTCGACGCCTCCGGCTGGGTCGCGGCGTATGACTACTACGGCCACGACACGACCGGCGTTGCCTACGCCGACCAGGTCCTGGCCCGCGCGATCGGATGGTCCCAGCACGGCTTCTGCATCAACTGCGGGATCGACACGAGGCTGGTCGAAGCCGTGCACGCGGCGTACGGCGCGCCGGTGGAAGCGGCGCTGGTGAAGGCCAGGGCGGCGAGCGTTCGCTAGGCGGCGTCGGCCTGCGCCATCAACTCGCCGGCGACGCGGTCGGTGGCGCCGGCGGTGCCGCCGAGCAGCCGTCGCGAGAGCTGTGCGCGACGGAAGTACAGCGGCGCGTCGTGCTCCCAGGTGGCGCCGATGCCGCCGTGCACGGAGATCATCGTGCGGGCGGCGTTGTCGAGCGCGCGTCCGGCGACCGAGCGAGCGGCGCTGGCTGCGAGCGGGAACTCATCGGGCGCTCCGCGGCGAGCCCAGCCGGCGTAGTAGAGCAGCGAGCGACCGTTGTCGAGCTGGCGCAGCACCTCGGTGAGCGAGTGCTTGACGGCCTGGTAGGAGCCGATGGCGCGGCCGAACGTGTGCCGCTCCTTGGCGTACTCGACGGACACGTCGAGCGCCGTTTCCACGCTGCCGAGCGACTCGGCGGCGATCAGCGCCTGCGCGAGGTGCCAGGCCGAGGCGAGCGCCTCGGCGGGTGCGTCGAGCACGAGCGCCGGGGCCTCGGCAAGCGTGACGTGACCTAGCGAGCGGCTCGCGTCGTAGCGGCTGGTCGGCTCGATCGTCACGCCGCTCGCGTCGGCCTCGACGGCAATGCCGACGGGTTTGCCATCGAGCAGGGCCACGCCGACGAGCAGATCGGCGCCGGGCGCGTCGGGCACGAACGCGATCTCGCCGCTGACCCGCGCGTCCTCGCCGGAGCCGCTGAGCACAGGGGCGGCGGCGCGAGTGATGCCGCTGCGCGGCTCGGCGGTCCAGTTCTCGACGAGGTCGTCCGGCGGGCTCACGGGCAGGTACGCCGCGCGGCGCTCGCCGGTGGCGAGCGGCTCGAGCAGCGACGCCCCGGCGGCAGCGTCGTTGAGGATGGCGGTGGCGGGGAGATGTCCGAGCAGCGCGATCGGTGCGATCACGCGCCCGCACTCGCCGAGCACGAGCATCGCGTCGAAGGCGTCGAGCCCGGCGCCGCCGTGCTGCTCGTCGATCAACAGGCCCGGCCAGCCGGCCTCCTTGGCGGTCGCCCACAGGTCGGGCAGCGCCTCGGGGTTGCCGTCGAGCGCCTCGCGGTCGGCCTCGAGCGTCTTGAAGCGCGAGAGCGCGCCGCGCGCGGCCTCGCGCAGGAATTCCTGCTCGTCGGAGAGGGACAGATTCACGGTGGTCTCCTTGGGTCTCGAAGTTCGTCGTGCAGGCTGGGCGTCGCGCTAGGCGGCGGCGGTTTCCTTGGAGCGCAGCTCGGAGAAGGGGATGCCCTTGTCGAGTCGCGGCGCCGGCGGCAGGCCGAGCACGCGCTCGCCGATCGTGTTGCGCAGGATCTCTTCGGTGCCGCCGGCCGACTTCAGCCCGGGCAGGAAGGAGATCATGTAGGCCCACTGGCTGTTCTCGGCGAGCGCATCGGGGCCGAACACGTCGGCTATCAGGTCGCCCGCCTTGATCGCGCCGCTGACGATCGTGATCTTGGCCAGGCCCGACTCGGGGCCGGGGACCTGGCCTTTCTGCAGCGCGGTCAGCGTGCGGTAGCCGGTGAAGCGCACGGCGAGCAGTTCGCTGGCGATCTCGCCGAGCTCCTTGCGCACCTCGTGGTCGCGACGCGCGTCGGGCTGGCCGGCGATGGCGGCGGCGAAGCGGCTCGAGTTGTAGCCGAGCCCCTCGCTGCCGAGGCCGATCGTGACGCGCTCGAACATGAGCGTGGTCAGGGCCGTACCCCAGCCGTTGCCGACGCCGCCGACGACCGAGTCGGCGTCGATCGAGACGTCGTCGAAGAAGACCTCGTTGAACTCGGCCTCGCCCGAGATCTGGCGCAGTCCGCGCACGGTGACGCCGGGCGCGTCGATCGGCACGATGAACATGGTCAGGCCCTTGTGCTTGGGCACGTCGGCGTCGGTGCGCGCGAGCAGCAGCCCGTAGGAGGCGAACTGCGCGTTGGTCGTCCACACCTTCTGGCCCGACAGCTTCCAGCTGCCGTCCTCCTGCTGGCGCGCACGAGCCTGCACGGCGGCCAGGTCCGAGCCGGCGGCGGGCTCGGAGAAGAGCTGGCACCAGACCTCGTCGCCGTGCAGCATCGGGCCGAGGTAGCGCGACTTCTGCTCGTCGGTGCCGTGGGCGATGATCGTCGGGCCGAGCATGCCGACGCCGATCGCGTCGAGGATCCCGGGCACCTTCGCTCGGGCGATCTCCTGGTTGCAGATGACCTGCTCGATCGGCCCCATGCCCTGGCCGCCGAAGTCCTTGGGCCAGGTCACGCCGGCGAGACCCGCCTCGGCGAGCTTGCCCTGCCAGGCGCGGCGGGCGGCGATTATCTCCGACTCGTCGGTGAGCGCCCCTTCGCCCTCCAGCACGGGGGCTTCGGCCTTGTGCTCATCGAGCCAGGCGCGCACCTGGGCGCGGTAGGCGGCCTGGTCTTGTGTGTCGTCGAGATCCACGGCGTTCTCCTTTGGCTGACTGACCAGTCAATCTATCGCTTGAACGGTACTCCTCCTCGCGGAGTTATGGAGCGCCGCGGCCATCGGCCGGCGCCAGCTGGGGACGCAGCGCCCCACCAGGCCGCGTTTCGGGGGTTTTCTCAATATTCCGTCACGAGACCTGCTTCGGCGCACTCGCGATCCGCGCCCCGGCGGGGCGCGGCGCTCTGGCCCCCCGTTCAGGCCCCGGCGGGCATCGGCGGCTCGCGCACGGGCGCCTGGTGGTAGACGTCCTGGAAGGCGTGGTCGAGCAGCTGCCGCGCCTGCGTGCCGGGATTGCGCGCGTGCAGCACGACGACGCCGAGCCGGACGCCGCCACGCTCGGCGGTGGCGACGAGGCAGCGCCCTGCGGCGTCGGTGAAGCCGGTCTTCAGGCCGGTGGCGCCGGGGTAGTGGTAGATGAGCAGCGGGTTGTTGTTGTAGAGGTAGACCTTGCCGCCCTTGATCGCCAGCGGCAGCTGCTTGCTGGGGGTGCGAACGATCCGCGCCAGGCGTGGCTGCTGCTCGTCGATGTCGGCGAGCACGGCGAGGTCGGCGGCGCAGGAGAAGTTGCCTGTGTCGAGGTAGCCGGAGGGCGAGGAGTAACGGGTGCAGCCGAGCCCGAGCTGAGCGGCCCTCTGGTTCATCCGCTCGACGAATCCGGAGATGCTGCCGGCGACGTGCTGCGCGAGCGCGATCGCGGCGTCGTTGCCGGAGGGCAGCAGCAGCCCGTAGAGCATCGTCTCCAGTCGCACGTGCTTGCCGAGCGGCAGCACGCCGACCTTGGAGCCGGCGGATTCGACGGCGGCCTTGGTCACGAGCACGTGCGCGTTGGGCGGTTCGGCTTCGACGGTCAACAGCGCGGTCATCATCTTGGTCAGGCTGGCGATGCGCAGGCGCGTGTACGGGTTGCGCTGCCACAGCACCTGTCCGCTGTCGAGGTTGAACAGCACGCCGCCGCGGGGTGGGTGGCGGAAGTCGATGTGCACGGCATCCTGCTGCGGTGAGCCCAGGCCGCCGAGTGACAGCGCGGGCTTGGCCAGCGGCAGCCCGATCGCGGAGAGCGCGGGCTTGACGACCGGCTCCGGACGCGCGCGGGTGGCGGTCGTGGTCGAGGCGTCGGCCTTGCCGCGATCGCCGGATTTGGACAGCGCGACGACGAGCACGATCGCGAGCGCGCCCAGCAGCGCGAACGCGCCCAGCCCGAACGCGCGACGCCGCCGCCGGCGCCTGCGCGCGAGCTCGCGCCTGCGCAGGCTCTGCTCGAAGGTCATGAACGGCGGGCTCATGCGTGCTCGAAACCCGGCCGGGCGAGGGTTGACTCGGGGCTTGTGATGGTGGGATCCAAGTTCAGCGGGGAGGATTGCGCAGCGCGCCGACGATGCCGATGGCGAGCAGGGCGAGGATCAGAAAGGACAGCAGGCTGGCGATGGTAAAGCCCTGTTCGATCACGGCGGCGACCGTCAGGAAGGCGAAGCCGGCGATGAAGGCGAGCACGGTGCCCAGCACGATGATGCGTCGCATCGGGCTCAGTACACCGGGTGGGGCGGTGGTCGTTTGGCGTCGGTGCGGCCGCGATCGACGAACACCCGGATCAGCGCGAGGCCGAAGAGGAAGCCGCCGATGTGGGCGAAGTAGGCGACGCCCTGACCGCCGAGCGAGCTGGACAGGCCGGCGGCGCCGAACCAGAGCTGCTCGAGAAACCAGAAGCCGAGCAGCAGCACGGCGGGCAGCTCGACGATGGTGGCGAAGAAGACGATGAAGACGAGCGTGATCACGCGGGCGCGGGGGTAGAGCAGCAGGTAGCCGCCGAGCACGGCGGCGATCGCGCCGGAGGCGCCGAGCGTGGGTGCGGTGGAGTCGGGGCTGACGAGCACCTGGGCGGCCAGCGCCACGATCCCGCCGAGCAGATAGAAGGCGAGGTAGCGGGCGCGTCCGGTGGCGTCCTCGACGTTGGGCCCGAAGATCACCAGGAACAGCATGTTTCCGAAGATGTGCAGGAAGCTGCCGTGCAGGAACATCGATGTGAAGACGGTCTCCCACGTGGCGGGCTGGGAGGATGCGCCGGCGAAGAGCGACGCCCCCGATACCCCACCGGCCGGCCCGTGGCAGCCGACTTCCTGCACCAGGCCTTCGACGCTCGGCACGTTGACGATGTCGCAGTGGCTTCCGCCATGCGTCAGCTCGTAGGGAATCGCGCCGTAGTGGACGGTCACCTCTGAGGAGGGGCCGCCGAAGAAGCTGCCGCCATGGCGGATCGAGAGCAGGTATGCGAAGACGTTGACGAGCACCAGCACGACGGTGACGATCGGAAACCGCTCGAGCGGGATGTTGTCTTTGATGGGGAACATTTAGGCCGGCCGACCCAGCCCTTCGGGCTGTGTGCCCGCCGGCCTCGGCGCGAGGATGGCGGTCACATTCTCATGCGTTGCGCGGCGGGCTGCGCAGCAACCGCCCCGCTGCCCAGCCGTGGGCGTCGGTAAACGGCCTACGCCAGCGCAGCCAACGGTCCGACCCCGTCCCGCGGCTGCGGCACGTGCTGGTCGGCGTGGTAGGAGGAGCGCACGAGCGGCCCGGCGGCGACGTGCTGGAAGCCGAGCTCGTAGGCGGCGTCCTCGAGCGCCGCGAACTCGTCGGGGTGCCAGTAGCGCACGATCGGCAGGTGACGCTCGGAGGGGCGCAGGTACTGCCCGACGGTGAGCACCTGCACGCCCTGCTCGCGCAGGGCGCCGAAGGCGTCGACGAGCTCGTCGTGGGTCTCGCCGAGGCCGACCATCAGGCCGGACTTGGTGACGAGGGCGCCTTCGCCCATCTCACGGGCGAGGCGCAGCACGCGCAAGGAGCGCTGGAACTCGGAGCCGCGCCGCGCGAGCGGGTACAGCCGCGGCACGACCTCGACGTTGTGGTTGAACACGTCGGGGCGCTCGGCGATGACCTTGGCGAGCGGCATCTCGTGTCCCTGGAAGTCGGGCGTGAGCACCTCGACCTGGCAATCGGGCGCCTGCCGGCGCACCTGGCGGATCACGCCGACGAATGCGGAGGCGCCCTTGTCGGGCAGGTCGTCGCGGTCGACGGAGGTGATGACGGCGTGGCGCAGCCCCATCCGCGCGATCGAGCGGGCCACCCGTGCGGGCTCGAGCGGGTCGTTCCACGTCGGCTTGCCGGTCTTGACGTTGCAGAAGCCGCAGCGACGCGTGCAGGTGTCGCCGAGGATCATGAACGTGGCGGTGCCGCGCTCCCAGCACTCGCCGACGTTGGGGCAGGCGGCCTCCTGGCAGACGGTGTGCAGGTTCTCGGAGCGGATCAGCTCGCTCAGCTCGCGGTAGCGCTGCCCGCCGGGGGCGGGCACCTTGAACCAGGGCGGCTTGCGCTCGCGCAGCGGGCGCACGTCCGGCCCGAGCACCTTCAGCACGTCCATGCCACCGGGGTTGGCGCGCGAGCGTGTGGCGCTCATGCGGGCACGCCCTCGCGGTCGGCGGCGGATCTCCTTTGGATTGGCTCCGCCCCTCTCGGGGCTCCGCTGATGGACGGCGTCTCCTCTATGCCCAGGCGCGCGGGTGAGACGAGCCGCTGGCGCCTGCCGTGGGCTTGGCAGAAGCGGTAGGCCATCTCCTTGCGAAAGCAGGAGACGGCGGGCGCGCGCTCGCCGCCGAGCTCGGCGGCGAGCGAGGTCATCTGCACGTCGGGCAGCCCGCAGGCGACGACCCAGGAGAACGGCTCGAGGTCGAGATCGACGTTGACGGCGAAGCCGTGCGTGGTGACGCCGCGCGAGAGGTGCACGCCGATCGAGGCGATCTTGCGCTCGCCCACCCAGACGCCGGTGTAGTCGATGCCCTCGGCCGCGCGCGAGCGGGCCGCGACGCCCCACTCGGCGAGCGCCTGCACGATGGCGCCTTCCATCGTGCGCAGGTGCGAGAGCACGTCGTCGCTGGCCATGATCGGATAGCCGACCAGCTGCCCGGGCCCGTGGTAGGTGACCTTGCCGCCGCGGTCGGTCGCTTGCACCTCGATCCCTTTGGCGCGGTAGAAGTCCGCGCCGAGCGGCAGGTCCTCGGCGCCGGCGCGCCGACCGCGCGTGTAGACGGGCGGATGCTCGAGCAGCAGCAGCGTGTCAGGCAGCTCGCCGGCGAGCCTGCGCTCGCGCAGCAGCGTCTGGATCGCGACGCCGTGCGCGTAGGGAACGCGCCCCAGGTGGCAGACCCAGAGGTCGGGGGCGGTGCGCGGTCGGGGGAGCGGGCTGCTCATTCGGTGCTGCAGTCAGCCTAGCGCCGGGTACGCACGGGTCGCGCGTGCCCGCCTGCGCGACTCTGCAGCTACGCGATGGCCTGGCGCTCGGCGAGCGCCGCGCGAGCGGGGTCCGAGGCGAGCATGGAGTAGACGGCGTCGTCGCTGTAGCGCTCGTCGCCGACGTGGTAGGCCTGGCGCGCGATCCCCTCGAGTTCGAAGCCGAGGCGCTCGGCGACGGCGCGGCTCGCCACGTTCTCGACGTCGGCGCGGATCTCGACCCGCCGCAGCCGCCAGCGATCGAAGCCGTCGTCGGCGAGGGCGGCGACGGCCGCCGTCATCACGCCCCTGCCCTCGCTCGCCTCGTCCAGCCAGTAGCCGATCGCGGCGGAGCGGTTGGCGCGGTCGACGGTGATGCCGACGACGCCGGCAAGGCGTCCGCAGCAGAGGACACCGCGGCTGAGGCCACTGCCTTCCTGCTCCATCCGGCGCGCGCGGCCGATGAAGGCATGCGTGTCCTGCGGCGTCTGCCCGCGCGCCCAGTGGATCCAGCGCGCGAGCCGCGAGCGATTTCGCTCGATCAGCGCGTGCAGCTCCTGCGCGTCGTCCTCCTCGAGCGCGCGCAGCTCGTATCCGTGGGGCAGGGCGTAGTCGGCGGTGGCGCTCACAGCGTCAGCGATGCGGGCGTCTGCAGGAGCTCGCGGACGCGCGCGAGGAACTCGGCGGCGTCGGCGCCGTAGAGGATGCGGTGATCGCACACGAGCGACAGCGTCATCGTGTGCCGCGCGACGAGCTCCTGCTCGCGCACGACGGCACGGCGCTCGACGGAGCCGACGGAGAGGATGGCGGCTTGCGGCGGGTTGATGATGGCGCTGAAGCTTCTGATGCCGTACATGCCGAGGTTGGACACGGTGAACGTCCCGCCACCGAGCTCGGGCGGCGTGATCGTGCCATCGCGCACGCGCGCGGCCAGCCCGCGCGCCTCGCGGGCGATCTCCCCGAGCGACTTCTCATCGGCGTCGAACACGGTCGGCACGACGAGCGCGTCCTGAGCGGCGACGGCGATGCCGACGTTGACGCGCGAGTGCAGCTGCAGCACGCCGTCGCGGTAGCTGCCGTTGGCGCGCGGGTGCTCGCGCAGCGCGAGCGCGCAGGCCTTGACGACCATGTCGTTGTACGTCGGCGCGTCCTGGCTCGAGATCCGCTTGAGCTCGGTGCGCAGCGCCACGCACGCCTCCATGTCGACATCGCTCTGCAGCGTGAAGTCGGGGATGGTCGCCTTCGACTCGGCCATGCGGCGAGCGATGGTCTGCTGCATGCGCGAGAGCTCCTGCGTGCTGGTCTGACCCTTGGCCGTGGCGGGGTCCTCGCGGGTGGCGCCCGGCGAAGGACCGCTTGGGCTCGCGACCGCCGCTGGCGGTTCGCCGGCCGCGGCCGCTGGCGTGGGGGCAACGCCGGCTGCGGCCGCCTCCACGTCGGCCTTGACGATGCGCCCGCCCGGGCCGCTGCCTGCGAGCCGGGCGAGGTCGACCCCGCGCTCGTGGGCGATGCGCCGTGCGAGCGGGGAGGCCTTCACGCGCCCGCCCTCGCCGTCGCTGTCGCCGGCATCGGGCGGCGCGCCCGGACCGGGCGTGGCCGTGCGGGCGGCGCCGCCGACCAACGACTGCGTCGTCGGTGCCCCCGTCGCGACGACCGATTCGACGAGCGCCTCCTCGGAGTCCTGACCGGCGCCGTCGCTGGGCTCGCGATCGCCGGCCGGCTCGGGCTCGCCCGCCGCGCTCGCACCGTCGCCCCCGCTCGCCACCTCGCCCTCGTCTCCGCCGACGCGCGCGATCACCTGCCCGACCGGCAGCGTGTCGCCCTCGGCGGCGAGCAGCTGCAGCGTGCCGTCCTGATCTGACTCGTAGACCATGGCGGCCTTGTCGGTCTCGATCTCGACGAGCTCCTCGCCGCGGCTCACGTGCTCGCCGTCGCGCTTGATCCAGCGCAGGATCGTTCCCTCCTCCATCGTGTCCGACAGGCGTGGCATCACGATCTCGGCCATCACGACCCCCCGCCGGCGGGAGCGCCAACTCCGAGCGTGTCGAGCGCGGCGGCCACGACTTGCGGCTCGTGCGGGTAGGCGATGTCCTCGAGCGGCTTGGAGTAGGGCATCGGCACGTCGGCGCCCGACACGCGCCGAACGGGCGCGTCGAGGTCGTCGAAGGCCTGCTCGGAGATGAGCGCGGCGAGATTGGCGCCGACGCCGCCGTGCGGCCAACCCTCCTCGACGATCACGCAGCGGTTGGTCGTGCGCACGGACGCGAGGATCGTGTCGAGGTCGAGCGGCCGCAGCGTGCGCGGGTCGATCACCTCGGCGTCGACGCCGTGCTCGTCGGCGAGCGTCTCCGCGGCGCGCTCGGCTGTGATGGCCATGCGCGAGATGCCGACGATGGTCACGTCGGCGCCCGCGCGCGCGACGCGGGCGCGACCGAAGTCGACGAGCAGATCGTCCCCGTCGGGCACCTCCCCGCGCACGCCGTAGAGCGACTCGTGCTCGATGAAGATCACGGGGTTCTCGTCGCGGATGGCGCTCTTGAGCAGGCCCTTGGCGTCGGCGGCGGTGGCGGGAGTGGCGACGAGCAGCCCGGGAATGTGCAGGAACAGCGCCTCCAAGCAGTGGGAGTGGGTCGGCCCGAGCTGGTGGCCGGCGCCCTGGGGCATGCGCACGACGAGCGGCACGCGAGCGTGGCCGGCGAACATGTAGTGGATGTGCGCGGCGTGGTTGACGATCTGATCGAAGGCGAGCAGCGCGAAGTTGATCGTCATCAGCTCGACGACGGGACGCAGCCCGGCCATGGCGGCGCCGACGCCGACCCCCACGATCGTGTTCTCGGAGATGGGCGTGTCGCGCACGCGCTTCTCGCCGAACTCCTCGAGCAGCCCGTCGGTGACCTTGAAGGCGCCGCCGAAGACGCCGATGTCCTCGCCCATCAAGAGCACGCGCTCGTCACGCCGCATCTCCTCACGCAGCGCGGCGCCGAGCGCCTCGCGATAGCGCAGCTCGGGCATCAGACGCCGCCCCTGCATTGCACCGCTCGCCCGAGCATCAGGCGCCGTCCTCGCCGTGCGCGAGCGCGTCGCTCATCTGCTGCGGGATCTCGTCGCGGCCGTCGGCCTGGGAGAAGCGGTCGCTGGGCGGCGGCCCCTCGCTGGCGTCCTGCACGGGATCGGTCGTGCGCACGGAGTACCAGCCGCTCGAGCCCTCACCGAGCACGTAGACGTCGTCGTACAGCGTCTCGGGCGCGGGGAACGGCGACGCATCGGCGAACTCGACGGCGCCGTCGACGCGTGCGATCGCCTCCTCGTCGATCCGCCTGCGCTCGTCCTCGTCGATCACGCCGGCACGGATGAGCCGCTCGCCGAAGGCGGGGATCGGGTCGCGCTCGCGCCAGCGCGCGACCTCCTCCTTGGAGCGGTACTGCTCTGGGTCGGCCATCGAGTGGCCGCGGAAGCGGTAGGTGACGGCCTCGACCAGCAGCGGGCGGCGCTCCTCGCGCACGCGGGCGATCGCCTCGCACAGCACGGCGTATGTGTCGAGCACATCCATCCCGTCGCAGCGCACGCCGGGCACGCCGAGGCTCTCGCCCTTGCGCTGCAGGTCGGTCACGGCCGAATGGCGCTGAAGCGACGTGCCCATGCCGAACTGGTTGTTGGTGACCATGAAGACGACGGGCAGCTTCCACAGGGCGGCGATGTTGAGCGTCTCGCCGAACGTACCCTGATTGGAGGCGCCGTCGCCGAACACGCACAGCGTGATGTCCTCCGAGCCCTCGTAGTCGGAGGCGAGCGCGAGGCCGGCGGCGATCGGGAGATTGCCGCCGACGATCCCGTAGCCGCCCATGAAGCGCCGCCCGATGTCGAACATGTGCATCGAGCCGCCGCGCCCACCCGAGCAGCCGTCCACGCGCCCGAACAGCTCGGCCATGACGTTCTCGGGCGGCGTGCCGCGCACGAGCGCGTGGCCGTGGGAGCGGTAGGTCGAGATCAGGTAGTCGTGCTCGCGCAGGGCGCGAGCGCTGCCGACGATCGTCGCCTCCTCGCCGATCGACAGGTGCAGGAAGCCGCCGACCTTGGCGCGCGCGTACATCTCGCCGGCGCGCTCCTCGAAGCGGCGAATCAACGTCATCGTCTGCAACCACTCCCGCGCGACGTCGGGCTCGGGCAGGCCGCCGGTCGGCTCGAGCAGATCTCCTGTGGGCTCCTGTGCGCTTCCCATCAATCCACGGTACTCCAGCGCGCGAGAAACTCCGCGGCGTCGAGCTGCGCGAGGTCCTCGCGCAGCGCCCGCGCCATGCGCGAGGCGGCGTGCGGCGGCAGATCCCAGAACAGCGCGACTTCACCGTCGTCGATGCCGACGAGCTCGATGTGGTCGATGCGCTCGGCGTCGGCGAGCAGCGCGGGTGTGCGCCCGCCGCGGGTGACGATCAGGCGGTAGGCGGCCTTGGCCTTCACGACGTGGCTCCGACGAGCTCGCGCATGCGCGCGCCGGCGCCCTCGACGGCGCGCGCCCCTTCGAACACCTCCTCGCCGACGACCACGGCCGGGACTTCGACGACCCCGCGCTCGCGCGCACCCGCCGTCGCTTCGGCCAGCTGCGCGGCGACCGAGCCGAGCTCGGCCCCGCGCGTTACGGCGGCCGGATGCATCTCGCAGGCGGCAGCCGCGATCAGGATGTTGTCGAGCTGGGAGAGGTCGCGCCCGCCGGCGAATGCCTGGCGGAAGGCGGCCTGGGCGAAGGGGACGGCGCGGCCTATCGACTTGGCGTACGTGGCCGCGCGCATCGCCAGCGCGCTGTCGAACGGGAATGGCTCGGGCCAGCGCAGCTGCTGCAGACCGAGCTGCTCGGCACGGCGCGCGAGGTCCTCGCGGAACGCCTCGCGTTCCTGCTCGCATCGCCACGCCTGAAGCGGCTCGCCGCCGCTGCCCTCGCGCACGAGCCCGCTCGCGAGCACGGGCCGCCACTCGGCGGGCGCGGGCAGGGCCGGCAGGATGCGCTCGGCGGCGAGGTAGGCGAGGGGGCTGGCGAGGTCGAAATAGAAGGCGGCGTCGATCACGCTCAGAGCGTATCTCCGCCGCGCGGGAGCGAACCCAGCTCGCGCCCCGCGCAACGCCGCTTTCAGCGCGCCGGGAGCAGGCTCAGCCGTGGATCAGCCAGCCGTCGGCGGCGCGTCCGGCTTCCATGACGGCCTCCGAGAGCGTTGGGTGGCCGTGGATGATGCGTCCGACCTCGGCGAAGCCGCCCTCGAGCAGGCGCACGTTGACGAGCTCTTGGATCAGCTCGGTGGCACGCGTGCCGACGATGTGCCCGCCCAGCAGCTCACCGTACTTGGACTCGCCGACGAGCTTGATCATGCCGCCGGTGTCGCCGTAGACGACGCCGCCGCCGACGGCGCCGTACTGCACTTTGCCGACGACCACGTCATAGCCCTCGTCGCGAGCCTGCTGCTCGGTCAGCCCGAAGGAGCCGACGTTGGGCGTGCAGAACGTGGCGCGTGGGATGTCGAGGTAGGCGATCGGGTGGGTCGCCATCCCGGCCGAGTCCTCGACGGCGATGATGCCCTCGTCGGAGGCCTTGTGGGCGAGCGCGGGGCCGGCGACGAGGTCGCCGATCGCGTAGACGCCGGCGCGGCTCGTGCGCATCGCACCGTCGACCTCGACCAGGCCGCCCTCGTCGAGCGCGATGCCCGCCTCGGCGAGGCCCAGCCCGTCCACGTCGGCGCCGCGGCCGGCGGCGATCACGAGGTAGTCGACCTCGAGCCCTGCGTCCCCGCCGTGGGTGAAGGTGACGCTGCTCTCGCCGCTCTTTACGTCGGCGATCGGGTCGCCGGTGTGCACGCTCACACCCTGGCGCTTGAAGCCCCGCTCGACGCGGCGGGAGACGTCGACGTCCTCGGTCGGAAGCACGCGATCGAGCGCCTCCATCAGACGCACCTCGGAGCCGAGGCGGGCGTAGCCGGAGGCAATCTCGGCGCCCGACGCGCCGGCGCCGACGACGGCGAGCCGGGCGGGCAGCTCGGCGAGCGCCCACGCCTCCTCCGTGCCGATGATGCGCTGCCCGAACTCGACGCCCGGGATCGAGCGCGGGACCGAGCCGGTCGCGAGGATCACCGTGGCGGGCGCGTACACGCTCTCGCCGACGACGACGTGCCCATCGGCGTTGAGCGCGCCGTCGCCCTCGATCACGTCGATCTTGTCTTTCTTGAACAGCGAGCCGACCCCGGAGGTCAGCGTGTTGACGACCTTCTCGCGCCGCGCCTGAACGCCGGCGAAGTCGACCACCACGTCCCCGACGCTCAAGCCGTACTCCCCGGCATCACGGATCTCCGACAGTAGGTCGGCCGAGCGCAGCACCGCCTTGGCCGGTATGCAGGCGTAGTTCAGGCACCGCCCGCCGAGCTTGTCGCGCTCCACGACGGCCGTCCGTTTGCCGAGTTGAGCAGCACGGATCGCGGCCACGTACCCACCCGGCCCGGAGCCGATCACGATGCAGTCGTAGGTCTCGTCGGCCATGGCGCGCTGAGCCTATCGAAGGTCAAGCCGCGTCCAGGACGCCGACTATCGGCGGTCCTGCACTTGGATTCGTCCCATCACTCGCACGAGCTTCCAGAAGAGCCATCCGCCGAGCAGCACGCTCACGAGGCAGATCGCGGCGGCGAGCAGCGTCGAGGCGACCACCAGGGCGAGCGAGGTGACGATGATCTGGAATGCGAGCAGCGCCTCGAACGAGAGCACGGCCCAGTAGCGCCGGCGGTACATGCCCTGGGCGATCAGCAGGAGCACGATGGCGAGCAGCGCCGCGCCGGGCACGGAGCCGCCGTGGCGGCTGAGGTCGTGGACGGTGGCGGCGCCGGCGATCACGCCGACGGCGAGCACGAGGCAGACGGCGATGGCGACGCGCAGGGGCACGGGCCACTCGTGCTCCCCGAGCGGGCTGAGCGCGGCGCGGGCGAGCTCCTCGCGCTCGCCGCGTGGCACGCGTGGCGGCCTGTTGCCTGCGCCTGCTCCCTCCATACGTGCTCCTAGCCGCGCTCGTCGAGTCGCTTGCGCAGCGCCTCGGCGGCGGCCTGCGGGTCCTCTGCATCGGCGATCGCGCGGAGCACGACCGCGCGCGTGGCGCCCGCTTCGAGCACCTCGCCGAGGTTTGAGCGGTCGAGGCCGCCGATCGCGAAGAACGGCACGGAGGCGTGCTCGGCGGCGTAGCGCACGAGCTCGAGCCCCACTGCCGGGCGCCCGGGCTTGGTCGGCGTCTCGTGCACGGGGCCGACGCCGATGTAGTCGACCAGCGGCGTGCCGTCGGCGGCGGCCCGCCGGGCGGCCTCGATCTCGCCGGGCGCGTGCGTGGAGAGGCCGATCAGCGCGTCGCGGCCGACGATCTCACGGGCCTCTTCGACGGACATGTCGTCCTGTCCGACGTGCAGCCCGTCGGCACCCGCCTCGCGCGCGACCAGCGGCCGGTCGTTGACGATCAGCAACGCGCCGAGGCGCTCGCACAGCGCGTGCGCGGCGATGGCGACGGCGACGAGCTCTTCATCGCCGAGGTGCTTCTCGCGCAGCTGCACGACGTCGACGCCCCCGGCGATCGCCGGGCGAATCACCTCCGGCAAAGAGCGTCCCCCTGGGTTGGCGTCGCAGACGAGATAGAGCCTGGCGGCGGCCAGACGCGCGCGGCGGGCGGAGCCGAGATCTGGCGTGGGCATCTCCAGGCAGTCTCGCAGGCACGCGCTCGCGCCCGTTGGGTACCCCGAGTAGCCCGGCCGGCTGCGATTGCGCACCGCCGATCGGGGCTAGCATCAGCGTATGGCCAATCGCAACGGCGCGAGCGACGTGCTGGTGATCGGCGGCGGCGTTATCGGGCTGTCGCTGGCTTGGCGAGCGCGCGAGCGCGGTATGTCGGTGAGGCTGCTCGAGCGCGATGCGCTCGGTTGTGGGACCTCGCGCGTCGCCGCCGGCATGCTCGCCCCGGTCGCCGAGGTGGAGTTCGGCGAGGCGGGGCGGCGCGTGCTCGCGCTCGGCCTGCGTTCGGCCGAGCTGTGGCCGGCCTTCGCCGAGCGCCTTCGGTCGTTCACGGGCGAGGACGTGGGCCTGCTGCGGACTGGCACGCTCGTATTGGCGCGCGACGAGGACGAGGCGCGCGAGCTCGACCGCCAGATCGCCTTCCGCGACGGGCTCGGGCTGGCCACGAGCAGGCTGCGGGCGAGCCAGGCGCGCGAGCGCGAGCCGGCGCTCGCGCCGACGATGCGGCTCGCTCTGGAAGCGCCGGACGACCACTCCGTCGACCCGCGGCGCCTGCTCCAGGCGCTGCGCACCGTGTGTGAGTTGGCTGGCGTGACGCTGCACGAGCATGCGCCGGTCGCGCGTCTGAACGTGGACGTCGCCGAGCGCGTCACGGGCGTGACGCTGGCAGGTGGCGAGTCGCTTGCGGCCGAGCGGGTCGTGATCGCGGCGGGCGCCTGGAGTCCACAGATAGCGGGGACGGGCGAGGCGGAGGTGCCGGTGCGACCGGTGCGCGGACAGCTGTTGCGTCTGCGCGATCCGTCCGGCCCCGGCCTGCTCAGCAGGGTTGTTCGCTTCCAGGGCGGCTACGTGGTGCCGCGCGCCGACGGCCGTTACGTGCTCGGCGCGACGGTGGAGGAGCGCGGCTTCGACATCGAGCCGGACGCGGGCGGAATCTACGAGCTCCTGCGGGAGGCGCACGAGATCGTGCCCGGCGTCGCCGAGCTGAAGATCGAGGAGCTGTGCGTCGGCCTGCGTCCCGGCATGCCCGACAACGCCCCGGCGATCGGTCGGGCCGCCACGCCGCATGGCCTGACCTGGGCGACCGGTCATCACCGCAACGGCATCCTGCTTGCGCCGCTCACGGCCGAGCTCGTGGCCAAGATCCTCGCCGACGAGCGGATGGACGCGACCGAGCTCGAGCTGCTCGAGGGATGCGATCCGCGCCGTTTCGGCGGGCGCCGTACCGGCGAGCCGGGCCTCGCCGGTACGGAAGCGACGAACGCCGCGCGCGAGGTGCCGGCGTGATCCGTCTCAACGGAGCCGACTCGGACGTGGCGGCGGGCGAGACGGTCGCCGAGCTGCTGGCGCGCATGGATCTCTCGCCGCAGGCGCGCGGGGTCGCGGTGGCGGTCGACGGTGAGGTCGTCCCCCGCGCTCGGTGGGGCTCGTTCACGCTTGCCGAGGACGCGCGCGTGGAGGTGCTGACGGCGATGCAGGGAGGTTGAGCGGCGGATGAGCGAGACGATCGGCGATACGGGCGCGGTGCGGCCTGCCGGTGCGGGCGCATCCTCCTCCGCCGGGACGGGCTCGGCGCGGGCCAACGGCTTGCCGGCGCGAGCACGCCCGGCGGGCGATGATCTCGTCATCGCCGGGCGAATGTTGCACTCGCGGCTGCTGCTCGGCACCGGCGGCTTCCCCTCGCTGGCGATCTTGGCCGAGGCGATCGCGGCCAGCGGATCGGAGCTGGTGACGGTCGCGCTGCGGCGCCTCGACCCGGCCACGCGCGGCTCGCTGATCGACGTGCTCGACGAGGCGGGCGTCGGAATCCTGCCGAACACGGCCGGCTGCTTCACGGCGCGCGACGCCGTGATCACGGCGCGGCTCGCCCGCGAGGCCTTCGAGACGGACTGGATCAAGCTCGAGGTGATCGGCGACGAGGACACGCTGATGCCGGACGCGCCCGAGCTGCTGCGCGCCGCCGAGGAGCTGGTCGACGACGGCTTCGTCGTGCTCCCCTACACCAACGACGACCCCGTGCTCGCGCGGCGTCTCGCCGACGTCGGCTGCGCCGCGGTGATGCCGCTCGGCTCGCCGATCGGCAGCGGCATGGGCATCCGCAACCCGTACAACCTCGCGCTGATCCGCGATGCCGTGGAGGTCCCGCTCGTGCTCGACGCCGGCATCGGCACGGCCTCCGACGCGGCGCTGGCGATGGAGCTCGGCTGCGATGCCGTGCTGGCCGCCTCCGCCATCTCACGCGCCGAGGATCCCGTGCGCATGGCGCGCGCGATCCGCGCAGCCGTCGAGGCCGGCCGGCTCGCCCGCGGCGCCGGCCGCATCCCGCGCCGCACCTACGCCACCCCCTCCACGCCCGAGCAGGGCCTGCCCGACTTCGGTTAGCCGCGCACTTCCAGTCAGCCGACGACTTCTATGGTCCCGTTCATCGTGGCGGGGTGAAGCGTGCACAGGTAGTGGATCACGCCCGGCCTGAGCGCCCTGATCTCGAACGTGCCGCCTTCGCCGAAGTCGTTGGAGGCGAACTTCTGGGGCCCGCCCGCGCTCGTGACGTTGTGGGCGATGGCGTCGAAGTTGGTCCACCTGATCGTGCTGCCCACCTTCACCCTGACCGTGTCGGGAGCGATCGCGATGTTGCGGTAGGCGATCGGCACGGTGCCGCTGCGAAGCGGGCCCGTCGCCGGCGCGAACTTGGGCGTGGTGGTCACTTTGAAGCTGCCCTTGCCGGAAGGGGCCGGCGCGGCGGTGCTCGAGGTGGCGCTCGACGAGGAGCCGGTCTCGGAGGAGCTGCTGCCCGAGGAGCCGCAGCCCGACGCCAGTGCCAGCGCGGCGACGACAGCCGGGATCGCAAAGCACCTGCTCATCAGACCGCGCACCCTAGCCTAGACTGGCTCGTCCATGCCAGAGCATTTTCTGACCGGCGCCGAGCTCTCGGCGGGTGGGCTCGACGCGCTGCTGACGCGCGCGCTCGAGCTGAAGGCCGACCCGCTCGCCTCGCGCGCGCTCGAGGGCCGCAGCGTCGCGCTGGTCTTCCAGAAGCCCTCGACGCGCACGCGCCTGTCCTTCGACGTCGGCGTGCACGAGCTCGGCGGGCACCCGGTCGTGCTCCGCGCCGACGAGCTTCAGCTCTCGCGCGGTGAGCCCGTGCGCGACACGGCGCTCGTGCTCTCGAGACACGTCGCCGCGGTCGGCGTGCGCACGGGTCCGCACGAGATGCTCGAGCAGCTCGCCCAGCACAGCTCGGTCCCGGTGATAAACATGCTCACCGCCCGGCACCATCCATGTCAAGCGCTCGCCGATCTGCTCACGCTGCGCGAGGCGTACGACTCGCTGCGCGGCCTGCGCTTGGCCTACGTCGGCGACGGCAACAACGTCGCTCGCTCGCTCGCGATCCTCGGCACCCTCGCCGGCCTCGACGTGGCCGTAGCCTCGCCGCCCGGCTACGCGCTGGAGCCCGACCTCGCCCTGCCCGCCGGGGCCGCCGGCGCGCTCGCGTTGCACGAGGACCCGCGCGAGGCCGTTGACGGCGCGTGCGCCGTCTACACGGACGTGTGGGTCAGCATGGGCGACGAGCAGACCGCCGCCGAGCGGCGCACGGCGCTGGAGCGCTACCGCGTCGACGACGCGCTGCTCGACGCCGCCGCGCCCGGCGCCTTCGCGCTGCACGACCTGCCGGCTCACGCGGGCGAGGAGATCACGGCGGATGTCCTCTACGGCCCCCGCCAGCGCATCTGGGACCAGGCCGAGAACCGCCGGCACGCGCAGAAGGCGCTGCTCGAGCTTCTTGCCGGCGCCGCAGCATGAGCGCCCTGCCCGATCTGTCGCGCTCGCGGGAGCCGCTACCCGCGCAAGGGCCACAGCCGGCGCAGGAGCAGGGGGCTGCGGAGGACTTCGTGCGCCCACAGCGAGGAGACGAGCTCGAGCTGAGGATCGAGTCGCTCGCGTTCGGCGGCGAGGGGATCGCGCGCATCGGCGATGGCGGCTACGTCGTCTTCGTCGCCGACGCCGTGCCCGGCGATCGCGTGCGCGCGGTCGTGCACAGGCGCAAGCGCAGCTATGCGCACGCGCGCACGCTCGAGCTGCTCGAGCCGAGCCCGGAGCGGATTGCGCCGCTCGCCGACCACCCCGGCGTGCCGTGGCAGGTTCTCCCCTACGAGCGCCAGCTTCAGATCAAGCACGAGCAGGTCGGCGAGGCGCTGCGACGGATCGGCCGGCTCGAGGGCTTCGAGCTGGAGCCGATCCTCCCCGCCGTCGAGCAGTGGCGTTATCGCAACAAGCTCGAGTACTCCTTCGGCGAGGCCGCGGGCGAGGACGGCGCCGGCGCGGGCGGCCTCGTCTGCGGCTTCCACGCGCCTGCAGGCGCCAACCGGGTGCTTCCGATGCGCGACTGCCTGCTTGCCTCCGAGCGCGGAAACCTGGCGCGCGAGCTCGCGCTCGACTGGTGCCGCGCGCAGGGGTTGAGCGCGTGGGACCGGGGCCGGAGCTCGGGCGCCGGGCCGGCCGGCCGGCGCGGCGGACACCGCCGCGAAGAGCGCATCGGGCCGGCCGCCGACGGGCGCGCGCGGCTGCGCAACCTGGTCGTGCGTGAAGGGCGGCACTCCGGGCAGTTGCAGGTCCGCATCGTCACCAGCGACGGTGAGCTCGATGCCGGTGCGCTCGCAGCAGCGCTGAGCGACGGGCTCGGCGAGAGCCTCAGCGGAGTGCTGTGGTCGCGTTCGGGGAGCCTCGCCGAGACGACGGCCGGGGGCGAGACAGAGCTCGTGTGGGGCGAGGCCAAGCTGCCCGAGCGCCTCGGCGAGCTGGACCTTCAGATCTCGGCCGAGGCGTTCTTCCAGACGAACACCGAGATGGCCGAGCGGCTGTACCGAGTGGTGGTCGATTTCGCCGCGCTCGAAGGCTGGGAGCGCGTGTACGACCTCTACAGCGGGATCGGCTCGATCGCGCTCACGCTTGCGCCGCGAGCCGGGGAGCTGTGGGGCATCGAGTTGAGCGAGGACGCAGTGGCCGACGCCATCGCCGGCGCTCGCGCCAACGAGGTCACGAAGGCCAACTTCTTCGCCGGCGACGTGCGCCTGGCGCTGCCCGAGCTGCTTCAGCGCGCCGGGCGTCCGGACGTGGTCGTCGTCGACCCTCCTCGTGCGGGACTCTCCAAGAAGGTCGTCCACCGCATCATCGACGCGTCGCCGAAGCGCATCGTCTACGTCTCGTGCAACCCCACGACGCTCGCCCCCAACGCCGCCGAACTCGTCGCGGCCGGGTGGACACTGCGCAGGGTCACGCCCGTCGACATGTTTCCGCAGACGCACCACATCGAGTGCGTGGCGCTGTTCGAGCGGACGCAGGGCGGGTAGCATTCGAACCTCTCGCATGAGGGGACTGGCTCGAAAGGATTCGATGTGCATGAGCGCGGCAATGTTCGCCGTAGCCGTAGCTGTGCTCGCATCGACGACGGCATCCGCCAGTGCTGAGTCGCTGAGCCTGTCCATCGGTTCCAAATCCGGGTTGCCCGGAGCGCCACTGCCGATCACCGCCGGAGGGTCGGCGGACGGTGCTCACCGCCTGTACGTCTACGTTGCCCGCTACCAGCTCACCTGTGCGATGGACCCGCTGGTCGAGAGCGCCGACGGCGCACACTCGCTCACGAGCGCCGAAGGACAGGAGTTGAACGCCGGGGCCTTCACGGTGCAGTTCGAATACGTGCCGGAAGGCGACGGCGTCTTCGGCGTGTGCGCCTATCTCGACGAAGCGCCGGGTGTCCCGCCGGACGCGGGCGCCGCCGCGAGCTTCAGCGCCCCGCTCGAAGCCCCGTATTTGCAGGCGGCCGCCGAAGAACTCAAACGCATCGCCGTCGAACACGAACAGCAGGAATTACAGGAACAGGCGCGGCGCCAGCAAGAAAGAGAAGCGCTCGAACGTATCCCGGCGAGCGAGCTCCCACAGCCCGAAGGGCCACCGCCCGCACATGTCGCCTCACCACCAGTCGTCACCTGTGTCGTCCCGTCGCTCAAGTGGCACTCGTTGCAGGCCGCTCGCAGGTCGCTCAGACATTCACATTGCGCCTTGGGAAGAGTCGAGCGACCGCGCCACGTTCGCAGCGCGCTTGTCGTGAGGCGGCAGAGCGCACCGCACGGCGCGAAGCTGCGAAACGGGGCGGCAGTGGCGGTTGTCTTGGGGCCTGCGCGGCATTGAGGAGGCAGTAGGCTGCGCCGATGCGCGCCGCGACCATCCGCGAGGGGGAGATCGTGGTCGAGCAGCACCCCGACCCGGAGCCGGCCAAGGACGAGGTGCTCGTGCGCGTGCGCGCGGCGGGGCTGAACGGCGCCGACATGATGCAGCGGCGGGGGCTCTACCCGGCGCCACCCGGCTCGCCGCAGGACATCCCCGGCATGGAGCTGGCCGGGGAGGTGGTCGCAACCGGCCCCGGCGCCGAACGCTTCGCGGTTGGGGACCGCGTGATGGCGATCGTCGGCGGCGGCGCGCAGGCCGAGCTCTGCACGGTGCACGAGCGGGTCGCCATGCCGGTGCCCGACGTGCTCGCCTGGCCCGCCGCGGGCGGGCTGCCGGAGGTCTTCGCGACGGCACATGACGCCGTCTTCACGCAGGGTGAGCTGCGCAGCGGCGAGCGCCTGCTCGTGCACGGCGGCGCCGGCGGCGTCGGCACCGCCGCGATCCAGCTGGCGCGCGCGGCCGGCGCAAGCGTCACCGCAACCGTGCGCAACGAGCAGCTGCGTCCGGCCGTGGCCGAGCTCGGCGCCGAGGTCGTCGCGCCCGAGGGCTTCCGCGAGCACGGCCCCTTCGACGTGATCCTCGAGCTCGTCGGCGCGCCCAACATGCCCGAGAACCTGAACGCGCTCGCCACCGGTGGGCGGATCGCCGTGATTGGCGTGAGCGCCGGGGCAAAGTCCGAGGTCAACCTGCTCGCCCTGATGGGCAAGCGCGCGCGCATCCACGGCTCCACGCTGCGCGCGCGCCCGCTCGAGCAGAAAGCAGAGGTCGCACGTCTCGTCGAGCACGAGGTCCTGCCCCTGTTCGAATCGGGCGCGCTGAACGTGTCAATCGCCGAGACGTTCCCGCTCGATCAGGCCGCCGCCGCGTACGATCGCTTCGCCGCCGGGGGGAAGCTCGGCAAGGTCGTCGTTACCGTCGAGTGAGCAGACGATGCACGAGACGCAGGACGATCTCGACCGCCTCCAGGAGCTGCTGGACGCGAGCTACGAGCGCGCCGGCTCGCACCTGCGCTCGATCTGGGACGAGCCGAGCCGCCTTGACGCCCGGGGACTGAGCGCCGAGCTCGTCGGGGTACAGGTGCTCGACCTCGCGACCGTCACGCCGCGCGGGGAGCCCCGGGTCGCGCCGGTCGACGGCCTGTTCTTTCGCGGTCGCTTCTGGTTCGGGTCGTCGGGGCACTCGCAGCGCTTTCGCAACATCCGCGCCAACCCGGCCGTGAGCGGCGCCGTCACGAGCGGGCTCGAGACGTTCCTGGTGCTCGTGCACGGGCGCGCCGTCGAGACCGATCCGCGCGGGCCCGAGGCCGAAGGCTTCGCCGACTACCCCCGCGAGCTGTACGACTTCGACTGGGATGCCGCGCACCCGACGGCCCCGTACGCGTGGATCGACGCGAGCACGCTACTCGCCTTCAAGCGCCCCTAGTACGGCGGCTCGGCGGCGCACGCTGTTGGCCCGACCCGAAGCGCGCGGGCCTGCGCGGTCCTCGCGACCCAGTCGGATGCTCGCTACGCCCAGGGTTGGCACGTCCTCCAACCGGCCGGGTCGGTCCGCCGCGGGACGAATGCGCGCAAGAGGGTCCGATTACGGACGCTGGGCGCTGACCCCCCGCGCGACGCGGAACTCCGCAGCGACCTCACGTGTCGCGGCCTCGGCTCCGAGTGGAAATACGTGAAGTGCATCTACACGCGAGATACCGGCAAGGCCGGCCGCCAGTTCGCCCGCTAGGTCGATGCCGCCGTCGCGACTGATCTGCGCCAAGGCTCGTTGTGGAATCGCGACCCCCGGTAGCGAGCAGGCGCGCTCTGCCATGTGCGCGCTGCGGAGCAGCGCGACGCTTGCGTAGAACCGGACGTCCGCGAGGGTGCCCTCGGCGGCCGAGAGGAAGGCTTCGAGTCGCGCGAGGTCGAAGATCATCTGCGACTGCACGAACGTTGCTCCAGCGACGATCTTGCGTTGCAGGAGCCGCAACTCCCGGTCGACGTCCTCGGCGAAGGGATTGACGACCGCCCCGACCGCCAGCGGGTGCGGGGCGCTCCATGCGAGCGCACTCGCGATGAGCTGCGTGGCGGTCATGTCGGCCACGTGTTCGATGCCAGGCACCGGATCGCCCTGCATGCAGAGGACCGCCTCAGCGCCGAGCGCCGCCGCGCCCACGACTTGGGACTGCAGGCCAAGCCGGTTGCGATCGCGGCAGGAAACGTGGACGATTGTCCCCACGCCCTGCTCCCGTGCGAGCGCCACCGCAGCCAGCGGCGACATCCGCGGCTGGCCTGCGTGATTGTCGGTCAGCCCGACGACGTCGACGGTGTCGGCCAGAACAGCGATCCGATCGCTGACGCGCGGGCCATCGGCTCGGGCCGGCAGCGAGATCTCCGCGGACGTCAGGGCGGTCAGCGACACGACCGCCGGAGCCTAGCCCGTCGGTCCGTCAGGCCGACCCATGCTTGGTCCGGGGTGTTCCGTCCTCGTAGATGATCACGCTGTCCCGCAGCGTCTTCTCGATTGGCATCTGCCCCGCTCACGGACCCCGAGCCGCCCGAAAAGGTGGCGTCCGCGAGCAGGACGCCGACTCCTGCGAAATCGCCGTCGTCTACAAGCTCGGCGTACGTGGCAATGAGGTTCTCGATGGCGCGGTGGCTCGATGGCTGATCGGGAACCCCGTTGGGCGCCGACGTCGACACGGTCGCGACTATACGCGTCGGACTGACCGTCAGAGCCCGAGCTTGCGGACGCCGGTCTCGTCGAACCCCAAGTGGTGACCAACCTCGTGAAGCACCGTTCGCTTGACCTCCGCCCGGAGGCGCTCGGGGTCGTCGCCGAAGTCGCGGACGAGCGTGTCGCGGAAGATCAGGATCTCCTCCGGCGGGCCGCCGCCTCCGAAATATGCGCTGCCGCCCATCCTCATGCCGACGTGCATCCCGTAAGCGTGCTCCTCGGCGCCGCGATCGGACACGACGATCGCGACGTCGTCCAGCGCGCGTTGGAACTCGTCTGGTAGGTCGTCGACCGACGCGCGCACGACCGCCTCGAACTCCTCCTCGCTGTAGCGCCTGCGCTTGGCCATCCCGCGTGAAGCGATCAGTACGGCGGCTGGGCCGAGTACCAGTCGCCCAGCACGCGGAAGGCGTCCCAGAAGTCGCGCTTTGAGTCCTGATCGTCGAGCGAGTCGTCGATGTTCGGCACGTACATCGCGTCGATCGTCGGCGTGAGCTGCTGAATCTCACCGAGGCGCTCCTCGAGCGGGTGCGCCAGCGGGACCTCCAGCTCGTTGAACGTCGCCAGTGCCTCCGGGCCCATCACGACGACGATCTTCGGCTGCACGATCGCAAGCTCGGCGACCACGCGCGCCATGCACTCCGGCTCCGCCAGCGAGGAGTCGCTGAGCGGGCACTTCACGCACAGCGTCCCGTACACCGCGAGCGGGTCGATCTGCAGGCGCTTGAGCGACTTCATCAGCGCACCGCCGGCGCGCCCGTAGAAGGCGACGCCCTCCTCGATCTCCGACGGGAGCGCCGCGAACTTGAGCAGCATGATGTCGGCCTGCGGGTGCCCCGAGCCGAGCACCGGCATCAGGTTGCCGCGCGGGCAGTGCGGACAGGACTGCAGCTCGCGCGTGAGCGTGTTCAGCTCACGGATAGCGCGCTCGAGGTACTTCTCGCGGATCTCGTCATCGGTCACGGGCATCGACCCCGAGGGATTTGACGACGCCGATGGTTGTCCTTGAGCGTGCATCAGTACTTGCGCTCAGCGTAGCCCGCCGCGGCCGGCTCGTCACCAGCTCGCGCCCCGCGCGGGGCGCTAGTCCCTGCCGTGGCCTCTGGCGGCGCGCCGGACCCGCCGCACGCGCCGCGCGCGGCTCGCGCGCTGGGCCGCCGGCGGGGTCGCGCGGGTCTGCAGGAACTTCAGCGCCTGCACGTACAAGAGCGAGGAGCGCCCCATCACGATCTCCGCGTCGCGCAGCGACTGCAGGAACTCCTGCGGCCCGTCGAAGTCGTGCATGCGGATCCGCGCGGAGCCGAGTCCCTGCGCGACGTGCGAGTCCGATCCGGCGCCCGCCGGCAGGCGGTACTTGGCCGCGAACCGCACCGCCTCGTCGTTGAACGCACCGATCGCCACGCGCGGGTTGAAGACCTCGATCGCGTCGACGTCGTCGAGGATCGTGAGCAGGTGCTCGTAGTCGGGGACCGCGTGCATGCGGTCGAAGGGGTGCGGCACGTAGACGATGCCGCCCTGGCGCTTGATCTCGGCGACGGTCTCTTGCAGCGTCAGCCCGCGCGGGATCTTCTCCTCGATGAACAGGCCGATCACCTCGCCCTGCCCGGCCGTCTTGACCTCCTCGCCGACGATCACCTTGACGCCGGCGTCCTGCGCCTGCGCTCGCGCCTGCAGCGCCCCCGAGATCTCGTTGTGATCGGTCACGGCGATCGCGCCCAGCCCCTGCGCGCGCGCCGTCGCCAGCAGCACCTCGACCGGGGTCGCGCAGTCGTGCGAGTGATCGGTGTGCATGTGCAGGTCGACGTCGATCAGAGGCCGCTCGGCTAGCTTCGCCGCGAGCCGCTCATCGCCCTCGCGCGAGTGCCTGCGCGCGGCCAGCCGCGCGTAGATCTGCTCGTAGCGAGCGGCCGCCCCGTCGTCGTCGGCGACCAGCTCATACTCCGCCGGGAAGTGCTTGGCCATCAGCTGCGCCGTCTCCGGCCGGCTCGTCGTGCGTGCATCCAGGCGCCCGTAGAAGCTCTCCACGAACCGTCGCGCCAGGAGCGTCGAGAGGAGCCGTTCCGTCGATGAGTGAAACGAGCCGACGTTGAGCGCGCGCGAGTGGCGCAGCGCCGCGTTGGAGGTGCTCGGGGCGAACGGCTCGTGCACGTGCACGAAGTCGAGCTCCACCGTGCCCAGCAGTTCCTCGATCGTGCGCGCCACGTCGATCGACAGCGCCGAGGGCCGTCGGCGCGCGCCGCCGGTCACGTCCAGCACCTCGCCGACGGCGATCACGAGGGGCCCGCCCGGCTCGGCCCCGTCCATCAGCCGCGCCAGTTCACCGCGCGCAGCCCGGATCGCCCTGCGCGACTCGCGCACTCGCTCCTGCGAATGCGACGGGGCCAGCACCAGCACGCGGTGCCCGCGCTGAGCCAGCCCGGCGCACACCTCGGCGACATGCGCGTTGACCGCGTTCTCCTGCGCCTCCCAGGGGTACGGAGTCACATGGGCGAGGGAGAACCGCTCGGCCATCGGCTCCGGGCTCATGCGCGCGCTTTGGCCTTCGCTTTCGCCGTGGCTTTGGCTCTGCGGGGCGGCCGCCCGCCGGTGGCCTGCGGCCGGCCGGCGTGCTTGGCGATGAACTTCTCCGTGTCCACCCGCGCCTGATCGTCGGGGCGCTGGTTCTGCGGCGACTTCATCAGGTAGGAGGACGGGCCATCCAGCTGCCCACCCACGCCGTGGTTGAGCGCCAGCTTGCAGCAGCGCACCGCGTCGATCACGATGCCCGCCGAGTTCGGCGAGTCCCACACCTCGAGCTTCATCTCCACGTTCAGCGGCACGTCGCCAAACGCCTGGCCCTCGACGCGGATGTGGGCCCACTTGCGGTCGGTCAGCCACGGCACGTAGTCCGACGGGCCGATGTACACGTCGTCGGCCGGCAGCTTGTGATCCATGATCGAGGTCACCGCGTTGGTCTTGGAGATCTTCTTCGACTCCAGGCGCTCGCGCTCGAGCATGTTGTAGAAGTCCATGTTGCCGCCCACGTTCAGCTGCGAGGTGCGCAGCATCTTCACGCCGCGGTCCGCGAACAGCCGCGCCAGCGTGCGGTGCACGATCGTCGCGCCGACCTGCGACTTGATGTCGTCGCCGACGATCGGCAGTTTGGCCGCCTTGAAGCGCTTGTCCCAGTAGGGCTCGCGGGCGATGAACACGGGGATGCAGTTGACGAAGCCGCAGCCCGCCTCCAGCACCTGCTCGACATACCACTTGGTCGCCTGCTCGCTGCCGACCGGCAGGTATGAGACGACCACGTCCGTGTGCGTGTCCTTGAGGATCTGGACGATGTCCGCCGTCTCGCCCGGCGCCTTGACGATCTTCTCTTTGAGGTACTTGCCGAGGCCGTCGTGCGTCATCCCGCGGTGGACCGGGACGCCGAGCTTCTTCGGCACCTTGGCGAACTTCATCGTGTTGTTCTGCCCGGCCCAGATCGCCTCGCCGAGGTCCTTGCCTACCTTCTTGGAGTCGATGTCGAAGGCCGCCGTGAATTCGATGTCGCGCACGTGGTAGCCGCCGAGGTCGACGTGCATGAGGCCCGGGACCTGCTCGGCCGGGTCGGCGTCGCGGTAGTAGTGCACGCCCTGTACGAACGCCGACGCGCAGTTGCCGACGCCGACGATCGCGACGCGGACCTTCTCCGACTGGTAGCGCGCGGCGCCGTTGCTCGCTGCGCCGTCGCGGGAGGCTGCGCCATTGCTTGAGGCGCGCCCGTTTGAGTGCTGCTTGATCACGAGTGCAGTTCCTTTGTGAGGGCTCGGCGCTGGGGGCCGAGGCGCGGTTCGGGGAGCTTGTGAGCTTTGCGGAGACTACCCCGCCTGGCGCGCTAGGTCACACGGCCCGGCTTCGCTAGGTCGCTGCGAGCAGCTCGCGGCGCACGTGCCAGATGCGCTGACCCACCGTCACGAGGCTGAGCGCCGCCAGCACGTATACGGCCGGCTCCAAGAGCTGGAAGTCCCCGAGCGAGGCGCCGCGCGCGAACACCAGCCCGATCGAGAGGATCACCACGCGCACCGGACGCGTGGCGATGCCGACCTTGCACTCCACCCCCAGCGCCTCCGCCCGCGCGCGCGTGTAGCTCACCATCAGCGACGCCAGCACGGCGACGACCACCGCGGCCGCCGCCACCTGGTTGCCGGTCAGCGCGAAGTAGCCCGCGACCGACGTGAGCACGATCCCCTCCTCGATGCGGTCGAGCGTGGAATCCAGGAACGCGCCGAACGGCGTGCCCTTGCCCGACATGCGCGAGTAGCGGCCGTCGAGCGTGTCCATGATGGAGCCGACGATGAACGCCACCCCGCCGAGGAAGAACAGCCTTTCCCACACGAGCACCGCCGCCACGATGTTGAGCAGGAGACCCGTCAGCGAGATCGCGTTCGGCGTCAGGCGCGACTCGATGAGCCGGTTGCGCACCAGCTCGCGGCGTTCGCCGGCGCCGATCGGCGCGCGCGCCCGGCGCGGCTTGCGCCCGGCGCGGTAGCCCGCGCGCGGCGCGCGCCGGGCCGGGCTGTGCTGTCTCGGGGCCATCCTCCGCGGAGCCGCCCGACTCAGCCGCTCGCCCGCATTCGGGGCGAGCTGACGGCCGAGAAGCGCCATGCTCCGGGGCGCGCGCGGGCCAGCCAACGTGCACCGTACGCCGACGCTCCCGCCGTGAGCGCGCCAAGGAGCGCGTCGACGATGAAGTGGTTGGCGGTCACCACGATCACGAACGTCATCAGGAACGGGTAAAGCAGCCAGGCGATCCGAACCACGCTGTGCTTGCACAGGCGCGCCAGCGGCCAGCCGATCATCAGCGCGAAGGCCACGTGCATCGAGGGCACCGCCGCGTACGGATTGAAGAGGGCGTTGGCCGTTGCGCTCGTGTGCGAGACGTGCACGCCCGTGAAGTCCGACACGCTGTCGATGAAGCCCCACTCCGGCATGAATCGCGGCGGCGCCGTGGGGAACACGACGTACCCGATCAGCGCGATACCCATCGCGATCAGGAACATGTTGCGCACGAAGTAGAAGGATCTGTTGTGGCGCAGGTACACGTACAGCAGCGCGCTCAGCGTGATCGAGGTCTGCGCGTTCACGTACAGCCAGCTCGCGCAGACCATCACGAAGTGGCTGCCAGAGGCCCAGGCCTGGACGCTCGGCTCGACGAACACGTGCAGGCTGCTCTCGATCGAGATCAGGTCACGCGCGTGGGCGAATGCCGCGTTGGCTTCGCCCTCGGCCAGGCCGCGCACGATCCGGTAGGCGAAATACGCCGCGGCGAAGAGGGAGATCTGCCGGAGCGCATCGAGCCAGCCTTGGGGCAGGAGGCGCGCCTGCAGCAAGCGGGCGCGAGCGACCATCGCGCTGAAGCCTAGACGACCGGCGCCGGCGGTGATCAGCGGCAGCGCGGGCCGCGATCGAACACGCGGGCAGGCGAGAAGTCGATACCCACACGCAGCGTGCCCGGCCCGAGCGTCCGCACCTCGGTGTAGCCCGCGCTGCCGCGCTGCACGCAGCCGTGCCCGTCGAGCAGCGCCCAGTACGGGGTGAAGTGCACGCGCACGAGGAAGCCGCCCGCGCTCGGCGCCCGCAGCGCGAACGAGTCGGGTCCGAGCCGCACGAGCGTGCTCGGCGGCTGCGCGAGCGGAGTCGGCGCCAGCACCTCGAACAGGCGCCAGTGCGGCGAGCGCCACACCTCGTGCAGCCAGCTCGGCCCGCCGCGCAGCAGGCGCGCCTCCGCCCTCGCCGAGTAGTCGAGCGACGCGTCCGGCAGCGCCACGTAGGCGACCGCCTCGCGCGAGAGCCAGGCGCGATAGCGCGCCGCCGTGAGCGCGCCCGCGCGGGGATCCTTCGAGTCGCGCCCGCGATAGAAGACCCCGTTCGCGCGGACGTCGAGCTGGCGCTCCCATCCGCGCGCCAGCGGGACCTGCGCCGCGACCCAGCGAGCCTCGCCGTGGTTGCGCGTCGGCACCACCTCCACGCGCGCCGGGCGCTCGCCGTAGCCCAGGCCGAGGCGCCTCAGCTCGCCCACCAGCGGCGCATAGTAGGAGGCGTTCGTCGCCGGTTCCGAAACGCTCGAGGCGAGGTCGGCGATCGGCGCCCGCAGCTGCCAGTAGAGCAGCAGCGGCGCCAGCGCCAGCAGCGCCGCCGCCCGCCAGCCGCGGGGGAGCCACGAGCGCCAGCCCGCCATCCGATGCCTGCGCTCGACGTACATGCCTGGAGGTTGCGCGATCAGGGCGCACGCGAGTACGGGTCCGGCCAGCAGCGCGCCGAGCCGGCTGACGTTGCCGCCCACCGGGGTGCTCAGCACGTAGCAGGCGGCGAGCGCCAGCGCATACAGCGCCGCGCCCATTCGCAAACCCCGCCGTCGCCTCGGGATCGCCAGCGCGAGCGCCAACGTCGCGGCGAGCTCCGGGTAGAAGGCCGACGCCACGAACGGCTCCGAGCCACCTTCCGGGAAGGCGATCCAGAGCAGCACGATCGGAGCGAGCGCAGCGCACCCCAGCGCGAGCGGCAGGCGCGTCCTGCGCAACTCGCGAGCGAGTCCCTGCGGCGGCCCCTCGGCCACGGCGAAGCGTGCCTGCCCTCGTCGCCCGCCCAGCGCCCACGCGAGCGCCGCCAGCGCCAGGAACGCGCCCGCCACGGGACTGGCCAGGGGACAGAGCAGCGCGAGCGCCGTCGCCAGCGCGAGCCACCTCGCGCGCCGCAGACCGGCCGTGGCCCTCGCCGCGCGCGCCGCCACCAGCGCGCCGAGTGCGAGCGCCGCGCCGAGCTCGAACGGGATCCGGTTCGTGAACAGCTCGATGCCCGCGCCGAGCGCGAACCACAGCGCCGCAACCCGCTCGGCGCGCGGCGTAAAGCCGCCCCGCACGAGTGAGGGGAACAGCCCCGCGGCGATCGTCGCCGCCAGCCCTCCCACCAGCGCCGGACCGAGCAGCGCGCCGAGCGGCGGCGCCAGTAGCGAGTAGGCCGGCAGGTGGTGGCCGCCGTACCAGCCGTTGTCCCAGAGCGTGAAGCCGGCGCGCGCGAACAGGTCGCTGCGGTAGCCGGCCGCCGCCAGGTCGCTGCTCGCCGGTGCCATCAGCAGGTACGCCAGCGCCAGCGTCGCCGTCAGCAGCCACGCGGGCACCACCCTCGCGGCCCCGCGCACGCGCGGGCCGCGCGAGCGCTCGATCGCTATCCGTTCCTCCGTGCCCGCCGCGCGCTCGCGCGCGAGCGTGGGCGCCTCGACCGCGCTCATGCCGGCGCGTCGCGGAGGAAATCGACCACCGCCTCGAGCGCGTCCGGGCGGTCGAGCCACGGCCAGTGCCCCGCGTCGGGCAGCTCGAGCAGCTGCGCGCCCAGGACGTCCGCGTAGGCCTTGCCGAAACGCGCCGGGAGGTATGGATCGCGCAAGCCCCAGACCACGAGCGAGGGGACGCGGAGCGTTGCCAGGTGTTCCCCGGCCGCCGCCAGGCGCTCCGGCGGCGAGCTGCGATAGAGCCGCAGGATCGCCCGCTGCGTGCCCTGGTCGAAGTGCGCGAGCACGCTGTCGAGCCAGCTCTCCGGCATCGGGCCCGGCGTCGCGTTGGCCTCGCGCGAAAGCAGGCGCAGCAGCGGCCGGTTGATGGTGCCCATCGACAGCTCGCCGAGCACCGGCGTGCGCCAGATCCTCGCCGTGCGGTGCCAGCGGTAGCCGGGAAGGAACGGCACCGCGTCGATCACGACCAGCCGCTCGACCCGCTCGGGGTGGCGCTGGGCGAAGGCCAGCCCGACCGCCCCCCAGTCGTGCACGACCATGCGCACGCGCTCGACCCCGACCAGATCCAGGAACGCCTCGACGAAGTCCGCGTACTCCGCGATCGTGAAGCTCAGCGAGCCCGGCTTGCCCGAGCGACCGAAGCCGGGCAGGTCGGGCGCGAGACCGCCGCTGCGCACGAGGAAGTCGAGCCAGGCGTCCGAGCTGTCCGGCACGCCATGCAGGTAGAGCGGCACCGCCCCCGCGCCGGGCGCCGTGCCCGCGTCGCGCCAGAAGACAGGCAGCCCGTCGATCTC
>DATNDZ010000021.1:0-147227 GCA_035553095.1 Solirubrobacteraceae bacterium | reverse complement strand
AGGAGCCGTGGGAGCTGGCCGAGCACATGCGCGTGGTGCGCGAGCTGCAGCAGCGCACGGGCGGGATCACCGAGTTCGTGCCGTTGTCGTTCATTCCCTTCCAGACTCTGCTGGGACGGACTCACGGCGTGGAGGAGATCTCCAGAGAGGAGAACCTCAAGCACACGTCCGTGTTTCGCCTGGCGCTCGGGCGCACGATCCCCAGCCTGCAGGCTTCGTGGGTGAAGATGGGCCTGGACGCCGCCACCGAGGCGCTGCGCTGGGGCGTCAACGACCTCGGCGGCACGCTGATGGAGGAGTCGATCAGCCGGCTCGCCGGCAGCTACCACGGGACGAGGCTCGATCCCGACGAGCTGATCGGTGCGGCGCACCGCGCCGGGCGTCCGGCGGCTGAGCGCACGACCCTGTACGAGCTGCTCCGCCGCTACGAGCTGCCGGTCGCTGCCTGAGCCTCGAGGAAGCGCTCCATCGCCTCCAGCAGCATGCGGTTGTAGCTGACGCCCACCTGCAGGCTCGCGCGCACCCCCTGCCAGAGCGGATCGTCGCCGACCGCCGCGAGATAGCCCTCGAGCTCGGCGAGCTTGGCTCGGTGCCACTCGCTGCGCGCCCTCAGGATCGGGACGGGGTCGCCGCCGGCGAAGATCTTCAGCACGGCTTCCTCGCGAAGCTGTGGCGGCGCGAGCTCCGGGGAGTTGGCCCACTGCTCGAGGGCGTCGCGGCCCTCGTCGGTCAGCGCGTAGAGCTTGCGCCTTCGCCCGCCGGCCTCCTGTTGCTCGGTGAGCAGCCCGGCGGCCGCGAGACGCGCGGGCTCGGCGTAGAAGGTCGTGTGGGGGACCTGCCAGAAGTTCTCGATCGAGCGTTCGAGCGCCTGCTTGAGGTCGTAGGGCGTCGCCGGTCCACTCAACTCGAGCAGGCTGAGCACGGCATAGGAGGTCCCCGTCAGGCGGATGGGCTTGCGTTGCATGGTTCTTTCTGTATAGTACGCCTCGAACTATAGCCCGAGGACGCCTCCAACACCGAGACCAACGAAGGAGTTGAGAGACATGAGCGGGAGCTCGCAGGGAAACGACATCATCTCGACCGGCTACGACGCCGTGGTGGTGGGGGCGAGTCTCGCCGGCTGCGCGTCCGCGATCACGCTCGCGCGCGAGGGCGCACGAGTCGCCCTCGTCGAGCAGCGCCCCGATGCATCGGCGTACAAGAAAATCTGCTCGCACTACATCCAGTCCTCGGCCGTCCCCGCGCTCGAACGCCTGGGACTGCTCGAGCCGATGATGCGCGCCGGTGCCGTGCGCTCGCGCGCGCGGATCAACACGCCTTGGGGCTGGATCGAGCCGCCCGCCGTCAGCTCCGTTCCCAGCGGCGTCAACCTGCGCCGCTCGGTGCTCGATCCGCTGATCCGGGAGGCCGCAGCGTCAACGCCCGGCGTCGAGCTGATCGTGGGCCACGCCGTGCACGAGCTGCTGCGCGACGGCACCGCCGTGTCGGGCGCCGTTGCGCGCGACTCCAAGGGCAACGAGCGGCGCCTGCGCGCCAAGCTCCTGATCGGCGCCGACGGGCGCGGCTCGCGCGTGGCCAAGCTGGCCGGCGTTGCCACCAAGACAGTCCGGCACGGGCGCGTGGCCTACGGCGGCTACTTCGAGGGGCCGGGGCCCGACGGTGCCCCCGACGCCACGCTCTGGATGCTCGACCCCGACATGGCAGCGGCCTTCCCCACCGACGCCGGGCTGACCTTCTACGCGGCGATGCCGATCAAGGAGCACGCCGCCGCCTTCCGCGAGGAACCGGCCAAGGCGCTGGTCTCCTTCCTCGAGGGCGTGCCCGACGCGCCGCCGATCGCCGCCTCGCGCATGATCCAGCCGGCCCAGGGCAAGCTCGACATGACCAACGTCGCCAACACGCCGACCGCACCCGGTCTCGCGCTGGTCGGCGACGCGGCGCTCGCGATCGACCCGCTGTGGGGCGTCGGCTGCGGCTGGGCGCTGCAATCGGCCGAGTGGCTGGCCGACAGCGTCGCCCCGGCGTTGGCAGGGTCCGAGCCGCTGGCGCGCGGACTGAAACGCTACCGCCGTCGCCATGCGCGGGCACTGCGCGGCCACGCGGCGATGATCTACGACTACGCCGGTGGACGGACGTTCAACCCGGGCGAGCGCATGCTGTTCTCCGCGGCAACCTTCGATGAGCGCGTTTCCGGTGTGATGGAGGCATTCGGCACGCGCAACATCGGGCCGGCGCGAATGCTGGCCACGGGCGCGCCGCTCGCGCTCAAGGCTCACGTGCGGAAAAGGCTGCTCGGGCGCCGGGCGGCTCGCACCCCAGGCGGCGCCGTGCCGACGGCCGCCCCCGGCGGACCGGCGCGATGAGCGAGCTTCGCCACGGAAGCGTCGAGGTAGGCGGGACCCGCTCGCCGGTGATCGAAGCGGGCCCGAGGGAGGCGCCGGAGGCCGTGGTGTTCGTGCACGGCAACCCCGGCTCCTCGAGCGATTGGACCGCGCTCGTGGGCGCCGCGGGCGAGCTCGGGCGGGCCGTCGCCTTCGACATGCCGGGCTTCGGCAAAGCGCATGTGCCGGCCGGGTTCGCCTACGACGTCGAGTCCTACGCGGGATTTCTGGAGGCGGCGCGGCACGAGCTCGGGATCGAGCGCGTGCACCTCGTCCTGCACGACTTCGGTGGCCCGTTCGGGCTGTTCTGGGGCCTGCAACACCCCGAGCGATGGGCGAGCGTCGTGCTGATGAACATCGGCGTGATGCCGGGGTACAAATGGCATTCGCTGGCCAAACGCTGGCGCACGCCCGTGCTCGGCGAGCTGTTTCACGCGTTCATTCCGCGCGCGGCCTGGCGAGCGCAGATGCAGAAGAACAACCCCAAGGGCCTGCCGGGCGAGTTCGTCGACAAGATGTACGACGACTACGACCGCGAGACGCGGCGGACCGTGCTCAAGCTCTATCGGAACACCCCCGATCCCGGCGAGCGGGCCGAGGAGATCGGCGGCGCGCTGTCGCAGCTGAACATGCCCGCGCTCGTGATCTGGGGCGCGAGCGACCCGTTCCTCAGCGCCGAGTACGCCGAGGCGCAGAGGGAGTTCTTCGACGTGCAGGAAGTCGCGATCCTGCCCGAGAGCGGGCACTGGGCGTTTCAGGACGATCCCGAGCGGGTCAGGGAGCTCTTGGTTCCGTTCCTCGCGCGCCGGCTGGCCGGTGGGCGCGCGAGCGCCGGGAGCTAGCGAAACAAATCCTCCCCGAGCGGCCGCAGCAGCGCGGCCGCGCCGGGTCCGTCGCCCTCGTCGAAGAAGCGCTGCAGGCCGTCGACGAGGACGACCGGCTCGAGCGAGTCCTTCGCTCGCACGAGCTCGCCGGCGGCCGCCGCGGCGTCGGCGACGGCCAGCCAGGTGGCGCGCAGGGGCATCCCACGCGCGTCCTCGCGCCCGCGCCAGTCCTCGAGCGGTGCCATCCCGGCCAGGCCGACGGCGACGTCGACCTGGCCGTGGCGCCAGGCACGCCCGAAGCTGTCGGCGATCAACACTGCCACGCGCGCGCCGGTCAGCTCGCGCACCCGCGAGCGCAGGCGCCGCGCCGAGCCGTCCGGGTCGCGGGGCAGCAGGATCACCGTCTCGGCGTCGATCGAGTTGGACGCGTCCACGCCGGCGTTCGCGCAGACGAAGCCGTGGCGCGTGCGGCAGATCAGCACGCCGCGCTCGGCGCGCAGGATCTCGGCCGACTCGTCCAGCACCACCTGCACCGCGCGCGGGTCACGCACCTCGCCCGTGCCCTCGGCCGTGAGGCGGCCGGCCAGCTCGAGCGCGCGCTCGCCCGGCCGCACGTCGCCGAGTGCGACCACGGCTCCCTCGGCCTTCGACACCGCCTTGTGCGCGATCAGCACCAGCTGACCGTCCTGCAGCGGCTCGCCCTGGGCTGCCGCCGCCTCGCAGATCAGCGCCGCCAGGTCGTCTCCGGCGCGCACCTCGGGCAGGCCGGCGAGGGCTCTGGCGCTCAGGCTTGCCACTCCAGGCTCCGTTCAGCCGGCGTTGTTCGTGGCGAGGACTCCCGGCGTCACGGGCTGTGCGAGCACGGCTCGAGTTCGCGCGGCCGCCGCGTCCGCGCCCGCCAGACGCTCGCGCAGGACCGCGAGGTCGGCGCCGGTGTCCACGTCGAGCAGCAGCGAGGAGGGATAGGACAGACGGCAGCTCACGCCCGCCGCGCGCGCGAGCGCGCCGTGACGCTCACAGCTGTCCGGGCCGAAGCTCGGCGAGATCGCATCGGGCGGGGAGAGCAGCAGGCCATTGGTGCCCGTGCCGTGGCGATCGGGCACGATCACCACCGAGTCCCGGCCGCTGCTCGATATCAGCGCGTCGAGCTCGGCCGGGTCGAGCGCGGGGCAGTCGCCGGGGATGCACAGCACGCGCCCGAAGCCGTCCGCCAGCGCGCGCTCGACGCCGAGCGTCACGGCCGCCGACTGGCCGCGCTCGGCCGTGTCCTCGACGAGCAGCGCGCCGTGCTCGTCCGCCGGCTGGCGCAGGCTCGGCTCGCGCGTGACGACGATCGTGAGATCGATCGCCGCCGCGCTCGCGAGCGCGTCAAGCACGTCGGCCACCATCGCTCGCGCGAGCCTCGCGCGCAGCTCGTCGGCGACGCTGTCGCCCAGCCGCGACTTGGCCGCGGCGAAGCGCTTCACCGGGAGGATCGCTGCCGTGCGCATCCGCCCCCACGATAGTGCCGGGCGGGCCGTCGGCTCACCAGGCGAGCAGCATCAGCCCGACGGTCACGCCCGGGCCTACGGTGACGAGCAGGCCGCGCTGGCCGGGCTCGGGTTCGCGCGACTGAACCGTCTCGCGCAGGACGTACATGATCGAGGGCGTGCCGACGTTGCCGCGCTCGGAGAGCACGCGCCAACTCAGCTCGGTCTGCTCGGCGCTCAGATCGAGCGCCGATTCGACGTTCTCGATGATTCGTCGCCCGCCCGGGTGGACGATCCAGTGCTCGATCTGCTCCCGGCCCAGCCGGTTGCGCTGCAGGAAGCGGTCGACCACGCCGCCGAGTCCCGCGCCCGCCAGGTCGGGCAGCTCGCGGGCCAGGTGCAGGTGGCTGTCGTCGTCGCTGCACTCGAGCTCGACCGCTCCGAGCGTGCCGGCGATGTGGTGGACCTGTGAGTCGACGATCAGCGGCCCGTCCGAGCGCCGGTCCGCCGAGAGCAGCGCCACCGCGCAGCCGTCGCCGAAGATCGCCGACCCGACCGTCTTCGCGCGCGGGTCCTCCTCGGTGGCGCGCATCAGGATGCCGCTCATGCTCTCCGCCGCGACGACCAGTGCGGGGCGGTCGGGCTGATCGCGCATCGCCTGCGCGGCCAGCCTCATCAGCGGCACGGCGCTCGCGCAGCCGACGCCGGTCAGGTGGTACTTGTCGGTCGCAGGATCCATCCCGTAGTGGTCGACCAGGCGGTTCGCCAGCGGCGGGCAGCCGAGCGAGTACAGGCTCGCGCTGATCACCGTCCCGATCTCCCGCGGGTCCACGTCGAGCTCGTCGATCGCGCGGATCGAGTGGTCGAGCAACTGCATCTCAACGTGTGCCGTGCGCCCCTGCAGCGTGAGCGAGAGGAAGTCGTCGCTCAGCTCCAGATGGCGCTGCTCGACGCCGCAGCGCGCGAAGATCCGCTCCGCGAACTCGTCGCCGGCCAGACCGAGACGGTCGAGCACCTGGGCCTGGGAGAGCACCTCGGGCGAGTCCGACACGGTGAGCGCCGCGATCCGGGTTCCCGTGCGGCGGGCGCGCCGGGGCACGCGCGCGCGTGGCGCCACGGTCGGCCCGGGGTGAGCCGTCGGCCCGGCGTGTGCGGACGGGTTGCCGGGGCGGTGAAGGCCGCTGTGCACAGTCGAAGCTCCTTGATCGCGGGTAGCAGGGGCATGTACGTCCAGCTACGGTGATTTCGACGATATGACCATCAACACCGCGCGACGGCGCCTGTCAGCGGTTCTTATCCACTTCTTCGGCAGCCGATTGCGCCGATCTGCTGGCATGGAGCCCCTGATTTGGACGCCGCGGCTGCGCCGTCCACGGCCACGACGGAGGGATGCGATGAAGCTGATAGGCGCAGGACTGCCGCGCACCGGCACGCTTACGCAGAAGCTGGCGCTCGAGCAGCTCGGGCTCGGGCCTTGCTACCACTGGGTCAACGTGATCGCCGAGCTCGATCAGGTCGAGCTGTGGGACAGCGCGATGGACGGCGAGGCGCCCTGGGAGCAGGTGTTCGCGGGCCACGACTCGACGGTCGACTGGCCCGGCGGCTACTTCTACCGCGAGCTGCTCGACGCCTATCCCGAAGCCAAGGTCCTGCTGAGCGTGCGCGACCCCGAGTCCTGGGAGCGCAGCTTCCGCGAAACGATCTGGACGATGAGCTTCGGCCGCACGCTGATGCCCCTGCTGGCGCATGCGCGCGCCGAGGTGGACCCGCGCTTCAAGCGCTATCTCGAGCTCGTCGATCGGATGTTCTGGGGGCCGCAGGGCACGTTCGCCGAGGGAAATGCCGAGCCCGAGCAGCTGATCGAGCAGATGCTGCGCCACCACGAGCAGGTGAAGGCCGCGGTCGAGCCCGAGCGCCTGCTGGTCTGGGAGGTCGGCGAAGGCTGGGGACCGCTTTGCGAGTTCCTCGACGTGCCCGTCCCGGAGGACCCGCTTCCGCACGCCAACGACCGTGGCGAATTCGTGCAGCGGGTGATCGGCGGTGCGCTCGACACGTTGTCGGCCTGGCGCGAGAGCGGTGCGCCGGTAGGCCAGCCGTAGCGAGCTGCTAGGCGGCGGGCGCGAGCGCTGCGGCGAACTCGAGCGTCTCGCGCGCGACGCGCGCGCGGGCGCAGGCGTCCTCCATGCGTGTGTCGGTTCGCAGCACCGGCAGCCGCCGGGCGAGGTCCTCGTCGGCGACGATGCCCTCGAGCAGATCGCCGTAGAACTCAGCCACTCCGCCGGCGCTGCAGTCGAGCCCGGCGAACGTCATGAACGCCTCGGTGGGTCCCTTCAGCACCTCTCCGCCGACGATCGGGCTGACCGCGACGACCGGGGCCTCGGCTTCGGCCAGCGCCTCGCGCATGCCGGCCACAGCGAGGATCGGCGCGATCGAGACGAGCGGATTGGAGGGCCCGATCACGATCGCCTCGGCCCGCGCGATCGCGCGCAGGGACCGCTCGCTCGCCCGCGCCTGCTCGGCCCCGCGCAGCTCGAGCCCCTGCACCGGACCCTCTGCGCGCTCTCGGATCATGAACTCCTGAAAGGAGTGCCAGCCGGAGGGGTTGCGCACCCAGGTGCGCACCGGCTCGTCGCTCATCGGAAGCACGCGCGCCCGCAGGCCGATGCTCGCGGCCAGGCGCTCATGCACGGCCGTCGCCGAGAGCCCCTCGCCGCGCATGCGCGAGCGCTCGATGCACCACGCCAGATCGCGGTCGCCGAGGTTGAACCAGACATCCGATCCGATCGCCCGGAGGGCGTCCATCACTAAAAAGGTGTCCCCCTGAAGTCCCCAGCCGCGCTCGTCTATGAGATCGGCAAGCCAGAACGTGACGAGATCGGGGTCCGGCGAGACGTATGCGCCGTAGATCTCGACATCGTCGCCCGTGTTGGCGATCACGCTGAGGCGATCCTCGCCGACGACGTCGAGCATCCCGCGGGCGAGCTTGGCGCCGCCGGTGCCCCCGGCGAGCACGACCACCTCGCCCGCAACGGAGCCCGCCGCGCTCACGCCGACCATGCCGGCGGGGGCCGGTCGCTCAGTCCCACTTGGGGTCGGGGAGGCCCGTCAGGCGGATGCCCGAGTGGGCCTTGTAGCGGCTGTTGACGCCGATCAGGAGCGCCGTCAGCGACTCCGTGATGCGCGACATCTCCAGCCGCCCGCAGTCGATGCAGCGCAGGCCCTCGATCCGCTCGATCAGGCGCGCCGCCTCGCTCTTGTCCTCGCGCCGCTCGCCGCACAGCAGCACGTCCTGCCCGAGCGGATGCTCGAGGTCCGTCAGCGACGCCGCGCTGATCGTGTGCAGGCCCGAGACGACGCGGACCCCCTCGGGCACCATCTCGGCCGCCTGCTGCGCCGCCGAGCCCTGCCACACGCCGAGCATGCGCGTCGCTTTGCCGCTCACCGCCGCCGCCAGCGGCACCGTCGCGTCGATCACGAGCTGCCCCGGACCCAGTGCTCCCTTCAGGTTCGTGAGCGTCTCGGAGTGGTTGCGAAACGGCACGCTGAGGATCACGACCGCCGCGGCTCGCGCCGCCTCGGCGTTCTGAAGGCCGCTGAACGAACCGTCCGGGACCGCCGCGAGCGCGCGCTGAGCGGCTTCCTGCGCGCGGTCCGGGTCGCGCGAGCCGATCGCGATCGGCACGCCCGCGCGCGCCAGCCGGACGGCCAGCCCGAAGCCGAGCGCTCCCGAGGCTCCGATGATCGCGACCGGATCCGTCGCGTCGGGGTCGACCGGGGTGGACACGCGGCGAGTATAGGTCTCGCTCGATCGGTGCTAGGGATATAGGGATGGCGGACGCGATCAGGATCAGGGAGGTCGGCCCGCGCGACGGCTTCCAGAACGAGCCCGAGACGATCTCCACCGAGCACAAGATCGAGCTGATCGACGCGCTCGCGCGCACCGGGCTGCGCCGCCTGGAGGTCACGAGCTTCGTGCGCGCCGACGTGATCCCGCAGCTGGCCGACGCGGCCGAGGTGCTCGCGCGGATCGACGTGCCCGACGATGTCGCCGTGAGCGTCCTGATCCCCAACGCGCGCGGCCTCGAGCACGCGCTGGCGCAGCGCGATCGGATCGACGAGATCAACGTGTTCCTCTCGGCCTCGGAGACGCACAACAGCAAGAACGTCAACCGCACGATCGCCGAGTCGCTGGACGAGCTCGAGGGCGTGCTCGGCGTCGCCCGCGAGGCAGGACTGCGTTGCGAGGGGGTGATCTCGACCTCCTTCGGCTGCCCCTACGAGGGACACGTCCCGGTCGAGCGCGTGCTCGCGATCGCCGCTCGGCTGCGCGACGCCGGCGCTCAGGAGATCGGTTTCGGCGACACGACCGGCATGGCCAACCCCCATCAGGTCTCCCAGTTCTTCGCAGCCGCGCACACCGCGCTGGGCGATCAGATCGAGCTGACCGCCCACTTCCACAACACGCGCGGCCAAGGCCTCGCCAACGTGCTCGCCGCGCTGCAGGCCGGCGTCGAGAGCTTCGAGTCGAGCTTCGGCGAGCTCGGCGGCTGCCCCGTGCCGGCCGGCGCCACCGGCAACATCGCGACCGAGGACCTCGTCTCGATGCTGCACGAGATGGGGCTCGAGACCGGCATCGACCTGCCCGCGCTGCTGGTCTGCGCGCGACGCGTCCAGGGGATCCTCGGCCGCCCGCTCGGCAGCCACACTCTCGTCGCCGGCCCCGTCGACTGGCGCTAGCGGGCCGTCGACGCTACACGGGGCGGCGTCCTCGGTCGCTCATGTGCGAAGCACACTTCGCTCCCTGCGTCCTTGCTCCGCTTGGTCGACGACCCGCTAGGCGCGTGCGGCCGCGGCGTCGGCTCCTCGGGCGCTAGCTCGCGACCGGCTCGCCCGCCTGCTCGGCCTCGCGCGCGCCCTCGCGGGCGGCGGCGACGCAGAACTCCTGCACGGCCACCTCCATCTCGAGCGTCTGCGCCAGCGCCGGTCGCGCCGATGCGTCGATCACGCGCTTGGCGCGGCCGACGGCCACATGCGAGTTGGCGAGCAGCTCATCGACCAGCTCCTGTGTCGCCTGCTCGAGCTGCTCGGGCGCGACGACGCGGTTGACGAGGCCGATCCGCTCGGCCTCGGCCGCGTCGATCGTGCGCGCCGTCATGATCAGCTCCTTCGCGCGTCCGAGGCCGACGACCGCCGGCAGGCGCGTCGAGCCCCCGACGTCCGGGATGATCCCGAACTTGACCTCCGGCAGGCCGAGTTGGGCGTCGCTGGAGGCGATCCGCAGGTCGCAGCCGAGCGCCACCTCGAGCGCGCCGCCCACGCACGTGCGATGGATCTGGCAGACGACCGGCTTGGCCATCTCTTCGCACAGGTTCGGGCAGTCGAGGAACACTTTGCGGAAGGGGCGCAGCTGCCCCGGCGTGCCCGCCGACTGGCCGAGCTCGACGAGGTCGACGCCGGCCGAGAAGACCGGACCTTCGCCGCGCAGCACGACGCAGTGCACGTCCGGGTCGGCGGCCGCCTCGCGGAGCTCCTCGCCGAGCGCTCGCAGCAGCTCCTGGCTCATCGCGTTGCGCTTCTCCGGTCGGTTGAGGATGACGTGGCGGGCGGCCCCGCGGTCTTCCGTGAGGACGATGCTCATCGTTTGACTCCTGGCGGTCGGATGCGGATCTTCGTTGAGGCTACAGGCATGACGGAGCCGGTTCCGCCGGCCCCGCCCGGATCGGGGGCAGGACCAGCGAAACCGGCTCCGCCTCGCGCCGCCGGGGGGAGGTTGGCGGCGCGGGTGATGGCGGGTCGCAGCCGATCGGCGCGGACCGCCGCGCAGGCGTCGGTGCCTGTGGCACGGGCGCCTCGCATAGACAGACGCCGGCCCTCGTCGAAACTTCCCGGCGCTACAGACCTCTCGATCGCGCATGCGTGCCGGGCAGCGAGAGGTGCCCCGCGCGTAATAGGCTGCCCCGCAACAGAGGGTCACGCGAGCGGAGGTCAGATGGCGAAGATCGAGAAGGTCGGTGTGCTGGGCGCGGGTCTGATGGGCCACGGCATCGCCCAGGTCGCAGCGCAGACGGGCTATGACGTCGTGCTGCGCGAGGTCGACGAGCAGACCCTCGCCAAGGGCATCGGCAAGATCGAGAAGCAGCTCGCGCGCGCCGTCGAGAAGGGCAAGTCCGGCCAGGAGGACGCCGACGCCGTGCGCGGGCGCATCCAGGGCACGACCGACTACGGCGAGCTCGCCGACTGCGACCTCGTGATCGAGGCCATCACGGAGGACCTCGCGCTGAAGCTCGAGATGTGGAAGGAGGTCGATCGGATCGTCAAGCCCGAGGCGATCTTCGCGACGAACACCTCCTCGCTGGCGGTGATCGACCAGGCCGCCGTGACCGGGCGCCCGGAGCGCTTCGTCGGCCTGCACTACTTCAACCCGGCGCAGGTGATGAAGCTGGTCGAGGTCGTGCGCTGCGTGACCAGCGGCGAGGAGGCGTTCGACGCCGCGCTGGAGTTCGCACGCTCGGAGGGCAAGCTCGCGATCCCGACCAAGGACAAGGCGGGGTTCATCGTCAACCGTCTGCTCGTGCCGTACATGCTCGACGCGATCCGGGCGTTCGAAGAGGGCGTCGGCTCTGTCGCCGAGATCGACGAGGCGATGAAGGCCGGCGCGGGCCATCCGATGGGCCCGCTGACGCTCGCCGACTTCGTCGGGCTGGATACGCTCGGCTCGATCTGCGACGTGCTGTTCGACGAGTTCCGCGAGCGGCGCTTCGCGCGTCCCCCGACGCTGCGCAAGGTGCTCAGCGCGGGCTGGTTCGGGCGCAAGTCGGGCAAGGGCTTCTACGACTATTCGGGGGACTCGCCCGCCGAGAACCCCGGGATCTGATGGCGATCGCGCGCGGCTCGCTGGGAGCGAGCGCGCGCCGGTGACCGACTAATGTTCCTGACATGAGCGACCTGTCCAGGCTGCGCGTCGCGGACGCCGATCGCGAGCAGTTGATCGAGGAGCTTCGCGAGCATGCCGGCGCCGGCAGGCTCACCTCCGAGGAGCTGGAGGAGCGCATCGGCGGCGCCTATGCCGCATCCACGCGCGCCGACCTCGACGCGCTGCGCGTCGATCTCCCGGTCAGCTCGACGTCGGTCAAGCTCGCGCTGAGCAAGCGCAGGGTCCAGCTGCGCCGTCGCCTGTTGCAGGAGGCCGGTGGGTCGCTGGGTGTATCCGCGCTGTGCGTCGGCATCTGGCTCGCCAGTGGGCCCAGCAGCGGCTTCTGGCCGGGCTGGGTGATCGGCTTCACGCTGCTGCCGGTCGTGCGCGATGCGTGGCGTCTGTTCGGGCCGGCCTCGGATCTCGACGTCGTCCAAGCTCGGCTGCAGGCGCGGCACGAACGTCATCTCGCGCGCGGGCGCCGGCACCACCGGTATCGAGGGCTACCGCGGCCGTGAGCGACCTGAGCGGGGCGGCCGCCCGCGCGCTCGCGGGGGGCCCGGAGCGCCACCGCGACAAGGCGCGAGAGCAGGGCAAGCTTGCCGTGCGCGAGCGGATCGCGCTGCTGCTCGACGACGGCAGCTTCGCCGAGGAGGCGCTGCTCGCCAACTGGCAGGAGGACGGGCTCGGCGCGGACGGCGTCGTCACCGGGGTCGGCGAGGTCGAAGGGCGCGCGGTCGCGCTGATGGCCAACGACCCCACCGTCAAGGCCGGCTCGTGGGGACCGAAGACGGTCGAGAAGATCCTGCGCATCCAAGAGCGCGCGCTGTCGCTGGGCGTGCCGATGGTCTACCTGGTCGACTCTGCCGGCGCCCGCATCACCGAGCAGGTGCATATGTTCCCCGGGCGCCGCGGCGCCGGGCGCATCTTCCACAACCAGGTGAAGCTCTCGGGCGTGGTCCCGCAGGTGTGCCTGCTGTTCGGTCCGAGCGCCGCAGGCGGTGCCTACATCCCGGCCTTCTGCGACGTCGTGATCATGCGCGAGGGCAACGCCTCGATGTACCTCGGCTCACCGCGCATGGCCGAGATGGTGATCGGCGAGCAGGTCACGCTCGAGGAGATGGGCGGCGCCAAGATGCACACGGGCGTCTCCGGGTGCGGGCATCAGCTGGTCAAGTCAGACGAGGAGGGGATCGCGACGGCGCGCCGCTACCTCTCCTTCCTGCCCGGGAACTGGGAGCTCGCGCCGCCGCCGGTCCCGTCCGTGCCGCCGGCGCCGTTGCCCGATGGGCGCTCGCTCGGCGAGCTCATCCCGGCAGACGAGAACAAGCCGTTCGACATGAAGGCGCTGGTCGGCGCGCTCGTCGACGAGGGCTCGCTGCTCGAGATCCACCCGCGCTGGGCCAAGGAGGTCATAGTCGGCTTCGCGCGTCTGCACGGGCAGGCGATCGGGATCGTCGCCAACCAGCCGAAGTTCAAGGGCGGCGTGCTGTTCAGCGACTCCGCCGACAAGGCCGCTCGCTTCATCTGGACCTGCAACGCGTTCAACGTGCCGCTGCTGTTCCTCGCCGACGTGCCCGGCTTCATGATCGGCACGCAGGTCGAGCGCGAAGGCATCATCCGCCACGGGGCGAAGATGATCAGCGCCGTCAGCGAGGCGACCGTGCCGAAGATCTCGGTGATCGTGCGAAAGGCCTACGGCGCCGGCCTGTACGCGATGGCCGGCCCCGCCTTCGAGCCCGACTGCTGCCTGGCGCTGCCGAGCGCCTCGATCGCCGTGATGGGTCCGCAGGCGGCGATCAACGCGGTCTACTTCAACCAGCTGCAGGCGATCGAGGACCCCGAGGAGCGCGCGCAGCGCACGGAGCGGTTGCGCACCGAATACGCCGAGGACATCGACATCCTGCATCTCGCCTCAGAGCTCGTGATCGACGCCGTGATCGAGCCCGAGCGCCTGCGCGACGAGCTGATCCGCCGCTACGCGCATGCTGCTTCCAAGCGGCGGGAGTGGCCTGCCAAGCACAACGCGGTCACACCCGTCTAGACGGCCGCTGACCGGCGCCTCGCGGCGTCCTCGGTCGCTCGCGTGCGGAGCACGCCGCGCTCCCTGCGTCCTTGCGAGGCTTGGTCATCGACCGTCTAGCTTGGCGCAGGCGGCTCGCGAACGGTCGGCGGGGGAGGCTCGGGCATCGTGGGCCCGGGCGTCCCAGCGCTGCGTGTCGTCTCGTCCTGGAAGGGCGGGTAGGTCTCGGTCAGCAGGAACAGGTAGGCGTCGCTGCGCGCCGTGTAGGAGTTGGCGAGCACCATCAGGTCGAACAGACCGCGCGGCATCTTGCCGGTGAACAGGATCACGAACCACGCCGCGAACGCCCCGAGCTCGAGCAGCAGGTTGATCACGTAGCGCAGCACGATGATCGGGATCGCCAGGATGATGCGGAAGAACGTCTTCACGCGGCTGTAGCGCTCGAGTGGGCCGGCGAAGCGCATGCGCACCGGATAGCCGGGGTCATCGGAGCCGCTGAACGGTGGATACGGGTCGCTCAGCAGCACGCCATACGCCGTCACCCGCGCCAGGAAGCGGTTGAAGTCGGCGACGAAGTCGTACAGGCCCTGCGGGTAGCGGCCGGTGATCACGATCGCGAACCACGCGATCACGATCGCGATGCTCGCGACGATCCCGAACACGTACAGGACGATGGCGACGGGAATCACCAGCAACAGGCGAAAGAACGTCGTAAGCCGGTTGCGTTGCTCGACGTAGTCGACCTCGAAGGTCACTGGATAGGGCACCGTGCACACTCCCTTTCGGTTGACCGCATGGGACCGCCCGCGCCTGCGTGCTCTTCGATGGCCATGTCGCGCCCCGCGAGCCCGCATGACGCCCGGCGACATCCTAAAGGCAAGATCGGCGGGGGCTCGTCGATTTTCAATAGATTCCAAGAGAACATGGACGCGCTCGAGATCGCCTTCGCCGGAATCGCCCGCCAGGCCGAGTTGATCGCCGCGGGCGAGCTCTCCTCGCGCGAGCTGGTCGACCTGTATCTGCGCCGGATCGAGCGCGCCCAGCCGGTGCTGAACGCGTTTCGGATCGTGTTCGCCGAGCGCGCGCTGCTCGAAGCCGAGCAGGCCGACGCGCGCCGGGGCGCCGGTGGCGAGCGCCCGTTGCTGGGAGTTCCGATCGCGGTCAAGGACGACATCGACGTCGCCGGCGAGGTCACCGCGCTCGGCAGCAACGCCTATGGCGACCCGGCCGCCGCCGACGCTGAGGTCGTGCGGTTGCTGCGGGCCGCCGGGGCCGTGATCATCGGAAAGACGAACGTGCCCGAGCTGTGCGTGTGGCCGTTCACGGAGACGGCGACGTTCGGCGCGACGCGCAACCCGTGGGACCTTCAGCGCGCCCCCGGCGGGTCGAGCGGCGGCAGCGCCGCGGCCGTCGCCGCCGGGCTCGTCGGCGCCGCGCTCGGCTCCGACGGCGCCGGCTCGATCCGCATCCCCGCGGCCTGGTGCGGGCTCCTCGGCCTGAAGCCGCAGCGCGGGCGCGTCTCGCTGGCGCCGCGCCGGCGCGCCTGGAACGGGCTCTCGGTGAACGGCGTGCTGACGCGCCGCGTCGCCGACACGGCGCTGTTCCACGACGTCGCCTCGGGCGCGACCGAGCTCGACGAGGACAGCGCGCCGGCACCGCAGGTGCCGTTCACGCAGGCCGCCGCGACGCCGCCGGGGCGCCTGCGCATCGCCTACTCGACGCGCATCCCGCCGGGCGTCGTGGCGAAGCTGGACGACGACGGCGCGCGCGCTCTGGAGCAGACGGTCGACCTGCTGCGCTCGCTCGGGCACGAGCTGAGCGAGAGCGACCCCGACTACGGCACGGGCGCGGGCACGGCGCTGATCCCGCGCTACGTGCGCGGCGTCTACGAAGACGCATGCGCGATCGCCCATCCAGAGCGACTGGAGCGGCGCACCAAGGGGATGGCGCGACTCGGTGCGCTCGCCGGGCCCGTGTTCGAGCGCGCGCTTGCCGGCGAGCGCGAGTATGCCCGGCGGCTGAACTCGGTGCTCGAGCACCACGACCTGCTGCTCACGCCCACGACCGCGACGGGGCCTCCCCGGATCGGGCAGCTGCAGGGCCGCGGGGCGCTGTGGACGCTCAACGCGGTCGCCGGCTGGGTGCCCTACAACGGCGTCTGGAACGTCACCGGCCAGCCGGCCGCATCGGTTCCGGCGGGCCTCGGCGCCGACGGCCTGCCGCGGGGTGTCCAGCTCGTCGCCCGTCCCAACGACGAGGCGACGTTGCTGTCGCTGGCCGCGCAGATCGAATCCGAGCGCCCATGGGCTCACGCGCGTCCGCCGGAGATCGCGTGAGCGACCTGCAGGCGCCGACGGATCAGCCGACGCGGCGCCCCGACGGCGCGGGGGAGGGGGCGGACGGCACCGAGGCACTGCTCGGGCTGGCGGTCGAGGCGGCGCGCATGGCGGGGGGGATGCTGCTCGAGCGCGCGCGTCACGGAGCCGAGCGAGAGGTGGCGGCCAAGAGCACGCCCACCGACCTCGTCAGTGAGGCCGACGTCGCCTCCCAGCGCGCGATCCGCGCGCTCCTGCGCGAGCGCCGACCCGAAGACGGCTTCGTCGGCGAGGAGGAGGGCGACTCCGAGCACGGCTCGAGCGGTCTGCGCTGGATCGTCGACCCGCTCGACGGCACGGTCAACTTCCTCTTCGGCATCCCCCAGTGGAGCGTCAGCGTGGCCGTCGCCGACGACTCGGGCACGCTCGCCGGGGTCGTGTTCGATCCGAACCGGGACGAGCTGTTCAGCGCCGCGCGCGAACGTGCAGCGGTGGTCGAGGGCCCGCATGGCGTGCACGAGCTCAGGCACGGGGGCACCGGCGACCCCTCGCACGAGCGCCGCACGGGCGAGGATGCCGGGCCGGGTGGCGAGGATCTCGCCAGCGCGATGGTCGCGACGGGTTTCTCCTACGAGGCGGGCGTGCGCGATGCGCAGGCCGAGGTGCTGCAGCGGCTGCTGCCGCGCGTGCGCGACATTCGCCGCTTCGGCAGCGCCGCGCTCGATCTGGCGTGGACGGCGGCCGGGCGCTACGACGCCTACTACGAGCGCACCGTGAAGCAGTGGGACATCGCCGCCGGCGCGCTCGTCTGCGAACGAGCCGGACTGCAGGTGCGCGAGCTGAGCGCGCGCGAGGGGCTGCCGTGGGGCATCCTCGTGGCGCCGCCCGAGTTGGCCCAGGCGCTGATGGACCTCGTCGAGGAGCCCTAGGCGGCGCCGACGAGCTCGTTGGCGCCGCGGTCGCGCAGGGCGGCGAGCGGCGCCTCATACAGCCTGCGCTTGATCGTCCCCAGCGTGGCGGGGTCCTTGCCGGCCAGCGCCGAGGCGAGCTCGATCGCCTGCGCGCGCACGCGGTCCTCGGCGACGGCGTGCGCGACGATCCCGGCCGCCTCTGCGTCGATGCCGCCGTAGCGACGGCCCGTCGTCATCGCCTCGTGCGCCGCGCGCTTGCTCAGGCGCGCGGCGATCAGCGCGTTCATGCCGTGCGTGAAGGGGATCCGGATGTCCACCTCGGGCAGGCAGAAGAAGCCACGGTCGGCGCGCATCACGCGCTGATCGTGAGCGAGCGCGAGCATCGCGCCGGCGGCGAACGTATGGCCCTGCAGAGCGGCGACGCACGGCACGTCGAGCTCGAGCACGCGCGCCAGCAGCTCGTGCAGGCGCGGCACGAACTCGGCGATCAGCCCCTGGTTGGCGGCCATCCACTCGAGGTCGAGCCCGTTCGAGAAGATCTTGCCTGTCGCCGTCGTGACGAGCGCGCGCGGCGCCGGCGCGCCCTGCACCTCGTCCAGGCACCGCTCGATCGCATCGAGCGAGGCCGCGTTGAAGCGGTTCTCGCCGTTGCCGAGGTCGAGCACGAAGACATCGTCCTCACGGGAAAGGCTGGGAAGTGCCTGCACCTGCTCGTCTTGGCTCACTGCGGGCTCCTGTCTGGATCGGCTCGGGTGGTCGTGCGCGCTTGTGCGATCTTGTCATCCCGCGAGTCGACAGAGGAGGACGGATGGGCGAGCAGGCCGAGAGAGCACGACTTTTCGAGCAGCTCCATCACGACCGGCGCCCGCTCCTACTGCCCAACCCATGGGACCGCGGCTCGGCGAAGCTGCTCGCCTCACTCGGCTTCCGGGCGCTCGCGACCACGAGCAGCGGCTCGGCCGCGACGCTGGGCGCGCTCGACGGAGCGATCGGGCGCGAGCACGCGCTGGCGCAGGCGGCCGAGATCGTGTCGGCGACGGACCTACCCGTTTCGGCCGACCTCGAGAACGGCTTCGCCGGCGACGCGGAGGGAGTCGCGCGCACGGTGCGGGCAGCGATCGAGGTCGGCCTCGCCGGCTGCTCGATCGAGGACTTCTCGGGCGATCCGGCGGCGCCGATCTACGAGTCGGCGCAGGCGGTCGAGCGGGTCGCCGCTGCGGCCGAGGCCGCGCACGGGAGCGGGGGGCGCCTGGTGCTGACGGCGCGCGCCGAGAACCACCTGCACGGGCGCGCTGATCTCGATGACACGATCGCCCGCCTGCAGGCCTATGAGCGTGCCGGCGCCGACGTGCTGTATGCGCCGGGCCTGACCGAGCTCGAGGACATCCGGCGCGTGGTCGACGCGGTCGGTGTCCCCGTCAACGTGCTCGCCCGGCCCGGCGTCCCCTCGGTCGACGAGCTCGCCTCCGTCGGCGTCGCACGCGTCTCGGTCGGCGGCGGCTTCGCCTTCGCCGCGCTCGGCGCCTTGGTCGAGGCGGGCGAGGAGCTGCGCGAGCGCGGCACCTACGGCTACTGGGAGCACGCGAAGATCGGCGCCGCCGCGGCGCGGCGCGCGTTCGAGCGGCCGAGCGGGTAGGCGGCTACGCGGCTCCCGCGGCCGTCGTTCAGCGAGTGCGGCGGGTGGGAGTCGAACCCACACGCCCTTGCGGACAAGGCCTTTTGAGGGCCTCGCGTCTACCGTTCCGCCACCGCCGCGCGCGCGATCCGAGTGTAAATGAGGTCAGGCGGGGTGCGGGGGGGCGTCGGCGAACGTGCCCGGTCCGGCGGTGGGCCGACGACGCTCGAGCTCGACGTTCCAACCCTGCTGGAAGCCGCGCATGGCGAAGGCCACCAGCAGCATCTGCACCGGCACGATCAGCAGCGTCAGGACGCCGAGCAGCCCGGCGTCGATCGCGGGCTGTTCATAGCCGGTTTTGTCGCGGTTGAACCAGGCCGGCCCGGCGACGAGGGCGAAGATCAAGAGCAGCACGGCGAGCACGGCCGCGACCGGGAGCACGCCGCGGTTCCAACGCATCGCGAAGAACGCCAGCGTCACATAGACGATCACGTAGGCGATCTGCACGGGGACCGCTCCCTGCAGCACGCTCCAGCCGCCGATGGTCACGATCAGCACGAGCGCGGCGCTTGCGAGCAGCAGCAGCACGACCGTCGCGCGCGTCGCCTGCACGACCGGCTTGTCGCGGTTGGGATGGGTGATGATCACGTCATCCGACGTGCGCTCATCCGCTTGCCTGCCCGCCATGGAGGCCATTCGGATGCCCACCATACAATCTCGCACTGCCTCGCGCGCGGGCGTGGTGGAACTGGTAGACACGCCGGCCTTAGGAGCCGGTGGGCTAGCGCCCTTGGGGGTTCGAGTCCCTCCGCCCGCACTTCAGGGCCGCGGCAAGGCAAGGCCCGATCGGATTCCTGAGCGCCCGGCCCGGCTCAGTCCCCCATGGCGGGCCGGGCGCGTCAGCTCTAAGCGTCGTTTTTGAGTTTGGCCGCAGCCGAGACACACTGGCTGAACGGCGTGCCTTTCTGGCCGGCCACGTGCTTCTTGCTCTCCGTCGCACACGCGGCGGCGGGGCTTTTGGTGCTGCCGTGGGCCAGCTTCGCCATCGCGGTCACGCACTGGCTGAACGGCGTGCCTTTCTGGCCGGCGACGTGCTTCTTGCTCTCTTTCTGGCAGTAGACGCCGTAGGCCTTCGCCTTCGCCGGCAGGCTCGCGTTGGGGCCCGGGGTGCTGGGCTGGCTGTCCGACGCTTTCGAGGAGCGATGCGTCGAGCCCGGGTTTGAGGCCGCGCCGTACGGCGCGCCCGACGGCCCGTGGGCGGTGCCCTGGTTCGCCGGCACCCCGCCGGGCAGGGCGCTTGCCGGCACCGCGATCAGCGCGGCCACGGCGGCGGCCGCGACGAAGACGCCCGTTCGATTCACGATTCGTTGCATCTTTGCCTCCTTGGCGACTGGGCTGCCCCGTCGCGCGGGGCCCCTTGCTTTGCGCCCCCGCCTCGCGACGGGTTCGCCTTTGTCATCTCCTCTACGCCTGGGCGCGCCCAAGGTCATGACCTATCTGGAACGTTCACCGAGTCGGGTGCGCGGGGGACGGCGTCTGGGGGTCTTCGGCCCCGGTCAGCGGGCTCGCGGGCGCAGCCGCGGCGGCATGCTCCGAGCCTGCGCGGGCTTCGCCCGTGCGGGTGGCGCCGTGCGTGTTCGCCGGCGTTTCCGGGCCGCCCTTGGCGGGCGGGCTGGGACGGCTGGTCGCGTGCTGGTTCGCGTGCGACTTTCCGTTGTTGGCCCGCCGATGCGACCGGCCGTGTGCCGGGGTAGCGTGGGCCCGTCCGTTCGCCCGGTGCGTAGCGGCGCTCGAGGAAGCGGCGCCGGGGGCGGGGGAGGACGAGGACCCCGCAGCCGGCGACTGCGCCGCCGAGCCGGCGGCTCCGTGCCGTGAGCGGCGGGTCGCGGCGGGCTTGGCCGTGCGGCCCGCGCTGCCGGGAGCCCCCGCCGCCCCGCCCGACAGGCCGCCACCCGCTGGACGGTGGACGGTGCCGACGCGGGGCGCGCCGTGCCCTTGCCGGCTCGTGGCGGGTTTCAGCGCATCCGTGACGCCGACGGCGGCCGCCGTCACGATCGCCGTGCCGACGATCGCCTTCCCGGCCAGGGCCGTGCCGAAGGACTTGCCGGCGACGCCGGCGGCTGCGCCGGCCCCGCTGCCGTGCCCCGATCCGAGCCCGATCAGATGCGCCAGCACGCCGGCTGCCGCGGTCGGCGCCAGCGGCGGCGCCAACGCCTTCAGGTCTGCGCTGCGGGTGCGAATCGCGGCGGCGAACGCCGAGCAGCCGTCGCAGTCGCGCAGGTGCGCGCGCACGCGCCGACCGCGCAGCGCACGCCCGTCGCCGTCGGAGATCGTGCGCCGGATCGCCTCACACTGCATCTCGCGCCCCTGGGCGAGCTCGAGCAGGCTCTGGCGAGCCTCGAAGATCGTCTGCTTGGCGACGGCCACCGACGTGCCCAGCGCAAGTGCGATCTGCTCGTGCGAGAGGCCGCTCAACTCGCGCATGACCAGGGCGCGGCGCTGGCGATCGCTCAGCTGCTGCAGGTCCCCGACGAGCTGCACCAGCCGGGCCCGCTGTGCGGAGTCCTCTGCGGCCGACGGCGCCCGTGGGTGGGCGGCCTCCGACAGCTCGACCGTCGGGCGCCGCCGGCGCAGCAGCGAGACGGCCTCGTTGTGGGCGATGCGAAACAGCCACGGGCGCAGCGGCGCATCCCGCTGACCGCGGCGAAGCGCGGCGAGCGCGCGCATGAACGTCGACTGCAGCGCATCCTGAGCGTCGGCGTCCTCGCTCACGATCGTGCGCACGTAGCGGTAGAGCGGCTGGTGGTAGCGCTCGTACAGCACGGCGAACGCGCGCTCGCTGCCGCCACCGGCCCGGCGCGCCAGCCGCTCGTCGCCGAGCAGCCCCAACGGCGACGGCAGGTTGCCGCGGGGTGAGTCCGGCATGCGAGTCACGTGGGCGTCCATCCACCATCCATATCGGCCACGTCCCGCGAAAGCGAGAGTCAGGGCCTATCGATCCCGACCGGCCCACGCAACCGGCCGCTCCCAAGCCGGCCGCCCCACGGCACCGGCCCGCGCTAGCCTCGGCGCGCGCACCCGCGACAGGCGGCGCGATCGCTCACGATCACTGGCCTTCGGGCAGAACGCGGAAGGTGTTGCGCGTTGGCGTCGCGCCGGAATAGGTTTTGAGTTCTTCGATCGAGCGCGGATCGTAGATCAGGTTGGCCTTGCTCGAGCCCAGTTCGATGCCGCCCCTGCCGTCCACGTCGATCGCGCCGACCACCTGGGCCGTGCCGCCGAGGATCACGACCGCGCTGGACAGGTTGGTGGGGTTGACGGCGTAGATCGTCCCGAAGAATTCGGCGTTGCCCTTCAGTTCCAACGTTCCGTCGGCTATGACCAGGAAGCCAGGGGAGGCATAGGAGTTGCCGATGCCGCCGGTCATCTTCAGGTCTCCGCAACCTTCGATGTACGCGGGCAGACCTTTCGTTTCTTCGAGGGTTGACGGACAGGTTCCAGCGGCGCCGGAATGGAACGTTCCGGCCGCCAGCGCCTGCGACCTCAGGCCGGCCAACTGTTCGGCGTTATAGAGCGGGCTGGGGGTCGGCGTGGCGGGTTTCGTCGGGGGTGGTGAGACCTGGTTCTTCGATTCATCCCACGATTCGCACGGCGTCGCGCCGAGCGATTCGCAGCGCATGCTGATTTCGCCGGGCTGGGAGACGGGGGGTTCGCCGGCGGTGTTGACGAGCACCTTGTTGCCGTTGTTGGTGATCGCGAACCAGTTCCCGGTGAGGGAGTTTTTGGGGAAGCTGACCGAGATGAGCTGACGCGAGACGAGCGTGACCACGCTGACCCATCGGCACTGGACGACGCCGACCGCGCGCACCCATAGCTTGCCGTCCCCGTTGGCGTCGTAGGCTGGTTTGCCCTGCTCGCCCGACGAGTTGAACGCTGTGCTTTCGGGGATTTCGTTGTCGCGCACGTACGTCGTCCACTGGTTGGTCAGCGGCGAGCCCCAGGCCTCGGTTTTGGCGCCCGCCGGGCAGGGGACCGGGCTGATGTTGGGATAGCCGGCGCTGAGGCTCGCGGCAGTCGGACAGCCGTTCGTCGCCGTGCTCGTTGCCGCGGTGCAGCGTGTGACGCCACCATTGCTTTCGAATTCTGCTTTGGTGGCCGGCCATGCCCGCGAGATCTGCCCGACCTGTGCGTTCAGCGCCGCTTCGGCGATGTTGAACGCGGACTCGCTCGCCCGCTCGCGGGCCGAGGCCCGCTGCTGGCTGTCGGTCAGCAGCAGCAGCCCCAGACCGAGACCCATGATGATCGAGAGCAGCGCGATCGCCGCCACCAGCGCGAAACCCTGCTCGTCGCCTGCCCGGATGGTCCTCATATGATCGTCACCGCCTGTTCAGCCGTGCTTTTCAAGCCGCCGGGGTCGGTGACTTCGAGCTTGAACGTGTGATTGCTGCCTGCCACGAGTTTTTCCGTTTCGACCTGCTCGGACGTCGTGCTCAGCTGGGTCGTGCCGTCCCACCACTTGTACGTGAGAGCGAGCCCGTCGGGGTCGCTCGATTCCGATGCGTTGAGCAGCACCCGGTGCGCACCCAGCTGGACGACGGTGAAGGAGGCTTTCGGCGGCCGGTTCTGGTTGCGCAGGTCGATCGCGCTGCTCAGCTGGCTTTCGCCCGGACGCGCCCCCGGGTTGAGGTCGATGTACAGCATCGGTTTGACGGTCGTGATCTGGGAGACGAGCGTCGCACCTTCTGGCCCGTAGGTGAACAGCGGCCGTTTTTTACCTTTGATGCGGTTGGTCACGTGCTGGATCACCTGGGTGCTGCTGTCCCAGTCGCCGGCGTTCAGGTCGGGGCACGCCGTCGCGGTCGGGACCGCCGGGGTGGCGCCCGACCAGCGGTCGACCTGCTTCCAGAGCACCTCGTTTGTCGGTGTGGAGTTGTTCAGGCAGTAGCGCACGCGCATGACCCCACTGGGGTTTTCGCTCGTGCCGGTCGAGTCGATCGTCTCGAACGTGACCGAATATTCTTCGGCGAGCTCGAGCGCGCCCGCTTCTTTGGTGCTCGGCGCGGCGACGTTGCGCAGCTCGCGCGCGAGGCGGTCGATCGCGGTGCGGGCGGTGTCCCCGGTTTCGTTGCGCAACAGCTCGAAGCGGTTGTTGCGCTGGAAGACATCCAGCACGCTGAGCGTCGCGCCAAAGACGATCACGGCGACGGCCATCGTCACGAGCAGCTCGATCAGGGTGAACCCGTCGTCCGCGCGCATCGGCGTCATCCGGTCACCGGTCCGAGGAAGCTCGACTCGCCGAAGTTGGCGTTGACGGCCGTGACCCAGTAGCTGTGGGTCCCGACTGCGCCGGTGTCCGTGTAGGTCGTCGTCGTGCCCGACGGCGTCACGTCGTAGCGGCCGGTGTAGTCGATCGAGCCGCGATAGATGCGGTAGAAGCTGACCGCCGGCCCGCTGGAGGGCGCCGTCCAGTTCAATGTGATCGAGCCGTCGGCGTTGGGCGTGAGCGTGAGCCCGGTCGGCGGTTTCGGCGCTTCGGGCGGACCCCCCAACACTTTGAACGTACCGGCAGGGCCCTGGAGCAATTCGCCTTTGGCGTTGCGATAGAGCGCCACCGCGGAGTAGGTGAGGTTCGACGCCGTCGGCGAGGGTGGGCTGAAGTCGATGCACGAGGTGGCGATGCTGAGCGTGGCTTCGCTCGCCGGGCACACGAGCGTGCCGCTCGGGTTGTAGACGCGGTAGCCGATCACGTTGCGCTCGGTGTTCGCCTGCCATTGCAGTTCGACCACTTTGGTCGGCGTGCCGGTCACGTTGATCGTGTCGAAGCCGCCCTTCAGACCCGCCACCGCCGCGGGCACACCCCGGATCAGCGTCACCGAAATCGACACCGGCGGCCCCGTGACGCCGGTCGCGTCGATCGCCTGGGCCGACACCTGGTAGGTGCCGTCGGAGACGCCGGGGTACGGGATCGACCAGGAGAAGTTCCAGGTGGTGCCGCTTTTGAGTACGGGCGCCGGCGTCTGCGCCACCCCTTCGAGCGACCAGCGCATCGCGACCGTCCCCGTCGGCGCGGTCACGGCGAACGTGAGCGTTTTCGAGACCGGCTCTGTGACGATCACCGGTTTGTTCGCAGGGAATTCCGGTTCAACCGTCGGCGCTTCGAGGACGAGGTTGCTCGCATTGAGGCCGGGCGCGCCGCCGGCGACGCTGACCGTCTGTGTCTGGGTGACGCTCAGATTGCGGTAGTTGACTTTCCAGGCGACGTTGGCGGTGATGCGCTTGAGATCCTCCGGCTGCGTGTCTTTGGTCCCGCTCGTGTATTCGAGTTCGCCCGTGTCTTTGCAGAACGTGCCGCTTGCGTGTGTTCCGTAGCCGTCCTTGGGGTCGTCGATCGAGCACTCGGTCACGGTGACCGTGTAGGTGATTTCACGTCGCACGACCTGCCAGCCTGCAGTGGACGAGGAGGCGTCGGCGAGCCCGTTCATGGCCTGCAGCTCTCCTGTGATCGCGCCCGGCGAGAGCTGCGCGTAGGGAATCGTGTGTGCGTCCTCCAGAATCTCGCGCGCGAGGTTGGTCGCGCCCTCGCGCGCCCGTGTGCTGGCGCTGGCTTTGAGCGAGGTGTCGACCAGCCCGAACAGCGTGGCCAGGCCGACGATCAGAACGACCGCCGCGATCAGGACCTCGAACAGCGTGAAGCCACTCTCCGAGGCGAGGCGACGGCGCAGGCTCCGCGACGGCGCGCGCCGTCGCGAGACCGCGCGCCGATCGCGAGCGGGCGCAGACACGGGCGGCGTGCTCGACGCCCCCGGCTCTCGAGAGATTTTGGCAATGCGTACCAGCATGGAGTCCGGCTCGTCCTGAGAACACTGTCGGCACGCGGGCTGCGGCGCTTGAGGCCCGGATACCGGCCTAAACCGATGCCCGGCGCGCGGTGGCGGCGCGAATCTCGGCACGCCCGCGCCGCTGTCCGTAGGTCCGCGCCCACGGATGACGGCCTACAATCCGACCCCTCGGGGGACTGGTGTATCGGTAACACGGTGGTCTCCAAAACCGCAACGCGAGGTTCGACTCCTCGGTCCCCCGCTGGCAGGCCGTCGCGTCCGTAGCGTCGCGCGCGAGGATTCGTCGCTCCCGGGCCCGACGTGATTCCATTGTGCAGAACCGATGAACGTCGAGCGATCCGGCGCCGGCGTGCCTCTGCTGCGCCTGCGTCCGCCTGTGATTCGCGCGCGTGTTCACGCGATGGGTACCCTGCGGGCACTGGGCGCTCGCGTGCCGGCCGTCGCGGCGGGGCTGGCGGCATCGATCCCCGTGATCGACTCGACAGTGAAAGCCGTGCGCCGCGGCTGGGTGCCGGCCGGCGACGACGGGATCATCGCCACGCGCGGCTGGGATGTTCTGACCACGCACACCCCGCTCGTCGGCCAGTTCTCGGAGGCCGGCTTCGTGATCCACAGCCAGAGCCTGCACAGCCCGGGGCCGATGCTCTACTGGCTGCTCGCGCTGCCGGCGCGCTACGGCGGCGTCACGAGCATCCCCGTGACGATCGGCGTGCTCAACACGCTCGCGATCGTCGGCTGCGTCGTGCTCGCCCGGCGCCGCGGCGGGCTGCCGTTGATGTTCGCCACCGCCCTCGCCATCGCGCTGATGTGCCAATCGCTCGCCACCGAGGTCATGCACGACATCTGGAACCCGGCGGCGGCCCTGTTTCCGTTGCTGCTGCTGATGTTCCTGTGCTGGTCGCTGTCCTGTGGGGAACACCGGCTGCTGCCGCTGACCGCGCTGGTGGCGAGCTTCGTCGTGCAGACGCATCTCGCCTACGCCGCTCCGACGTTGGTGCTGCTCGTGGTCGGCGTGGCGGGGCTGCTGATCCGCTCGCGCGTGGCGAGGACGCGGCGAGCGGGGCCGCGCGTGTGGCCGTGGGCGCTGGCGGGACTCGTCGTGCTCGCCGTCTGCTGGACGGCGCCGGCGATCGACGAGATCGAGCACACGCCCGGGAACATGACGCTGATCGTGCGCACCGTCGGGCACCGCGAGGCGACGCTCGGAGCATCCGTCGGTTGGCGTGCGGTCGAGCGCTCGGTCGGCGTCCGGCCCTGGTGGCTGTACGTGCCGGCGTCCGAGTGGGAGCGGAAGTACGACGTCCGCACGGCGTCGAGCACGGCGCGGCGCGACACGACGATCGCGCTGCTGGGCGTGCTGTTGCTGCTCGTCCCAATCGCGGCGCTCGCCCGGCGCTGGGACCTGCTCGCAGCCGCCGCGATCGGGCTCGGCCTGAGCGCCGCGATCGGGCTGCAGGCGGCGTCGAATCCCTCGGACAGGCTGCTCGCCGGCACGCTCGGCTACACGATGTGGTGGGGGTCGGAGCTCGGGCTGTGGGTGTGGCTGACGCTCGCGTGGGCCGCGTGGCTTGGCTTGGCGAGCCTGCTGCGGCGGGCGCGGCCGCGGCTGGATTCGCGACTGGCGGGGCGCGCCGGCGCGAGCGCCGCGACGCGACGGGCGGCGATCGGGCTGGCCTCGCTGGCGAGCCTCGGCGGCGTCGTCGCGGTCGGACTCGCCGTCACCGCCGACGCGCGCCCCGACTCGCACGGATACGAGTACGCATCCATTCGCCAGATGGCAGCCGCGATCGAGCGCGCGATCCCGCCGGGGCGGACCATCGCCTACCGCTTCGGCCACCTGGGCAGGGGCACGCAGCCGATGGAGACGGCGCTGCGATTCCTGCTCGTGCGCCGCGGCGATCGACCGCTGGCCGACGGCTCGCGCCCGCGTCTGGGCGACTACTACGTGGAGGGCGACCGGCCGGTGCAGTGGGTCCTGCTCCTCACCGACAGCCGCCGCGCGCAACGCGGCATGAGGCTCGTCTCGCGCGTGCGGTTCAGCGGTCCTTGGGGGGCCGAGGTCCTGAGTGCGTGGGTGAGGAGGGCATGAGGCGCGTGCGTTCCTGCGGGTGAGGCCGCCGGCCTCGGGCAGGCCGCCGGGGCGGCGGGCGGACCGCGACGTACGCCCGCCAGCGACCGGTCGTCTGATAATCTATATAAAAAAGATCGACAAACTGGTATTTGTTTCAGCAAGCCACCGAAAGCAGCGACGCGATGAGGATCGACGTACACCAACATCTCTGGACCGAGCCGCTCGTGTCGGCGCTCGCCGCGCGCAGCGAGCTGCCGTTCGTGCGCCGCGAACACGGCCTGACCGTGCTCTTCCTGGCCGGCGAGCGGCCCTATGTGATCGGTGCGGTCGGTGGGGAGCCGGCCGCCCGGGCGGCGCAGCTCGAGCGCGAGGGGCTCGACGGCGCGCTCGTGTGCCTCTCGAGCCCGCTCGGCATCGAGCGCCTGCCGCGCGCGCAGTCCGAGCTGCTGATCGATGCCTTCCACGACGGCGCGAGCACGCTCGGCCCGCGCTTCGGCGTGTGGGGGGCCATAGCGCTGGAGGCGGCCGGGCCGAACGACGTCGACCGCGCGCTGGCGCGCGGCCGCGTCGGCGTCTCGCTGCCCGCCGGCGCGCTCGCCGGCGTGGAGGCGCTGGCGCGCCTGCGCCCCGTGCTCGAGCGCCTGGAGCAGCGCGAGGCCCCGCTGCTCGTGCACCCCGGACCCGGCCTGCACGCGGCGCGCGCCGGCGGCGGGCTTCCGGACTCGTCGTTGACCGACCCGCTGTGGTGGCCCGCGCTCACCCGCTACGTCGCCCAGATGCAGGCAGCCTGGCTTGCCTTCGTCGCCCTCGGGCGGTCCGCGCACCCGAGCCTGCGCGTGATCTTCACGATGCTCGCCGGCCTCGCGCCGCTGCAGGGAGAGCGGCTCCGCGCGCGCGGCGGACGGGCGTCGTCGCGCGGCGATCGCTCGATCTTCTACGAGACCTCCTCATACGGACCGGCCTCGGTGCGGCGCATGGCCGAGGTCGTCGGCCCCGATCAGCTCCTGTACGGCTCGGACAGGCCCGTGGCCGATCCCGCCGACAGCGGGATGCCCGGCGCGCTCGACTGGAGCGCGATCGAAGATGCCACGCGCCGGGCGCTCGGCGATCGAGGGCTCGCGCCCTCGCTCGGCTCGCGGGGCGGCCGGCGCGGGCGCGAGCCGGCGCTCGCGCGATGAGCTCGGCCGCGACATCCCGGGCGCTCGCGCCTGCGCTCGCCCCCGGGCCGACGCCGGCGCCGGCGCCGGTCGGGCATGACGCGCTCGCGACGCTGCCGCGCCCCCGTGGGCGCGACCTGACCCCGGCCGAGCTCGAGGTGTTCGTACGCGAGCTCGCGGACTGGCCGGAGCTGTGGATCGAGCACGTGCGCCACGACGCCACGCAGCGCGTCTACGAGGAGCTGCTCAGAGACGCGCACCTCACCGCCTGGCTGATCTGCTGGATGGACGATCACGACACCGGCTTTCACGACCACGACGTCTCCGCCGGTGCCGTCGCCGTGGTCGGCGGTCGCGTGCGCGAGGAGCGCCTCACGATCGGCCGCAGCCCGCGCAGCCGCTCGTTCGCGGCCGGCGAGGCCTTCCACTTCGCGCCCTCCGACATCCACCGCGTCCGTCATGGTGGCGGCGATCCGGCCGTCACGCTGCACGTCTACTCGCCGCCGCTGGCGCGCATGGGTGCATACGCGGTCGACGACGAGGGCGTGCTCGCGCGGCGCCCGATGACCTACGCCGAGGAGCTGCGCGCGGCCTAGCCGTCCGGCTTGCCGCCCGCGCGGTGCTGCACGCCCGACGCACCGGCAATCACGATCGAGCTGACCAGCTCGGGCGCGAACAGTCCGTGCTCGACCACGCCCGGCTGCGCGCTCAGCCGGGCGGCCAGCGAGCGCGGGTCGCCGACATCGCCGAGATAGTCGGCGATCAGGCCGCCGTCGGGACTGAGCGGGACCTCGCGCAGTCGCGCCCGTCCGAGCGCTCGCAGGGTGGTCTGCGCGGCGAACGGCACCAGCTCGAGCGGGATCGGAGCGGTCAAGCGCTCGACGAGCTTCTCCGAAGAGACGATCACGACGAAGCGCTGCGCCGCAGCGGCGACGATCTTCTCGCGTGTGTGCGCCGCGCCGCCGCCCTTGACCAGCCATCCCTCTGGATCGACCTGGTCGGCGCCGTCGATCGCGATGTCGAGCTCGCCGAGCTCGTCCAGCCCGGTGACGGTCAGACCGAGCGCGCGAGCCGTGTCCTCCGTCTCGGGCGAGGTCGCAACGCAGCGCACGCCGGCAAGCGCAGCGGCGCGCTCGCCCAGCGCGTGCAGCAGGAATGCGACGGTCGAGCCGGTGCCGAGGCCGAGGCGCATGCCGTCGCGCACCTCCGCCGCCGCCGCCTCCGCGGCCTCGCGCTTGCGCTGCGCGATCAGCTCGGCGTCGCTCAGCGAGGCCGGCTGTCCTGGCCCAGTCGCACGCGCGGACGCCATGGGGCGGACGTTACAGCCCCCGCATCGCCCGTGAGACGCAGCCGCTCCGGCGAGTCCGGGCGGTGCAGCAGGAAGCCCTGGCCGACCTTGCAGTCGAGCTCACGGGCAAGCGCAAGCTGGGTGTTGGTTTCGATCCCCATCGCCACGGCCGTCAGCCCGGCCTTGTGCGCGAGCGCGATCATCGCCGCCACCATCGCGCGCGTCTCGCGATCGCGCTCGAACGCCTGGATCAGGCGGCGGTCGAGCTTGAGCATGTCCAGTGGCAGCTTTCGCGGCAGCGAGATCGAGGCATCGCGTCCGCCGAAGCTGTCGAGCGCGATCGCGACCCCCAGCCGGCGCACCTCGCCGAGCGCCGCACGCGCCCGATCGGGGTCGCGCAGCACCGCCTCCTCGCTGACCTCGAGGCAGAGTGCGCGCCCGGGCAGCTGGAAGCGCCTCAGCTCCTTGCCGACGCGCGCCGCCAGATCGAGCTCACTCAGCTCGCGCGCGGAGATGTTGATCGAGATCGGCATCGAGATGCCCTGCCGTCGCCACTCGGCCGCCTGCGCGCACGCCGTGTAGAGGACCCAGTCGCCGATCTGCACGATCAGCTCGCTTTCCTCTGCGCGCGGCAGGAAGGTCGAGGGCAACAGCTCGTCGATCTTCGATTCCTCCTCGCCGTCGGGGTGCCAGCGCACGAGCGCCTCGCAGCCGATCGCGCGCCCGCCGCCGAGGGGGATGATCGGCTGGTAGGTGAGCAGCAGCTCGTTGCGCGGCAGCGCACGCAACAGCCGTTCCTCGATCTCCAGGTGCGCCGTCATCTCCTGGCGCAGGCTCTCGTCGAACATCTCCGGGCGCTGTCCGCCGGCGCCCTTGGCGCGGTACATCGCGACGTCGGCCTCGCGCAGCATGCCCTCCGGGTCCGCGTCCGGGTCGTGCGTGATCGAGATGCCGACGCTGGCCGGCATCGACACCTCGACGGGGCCGACGCGGAACGGCTGCTGGAGCGTCTGCAGCACGCGCTCGGCGAGGCTGAACGCTTCGTCCTCGCTGCGCATTTCCTCGCCCAGGATCACGAACTCGTCTCCGCCGAGGCGGGCCACCGTGTCGCTGTCGCGCATCATCTCGGCGAGCCTGTCGGCGACCGCGATCAGGAGCCTGTCGCCGATGTCGTGGCCGAAGTTGTCGTTGACCGCCTTGAAGCGGTCCAGGTCGATGAACAGCAGCGCCACCACGCCGCCGCTTCGATGCACGCGCGTGAGCGCCTGGCGCGTGCGGTCCATCAGCAGCAGGCGGTTGGGCAGGTGCGTCAGTGGGTCTCGTAGCGCCTGGCGCTCGAGCCACATGCGGTCGGTCACGTCCTTGGCGGCCGCGTACCACTGCTCGCCGTCGCAGCGCGCGCTCCACAAGAGCCAGCGCCACGATCCGTCGCGATGGCGATAGCGGTTGGTGAAGTTCTCCAGGTGAGCCGGGCGGCGATCGCCCGCCAGCAGCAGCGCGAGCGTCTGCTCGACGTCGTCGGGATGGATCAGCTCGTGGATCGGGTTGGCCGCGAGCTCCTCTCGCGACCAGCCGAGGGCGGCCTCCCAGGCCGGGTTCAGCAGGGTGAAGCGGCCGTCCAGCGAGATCGTCGCCAGCAGGTCGCTCGTCATCTCGAACAGCCGCTCCACGCGCACGTCGTCGGACGGTGGCGGGGGCGAGGATGACCTGGATGGCACGCCCGGGTCCACTCGCGCGAGCCCGGCAGCCGAGGCGGCGCTGTGTCCGGGCTTGGTCGTGCCCGGCGCCTGCGCCCCGCTCGCAGGCGCGCTCGCGGCAGCGGCGCTCGGGCCGATGCTCCTCAGCAGCCCGAGACGCGCGACCTCGGCATGGGTACGTGGCCTGGGATGACGCATCGCCTGCCCATCACGTCGGCCGGCGCGCGCGTGTGCGAGCGGGACACCTGCTCAGTTGGACGAATTTACTAGCGAGAACGCCCGTGTTTTCGGGCTCTACGGGCCTCAGGTGCCGAGCGGCGCCGCTGCCTCGGTCTGGCCCAGATCGGTGCGGCGAGCGTCTTCAAAGCGCCCGGGATCGCCGTGCAGGTAACGCCACAGCGCAAGGCCGGTCATGATCGTGATCAGACCGGCGCTGCCCAAACACCACTCGCAATATTTGTGCAGCGTGAAGGCCTCACGCGATGTGAGATAGGCGCTGAATCCAAACCCTCCGAGCGTGAGAGCGGCAGTCGCGAAGCGGGTCCGCTCATCTTCGCGAACGAGCAACGAACCCAGGATGACGACATACCCGATCAACCCGATCAGGGCAACCGGCACGCCGGCCAGCTTCGAGTACGCGGATTTCTGGACCTGGCTACAGGGGTTGCCGCTGCTCGAGCAGATCGGAGTCGCGCCGGAGTAGTGGACGTAGGTGAGGTATCCCGCCAGAGCGATGCCGATCACCGACAGGACGATCAACGTGATCCTCAGCGTGCGCGGGCTCATCGTCGTGTCCGGGCCACTTCAGCAGGCTTGACGCCGGCTACTTCAGCAGGCTGTTGATCGCAGATTCGTAGGAGGAGGGGTCGCTCAGCGAGCTGTATTCGAGCTTCGTCATCTGCTGCCCCGTCTTGCCGAGCAGGAAGGAGGGAGTGCCGGTGAAGCCCGCGTTGTTGGCGGCCTGCGCGTCGGTCGTGATCGTGTTCGTGAACTTCGGGTTGTTGCGATCGGACGACCACTTCGTCAGGTTCAGGCCGGGCACCTGCTTGGCCAGTTCCTGCAGGTAGCTCTCGGTCACGTAGCCCGTGCCCTCCTGGCCCTGCTGGTGGTAGAAGAGCTCGATGTAGTACCAGCTCTTCTGCTGCTCGCCCGCCGCCATCGCAGCCACCTGCTGCGTGCGGAACGTTTCCGGTTCGCGCGTCGCCGTCTCGAGGTTGCGGTATTCGATCCGCAGCTTGCCCGGGCGCACGTACTTTTCGATCAGCGGCTTCAGCGCGCCTTCGCTGAACTGCCTGCAGATCGGGCACTCGAGGTCGGCGAAGTACTGCATCGTCACGGGAGCGTTCGGGCTCCCGAGCGTGGTTCCGCCCTGCGGGATGCCGTCCAGCAACGAGCTCACTTCGGTGACGACCTTGGGTGTCGTCGACGTGCCGCCCGTCGTCGCCGTTTTTTCGATGCCGCCTTTGGAGCCGCCGCCGGTGGCCACGAGGATCACGACGATGATCACGGCCACCGCCGCCACCACCGCCCCGAGCTGGATCAGGCGTTTGCGGCGCTGCGCACTCGCCGCCTCGGCTTCCTCCAACGCTTTGCGCTGCTCGCGCGCCTGCTCGCGCCGCTGCTTGCGGGTGAGATCCTGCTCGTCGTCCTCCACCGTGCTCACCGCACGAACTTTTACAGATTTCCGATCAAGCGGGGCTAAGTTCATGTCACGATTGCGCTCGCGCCGGTCGAGCGCGATCCGGCGGGCGCCGAGGCGGTGCAGGTGCGCCGGGCGCCCCGTCCGTCGCGTCCGACGCCCCCGTAGCTCAACTGGATAGAGCGCCGGCCTTCTAAGCCGGGGGTTGCTGGTTCGAGTCCAGCCGGGGGCGCTCAGCGGCGCCGGGAGCGCTGACACGGCGCCCGGCTGACAACGCCGCGGGCGGCTTGGCGGCTCGGCGCAGCTCCGAGCCGGCTCGGCCTGCAAGTGCCCTTGCGCGTAGGGACGCCGCTTGGCGTGGCGGTTTCTGCGGCGGCGGAGCGGGGTACGAAGCCAACTGGGGCCCCCGCTCAACCCCGGCAAGGGGCCTCGATGGGGACGGGACCGAAACCCGGCCGCTCTCATTCAGCAGCCCCAATCCCCCGCGCGGGGCTGTCGAGAGTGGCGGGTCGGTCCTGTGGATCGCTTGCGGCGCGCCCGGCATCATGCCGGGCGCGCCGTGAGGCTGTCCGGCGACGCCGTCTGCCGATCGAGGATGATGGCGCCTTTGTTCGCTCTGACCGTGTTCGTCTATCCGTTCGTGCTGGCGCTGCTGTGCCTCGGCGCCGGCCTCGCGGTGGATCGCTGCAGCGGCCGCTTCCTGCCCGTTGCGCTGCTGCCGAGCGTGGGCGCCGCCGCGCTGATCGCCGTCGGGCAGGTGAGCACGTGGATCGTCGCGCTCGCGCCCGCCACGCCCTACCTGATGCTCGCGCTGGCGCTGCTGGGCCTCGCGCTCGCCCCGTGGCCGGAGCTGTTGGAGCGGCTGACGGCGCATCGTTGGGTGCTGCTCGTGCCGGCGCTCGCGTACCTGCTCGCGCTCGCGCCCGTGCTGCTCGGCAGGCGCGCCAGCTTCTCCTCGTTCATGGCCCTGTCGGACTCGGCCGTGCACATGATCGGAGCCGACCACCTGATCCACCACGGCCAGAGCTATGCCGATCTGGACCTGAGCAGCTCCTACGGGCAGTTCCTGCAGAACTACTTCGGGACCGGCTATCCCTCAGGCGCTGACACGCTGTTCGGCGGTAGCGCGCTGCTGCTCGGCCTGCCCCTGATCTGGGCCTTCCAGCCCTTCTGCGGGCTCGTGCTCGCGCTCGGCTCGGGCCCCTCCTGGCTGATCGCCCGTCGCTTCGGGCTTCGCGGAGCCTGGGCGGGCCTCGCGGCCTTCACCGCCACCGTGCCGGCGATCGTCTACGCCTACGAGCTGATCGGCTCGGTCAAGGAGCTCGTCGCGGTCGTGATGCTGCTCACGCTCGGAGCGCTGGTTGGCACGCACGAGCGCTGGCTCGGGCTGGCGCCGCGGCGCGTCGTTCCATGCGCGCTGGTGCTCGCCGCCGGCGTGTCCGCGCTCGGCGTCGGCTTCGGTGCGTGGGCGATGGCCGCCGGCGCCGTGCTGCTGCTCGCGCTCGTGCACGCAGCTCGCGGCGGGCGGGTCGGGGCGCCCAGGGCATGGGGAGGCGTCGCCGTCGGCGGGATCGTGCTGCTGATCGCCGCCTGGCCTACCTGGCGCCACGTCTCGCAGTCCCTGCACGTCGCCGAGAGCATCGCCTCCACCGGCAACGCTGGCAACCTGCAGGCTCCGCTGCGATGGACTCAGGCATTCGGCGTCTGGCTGCACGGCAGCTACAAGCAGGCGCCGGCCGGGGCGGCCGCGCCCGGCACGTACGCCCTCGTCGGGCTCGCGCTCGCGGCCTGCCTGCTCGGCGCCTGGCAGCTGCTGAGCCTGCGCCGCGCCGCGCTCGCAGGTTGGATCGCGCTGACGCTGCTGGCCTGGCTCGTGCTCGCTCGCACGGCGACCACGTGGGTCGACGCCAAGGCGCTCGTGCTGACCTCGCCCGTGCTCGTGCTGCTCGCGTGGGCCGGCGTCGCCGCGCTGCTTCGCGCTCGGCGCTCGCTCGCCGTGCTCGCGGCCGCGCTGCTGGCGCTGGCGCTGGCAGGCGGGGCGCTCGCCTCCGATCTCGCGCAGTACCACAGCTCCAACCTCGCCCCGACCGCCCGCTACGAGGAGCTCGCCTCGATCGACAAGCGCTTCCACGGCCGCGGGCCGGCGCTGTTCACGGACTTCGACGAATACTCGATGTACGCGCTGCGCCACCTCGACGTCGGCGGCCCCGACTTCGTCTACCCGCCGCGCGGGCGGGTCGGGGGGCTGGCTGTGGCCTACGGGCACCCGGTCGAACTCGACCGCGCTCCGCCGGAGTCGCTGAGCGCCTATCCGCTGATCGTCACGCGGCGCGATCCCAGCGCCGAGTCGCCGCCGGCCGCCTACGCACTGGCCTGGCAGGGCACCTACTACCAGGTGTGGAAACGGCGCGCCGGCGCCCGCCCCGCGCTCGTTCACGCACCCGCCGACGAAGCCGCGCGAGAGCTCTCATGCACGCGCGTGACGCGACTCGTGCGTCTCGCCCACGCGCGCCATGCCGCTGACGTCGCCGCGCTCGCGCCCGAGCTGATCCACGTTCCTCTCGCCCACGTGCGTCGGCCCAGGGGCTGGGGGCGCTCGCACGGGGGTTTCACCATGCGTCGCGCCGGCGCCGTCTCGCTTCGCTTCCGCATTCCCCGGGCGGGGACATGGGAGATGTGGCTGAAGGGCCAGTTCATGCCGTCCATCCACGTCGGCGTCGACGGCCGCGCGCTGGCGACGATCTCCGGACAGCTCGCCGGCAACTCGCTCGTTCCCGACACGGCCACGCCGCTGGCCGTGCGGCTCTCGGCCGGAGAGCATCGTCTGAGCGTTGCCCGCGGCGGCTTCAGCCTCGCGCCCGGCAACGGCGGCTCGGCCGTGCTCGCGGCCGCCTTCCTCACGCCCACGCGCGCGCCCGCGCGCGTGTTGCGGGCTCTTCCCACGGGCGCCTCGCCTCGCGTCTGGTGTGCCCAGCCGGTGGAATGGGTCGAGCTCGTCCGTCGCTGAGCGCCGCTTGATGCACGACGCCGTCATCTTCGATCTCAATAAACAGGGAGAACCCGCCCAGCGCGATCGCTCCATCGGTGCGGCGCCGTAGTCTCTCGCTCGGTGCGCCCCGGCGAACCACCCCAGACCGACCAGATCCTGCTCGGCGAGAACCTGCAGCTGCTGCCGTCCTTCGCCGACGGCTCCTTTCAGCTCGTCTACATAGACCCGCCCTTCAACACCGGCCGTGCGCAGGTGCGAAAGACGCTGTCCGTCGTCGGCGACGAGCGCGGCGAGCGCATCGGCTTTCAGGGACGGCGCTACCGCACGCGGCTGCTCGCACAGTCCTCCTACGGCGACGCCTTCGACGATTACCTCGGATTCCTCGCACCGCGCCTCGAGCACGCGCGCAGGCTGCTGCGCGAGGACGGCGCGCTCTACTTCCACATCGACTATCGCGAGGCCCACCACTGCAAGCTGCTGCTGGATGAGATCTTCGGACGCGAGTGCTTCCTGAACGAGCTGATCTGGGCCTACGACTACGGCGCCCGCGCCAGGCGCCGCTGGCCGGCCAAGCACGACACGATCCTCGTCTACGTCAAGGACCCCACCGCCTACTTCTTCGACTCCGCCGCGGTCGACCGCGAGCCCTACATGGCGCCCGGGCTCGTCAGCCCCGAGAAGGCGGCGCGGGGGAAGCTGCCCACAGATGTCTGGTGGCACACGATCGTGCCCACCAACGGCGCCGAGAAGACCGGCTACCCGACGCAGAAGCCCGAGGGGGTCGTGCGGCGGATCGTGCAGGCCTCGACGCGGCCCGGCGACTGGTGCATGGACTTCTTCGCCGGCAGCGGCACGCTCGGAGCGGTCGCCGCCAAGCTCGGCCGACGCTACGTGTTGATCGACTCCAACCCCGAGGCCGTGCGCGTGATGCGCGCGCGGCTCGGCGACCGCGAGCCCGATGGTGCGCTCAAGTCAGACGCCGTCCGCCCCCGGAGCAAGGCGGTCAGGGCCGTGGGAGGCTGAGCCGAGCAGATGAGCATCTCCGAGTACCCCGCACCGCCCAACCCCCCGGCAGGGTCTGAGCACGCCGTACGGCTGCTGATCACCGACGACCTGCAGCGCGACCGGCTCACCGTCTTCTTCCGCCTGATCCTCTCGATCCCGCACTTCATCTGGTTCTCGATCTGGGGGATCGCGACTCTGGTGTTGGGCGTCGTCAACTGGTTCGCCACGCTGATCGGCGGGCAGCCACCGGCCGGCCTGCACCGGCTGATCGCGGCGTACGTCAAATACGCAACGCACTTCCACGCATACCTGCACCTGGCTGCCAATCCGTATCCCCGCTTCGACGGCAGGCCCGGGTACCCCATCGACCTCGAGATCGCCCCGCCCGCCCCGCAGAACCGCTGGACGGTCGGTTTCCGCGGTGTCCTGATGCTGCCCGCTCTCTTGATCGCGGCCGCCCTCAACGGCAACCCCAACTCGGGCGCCGGTGGCCGGCGTCGCTCCTTCTCCTACACCGGCGGCCTGCTCGCCAGCGTCGCCTTCCTCGGCTGGTTCGCGATCCTCGCGCGGCGCGCGATGCCGCGCGGCCTGCGCGACGGCGCCGCCTATGCGCTCTGCTACGGCGCACAGTTCTGGTCCTACGCGCTGCTGCTGACCGACCGCTATCCCGACAGCGACCCGCTGGCCGCCGTGCCCGACCTGCCCGTGCGCAGCGACCCGATCCGCCTCGAGCTCGACGACGATCTGCGCCGCTCGCGTCTGACCGTGTTCTTCCGCCTGCTGCTCACCCTTCCCCACCTGATCTGGCTCGGGCTGTGGGCGATCCTCGCGCTGCTCGGCGTCATCCTCAACTGGTTCGCCACGCTGTTCGCCGGCCGCTCGCCGGAATGGCTGCACCGATTCCTCGCGGCCTACCTCCGCTACGCCAACCACGTCTACTCGTTCCTCTACCTGGTCGCAAATCCGTTCCCCGGCTTCGTCGGCAAGGCCGGCAGCTACCCCTTCGAAATCGCGGTGGCGCCGCGCGAGCGCCAGAATCGCTGGAAGACGGGCTTTCGCATCGTGCTCGCCATTCCCGCCCTGATCCTCGCCGGCGCCTACGCGGCGCTTGTCTTCGTCGTCGCCGTGCTCGGCTGGTTCAGTTCGCTCGCGCGCGGGCGCATGCCGATGGGGCTGCGCAACGCCGGCGCGCTCGCCCTGCGCTATCAGGCACAGGCGCACGGCTACCTGCTGCTGCTGAGCGAGGCCTATCCCTACAGCGGCCCCGTGCGCGCTGGAGCGGCGCCGCGGAGCGGCCTGCCCGGGGCGCCCGGCCCGCCCGAGGCGCCCGGCCCGCCCGATGCGCCCGGCCCGTCCGATGCGCCCGGCGCGGCCGGCGCGCCGGCGGATCTCGGCCTGAGCTGACCGGCGTGCCCGACGCTCGCGCTGCCTGGGCCGGCGTCGTGGCGCGACCCGTGCGCTCGGCCGCCGCGCTCGTCGTGCTGGCCGCGCTGGCCGGCGCGTGGGCGCTGGCCGCGCACGCGCTGTGGCACTCGACCGTCCCCGCCACGCTGCACCTGCCGCACGTCGATCCGCGGAGCGCCTTCTCCTCGTCCTTCCTGCGGCGCAGCGCCTCCTTCCAACGCTTCCTCGACATCGACCTGCTCCTCGCCGACGTGACGCTGATAGTCGTGCTCGCGCTGTATGCCAAGCGCGGGCACCGGCTGATGCGCGAGTCCGCAGCCGGTCGCATCGGCACGGGGATGATGCTCGGCATGCTCGGCTTCGCCGTGCTCTGGCTCGCCGAGGTCCCCTTCAACCTCGCCGCCGTTTGGTGGGAGCGAAAACACGGCATCTCCCAGCAGGGCTACATCGACTCGCTTATCCAGAGCTTCCTCTCGCTCGGCGCCACCTTCCTGTTCGTCTCGCTCGCGCTGCTTCTGACGATGGCCATCGCGGGGGTGCTGCGGCGCTGGTGGTGGGCAGTGGCCGCGCCGATCTTCGCCGGGCTCGCGCTGCTGTCGAGCTTCCTCAGCGTTTACCTGATCCCGGGCACGCACCCGCTCCGGCGCGAACCGACCGCCGCCGACGTGCGTCGCCTGGCGCGCGCCGAGGGGATCCCCGGGACGAAGGCCGACGTGCAGGAAGTCAAGCGCGATACGACCGCGCCCAACGCGGAGGCCGTCGGCTTCGCCTCGACGCGACGGGTGATCCTCTGGGACACCCTGCTCGACGGGCGCTTCGACCGCCGCCAGGTCGACGTCGTCGTCGCGCACGAGCTCGGCCACCTCGCCCACCACCACACGCTCAAGCGCGTCGGCTGGCTGGCGCTGTTCCTGCTGCCCGCCGCAGCGCTCGTCGCGCTGGCGACGGGCTCGCGCGGCGGCCTCGCGCGGCCCGAGGCCGTGCCCGTCGCGCTGTTCGTGTTCGTCGTGCTGCAGCTGCTGGCCATGCCGCTGCTTGGCATCGTCTCGCGGCGGGAGGAGGCCGAGGCCGACTGGTCGGCGTTGCAGGCCACGCGCGACCCCGTCGCCGCGCGCTCGCTCTTCAAGCGGCTAGCCACGACCAGCCTCGCCGACCCCGACCCGCCGACCTGGTCCTACGTCCTCTACCAGGACCACCCCACGATCGTGCAGCGGATCGCGATGGTCGACGCCTGGCAGGCGCGCGGCGGGCACTGAGTGACGAAAGCTGCAGTGCGGGCTCGTCTGGGCCCGACGTGCGAGCCTTAGGCGCGTGTACCACCTCGAGCTGCGCAAGTTCCCGCACGTCGTCTGCCGCTTCAACCAGTCGGAGGCCGAGCTGCGCGCGATCGTCGTGCCGTGGGCGCGGCAGGAATGGGTCGAGCAGGGCGAACGCAAGTGGAACGTCAACGAGGCCACGCTGACCGTGCTCGAGGGACCCGAGCTTTCGATGCCCGAGCTGGCCATGGGCCGAGGTTGGCGCAACGCGCAGAAGCGCAGCCAGGACGTGACCGAGCGCGTGCTGGCCGCTGCCCGCGCGGGCAGCGGGGGCCGGGCGGGCGGAGGCGGCCAGGAGCCGGCGGTCGGGGTGGGGGGCGCAGTCGCCGCGGACGGCCCGGTCGCGGGGGAGGGGGCGCAGGGAGATCGCGCCGACGACTTCGACCTCCTCGCCGACTCGCTCGGGTTGGAGGTGCTCGCGCAGCTCGACCGCGGACCGCTCGCGCCCTTGCAGGTCTGGCGGATGGCGGAGGAGCGTCTCGACGTTGCGCGTCCTGACCCGGCGTCCGCCGCCGAGGCGCTCGCGCTGGCAGAGCGGGCGCTCGGTTCGCTGCTGCGCCGGGACCTCGTCGTCTTGCGCGAGGAGGGGGAGGGCATCGCGCCGGCCCGCCAAGAGGCGATCCTCGCCGCCGTCGAGACGTGGTCGGGCGGCGCGGGCGGGCCGGTCCTGATCGCCCGCGAGCCATGACTCCACCGCTAGACTGCGATCTCCCGTGGTGGGCGTAGCTCAGTTGGTAGAGCTCCTGGTTGTGGTCCAGGCGGTCGGGGGTTCGAGTCCCCTCGCTCACCCCTCAGGAAGGCCTGCAAATGGCTAGTTCTGGCGGACGAGCTTCCAAACGCTGCTGCCGCCGTGGCACGCCAGGGGCACGTCAGATGCCTTCTCCAGACCAGAATTCCTGAGCGGGGGGTCCGCGTGAGCGAGCCGCCTGCACGAGCACCGCGGTGGCGTCCGCGTCTCGCGCGCGTTACGCGTTCCGGTCTGCACGCATAGCCTGATTCATCGCTTGGTCGCGGCCGTGTGTGTGCTGTCACGCACTGGAGGCGTGCGGGAGATCACGGCCGATGTAACGGCCCCCGATCTGTCGAGACGAAGTCCACGAGGCCCCCTTCAAGGGCGGTTGGCCCCTAGACACCGGAGGACCAGCCTGATCTCCAACGGTCCGGCGATCGACACCTGACGCTGCTGCCTTGGACGAGATCCGACATTCCTCCCGACTTTTCGCTCGCCGTCGGCTCGAGATGCGAAGCAGGCGTGAGGATATTCGCCTGCGAACCGACCGTGGTGGCATTGACGCCGAGCGTCGTCTTGGTCCCGCGCAGTTGCCAGAGCGGGAGCGGACACTACGACGATCGATGCGAGGGCGGAGGGCCTCCCGCTGGGGTCGCCGGAGGTGACGGGTCTCCGTGTACCAAGGGCGTAGACGAGATGGTGTTCGACTCGATCGAGCCCGGAGACTGGGACGCCTGGGTCTGCCATCGGGGTGCCGCATCAGGCCCCAGCTCCCTTGTTTACGGATGGCGTCCCGCACCCCTTCGCCGTAGGGTGGGCCCAAAGTGAGCACCGCCGCCTCGTCCCGCCCGCCGCTGAACAACGAGCCGTTGCGCTATTCGTCAGCTCGCGGTCGCTGGGCACTTGCGGCCGCCATTCTCGGTTCTGGGGCGGCGTTTCTGGAGTCGAGCGTCGTCACAGTCGCGCTGCCGGCGATTGGGCGCGACCTCGACCTCGAGTTGGGCGGCCTGCAGTGGGTGATGAACGCATACCTGCTGTCGCTGAGCGCGCTGATGATCACCGGCGGCTCGCTGGGTGACCTCTATGGGCGTCGCAAGGTTTTCAACGGCGGTCTGCTCGGCTTCGCAGCCACCTCCGCGCTCTGCGCCGTCGCGCCCAGCGAGGGTGTGTTGATCGCCGCTCGGATCCTCCAGGGTGCGTGCGCCGCACTTGTAGTCCCGGCCAGTCTGGCGATCATCGAGGCAAGCTTCGCCGAGGAGGATCGCGGCGCGGCGATCGGGGCGTGGTCGGGGTGGTCGGGCATCTCGAGCCTGATCGGTCCCTTTGCCGGCGGCTGGCTCGTGGACCAAACCTCATGGCGTTCGGTGTTCGCGGTCGTCGTGGTTCCAGCACTCGCAGCGGCATGGCTCGGTCGCCGGCACCTACCGGAGAGCCGTGGTACACGGACCGCGCGCCGACGTCCCGACTGGATTGGCTCCGCGCTGATCAGCCTCGGCCTTGGCGCGGTGACCTACGCACTCGTCGAAGCCGGCGGGCGCGGGCTGGATGACGCACGCGTCGCCGCCGCCGCCGGCGTCGGCTGCCTGCTGCTGGTCGCCTTCCTGCTCGTCGAGCGCCGCGTGACCGAGCCGATGCTGCCGTTGACGATCTTCCGCTCGCGACAGTTCGCCGGCGCCAACGCCGCAACCCTCGCCAACTACATCGCTATTGGCGCAATGTTCTTCTTCCTCTCGCTGCAGCTTCAGGACGTGCTCGGCTACAGCGCGCTCGCTGCCGGCGCCGCGTCGTTGCCGGCGACCCTCATCATGCTCGGTTTCTCCGCGCAGGCGGGCAGGCTCGGGCAGAGAATCGGCGCCCGAATCCCGATGACAGTCGGCCCGATCGTGCTCGGCGCGGGCCTCGTCCTCTTGGCGGGCATCGAGCGGGGCGACGACTATCTCGGATCGATCCTTCCGGGCGTGGTTGTCTTCGGCATCGGCATGACGATCTTCGTCGCGCCGCTAACCACCACGGTGCTCGGCGCCCTCCCCGACGCGCGTGCCGGAACCGCATCGGCGATCAACAACGCCGTCGCCCGGCTGGCGCAGCTGTTGGCATCCGCGGCGCTGCCGGCCGCCGCTGGCCTCAGCGCAAGCGTGGCGGTCGGGCCCGGCGCCTTCTCTGAGGGCTACCGCACTGCGATGCTCATCGCCGCAGCGATCGCCGTCGTCGGCGGCCTGATCTCCTTGGCAACGATCCGGGGGCGGGACTGTCGAGTGGCGCCGCGACACCCCAGCCCCAGCCAAGCCTGCACCGCGCGCTCTGAGGCGTAGCGCGACACGGACGACGGCGTGGCCTCGGCCGCGTGCGAGTAGCCGGCGGTCGACCGGTGTGCGATCACGCCGCCGAGGAGCGCCCGGTCGTTTGGATCGTCTTCGCACTGGCCGCCGGTCAGGTGCGGTCACTCGTCACTGGTAGCCGAAAGACAGTGATCGGGATGCGGCCGAATCGTTGCTCGATGCGGTCGAGTAGCCCGCGCTCCTGCCAGCCGGACCCCTCGGCCGGGCGCAGTCCGAGGATGAGGTGATCTGGCTCAAAGCTTCGGATTGCATCTTCCAAAGCAACCAGGGGATCGTCGCTTCCTACTTGGCCCTCGGCAGCAGCGCCCAGCTCGCTGAGCTGGTCAAGTACCACCGCCAGCCGCTCGTCCGCGTGCATCGTCGCCTCGTCCGTGTCGGATGTGATCCACTCCAGGCGGCTCGGCAGCGTCGGGGCAGTGACGAATATCGACTCGGCAGCCTCGATTAAGAGACGAACACCACATGGAAGATCGCCAAGATTGACCGCGGCCGCGCCAGTAGCGATCAAGAGCCGTCGACTCATGTTGACGTTATACCGCGCGGCACCAACCACACGATAGATCGACGGGGTGGAACTGTGGCGTCCGGGAGCCGGATACCTCTACTCACTCACCGTCGAGGTGCTGGGGCCCGCGGACGAGCTCGTCGACGTGTACGCCGAGGCCTTCGGCGCCGAACAGACCGGACGACTATGCGAACCTGGCAACTCTTGATCGGCTGCTCCAGGAGGTGCTGCAGCGACCTGCTCAGGTCAACGTTCTGGCTCGGCCCGTGCGAGCGTATGGATCGAGTCGCGCGGAGATCCTCATCGGCGACTTAGTCAAGCGGCTCTGGACGATCCCCGCCCAGAGCCCGTGTTCCGGACAGCTGTCGGATCGGCCCGTGTTGACGGTAGTGTCGCCCCATCGCGACCGGCACGCAGACCACACCGACTGGGCTGACCGAGGTTGAGGCGAGGCGACGCCTCGAGAAGCGCGGGCGTGTTCCGCACAAACGCGCGAGTCGCTCCTATGCCAGCATCGTACGCGCGAACACGCTTACGATTCCCAACGGGATCCTGCTGGTCTTCGGCGTGCTGACGATCGCGTTCGCATCGTGGCGCGACGCTCTGTTTCTCGGGATCCTGGTCTCGAACATCGCGATCGGGTCCTTCCAGGAGATCCGGTCTAAGCGCGCGCTGGAGCGTCTCGGTGCGCTCGTCGCTCCAGACGCGCTTGTCATCAGGGACGGAGTCGACCGCCGCCTGCCGGTCGGCTCGGTGGTGACAGGCGACCTGGTGCGCCTGTCGGCCGGCGACCAGGTGGTCGCCGACGGGACCGTGACGGCAGCCGAGGGGCTAGCGCTCGACGAGTCCATCCTGACCGGCGAGTCCGAACTAGCCGTGCGCGGTGCCGGCGAGCCGGTGTGGTCGGGCTGCTTCGTGGTCGAGGGCAGCGGGTTGTTCGAGGCCACCGCGGTCGGCGCCGACAGCCGCGCGGAGCGGCTGACCGCCACTGCGCGCGCCTTTCGGCATCCACGCTCCCCCCTGGAGCGAGCCAACGATCGGCTGCTGTTGTGGCTGATCGCGCTCTCCATCCCGCTCGTGATCGGGCTGACGGCCTCGGTGTTTGCCCATCCCGAGAGGACCTCTGCGCGCGTCCAAGCAATCACAGCGGGAACGGTCAACCTCGTACCCGAGGGGCTGATCCTGCTGATTAGCCTCACGGCTGCTGTGTCGGCGTTCAGGATCGCCCAGCGCGGTGTGCTCGCACAGCAGCTCAACGCGATCGAGTCGCTCGCTTCGGTCGACGTCGTGTGTACGGACAAGACCGGCACCCTGACCGAGCCGACGCTCCGGGTTCTTGGGCTCGTCCCTGCAGACGGCACAGACGAGGCGGTCCTGGCGCGCGAGCTCGCGAGGTACGCGGCCAGCTCGCCATCTCGCAATCTGACCCTGCAGGCGATCGCCGACGCCAAGCTGACGGATGTGGAACCCGCTCCCGTCGTCGCTCAGGTGCCCTTCTCCTCTCGGCATCGTTGGAGCGGACTCGACCTCGGTGACGAGCGTCTGGTCTTTGGGGCTCCCGAGCGGTTCGCCGACGCCGATGCCTCGCTCGCTGCCCGGGCGCGCGAAGAGGCCAGCGCCGGGCGGCGGGTGCTGACACTCGCGCGCACCGACTCATCACTCCCCGGCAACGGCGCGCGGGCCAGGTTTCCCGACGATGTACGAGCAATCGGCCTGGTGGTCCTGGCTGAGCGGCTGCGCCCCAACGCCGCTGAGACCGTCGATTTCCTCACCACCCAAGGGGTCGCCCTGAAGGTGCTCTCCGGCGATGCGCCGGCCACCGTTGGCGCGATCGCCCGCGATGCGGGCATCCCGGGCATTTCACCTTCGCTCGACGGGGAGGCGTTGCCCTCCGAGCCAGGGGCGCTCCGGGACGCGGTCCTGTCCGCGCCCGCGGTGGGCCGGATCTCGCCCGAGGGTAAGCGAGCCGTGGTGGCCGCGCTCGCCGAGGCTGGTAGCTACGTCGCCATGCTCGGCGACGGGGTCAACGACGTGCCTGCCCTCAAGGAGGCGCGCCTGGCCATCGCCCAGGGGTCTGGAGCACAGATGGCGCGGTCGGTCGCCGACCTGGTGCTCGTGCGCGACGACTTCGCGGCCGTGCCCGGGATGGTCGCCGAGGGACGACAAATCCTCCGCAACATCGAGCGCGTCGCCCGGCTGTTCATAACCAAGGCTGTGTTCACGGGCTTCCTCGGCTTGGCTGTCGCGATCCCCACGGGCACCTTCCCGCTGCTCCCGCGTCAGTTCACGATCGCCTCGACGGTCACGATCGGCATCCCCGCCTTTCTGCTCGCGCTCGCCCCGAGCACCGGCCCGTGGCGGCCGGACCGTTTTCTGCAGTCCGTCGCCGGCTTCGCGATCCCAGCGGGGCTCGCGGTCGGCATCGGGATCGTGTCCGGCTACCTGCTCGCGCGCTACGGATTTGGGCTCGACCTAACCCACTCGCGCACGGTTGCAACCGGGATCGTCGTTGTTTGCGGGCTTGCGGTCGTGATGCGGCTCGAGACGGAGGGCGGACGGCGACGGCTCGCGGTGGCGGGGCTGTGCGCGCTGATGGCGCTGCTCTTCGCCCTCGCTCTTCTCGTCCCCTTCCTGCGACACTTCTACGAGCTCGCGACTCCGACGGGCGACGCAGTCATCGCCTGGGCGCTGGGAACGGTCCTTGGGATCGGCACGATGCTAGGCACCCTGCGCCGACTCGCCGTCTGAGCGATCCGAGCGCCGTTGGTGTAGTCCCGCTCGTAGGGTGCGGGCAAATTCGTCGAGCGCGCGCAGGCTCGATTGATGTCAGTGGGCCGGTCAACGGCGACGTCCTCACATTCTGGGGCACGGCGTAGCTCCGGCTCAAGGACTGGCGGGCCTGTCCATCCTGGCGCGAAGCGCGCGGCTGCACCTCCGCGATTGCTCGTCGACGCCTTAGGTAAACCCCCCGTCAGCGCGGGTGCTAGCCCCGCTTGCCAGGGCGCCGTCGTCCACCTAGCATCGCCTCCGAGCGACCGAAAGGAGACGACCATGTTCACGAATGTGCTGGTAGGAGTGGACGGAGGCGCCAACGGTCGCGATGCGATCGCGCTGGCGCGCCAGCTGGCAGATCCCGAGGGCAAGATCACGCTTGCCCACGTGCACCGCGGCGACCTCGACCCGTTGATAGCCATGGGGCGCGGTCTGCTCAAGGCTGAGCGGGAGGCCTCGAGCAGGCTACTGGTGGACGAGCGTCTGGCGACCGGCGTCGAGGCTGAACTGCGCGAGGTCATCGCGCTGAGTGCCGGCGCCGGCCTGCACGGGCAGGCCGAGTCCCAAGGCGCCGACCTGCTTGTGGTTGGCTCCTCCCGTCACGGCGCCCTCGGTCGCGCACTGCTCGGCGACAACGCGCGCGCCGCGCTCAACGGCGCGCCCTGCGCCGTGGCGATCGCATCGCACGGCTACGCCCACGAGCAGGCCAAGCTCGCGACGATCGGAGTCGCCTACGACGGCTCGCCCGAGAGCAAGGCGGCGCTGCAGGCGGTGCGGACCGTCGCCGCAAAGACCGGCGCGGAAGTGCAGCTGCGCCAAGTGGTCTTCATCCCTTCGATGTCCTACTCCGGGCCCATCCCCGTCCACCTCGGCGAAGGCATCCAGGAGATGGTCAAGCAGGGCGAACGTCGCGTCGGCGAAATCACGGGCGTCGCCGGCAAGGCGGTCTACGGCTCGCCCCGCGAGGAGCTCGAGGCGTTCAGCGACGGAGTCGACCTGCTGGCGGTCGGCTCGCGCAGCTACGGGCCCGTCAAGCGGCTGATGTTCGGCAGCACCGCCAACTACCTCGCGCGCCACGCGGGCTGCTCGTTGCTCGTGCTGCCGCGCGGAGTCAATCAGCAGGATGCGACGCCGAGCGCCGACGCCAAGCATGAGCCCGGGGTGGGTGTCGCAGGCTGACCCCGGCTGGGAGCCGGGGTGCCGGCACCGAGGCGAATCCGAGGCGCCGCCGCGTGTGCGGCCCGTCTGTCACTTGTGTAGGTAGAAATCCGCCAGCGCGATGGTGTGCGAGGTCGAGCACGCAGAAACTCGTAGGGATCGGCTCGCCTGTAAGTACTTTTCCGCAGCGAATAGGTCTTCTCACTCGATACTTCAACGAAACGGGGCAGGAGACCGTCGTTGAGCCGATCCGGGTCGTCTCGCCGACAAGTTCGCGCGTGCAGCGCCCGGAGCAGCCGGGCGCCGATCACCGGTTCGGCACGATGCCAGCTGCGTCCGGGCTACTTGAAGCCACCGGCGGTTTTGGCCGCTCCCGTCAGGCCAGGCCGAGCTGCTTCATGAACGTGACAAGGTCGTACATGAGGTTCTCTTCGACGATCTGCTCGTTGTCCCACAGTGCGACTGTGTAGAAGTCAACTGCGAACCCCCTTTCGGTCGGCGGGATCTCAGGTCCGTTCCAGCTCTTCAGTGGACCGGTCATCGTTCCGGTGAAGTGCGCGACCGAGCAGGTGTAGTCGCCTGAGGCGAGGAAGATCCGGTACGGCCGGTTGTCGAGGTGCTGGTCGGGGAAGGCCTGCCAGAACCACTCCGACTCGGTCGTGTGGTCCTCGATCCCTCTTGTGGGCTCGGGCTGCCCGGGCCAGCGGACGACCACGTCAGGCTTGTGGCGCGCCCGGAAGATCTCGACCTCCTTGCTGTTCCAGGCATCGTCGAGGGTCTGCATCAGCTCCGCATTGCGATCTGCGGTGGTTCCCATCGGTTCATGCCTCCTTCGCGTCGCTACGTAACGCACCAGATCTCTTGGTCGACCCACCCGGGTGTTCAGTCGCACCCTGAGGGTGCTTAGGCACGGCCCACGTGTCGTGATGGCAGGTATCAAGCACGTGGCTCGACCCAAAGCGCGACGCTGTTTCGCGTAGGTGCTCGAGGCACAGTCCGGCGTTGCAGCTGCGGCAAAGTGCGACCGCCGGGCGCTGGATCCCCTGCTCAACGCAGCAGTAGCAAAGCATGATCTGAGTCTCCTCTCGTGCGTGATGTTCTGTGACGGCAAAGGGTCGAGCACCCAATGCCGTATCCGCATAGCCACGCTGTTTTGGCGCAACCTTCCCCGCCGGCGAGGGGCAGACGTGTCCGTCGGCGCAGCGCCAGCACCGCGTGCACGGATGCCGGCATAGGAGAACCTGAGACGCGCCGCTCCGAGGCGCGATAGGCCGCGTGCCCGTGGCGACGCCGGGTCACCTTGGTCACCTTCTCCCGGCCGGGGCCATGGTGCCGAGCTTGCCGCCGATGCAGTCGAGCAGGTCGTGGTAGGAGTCGCAGAAGGATTGCACGCCCTCGCGCTCGAGCTCGGCCGTCACGGAGTCGAGGTCGATCCCGGCAAGCCGGGCTGCGGCGAGCGTCTGCAGCGCTCTTTCCGGATCGGCGTCGAGCGTACGAGTCACCTGGCCGTGGTCGGCGAACGCCCGCAGCGTCTGCTCGGGCATCGTGTTGATCACGTCAGCCCCGATCAGCTCAGCGACGTAGAGCACATCGGAGTAGGCAGGGCTCTTGGTGCCGGTGCTCGCCCACAGCGGTCGCTGCGTCCGTGCGCCGCGATCGCGCAGGCGCTCCCACTCAGGGCCGGAGAACTTGGCCAGGTAGCGCTGGTAGGCGGTGCGTGCGTTGGCGATCGCTACCTGGCCGCGCAGTGGGGAGTCGTCGGGCAGCTGGGCATCGACCTTGGTGTCGATGCGCGAGACGAAGAACGAGGCCACCGACGCGATCGCGTCCAGTGGCTCGCCTGCCTCCGAGCGCGCTGTGAGCGCACGCAGGTAGGCGTCGATGACCTTCTCGTAGCGCTCGATCCCGAACAGCAGCGTGATGTTTACGTTGACCCCGGCCCGCGTGAGGGCCTCGATTGCGGGTAGCCCCGCCTCGGTCGCGGGGACCTTGATCATCACGTTCGGCTCGTCCAGTCGCTGCCACAGCGCCAGTGCCTGATCGATCGTGGCCTCGGTGTCGTTGGCGAGGTCCGGAGTGCACTCGAACGAGACGAAGCCGTCGCGGCCGCCGCTCTGGTCGTAGCTGGGGCGCAGGGCGCGGGCCGCATCACGGATGTCGTCGAGCGCGAGGGTGAAGAACAGCGCCTGCGGATCGCGCTCGCCATCGTCGGCAAGCCGGCGGAGCTGGCGGTCGTAGCGCTCGGAACCCGTGATCGCCTTGGCGAAGATCGTCGGATTCGACGTCGCACCGGTGACGGCGTAGTCGCGGACGAGCACGGCGAATTCACCGCTCTCGAGCAGCTCCCTGGACAGCGTGTCGAGCCAGATAGATACGCCCTTGGCGTGGAGTTGCTGCAGATTGGGATTGGGAGGAATCTTCGTCGCTCCTCAGTCAGCCTTCGTTGTGGGTTCGCCGACTAGCGAGTCAAGCGGCGTGTCGTGGTCGCCAAGCGCGTCGAGATCGATCGGCAGGCGGGAACGGATCAGCGCCTGAACCTGCTCGTTGACATCCCAGACGTTCACGTTCATGCCGGCGACGACCCGCCGCTCGCGCAGCCAGAACGCCACGAACTCACCATCGGACGGCTCTCCGCGGAAGACGACCTCGTCCCATTTGGGCGCGTGTCCGGAGTACTCCATCCCGACCTCGTACTGGTCGGAGAAGAAGTATGGGATGCGGTCATAGCTGACGGGCTCGCCGAGCATCGCGTGCGCGGCGGCCGGGCCCTGATTGAGCGCGTTCGCCCAATGCTCGACTCGAATCCGCTCGCCGAAGAACGGGTGGAAGGCGCGCGCGACGTCACCCGCTGCGAACACGCCGGGCGCCGACGTCTGAAGCTTCTCGTCGACGAGGATCCCGTTGTCTATCTCGAGGCCGGCACCGCTGGCGAGCTCCACGCGGGGGGCGACGCCGATGCCGACAACTACGAAGTCGCACTCGATAACGCGACCGGCGGCGGTGCGCACGCGCGTCACCCGTCCCTCACCTTCGAACGCCGCGACTCCGTCGCCAAGCACCAGCTCGACGCCGTGGCCACGATGGATGTCACGGTAGAACGCGCCGACCTCGGCGCCGAAGAGGTGCTCCAACGGCAGCGGAATGGGGTCGACCACGGTGACCTCGAGCCCACGCTGGCGCGCCGAGGCGGCGAACTCGCTGCCGATCCAGCCGCCGCCGACGACAACCACCCGGCCGCCGACCTGCAGGCGCTCGCGCAGTACGTCGCAGTCGGCGAGAGTGCGCAGGTAATAGACCCCGTCGAGTTCGGCGCCGACGATCGGGATTCGGCGCGGCTCGGCGCCCGTGGCCAGCAGCAGCCGATCGTAGTCAAACGTGCGCCCGTCAGCGAGCGTCACGCGTGATTGGGCTGGGTCGATCGCGCTCACCGTGGCGTCGGTCTCGAGCTCGATCTGATGCTGGTCATAAAAGCCCGGCTCGTGGACGTAGGCCTTCTCCCGCGGCGACTCGCCGCGCAGGTAGTCCTTGGTGAGCGGTGGGCGTTCGTACGGGCGCTCGGACTCCGCGCCGATCAACAGCACACGCCCGTCGAAGCCCGCCGCGCGTAGCTCCTCGGCGGCCTTGGACCCGGCAACGCTAGCGCCGACGATGATGAATGTCTGCTCGTTCATTGCGTTCTCGCTCCTGTCAGGCTGAGGAATTCAGCACGTGCGCGCGGGTCGTCGCGGACGAGGCCATGCAGCGCCGAAGTAATGGTTGTGGCGCCAGGCTTCTGCACCCCGCGAAGAGACATGCATACGTGCTCGGCCTCCAGCACCACACCGACCCCGTTCGGCTGCAGCTCCGCGTGAAGGCAGGCTGCGATCTGGGTCGTAAGGCGCTCTTGCAGCTGGAGATCGCGTGCGAACAGCTCGACGATACGGGCCAACTTGGAGAGGCCGAGGATACGCTCAGCCGGGAGGTAGGCGACGTGAGCGACGCCATAAAACGGCAGCACGTGATGCATGCACAACGACTGGAACGGGATGTCGCGGACGAGGACGAGCTCGTCGTAGCCCTCGTCGTTGGGAAACGTCGTCAGGCTGAACGGCTCGGGCGTGAGCAGCTCGGCGTAGGCGGCGGCCATCCGTCTCGGCGTCTCACGCAGGCCTTCGGTTTGCAGGTCCGCGCCGAGTGCGGCGAGCAGGTCGCGGGCGGCCCGCTGAACGGCCTCGCGATTCAGCGGCCGGCGTTCGGGCGCCCAAGAGTTCAGACGGTCGTCGTCGCTTACATGGCGATTGCCGTCGCGCGCCGCCGCCAGGGAGATTGTGTTCATGTCCTGTCAGCGTCGTGCGGGCCGATGGTCTTACCTCGCCGATGATGTCGCGGGCTCGCCGCCGCGCTCGGTGCAGCCAACGCGGCCTTGGCTGCGGACGAAGCTCGCGCGCGAAACCTTCCTACCGGCTGGCCTCGCTCAAGAGCATCGCGTGAAGACTCTCGCGATCCTCTGCGCAGGCTCGGCAGCCCTCGAGGTGGGCGCGCATGCCCGGCACGGCGGCCTCGGCATCCGAGCCCGCGAGCTCGAGCTCGACGTAGAGGTCAAGTTGCTCGAAGCACTCCTCGCAGCTGATCTCAGGTCCCGGGGGGCCGATCAGACGCGCGAGCAGTCGACCTCGATCGTGGGAGAAGGCTTTGGTCATGCTGGCGTTTGCTCCTTGTGTTCCTCGAGGCCTAGGCCGCGCGCGACGAGCGCGCCTCTGAGCTTCTGGCGCGCATCGTGCAGCGTCTTGTACAGGGCGCCGCGGGTCGTGTTGAGCCGCTCGGCGAGCACGTCGATCGGCACCTCATTCAGCGCGAGCGCGACGAGCACCTCGCGCTGGTGTGGGCTCAGGTCCTCCTGGATCGCCTCATGCAGTGCGGTGAGCTGATCCGTCGCCTCGACTGCCTGTTGGCTGGTGCGTTGGTGATCATCGGCGATCAGTGGCCACGCCTCCGGCGCAAGCGGGATCTCACGTCCCTGCCACGAGCGCTTTCGTACCTTTAGGGCTGACTCGTACAGCGCGAACTTGTACGCCCAGGTCGTAAAGCGGCTTTCCCCCCGGAAGTCGTCCAACTTCCGCAGGATCGCCACGATCGCGTCATCTGCACTCTGGTGGGCGAGGTCGTCGGTGTCTCCGCCACGGAGTTTTTTGGAGCCGCCGCGTCGGCTAATCTCAAAGCGGGCCGCCCGCAACAGCAGCGCGTGCAACTCGACGACCGCGGCATCGCGCTCCGGACCCGTGGCTCTCAGGCGCGCGATCCACACCCGAGATTCCCGTTCGGCGCGGCCGGTGGCCAGCGTGATCTTTGACGAACCCGTCAACGCGACTCCGACACTACCGGACCATGACAGCGTCCTGGGGACCGCTGAGAGGCGCTGTGGGATCATGCGTACGGCTCGTACTCGTCGTCTAGAGGGGCAAGAATCCGGGCTGCGAGCTCTGCGGAGCAACCCCGGTCGGTCAGCTCAAGCAGCGCGTGCACGTCGTATCTCGTGTCTCGAGCAACCGCGTCAGCAAGCGAGGCGGAGAAGCCGGCGTTGCGAAGGCGACCGATCCGCCAGACGACGACGGGCTCAAGCTCGCTTGAAATGTCCATTCCACGATTGAACATTTGCATGCCTTTACGCTGCCAGCGCCAGCCCTTTCTTACCCGTACGCGCCTGTTTCTGACGAGGCATGCGCATCCGGATCGCCGGCCGTCCGGCGCCGCCGCGATCGAGAAACGCTCGCGCATCGGCCAGCGATCGCTCGATCAGCTCATCGGCGTGCGCGAAGTCGATCGGCTGGATCCCGAGCGGGCCCGGCGGCGGCAGAACGATCAGCTTCGCCTGATCGCGGTGTAGCTCGACGTCGGCGATCAGCCGGCTCTGCGTCAGCAGCGTCAGGGCATGAAGCGCCATGCCGAGCGCGCTCGACGGCGGCTGCTCGAGCGCGCAGGAAGGACCGCTCGGCAGCACGTAGATCTCACGTGCGCCGAGCTGCACAGCATGCGAGATCGGCGTGTTGTTCGCCACCCCCCCATCCATCAGCAGCCGCTTCCCCCACGCGACCGGAGGGAGGACCGCCGGAATGGCCGCGCTGGCCAACACGGCGTCTACGGTAGGACCGCGCGAGAGCAGTAGTTCCTCGCCGGTCACCACGTCTACCGCGACGACGTGAAACTCGATCGGCATCTGCTCCAGACTCTGATGCTGGCTGTGCTCGGCGACGAGCTTGCGCAGGCCCGACGCGGGGACGAGGTGATCGCGCGACCCGAAAAAGCCGAGCAAGCCACTGAGCGGATTGAGCGGAAAGATCTGCCCGCGCCGCACCTTGCGCCAGATCTCCGCGAGCTCTGTCGCGGTCTCGACGCTCTGGGGACGCGACGCGATAAACGCGCCATTGACGGCCCCCGCCGAGGTGCCCACGATCAGCTCCGGCGCGATGTCACGCTCGTACAGCGCTTGCAGCATGCCGACTTGCACGGCGCCAAGGCTTGCCCCCCCTGAGAGGACGAAAGCCGTGCGATCGCGAGGAGAGCTCATACCCGGTTTGGCGTCGCCGCCGGCACGGTTCTTACGCCGCCATAGGCGCGGCGCGCGACCGATCGCGCCGCCGCGGTAAGAAACGACCGGGGGGCTACACCAAGAGAAGCGATGCCCACAACGTCGCGTCTCAGAAGGAGGCACCATGTCAAGTACCCCCCTTACAGGTTCCATCTCACACGAGGTCTCGCCTCTGCGGGAGACGCTAGACCGGCTCCGCGGCGACCCGGCTTACCAGAGCTTCACTCTGCTGCGGATCGGATTTGCCGTCTTGCCCGTCGTGATGGGCGCGGACAAGTTCGCCAATGTGCTGGTCAACTGGGAGCGTTACCTCGCTCCGTGGGTGGCAGACGGCAGCCCCCTGAGCGCGCTTCACACCATGCACGTCGTCGGCGTCATCGAGATCGTCGCCGGCATCGCGGTCGCGATCAAGCCTCGCTATGGCGCATACTTGGTCGCCGCGTGGCTCGCTGGAATCGTGGTGAATCTGCTCAGCTATTCGGGCTACTACGACATCGCCTTGCGCGACTTCGGTCTGATGCTCGCGGCCCTCACTCTCGCTCGGCTCGCGTCGAAGTTCGATCCCCCCGGTCTCGGCTTCCTACGTCGCGACTAGCCAACACGCATCGCCTCGGAGGCAGGCACCGCACATCTGCGGTGCCTGCCTCGAGGCGTTCCTACCAAGGGTCAAGCGATGAGTCCGAGGGTGAAATGTGTGGGGCTGTGTAAGATGGCTTAGGACGGCAAGCGCCGGCAGCCCGCGGCTCCCGGAGACGCAGGTCCGACCTCCGACGTCTGCCGACTGCGCCTGACGACTCAAGAGGGCCGCGCTCGCTTTGCTGGGGGATGGGCGCTAGTGGTTGCCGGCTCGCGCTCGCGTGGGGCTGTTCCGTCCGGACGCTGAGCATGGGCGCTAGCGGGAGCTTGCCGTAGGGCATACGCCCGAGGGAATCTCACCGCATCGGGTGGGGTCGCGATCCAGCATAGGATGAGGTCGTGGACGCGGCGCCACGTCTCTTCGGTGATGGGCCGCTCATCGTTGGCGTCGATGGGAGCGGGCGCTCGCGTGATGCGATCGGGCTTGGCCAGCAACTCGCCCTGGCGCTTCCGGGCGAACTGATGGCCGTCTACGTGCACACCCTCGACGAGCTCGACACGGTGACGAGTGTCCACTATTCGGACGAGGCTGAACGTTTGGCGGCCCAGCAGACAGCAGCCAAGCGCGCGAAAGTCGCTGCGTTGGCAGCAGAGATGGGCGCTGCTGACGTCCAACTACGGCAGGCCACGTCGGCGGCTGCGGGGCTTCATGACCAAGCGATCGGGAGCGACGCCGCACTCGTCTTGCTGGGGTCATCGAGCCGCGCGGGCCTCGGGAGGGTGCTGCTGGGTGGAACTGCGGAGCGGCTCCTCTCTGGCTCACCCGTTCCCGTCGCCGTCGCTCCAAACGACTACGCCAGCCGTGAGGCTCGCCTAGCTGTGATCGGGGTTGGTTTTGACGGATCGCCGGAGGCCCGGCAGGCTGTCCGCTGGGCAGCCGACCTCACCGACCGCAGCGGAGCTTCGCTGCGTTTGCTCGCGGTGGTCGCTCCGATGGCGTTTGGAGGCACGGCTGCCGGTGCGTGGGGAACGCAGACCGTCAGCCAGGTGCTAGCCAGGGAGCTTCAGTCTGAGACCGAGCGTCTCGCGGAAGCTCTATCGGCAGACCTAGCCGTCGACCCGCACGTGTTCCGGGGCTCCCCCCCGAAGTTACTTGTGGAGCATTCGCAGGAGCTGGACCTACTTGTCCTTGGCTCGAGGGGATACGGGCCGATAAAGAGCGTCTTGCTCGGGGGCGTCTCCTCGTACGTGCTGCGCAACGCCCACTGCCCGGTCATGGTCGTGCCAAGAGGCGGCAGCGACAACCAAGCCGTGACGCCTTCGATGCCGGCGGGATGCTGATAAGCCTTATCTGCCCCGCCAAGGTCGGCCGAGACGGCGATCAGTCGCGTTTCAGGCACGTCTGGCGATAAGTTCCTAAGAGTCCCAGTGCGGTCCGGCCGGCGCCCTCCCGGTGTCGCGGCACGCTGTGCAGCAAGCGCCTGAGACCTGCTGGTCGTGGCGTGGCGCTGTTAGCCCAGCAGGTCGTGCTCGCCACGTCACCGGCATTGGGGTGTACGATCGCTCGGGGTTTCGGCGTGGCTTCGGGTGGACGTGCGGTCCGGGGAGGTAGCCGCCGATGTTCGAGAGGATGATCGTTGGGTTCGACGGCACGGACACCGGGCTCGACGGGCTGGTCCTGTCGATCGGGCTCGCGAGGGCGCTCGGTAGCGAGGTGACCGTCGTCTACGTGTATGACGAGGAGCTCAGGGCGAGCTCCAGAGAGGCCGCGCGGGAGCTTGCCGAACACGCGGACGCGGTGCTGGCGAGCGCGCGTGATCGGGTGAGCCAGGCGCTTGCGATCAGGTTCCGCGCCCTGTCGGCGAGCTCGCCCGCGCAGGGACTGCACGAGCTCGCCCGCGGCGAGGAGGCCGACCTGATCGTGCTCGGCTCCAGACGGCTGGGGCCGCGCACAAAGGCGGCGTTTGGTGCGGTCAGCGAGAACGTCATGCGGGCAGCGCCCTGTGCGGTCGCGGTAGCGCCTCGCGGCTATCGCAGCGAGGGCGGCTTCGTACCGCAGAGGATCGCTGTGGGCTGGATCCCCACGAACGAGGGCGAGGATGCCCTCGGCGTCGCATACCGGATTGCACGCGCCACCGGTGGAAGCGTCGAGCTCGTCACCACGACATCCACAATCGGCACAGTCAAGAGCCTCGAGACTCGCGCTCGGCGCGCCATCGAGGGCGTGGTCGACGCGCTGCGCGGCGAGGTGGAAGTCGCGATCCGGGCTGGCGTCGGGAAGGCAGCTGAGGAGCTCGTGAACCGCTCAGGCAATATGGACCTGATTGTGCTGGGATCACGCGGCTACGGCCCGCCACGGACGATGCTGTTCGGCAGCGTTTCCTCGCGAGTGGTCCCCGAGGCGCTGTGTCCGGTGATGATCATGCCAACGCGCGGCGGTGACTGAGGCGTCGCGACCTGCAACCGGGGGGTGGCTCGCTGAGCAGGATTGGCGACGACGGGCGCTTGACGGCCCGTCCACCCGGCGTCACCGGTTTAATAGCGATCGCTCGCCGAGCGCTCGTTTGACATTGGACCCGCGTGACCCCCCCACGAGCGCCTCCGCTTCCGCGACATCCACGCCCTGGCTCTGGAGCACGGGTCACCCCATCGTCCTGCGGAGGCCTCACCTTGCAATCGCGGTCGCAGGCGGCCGACGACGCCGGTCGGCGCGCCGGGCGCTGGTCGAGCAGTAGGTGACAACATACGCCCCGTGAGTCGGCTCGCGATCGTGGGCGGAAATGCCGCCGGGATGAGCGCCGCCGCGGTTGCACGCAGGCGCGAGGCGAGGCTCGACGTCCTCGTGCTCGAGCGTGGCTCATACACGTCCTACTCGTCGTGCGGGATCCCGTACCTCATTGCAGGGACCGTCGACGGCCCCGACGTGCTGATCGCTCGCAGCCCGGACGAATTCCGTCGAGCCGGCATCGACGTGCGGACTCTCAGCGAGGTGACCGAGATCGATATCGGCGCGCGCACGTTGACCTACCGCGATCACAACGCGCGGGCGGACCGGCGGGAGGGCTTCGACCAGCTCGTGTACGCAACCGGAGCGGTCGCCGTCGCGCCGCCGGTGCCTGGCGCGGAGCTGGTCGAGCCGGTGCGTACCGTCGACGCGGCCGAGCGCCTGCTGGCGCGGCTGGAACGATCGGACAAGCGCCGCGCGGTGGTGATCGGCGCCGGTTACCTGGGCCTGGAGATGGCCGAGGCGCTAACGCTGCGCGGCTTGAAGGTGACGCTCGTCGATCGCGACGCCCAGGTCATGCCGCCGCTGGACGCTGACATGGCAGCGCACGTCCAGGCGGCTGCAGAGAACGCGTGCATCCGCGTGCTGCTGTCGACCGATGTCCAGGAGATCGCGGCCGACGGAGGCGGCCGTCCGTGCGCGGTGGCCACCTCGGCCGGAGAGCTGCCCGCCGACCAGGTGGTGGTCTCGACCGGGACACGGCCCGCCACCGAGCTCGCCGCCGCGGCCGGCCTGCCGCTGGGCGCCACCGGCGGATTGCGCGTTGACGACCATCAGCGCTGTCTGGGATGCGACGGCATCTATGCCGCTGGCGATTGCGCGGAGAGCCGGCACCGGCTGCTGCCCGATCCGGTCAACGTGCAGCTTGGTACCCATGCCAACAAGCAGGGTCGCGTTGCCGGCACCAACGCCAGCGGTGGCGATGCCGCCTTCCCGGGGTTGATCGGGACGGCGGTCTCCAGGATCTGCCGCTACGAGGTCGCGCGCACCGGCTTGAGCGAGAAGGAGGCGGTCGCGGCCGCTCTGCCGGTCGTCACCGCGACGATCAAGGACAGCACGCGAGCCGCTTACTACCCCGGGGCGGGCCCAATCTGGGTCAAGATCGTCGCTCACGCCGAAACGGGACGCCTGCTGGGCGGCCAGATCGTGGGCGTGGAGGGCGCAGCCAAGCGCATCGACGTGCTCGCCACCGCTATTTGGAGCGAGCTGGCCGCAGGTGAGCTCGAGCTGGTCGACCTCGGTTACGCACCTCCGTTCTCGGGCGTGTACGACCCGCTGCTGATCGCCGCGCGCCAGACAGCCAATCGTGTTGGAGGAGCCGCGAGCCCGTAGCCGACGCGTCGCGAGCGACTACTTTCCCGGTCGGGGCGCACGTGCAGGCGTCCGATGGTCGAGTTGACGACGAGCGAGCTGTTTGATCCGACGCCATTTTGGCCCTGTCGCGACGGACTGAAAGGTGACTGGGCCATCCGCGGGTCGGCGAGGCAAGGTTCCGACGGTCACGTGAGGGACGACTGCCTCGATCTCCCACCTTATGACCGCCGTCGCGCGCGGTCAGCAGGTCGTCCGCAAGACCGCTTGAGGAGCGGCCACCCGTCGGAGCGTCGGGCAGCGGCAGCCGCGCAGTCAGACCACAAGGATCGTCGCCCCGCACGCGGCCCCCGCACCAAGTACTGGTCATAAGGAAACCGTCAACGACCAGCGCGCGGACAAGACACCGCGATGGAGGTCACGACTGACGCGGTACAGGTCTACGGCGGGTATGGCCTCATCAAGGATTACCCGGTGGAGAAGCTCATGCGCGACGCCAAGATCACGCAGCTGTATGAGGGCACCTCACAGATCCAGCGCCTGATCATCGCGCGAGAGACACTGCTGCCCCGCCACGTGCAGGCGCTGGCCGCGGTCGCCGCATGATGACTCCGCCGGCAGAGTCCACTCGGCCGCGTCCTCGGAGGCTCGGAGGTCCCTACCGCCGCGTGAGGTCAGGGCAGGTCGAGATGGCCCGAGGGACGGGTGATCGAGCTCGCGGCATAACGTCGGAACGACGTAAGAAGGCGGGAGAGTGGCGCGCTAAGAGGGCATGAGAAACTACCAATCGCGCGGTTGGGCCTTACGCAGCGCGTGCTGCGCTCAGCAGGCCTCCGACACGCTCGCCTCCTCGCGGAGCAGGAGAAGGAGATGGCGCTATGGGCGACCTGAGCTTGGGCGTCGAACGCTGGGTCAATGACGGCGGCCACGTCGGCGCGGAGGCAGTGATTCGACGCGAGGCGACAGCCGGACATCATGCGCTTGGTGGCCCCCTGGGACGACGCGGTCAGGTCGCGCGGCCGTCCGAGGTGAGCAGTTCCCCCGCGGCCGGTTCCGGTTCGATCTCCCGGCCCCGTAAAGAGCGCCCGCGCTCGCGCGTGCTCATCGCGGGGGGCGGCGTCGCAGGACTCGAGACGCTCTTGGCGCTGCATGCGCTGGCCGGCGATCGCGTGGAGCTCACGCTCCTTGCGCCTGAGCTGAAGTTCGTCAACCATTCGATGTCCGTCCACCAGCCGTTCGCGCCGCAGCGCGCACGCGGCCTGCGGCTTGAGGACACCGCCGCCGAAGCCGGCGCTACCTGGCACCGCGGAGCTCTTGAGCGCGTCGATTCCGGACAGCAGCTCGTAATCACCAAGGATGGTGAGGAGATCCCCTACGACATGCTGGTGCTTGCCGTGGGGGCCCACCCCGAGCGCGAGTGGCATTCAGAGGGGGTGCTGACCTTTCACGGTGGTCGCGATGGTCCGAACTATCGGATGCTGCTGCATCAGCTCTGCGAGGGCAAGTTCAACAGGGTCGCGTTTGTCAAGCCGCCCGGCGCGAGCTGGCCGCTGCCGCTATATGACCTAGCATTGATGACCGCGGCCGAGTGCGAAGCGCACGAGCGTGTGGAGGTCGAGCTGAGCCTGATCACCCCGGAGGAGGAGCCGCTCGCGATCTTCGGCACCGCCGCCAGCGCCGCGATCCGCCGCCTCCTAGACGAACGAGGGGTCGCCCTGTACACGAGCAGCTACGGGGTACCGACTCGTCCTGGATGGCTCGATATCGCGCCGCGAGGTCGCGGCCTGCGCGTTGACCGCGTCGTCACCGTTCCGCGCCTGATCGGCCCACGACCGCGCGGCATCGCCTGCGGCGCAGACGGGTTCATCGAGACTGATGCTCACGGCCGGGTCGCCGGGCTGGAAGGCGTGTTCGCCGCGGGTGACGCAACGGCCTTCCCGGTCAAGCAGGGTGGCCTGGCGGCCCAGCAAGCCGATGCCGTCGCCGAAGTGATCGCTGCCTCGGTGGGCGCCGACGTTGATCCGCAGCCGTTCCACCCGGTTTTGCGGGGGCTGCTGCTGACCGGCGGGCGGGCGCGCTACTTGCGCGCAGACATCAGCGGCGGCGCGGGCGACGACTCAACCATCTCGACGGATGCCTTGTGGTGGCCGCCCGACAAGATCTCGGGGCGCTACCTAGCTCCCTACCTCTCGAGCCAGGTCGGCGAGGCCCTTGACGTCATGCCCGAGGGCGAGCACACGCTTCCCATCGCGACTGAGCTCGACGGCATGACCCAGGGCGAGCCCAATCAGGTTCGGCTACGCGAGCCGATCGAGCGGGTCCTGCCCTAGCGACGCCAAACCGGACGGAGAGGACGCACATGCAACTGGGAATGGTCGGGCTGGGCAGGATGGGATCGAACCTCGTCCGGCGCCTGATGCCCGCCGGGCACGAGTGCGTCGTGTACGACGTGAACGCCAACGCCGTCAAGGAACTCGAGGGCGAGGGCGCAACCGGCACCGGCTCGCTCGAGGAGCTCCTCGCCGCACTGGAGAAGCCTCGCGCTGTGTGGGTGATGGTCCCCGCCGGTCAGATCACGGAGCGAACTGTCAGAGCCCTGGGCGAGGGAATGGACGGCGATGACGTGATCATCGACGGCGGCAACTCCTACTACCGCGACGACATCGCGCGCGCCGCTGCGCTGTCACAGAATGGCATCCACTATGTGGACGTCGGCACCAGCGGTGGGGTGTGGGGCCTCGAGCGAGGCTACTCGCTGATGATCGGAGGCGAGACCCGGATCACCGAGCGGCTCACGCCATTATTTGAAGCGATCGCGCCGGGCGTCGATGCGGCGCCCCGCACGCCGGGCCGTACCGGCGAGCCGAGCAACGCCGAGCACGGCTACCTGCACTGTGGGCCGAACGGCGCGGGGCATTTCGTCAAGATGGTCCACAACGGCATCGAGTACGGCGCTATGGCCGCCTATGCCGAGGGCCTGAACATCCTCCGGCACGCCAACGCCGGTAACGTGACCCGCGAGGCGGACGCCGAGACGGCGCCGCTCGAGCACCCCGAGGATTACCCCTACGACCTCGATCTCTCCGCCGTGACCGAGGTGTGGCGACGCGGCAGCGTGATCGCGTCCTGGCTCTTGGACCTGACCGCCGCTTCACTAGTCAAGTCTCCGACGCTAGAGGACTTCTCCGGCCGGGTCTCCGACTCGGGAGAGGGGCGCTGGACGGCCATTGCAGCCGTCGAGGAGGGGGTTCCGGCGCCCGTGCTGCTGACCGCGCTGTTCTCGCGCTTCGCCTCTCGGGGGTTTGACCAGTTCGCCAACCAGGCGCTGTCGGCTATGCGCAGCCAGTTCGGCGGCCACGTCGAGAAGCCTGGGTAATACCACCGACCGAGGTGAAAGATGGCAGAGGATCGCATCGCCGTGCTGTTCGACATCGACGGGACGCTGATCATCACCGGCGGTGCCGGGGCGGCTTCGTGGCGGCTGGCATTCGACGAGCTCTACGGCATCCCGGCCGATATCGGCGAGTTCACCGACACCGGAATGACCGACCCTGCCGTGGGCCGCAAAACCTTCGAGGCGGTCATGCGTCGCACACCCGAGCGCAAGGAGTTCACCCGGCTGCTCGAGCGGCGCCTGCACTACTTGCATCAGTCGGTCGAGGAGTCTGAGGGGTATCGGGTGCTGGCAGGCGTAGAGGAGCTGTTACCAAGGCTTATCAAGGACGGATACCTGCTGGGGCTCGTCACCGGGAACCTGGAGGCCGCCGCTCACATCAAGCTCCACCGGGCGCGCTTGAATCGCTTCTTCTCCTTCGGCGGATACGGCTCTGACTCCACCGACCGCGGTGAGCTGACACGTATCGCGCTTGCGCGCGCCGCACTTGTCTTCGGCGAGCCCTTGACGCCAGACCAGACGATCGTGGTCGGCGACACACCCCACGACGTCGAGGGCGCACACGCAGCGGGGATCCAGTGCGTGGGCGTGGGCAGCCATCACTTCGACGTGAAGCAACTACAACAGGCGGGCGCCGACTACGCGATCGCCTCGCTCCAGGAGGCGCTGCCCCTATGACCGATCGCCGGCGCCAGCGGCTCTACATGCTCTCCTTTGACCACCGCGGCTCGTTCCAGAAGGGGCTGATGGGGATCGACCACGAACCCACTCAGCAGGAGCGTCAGCGGATCTCACAGCTGAAGACGCTTATCTACGACGGGTTCACGCGCGCGATCGAGGACGGTGCGCCGCGGGACTCCTGCGGGCTGCTCGTCGACGAGGAGTTCGGCACCGACGTCGCGAGCGCGGCACGCCGCGGACACGTCACCCTGGCGATGCCCGTCGAGCGCTCCGGCCAGGAGGAGTTCGACTTCGAGTTTGGGGAGGACTTCGCCGCGCACATCGAGACGTTCGACCCACAGCTCGCCAAGGTGCTCGTGCGCTACAACCCCGATGGCGACGCCGAGCTCAACCGCCGCCAGGCCGCGCGGCTTAAGCGCCTGTCGGGATGGCTGCACGCGAACGGTCGCCAGTTCCTCTTTGAGTTGCTCGTGGTGCCCACTGCGGAGCAGCTCGAGCACGTCGGGGGCGACCAGAGCGCTTATGACCGCGCCCTGCGGCCCGATCTCGTCGTGCGGGCGCTCGCCGAGCTCCAAGACGCCGGTGTCGAGCCCGACATCTGGAAGATCGAAGGCCTAGAGGCTCGCGAGGACTGCGAGCGAGCTCTCTCCCAGGCCCGAGCGGGAGGACGAGACGACGTCAGCTGCGTGGTGCTGGGCCGCGGAGCTGACCTCGATCGCGTGGCGCACTGGCTCAGCGTCGCCGCGCCGGTCGAGGGCTACATTGGGTTCGCGGTCGGTCGCACCATCTGGCTGGACGTATTGAGCGAGCACCTCGCCGGGCGCCTTGCGCGCGACGCGGCGGCCGAGCGGATCGCCGCTAACTACCGCCAGACGATCGACGTGTACGTGAGCGCTGCCGCAAGGTCTCCCAGACAGCCCGCTTCGCCAGGGCAACGTCCGCGATGAGTCTCATCGCGACCGCGGCTTCTCGACCCGCGATTGCGAGCCGCGATCCGCAGGACCACGTGCTGATTCTGTTCGGGGCGACGGGCGCTCCTGCCAACCGCAAGCTGCTTCCTGGCCTGTTCCATCTCCCTGGCTCGTAGCCGTCGGTGACCTCGTGGCCCAGCATGTCACCGTGGTCTGTGCCGCCATCGCGGCAGACGCGCCTCTGGCGGTGCGATCTCCGGCCGGCCTGGACCTTCGGCGCGTGAGGGAACCGCAACGCTCGGGTCAAGTAGGTGGGCGGCATTGGCGGCTAGGATCTGCCACTCGTGGACAATCTCTGGGACGGCCGGACCCCACGTGCGGCATTCGAGCGTCCATTCGCTCTCGCGTTCGCCGCGGCGGAGAAACAGGCCGGAGTAGAAGTCGAGGCGAACGAAGCCGAGGGGCGCCACGGCCGGATGCAGCTTCGGGTGAAAACAGGTCGACATATTCAGCTCGGAGAGAAGGTGAGCTATGTCAGCATCGCTCATCGCGCTGTGGAACTGCACGACGAAGCACGCGTGGCCGTGCAACGTATGTGGGCTGGCCCGCGCTCCACGCGGCTCACCGGCGCTGACGGGCGCCTGTGTCCCTGCGGGCGAGACCGACTGAGTGCAGTAATTCCCGCCGAGAAGGCTGTCGCCTATCTGGCCCCCGATAGAAGCGCTCGGCAACATCACCCAGGCATCAACTTGCCTGTAGGCCCGTCTCTAGTTCGAGCTGAGCTTGCGGCGCGGGGTAGCTGAGTGCGTGGCCTTCCCCTCGCACTGCGAAGGGTGTCAGCTCATGTTCGACGGGCTTGGCGTGCAGCCCGAGGTGCAGAACCCGCCAGCCGCGGATCACGAGCGCGTCTGAGATGAGCCGACGATGACAGCGCCACCATTGCGCCTCGGCGCACATCAGGCAGGTTCCGCGTTCTCGCCCTTGCGTTTGCAGGCGCTCCAGTGCGCCACGGAACTCCTCGCTCGCCATGTAATCGGCGTAGCCGCGGAACGCCGGGTGTTCCCAGCCCGTGTTGGGTGAGTCGGGTCGTGGACGACGAAACCCCCCGAGCGCCGCCTCATGCACATAAGCGATTCCCTGGGCGGGCAGCGAGCCTGCCAACGCCTCGCCCGCGAACTGAGGGTGGCGCTGCGATCGGGGGACCCTTCGCACATCCACCAGCTCGCGTATGTGGGCGTCATCCAGCAAGACGCTGAGCTCGTCGAGCGAACGGGTGGAGTGCCCGACCGTGTAGATCATCGGAGAGTCCATCAGAGCGACTGCTCATCGGCGGGTCTCCATACTGCGCTGGCGCCATCGTGCGCGGTAAGGCTGTGCAGTTGAACGCGTCTCGCGTTCAACTGGCGAAGGCATCCCACAGCGGGCATCGACCGTAGGACCGCACCGCTCGTGCGCTGCTGCGAAACAATCGCGGACCATGTCCCCTCAGCGTCACCGCAGCCACCGTTCTTACGAGCCTCATCGCGGTGCGTGGTGGATTTGCCTCGGCACCCTCGGGCGAGCGACGGGACGTTCAGCATCGAAGCCAGCGCCTCGCCGGTTCTTACCGACGAGCTCTGGAACGCGGCTGACGTGTTGATGCTCAGGCCTCCGCCGGCCGTCGTCTCCGGCGCCGCCGGCGCAGGCCGAGCGCGACGCCGTGCGCTAGTTCGGCGTGCCATCGCGGGCTTGGCGGTCGCTGCGAGCAGCGCGCATCTCGGTACTCTCGAGCGATGCTGGGGGCCGCCTTTGCTCGCAAATACCGTCGTTCGAGGTTTACCCCGCTGCGACGAGGGCAGACTGTCGCTCGACGACGGCCAGGCTCCGTGTCCGTCTGAAGCGGCTGCGACCCTTCTGAGGAACACCTTGATCGGCTACCTACCTTGTCGCGAATGTGGTCTGTTGCTTTCGTCCGAGCAACGCCCACGTCACGTCTGCAGTCCGGAGGATTCCGTCGCCCACCAGGTGACAAAGGTGCGGGTACAGCTGACTGCCTTCGAGAGCGAGGTCGCTCGGTTCCTCGAGACCTCCGCGGGAAGGTTTGCCCTCTTTCTCGCGGAGCGCCAGAGCGGTACCTAACCCGCCGCCTGAAGGCTGCCTGGATTGAGCGTCTCCAGACGGCGTGGACGGGCAGTCGAGGCGAGAACCGGCAACCGACTAGCCGCGGCTCGCGGGCCTGGCGAGAACCGGTTGCGGGGCATCGCGACGGACCCGGAGGCAGCGCCCCCGTCCCTTTCTCGAGATGGACGTTGCCTCGGGCTGCGTCAAGAGTGAGGCTCAGGCGACCGCTGCTGCGAGCTCGGGTGCGGTCACCGTCCCGATACCCTCCATCTCCTTCGTGAACTTGAACTCCTTGCTCTCGAGAAACATCAGCGGGTCGAAGTCGTGGTGCGCCAACACGCCCCAGACCTTGCGTCGCTGCATGCCCATGTTGCCCGTGTCGTAGATCGGGAAGCAGAGGACGTCGCGCATGAGCTTGTCGAGCGGATGGTTCGCGCGGTCGTAACTGTTGACGCCCATCACGCGCATGCAGTCGTAGACAACCTGCACTCCGGTCTCACCGCCGAAGATCTTGGCCATCGCTCCGATCGCATGGCTCTCGACCTCGTAGAGATCGGCATAGTGGGCCGCCTTCCAGGACAGGTAACGCGCCGCCTCGAGTCGCATGGCGCAATCGACCAGCGTGTAACCCACGATCTGGTGACGGATGATCGGGTCGGTGCCGGCCGCGGTGTACGTCTTCGACCAGTCGAGCACGTACTCGTAGGCTGCGCGAGCAGTGCCGACGGCGGCGACACCTGCGATCGGTCCGGACCAAGTAAAGTCGCGGCTGATCGCAAGATCGGCGTCGCCGACCGCGAAGGCATTCTCGGCGGGCACGTGACAGTTGACGAACCTCATATCGTTGTTCTGGTTCACCCGCTGGCCCATCTTGTCGAGCGGCTGGCCGTAACTCACGCCCTCGGTCCCGCGGGGCACGATCAGGCAGGAGAGCCCGGTCTTGCCGCCGGCGAAGCGATCGGTGCGAGCGACGACGACGTTGATGTCAGCGCCCTGGAGGTCCCAGCCGCCTGAGTTCGACGGCCAGTACTTGCGTCCGTTGAGTACGTAGTGATCATCCTCGAGGTCGGCGGTCACGCCGACTCCGGCCTTCGGGTCAGGATGGTCGAAGTTCGCCGTGCCGCCCTTCTCCGAGGCATTCCAGGCGCAGATGAAGTTGCCGGTGGGATCGTTGAGCGCGAGCGAAAGCCACTTCTGCTTCTGCTCCTCGCTCCCGTACCAGATGAGCGGCATCAGCGACAGTCCGTTGCAGAGAAGGATGCAGTCGAAGCCTGGATCGACGACGCCGATCTCCTCGGCAACGATCTGGAAGTCGACGTTCGAGTAGCCGGGGCCACCGTACTTCTTCGGAATGAAGCCGTACGCGTAGCCGAGCTTGTACGCCTGCTGGTACGCCGGCTGCATCATCTGGAAGGCCTTCTGCGTGTCCGGCTCGGCATCCGCCGCGGCGACCACTGGCTTCAACACCTCCTGCGCAAACTCCCGTGCGGTTCGCTGCAGGTCGTTCTGCTCGTTCGTCAGTGTGAAATCGATCGCCATTTTGGTGCCTCCTATCGTGTGTTTTGGGCCCGCTTAGAACGCTTCCGCGCCTGCTGTTGCAACCACGTGATCCTGCTCGACCGCACCTCCGCTCACGCCGATCGCGCCGACCATCTCGCCGTCTCGCTCAAGCGGGATGCCGCCGGCGAAGATGATCAGTCGCCCGTCGTTGCTGGCGTGAATTCCGAAGAGCGGCTCACCGGGCTGGCAGAGCGGGGCGAGGTCCTTGGTCGACATGTTGAACGCCCGCGCCGTGTACGCCTTACCCTGGGCGATGTCGACGCTTCCGAGCCATGCTCCGTCCATTCGCTGGAACGCGACGAGGTTGTTTCCATCGTCCACGACCGCGATGTTCATCGCAACGCCGATCGCTTCTGCCGATCGACGAGCACTCTTGATGACATGGAGCGCCGCACTCAAACTCACGTCCTTTTTCGTGTCGGGTAGCGTTGCTGTAGACATTCGCAAACCTCCATTCCTAACGCGGGTGAAGTCAGCCGGGCCGATGGCCGCACCTGTCCTGGTTCACCGCTGTTGTTCGCTCCACGACTGATGCACCCGCGAGACTGCTGCTGGGAAGCGATCATGGGTGAAGCACGACCTTTGTGTAGCCCTCGATACGCTTGTCGAACTTTTCGTAAGCGCCGGGGGCCTGCTCGAGCGGCAACTCGTGCGAGACGACGAAGCTGGGCGTCGCGCGGCCGGCAATGATGAGATCGCGCAACTGGCGGTTGTAAAGCTTGACGTTGCACTGCCCCACGCCCATTCGCAGCCCCTTCTCGAAGAACTTGCCGATCGATACGAGCAGCATTCCCCGCTTCGCGTCCTCGCTCGGGGCGCCCGGATCTGCCGGGACGTAGAGGCCGGGAACGCCGAGCATCCCGGTCGCGCGCACCGTCTCGATGAGCGAGTTCAGTACGATCGCCGGCGCCTCGCCGCCACCCTTCTGAGCATGGGCTTGGTAGCCGACAGCGTCGATGCCCTTGTCGGTCCCTTCGCCTCCTGCCTGCTGCTTGATCTGCTCGGCCGGGTTGCCGTCTTCGAAGTTGATCGGGACCGCCCCGATCTCCTCTGCCTTGGCCAGTCGCTCCGGGACCCGGTCGACGACAAAGACCTTCGAGGCTCCACGGAGCAGCGCCGAGTAGGCCGACATCAGCCCGACGGGGCCGGCTCCGTACACCGTAACCGTCTCGCCCGGTGATACCTCGGCGAGTTCGCAGCCGTGGTAGCCGGTGGGGAAGATATCGGCGAGCATGATGAAGTCGGTCTCGTGCTCGGTGCCCTCCGGAAGCTTCAGGCAGTTGAAGTCCGCGTATGGCACGCGCAGGTATTCCGCCTGGCCGCCCCTGTAAGGACCCATCGCCACATAGCCGTAGGCGCCGCCGGCGAAGCCCGGGTTGACGGTCAGGCAGAAGCCGGTATAGCCGGCCAAGCAGTTCCTACAAAACCCGCACGCGACGTTGAAGGGCATGACGACTCGATCGCCCTTCATGATCGACGCCACGGCATCCCCAACCTCCGAGACGATGCCAAGATTCTCGTGACCGAAGACGATGCCCCGCTCGGCCGCGGTGCGGCCCTCGTACATGTGCAGATCCGAGCCGCAGATCGCGCTTGAGGTGACCTGGACGATGACATCGGTAGGTCTTTCGATTGTCGGATCGGGCACCTCCTCGACTGTCACCTTAAAGGGATCCTGGTAGACAACAGCCTTCATGGTTCACCCGCCTCCATTTCGTATGTAGTGGCTACTTCAAGGTTGTCCCGCGCACCGTTCACCTCCGCCGCCACACTCGAAGGCCGATCCGTTACTGTTCATGGCGGAACAATGTCCGACGACGTCACCTTGCAAAGACGATTTCGCGTGGTTGCCCTCCTGGTCCCGGTGATGGGCATCTCCGGTCGGACCTATCCGGTCGGCACCGAGGTATCCATTAGCGGAGGGGGGACAGCCGTGGACGGCTTTGTCTCCGGTGATTGGCTTCCATTGAGATGGTGGGAGTTCGCCGAGACCGCACCCCACGCCGTTTGAGCTCAATCTGTTCCTGTCGCCCCCCCGACACGCGCGGTAAGCGCCTCCGCGTCGATCGCTCGGAGCCCCCCCGGCGCCGCGAGCGCCCCGATGCCGAAGATCGGGGGCAGCGCAGCCCTCACGAGCCTGGCAGGCAGACGGAGCCCGCGAGCGCCATTCACGACCCGTACGTCGTACTCGCGTCAGGGCAACCCTCGTCATATACCCCCAGCGTCGCCCGGCTCGAAAGTCTTACCCTGGAGATCGCGGACTCCGAATCTGGCGACGCACGCCCTCCGCTCGCGGCGCGCCGGACCGGCTCAACCGGGCCGCCCGGCGCTCGAGCTCTTCCGTGACACGCGCGAGCGAGCACCGCCTTATTCCTCACGTCGCCTGCGGCGCGACAGGCGAGGCGACATCCGGGGTGGCACCGCCCGCCGGCGGGCGGTGCGCTACCAGGGCCGGGCGGGCAGCGCTCCGGACTTGCGCGCCGGCACGACGGCCAGGGCGAGCCGGCCGAAGGTGAGCGCTGCGAGCATGAGGCCGAAGTCGCGCAAGGCGATGTCGTAGTATTGGGGCGCGTTCTTGGTCAACAGGTTGACCACGATTCCGGCCAGCCAGCCGGCGACCACGAAGGCGCCGATCCGCGGGGCGAGCGCGACAAGCAGCCCGGCCGCGATCTCGACGCCGCCTACGACGTACATGAAGTCCTGCCCGCTTGCGAACGGCTGGATTTCGTTGATCCAGCCCGCCAGGTAGTCCGGCCAGTGCACCGACCAGTTGGTGAACTTGTCGACCCCAAAGAGGATCGGCGCGATGGTGAACGTGATCCGCAGCAGCCAGAACGCCTGGTGGGCGGCGGCGCCGACGTCGCGGAGTTGGGCTTCCGGCGGCGAGTGACCGTTCGCAGACTGGCGCGCCTGATGCGGAGCCTCAACAGGGGTGGACGCCATGGTGATCGCCTCCTTCTCTCATCATCCCAGTCGCGCATGAGAAACACGCGCGACTCCGGCATTGGCTATATGCCCACTAGCGTCCCTGTGTCCTGGGTTCTTACCTTCCGCTGAGTGGTTGGCCCGGGTCAGCGCTCGCGGTAAGGCCCCCGATTACCAGCCCGCCAGGCGGCTTTCTCGACGATCAGCCGTGCCCGTCCGCTAAGGGCGCGATTCGTCGGGCATCGACACCATCGCTCCGAGCGTCTGGCGTTGGGCCAGGTAGATCGGCCTAGTAGGTCAGCGCGAGTTGCGCGGTCAGCTTCTTGCGCGCATCGTGCAGTGTCTTGTAGATCGCGCCGGGAGTGGCGTCCAGCTCAATCGCGAGCGCCCCGGTCGAGACTCCGTCAATCGCGCTTGCGAGCAGAACGGCACGCTGGCGCGCCGTCAGCTGGCCGGCGATCGCGGCGGTGATCTTGTCCAGCAGCTCCTGAATCTCGGCGCGTCCTTGCGGTGAGCATCCGGGGTCGGCAACCATGATCGCGAGATCGGGATCATGTGCGAGGCGATCGTGTCCCATGCGCCGACGGATGCTGACGGGCGCCTCGAGCTGGGCGAATCTTCGCGCCCAGGTCCAGAACTGACTGTCGCCCCGGTAGTCGTCCAGCTTGCGCAAGATCCCGAGCAGCGCGTCACTCGCACTTTCCACGGCGAGGTCGTCCAGGTCGCTGCGGGGGAACGCTGACATCCCTCTGGTTCGTCTCCGGATCTGGAACCACGCCTCGCGCCGTAGGCGCTCGTGGAGCTCGGCGGCGGCGCGATTGCGCTCCGCCTCGGGGCCGTGCAGGCGGGCCCACCACGCCTGCGACTCATCGTCCAGCCGGCGCCTCAGCCTTGCAGGCGACCTCCCTCGCGGCGGTGCGTGCCGCAAGGCCGGTCGGGGCCACGGGCTCGGCGGTCTCGCGCTCGATGAGCGTACCGCCGCACCCACATCGGCCTGCCCCTCACCGATTGCGTCGACATACGTCTCCATCTCGATCCTCCTTCGGCCGCGGGTGAGCTTCGCGCCGACCTGAGATGTTTAAGGTCGACTAGTGCTCCAACCCACGCTGCTGAGGGCGGATCGTTCGCGGGCCAAGCATTGTTCGGCCCGCATGGCCGTGGCGCGCCCACGGTTGAGGCGCCGCTAGACCAGTCTACTCCCGCCGAGCCCGGGGTTTCCAGCAAATGAGCTCGATTGTTCGGCCAATGACAAATCACGAGGAGGGATCGCGCAAACCCGGAATCGAGCCATCGGTGTCCGTCATCGCTAACCGACTGCCGTGAGCCTCGATCCGTCTCAAGCATCGGCAGTTTCCTTCGATGAGCTCCCTCGGGAGCCGCTCTCGCGCTCGTGTCGTTCTTGCAGCTCCGCGGGCGGCTGCTCGAGCAGGAGCCACCTCGATCGTGGTCGAGGCCGGACCTGTCCTTGATCGGTCAGGCGGCCCACAGCTACGCTCACCGATGGGCGGCGGGCACCCACCATCGCCGCGAGCAGGTCGTGGGTAAGCGGGAAGTCGAGCAGCACCCCTTCCGGGGTCACCTTGCCCAACCGGTCGGCCAACTGCCACAGCACCAGCAGGAGTCGATCGTCCAGAGGGCGCAGGTTGCAGATCGCGAGTTGGAACGCCAGGCGATGAGCACGCCGAACGATGCGCCGTGAGATGGCGGCTTTGATCTCCGGCCACTTGTCTGCCAGGGCGCAGAACCTACGATGGAGCATCGCTGCCTGCACCGGCTGGAGCACCTCCCACCCGACCTGGACGGCCACCGACTGATCAGCGTCGATCAGCAGCCATGGTTGCAGCACGTCACCCGGGCCGAGGAGCTCGGCGGAGGTATGGTCGCCGACCGTGACCCGTCGCGCGAGCAGGCCCTTGACGATCAACAGCCCGAGGTTTGCGACATGGTCGAAATCATCTGGGTCAAAGGTCCACGTCCCGCGTGCGTACCGTCTTACGTCTGCCACGAGCTGCGGGCGCGCGATCGCCAGATCGTCGTCGCTCAGGTCCTCCGCCAGCTCCGGATCGTACTCAAGGATTGAAACGCAGCTAGGCACGTCGGTGCTCCCGCGGCGCGGGGTCGCGCGTACGCCCGGCCGCTGGTGCGAGCGCGCTCACGGCAGTCCGACGACGTGGCGGCAGACGCTCGCAGGTCGCCCGTTCGCAGCGTGGCGCGTCGGAGCTGCGTCGGAGCTGTGGCCTGCCGCGGCACGTGTCGCGATTCCGGTCATCTGTGGACTTCAGCTCTTTTACACACTTCTAGTGGGAAAATAACCATACCACTGCTTGTGACGGACGGCAAGGGGACAGTCACGGTCGCGCATGAGAGGCGCTGGCGGGCGTTTACCCGTTCGTCGCGGCTCCGCCGGCGCGGATCGCAGTCGGTCCTTGGGGGCCGTCCACGCAAGCGCCCGGCGGAAGCGGGCTCACTGCGCGCGCCGACCGCGGCCAGTAGCGCGGCGTAGAGGGCGTCACGCTCGGTGCGGCTTCTATGGCCACCGCCGACTTCGGCGAGCTCCCCGCGGATCAGGTCGGCATCGCGGTCACCAACGATCTCCGTTCGTAGCGGACGGTACGCGACTGCGGCAGAACCGCTCGGCGATCGCCATCGGACGGTAGACGACGCCGGCCGCGGACGAGAGCAGCCTCCGCCCGACGTGGTCACCGGTCACGTCACGCAAGACCAACAGCGCCGAGTCCGGCGTGGCGGCCCGGCAATCCGGACCCCAAGTCGGGAGGTCAGCGCTCGAGCTCGCTATGCAAGCTGATATCGACGTTTCCACGCAACGCGTTTGAGACCGGGCAGAGGTCGGCCGCACGGCCGACTGTTTGCTCGAAGCTCGCCTGCTCGAGCCCGGGCACGCGCGCACGGACCGTCAGCTCGACGGTCGTGATCCGCGGCGCGCCGTCGATCTCATCAAGCGTGCACTCCGCCTTCACCACGACGCGTTCCGGCGGCGTGCGATTCTCGCCCAGCATCAGCGATAGCGCCATCGCAAAGCAGCTGGCGTGCGCAGCGGCGATCAGCTCCTCGGGGCTTGTCTTTCCGTCCGGTCGCTCGGTTCGCGACGCCCAAGTGACCGGAAGCTCGCCCAGCGCACCGCTTCCGCTCGACAGCACCCCGGTACCGCTCGCCAGAGGCCCTTCCCAAACGATCTCTGCTTCTCTCCTCGCTATTGGCATCGATACCTCCAATTCATGTTGGACGATCGTGCGCGTGCGCATTGCTCACACGATCTAGCGCATCGTGCTTCTTGCGTCGGCCGCACAGGTGCCTCTTACCTCGCACGAGACGGACAGGCTCGCGAAAATGCGCGCGCCTCAGCCACCCGTGAGCAGGGCGAGGTCGCAGCGCAGCCCGCGAGCTCGGAGACCAGGCTGAGCGCAGTTAGGCGAGCAGGTACGAGCGTGCGGGCGCGCAGTTATTGGCCAGCTCTGGCCACCCATCGTCGCTCATGGGAGTGCTCAGTCCTCGCCTCGGGTGTCGCTGGGCGAGTGCGTCGGAGCTGCTCTCGCACTGCGGCGATCGCGCGCCGCCGCCGGTCACCGGTCGTCCGCTGCGCTCGCCTTTGCCCCCACGCACCGCGGCGAGCTTCCGCAGCATGCCTCGGCGCCGACAGGCCCGCATCAACGATCACAGGGGTCGTCTGGCTCACGCAGCCCTAGCGTCGCTTTCGCCGAAGGTCTTACGTCGGCCCAGCGTCCAGGACGGCGAGCGGGGCGGTCGGCCTCGTGGACGTCATGCAGCATCTTGTAGGCCACTGCGCGAGCAATGTCGAGCGCCGCGGGTTCAGATGCCGTCGCTCGCGTTTGCGATCAGAATGGTTCGCTGGAGCGCCCGCGGGGAGGGCGATCGGCGGCTGCAGAATCCGTAGAGCGGCTGTATCGTAGGTTCCCATGAATTTGACGCCCCGCCCTCATGATCGGGCGATGGCTGAGAACGGAATCGAGCACCTTCGTGTCCTGATCGCCAACGAGCGGCGCGACCGACTCGAGCTCCTCGCAGAGGTCGTCGCCGGGCTCGGGCATGAGGTGATCGCGCGCGAGATCGACGTCAAGGAGGTCGGCACGATGACCGCGAGAGAGGATCCGGACGTTGCGCTCGTCGGACTCGGCCTCTCCTCCCAACACGCGCTCGCGCTGATCGGCGAGATCGTCCACGAGGCGTCCTGTCCGGTCATCGCCCTGCTCGCTGCGCGAGATCCCGCCTACGTCCATGAGGCGGCCAAGCGTGGCGTGTTCGCGTACATCGTCGACGCTACCCCCGAAGAGCTTCAAAGTGCGATCGACATCACATTGCAGCGATTCACCGAGTACCACAGCCTACAGGGAGCCTTCGGACGCCGAGCCGTGATCGAGCAGGCGAAGGGCATCCTGATGGCTCGTCAGGCGGTCGACGCCGACACAGCGTTCGAAATGCTGCGCAACCACTCACAGCACAACGGACGCAAGATCGCCGACGTCGCGGCCGCGATCATCGAGAGTCACCGACTACTGGTGCCGCCGCTCGCGGATCCGTCACAGGCGCCGACCGCGAATGTGGACAGGGCGGCGGAGCGTTCGAAGTCCCCTGCCTGATGACGTGAGTCGTCAGTTCGCTGGCATGGTGCCGGGCGACGCCGGTCGTCATCTGCTGACGACGGTCCGTTCGCACGACCAGTTCAACACCACGATCTACTCCAACGACGACCGCTACCGTGGCCTGAAGGGCGTACGCACCGTGGTGTTCATGAACGAGGACGACATGCGCGACCGTGGCCTCGGCGAGTTTGACCTCATCGACGTCACGAGCTTCTCAAAGGACGGGACCGAGCGCAAGGTGCACGGCTACCGCGCCGTCCACTACGAGATCCCCCCCGGCTGCGCGGCCGGCTACATGCCGGAGCTGAACGTCCTATGCGGGATCGCCGACTTCAGTACACAGAGCGAACAGCCCGTGACCAAGCACCTCGTCGTCGAGGTCACACCCAGTCATGGGCACGGACCTGTGGACTGAGCGCCGTGACCGCCCAGTCGGGACGCGACGGTGGATGTCGCCGTAGTCGAGAGCGCTCGCGCCACGCATTCTCCACAGCTGATGGAGCTTCACCGTCGCGACAGTCCACGCGGCGAGTGCGACGGCCACGGCTCCGGGAACAAACCAGGCGGGTACCAGCTCAAGCACAGCGAGGACCGCGCCCCCGCAGCAACCAAGAGCAAGTCCACGGTCTCAAGCACGTAGCGAACGCGCTCCGTCGGCGCGCCTAGGCTCTCCCACAGCACGCCGAGTTCCGGCCGAGCGCTACCTGCGGGCAGACATCAGCGGGGCGCGGGCGACTCAACCATTCGACGGGCGCCTTGGGGTGGCCGCCGGACCAGATCTCCGGGCGCTACGTGGGCCCTACCTCTCGAGTCAGGTCGGCGAGGCCCTTGACGTCATGCCCGAGGGCGAGCACGCGCTCCTGATCGAGACGGTGCTCGACCGCTGAGCAGGGGCGGCGCGGAGAGCAGCACCTGGCGGACGACGACGGCGTTGTTGTGCTGGCGATCGCGGGCGGCGTAGACGATCGTCAGCCGTTCTTGACGCGCACGCTGCCGCAGCTCTTCCAAGAGCTCGGCGTGGTCGCTCAGCTCATCGCGATAGCGAGCGCGAAACTCATCGAAGCGCTCGGGAACGTGGTCGAACCAGCGGCGCAGCTCGTCGCTTGGTGCCAGCTCGCGGGCCCAGCCGTCCAGGTGCGCGCGCTCGTGTGAGACCCCGCGTGGCCAGATGTGGTCGATCAGCACCCGGTAGCCGTCATCCGGCTCCGCCGGATCGTAGACGCGCTTGATGTTCACGTCGAGTGTCATCCTCGCTCACCTCCCGGATATGTGACCACGCGACCCCAGAGGCTTTTGGTACCCCAGATACCCCGCCGCAGGCACTCGAGCTGCACGATTTGGGAGTGGTCGACGAAGAGGTTGACGTCAGGGCCGTAGTTCTTGACGTACCAGCCGAACACCTCGGGATCAGCGGCCTCGAACATGACCTTCTCAAGGCCGAGCTCGCGGGCGATCGTGGCGACCACGTCCGTGCGCCAGCTCGTCACCTCCTCGGTGATGCCCTCGGACTCGATCATGATCATGTACGCGCCGGCGTCCAGGCAGCACCGCGCGAGGTCGATCGCGTAGCCGACGTCGCGTGTGCCCTCCTGTGCGAGCTCCTGTGGGGTCGTGGCACCGCCCGCACCGAACTGGATGCCGACCTCTGCCTTTGCCTTCAGCCCAGCGCGCTGGACACGCTCGACTAGTCGCAGCATGTCGTCGGTGGGGATGCTGATGAAGCCGGCCGAGACCTCGAGGATGTCAAAGCGCAAGCGCGCGACCTCGTCGATGTAGCGTTCGACCGCGTCGAAGCCCTGCGTCAGGACATGCTCGATGAAACCCCCTGTCGAGACGAGGACGTCGTGGTCGTGGGCGATCTCGATGATCTCGCCGAGCGCCTTCTCGGGCATCAGGGTGAATGAGCCGCCCGCGAACTTCAGCGCATCGACGTGCTCGCCCATCGTGTCGAGCACGTCCGTCAGGTAACGCGGGCCCATCGCCGAGTAGTAGGGACCGCGGATCTCCGTCACGCCCCGTGTTCGCGGCTTTGACGGACGGTGGTTGGCGCGCAGGAACGAGAACGCCAGCTCGTTGGCTGCGATTAGCGTGTCGGGTGTCATCGTTTCTCCTTCGTCTCAGGGCGGGTTCAAGTCGGCCTGCACTGTGCGCAGATAGTCGACCACCGCTGGGTCGTGGGACTCCAGTCGTTCGACGGGCCCGCCGGTACAGGCACAAAGCTCGACGATGGCCCGGTGGCTATAGAGGTGCACCACGTGCCACTGCGCGCCGAACAGCACCCAGCGCTCGAGGTCGTCAATGGTCAGGCCCTGTGAGGTCATGCCGGCTGCTTTGGCTCGGTAGTCAGTGGACCGGCAAGCAGCCGTGTTAGATCCTCGGCATCTAGCTCGTCGAGACGCCGCACCGCATCTCGGATCCTGGCGCCCAGCTCCGGCTCCACATGCCCGGCGGCCAGCCGGTCGAACTTGGCGGCCACGGTATCCCAGCTCATCGGTCGTGTGTGGAAGCCTTCGTAGTCGTGCTGCTCGCGCTCGAGGATGCGCCCGTCGACCAGGAACAGCCGTACACGGGCGCTGTGCTCGGCGGGGAAACGTCGCGAGAGCTCCGGGTCCGGTCGCACCACGACGCGGCGCAGCAGCCCTTGAGCATCCTCGGCGAGGATTCGTTGGGGCAGATACTGGTCCGGCAGGACTTGGCCGTCCAGGAGCGCCACCGCGAGCAGGTAGGGCAGCGAGTGATCGGCCTCCTCCTTGGTGGCGACAGAGTGCTTCTCGCCCTCCTCGCCGCCGCCGATGATGTCGTAGGCGACGTTGAACGTGTCGAGCTCGATCCGCTGGACCTCGCCTGCCTGCAAATGGTTCTGGGAGCGCAGTTCGAGCAGCGCCTCGATCGCCGACTGGGAATGGATCTCGGCGTTGTAGCGCTTCAGGATCGTGTGCCGCACAGACTCGAGATCCTCGCTTGACCAGTCGATCTGAAACGGCCCGGCGATAGCCTCTATGAAGCCCTTGTTGCCCTCGAACACTTCACGCGGACCCGTCACCCCGCGCATCGCCAGGAACGCCGCCTGAGTCGCCGCGGAGGCGGTGGCCGGATAGGCAAGTCCCTTCCATTGCGACAGCTCGCCGGTGCGGGTCACGCGCAGGGCGTTCAGCGACGTGCCGGCGATCGCGATCGCGTTGGCGGTCCGCTGCTCGTCCAGGCCAAGTGCCCGCGCGACACCCGCGGCGGCCGCATAGGCGCCCTGGGTAGCGTGATCAAACCCCTTAGCGCGCACCGGCGCGACCTCGCTCAGGCGGTTCTGGACCTGGTAGGCAACCGCGAGCGCGCACAGCAGCGTGCGCCCGTCGGCATGCGCGTACTCGCAGGCGGCGAGCACCGCGGCCAGATTGTCGCTCGGATGACACGTCTCGCCGGGCGCCAGGTAGGAGTCGTTGAAGTCCAGGTAGCGCACGAGCGTGCCGTTGTAAAGCGCCGCGCGATCAGGTGCGCCCTTGCCAAAGCCAATGAGCGTCGACAGCGGCGCCCCGCCGAACTCCCGCACCTGCGCCCCGACCATCGCCGGCACTTCTGCGCCTAGCGCACCCAGCGCGCAGCCCAGCGAGTCGAGGACGCGGCGCTTCAACTGCTCGCGCGCCTCATCGGAGATCTCCTCCCAGCGCGACTCCGCCACGAATCGCGCAAGCCGCTCGACCTGGGACGGCACTCCAGACGAGCCCACCGCCTGAGCAGGAGCGCCTACTGCCACGCCGGGGCGACCCGGAACCATCGTTCGCATATCTAGTTAGCGCGTCCGAGACGGCGTGTTCTTACCCTGCAGGGCGACTCCACCCCGCGCGGGTGGTGCCTACCTGCGGAGGCTCGTGCGGCCCCGCAGAACAGCAGGCCCGCCCACCGGTCGGGAGGAGTCCGTGCAACACCGGATGGGCCGACTGCGGTCACGTCGGTGCCCACCCGACGCTCCGATTTCCCTGCACTCCGACGATCGGGTCGGGCTACGCCAATCACCCTTCGGAAGCCGTCGGCGTCCTCGTCGACTGGCGAGCGCGCTGCTTGATAAACGCCTGCGTGCCGTATCCTGCGCTCCGACACCCGCCGGTCCCACGGGCCGGTGTTCGAGCTGAAGCGATCGCGTGTTCCAGACCCTGAGAAGGAGGCGCCGTGAACAGCTGGGACCTCAAAGGCCTTGATCTTAAGCCGCGGCTACCCGAGATCCTCTCCTCGAGCGATGCTGCGCGCGCGATCACGCTAGACCTCGCGGCGGGCGAGACCCTGTCCGATCATGAGGTTCACGAGCGCGCGTGGGTGCTCGTGGTCGAGGGCACGATCGAGGTCACGACGGCTGCCGGGGAGAGCGCGAGCGGCGGCGCGGGGCTGCTGGTCGAGCTTGCACCGGGTGAGCGTCACGCGGTTACGGCAAGCTCGCACACGCGGCTGCTGCTCCTGCTTACCCCGTGGCCGGGTAGCGGCCATGCCGGCGCGATGACGATCAGGCAGAAGCTCTACGCGCGGCGTCACGCAGCAAAGCGGGCGTTGTGAGCCAGCGTCCCCCGATGGCAACTCGTGGCTGACGTCGATCTAGGCCATCGGCCATCGCGTCACTGCTTCTCCGCCGCGGTCCGTGCCGTGCCGGTCCTCGGTTGAGGCTCGGCGAAGAACACCTCGGTATGGATCTGTGCGGGCTCAGCGCCGGTGGCCTGGGCGGCGGCCACGCAGCCCAGGACGAACCCGGACACGCCCGCGATGAACACCTCGTGGCCGGCCAGGTCACCGCACAGCTCGGACAGCCGCGCCGGTATGCGCCCACGCGGTGCCGGACCTTTCCCGCGCGTCAACGTACGGATAAACCGAAAGCCCGAGTAGGTGGCCTGAAGGTAGGCAAAGCGCTCGCGGTCGAGCACGTCAGCCTCCGTCCGAGCGGAGAACACCACGGTCAGGCGGCGCTTGGGATCGGCGGCGAGTGCCGCCTCGACAAGCGCGCGTATCGGCGCGAGACCCGAGCCGCCCGCCAGATACACGCACGGGGAGTCTGCGCAGGATCGGCGATGAACGTCCCGTACGGGCCGGACAGCGACACAAGACCGCCGACAGCCAGTCGGTCGGTGATCCAACAACTGGTCTGACCGCCCGGCACACGGGTGACCAGAAGCGAGATCGCCCCGTCAGGACGCGGCGCGTTCGCGACCGAGTAGGACCGTGGCGCTATCCGATGCTCGGAGTCCTCCAACAGCACGTACTGCCCCGGCAGGTAGTGGACGTGACCAGCGAGGGGGGAGAGCCAGACCTCGGCGATCGTGGTGTGCGCCGCTCGATGTCGATGACCGCGTAGGGAACGTCATCGCACACCTCGGTTGAGCCCGTGGCCACCTATCCAGGCCGTCCTCGCTCTTGGCCAGGCGTAACCTGCTCACGGGTGTTCATCATGCCGCCGCGGTCTTTCGGTGCGCTCGCCGCCAGGATGTGATGCGAGTGATCGCCTCGTGGCTTAGCGACTGGTCGGTCATGACGGCGAAGACCTCGGCGAGCACGAGAGCACTGGCGAGCAGGTGCACGGCGAACGCCACCGCCAACATCCACCACCCGCCCACGGCAGCCAGCGCCCAGACCGCGCCAACCACGGCGAAAATCGCTGCGGTGAACAGCAGGATGAGACCGAGAATCTGGTGGTCACCGCTCGTGCTCGCCAGCGTGGGCTGGGTCGCCGCGGGTGAGGAGCCCCGATCTGGGCTGGTAGGGGCAGCGGCGGACATCAGCGGGCGTTGACGGGCTGTCTGGCCGTCGCATCCGGCGCGCTCCGGGAGGCTCGCTCGGCCAGGTATGTGGCTTTCTCGTCGCGGGCCAGCAAGTCCAAGAACACGACCACGAAGGCTACGCCGAACACGAAGAACTCGGTCAGGCACATGGCCGCGCCGGCGATGTGCTGATCGGTGAGGGCTGAGATCCCGTAGGCGCGCGCGCCGACGGCGTAGCGGGGGTAGAGCGTCGTGCCGATCCATGTGAGCGGTAGGCAGACGAGGGCCGAGATCGCGCGCGAGGCGCCGAGATATCCCAGGCGCGACCACAGCGCCCGGCGACTGCTACCCGGGAGCGGGTCGACCACCACCGTCCAAAGCAGCAGCCCGCTGCCAAGCAGGCTGAGATGCTCGATTGCGTGCACCAGAGGATGAGCTGCCGCGAAATCAAAGGCGGTGGGGATGCTCCATCCCCACTGCGTCGCCGCCCACAGTCCAAGCGCGATCGGCGCCATGAGGCGGTTGCGGAGCAGTCTCCCGAACCGTGCACGCGGTGAAAGGACACGTAGCAGCGCCGGCGGGAGCCCGAGTGCGAGCAGTGGCGGACGTATGCCCAGCACCAGCAACGCCGGGGCGATATCGGCGAGCAGCACATGCTGGAGCATGTGCGCCGAAAGCAGCCAGCGGTCAGCAAGCTCATCCACAGGGGAGAGCAGCGCGACCATCACGACGCACAGCCCTCCCCCGAAGGCAAGCACGTGCCCCGTGTATCGTCGTCCGGTTCGTCGCGCCAGCCGCCGGTAGCAGCCGGCATAGCCCGCGGCGCTCAGCAGCACGGCGCCGATCACCGCGGGGTCAGCCGACCACGCTCCCCAGCCTGGCGCCCCAGCGGCAATACTCATGCGTCCCTCCTGGCGCTGCGCGCAACGATCGCTGCGACGCTCCGTGCGTGCCTCGCCTCCGCTCGCTGACGGTCTACTGCCCGCGACTGGCCCGCGATCTGTGCGCGGATCTCCTGCATCGGTTCGACTGAGAGGACCTTGGGGATCACGTCGAAGTCGTGCACCGGGGGTGGCGAGGTCGTCAGCCACTCTAGCGTGTTGGCCCTCCACGGATCGGGTCCGGCGGCGACCCCGTGTTTGAGGCTTCGCACGACGTTGGCGACGGTCAAGAGTACGCCGGTGGCCAGGATGAACGCCCCGACGGTGGAGATCAGGTTGTCGGTACCCCAGTCCATGTGCGCGTTGTAGGTGTAAACACGTCGCGGCATGCCGGACAGCCCCAGTGAGTGCTGTATCCCGAATGTCACTAGGAACCCCACGAACTGAAACCAGAAGGAGAGCTTGCCGAGCGACTCTGAGAGCATCCGTCCGGTCATCTTGGGAAACCAGTAGTACAGGGCAGCCATGACTGCCGAGACCGCTCCGGCGACCAGCACGAAGTGAAAGTGCGCCACGATGAAGTAGCTACCGTGGACCTGCCAGTCGATCGGAAAGATCGCAAGCATGACGCCGCTCAGTCCCCCGAGGGTGAATAGCACCAGAAAGCCACAGGCGAAGTACAGGGGGGTCTTGAAGATAATCGACCCGCGCCACAGCGTTGCGACCCAGTTGATGACCTTCACGCCTGTCGGCACCGCGATCGCCATAGAAGAGAGCATGAAGAAGGCGAGCACCACGAGCGGAATCGGGGCGGTGAACATATGGTGAGCCCACACCAGTACCGAGAGGAACGCGATCCCGACGGTCGACGCCGCGATCGCCTTATAGCCAAAGATTGGCTTTCGGGCAAACACGGGCAGCACCTCGGAGATCACGCCGAACCCGGGCAGAATCATGATGTACACCTCGGGATGTCCAAAGAACCAGAAGAGATGCTGCCAGAGAAGCGGCGAGCCGCCGCAGCGAGGGTCGAAGTAGCAGGTGTGAAAGTGACGGTCGGTGAGCAGCATCGTTACCGCGGCCCCGATCACCGGGATCGCGACGATGAGCATGATTGCCTGGGTCAGGATCCCCCAACAGAACAGCGGCAGACGCCCCCAGCCCATCCCGGGAGCCCGCATGGTCGCGATGGTCACGACGATGTTGATCGCGCCGATCGCCGACGCCAGGCCGGTGAGGTGGATCAGATAGATCCAGGTGTCCTGGCCGGCCGTGGGCGAATAGGTGCCGTTCGAGAGTGGGGTGTAGGAGAACCAGCCGGCGTCCGGTGGGCTCCAGAACACCGAGGCGTAGAACACTACGCCACCGGAGACGAACAGCCAGTAGGACAGTGCGTTCAGCCGCGGGAAGGCCATGTCGCGGGCCCCGATCATGAGCGGCACCAGGTAGTTTGCGAATCCCGCCCAGACCGGGACGACGAACAGGAAGATCATCGTCGTTCCGTGCATCGTGACCAGCTGGTTGTAATGCTCGGCGTTGATCAGCGTGTTGTTCGGGACCGCCAGCTGGCTGCGCATCAGGACCGCCTCGACACCGCCGATGAGAAAGAACACCATGCAGGTGGCCAGATAGAGAATGCCGATGCGCTTGTGATCGGTGGTCGTAATCCAACTGGTCCAGTCGCGTCGTTCGCGCTCGACGCGATGAGACGCGATCTGCGGAAGTGGGGCTGCGCGGGTGGCCATTCTTGGACAGCTCCCTTGATGTCCTAAGGGTTCTCGACCTGCGCAGCGCCGGTCTGTGAGTTCAGCTTGGCGTGCGCGGCCTGGCCCTCGACGCCTGCCCGGGCGATAAGCTGCTTCTGGCGGCCTACCCAGGCTTCCCAGGCCGCGAGAGGGATCGCGCGCACGGTGGCGATCATCTCAGCGTGATGCTGCCCGCACAACTCAGCACATTGCCCAACGAACACGCCGGGCCTGGTGATCTTGAACCACGTGTGGTTGACATAGCCCGGGATCGCGTCGAACTTGCCGCCGAGCTTTGGTACCCACCACGAGTGGTTGACGTCTACGGCGTAGATATCGACCACAACGGTCATATTGATCGGAACAGTGAGCTCCTCATAGGAGTACGCCCCGTTTGGATAGTCAAACCGCCAAATGAACTGGCGACCGATGATTTTGATGTGCAGCGCATGCCCGCCCGGCGCCGAGGGCTGATCGACCGTTGCGAACACCGCTCCGGCGTGGTCTCCGGACGCGGCGGGGGTGACCATTCCGTGCAGCCGGGAGAACGTCAGCACGGCCAGCACCACGAGGATCAGGGCGGCGGCGCCGGTCCAGGATATCTCCAGCCGAGTGTTTCCCCTCACTTGCGAGGCAACGTGACCGCGACGGGCTCGGTACCTCACTAGGAAGAGCACGAGGGCGCCCGCCACCGCACCGAAGATCACCGCGGCGATGATCAGCACGATCAGGTAGAGGCCCGCGATGCTGTTCGCGTTTGATGAGCCCCCAGATTCGGGCGTGATTATTCCCGCCCAGGCCGGCATGGGACCGGCGAGCGCCGCCACGTACGCGACGACCGTGCACGTGAATGCGATGCTCGCAAGGAGCTTCAACTCGGGGCTGTGCCGCCGCTGCGGCGAGTGGGTCGCCGCCAAGCAGGCTCTCCTGCGCTCGCTCAGGTTGCGCGGTTTCCACGCGACGCTCGTGCGCGTGTTCTCGCACCGATCGGACCGGACGTCAGAGCCGGACGTCGTGTCAACGTTCACGAATCGAATCGCGGTCGTGTAACGCTCAGCGAAATGGTCGACGATGTCGCTGGCTCCGGCTCCCCGTGTACTAGCGCCACGTCCAAACCCAGGCGCTCCTCGCGTTCGATCGTCGCGTGGATCTCGTACTGCCGGAAGTGATCGTACTGGCGCGGGCCAAGCGTCCCGTCGGCCCAGCTCGCCTCGTGTGTCCATCGCCGGCATGCGCCGGGTGCTCGCCCAGCACCCGTCGTCTGTCACTCCTCGCGTGCGACCGGCGCCACGGACGATGCCAGGACGCGCCCGGGCAGACGGGTTCACGCACGCGCCTCCGCGCGGGCCGCGCAAGGGTAAGCTGGAGGGCGCCGTCGAGCGGACCCGGACTCGAGGGGTGGGGGGCACCGGCACCGTCGTCGTCGGGGGTCGTCGGCCCGGGATCGCACGCTGCCCGAGTCAGCATCATGACGAGGCATGTGCCGAGCGCGATAGCGGATCCGTGCAGAGCCATGAACATGACGAGCATCTTGGATTTCATCAGCGCTACCCTGCCTGATCAAGGTCAAGATTAGAGACAGTGCTGCTAGCGATCACGAGTTGACTCGCTCGTAATAGGCGGCGTTGATCGCGATGTAACGATGCCACTCGTGCGGCACCTGGTCTTCGGGAGTGATCGCATCGACGGGACACGCCTCGACGCACGCGTCGCAGTCGATGCACTCGGCGGGGTCGATGTAGAGCTGCTCGGCCACGACAAAACCCTCCTCGTCGGGTGTCGGGTGGATGCAGTCGACCGGGCAGACGTCCACGCAGGAGCTGTCCTTCGTGCCAATGCAGGGCTCATTGATCACGTAGGTCAAAAAGCTAGCTCCTTCTCGGGTTAGGCTTTTCCCATCAGTACTGGAAGAAATCGTACCACGCAGGCTCGCTTCACTTCGCGGGCGGGGTGAGAGCGGTAGCTGCTGCACCGATCTACGGCTCGGGTAGACAGACGGAGTCGTGCCGAGGGTTCTGATGGCTGTTCCGCAGGAGGCCCCACGAGGGGATGCCGGGCATCCCGCTTTTCTTAGCCCGCCTGTGTAAAATCACGGTGATGATCGACCAGCCATCCGTTCTCGGTCCCGATGATGCGCTTTCCCAGCCCACAAGAGCGCGCCTGTTTGCGGTGCTCGGGGAGCTTGGGCGGGCCGCTGGTACGGCTGAGCTCGCCGAGCAGGTCGGGCTGCACCCCAACGGTGTGCGCCTGCACCTCGAGCGCATGGAGCGAGACGGACTGGTCTCGCGCGCGAGCGATCCTCAGCCGCGTGGTCGCCCGCGCGATGCCTGGAAGATCGCGCCCGATGCCACTCCCGGAGGGCGATCGCCGCGCGCCTACACCGACCTCGTTCGATGGCTCGCCCGCGCGACGGGATCCGGATCTCGCGGCCTGCGCGGGATCGAGAACGCCGGCCGCGAGATCGGACGAGAGTTGGCCCCACGCGAGGGAACGGCGGGAGAGGACGCGCTCGCGACGGCCCTGACAGCTCAGGGGTTTCAGCCGCGGGTGCGGGCGCGCGACGGTAAGGATCTCACTATCGCCCTATGTAACTGCCCGTACGTGGACGCGGTCCGCGAGAACCAGCCGGTCATCTGCACTCTGCATAGAGGCATTACGCGCGGACTGCTCGATGTGCTGGCGCCGGATGCCGAGCTCGCCGGCTTCGAGCCGCGCGACCCTCGCATTGCGGGCTGTCTGGTCAAGCTCACCGGGATAGCGGCTCAGCAGAGCGAGAAGTGACGCTCCCCGTCCCGGATCGGGCGCCTGCGGACGTGCGAGCGGTCGGGCGTCGCTGTCGTCCACGTCCGCTGGATCCCTCCTCGCGCCGCCCCAGCGCGCTGGTCAGCATGTTCTTCCGTCCGGCGATCATCCTGTTGCTTGCCTCAGCCGGCGCCGCGCTTGCCTACTCCGTCACGGGCCGCGACTGGCTGCATTGGCTCGCGCTGCATCTTTCGCTGCTCGGTGGGGTATCACAGCTCATTCTCGGCGTTGGACAGTTCTTCGTCTGCGCGTTCTTGGCGACCGACCCCCCGTCGCGGCGGCTGGCCGCGGGGCAGCTGTTGGCGTGGAATGGCGGCACGCTGCTCGTGTCGGTGGGTGTCCCCACCGACACCGGGCCACTCGTGTACGTGGGTGGAGCGCTGATCGGAATCGGGCTGGTGCTCTTCGCGGCCGCCCTGCGCGGAATGCAGCGTCGCTCACTCCAGCGGGCGCGCTGGGCCGTCCATTGGTATGAGGCCTCCGCCGCGTGCTTGGGTGTGGGCGCGCTCGTCGGTGTCCTTCTCGCGGGTGGCACTCGCTGGTCTTGGGGGAGTCTGCTCGGCGCGCACCTAGCCCTCAACGTAGGTGGCTGGCTCGGTATGGCGATCGTCGGGACGCTGCATACGTTCTTCCCGTCCCTGACGCAGACGCGCCTGCGGTTCCCGGCCCTGCAAGGCCCTACCTTTCTGCTGTGGCTACTCGGCGTAGGGCTGTTGGCGCTCGGTGCGGCGTTCGCGCTGAGCTTCCTGATCGCCGTGGGTTGGATTGGGCTGGTTTCGGCCGCTTTCCTGCTCGCCGTGAACCTGGCGGGTTCCCTGCGCTCAGCCGCAAGACCGCTGACGCTGCCGGCGCTGCTGATCGGTCTAGCGCAAGCATTCCTCGCCGCCGGTCTGCTTTTCGCCCTCGTTGTAACGATCGACCAAGGTCCCAGCGAGCCGCTGCTCGGCCCTGAGCGGACCGTCCTGGCGATTTTGCTGCTCGTGGGCTGGGTTGGGCTAACCGTGTGCGGCGCGCTGTTGCACCTGCTTGCGGTCCTCGCGCGAGTGCGCCATCTCAGCCGGACGATGCCGGTCCCGGCGCCTCGGCGCGATCCCGCGCTGGCATTCTCGGCAGGCCTTGGTATCAGCGCCTTGGCGGTCTCTCATGCGTCGAGGCTCGCTGCGCTGGGCACTCCCGCCAGCGTCGTCTTGCTCGGCGTTCTCACTCTGCTCGGGATACGGATTCTCGCACTCGCGATCAGAGCCCTGCGTCCCCGGGTTGCAGCTCGATAGTGAAACGCCACCCCGCCCTCGCCCCGCTCTCGCGAGACCACCAGCACACCCTCGCGGTCGCTCAGCGCCTGCGGCGAGCGACCTCGGAGACCTCCCAGCAGGCGGTCGCGGCGTTTCTCGCCGTTTGGGACCTCGAGGAGAGGTTGCACTTCCGCCTCGAGGAGGAGATCCTGCTGCCGGCGTGTGCCGGCCACGTCGAACCGGAAAACTCCATGATCCTCAGGGTCCTGGTCGATCACCTGCGTATCCGGTGCGCAGTCGAATGCCTCTCAACAGACACGTCCCTTCCGACACTGCATGCGCTTGGAGAGACACTCGCCTCTCACGTGCGCTTTGAGGAGCACGAGGTCTTCCCACTCATCGAAGAGGCCGTTCCGGAAGCCGCGCTGCATGCGCTCGGCGAACGCCTACTCTCGGCTGCACAATGAAACGCCGACGCGGTCTTAATCACGATTAGCGATCACCCTTGCAGGCCGCTTCGTCGAACAGAACCCGGTTGCTCACGACCACGCGCAACGGTTCAGATGCTTGCTGTAGGCCCCGAGCGGCCTTACTAAGCGCTCGGAAGGATCGCAGGCCGCAGGCCGAGCATTCGCATGTCACCGACCAGGCCACCGATCGCATCCTGGGCGAGCATTGGTGGAAACGACTCTCCGACGGTGACGTGGACGACGCCACGATCACTCTCCATACCGGCCGGCTCGAGTCTCAACGACATAAGTGAGCCGGCTCGGCCGACAAGCCACGAGCGAAGCTCGTGTTCAGATAGACCGGTCGGTCGATGGTAGGCGATCTGCACATGCGCCATAGACGGAGTCTCGGGCAGCGTGGCCGGCTCCCGAATGGGTGCCACTGCCCATGTGCAACCCGTCGTCGGCTACCTATCGTCGTGAGCACGACCATTTGAGGAGGCGACATGTTCAAGAACGTCCTCGTTGGAGTAGACGGCAGCCCCAACGGCCGCGACGCGATCAGCCTTGCCTCGCTTCTCGCCGGTCCGGAAGGAAGGCTCACCCTCGCTCATGTGCGTCCGGGAAAACACCATCCCCTACACGCCATTACACCTGGGCTGTCTGCAGAGGAAGGTGCCGCGTCCGAGCAGCTGCTCGAGCGCGAGCTTGCTCTGGCGCAGGTAAGCGCGGACCTCATCAGCATCGCCTCTATGAGCCCAGGGCGTGGCCTGCACCAACACGCGGAGAACCTGAACGCCGACCTGCTGGTGGTGGGCTCCTGCAATCACGGCGTCTTTGGCCGCGTGGTGCTCGGCGATGACACGCGCGCCGCGCTGAACGGTGCGCCTTGTGCGGTCGCGGTCGCCGCCCGCGGCTATTCGAAGTATCCGGTGCCTATCGCCAGTATCGGCGTCGGCTACAACGGGTCGCGCGAGAGCGAGGCAGCGCTCGAACTCGCTCGGACGCTGGCAACCCCTACGCGAGCTACCGTCGAGGCACTCGAAGTTGTCTCAATGCCGAGCTACGGGCTTGTCGACGCTGGTGGCGAGTATCTGAATTTGGCGCTCACCGAAGCGGGTAGCCGCATGAAGGAACTGTCCGGCGTCGATGGTCGCGCGGTGTATGGGGCCGCCGGCGAACAGCTGGCTGCTCTCAGCGAGACGGTGGATCTCCTCGTAGTCGGCTCCCGCAGCTACGGCGCGGTGCGGCGCCTGGTTCTTGGCAGCACCTGCGACTACCTCGAGCGTCACGCACGTTGTTCGCTGCTCGTGCTTCCTCGCCTCGCCATCGCCGGCACCGGCGACGGGGGCCCTAACGCGGAGACGGCGAGCATCGCCGCCTAAGCGCCGCTTGATCTCAGGAAATCAGGCGAACCCCGGGCGCGTTGGCGAATCCCGGGCGCGCTGGCGCTCGCGTCGACTGATTGGGTGCGTCTGCACAGCGCACGCCGGGTTACGCCTCGTCGCTTCCGATCCAGCGCCCCGACGCTAAGCACGCGGCCCTTGGCGGTCGCCCGGTCGCCTCGTCTCAGTCGGCGAGCTTTCGGAGGTAGTGAACCGCGAGCTCGGATCCCCGGATCCGAATTTCGACGCGCCTCGGAACCCGTCGCCAGCGACTCTCGCACCCGGACGCCGCCCGGTGCCGAGCGTGGCGCGCGACGGGGCTAGGTCGCTCCGACTCCCGGGTGGCGTTCGTCAGCTCGCTCGGCTGCTGCTCGTTAGAAAGGCTCGCTCGTGAACCTGCGTCTTGCACGTAGGGAATCCTTTGCCGATAGGCCCTGGCGAGCGGCGATGGCTCGTTCGTCGCCCGGGCTCAGCGTGGATCCGTCCTAGTGCCGGTCAATAGCAGTGGCACGTAGCTCCTCCGTGACGTCGCGACGCCTGCCAGGCTCGCGCCAACCAGCGAAAATGTCGAACGCTCGCCCATGTCTCAGGTCGCTTAGGTTCTGTCGAGCCGGTGCGAAGCGCGTGGAGCGCGCGCGGCGCACGCGTGCGGCCTGAGTCCCGCGGCGCACCCCGTCTTGGCCTCTCTAGCGCTCAGGCCCGTAGCGCTCACGCCCGGGCGCGGCCGCTAGGCGTAGGGCTGGCCGTTCACCGGCGCCGCTGGGCGATTGGCTAAATCGGCGGCCTCGTGGGCCGCTCGTCTGGAGTCCGCTACCAAGCGACGGTCGTCCGGACATGACACACTGAGATCGTCTTCAGCTTCTCGGCGTCACGAAACGCCGTCGGGCTTACGTGATCGCCTCCGCGAGGCCACCTCGGCCCTCGTACGCTCCTCGCTCGTGCGAGTGCGGCGCCTCGTGCTCGTTCAGGCCGACGCCGCGCGCCGCGAGCGCGCCTCTGAGCTTTTGCCGCCCGTCGTGCAGGGTCTTGTAAAGAGCGCCGCGCGTCGTCTTGAGCCGCTCGGCGAGGACGTCGATCGGCACCTCGTTCAACGCGAGCGCTACGACCACCTCGCGCTGATGTGGGCTCAGGTCCTCCTCGATCGCCTCGCGCAGCGCGGTGAGCTGATCCGTCGTCTCGACTGCCTGCTGAGCGGTGCGTTGGTGATCATCGGCGATCAGGGGCCACGCCTCGGGGGAGAGTGGGATCTCACGTCCCTGCCAGGCGTGCTTGCGCACCTTGGCCGCAGCCTCATACAACGCAAACTTGTACGCCCACGTCGTAAAGCGGCTTTCGCCCCGGAACTCATCGAGCTTCCGCAGGATCACCACAAGCGCGTCGTCCGCACTTTGGTGGGCGAGGTCATCGAAGTCCCCACTGCGCAGTCTGCTCGACGCCGCTCGTCGGCTTATCTCAAAGCGGGCCGCCCGCAACAGCAGCGCGTGCAGCTCGACGAGCGCGGCATCGCGCTCCGGACCCGTGGCTCGTAGGCGGTCGATCCACATCCGCGAGTCCGGCTCGAAACGGGCGGGCGCGGCACGACGTCGGTCTGCCGCCTCTTGGCGCACACCAACGTTGTCAGGGCGACTCGCCGTTGCGCCTGTTGCCTTGGCCTGCTGCGCACCGCTGCTCAGCGGTCGGTAACGAAGGCCGCGGCCCGGGCGATCTGGGATCTGACAAGCCATCTCGTTACCTCCTGGGAGTGTCTGGGGACCGACCGCCCCGCCAAAAAACGGTGAGCTCGGCCGGGTGGTAGCTCTAGATAGCGACCATAGGCTTCGAAGGGGCCGTTGGAAATGGGGACTGTTACCCATCTGACGGCGCCTTGCGGCGGAGTGTCCAGGCTGTGCTTACGCGCGAAGCGAGAATCGGCCAGCGCGCGTGCCCTATTGCCTGACGGCCATCGCCGGTTGTGGCGCGCTCCAGGCATTGCTCGCGAACCGCCTCGCTTATGCGATCGGCGGCGTCCTCGACAGAGAGCCTCAACCGCTGAGCACTCATGCGCTCAGCTGAGGTTGCCAAGAGCAGCGTGCGCGGGCTCTCGCGATCCTCTGCCTGTAGCGTCGTCAGGACGTGCGCGCATGCCCGGCACCCCGGCCTCGGCATCGGAGCTCGAGACCCAGACGTGGCGACCCAAGCTGCTCGAAGCACTCTCCGCAGCCGATCTGGGGCGCTGGGGGCCCGATCGGACGTCCCGAGTTTGACTTCGCTGTCGACGCCGGCTCGCCCTCCTTCGACGTACCCAGCACGACGGGGGTAAGAGGGCGGGGCATCCCAGCGCTAAGAGGGCATCAGAATCCACGAAGCGAGTCAGAGCAAATCTCGGTAGCCGCTTCGCTCGGCGGCCCACGTCGGGACGCAATGCCGACTCGACGCTTCGCGCTGGGCGAATAGGAAAGGAGCGACGGCCATGGGCGACTTGAGTTTTGATGTTCAGTTGAGATGGTCGGGCACCGGACGTGATGGTGCTGGCGAGGTCCAAGCCGACGGTCTCGCAGTTGAGCTGTCCGGTCCGAAATCGATGGGCGGTCGCGGCGTTGGGACAAGCCCTGAGGAGCTGCTGGTCTGCGCTGTCTCTTCCTGCTACACGGCGACACTCTTCGCCATGCTGCGGCGCGTTCGACTTCCTGTGGACTCTGTCGCGGTCGCCGCGAGCGGCACTGTAACCGGCTTTCCGCATCAGACACGATTCGCGAGCATCCTCGTCAGCCCGACCATCCTGGGCGGCGCACCCGAGCGTCAGGAGGAGTACGAGGCTACGGCCATCTTCGCCCATGAGCGCTGCTTTATCGGCCACAGCCTCGCCCCTGAGGTGGACTACGAGGTTGGCTCGGTGACGGTTAGCTCAGAGGTCGCGCTTGGACCAGCCGTTGACATAGGACGGCCACGCAAGTCGGCTGCTCGGGTCGAGTCCGATGAGCGTCCGGTCGCGTGGCCCGCCGCGTGAGAACCGGACCACCCAATGGTCGCCCCGGTGATGCGCATCGCACTCCACGCGCACGCCGTCATCTAGGCTGACGTCGTGCGCAGCGCAGGATATGCCCCGCTCCGCGACTACGCTGCAATCGGCGACGGGCGTACGGTCGCCCTGATTGCGGGCGATTGCTCAATCGACTGGCTGTGTCTCCCGAACCTCGACTCGGCCAGCGTCTTCGCGGCTGTGCTCGACGCCGAGCGCGGCGGAAGCTTTCAGCTCGCTCCCGATTGTCCGTTCACCACCGAGCGCCGCTACCTGCCCGAGACCAACGTGCTCGAGACGACCTTCATCACGGGGGAGGGGGTGGTGCGCGTGATCGACGCGATGCTGCTACCCGGCGTCGGCTTGGCGCCGTCCCGCGAGCTTGCTCGCCGAGTGGAGGGGGTAGCAGGACGCGTACCGATTCGTTGGCGGGTCGAGCCCCGCTTTGCCTACGGGAGCCGAAGGCCGCACATCGGGCTTCGAGGCGAGACGCCCGTTGCGACATGCGGGCAGGACGCCCTTGCTCTGTCGGCCTGGGGGGCCGGCGATCCGACCCTTGACGAGCGCTCGATCTCCGGATGCTTCGTGGCGCCTGAGGGCCAGGCTGCGTTGATCGTCCTCAGCGCAGCCCACCAAGAGCCGCTTGTCTTCCCGTCACGGACGGAGGTCGAATCTCGCGTTGGGGCGACGCTCGCCTTCTGGCGCGACTGGGCGGCAAGCCGAACCTACGAGGGACCGTGGCGGGAGGCAGTGATTCGTAGCGCTCTGGTTCTCAAGTTGCTCATCCACGCACCCTCCGGCGCAATCGCGGCTGCGGCCAGCGCATCGCTGCCAGAGCAGATCGGCGGCGAGCGCAACTGGGACTACCGCTTCTGCTGGGTCCGCGACTCGGCGTTCATGCTCGACGCGATGATGCAGCTGGGCTGCCCACGTGAGGCAGAGGCGTTCTTCTGGTGGCTCCTCCACGCTTCGCAGCTGACCCATCCCCGCTTGCGGGTTCTATACAGGCTCGACGGTGGCGAGAGGGCCCCGGAGACCGCCCTCGGCCTTTCCGGGTACCGCGACTCGCGGCCGGTACGAGTGGGCAATGGGGCTGCCGAGCAACAGCAGCTCGATATCTACGGCGACCTGATGCAGACAGCCTGGCTCTACGCCAGTGCGAGCCGTGGGTTTGAGCGTGAGACCGGGCGCCGGCTCGCGGAGATCGCCGATCTCGTGTGTGAGATTTGGCGCCAGCCCGACTGTGGGATCTGGGAGGTGCGCAGCGAACCGCTGCATTTCACTCATTCAAAGATGATGTGCTGGGTGGCCCTGGACCGTGCAGTGCGCATGGCCGAGGCGGGATGGCTTCCGCGGGGGAATGCCGCGCGTTGGGCCACGGAGGCGATCGCGATTCGTGACTTCATCGACAGCCGCTGCTGGTCGGACGAGCTGTCCAGCTACGCTCGTTCGGCGGGGGGCCGGGACCTCGACGCAAGCCTGCTGCTTGGCGCCTTGATGGGCTACGGAGACGACGGCGATTCCCGGATGGCCTCGACGATCGATGCGGTACGGGAGGGACTGGGCAGCGGCCCGCTGCTCTACCGCTACAGCGGCGAGGACGGGCTGAGCGGTGGCGAGGGCGCTTTCCTGTGCTGTTCGTTCTTCTTGGTCGACGCACTCGCTCGCGCTGGGCGGCTCGACGAGGCTAGCGACGCGATGCGCGAGCTCGTGGGCCTGGCCAACGACGTCGGTCTCTACGCCGAGGAGGTTGACCGCTCGACGGGAGCATTTCTGGGGAATACGCCGCAGGGCCTCGTCCATCTCAGCTTGATCAACGCTGCTGTTTCGCTTAGCAAGGGACAGCGAGCATGAACGCATGGGGAGCCGTCGCCGGGGGCTTCGTCGGCACGGTCGTCCTGACGAGCGCCCTGCGGGCGGCCAGCGAGCTCGGCTTGACGCGGATGGACCTCCCGTTTCTGCTCGGCACAGCCTTCTCTACCGACCGCACCCGTGCCAAGGCACTGGGCTACCTCCTGCATTTCGTCTTCGGCCAGGGCTTCGCGTTCGTTTACTACGGGGTCTTCATCGCCATTGGCCATAGCGGCTGGGCGCTCGGCGCGGCATTCGGGCTCCTCCACGGGATCTTCGCCAGCACTGCACTGGTCAGCGTCCTGCTGCCCATCGCCCATCCGCGGATGGGAACCTCAGAGAGCTCAGCGGCCGACAGGCCGCTTCTGGAGCCACCGGGATTCATGATGCTCAACTACGGCGCCCGCACGCCTCTAGCGACGCTTCTGTCGCACATCGCCTACGGGGCGATCGTCGGCGGCTTCGTCTCGCTCGCCAGCTAGGTGCGGTTCGCCGGGTCCAGCCGTCCCGCACCTAGCTCGAGTGCGACCTGCTGCCGAACTCACTTGATCGAGGGGTGGGTTGAGTGCCGCGAGGAAGGGCGAGCGAACGCCGGCGGGCACGATGAGCAGTGGACAGCCGGTGCGTCGAAGCAGCCTGGCACGGTGCAACAGACGGCGACGCCGATTGCGTGGATGGTGCGGCCAGTCGATAACCAGGCAATCGGCCTCGCTCGTCGTGATATCGATCAGTCCGGTCGTCGGATCGGCGTCTGCGACGGTTGCGCTCGTGTAGATCTGAAGCGCTCCGTCTCGGCCAGGGCGATCACGGTTGCTATCGAAGCCGGCGCGGGCGGCTATGCGCGCGTCGATGTCCGAGCGCGCAGCAAGCGCCAAGTCGGCGGCTCCGCGGCCACCGCTGCCCGCGCCGGGGAGCTCAAAGACGCGTAGTTTCGTTGCGGTGCTCGACCTCTCGGCGACCTGAACCGCGAGGGCGGCGGCTACGTCCAGCGCTCGCTCAGACGCGGGCGACTGGTCGTGAGCGACAACGAGCTCCCTCAACGCGGGGTGCTTTCGGTAGCGAAAACCGCGAGGCGCAACTGCAAGTGCGCAAGGCGGCCGGCGCAACAGGCTGCGCGTGACTCCGAGCGGAAGTAGCCGCTCAACCCGACTGCGATGGCTCGATCCCAGGACGAGCAGATCGATCGAGTCCGAGAGGGCCAGCTTGCGAAGTGCGCTAGGGCGCGATTCGCACTCCAACGCGCGGTAGTCCACGGAAAGATCGTCGGGTAATGCCGCTTTGGCCTCGGCGAGCACAGCGTCGGCATCTTGACGCACGAAGATCCGATGGTCTTCGGTGGCAACACGCGCCGCGCGGGGTTCGAACGGCAAGCCGGACAGTGAGTCTGGCGGGAAGATACACACCACCCCGAGCCTCGCACCGGTGATGCGTGCTAGGACCGCGCCGAACGACAGCGCATCCCTGCTCTGCGGCGAGCCGTTGGAGGCGACGACGACGCGGGCTACGGCCCCGGTCGCGCGCTCGGCGTTGCCCGCTCGGGGCTCCGCGGCGAGGCACTCACCGAATCCTCCGGGTCGATCGACATGCGCTATCAGCTCCATGTCTAATAGCGTCGCTGCGGCACTGGTCCTTACGACCGATGAGCGGTCCGTCGCCCGGCCAAGTACGCGAGGGAGGACTTCGACGTTGCGTGCGAGCCGACCTCAAAGAGAGCGGCACTTGACGACGTTGAACTTGCGTGCTGTCCGCGCGAGATATCGGGGGTGCGTCGCCCGCGGGTCTAGGCAGAACGGCGGTCGGCGCCTGACCTGCCGACCGAGGGCGTCGGCGGAAGGGGGAGGCTGGCTAGACCACGCCCTCATCAGCCAGCGACTGAAGCAAGAGGTGAAAATAGACCATGCCCTCATACGGATGCCACCGGGCAACCAACTCTTTGACAGCCGCGTGGTCCAGTTGTGTGTCTATGTCAAGGAAGCGCCTGAGCTTGTTGTGTGCTCCGACGTCGTCTCCGGGGAATACGTGCAAACGGCCCAGGCCGCGAAGCAGCACGTACTCGGCGCTCCAGCGACCTACGCCGCGCAGGCTTTTCAGGCGCTCGATCGCCGCTCGATCATCAAGCTGTTCAAGCCCCTCGAGGTCCAGATCGCCGCCGACGACCGCCCGCGCGGTTTCGACGATCGTGCGGGCCTTCCTCATGCTGAAGCCGTGACGCTGGAGATCATCGGGACGCAGGGGTGCGAGCTGCTCGGGGGTTGGGAACGCGCGCGGTCCCCGCGGGCTTTCGGACGCCGGGCTTCCTTGGGCCGCGGTGAGGCGGTTGAGCAGATAGATGCCAACTGTAAGGGAGAGTTGCTGGCACGCGACGGCGTTGATCAGCGCCTCGAAAACGGTGGGAAATCGCGGCGGCTTCAGGCCGCGCAGACGTTCGACGAGCGGACCTAGCAACGCATCCTGCTTGGTCATCGCCGTGAACTCGGCGAGATCGACCGTCAGACCCAAGAGCTTGTCCAGCGCGCCATGAGCCAGCACCACGACGTGCCGATCGATGGGTCTCCCAGCCAGCAGGACGGACAGACGCGGCGACTCCAGTCCACCGTTCTGGGAAACGGAAACGGCCACGGGCCCGCCCTCGATCGACAGCACGCGCTGATAGCCCGACGCGTCCGAGCGGTCAACTTCGTTGTGGGCGCGGCGACGCAGCGCCCACGCCGTAAGGTCCAGCCGAAACGGCGCGGTCGCATCAACCTCAACGCGGCGGCTCTGAGCCAACTTGGCGTCAGCCGGCGGGACGGCCGCGCTCATGCCGGCCCCAGCTCCAGCAACAGCGCCTTAGCCGAAGTCGTGGTGATCGCGGTCGTACCGACAAGCGCCATCAGCCTCACGTTGGTATGTCCACGAGATACTGGGTCGTGCCTCCTGAGGGGTCGTGGGCGTTTCGTCTCTCCACACCAACCCCGTCAAGACGAGCGACCGTTGCGCGCCGGTCTCTATCGGTCAGCGCTTCCCTGGCGTGCTGCACGCGACGCCCGGCCCCCCACGCAAGGTCTCGCCGCTCGTCCGACATTGCCCGAGGCGCTTCAGGCTGCGCCAAACTCCCCGCCCGATGGCGCAGCCAGGTCATAGAGTCCGGCTGCGGACAGATGTCCGCCCAGCCCTCAAGCGCCTCCTCGAGCTCCTCGTCACTGCCTCGACCGAGGACGTGAACATCGCCCTGCTGCTCGGGCATGCCAAGCCGCGCTGCGTAGAGCTCGCCGGTCTCGCCCATCCAAGCGGCGCGGTAGTACGGGCCATGCGAGCCAACGCGCCACCAAAGTCCGAGATCGCGCTCCGGTGAGTCGATCCGGCGCGGGTCGGCGAGGTAGAAGTTGCTCAGCGATCGGTAGCGGATGCCTCGGCTCGGGCGGTCTGGGATCTGACAAGCCATCTCGTTACCTCCTAGAAATGTCCGGGAACCGAACCGACGCGCCAGAACGGTGAGCTCGGTCGGGGTGGTAGCTGTAGATAACGACCATAGGCGTCGAGCGGCCCATCGAATATGGGGACTGTTACCCATCTGACCTCGAGGAGACCTGGGTCTGCCGAGCGCCGTATAGGTCATCGATTAGGGCTCGACAAGTCCGTGGCGAATCGCGTAGCGCGTGAGCTCCACGCGGTTGCGCATTTCCAGCTTCTCCAGAATATTCGCGCGGTGTCGCTCGACCGTCTTCTTGCTGATCACCAAGAGCTCGGCTATCTCCTCAGTCGTGTGACCCTCGGCGATCAGCTTGACGACCTCGAGCTCGCGCGGTGTCAAGGGGTCCCTCGGTGCCGCCTCTCCGCGCCTGGCACGGTCTAGGTAGTCGCGGACCAGGGCTGTGACGGCCGCAGGGTACAGAAACGGCTCCCCCCGCATGGTCGCCCGACAGGCCTCGACGAGATCACGCTCGGCGGCCGACTTGAGTACATAGCCTGCAGCCCCCGCCTTCAATGCCTCGAAGAAGTACTGCTCGTTGTCGTGCATTGAGAGGATGAGGACATGCAGGTCGGGCCTCCGACTGTGAAGCTCAGCTGCGGCCTGGAGGCCGGTCAGGCGCGGCATCGAGACATCGAGGATGGCCAGATCGATGTCCTCCGACAGTGCCAGCTTGACCGCTTCCGCTCCGTCGCCTGCCTCGGCGACTACTTCGATGTCGGGCTGCCTATCGAGCACCATCCGCAGCCCGCTTCGCACGAGCGCGTGATCGTCGGCAAGCAGCACTCGAGTCTTCAGGGGAGTCGTCAATGTGTTGTCCCCGGAGCGACGCTGAGCTTGACGGCGACCCCGTGGTCAGCCTCTGCTGTGATCTGCAGATCCGCGCCCACGAGCATTGCGCGCTCGCGCATTCCCGCGATCCCGCTGCCCTCGTCCATGCCCTCTTCGAGACCGCGGCCGTCGTCTGAAACCTCGAGCACGATGTTCGCGTCCTGCTTGCGCAGTGAAACCGTGACCTGTGCCGCTTGAGAATGCCGCAGAACGTTGGTCAATGCCTCCTGCGCCACGCGGTAGATGACGAGCTCGACATCCGCATCGAGTTGCGGCAGACGGCCGTCGAATTCGCGTCGTACCCGTACGGACCCCTGCTGGCCCACACGCGAACACAACGCGATCAGGGCGTTCACGAGACCGAGGTCATCAAGCGCCTCGGGTCGAAGCTCGCGAGCGATTGCTCGGACATCGTCGAGGCTGGCCTTGATCGTCTCAGCAATGTCAGTCAGCGCCTCTGACTGGGCAGGGGCTTGCCCAGCGGCGTACTCAGCGCGGAGCGCCACGGCGGTGAGGGTCTGGCCTATCTCATCATGAAGTTCGCGCGCGATGCGTAGGCGCTCGGCCTCCTGGGCTGCCAGTGCCACCCGAGCGCTGTTGCGTCGCTCGGTCTCGACTCGGTCGAGCATCTCGTTGAAGGCTTGTGCGAGAGCCAGGATCTCGCTACCCGCGTGAGCCTCCTCTTTCGCGCGGCGGCCGGGCCGCGTCGGGTCTACCGCGTGCATTGTCTCTGCCAACCGCCGCAAAGGACCGAGCGTCCGGCGCAGAAGGACCAGGTCGGCGCTCAGCAGCAGGAGCAGACCCGCGACGAGGAACGCGAGCTCTCCCAGCCTGATGGGCGCGTGTATCGTGATCGGGGTCACGGCCAGGAGCAAGAGCGCGACGATGAAGACTGCGGCGTTGCCGGCAAAGACCTGAAAGAGCAAGGTCCCAGGTGCGCCGCGGCGGCCGAGACGACTCTGCGGCTCGTGACGGTTCGCTGAGCCGGAGGTTGCTGGCCGATCAGATGGGTGCGGGGCCAGTCGCAGTGAGCTCGGCGACGGCATCGTGCAAGGCTACAGCCAAGGCCAAGCCCGGCCGGGCACGAGCCAGACGAGATGAGCTGCGGGTCCGCTTGGAGTCATTTCCGGGTCTACACAGTTGTACCCATACCGAACGGAGCCAGACGTGGCTAGGCTGCGAGCAGATGGTCCAAGTACCGCTCGCAAGATCGTCGACCGACCTCGAGCGGGCTACCGGCATCCCGCTCAGAGCGCGGCGGGCCCCCGGCCCTGCCGGTAGCCCGCTGGAGCTCGGGCAAACGGGCTGGAGCGTTGAGATGTCCAGGATGCTGCCTGCTGAAAGACCCGGCAGCCCCGAGCTGTGTGACGGTACGGTCACGTCGCATTCGTGACCGTATGCACGCTCGTGCGCGTGCCTTCGGGCTCGACCGCGCCTTGGCGCGAGGTATGCCCCCGACTCGAGCGCTCCTCTCGTTTGGCGCGCCCAAGCCCTGCTCAGCTCGCGAACGCGCTCGAGCCGCGCTACTGGACGGGGCGCGATCTCGACCACACGGTCGAGCCACGAGGTACCTCGCGACCGCATCGGCCAGCTGCACCGGCGTCGATGAACTCAGAGAGCTGGTAATGCTCGTGCCGCCGGGGGGCGATGCGCGAATGCGAAGGGTAGGGTCTCCTCGACATGGATTTGCTCGATCGCCTGGGACTTCAGCATCCGATCGCGCAGGCCGGCATGGGCGGAGGCACTTCCGGCGCGGAGTTGGCCGGGGCCGTCTCGGCTGCCGGGGGGCTGGGCACGGTCGGGATAACGCTCGCCCCGCAGGAGCTGCACGATCAGATTGTGCAGGCGCGGACTCTTGCGCCCGGTCGTCCGATCGCGGCAAATTTGCTGATGCCGTTCGTAAGCATGCGCCATGTGCAGGCATGTGTGGATGGCGGTGCCGACTGCGTAGTGCTGTTCTGCGGTTTCGACCGAGGGCTGGTGCAGCACCTGCGCGCGGCCGGCGTAGTCGTGCTGCAGCAGGTGGGCACATGCGCGCAGGCGGCACGCGCGTTGCTCGACGGCGCGGACGGCTTGATCGCGCAGGGGATCGAGGCGGGTGGCCATCTGCTCGGGGTGGAGCATGGACTCGACTTCCTTCCGAGCGCGCTCGAAGTCGCTGAAGGCCGCCCGGTGCTGCTCGCCGGCGGCATCGCCGAGGCCGGTGACGTCCGCCGCGCGCTCACGGCAGGCGCGGTCGCGGCGGTCGCCGGCACCCGCTTCCTGCTGACTGAGGAGTGCGCGGCTCACCCCGCCTACAAGCAGCGTGTGCTCGGCGCGACCGAGACGCTCGAGACGCTCCTGTTCGGCGTCGGGTGGCATGAGCGCCACCGGGTGGTGCCGAACTTGGCGACCGAGCGCTGGTGTGGCAGTAACCCGTTCGGACCACGGCCGGTGCGTGCGATCAATCGAATCGCCGCGCCGTTGCTGCGCCGGCTGCCGTCCTCGCTGAGTGCCAGCGCGCTGCGCATGCAACGACCCTCGGTGCCGTTCTACGGTCCCGCGTCGATCCTGCTGGGGATGGATGAGCGCCTCGTGGATGTCACTCCGCTCTACGCGGGCGAGACCGCCAGTCGGATAGACAGCATCGTGCCGGCAGCCCAGGCCGTGCGCGAGCTCGCCGGGGCGTAGCCAGGCGAAGGCGACGAGGCGCGCCTTCCCGAGGACCCAGTCGAGCTGGACGTGAGACCACTCGCTAGTCCTCGTCGACTCAGGTCGCGAGATGATGAGGCACGGTGGTAATGACGATTCCAGGTTGGCGCCGCAGGATACGACGCAGCCGCTTTGCGGTGCCGTTGTGCAACAGGCGATGCCAGCGGTGCTTGACGATCAGCTCGGCCAGGACGACGGTCACGGTGAGCGCCGGTCGCTGGCTACGCAGGGCATCGACGTAGCGGGCGAGCGGCGCGACGACCGCGCGATAGGGGGAGTCAAGTATCACGAGCGGTAGATGGTCGCCCCAGACCGTCCAATAGCCACGGAAGCGCTCGGCCTCCTCGTCGGCGGGGCTCAGGTGAACGGCGAGCACAGGCTGGCCGAGCGATGCGGCGTAGGCGAGTGCGCGCAGGCTCGAGAGGTCGAGGCGAGCAATCGGCACGACGACCACGTGGCGGAGCTGCTCGGGGCTCTCCTCCCCCTCGACCGGCAACGGGGCATATGAGTTCTCTGCGCTCGGCGCGAACAAGCGCTGAGGATGAGGCACGACCGCGTGGCGCGGCGAGCCGGTGTCTAGTGGACGCAGAGCCAGCGCGTGTCTGACGGCGTCATAGTGGCGGCGGATGCGCCAAGCGAGACTTGCGAGCAATGCCATCAGCAGGAGCGCGATCCACGCGCCCTCGCTGAACTTGGTCGTCGCGGCGATCACGAATACGACCGCCGAGAGCGTCGCACCGACGCCGTTGAGCGCCAGGCTCTTGCGCCAGTGCTCCTCGCGCGATCGCCACCAATGCACCACCATGCCTGCTTGCGAGAAGGTGAACGCGACGAACACGCCAACCGCGTAGAGCGGGATTAGCGAATCGGTGCGGCCCGAGAAGGACGCGAACAGCAGGGCGGCGCCGGCCGCGAGCGCGATCATGCCATTGCTAAATGTCAAGCGATCGCCGAGCCGCAAGAAGACCCGTGGGGCGTGGCCGTTGCGAGCCATGAAAGAGAGCATGCGAGGGAAGCCGTTGAACGCGGTATTCGCCGCAAGCAGCAGCACAAGTGCGGTGGCGACCTGAACGTAAACGTACAACGGACCCGAGCCGAAGCTGCGGTGAGCGAGCTGCGAGAGTGCAGTCTGGTCGGCGTGAGGAACGACCCCGTCCAGGTGCATCAGTACAACGAGCCCGGCGAACATCGTGACAAGTAGGGCGACCATTACTGTCAGTACCGTGCGCGCGCTACGCGAGGCCGGCTCCTTGAACGCGGGCACCGCGTTGGAGATCGCCTCAATGCCCGTCATCGCCGTAGCGCCGGAGGAGAACGCACGCAACACCAGCAACAGCGTGACGGCCTCGAGCGGCCTCACCCCGCCGACCGGACTAGGCTTGAAACTGTGCGCGGAGGCGTCGACGAACCCCACAGCGATAAGCGCAAACATCGCCGCCACAAACGCATAGGTCGGCGCCGAGAAGATCGCGCCCGCCTCGCGTACGCCACGCAGATTGCCCGCCAACAGGACCGCGATCACAATCACGCCCAGTGGGACTGCGTAACGGACCAGGCTGGGGACGGCCGACGTGATGGCCGCGACCCCAGCGGAGACCGACACCGCGACGGTCAGCACGTAGTCGATCAGCAGTCCGGCGGCGGTGATCAGCGCGGGTAGCTCGCCGAGGTTCTCACGGGCGACGACGTAGGACCCGCCGCCATGCGGATACGCGCGGATGAGCTGTCGGTAGGAGACACCGACTGCGATCATCAGCACGATGATCGCCAACGCGATCGGCAACGAGAGGCCCAGCGCCGCGGTGCCTGCGAGGGCAAGGACGGCGAGCATCGCCTCGGGGCCATAGGCAACCGACGAGAGCGCATCCGAGGAGAGGATCGCCAGCCCTACTAGCTTGCCCATTCGCTCGTGCGCCACCGCGCTCGCCGCGAGCGATCTGCCGAACAGCACGCGCCGGCACGCCGAAGCCGCCTGCCCCAGGCCCGAGGGAACAGCGCCGGCATGCCGCGTGGCCCGAACCTCTCCCTCGTCCAGGCCGGGCACGAAGTCGACAGCCGAGAAGCGTCCACCGCGGCCCGCGACCAACGTGCTCGGGAAGCGGTGCAAGCCCGGATCCACCGGTAGCTCGTGCAGCCACGTCCGGCCATCACCCAGCGAGCGTCCCCAACCTTGGCCAACGTGGCGCAACGCGGCAAGCTCCTGCTCGTCAAGGCCGGCAACGGTCGCGGAGGGCCCGACGTCGGTTAGCGGCACGGCGCGCACCTCGCCGCAGCCGCAGTGAGCTCGGCGGTGGGTACCGAGGCGTAAGTGTCGCGCACCTTCTGATCCAAGCGTCTTGCGGTTCGCAGTTCTTACGCCGCGTCCAGACGTGGATCGCGCCGGAACGTCGAACTCCGTCCGCCGCAAGATGAGGGCGATAACTACGCGTGTGGCGGGTTACGCTTCTGCTCGTCCGACGACATGCCCTTCGTCATCGAAGAAAAACACGATCGTTGGCAGGTCGAAGTGTCCACGCACCTGCGTTGCGATCCGGTGCTCACGCCAGTTCTCGCTCTCACTGCCTGGAGCGTGCAGTCTGAGCACGATGAGATCAGCATCGAAGTTAGCCAGCGCGTCGGCGATCGCGGTGACTTGGTTCTCGCCTGCCACCGTGCCGGCGGGCTGCAGGCCTTCAGCGTGCATGTGGTCAAAGACCGCATGCAGACGCTCGTCGGCCGACACGCGGGCGTGATCGACATCGGAGGCCACCCATTGCAGCCAGGTCGTCAGCGACGGCGCGATCACATAGATCTCTTCGGCCTCCTCGAAAATCGGGCGGAGCGGCTCAGGCACCTCGTTAGCGTCGGCCAAAGTCTCGTTGGTCACGACAAGCACGCGTTTTGCCATCGGTTCCTCTCGGTTGGGAGCAACGGTCCCTTTGCGTCCCTTCCCAGCCTAAACGGACGGATGGCTCCGGCGTTGTGGGGAACATCATCTCCGCGGCCACAGAATGCTGCTTGCGCCTGGAACATGCCCGTGCGCATCGGCCGGCCGCGCTTGGCCGGCGTCAGGCTGTTCGCGACCGCGCGGCAGTCGGCGATCCATACCTCGCTCGCTCGCTCGATGAGTGCTCTTCGAGGGATCGTAGAGAGCCGATTGGCCCTTCGGCGATATTGGTCGGCGTAGACGGTGATCTACCTGCGCTCGGCGAGGCGACTCGCGCGGCGCAGCGCTGCACCGACCTGTGGCACGCCACCGGGCACGTCACTGAGCGAACCTCAGCGGAGATGAGAGCACCTCGCAGCGGAGTATCGGACCGAGGTCGAGGAGGCGTTCGATTGCGGCGAGCGAGTCCTGCTGCTTCAAAGATCGTCCGGGCGCATGGTGGGCACGACGCGTGAAGTCAAACTCTCCCCCGGAGTCGTCTGGACCGTGCGCGACGCGAAGATTGTACGCGGACCGGGCGCAAGCGCTCGCGGCCGCGGGGATGGCGGAGTAGGCGATGGGGCGTCGGGGTGCTGACTCCGTGCAAACATGCCCCACGCCCCTCAGGCAGACTCGCTGATGCGGCCCTTGCGGCGGCGTGTGCCTCGCGGCATCGAGCCGAGCAGCTCAGCCCGGCAGATCCTCGAGCCGCTTCTTGGCGAGCCTGCCTTCGAGCAGTCCCGTGGACTGGCCGACCTCGATCAGGTAGCCGTCGGGGTCCCGCATGTAGCAGCGGATCTCGGCGCCGCGATCGATCGGCGGCGTCACGAATTCGGCCCCCTTCGAGAGCCACCTCTCGTAGCACGCCTGAATGTCGGCGACGCGCAGGTTCATGAAGGTCGAGACCGTGTGCCCCGGCTCGTAGTCGACGACCGAGACATCGGGCTTGTCAGGGGTGGGGCCGCCGCCGGGATTCATGATCACCCACGAGTTGGAGAGCTTGACCATGCACGGGTTTTCCTCCAGCACGACCTGGCCGTCGAGAACCTCGGAGTAGAACGCGCGTGACCTGGCAACGCTTCGCACGGTGATGAACTGCGTGACGAGGAACCCCTCTCTCGGGGCGGGCAGGTGCTCGTAGTCGATGAATGGCGTGTGCTCGGTCACGGTTCTGTCCTCCTGGACGGGTCTTGGCTGAGAAGCCCGATCACCGGTGTCCGCGAGCGTTGCGGACTCCCCGCAGACCGGTGCCGCGAGTCTGCCACCGATCGACGAGCGAAGCGCGCGGATTGAAGGGCCACGGCTCTGTAAAGGAGATTCGCCCGCCGGCTCGAACTGGAACACGTAGCAGGAGTGGGCAATGATGCAAACGCATCTGGTCTGGCAACGGTCCCGGCGCACCAACCGACGCAAAGTCTTCGGCGGCTGTCCCAGTGCGAGCCCGAGTCACACTCGCACGAACGCTCTGACGCTCGAGGACATGCGCGTGCTCGCGGCAATGCCGGGCACTACGTCGGCGCTCGCAACGATCACCAAACTCGATCCGTACTGCATCGGCGGGTCGGTCTCGCGGCTCGAGCAGGCGGGGCGAGCGACGAAAATCTGCAAGACGTGGGTATCTAGCACTCCTCCCGCTGACTAGCACTCCTCCCCCTGCGACCTGATAGCGCTCGACCGACATCGGCTCCTCGCGCGTGCGTATCAAGGGGCCGAGTCGCGGCGAGTAGGCTTAGGTCGCTACTGCGGGCGGCGAGACAGCCACGGGCCTCCCACGCACGTTTCCAGCATCGAACGCCGGAGGAGAGCAATGGAGGGGACTGGGGTCGACCAACACGAGTTTCGCGCTGGCCAGCGGCGCGACTGGGATGAGGCGTCCAAGGGCTGGCGCGAGTGGAGCGAGTTCATCGACCGGACGACCGCGCCGGTCAGCGAACGGCTCACGGCGATGGCGCGCGTGGGGCCCGGCCAGCGCGTGCTCGACGTCGCCGCCGGCTACGGCGAACCCTCGCTCACGGCCGCAAAGATCGTCGGTCCGGAGGGAGAGGTCGTTGCGACGGACATCTCGGCCGGCATGCTGGCGTACGGGCGCGAACGCGCGGCTGCCGCCGGACTCCAGAACCTCGAGTTCATCGAGTCTGATGCGGTCTCACCGGAGTTCCCGCCGGGCAGCTTCGACGCGGCCCTGTCGCGTTGGGGGATCATCTTCGAGCCCGACGGCGAGGGCGCGGCCAGCCGCGTCCGCGGATTCCTGAAGCCGGGCGCGAGACTGGCGATCAGCTCATGGGGGCCGCCCGAGCGCGTGCCGTTCATTGCGATGCCGATGGGCACGGTGATCAAGCAGCTCGAGCTTCCGCCACCGCCCCCGGGTAGGCCGGGACCGCTCTCGCGCCCGACGCCGGCGGCCATCGGTGCCCTGCTCGAGGGCGGCGGGTTCTCCGACGTCGAGGTCGACGAGCTGGAGATCACCTTCGAGTACGACTCGGCCGAGGAGTTCACGCGCAGCGTGCAAGAGCTCGTCCCGCCGGTCGTGAACCTGGTGAAGCCCCATCCACCGGAGGTGCAGGAGCGGGTGTGGCAGGCAGTCACGGACGCCGCCCGCGGGCTTGCTTCCGAGGACGGCAGCCTGCGTCTGCCCAACCTCGTGCTGGTAGCGGCCGGACGGGCCTGATCCGCGCGATCTGCGCTGTCGGCCGGGCGCTCCCGAGGGCCCTGCCAGCTCTGGGCGTACTCGACGATCGTGGCCCCGTCGCCCCCCTTGGGCTCCCGTCCACCTCGACGCAACTCACTTCAAGATCTGGCGCGCTCGTGGCGATGCTCTAGGGAGTGCCCAGACCCAGCTCCGCCCCGACGCACGACTCGCCCTCAGCGCCTTGGCCGCGGCGGCTGCTGACGGTCGCCTTCGTCTGCCTGGCGGCGGCGCTCGCCTTTCTCGCCACGCATGCGCTGACGGGCTTCGGCGGCGCCGGTCTCGAAACCTTCTGCAACGACTACCTCTACACAGCGATCGAGCTCGTCGCGGTGAGCCTCTGCTTCCTTCGAGCGGCGCGCCGCTCGCAAAACCGCGCCGCGTGGCTGCTGATCGGGTGCGGGCTGGCCGCCTGGACCGGCGGCGACCTGACGTGGACCGTCTGGTTGAACCACGTCGAGAGCCCGCCGTATCCGTCCCTCGCCGATGGGCTGTACCTGGCCGAGTACCCGGCCGTCTACGTCGGCCTCGCGTTGCTGATGCGAGCGCACTTCCGCCACACGGGCGCGGCGCTGTGGCTCGACGGCATCGTCGTCGGGCTCACCCTGGCGGCGCTCGGGGCCGATCTCGTCTACCCGGCCGTCATCAGCGCGAGCAAGGGCTCGGCGGCGGCGGCGGTCGGCGTCAACCTCGCCTACCCGTTCGCCGACTTCCTGCTGCTCGCGTTCGTCGCCGTGGGCTTCGCACTGGCCGACTGGCGCCCCGGGCTCCAGTGGGCGCTGATCGCGCTCGGCATTGCGCTCAACGCGACCGCCGACATCATCTACGCCTATCAGGTGGCCACGAGCTCCTACGTCGAAGGAGGCGTGCTCGAAGCGATGTGGCCGGCCTCGATGGCCGTGCTCGCGCTCGCCGCATGGCAGGCGGAACCGGCCAAGCCGGCGCGTACGACGACGGGCCGGCACACGGTCGTCCTGCCGGCCGTGTTCGCGCTCGGCGCGCTGGCGCTGCTCGTGAGCGCGTCGCTCGACAGCCTGACGCCGCTCGCCGTCTGCCTGGCCGCCGGGGCGCTGCTCGCGGCCGGAGCGCGAACCGGCGTGACCTATCTCGAAAACGTGCGGCTGCTCGAGCGCGAAGTCGAAGGCGCCACGACGGACGCGCTGACCGGACTGGGCAATCGGCGCCGGTTGATGGACGAGCTCGAGATCGCCGTGGCGGCGGCTGCCGCCGGGGTTCCAGCCACGTTGGCCTTCTTCGACCTGGACGGCTTCAAGCGCTACAACGACAGCTTCGGCCACAGCGCGGGAGATGCTCTGCTCATCCGCCTCGGCCGCTCGTTGGCAGCCTCGACCGGTTCCAACGGCAAGGCCTTCCGGCTCGGCGGCGACGAGTTCTGCGTGCTGCTGCCGGGCAGCCTCAAGCGCGAGGACGCGGCCGTGGTCGGCTGCCGCACGGCCCTGTCTGAGCGCGGTCGTGGCTTCGCCGTCACGGCTTCCTGCGGCGTGGTCGCGATGCCCGAGGAGGCCATCACCGTCGGAGCCGCATTGAATCTCGCCGATGAGCGCATGTACGCCGACAAGGCGGCGGCCGGCCGCTCGAGCCGAGCGCACGTCCAGAGCGTGACGATGCAGCAGCGCGTGCTGATGCAGTTGCTGAACGAGCGCCAGCCCGACCTGCACGAGCACGTCCGCGACGTGGGGGAGCTCGCAACCGCGATCGGGCGCACGTTCGATCTCAACTCCGAACAGCTCGACGAGCTGCGCCGCGCCGCCGAGCTCCACGATCTCGGCAAGCTCGCCATCCCCGACCGCATCCTCGACAAGCCAGGCCGGCTCAGCGAGAGCGAGTGGCGGCTGATGCGCCAGCACACGATCATCGGCGAGCGCATCCTCAACGCTGCGCCGGCTCTTCGGCCGGTCGCTCGACTGGTGCGCTCGAGTCACGAGCGCTGGGACGGCAGCGGCTATCCGGACGGCCTGGCCGGGCGCGCGATTCCGCTCGGCTCGCGCATCATCGCCGTCTGCGACGCGTTCGACGCGATGACCTCCGAGCGCCCTTATGACGCTGCGCGCTCGCCGAAGGAGGCCGTTGCCGAGCTGCTCCGCAATGCCGGCTCTCAGTTCGATCCGGAAGTGGTCGAGCGCCTCTGCGTCGAGCTCGAGCGACCGACCGGGGCTCGCGCCGACGAGCTCTCGGCTGCTAGCGCATAGCATCCGTGCCGCCGCGCCCTGCGCGCCGCTCGCCGCGGTCGCCTCGACCACCGGCCAAGCGACACGCCCACGGAGAACGGAAGGAAGACCGCAACATGCTCACGCTCAACGGCCTCGACGAGGTGAAGGCCTACGAAGGAAAGGAGCTCGGTGTCAGCGACTGGCTCGAGGTGACGCAGGAGAAGATCGACCGGTTCGCTGAGGTGACCGGCGACGACCAGTGGATCCACATCGATCCCGAGCGCGCCAAGGACAGCCCGTTCGGTGGCACGATCGCCCACGGCTACTACACGCTGTCGCTCGCGCCGCGCTTCTCCTACGACATGTTCAAGTTCGAAGGCTTCGCCTTCGGCGTCAACTACGGCCTCAACCGCGTGCGCTTCCCGGCGCCGATGCCGGTGGGCGAGAAGGTGCGCATGCGCGCCGTGCTGAAATCGATCGAGGACATCCCTGGGGGAGCGCAGATCACGACTGAGCTGACGTTCGAGCGCGAGGGCGGCGAGAAGCCGGTGTGCGTGGCCGAGTCGCTCTCGCGCGTGTACACCGGCTGACGCACCGGCGGACGGCGCCGTCAGACCGCGCGCCCCTCGACCGGTACGCGGCCGCCTGGTCGCCGGGGGCGCCGGCTGCGGGCGCGCTCGGCGTGGGGCGCTCGGCGTAGCTTGGATACCCTGCGCAAGATGGACGATCAATCGATCCTCAGCCGGATCGAGGCGCTGGTCGCCGAGGAGCACTCGCTGCAGAGCCGCGAGCAGGGAGACGCGGCCCACGGGCAGGAGGAGCCGCTCGCCTCCGATCGTGAGCGGCTCGATCAGGTGTCCGTCGAGCTCGACCAGTGCTGGGACCTGCTGCGCCAGCGCCGCGCACGGCGCGCCGCCGGGCAGGACCCGGACGAAGCAGAAGCGCGCGAGCCGGGCACGGTCGAGAAATACCTGCAGTAGCGGCGAGCAGGCACGCCCGGTCGGGGAGGGCCGAGCTCTGAGCGTGGGAATCGCCGTCGCGTTCGGGCTCGCGCTGCTCTCGACCACGCTCGTCTCGCTCGGCTACCTGCGCGAGCACGAAGCGGCCGCTGCGATGCCGGCGCTCTCGCTGCGAAGACCGCTGCAGTCGTTGCGACAGCTCTTGGCCGATCGCGGCTGGGTCGTCGGCTTCGCGCTGGAGTCGGGCGGCTTCCTGCTGTACGCGGCGGCGCTCGCGCTGGCCCCGCTGGCGCTCGTGCAGAGCATCGCCGCCGGCGGGATCGGGCTGCTCGCCTACCTCTCCTCGCGTCTCGGCGGACCGCCGCTCGGCGGAAGGCAGATCGCCGGCGCGATCATCTCGGTGCTCGGACTCGTCGCGCTCGCCGTGTCGCTCGCCGAAGGCACCGGAGAAGGCCACAGCGGCGCGACCGCGGACGTGCTCGTGTGGCTCGGCGGCACCGGCGCGCTCGCGCTCGCCGTGCTGCTCGTCGGCCGCCGCCTGATCGGCGCTGCGGTGGCATACGGGCTGGCCGGCGGCATGTGGTTCTCGATCGGCGACATCTCGACGAAGCTCGCCACCCAAGGCGGAGCGCGGATCGCGTTCGTGGTGCTGCTGATCGTGGGTTACACGCTCGGCACGGCGCTGCTGCAGCTCGGCTACCAGGCGGGCGCGGCGCTGATCGTGGCCGGGCTGGCGACCCTGATGGCGAACGTGTTGCCGATCCTCGCCGGGACGATCGTGCTCGAAGAGCCGGTCCCCTCGGGCGGGCTCGGCGCGCTGCGCGTGCTGGCGTTCGTCGCCGTGACGGTCGGCGCGGTGCTGCTGGCTCGCCCGGGGGCACGGCCGGCGAAAGTCCCCGGGACCGAGCTCGCGCCGACGGCGGCGCCACCACGCGGGGCTGGGGCAGCGGAGGTTCCGTCGCCGGGGGTTGCGGCGCCAGAGGCCGAGTAACGCCTCGCGGGGACGCGCGCTCAGCGGCCTTTGGGCGCGACGATCGCGACCGCTGCCTCGGGCGTGAGCACGCGGAAGCTGTAGGACTCCTCGATGTACAGCGACACGGTCTCAGCGTCGTGCGCCTCGTATCCGACCGACAGATCCTGCCCGCTCTCGAACGCGAAGTCGCCGCCGCGCATGCTCAGCACGATCGCGCCCTTGACGCCGGGCGCCCACACGAGCGGTCCCTTGACGATCTGGCGCAGGTGCTCGAGCAGCGGGTAGCCGCCGTGCTCTGCGGTTTCGACGACGCTCGTGTAGTCCTCGCCGCCGAGCGCCACGCCATACGGGCCGGCGATGCCGCTGCGGAGCAACAGCTCGACGGCACGCGCGACGCAGCCCGAGTAGTCCTCGAAGCTCTTCTTGCGCACTATCGGCGGGTGCGGCGAGCTGCTGGCGATGCCGGCGACGCCTGCCTTCTGCCAAGAGTGGAACACGGCCTCGTTCTCTGCCTCGACGATCCGCTGAGCGGCGACGTCGAGGTCGGCGAAGTCGACATCCTCGGCGCCGCGGTCGCCGGCGCGCAGCTCGGCACGCGAGATCTGGAAACGCGAACGCAGCTCGAGCAGCGGCAGCACGACGCGCCTGTTGGCCTCGACGCCTTTGAGCTCGCTCACGTCGGCGTCCTCCACGCGGCCGAGGTTCGTCGCAGATCGCTCCCAGCCATGGGGGCCGGAGAAGTCGATGAGGCGGCGCGCGGCGAGCCCTGGCAGAAGCCGCGCTTGCGCCTCCTCGTCGATCCGCTTCCAGCCCTCCGCCGTGATCGGAGCGTGCTCGCGCAGCAGGTGGCTCAAAGTCCCTCACCCCGCAGACTGCCGATGCCAAGCGACTCGCCCGCGGAGGCGGCACCACCGGCCGCGCGTGAGCCGGCGCCGGGCGCGTCCCCCTCGGGACCCTCGTCGGCCTCCGCCTCGGCCTCCTCGCCGTGCTCGACGATGTCGCCCTCCTGGAACAACACCCCCTGTGCTATCTCGCGCCACTTGGGCGTGCGTCGCAGCAGAAACTCGAGGTCCATGCTGAAGTGCTTGTACTCCTCGCCGACCGCGTCCGACATCACCGCCACGGCCTCGGGGTCGCGCTCGACCGCAAGCCGCTGCTCGTACCAGCCGATCGCCTCGGCCTCCTCGGTCAGCGAGGCGCACAGTCGGGCGAACGTGCGCGTCTGCTCCGGGAGCTCCTCGGGCGGCTCGTGGTATTGGTCGAACCCCATGCCTCTGGCGAGTCTAGTGCTCGTGTTCGCTCGTCCGCAAACCCGATCGCCGCCGCCAGGCGGGACTCGACTCGAGCGCGGTCGAGCGGGGCTCGGGTGTGCGCGCCTATGCTGGGCGGATGAGCGACGAGGGCAACGGCGCACCGGTCTCGACGGCCACGCTCGACCGCAGACACGGCGAGCGCTTTCAGACGCTGCGCCGGGAGCTCGGCGCCGAGTCCCTCGGCATCAACCTGGTCGTGCTGCGAGGCGGCGAGCGCGGGCGCATCCACGCACACGAGCACCAGGAGGAGGTCTATCTCGTGCTCGAGGGGGAGCTGACGCTCGGCGTCGAGGGGGTCGAGCACGTGCTCGGGCCGGATCGCCTCGCGCGCGTGGCGGCCAGGATCCGCCACCAGCTCGTGAATGCAGGATCGGAGCCGCTCGTGCTCCTCGCGCTCGGCGGCACCGGCAAGCACGTCGGTCGCGATGGCGTCGCCTGGGAGTCATGGGATGAGCCCGGTCCGGGGCGCCCGCCGCTTGAGGTGCCGCTGCCCGAGAACCTGCCACGCGTCTAGGCTTGTCCTCGATGGAGGTGCGCTCCTACTCAGAGCTTCAGGCGTTCACGACGCTCGACGGCTCTGAGATCCGCGAGTGGGCGGGTCCGGTGTCGGCGCCGGCGCGCAACCAGAGCCTCGCCGAGGCGACGATCCCGGTGGGTGGGGCCACGACGGAGCACTACCACCGCACGACCGAGGAGCTGTACCTCGTCAGCGCCGGGCGCGGGCGCCTGGTGATCGACGGCGAGGAGCGGCTCCTCGCGCAGGGCGACTGCGCACTGATCCCGCCCGGCGCGCGGCACAAGCTCTACAACGTCGGCGAGGAGCCGCTTCACGTCATCTGCGCCTGTGCGCCTGCCTACTCCGACGAGGACACCTGCCTGACCGAGTGAGCGCGCGGCTGGATCCTGCGGCGAGCCCGGCCCGGCCGCTCGAGCTGCTCGAGTGCTGGCTCGCCGATGCGCGCGAAGCGGATCTGCCGGCGGCCGACTCGGTCGCGTTGGTGACCGTCGGGGCGCAGGGACGGCCGAGCGCGCGCACGGTTTCGCTGAAGCGGCTCGAGCCCGGCGCGCTCCTGTTCACCTCGGCGCTGTGGACGCGCAAGGCCAAGGAGCTGGCCGCGAATCCGCACGTGGCGCTGCTGTTCCACTGGCCCTCGCTGGGGCGCCAGGTGCACGTCGTCGGCGACGCCGAGCTGGCCGAGCGCGCACTGGCCGAGGAGCTGTTCGCCGAGCGCGCGCCGGCGCACCAGGTGCAGACGATCGTCTCGCGCCAGGGCGAGGAGATCGAGGACCTTGCGCCGCTGCGGGCGCGCGCCGCGCATCTGCGGGAGGCGATGGAGGCGCCGCCGGTCTGCCCGTCTGACTGGGGGGCGATCCGCGTGAGCCCGTCGGCCATCGAGTACTGGCTCGAAGCCGAGGACCGGTTGCACGATCGGCTGCTGTACGAGCGCGACGGCGAGCGCTGGTCGCGCACGCGCCTGGCACCCTGAGCGGCCTCGGTCACGACGCGCTCGTGCCCTTGCTGCGCGCGCGAAGATCGGTGCTCGTGCCCGTGCTGCGCGCGCACGCACCGCTCACGATAGGCTCGCGCTCACCGCCGAACGGGAGAGAGATGGCGATCGGAACACAGAAGGTCGGCACGAGCGAGTCGCCGCTCAGCGCGGCGCAGCGACTGGCGCCGCGTGCCGCCGAGCTCGCGGAGCAGACCGAGCGCGAACGCAGGCTGTCCAGCGAGCTCGTGAGCGAGCTGCTCGATGCGGGTCTGTTCTCCCTGTGCCTCCCTGCCACGCTCGGTGGGTGCGAGGCGCCGCCGACCGAGATGGTGCGCGCGCTGGAGGCGCTCGCTCGCGGTGACGGGGCGACGGGCTGGTGCGCGATGGTCGCGTCGACCAGCAGCCTCCTCGGCGCGTACCTGCCGCAGGCCGAGGCCGAGCTGATCTTCGCTCACGGGCGCAACGTCACGGGCGGCGTGTTCGCACCGCGCGGACGCGCCGAGCGACGCGACGGCGGCTTCCTCGTCAGCGGCCGCTGGTCGTTCGCGAGCGGCGTGCAGCACTGCGATTGGGTGCTCGGCGGCTGCGTCGTGCACGCCGGCGATGAGCCCGAGCTGCTCGAGAACGGCTCGCCCGACGTGCGGCTGATGCTGATGCCGGCGGACGCGGTGGAGGTGATCGACACGTGGTCCGTCAGCGGCCTGCGCGGCACCGGCAGCCACGACATGGCGGCCGTCTCGCTGCCCGTGCCCGCCGCTCGGGGGGTCTCCCTGCTGAGCGACGCTCCGTGCCACCAAGGGGCGCTCTACGCGTTCCCGCTGTTCGGCCTGCTGTCACTCGGGATCGCCGCCGTGGCGCTTGGGATCGCGCGCGGGGCGGTCGATGACTTCATGGCACTCGCCGGCGCGAAGACGCCGGCGGGCGGGCGCAGGACGCTCGCCGAACGCTCGACGGTGCAGGCCGAGGTCGCTCAGACCGAGGCGGCCCTGCGGGCCGCGCGGGGGCTGCTGCTGGACGAAGCCGAGCGGGCCTGGCGGGCGGCGCGAGAGGGCGGGCCGATCCCCGAGGGGCAGCGGGTGGGGCTGCGGATGGCTGCGACGCACGCGACCGGCGCCGCTGCGCGGGCGACCACGTCGATGTACCACGCGGCCGGTGGCTCCTCGATCTACGACTCCAGCCCGTTGCAGCGTCGCTTCCGCGACGTGCACGTGGCGACACAGCACGTGATGGTCGCGCCGGCGACCTGGGAGCTGACCGGGCGGCTGCTGCTCGGGCTCGGAACCGACACGACGCAGCTCTGATGCCGCCGTCCGGTATGAACGCCGCCAGCGATCACAGCACTTCGGCGAGGGTCGGTCCGGCACCGCGTGGACGCAACCCGTTCGACTCGAGCGGCGTGGAGCGCGGCGAGGACGGGCGCGCAAGCTACACCGGCCGACCGGACTCGCTCGTGCAGATGCTCCATGCGAGCGTCGATCGCGATCCGTCCGCGATCGCGGTGCTCGAGGTCGGCGGTCCCGAGATCACATACGGCGAGCTGTGGGAGCGCGCCGCGCGCGTCGCCGGCGGTCTGCGCTCGAGCGGGGTGCAGCGCGGTGACCGCATCGCAAACCGTCTCGGCAACGGCATCGACTGGGTGCTCGCGTTCTTCGGCACGCAGATGCTCGGCGCGGTCGTTGTGCCGGTCAACACGCGCTTCACCGAGGACGAGGTCGGCTACGTGGTCGAGGACTCCGGCTCGCGCTTCACGTTCATGCCGGGCGCGGCGCTGCCTGATGGGCCCGCGGTCGAGCCCGAGCGACTCTCCGCGGACGACCTTGCGGCGATCTTCTACACGAGCGGCACCACGGGGTTCCCGAAGGGCGCCGTGACCTCGCACGGCAACTTCCTCACCAATGGCGAGAACGCTCTGCGCTGCAACCCGATCGACCGCTCCGAAGGGCCGGACATCTCGACGCTGGTGTCGGTGCCGCTGTTCCACGTCACGGGTTGCAACAGCCAGCTGATCCCCCTGCTCGAGCTGGGCGGACGGGTCGAGATCCTGTCCGGCCCGCTCGACTTTGACGGCTTCTTCACGGCCGTGGGCGAGCACGGCGTGAACCAGCTCGTGTCGGTGCCGGCGATCTATCACGCGGTCAGCAACCACCCGCGCTTCGCCGCGCTCGATGTCAGCCGAGTGCGCTGGATCTCCTACGGCGGCGCGCCGATTGCCGAGAGCCTCGTGCACCGCATCATGGAGGCGTTCCCGAATGCCCGTGTCGGCAACGGCTTCGGCCTCACCGAGACGTCCTCGCTGACCTCGTTCCTGCCCCACGAGGAGGCCGCCGAGCACGCAGACTCGGTCGGCTTCGCGATGCCCGTCGTCGATCTCGCGATCGACGAGCCGGACGAGAAGACCGGCGTGGGCGAGCTGCTGGTGCGCGGCCCGAACGTGGTGCAGGGCTACTGGAACAAGCCGGAGGCGACCGCGGCGACGTTCGTGGACGGTTGGCTTCACACCGGCGATCTCGCGCGCATCGACGAGGACGGGCTGCTGTACATCGTCGACCGCAAGAAGGACATGATCAACCGCGGCGGCGAGAACGTGTACTCGATCGAGGTCGAGAATGCGCTCGCCTCGGCGCCCGGGGTCGGCGAGGCAGCCGCCGTGGGCGTGCCGGACGAGATGATGGGCGAGAAGGTCGGGGCGGCGATCGTGCCGGCGGCCGGCGCGACGCTCGACGTGGCCGCCGTGATCGCGCACTGCCGCGAGCGCTTGGCCGACTTCAAGGTGCCGCAGTATGTCGCCGTGCGCTCGGAGCCGCTGCCGCGCAACCCCGGCGGCAAGGTGCTCAAGGCGCAGCTGCGCGACGAGACCGACTGGGGCGAGGCGCTGCGCTAGCGCAGACGAGAACGAGGAGGATTCAATGGCACAGGTGCAGACCGTCGAGGGACCGGTCGAGGCGGAGGATCTCGGCCTGACGCTCGTGCACGAGCACGTGCGCTTCCGCGACGAGTCGGTCGCCGAGCAGTGGCCGGGTCGCTATGACGAGCAGCTCGAGCTCGACGCGGCGCTGCTGGCGGTCAACGATGCGAAGGACAGGGGCGTGCGCACGATCGTCGATCCGACCGCGATGTTCGGTGGGCGGGACGTGCGCTTCATGCGGCGCATCGCCGAGGAGACGGGTGTGCGCATCGTCGCGTGCACGGGCATCTACAGCTACGACTACCTGCCCCACTACTTCGAGAACCGCGACGTCGATGTGATGGCCGACCACTTCGTCGAGGACATCGAACTCGGCGTCCAGGGGACCGACATTCGCGCAGCCTTCCTCAAGTGCGCGGCCGACGCCGCCGGCGTGACGGAGCACGTGGAGAAGATCCATCGCGCGTGCGCGCGCGCGAGCCTCCAGACGGGCGCGCCGATCATGGCGCACTCGATGCCGGCCGTCGCCACGGGGCCGCGCCAGGTCGAGATCTTCCGCGAGGAGGGCGTCGACATGTCCAAGGTGCAGATCGCCCACTGCGGCGACACCGACGACGTCTCCTACATCGAGGGCCTGATCGACCAGGGCGTGTACGTCGGCCTCGACCGCTACGGCCTGGAGATGTACCTGCCGATCGACAAGCGCAACGCCACCGCCGCCGAGCTGCTGCGCCGTGGCCACGCCGAGCGGTTGATGATCTCGCAGGACTTCTGCGCGACGATCGACTGGTTTCCGCCGGAGGCCGCCGAGGTCTTCGAAGGGCAGGGGGCGATCCGCAACTGGTCGATGACGCTCGTCTTCGACGAGGTCGTCCCGGCGCTGCGCGAGGCCGGCGCGATGGACGACGCGTCGTTTCAGACGGTGTTCGTGGATAACCCGCGGCGCTGGCTGTCCGCTTGAGACGTCGCGCCGATCCGCCGCCGATCGATGGGCTCGTCGTCTCCGGACTGGCCGAGCTCGCGCTCGGCGCGCTCACCGGATGGCCATATGCGCTGGCGATCGCCGACCCGGCGCGCGCGCAGGCGCTCGGGATCCGCTCGACGGCGAGGATGCGCCAATGGCACCTCGACCTGATCGCGCTCGGCGGCCTGACGGTGCTCGCCGGCACGGCGCTGCCGGACATGCCCGCGCGCGTGAGGTGGCCGCTCGGAGTCGGAGCATGGACGAACGCGATGTCCTTCGGCGTGCTGGTGGCGGCTCCGGACGCGAAGGACAAGCCCCTCTACCGGGCGGGGGTGCTGGCCTCGTTCGTAGCCACCAGCACGGGCTTCGTCGGCGCCGCGGGGGAGGGCTTCAAGCGCCGGCGCGGCGCCGGCCGCCGCCGCCGGGGCGGCGGATGGCCTTGGTAGGGTGAGCCGCGAGGTGCGGCGCTGAGACCGAAACACCGCAGCGGAAGTCGCGAGGACCGGGCGCCCAGCACCAGACGTGGCGCGCGCTCGCCGACGCCGGTGACGACGCTTCCGGCGCAGTTCGACGAGTGGCAGATCGAGCTGCACGGGCGGCGCGTGATCTACCGCGTCGCCGGCAGCGGGCCGCCGATCGTGCTGATCCACGGGATGCTCAACTCCTCGAGCCACTGGCGCGCGGTCGCGCTGAGCCTGGCCAACGAATACACGGTGATCGCCCCCGACCTGATCGGTCACGGCGACTCGGCGGCGCCACGCGGCGACTACTCGCTCGGCGCGCACGCGGCGAGCATCCGCGACCTGCTCGCCGCGATCGGGATCGACCGCGCGAGCATCGTCGGGCACTCCCTCGGCGGCGGCGTTGCGATGCAGTTCTTCTACCAGTTCCCCCAGCGCGTCGAGCGGCTCGTGCTCGTCTCCAGCGGGGGGCTCGGACGCGAGGTCAAGCCGACGCTGCGCACCGCGGCGCTGCCGGGCATCTCGGCGCTGCTGGCGCTGACGATCCGCCCGCGCCTGCTGGGCGCGCTCGCCGGCACCGGAGCGAGGATGCGCACTCGCGGGATGGAGTCCGGCGTCTACCTGCAGGCCGTCGCCCGCGCGATGCGCCCGCTGCAGAACGCCGATGCGCGCGGAGCCTTCCTGCACACGCTGCGCGCGGTGATCGACATCCACGGGCAGCGCGTGAGCGCGACCGATCGGCTGTACCTGCTGGAGTCGCTGCCGACGATGATCGTCTGGGGCGAGCGCGACAACACGATCCCGCTGGCGCACGGGCGAAGCGCGCATGAGGCGATCCCGCACAGCTGGTTCCGCACGCTGCCCGCGGCGGCTCACTTTCCCCATCTGGATGACCCCGACGGCCTCTCGGACGTGCTGCGCGAGTTCATGCGCACGACCCAGCCCGGCGTGATCGAGGACGGCGACTGGGGCGCGATCCTGGCACGCCGGTCGCTGCCCTCCCGGCGGATCGGCACTGCCGCCTAGGGCGCGCGCGAACATGGTTCGACGTGCAGGCGGCCACCGGCCTGCCCGCCCTGATCGTCCTCTTGATCGTGATGAACTGGTTCTTCCACAAGGTCTACTGGACCGGATGGATCTCGAGCCACCACAAGCGCCGGCGCAGCCCTGCTCTCTGCCGACCCGGAGACCAACCAGCGCAGGATGCTGCTGGGGCTCGCGCTGCTGGGCTTCACCTCGGTCTACCGGGAGGGGTTCGAGATCGTGATCTTCCTGCAGAACCTGCGCCAGCTGTACGGCTCGAGCGTCGTGCTCGAGGGCGTCGCGATCGGGCTGCTGTTCACGACCGCCGCCGGCGTGCTCACGTTCGCCCTGCACCAGCGCCTTCCCTACAAGCGGCTGTTGATCATCACCGGCGTGATGCTGCTGTTCGTGCTCGTCGTCTCGGTCGGTGAGCAGGTCAACGAGATGCAGTTGGCCGGCTGGATCGGCACGAGCGAAATCACGTGGCTGCAGATCCCCGGCTGGATGGGAACGTGGTTCTCGCTGTTCAACAACTGGGAGACGTTCATCGGGCAGGCGCTGGCGCTGCTGCTCGTCGTCGGCTCCTACTTCGCCGCGCAGTACGTTCGCGTTTGGCGCCCGCGCAAGCGCGGTCTCGCCGCAGCCTCGATCGCCCACGCCCCGCCGGAGCGCCCTACCGAGCCCGCGGCACCCGCCGGCGCGCCCGCGCTCGGAACGCTCGCCTAGGGCAAGCGACGAGCCACGTCGCCCGGCGCGACGGTTGGATCGCACCGATCGCGGGTAGCACGCTTCCGTGCGGGGAGCGGGGATGCGCAGAGGCGGTCGGGGCTTGGCGAAGTCGTCCTGCCCGGCACCGCGCGCGCTCGCGAGCCGCTCGGCGCTCGGGCGATGGGGTGCGAGGATCGGCGCCGCGGGCGCACTGCTCGCCACGAGCGCGCTGATCGCGGCCCCGGCCGCGGTCGCCTCGCCGCCGACGAGCTTCGATCCAGCCGTGGAGGCGCAGAACTTCGCGATCACGCAGGAGCGCCAGACGATCTACGACACGCCGGAATACCAGGCGCAGCTGGCCGCCGACAGCGCGAGCAGCTTCACCGAAGCGCTCGCGACGCAGGCCGCCGACCCGGGCCGTTTCTTCACCAACAACCTCTGCTGGAACCGAGGCAACGGCTGCGCCGGCGACATCCGCCTGAACGACTGGGTCGCGGGCGGCCACGGCATCTCCGAGCCGGTGCTGTTCACGGCACGCGACGGCGCCACGCTGTCCGGGCGAGTCTGGGCCACCGTGGCCGGCCCGAGCAAACGTCCGGGGATCGTGATCACCGACGGCTCCGTGCAGGCCGACGAACAGATGTACTGGTACGCGGCGCAGACGCTCGCCAAGGACGGCTACGTCGTGCTCACGTTCGACCCCCAGGGGCAGGGACAGAGCGACACCTTCGGGGAGGCTCCCGACGAAGCCGAGGGCGTGCCGGCGCAGAGCGACGGGCGTCCCTTCTACGACGGCACCGAGGACGCGATCGACTTCCTGCTCTCCACGAAGAAGCACCCCTACGAGCCCGTGCCGAGCTGCGAAACCGGCACGAGCCACGCCGCCAAGCAGAACGAGCGCGTCGCGCAGGGCTTCGATGCCGCGTACAACCCCTACTGGACGCTCGTGAAGCGGTCGGGGATCGGGCTGGCCGGTCACTCCTACGGCGCCGCCGGGGTCTCCTACGTGGCGCAGTGGGACCCGCGCGTGAAGGCGGTCGTGGCGTGGGACAACCTCGGCGGCCCCGGCCCCGAAGCCGGATCGATACCGAGCCAGCAGGGCGGGTCGCCGCCGCGGTCGAGCACCCTCGGCGAGAAGCCGTGCCCGGCCGACCCGTCGCAGCGCACGACCGTCCCGATCACCAAGCCCGGCCTCGGCATGTCGGCCGACTACGGCCTGCCGCCGTTGCCGAACACGGCCCTGCCCGAACCGCTGGCGAAGTCGACGGAGTCGCTCGCCTACAGCCAGGCGGGCGTCGACAGCGGCGAGATCATCATCCGGGGCGGCTCGCACCTGGAGTTCAGCTTCATCCCCAACCAGGCCTTCGGAGCCTCGCTGCGTGGCCCCGACGAGGTCGCGTGGTACACCTCGGCGTGGTTCGACAAGTACGTGAAGGGCCAGGGCTCGGCGGACAAGCGACTGCTCACCAGCCGCTGGCGCGAAGACCCCGCGGAGGCGGCGATCGACCCCACCCACGACGGCAACGCCTTCTCGTTCTATTACCTGTCCCGCCTGGACATCCACCTGCGTGACGGCTCCGCCTGGGACTGCGAGAACCTGCGTGACGGCTGCGCCGGCATGGTCGCGACCAAGCGCGATCGCTACCCCGGCGAGTACTCCTACCTCAAGATCGACACGAGCGCGGACGCGAGTACGGGGCCCGGCGCAGGGCTGCCGTCAGATTAGCGGCGGCCGACGCCTTCGCGAACGCGGTCCGCTCTCGAACGAAAGCGTCCGCTTCGCCAGGCCTCACCTCACGGCGACGGGGCGTCAGCCCAACGCCGCAGCCGCGGCGGCGGCCGAGGGCTCAACGTCCGGTAGGCGGATCATGCGGAACGAGTTGAACAATCCGAGGAGACCCGCGAGGATCGGCACGAGCAGCGCGACCTGAAGGGCGAGATTCGTCGCGTCGGTGTTGATGCTGAGGAGTTCCTCCTGAACCTTCGGGGGCTCCTGGGCGAGCAGCTCGTTGAGCTGCGTGTTGCTTACGACCTGGGCGTCGTCCTCCAGCGTTTGGGCGATCTGGTGCTGCTGTGAGGACGGGATCACGGGACTCGCGTTCGTCATGTTCGTGAATGCGAGGGAGAGAGTCGCGAGTAAGACGCCACCGGCCACCGCCAGGCCAAAAGACAGCCCGAACGAGCCCGAGGCCGAGTTCACCCCCGCCGCCTCGCTGATCCGCTCCTCGTCTATGGGGGCGAGCGTGTAGTTGTTGAGCTGCGAAACGAGCAGGCCGAGCCCCGCGCCCGCGACCACCAGCGGGAGGACGAGGTACCAGCCCGAGTCCGCGTCGGGCACGATCGGGATGATCAGCGCCATGCCCAGCGTGCTGAGCGCGAACCCTGTTCTGATGATCTTGGCGGCGCGCCGGCTGCCGGACCTCCGCCCGGCCATGAGCGCCACGGCGAACATGGTCAGCGAGAGCGGGGCGAGCGACAGACCGGTCTGCATCGCACTGTACTCGAGCTTGATCTGCAGGAAGATCGGCAGCGCGATCATCGCCCCGCCCAGCACGATATTCTGCAGCGTCTGCGCCGAGACCCCGACCCTGAAGTGCGCAACCCGGAACAGATCGGGATCGAGCACGGTCGCCCGTGCTTCGCGATGTCGCCGCACTAGCCAGCGGGCGAGCGCCCAGAGCGCGAGCGCTCCGATCGTGATCAGCAGCACGACGTAGTCGCCGCCCTCCTGCCAAACCAGGATGCCCAGCACGACGCCGCCCATGCCCAAGACGGAAAGAACGGCGCCAACGGTGTCGAACCGTCGCTCTCCTGTGTAGGGAACGTCCTTGACCAGTCCGATCTGCGACAGCACCACCGCGATCACGAGGACCTCGAGCAGAAAGCCGACGCGCCAGGACAGGTAAGTGGTGAGCAGGCCACCGAGCAGCGGCCCGACCGCGGCGGCGATAGCGGCCGACGCTCCGACCAGAGCGTACGTCTTCTTCTGTGCAGTTCCCTCGAAGTTGCCATGGATGAGCGACTGCATTGCGGGCAGTAGGAGCGAGGCGCCGAGGCCGCCGATGATCGCCCAGAAAACGATGATCGCCGTGAGGCTCTGCGCGAGCGTCATCGCAAGAGCTCCGACCGCATATGCCAATAGACCCACCACGTACGCCCTCTTACGTCCAAAGAAGTCGCCGATCCGGCTGCTGATCAGGATGAACGCGGCAGAGATCAGGGCCTCAAGCGCGATCGCGCTCTGCACAGAGCTGACTGTTGTGTCGAGGTCCTTGACCACTGCCGTGATCGACACGTTCATCAGCGACGTGTCGACGACCAGCACGAACATGGCTGCTGCCAAGAGCAGCGACAACCGCGGGCTCCCAGAGGGCTCCTGAACGCTCACGGCAGCGCCCGTCATCTGATGTCGTGGGTATCCGCGCGGGCGCTCGTGATCATCCAATGCCCGAGTATGTCCGATCGAGGTTCCGCCCGGTCACGCCCACGCCAGGGCCGTGCCTCGCGTGAACGTGCTGCATGCCCGCGCCCTGAGACGAATATGCTCGACGAAGCGCACCCCGACTGAAATGGACGACGCATCGAAACTACGTGAGGAGACATCCGATGTTGCGAACGATGACGGACATGCCGGCTGGGACATTCGGCTTCGAGGCGGTCGGCGAGGTCGAGGACGACGACTGGGAGGAGACGGTCGAGCCAGTACTGCGCCGAGAGATCGCCGCGGGTCGCGACATCCGGCTGCTCTACCTGATTGGCCTCGATGCGAGCGAGGTTGAGAGCGACGCGATGAGTGCTGATACGGGCTTCCGCGCACGCCACGCCACGTCATTCAAGCGCGTGGCTGTTGTAAGCGACGAGGACTGGATGGGCCCTGCGATGCGTGCCCTCTCCTTTCTCGTACCGGGGAAGGCCAGGGCCTTCCGAGTCCGGGACCTCGCGGCAGCAAAGACCTGGCTCGCGGAGGACTAGCGGCGGACCGTCACGCCCGGGGGGATCGGCAGTCAAGTGCGTCCCAAGTCGAGTGCGATGACGCAGCGCGTAGGATGTACCGGCTTGGGCCCTTGAAGTGTCCAGGGCATGGGCGGCGAGCAGAATCACACCCTCGCGACCTCCAACTGCCCTCGCACTCACACGGTCAACACGGTCGCGGTCTCCGGCTTCACTGGTAACAGCCGAGCCAGCTGGCCCCCAACATTGACAACCTCCGGGTCGACAGATGTGCAAGCCGATCCGTGAGGCTGCCACGCAGCTCGGAAGCCGAAACCAAGTGGTACGAAACGGCCCAGCGCCCTCGGTGCGAGGGGCTGGGCCGGCAAACCAGTGCGTACTGGGTGGGAGCTCTAGCGCGACATCCTCGGGTCCACATAGAAGTTGCAGACCTCGAACGTGCTTTCCTTGCCGCCCCCCACGAAGGAGAGCCGCAGGCGCTGCCATTCAGTCGACTTGTTCGGCTGCAGGTTGATCGGCGAGGACAGCGTCCATTCCTTGTGGCTGTTGCCGTGGAACTTGTTGCTGCTCTTCGGCGTTTCCCACGTCTTAGTGCCTTCGTAGGCGATGTACGTGTTGACTCCGTCGCCGCCGTTGGCGTTCCGAACCAGCGTGCGAGCCATCGGGTATTCGTGGTTGACGCAGATCGTCGGGCTGACGGCTTCGCCGCCGCTCGGGATGCTGAGCGCCTGGGTGGTGCTGCCGTCGGGCAGGGTCGTCGTGACGATCGTCGCGCCGCCGCGGAGCACCCAACCTTCGCCGTTGAAGCCGCCTCCCACGCTCTGGCCGGGCAGCAGCGTGTAGAAGTGGTTGTCCTTGGCGGACAGGAACGGCTGGCTGAGTTCCGGGGCCGAGCACATCGACGTGTCGATCGCGCCGGCCCCGCCCGGAGGCGGCGGTGGCGTGTCGTCGGCCTGCGCCGGGATGCTGGTTGCGCCGAGGACGAGGAGTCCGAGGCACAGGGTGAGGCTGAAACGGCTGAAAAGGCACTTCATGACTAGTACGCACCTTCCTTGGTGTGCACTGGCGGCCGAGCTATCTCACGTGCGTGAGACCTCTAGCTTTGCGTCCCCGGCTCGCGCCGGGTTTGCCCTTTTCAGTATCGGTTGACGCCTTCAACATCGGCCAGCTTCGTAGCTCCTGCACCCGAACTCCACCGATCTGGACAAAAGGACCACACGGATGTCGTCCTTTTGGGACGACGCGCCGCCGGATGTTGAGCGTCGGCGCCGGCCAGCATTCGCCGGCGCCCTAATACGCCCGCGCGAATGGGCCGATATCTACGGGGATGCTCGACCCCAACCTGGAGGAGCAGGAGCTCCTCGCGGATACCTTCCAGCGCGACCACTCGGGGCTTACGCGCGCCGAGCTGGTCGCCGCGTGGCTCGATACGGCGGGCTTCCTGCTGGCAGTGGCCGTGCTCGTTCTGATCCGCCCGCCGCACGGCTTCTCGCTCGCCGCCACCCTGGCGTCATCCGCGGTCCTGGTCGTGGCCGCCCGCGTGGAGTTCGACACGCCCTTCGGCTACACCGTCCCGGTGCAGCTCGGCTTCGTTCCGCTCCTGTTCTCCGCGCCAGTGGCGGTCGTGCCGCTGGTCGTGGCGGTCGCACTCGCGATCGCACGGCTGCCCGAGGTGCTCGTAGGCGAGGTGCAGCCGAGCAGGCTGCTGCAGACAGCCGGTAACTCCTGGTTCGCCGTCGGCCCCGCCGCCGTTTTCGCGCTCACGGGCGTGGAGCCCGAGAACGCCGGAGCTGGCCTCCTGCTGGCCGCTCTCGCGGCGCAGTTCGGAGCCGACTTCGCGATCTCGTCGCTGCGCTTCTCGACGTCGCGCGGCGCGCGGCTGCGCTCACAGCTGCGGGATGCTTGGGTCTATGGCGTCGATGCCGCGCTCACCGGCGTGGCGCTCGTCGTCGCCGAGAGCACGCACGACCACCCACTGGTGCCGCTCGCGCTGCTGCCGCTGCTCGGGCTGATCGCCCTGTTCGCGAAGGAGCGCCACGAGCGCCTCGCCAGCCTGATCGAGCTGAACAACGCCTACCGGGGCACTGCCCTCGTGCTTGGCGACGTGGTCGAGGCGGACGACGGCTATACCGGCGAGCACTGCAAGAGCGTCGTGGCGCTCGCACTCGAAGTCGGTGCTGCGATGGGGCTGAACGCGGAGCAGCGCAGGAACCTCGAGTTCGCCGCATTGCTGCACGACGTCGGCAAGATCGCGATCCCCAAGGAGATCGTAAACAAGCCCGGCAAGCTCAACCCGGAAGAGTGGACCCTGATCCAGACCCACACGACCGAGGGTCAGAAGATGCTCGACCGCGTCGGAGGCTTCATGCACGACGTGGGGATAATCGTGCGCTCACACCACGAGCGCTGGGACGGCAAGGGCTATCCCGACTCGCTGGCTGGCGAAGACATCCCGCTGGAAGCACGCATCATCACGTGCTGCGACTCTTGGAACGCCATGCGCACCAACCGCTCGTACCGTAAGGCACTGCCACCGGCTGTGGCGCTTGCGGAGATGCGAGCGAACAGCGGCACGCAGTTCGACCCGCGGGTCGTCAGCGCGCTTCTGCGCGTGGTCGAGGAGTCGGGCGAGCTCGTCGAAGCCGACACGAGCCCCGCCGCTGCTACCTCGGCGCAGGACCAGGCGGCGGAGCGACCTGACGTGACTGTCGGGTAGTAGCTCAGGCCCGGGCGCGGGCCTTCGACCACTCGGCCTTGTGCTCGCGCTTGGCCGCCTGGTAGTCGATGAGCGCCTGCGGCGAGTCGACGTCGCCGAGCGTGGGGTGGGGCGGGACGAGCGCCTTCGCGACCTCCAACCCGTAGCGCTTGGCGAGCACGGCGCCGAGCGACTTGACCTTCATCTCGCCGAAGCCCGGGAGCGCTTCGATGTTGGCGCGCAGGGCCGCGCCGTCGGCAGCGTCGGTCCACACGCGTGCGGCGTCGCCGCCGTGGTTGTCGCGCACGAACGCGGCCAGCGCCTGCACACGTTCGGCCATTTTCCCCGGAAAGCGGTGAATCGCCGGTTTCTCGCGGAAGACCGGCTCGAGGTCGGCGACGGCGAGCTTGCCGGCGTCGAGCGTGCCGATCCGTTCGCGCAGTCGCAGCGGGCCCAAGAACGCCTGCTGAACCGTGACCTGCTGATCGAGCGCGAAGCCGATCAGCAGCGCCATCGGATCGCTCGCGATCAGCTCATTCGCCGCCTCGGAGTCGGTGAAGTACAGGCGATCCAGCACCGAGTCGATCTTACTGCGAGCTAACTTGTCGTCAGTGTCGGACAACGCTGAGCTCGTGCGTGCCTGGCAGGCCGCGGCCAACGATGGCCGCTTGGAGGATCTGTTGGCGCTCACTCATCGACGGTTCGAGATGACCGAAGCGAGCGCGCTGCCGGGCGCCGCCCGCATCATTGGCCGCGAGGGGCTGAGAAGGTACTGCTACGGCTGGGCAAAAATCTGGTCGGACGCGGAGTGGCGCGAGCAGGAGCTGATCGAGCTCCCGCGGAACCAGATTGCGCTCGACGCGACGCTGCGTCTGAGAGGGCTGCGGAGCTCGATCTGGGTCGAGCATCGCTGGTGGTACCTGTTCGAGATCCGCGATGGCCTGATTCTGCGTAACGACGGCTTTCAGACGAAAGAGGAACTGCTCGAGCAGGCGCGCTGACGGCGCAGCCCCCGCCCGCATGGCGGCTGCGTCGAACTCGGGCTCGCCAAGAACGATCGCCCGTCTCGGTCGGAGGGACCGCGGGGATGCGGCGCTTGCGCGGCGTCAGCTGCACGATCGGGATCACCCGCCCGGCCTGCGCCGCCTGCTCGCGGTAGCGCGCGTACTCGGGGAAGACACGGTCGGCGAGCTCCCACAGACGCTGGCGCTCGGCCTCGTCCTCGACGACCTCGGCCCGAAACGGCAGACCGCCGTAGACGACGTCGGGATGCTTGCGCAGGTTGTGGTACCAGGCCGGATGATGCGGCCATCCGCGCTTGGACGCGACGATCGTGACCCGCTCGCCGTCGTGGAAGTAGAGCGTGGCGTTCCGGCGCGGCCGACCGGTGCGCGCACCGCGCGACTCGAGCAGCGCCGAGGCGAGCGGACCGGCGGTGCTGAGGCGACCGCCCGTCAGCTTCAGCAGGTGCGGGTCGAGCTTCCAGGCGACGTGGATCGAGAACCACGCGCCCAGCTTCGTGGACGAGAGCCGGGCCACGGCCAGATACAGGCGACCCCGCCGCTTGTACGGGTCGACGTGTCGCAGGTGAGGCGTGCCGGCCATGGCTGGCGTGATCGTATGCGTCCCTAGCGCTCGTCCGGTGGGCGCTCGTGTCGCTCCTGGGGCGGACGACCGCTGCCGAGCGTCATCGCCATGCCGATGACGAGCACCACCAGGACGAGCCCGATCACCACGGCGACGAGTCCACGCACCCCGCTGTTGCCCACGATGCTCACGCCGGCCACGACGACGAACACTCCCACCATCGCCGGCAGCCCGAGCACCTGCGGCCCGAACGCGAAGTGCAGCGCCCAGACGAGCAGCGCGATCAGTCCGACGTAGATCGCAACACCGCCCACCGCTTCCAGCAGTTCGATCACAGTCGGACAGTAGCGCCGCGACGGGGTGCCCCGTGCACGGCGGCCGGGCGGAAACGCTCGCTCAGGCCGGGACGGGTGCGAGCACCGCGTCGAGCAGCCCGGGAAAGCGCTCGTCGAGGTCGGCTCGGCGCAGCGAGTTCAGGCGTGAGGTGCCCAGCTGCTGCTGCTCGATCACGCCCGCCTCGCGCAGCACGCGGAAGTGGTGCGTGCACGTCGACTTGGTCACCTTCAGGTCGAATCCGCCGCACGCACGCGGCTCGGGATCGGCGGCGAGCTCGCGCACGATCTGCAGCCGCTGCGGGTCGCTCAGCGCGTGCAGAACGGTTGCCAGGTCCAGCTCGGCTGTCGCCGGGTGGTGCGCGCTCATGGTCTCATTGTACGACGTTTATCGAACTTCTGTTACGATGGTCATCGAACTTACGAACCGAAGGATAGCCGATGTCACAGAGCACGAGCGAGACGACCAAGCCCACGGCGAACGACCCCGGCCGCCAGCAGCCTTCGCCCTCGGCGGAGGCGCGTTTGGCGGCGGCGGTGGAGGCCGCGTACATCCTCGAGGCCCGGACCCGATGAGCGCCGCATCCGGACCGCAGCGAGGTCTGCGCGCAACCGTTCGGGCCGGCCTGCGTCCGCGACGCCCGGGCGTGCCGAGCCTGACGCTCCTGGGCCGCCGCGCGCCGACGGGCGGCGGCCAGTCGCGGCGCCCGGGCCGCGCCGCCACCAACCCCACCGTTCTGCTCGTGCTCGTCTGCCTGGCGCAGCTGATGGTGATCCTCGACGTGTCGATCGTCAACGTGGCGCTGCCCTCGATCAAGGACGGCCTCGGCTTCTCGACCACCGGGCTCCAATGGGTCGTCAACGCCTACACGCTCACGTTCGCCGGGTTCCTGCTGCTCGGCGGCCGCGCGGCCGACCTGCTCGGGCGCCGGCGCGTGTTCCTCGCCGGGACGGCGCTGTTCGCGTTCGCCTCGCTGCTGTGCGCGCTGGCCGGGTCCTCGTCGCTGCTCGTCGGCGCGCGCGCCCTGCAGGGGATCGGCGGCGCCGTGATCTCGCCGGCCAGCCTCGCGATCATCACCACCTCCTTCGCGGAGGGGGCGGCGCGCAACAAGGCGCTCGGCGTGTGGGGCGCGATGGGGGGCGTCGGCGCCTCGCTCGGCGTCCTGCTCGGGGGCGTGCTCACGCAGGGACTCGGCTGGCAGGCGATCTTCCTCGTCAACCTGCCGATCGGGCTCGCCGTGCTCGCGCTCGGCCCGCGCCTGGTCCCGGAGGGGCGCAGCGCGCTCCCGCACAAACACTTCGACGTGCTCGGCGCGGCGCTCGTGACGGGCGCGCTGACGGCGCTCGTGTACGGGATCGTGCGCACGGACACGCTCGGTTGGGGCGCGCCCGGGGTGCTCGGCCCGCTCGGCGGCGGTCTCGCGCTGCTGCTCGCCTTCCTCTACGTCGAGGGCCGGGTCGCGTTGGCGCCGTTGGTGCCGCTTCAGATCTTCCGCCGCAGCCGTCTGCGCACGGCCAACCTGGTCATCTTCCTCTCCTACTCGGCCGTGTTCGCGATGTGGTTCTTCGTCTCGCTGTACCTGCAGCAGGTGCTCGGCTACGACGCCCTGGAGGCCGGCTTCAGCTTCCTGCCGATGACGCTGGCGGTGGTGCTCGGCACGACGCTCGCACCGCGCCTGGCGGCGCGGCTGGGCGAGGGCCCCGTGCTCGCGTTCGGCATGCTGCTGGCCGCGGCCGGCCTGCTGCTGCTCACGGGCGTACGCCCAGGCGACGGCTACCTCGCCTCGGTGCTGCCGGGTGGCGTGCTGTCGGCGCTCGGGCTCGGCCTGTCGCTCGTGCCCGCCACGATCGCCGCCGTCTCCGGCGTGCCGGCACAGGAGAGCGGGCTGGCCTCGGGCCTGCTCAACACCTCGCGCCTGATCGGCGGCGCGCTCGGGCTGGCCGTGCTCAGCACGATCGCCGCCTCACAGACGCACGCCGACGTGCACGGCGGAGCCGGCGGCGCCTCGGCATTGACCAGCGGCTTCCAGCTGGCCTTCGGCGTGGCCGCCGCCGTCAGCCTGCTCGGCGCGCTGGTCGCGCTCGCGCTGCGGCGTCAGCCGCCTCAGGGCGAGGCGGCCAGCGCGGCCAGCGCGGCCACATAGGGCGCCGGCAGTCCGCGCTCGCGGGCGCCGCTCAGCAGCGCCTGCAGGTACTCGGCCGAGGGCGGCACGTGCTCGGCGTCGGGCGCGATCACGGTGTAGGCGATCGCCTCGAGCTCGCCCGCCGAGCCGCCGGCCGGCGGCTCGGTCGCGCTCCCGCGCGGCTCGAGCGCCGCGATCACGCGCACGGTCGTCGGCTCGTAGGCCCAGCCGCTGCCCTCTTTCTGAGCGATCGCCGCCAGCTGCGCTTCGTCGAGCTCGTACAGCGCACCCCACACGCTGCGGCCGGGGGCGGCGAGGATGTCGGCGACGCCCGTGCCCGTGCGCAGCGAGCGCCGCGTGAACGCTAGACGATGCCCGCGCAGCTCGGCGCGGCCGACGTAGCGGTGCCCGGGACCCGCCGCACGCATCGCCTCCGATCCCATGTTGCGCCCGTAGGCGAAGTAGTGGGCCATTCCCATAGCTCGATTCTTACGGCGCAGGCGCACCTTTGTTGTTATGGTCGTCGCCAGCCGGAGAGGGTCGGCTCCGGCGCTTCGCGCTCGAGCAAGTGGGCGCGTTCAGGGACGAGAGTGGGGACCCGGCCTCCCACCGAGCCAGAGGGAGAAGAGGATGAGGATTCGTTCGTTGTCGGCGGCGGCGGCCGTCTTCGTGCTCGTGGCGATGCTGCTGACGGGAGTCGCCTCGGCGGCGCCGCAGCGCGAAGCCAGCGGGCCCAGCCAAGCCCAGGAATCGCTCCCGCCGATCGAAACGGGCGGCGGCTGCGAGTTCATCGCCAACCCGGACAGCCCGGTGTGCATGCTGCCGTTCCCGGACGACTACTACACGACGGCCGACCCGACCAGCCCGACCGGCCGGCGCATCCACTTCACCAACGAAATGACGCCGACGAACGTGCTCGGCCAGCACATCGAAGCCGCCGCCTACAACGAATCCGACGGCTTCAGCCCCGGTTCGGTGATCGTGGCGAAGGTCCCGGGCATCGAAACGACGGCCGACGTCAAAGCGATGGGCGCCGTGCCGATCAACAAACTGCAGGCATACAAAGGCATCAACGCGCCCGTCGTCGTGATCGACGCGAGCACCGGCCAGCGCTGGCCGATCTGGGTCGAGATCGACTCGACCGCCGAAGAAGCGGGTGCGGCCGATCTGGAGATCCACCCGGCGGTCAACTTCACCTCGGGTCACCGCTACATCGTCGCGCTGCGCCACCTCAAGAACGCGGCCAAAGAAAAACTGCAGGCGCCGGCGGGCTTCCGCTACTACCGCGACAACGTCGCCTCCGAACAGGAAGCGATCAACGCGCGGCGGCCGCACTTCGAAGAAATCTTCTCGACGCTGCAGAGCGCGGGAATCGAACGCAAAAGCCTCTACCTCGCGTGGGACTTCACGGTCGCAAGCGACGCCAACAACACCGGTCGCGAGCTCGCGATGCGCAACGCCGCCTTCGCGCAGCTCGGCGACAACAACCTCGAAGACGGGGTGGTCGAAGGCAAATCGCCCACCTTCGCGGTCACGGAAACCGAACCCGAACCCAACCCCGGGCAGATCGCCAGGCGCGTGAAGGGCACGTTCGTCGTTCCCTGCTTCCTGTTCCCGAGCTGCGCGCCGGGTGGGCGCATCGTCATGAGCGAAGGTGCGCCGCTGCAGAGCGGGGTGTGGACGGCCAACTTCGACTGCATCATCCCGGTATCGGCGACGACCGGCCCGGCGCAGTCGGCGCGACCGTCGCTGTACGGGCACGGCCTCTTCGGCGATGCGTCCGAGGTCGGCTCCGGCCCGCAGCGCAGCCTCTCCCAGGAACACGACATCGTCCAGTGCGCGACCGATGAGATCGGTATGTCCGAATCGGACATACCGGCCGCGATCCCGGCGCTCGAGGACATCTCGAAATTCCCGACGATCCCCGACCGCCTGCAGCAGGGGCTGCTCGACGAGCTCTACCTGGGACGGCTGATGATCAGCCCGTCGGGCTTCACGACCAACGAAGCCTTCCACCAAGACGGCACGCTCGCGAGCGGCTCCGTGCTGAACACGAGCCACCTGTTCTACAACGGCAACAGCCAGGGTGGGATCATGGGTGGCGCGCTGACGGCGGTGTCGCCCGACTTCACCCGGGCTTCGCTGGGCGTGCCGGCGATGAACTACTCGGTGCTGCTGCCGCGCTCGGTCGACTTCGACGAATACGCGCAGGTGCTCTACCCGTTCTACCCGAACGAGACCTCGCGGCCCGTCGTGTTCGACCTGATGCAGATGCTGTGGGACCGCGGCGAGCCCGACGGATACGCGGCACGGATGACGTCGAACCCGCTGCCCGACACGCCGCCGCACCAGGTGCTGCTGGACATCGCCTTCGGCGATCACCAGGTGACCGACTACCAGGCCGACGTCGAGGCGCGCACGATCGGCGCCTCCGCGCACAAGCCGGTGCTCTTCCCGGGGCGCTGGCCGAACACGAACGTGCTGTGGAACGTGCACGCGATCAACCGCTACCCGTTCACCGGCTCGGCCGCCTACTACTGGGACATCGGCCCGATCCGCGAAAGCCCGTTGGGCTCGGGCAAATTCCTCGGCACCGAACCGCCGCCGTATGAAAACCTGCCCAACCGCACCGGCGAAGACCCGCACGGCGCTCCCCGCGCCGCGCCGGCCGAGCAGCAGTTCGTCTCGGACTTCTTCAACGGGGCGATCCAGAAGGCGGACAACTGCGGCCGCCAAGCCTGCTACGCGGGCAGCTTCACCGGGCCGTAGCGCTCGGCCGACGAGCATGCGCCAGAGCGGAGGCACCCGGGGCGCCCGGGGCCTCCGCTCGACCGCGCCGGCAGCGGCCCGCGGCGGTGAATGTCTCGGACCATGCCGCGCGTCCGTCGCATGCGCGTGATCGGTGCCGAGGCCGGAAATTCGGATATTAATTATTAAAATCGAAATAATGACCTTTGCCTCAGACGGTCCAAAGTCTTGACGGCCGTCGGCCGGCTGGGTTAGGTTGGATCGTCCGCGCTCGGGGGAGAGAAGGGATGCGCGATGGGGATCCCTGGGCGTTTTTCAAGCAGCACAACCAACAGGGGAGTAGATATGAAGATGCAAGCCCGCCTGGTCGGCGTCCTCGCCGTCCTTGCCGCTGTTCTGATCCCGGCGGCCGCCGCGGCCGCCTCGCAGTACGTAGCGCTCGGCGACTCCTATTCGTCCGGCGTGGGGACGCGCACGTTCTACGAAGAATCGGGCAGCTGCAAGCGCAGCCCGAAAGCGTATGGCCCGCTCGTGGCCGCCGCCAAGGGCTACACGCTCAACTTCGAAGCGTGCAGCGGCGCCAAGACGACCGACGTCAACGCCAACCAGCTCGGGAAACTGAGCAGCTCGACGGCGCTCGTGACGATCACGATCGGCGGCAACGACGCGGGCTTCTCCAACGTGATCATCAACTGCGCGCTCTACTACTTCACCTGTGGCTCGGCGATCAGTGAAGCCAACAGCTTCATCGCCAACAAACTGGGCGGATTGCTCGACACGACCTACAACAACATCCGCAGCAGAGCGAGCACCGCCAAGGTCGTCGTGCTCGGGTATCCCCACCTGTTCACCTCGGACGGGAAAACCTGCAACGTCAACTTCCTCACGTCCGGGAACGAGAAGAAACTCAACGAAACGGGGGACAAACTCGACGCGAAGATCAAAGAACGTGTCGAAGCCCATGGCTTCACGTTCGTGGACCCGCGCAGCGCCTTCCTGCCGCACGAGGTCTGCTCGTCCGAAGAGTGGCTCAACGGCCAGTCCAACCCGCTCGAAGAAAGCTACCACCCGAACGTGAAAGGCCAGGCCGACTTCACGACGCTCGTGGAGGGCGTGATCTAGCCCGGCTGAGCCGGCGCGAATCCGAACGCGGACCCGCCCGCGGCGCGAGGCGTCGCGGGCGGGTCCCGGCTCGCGCGGCGCGCGTCGATCGGCGAGCGATGGACACGGCCGCTGCAAAGCCCTACCTTGGGCACAAGTTGCCAAATCGCGAGCCCGACGGGAATGAGAGCCGGCCGCGCACACGCTGGCCGGGCGCAGTCGAGACGGCCGAGGAGCGCTCTTGGACCGGCGCGCCCGTGCGCGTGTTCGAGGATCGCCACGACGCGGGCAGGAGGCTGGCGCTCGTGCTGGAGCGTTTTCGAACCGAGCAGCCCGTCGTCCTCGCAATGCCGCGCGGGGGAGTGCCGGTCGCCGTCGAGGTGGCACGCGCCCTGGACGCGCCGCTCGACGTGGCCGTCGTGCGCAAGGTGGGCGCGCCCCGGAACGCCGAGTACGCGATCGGTGCGGTCGCGGAGGGAGGCGTCCGGCTGGTCGGCGGCGCGGCGACGCGCGCACTCGGCCTCAGCCAACAGCAGGTGCAGGCGCTGTTCGCCCGAGCCGAGCAGGACCTGACGTCCCGCGTCAACCGCTATCGCGGCACGCGCGAGCCGATCCAACTCGAGGGCCGCACCGCGATCCTCGTCGACGACGGGCTTGCGACCGGACGCTCGGCGGCCGCCGCATTGCAATCGCTTCGCCGACGGGGCGCCGCGCGGCTGATCCTCGCCGTGCCGGTCGCCGCGCGCGAGTCGCTCCGTGCGCTCGCCGAGATCGCCGACGAGGTCGTCGCGGTCGAGGCGCCCGCGGAGCTGTGGGCGGTCGGCTACTGGTACGAGCAGTTCGCGCCGACCACCGATCGGGAGGTGCGGGAGGCGCTCGGTTACGAGGACCCGGCCGCGTCCGACTGATCGGCCGTGGACCGAGGTCGGCCTCGAGCCGGCGCGGGCGCGGGAACCTGCTGCGTGATGCAGTGGATGTTGCCGCCCCCCAGCAGGATCTCGCGGGCCGGCACGCCCACGACCTCGCGCTCGGGAAAGCAGTCGCTCAGGATCGCCGCCGCCTGCTCGTCCAAGCGCTCGTCGAGCAGCGGGAACACGATGCGCCCGCTGGCTATGTAGAAGTTGGCGTAGGAGGCCGCCAGGCGATCGCCCGCGCGCCGCGGCATCGTCCCGGGGACGTCGTCGACGCCGCCGGCCTCCTCCTCGGTGATCGTGATCGGAGGAGGGGAGGGCAGGTGGAGCACCTCCAGCACCCGTTCACGAGCGTCGGCGCTCGCGCGCAGACGCTCGTGCGCTTCGCGCGAGATCGCGTACTGCGGATCGGCCGGATCCTGGCACCACGTCAGCAGCACGACGCCGGGACGGACGAAGCACGCGAGGTTGTCCACGTGGCCGTCGGTCTCGTCGTTGGGGACACCTCGGCCCAGCCAGATGACCTTGCTCGCGCCGAGGTAGTCGAGCAGCGCCTTCTCGATCTGCTCCTTGTTCAGCTGGGGGTTGCGGTTCGCGTTCAGCAGGCACTCTTCGGTCGCGAGCACGGTGCCCTCGCCGTCGGCGTGGATCGAACCGCCCTCGAGCACGAGCGGCGCGCGATAGCGGTCGGCCCCTTCGATCTCGAGCACCTTCGCGGCGACGCGTTCGTCGCGAGCCCAGGGGCGGTAGAGCCCTCCCTCGAGGCCGCCCCAGGCGTTGAAGCGCCAATCCACGCCGCGCCTGCCGCCGGTGCCGTCGATCACGAACGTAGGACCGGTGTCGCGAATCCAGGCGTCGTCCGTCGAGATCTCCACGACTCGGATCGAGGGCGAGAGCAGCGAGCGGCAGCGCTCGAACTGGCCATCGGAGACGGCCACCGTGACGGGCTCGCAGGCGGCGATCGCCTCGGCCACCGCGGCATATGCCTGCTGCGCCGGCTCGGCGCGCAGCCGCCAGTTGTCGGGCCGCTCCGGCCAGGCCAGCCAGCAACCGGCGTGCGGCTCGAACTCGCCCGGCATGCGATAGCCGTCCGCGGCTGGGGTCGACTCGATCGTGGCGCTCATCGCGCCACCACCGTACATTCCCTTCTGTGACGGAGCAGATCCCTGTGATCACCTCGCTTGGCCCGCACACCTCGCCGGCGCGCACGCGCCCGCCGCGGCGGGCGCCGTTTCGGGTCGGCGCCGTGCAGGAGGGCTGGCATCCAGACGCGCAGGAGCACGAACGGGCGCTGGCCGAGGGCATCCGTCGCGCTGCCGAGCAGGGGGCGCAGCTGATCTGCCTGCAGGAGCTCACCCTGAGCCGCTACTTCGCGGCCGACCCCGGCGGCCCCGCGGCAGCCGGAATCGAGCCCGAGCCGCTCCCGGGCGGCCCGACATTCGACTTCGCCGCGCGGATGGCGGCGGAGACGGGAGCGCACGTGCACGCCTCGCTCTACGAGCGCGCCGACGGTGAGGACGGGCTCGGCTTCAACACGGCGATCGTCGTCGCGCCCGACGGCGAGCTCGTGGCGCGCACCCGCAAGCTGCACATCCCGTTGACGGCGGGCTACCACGAGGATCGCTACTTCCGCCCGGGGCCGGGCGACGGCGAGCCGTTCCCGCTCGTCGCGCTCGCGGACGCTCGCCTCGGCCTGCCGACCTGCTGGGACCAATGGTTCCCGGAGGTCGCCCGTGCCTACTCCCTCGAGGGGGCCGACGTGCTCGTCTACCCGACCGCGATCGGCTCGGAGCCAGATCACCCCGAGTTCGACACACAGCCCCTGTGGGAGCAGGTGATCGTCGGCAACGCGATCGCCAACGGCGTCTTCATGGTGGCGGTAAACCGCATCGGCGTGGAGCCGCCGCTGCGCTTCTACGGCTCCTCGTTCATCTGCGACCCGTACGGCCGCAAGCTCGTGCAGGCTCCGCGCGAGCAGCCGGCCGTGCTCGTCGCCGAGCTCGACCTCGACCAGCGCGAGGACTGGCTCGAGCTGTTCCCGTTCCTGACGACGCGTCGTCCCGACGCCTACGGCCCGCTCGCCGAGTAGCCGTCGGGGGAGGAGGCGCTGGGCGGGGTCGGTGTCCTCGGGAGCGTCCCGCGGGGCGGGCAGTACACTCCCACCGGCTTCGGCGCTCGCGTCGAGCCGAGCGTCATGGCACAGACAGAATCCGAGCCTCCATTTCACCTCCTGCTCGAGGTCGACGAGATCGCGATCACGACGACCGCGCTCAACCTGCTGATCTCAGACGAGGCGCACGAGCAGCAGATTCGCGGCCTGGCGCGCGAGGTGCTCGCGCAGCTCGAGGGAGAAGCAGACGAGCACGGCATCGTCACGGTCACGCTCGGCTCGCGCCAGATGAAGATCACGCATACGGCGCTCCGGCTGCTCTATCGCGATCTCGGGCGCGAGCAGGCCGAGGATCTCGAGCGCCTGCGCGCGATCCTCGCGAAGCTGCCGGACGAGCACGTGATGCGCGCGATCACGCTCGACTAGCGTCGGCTTGCGGTCGGGTCGCCGCCGCCTGACGCGACCCGACGACCCCTGGGGGGATCGGGCGTCCGGAGCCGCTTGACGCCGGCTACGGCTGCTTCTGCTCTACGTCACCTGGTGGAACGGCCGGCTCATCCGCCGTCACGTCCGGAGCGGTCGCGGCGACTTCCGCATCATCCACCGGCCCCAGCTTGCGCGCGACCTTCTTGGCCTGCTTGGCCAACCGGCGCTCGCGCAGCCGGCTTTCGCGCGTGAGCTTCGCCATCGTGGTCTTCTGCTTTCCGCTCGAGGCCATGTCAGGGAAGCTCTACGCCAACTGGACGTTGCCGGCCTTGGGCCCCTTGTCGCCGACCTCGGCCTCGTAGGAGACCTTTGCGCCTTCGGCGAGCGAGCGATAGCCCTCGCCGACGATCGCGCTGTGGTGGACGAACAGGTCCTTCGACTGGTCATCGGGCGTGATGAACCCGAAGCCCTTCTCGTCGCTGAACCACTTCACGGTTCCAGTAGCCATCTTGTTTCCTCCCGCGTCGATAGTGCTGCGAACGCGGAAATTGCTGAGCAACGGCTACGAGCGCTGGCACTGCTGCGTCGGGCACTGTTGCCCGACCTGTCTCTGAACCGTAGCACCACGGCGGGCAGCGCTCGGCTGACGCGCCCGAGCGAAACGTCCGCGATCGCGCGAGCTCATGTAGCCTGAGCGCGCGTCATGGCCGAGATCTCGCCTGCTCTCTACCGCGCCGGCTCGGGCGAGCCGCTGCTGCTGCTGCATGGGTTCCTGGGGGCTTGGCATCACTGGCGTCCGCTGCTGGGCGAGCTGGTCGCTCGCTACGAGGTCGTCGCACCCACGCTCGCGGGCCACGATGGGGGCAAGGCGCTTCCGGCGGGCACGAAGCTGGGCCTCAGTGCCTCGGCGGACCTGCTCGAGGAGCATCTCGACGAGCTCGGGCTCGACGCGGTTCACGCCGTCGGCAACTCGATGGGCGGGGCGCTCGCACTCGAGCTCGCCAAGCGGGGCCGTGCCCGCTCGGTCGTCGCCCTGGCGCCGGCCGGTGGGTGGACACCGGGTGACGGCGAGGCGCCCCGGCTCGCCCGCTTCTTCGCGCGCCAGCTTCGCCTGACGCGCGCGACGTCCTCGCGCATGGCGACGATCGTGCGCCGGCCGGGGGTCAGGCGACTGGCGCTGCGCGACATCATGCGCAACGGCGACCTGGTCGCCCCCGCGGACGCCCTTCAGATGGCGCGATCCTCGCTGCGGTGCACGGTCGCCGGCCAGGCGCTCGACGCGCTCGCGGCCGACAGCGCCGACCTCACGTTGGACGAGCTCGACAGGATCGCGTGTCCCGTGCTGATCGCCTCGCCGCAGTTCGACCGCGTGTTGCCGCCCGAGCGCCACGCGCCGCGCTTTCGCCGCGAGATCCCCGGCGTCGAGTCGCTGACGCTGCACGGCTGCGGCCACGTGCCGATGTGGGATGACTCCCACCTCGTGACCAACACGATCACGGAGTTCGTCGATCGCCACACCGCCGGGCGGCCGACGGCAGAGCTCAGCTCGACCTGAGTGCCCTGAGCGCGTCGCCGGGCAAGTCCCGTCGACGTCACACCCGCCGGTCGGGGCGTAAGGTTCGCCGTGTGAGTCTCGACCTGGCGATGATCCTTTTCGATGGAGAGGGGACAGCCGTTAGGAGGTATGCGGACGCCAGAGACCGCTCGAGCAAGCCCGGGCGGCAGCGCACGGAGGCTCAATGGACACGCGACGTGGGCTTCGTCGAACGCCATCACAATGGGCGCCTCTTGCTGCGCGGCACGTTCGCCGGCCACTACCTCGACGTGGACGAGGGCGATCGGTTCTCGCAGAAGGGCGCGGGCGAGGGGGCGGCGACCGGAGGGCTCCTGGGAGTCCTCCTGGGGCCGCCGGGGATTGCCGTGGGTCTTGTGCTCGGCACCTTCGTTGGCGCTCACGTCGGCAACCCGGAGGAACCCGAGGTCGAGCCGCAAACGCTCGCGGCGCGGCTGCGCGAGGCGATCCCCCGCGGGTCATCGGCGATCGTGATGGTCGCGCCCGGAGCCGAGGTCGACGCCATGCTCACCGCACTCGGCGGAGGCGCGCAAGACGTGATCCGCCGGACTCTCGCCGATGGCGAGACGGCCGCGCTCGAGGCTTCGCTCAGCGCCGCACCGCCCGGTTCGCCACCGGCTTAGGCGGAGCGCCCGGCTCGAAGCGAGGACGAGGCCGGCCGCGAGCTCGGCGTCCACATGTACGAACGCGGGCAGGCAGACGCGCGAGCGCTCACGAGGGTGCCCAGCGCGTGGTGCATCGGCAACGCGCTCGCCGCGCTCTGCGCGACGCGGAGGACGACGAGCATCTCGATGGACCGGAGAAAGCGCACGCCGGGGATGCGAGCTGGAGTCCGGCAACGTCGTCGCAGACCGTGCGCCGGCGGCTGATTCGATCGCCGAGCTCGGGGAGGTGACTACGCGACCGAGGGAAGTTCATCAGCGGTCTCGAGCGAGGGGGGGACCACTCGCAGTTCGCGGCGGGCGGCGCGATTCCCGTCGCCGTGGTCGAGGAAGGCGCGGGTTGCGCTGAGCGATTCTTTGATCAGCCGCTTGGAGTGGCTGAAGTTGGTCGGCTCCACCCCGAGGACGTTCGGGGCCGGAAGCACGATCAGCTCAACGTCATTCGAATGGCGGTCGAGGTCGAGCTGCAGCCGGGCGTCGCCGAGCTGGCAGAGACCATCCATGGCCGTCGCCAAAGCGCCGCGCGGCATGCGCGCGGGCGCTTGCTGAGACTCGCGGGTCGACATCACGAAGACGCGCTCGGCGCCGAGCTCGACCGCGTGCGAGATCGGGGTGTTGTTGGCGACGCCACCGTCCACGAGCGAGCGTTCGCCAATGCGCACGGGCGGGAAGACCCCCGGGATCGATGCGGCGGCCGTCAGTATCTCGAGCGCCGGTCCTTGCGAGAACAGAACCTCGCTTCGGGCGCTGAGGTCGAAGGCGACGACGTGAAGCGGGATCGCGGCGTCGGCCACGTCTGTGAACTCGACGTGGCTGGCCAGGAGGTGACGCAGGCCGCGATCGGGCACGAGGTGGTCGCGACGCCCGGCGAGACCTACGAGCAGTGCTCGCAGGCTGAGCGGGAAGATCTGCTCACGTCGGAGCTCGTGCCACACCTCGGCGAGCTGGTCCGCCGTGTCGGCAGTCTGTGGGCGCGAGGCCACGAATGCCGCGTTCAGCGCGCCGGCGGAGGTGGCGACGAGGAAATCGGGGAAGATGCCTCGCTCGTAGAGAGCGCGAAGCATCCCCGCCTGCATGGCGCCGAGGCTCGCGCCGCCGCCGAGCACGAACGCGGTGCGCGGCCCGCTCACGCGAGTGGTTGAGGGACGCCCGCGCTGCGTGGGGATGCGGGTCAAGGTCGTGATTGCTGCGGCCCTTCACTGTGGATGCGCAGCCGGGCGACCGGCGCGGCGACGGAGGCGTCGGTCGCGACCTCTCGCGCGATCGTCTCGTAGACGCGCGAGGCAAGCTCCTCGCGGTCCAGGGCGTCGCGGTAGGCGCCAAACGCGAGAGCGGCGCCCCAGGAAGATCCGCTGGTCCACCGCTCGTATGCGTCCCGAACGGCCTCGCGCTCCTCCAGCCACGCGATGTACGCTTGAACTTCGGCAGCCTCGACTGGACACTGCTGCACCATCTGCTCCGTCGAGTTCGGTCTCATCATCGGCCCCTCGTCGTCTCCGCGAACATCTCGCCGTCAACGATCCCGTGGCGGACGGCCGTTGTCATCGCCGCAGTCCTCCATCTGTCGGGCGGGTCAGCACCACTCTTTTCTTCCTGCTAGCGGGACCCCTCCCGACCGCCCATGCCAAGCACTTTTCGCGCCGTTCGGACGATTCCTCGAGGCCGTGATCCGGTGCGGTCGGCCGCCTGCAGATGCCGCGATAATCGCTTGCAATGGGAACGAGCGCCGACCGCGCCGGGTCCGAGGACACCGGTGGTGGCGCCGCGGGGCGGTGTCGCGTGATCCTCGCAGAGGACGAAGTCCTTCTGCGCGAGGGCCTCGCCAGCCTGCTGGCGCGGTCGGGTTTCGAGGTCGTCGGCCAGGCGGGCGATGGCGCCGAGCTGCTCGCGTTGGTGCGGGAGCACGAGCCGGACCTCGTCCTGGTCGACATCCGCATGCCCCCGACCCACTCCACCGAGGGTCTGGACGCCGCCCGCGTGATCAAGCGGGAGCGCCCCGACACGGGCGTTCTGGTGCTCTCTGCGCATGTGGAGGTCGAGCATGCGATGGAGCTGCTCGCACACGGGGAGCGGACCGGTTACCTGCTCAAGAGCAGGGTCACCGACGTGGACGACTTCGTGGAGACGGTCGAGCGTGTGGCCAGGGGCGGCTCAGTGGTCGACGCGGCGCTGGTGCAGGAGCTGATCGACGTGCGTCGCAGGGACGACCCGCTGGCCGAGCTCACGGAGAGGGAGCGGGAGGTTCTGGCCCTGATGGCCGAGGGCCGCTCGAACGCCGGGATCGCGCGTCGTCTGTGGGTCACCGAAGGGACGGTCGAGAAGCACGTCCACAGCATCCTCGCGAAGCTGCCGCTGCCGGCGACCGATGACGACCATCGGCGCGTCCTTGCCGTGATCACCTACCTCGAGGCGCGCTAAGGCCGCGCGCCGTCGGAACGCAGCAGCTCCTCGATCGCCCCCGCGGACAGCTCGGACTTCGACAGAAAGCCAACGGCCGCGCTCTCGGTGACGAGGTCGGCGAAGTCATCCTCGCGATGCGTGGAGATCAGTATCACCTTCACCGACGCCCCCGCCGCGTCGGTGAGGCGCCGAATGAGCTCGAACCCGCTCTCGCCGCCGAGGTCTATGTCGACGAGGATGAGATCGGGCTCGAGCTCCTCGGCGCGTTGGAGCGCCTCCGCGATCGTGCGGGCGACGCCGCTCACCGTGATCCCCTGCCGCTCGAGCGTTCTGCGCGAGGCCTCCAGGAAAGAGACGTTGTCGTCGACGATGACCGCGCGCATCGACATCGCACGAAGGATCGCAGTAGGTCTCGCGCTTGCCATTGAAGCTAGCTGGGGTTCCGCAGATTCGACTAGCCGGAGCGCGTGTCCGCTTCCGATCAGCGGGCTCATCGGCAGCCGCTCGGACTAGTCGGCGATGGGGAGCTCAACGCTAAGCAACGTTCCTGCACCCGGCGGACTCTCGAGCTCGAGCTTGCCGCCGATCGCCTCGACCCGGTCGGCCAAGCCGAGTAGTCCCGAACCGCCCCCAACCTTCGCGCCCCCCACGCCGTCGTCGCGCACAGCGATCCGAGCGACCCCGTCCTCCGTGTCGAACCGGATCCAGACCATCGACGCGTTCGCGTGCTTAGCCGCGTTCGCGAGCGCCTCGGAGACGACGAAGTAGGCGGTCAGCTCGACCTGCTCGCCGAGCCGCCGGGCGGATCGCAGGTCGAGCTCGACCGGGACCGCGGACCGGCGCGCGAGGGTCTTCAGCGCCGGGCCGATGCCGCCCTCCGAGAGGATCGCCGGGTGGATGCCGCGTGAGATCTGCTGGAGCTCGTCGAGGACCTCGGCGACGCCGTCGCCCATCGCGGCCAACCGCTGCCTCAGCTCGCTCAGGTCTGCGGGTGTCAGCTCCTGCGCCTCGCGCAGCTCGAGCGCGAGCGTGACCAGTCGCTGCTGGGCACCGTCGTGCAGATCGCGCTCGATCCGGCGGCGAGAGCTGTCGGCGGCGGCGACCACCCGGGCGCGCGAGGCGTTGAGCTCCGCCTGGCTGCACTGCAGCGAGTCGGCCATCGTGTTGAATGCCCGCTCGAGCTCTCCCACCTCCGCCGGGCCACGCACCGGTGTGCGCACGCCGAGGTCGCCACGCGCGAGGCGACCGGCCATGGCGGCCGCGCGCCCGATCGGCCTCGCGACACGACTGCCGAGATAGGCGCCGAAGAGCATGATCAGCACGAGCGAGCCCACCAGGCCGGCGACAGCCGCGGCGATCGCGCGGTTGCTGTCGACGTCGGCCTGGTGCTCGGATTCCTGGACGAGGTTCTGCTCGGCATCTCTGAACCGGTCGAACTGAGCGCGCAGCGCATCGACCCGACGTTTGCCATCCTCGGTGGCTCTCACGCTGCGCGCCGCTGGGTCTCCACGTCGGGCGGCGCGTACCAGCGGGGCCGAGTAGTCGCGGATATAGGCGTCGATCTCGCGTACCAGCGCCCTCGCGCGGCGCCGCTGGGCCGGGTTGTCGGCGTCGCGCGCAAGCGTCCGCGCACCGGCGGGGAGCGTCGTGAGCGCCGCCTTCCACGGTTCGAGGAAGCTTGGCTTCCTCGTGATCACGAACCCGCGCTGACCCGTCTCGAGGTCGATCAGCAGTGTCAGCAGGCGGTCGGCCGAGCTCAGCTGGGCCCGCGTCTGGCGCGCCGCGTCTCTCGACTCGCGCTGCTCGCTGATCGCGACGAGCATGACCGCGAACACGGCGACGATCAGCAGAGCAAGCGTCCCGCTTGCGATTGCCGTGCGAAGTGTCAGGCCGCCCCTGAGCACGAGTTATTCACCCCCAGATGAGACTAACTCAGGCGCTCGCGGGGCGTTCGGGTTCGGGGTGTCCGTGCTCGAACCGTCACGGCCGACGCGGTGGACCGAGCGCTCGGGCCCGTGCGCGGCCCACGCGCGGGTTCGCGAGCGGGAACATAGAGTTCGCGACGTGACGGACCGGGGTGCGGAGGCTCGGGAGCGTGGCGCATTGCTGCTCGCTCGGTCGTCTTGCGATGCTTTGGTCGCGTCACCAACGCATAACGACACGATAGACAGCAGGGAGATCCTCAATGGCGATCGTGCAGCGCAATGTCCAGGTCAAGGCCTCGCCGCAGGAGACGATGGCGCTCGTGAGCGATGCCAGTCGCTGGCCGGCCTGGTACCCGGGCATGACGGAGCTCGATATCACTGCTCCGTTCCCGGAGGGCGGGGGCAAGGTCGCGTTCAAGGTGAAGTCGGGCGGCATGTCGATGCCGATCACCGAGACGGTGCTCGACTACCAGCCGGAAAAGCTCCTGCTTCTCGAAATGGAGGGCATGTTGTCGGGACGCGCTCGTTGGGAGCTCACCCCGGAAGGCGGCGGAACACGTCTGACCACGACCTTCGACTACGCGCTGCCGGGCGGCGTGTTCGGCAAGGTCGCTGATGCGTTGATCGCAAAGCGCATGAACGCCAAGAGCCTCGAAGAAGCTCTCCGCAACTTCAAGGAGCTCGTCGAGCGCCAGTAGGTGGTCCGTGGCACGCACGGTCTCCCGCGAGGCGCCGGGCAAGCGGCCGCCAGGTTTGAGCCCGACGATCTCAGCCGAGCTCTTCGGCGAGCCCGATCAGGAGTCCGTCGGGCCCACGGATGTAGCAGAGCCGATACGCGTCTTCGTAGCGCACCACTTCGCTGCTGACAAGCTGTGCGCCTCGCTTGATGAGCCTGGCGAGAGTCTCGTCGACGTCGTCCACGGCGAACATGACACGTAGGTAGCCGAGAGCGTTCACCGGGGCGTTCCGGTGATCAGCGACCACGGGCGGGTCGAGAAAGCGCGAGAGCTCGAGCCGGCCGTGGCCGTCTGGTGTGCGCATCATGGCGGTCTCGACACGCTGGTCGCCCAATCCGGTGACGCGCCCAGCCCACTCTCCTTCGACCATGGCTCGCCCTTCCAGCTCGAGGCCGAGCTCGCGAAAGAACTCGATCGTCCCTTCTAGGTCCTCAACGACGATCCCGACGTTGTCCATCCGTTTGAGCGTCATGTGTTCCTCCGCTTCGAGCATGCCGACTTGCACGACACGTTACGAGCCTGGGCTCCCGCGACAGGTCTTGGCAACGGATGCGGTTCGAGTCATTAGGAGCATCGACCTCGGATCCGCCTGGCGAGTCGCCGAGCAGTGATGGACCTCGCTGCTCGGGCGTAGTCTCGGCACAGACATGAGACAGCCCGAGACTGCAGAGCGTGGCAGGGCGAGCATGGCGCGGTTGGGCTTGTGCAGCGCGATCCTCGCCATGTTGGCCGGAGGTTGTGGGGCAAGCGCTCGAGATCCGACGGCCGAGGCGAAGCCGAGCGTGCCGCTGTACAGCGAAGGCGCCGCCGCAGCGGTCGCCGAAGCTTTGCTTGCCGCGGTGCCGCTCCCACCGGAGACGCAACGCATATCCGAGCCGCCACTAGCCGTTGCCGGCAAGCTAGGACGGCCGCTGAACATAGATGAGCCAAAAGACGTCGATCGCTACGCATACTGGTCCTCTGCCGACCGCTCGAAAGCGTTGCTTTCCTTCCTCGCTGGGAACGGGCCGTTCCCCAAGGTCCAGTACAGCGGCTCGAGCGAGACTGCGGGCAAGCCCGAAAGCTGGTTCGAGACGCTCGAAGTGCCGTTGAAGTCGGTGCTCGCCGGGCCTCGCCAGCTGTTCGTCTCGGTCGAGCTCGGCGGCTCCGGACGCTATGCGGTCCGGGTGGATGCGGTGGTCGCATGGCATCGTCGGCGGCCTGCACAATCGCTCGTGCCCTCCACGGCGCGATGGCTGAAGGTAGCGATCAGGACCCCGGCTTATCGTGCCCTGAATCTGGGAGAACCATCGCATCCGCACGTCACGACGCGTAGCGTCATCACCACTGACCCAAGCACCGTTCGGGCGGTGGCGCGCGCTGTCAACGAGATGCCGGTCGCGGAACCTGGTGATGGTGGGGTCAACTGCCCTGCGATGAGCGTCGGCAAGACGGAAGGCGCTCCCCGGTTCCTACTGACCTTCCGCAGCGGGGCCTCATCCAGCAACCTCGCCCAGGTGCGCGGACGCAGCGGGTTCGTGTGCGCACCCTCGGGGGAAGCCGTAGCGAAGATCACAACACCCGCGGATCCGCAAGGCGTTCTGCTCACCGATCATCTCAGTTTGGTTGAGGTTGTCAACGGAGAAGGTCTCACCGAACACATCGAATTCGCCTTCCATCACAGCCTCCACCTCGTGCCCGAAAACTGATGACTCGTCGCGTTATGGGAGAGACCAGGCCTGCCCTGCCGAAAACGGGGAAGTCTCCCCAAAGCACCCAGATGACCGCGCGGATCCCGATCCCTCTGCCGCCGCCCAGCACATACGATGTGGCCGATCTCGAACGGCTCCCGAGAAGTCGACATAGGGAGGTGCCGAATGAAGGCGATTGTGGTAACCGACGAGGCTGCGGGAACGGCCGGGATGACGCTGGTGGAGCGGCCCGAGCCGCCGGCAGCGATAAACGACGTCATCGTTGAGATTCATGCGTCGGGATTCGTCCCTACCGAGATGGAGTGGCCCTCGACCTGGACCGATCGCCGCGACCGTGACCGAACACCGTCGATCCCTGGGCACGAGCTGGCCGGAGTGGTCACCGCCCTCGGCTACGGCACGAGGGGGGTGTCGGTAGGACAGCGGGTGTTCGGCCTCACGGACTGGCATCGCGACGGAACCCTGGCGGAGTATGTGGCCGTCGAGGCACGCAACCTCGCGCCGCTGCCGGGCGACATCGACTTCACGGTGGGCGCAGGAGTCGCGATGACGGGCCTGACCGCGTGGCAAGGTCTGTTCGAGCACGGCCGCCTTCGGACCGGCCGGAGCGTCCTCGTACACGGCGCTGCCGGCGCAGTCGGCTCGATGGCAACGCAGCTCGCACGAGAGGCCGGCGCACACGTCATCGGCACCGGGCGCGCCGCCGGCCGGCAGACCGCACTCGACTTCGGCGCGCACGAGTTCGTCGACCTCGACAGCGACACCCTGGAAGACGTCGGCGAAGTCGACCTGGTGTTCGACGTCCTCGGCGGCGACATCCAGAAGCGGTCCGCGGCTCTGGTTCGAGCTGGGGGAACGCTCG
>DATNDZ010000020.1:0-302359 GCA_035553095.1 Solirubrobacteraceae bacterium | reverse complement strand
ACGTGTTACTCACCCGTTCGCGGCTCTGCCCCAGGGCAAGCCCTGGTTCGTCGCTCCACTTGCATGTGTTAAGCACGCCGCCAGCGTTCGTCCTGAGCCAGGATCAAACTCTCCGTGAAGAACTTCACGAAAAGCTGTCATTGGTTTGCGCTCACTCGACGTGCGAAGCACGACGAGCTCACGACTGCCGAGGCCTATACACCGTGGCCCCGACCCATGACGGGGTACTGCTCTACTTGACTCTTTGCCGTCACGCGGATGCCGGCCGATCTGCGATCGGTGGCGCTCCCGCTGACGGGTCGAACCTGGACGCACACCGCGATCGAAGATTCGACCGCAGATGCGCATGCTGTTGAGTTTTCAAAGACCGCCAAGCCTCTTGCAAAAGGTGCTTCCTTCTGAGGAGACCTTCTCGCCCCAGCGTCCGAGGACGCCCTTTGGGGCGAACGACGAAGTATAGCGCTAACCCGCACGCAGACGCCGAAAGCGGCGCTTGCCGACCTTCAGCACCTGCCCGTCGGCACGCGCGACCGGCACATCGTACTGACCGCGTGCGACGGGCGCATCTCCGAGCGTCACGCCGCCCCCGTCGATCAGCCGCCGGGCCTCCGAGCTCGATAGCCCGAACTCGCTGGCCATCACGCCCGGCAGGTGCACGGTGTCGCCGTCGACGGCGACGCGCGCCTCCTCGATCTGCTCGGGCGCCTCATGCGCCACGAACACCCGCTCGAACTCGCGCTCGGCCGCCAGCGCCTGCTCCTCGGAGTGCAGCCAGCTCACGAGCTCACGCGCGAGCGCGCGCTTGGCGTCGCGCGCAGCCGCCCCCGTCGGCGCCGCCTCCGCGCCCTCCGCATCGCCTCGAACGGGCGCGCCCGGCGCGCCACCCCCGGCGCCCGGCGCGCGACGGCCATCGCCGGGCGCAGCCTCGACGGCGCCCGCGGCGGCCATCCCCTGCGACGCCGTCCCCTGCGCGGGGACCCGCTCGCCGTCCAGCAGCAGCCGCCGGTACTCGCCGACGGCCTCGTCGGGGATCGACATGGCCTTGCCGTACATCTCGCCGGGCGGGTCGGTGATGCCGATCTGGTTGCCCAGCGACTTCGACATCTTCTGCTTGCCGTCGGTGCCGACCAGCAGCGGCATCGTCAGGATCGACTGCTCGCGCCTGCCGTAGTGGCGCTGGATGTCGCGCCCAAGGAGCAGGTTGAACTTCTGGTCGGTGCCGCCGAGCTCGACGTCGGCATCGGCGGCCACCGAGTCATAGCCCTGCAGCGGCGGATAGAGCATCTCCAGCAGCGAGATCGGCTCGCGCGCCTGCCAGCGTTTTGAGAAGTCGTCGCGCTCGAGCAGCTGCGCGACGGTGGTCGTGCGCACGAGCGAGAGCAGCTCGGTCAACGGCATCTCGAGCCACTCGCCATTGTGGCGCAGCTCGAGCAGGTCCGAGTCACCATCCAGGATCCGCAGCGCCTGCTCCTGAAACGTGCGTGCGTTGGCGTCGATCTCCTCGGCCGAGAGCATCGGGCGCATGCTCGAGCGCCCGGAGGGGTCGCCCACGCGCGCCGTGTAGTCGCCGATGATCAGCACGACCCGGTGCCCGGCGTCCTGGAACTCGCGCAGCTTGCGCAGCACCACGGCGTGGCCGAGGTGGATGTCCGGGGCGGTCGGGTCGATGCCGAGCTTCACCCGCAGGCGCCTGCCCTCCCTGGCGGCCTCCGCCAGGCGCTCCGCCAGCGCCCCCTGCGGCAGGCTGTCGACGGCGTTGCGGGCCAGGTGCGCGGCCAGTCGAGTGGGGTTCGGAGCGCCCCCGGCACTGGCGTTCGGCATGGGGGCCAATGCTAGACTCTCGCTCGCGCGAAGGGCCTCTGCGCCGCGCCGGCTCGCGGGGGGCGGGCCTGCAGCGATGCGGCCTGAGCTCCGTCAGACGGCGCTCGCGGGGCTCGCCGCGCCGAATCGCCGATGAGCGTTGAGGTCCGCCCCGACATACCCCCCGTGCCGGCCGACGAGCCGGACGACCGCGGGACCGGTGCCAAGCCGCGGCTGAAGCGCCTGCGGTTCGTGGCCATCGTCTTCGCCGTGCTCGTGCTGGGACTCGTGTCGTTCGTGTTCGGGATCTTCATATCGGTCGCCTCCGACCTGCCGTCGCTGACGAAGTTCTCGACGCTCAAGGACGCCAAGAGCTCGATCCTGCTCGACGACCTCGGCCATCCGCTCGGCGTCGTCAGCCAGCAGAACCGCGTGATCGTCACGCCCGGGCAGATCCCGCAGATCGTCAAGGAGGCGGTGATCTCGATCGAGGACAAGCGCTTCGAGTCCAACAGCGGCGTCGACATCCGCGGGATCGGCCGCGCCTTCGTTCAGGACGTCCTGCACAAAGGCAGCGTCCAGGGGGCCTCCACGATCGAGCAGCAGTTCATCAAGAACGCGCTGCAGGCCCAGTCGCACCGCACGATCCTCGAGAAGCTGAGGGAGGCGGCGCTGGCCTTCCAGCTCTCGCACAAGTGGTCCAAGGAAAAGATCATCACGGCCTACCTCAACACGATCTACTTCGGCAACGGCGCCTACGGGATCGAGTCGGCCGCGCAGACCTACTTCGGCAAAGACGTCAACCACGTCGGCTGCGGCGAGCCCAGCCAGGAGCTGTGCGTGCAGCAGCTGCAGCCCTGGGAGGCCGCGCTGCTGGCCGGCGTGATCCAGTCACCGACGGCCTATGACCCGGCCACCCACCCTGTGGCCGCGCGCGAACGGCGCAACACCGTGCTGCTCCAGATGCTCGAGCAGGGCTACATCACGCGGACGGTCTACGAACAGAGCATCACCCAGGCGCTGCCGGCGGAGCAGGACATCCAGGCCCCCACGGAGCAGACGATCGAAGGGATCGACGCGGGCTACTTCACGAGCTGGGCGCAGCAGCAGGTGATCGAACGCTACGGCGCCCCGCGCGCCTTCGACGGCGGGCTGCGGATCAAGACGACGCTCGACATCGAACTGCAGCACGCCGCCGAACACGCCGTCGACGCCTACCTGGAAAGCCCCGAAGGACCGACCGCGTCGCTGGTGGCGATCGAAAACTCGACCGGCGAGGTGCGCGCGATGGTCGGCGGGCGCGACTACTCGACGACCCCCTTCAACCTCGCCACCAACGGCCAGCGTCAGCCGGGCTCGGCGTTCAAGGCCTTCGACCTCGCCGCAGCGCTCCAGGCTGGGATCTCGCCGGGCTCCACCTGGACCTCGAAGCAGAAGACCTTCATCGTCCCCGGCTCGGGCGGCAAGGAGAAATTCGTCGTCCACAACGACGAAGGCAACTACACCGGCACGAACACGCTTACCGGCGCCACGGCCTTCTCCGACAACTCGATCTACGCCGAAGTGGGGCTCAAGGTCGGCACCAAGAAGATCGCGCGCCTGGCCCACCGCATGGGGATCACGACGCCGCTCTCCACCAACCCGGCGATGACGATCGGCGGCCTCACGGTCGGCGTCACGCCGATCGACATGGCGCATGCCTACGCGACGATCGCCCACGGCGGGCGCCGCGTCAGCGGCACGCTCGCCGAGAACGGCCGGCCCGTGGCGATCCAGGAAGTAGACGCCGGCAAGCACCTGCTGCCGGACGGCAACCACAAGGACGTCAACCACGTGCGCACGCAGGCCGTGCTGCCGCCGAGCATCGCCGCGACGGAGACCTCGATGCTCGAGACCGTGCTCCAGTACGGCACCGGCAGGGCCGCCGCGATCGGCCAGTTCGCGGCGGGCAAGACCGGCACGACCTCCAACTACGGCGACGCCTGGTTCGTCGGCTGGGACTCCAAGTACACGGTCGCCGTCTGGGTCGGCTACCCGGACAAGCTGATCCCGATGACGACCTCCTTCAACGGCAACCCCGTGCTCGGCGGCACCTACCCGGCGCTGATCTGGCGCGACTTCATGCTGGCCGCGCTCGGCATCGACAAGACGCGCGCCGAACACGCCGCGCAGGTGGCGCTCGAAAAGAAGGAAGGCAAGAAGGTCAAGAGCGGATCGGGCGAAGGCGAAGAAGAAGGCGCGAGCGGCGCCGGCGAAACGCTGCCGGCGCCGGCCGGGGAAGGCGGCTCGCGCTCCTCCGGCCCATCCGGCGCCGGCAAGGGAGGGCGCTCCTCGGCGCCGAGCAGCTCCGAAGCGACCGGTGCGGGCGGCGAAGGCTCGGCCACGCCCGAACAGACCCCGGCGCCGTCGGCTCCGCAGAGCGAAAGCCAGGCGCCGAGCTCGGCCTCGCCGCCGTCGTCGTCTCCCCCCTCCTCCTCCTCGCCCCCGCCAACCGGGGGCGTCAGTCCCAGCGGGTAGGTAGGTTCTGGGGCCAGGTTCTGGGCCTTCCGCCCCAAAAACGATCTTCGGAGGTAGCGATGTCCCTCCTGCGCAAGCTCACGAGCCGGCTGACGCGCCCGCGCATGCGGCGCCCGACCTACGCCAACGTCACCGCCACGCTGGCCCTCTTCATCGCGCTCGGCGGCGGCGCCTACGCCGCGACCAACGTGTTCGTCTCGCGCACCGGCACGGTGCGCTTCTGCGTCGCCGGCAAGGGCAAAGTGACCGTCGTGAAGGCGGGCCACAAATGCAAGCGCCGCCAGACCACGCTGATCCTCAACCAGAAGGGCCGGACGGGCGCTCCAGGCCCGGCCGGGCCGCGGGGCAGGACCGGCGCGTCCGGGTCCCTGACCGGCAACGCAGGCGGGGATCTGGCCGGCAAATACCCGAGCCCGTCGATCCGTGACGGCCGCGTCGTCACCTCGGACCTGGCCGAAGGCGCTGTGACCAACCCCAAGCTCGGCAACGACTCTGTCACGTCGGGCAAGATCCAGGACGGGCAGGTGCGCGCGGGCGATCTCGGCGCGATCGTCGAAGCCACCAAAGGCCTCTCGATCGCAGAAAAAGCGACCGGCACGGTCGCCGTCGAATGCCCGGCCGGCACAAAGGTCCTTTCGGGCGGCTTCGACACGCTGCCGAAAACGGCCGCCGCGAGCAGCTCCAAGCGCACCGGCAATGGCTGGGAAGCGACCGTTACGGCGGGCGAAAGCGCTACGACGACGCTGACGGCGATCGCCTACTGCCTGGAAGCCTGACGCCGGCGCAGCATCGCCGCCCGACCCGGCGCCGCCCGGGTCAGGCGGCGAGCGGCTCCCTGTCGGCCGGCCCGGGCGCCCTGCGCGTCGCGATCACGCGCGCGCCGCCCCCGGGAGCGAACGAGACCGAGCTGCGCGCGGCCGGCTCGGCGTCGGCGGTGGCGGGCCGCAGCTCGAGCTCGCGCAGCACCACCTCGATCACGCGCTTGATCTCGAGCTGGGCGAAGTTGGCGGCGACGCAGCGGCGCACGCCGCCGCCGAAGGGGATCCAGGTGTAGGCGCCGGCGTCGGCTCCCTCGAGGAAGCGCTCGGGGCGGAACTGGAGCGGGTCGGGGTAGATGTCGGCGCGGCGATGCATCAGGTAGATCGAGGGGGCGACGATCGTGCCGGCCGCCAGCTCGTGGCCGCCGAGCTCCATCGGCTCGATCAGGCGGCGCATCACGAGCGGCACGGCCGGGCACAAGCGCAGGATCTCTTTGACGCAGGCGTCGAGGTATTCCTCACCGTCTCCGCGCAGCACCTCGTCGCGCAGGCGGGCGAGCTTCTCGGGGTGGCGCAGCAGCCGCTCGAACACCCAGGCCAGCGAGGTGGCGGTCGGTCCGTCGGACAGCATCGTCACGAGTTCGTCGCGCATCTTCTGCTCGCTGGCGGGCCTGCCGTCCTCGGCGTGCCGGCGCTCGAGCATCGAGTAGATGTCCTCCTCCGCTGGCTCGATGCCGCGCGCACGACGCAGCCTGACCTCGTCGAGCACGACCGACTCGAGTCTTCCCATCGCCTCGCGAAAGCCGCGGTTGGCGGTGATCGAGCGTGAGCCGACGGCGGCCAGCAGCGCAAGGCGCCGCGGCCGGTTGATCCAGTCGGTCAGCTCGGCGATCCGCTCGCGCAGCAGCTCGCCGCGCTCGCGGTCGATCTCCTCGAAGACGGCGCGCACGACGACCTCCATGCTGATGGCCTGCATCCGCGGCCACAGCTCGAACGGCTCGCCGGTGGGCCAGGTGGCGACCTGCTCGCTCGCGATCTGGCTGATGATGGCGCCGTAGTCCTTCATCCGCCGACCGTGGAAGGAGGGCAAGAGGCGCCGGCGATCGCCCATGTGCTGGGGCTCGTCCAGCAGCATCACCGAGCGGGGGCCGAGGAGCGGCTCGAGCAGCGGGTTGGCTTCGCCGGCGCCGGCGCCCATCAGCTCGGCGGGGCGGGTGAACACGCGCTTGACGTGCTCCGGACTGGTCACCAGCACCCACGGCCGGCGGCGGCGAATGCGCAGCGTGAAGATCTCGCCGTAGCGGCGTTCGCAGCGATCCATCAGCTCGAGCGGGCGCAGCGCCCAGATCGCGGCCTGCAACGGCGTGGGGATGCGCGGGCCGGCGGGAAGGCCCGGCTTGGAAGCGGCTTGCGCTGGTGTCATCCGGTTCGCTCCTGATCGTTTCTCTCTTGGCCGTCGCGGCGGGCGATTTCGCCGTCTCGGGCCGCTCCCTGCGCCGACGCCGGGTGCAAGAGTCCAGCAATCTCGGGCGTCTGCACAACGGTTCGGGGAGCGGCCCTCCCTCCTGGTTACACGATCGGGGGGCCGAGCGCGAGCGGTCGGCGGGACCTCTTTTTTGATGCGGCTCTTGCGAGCCGGATATGGCGGCGTGGCGGCCCGTGCAGGCGCTCAGATTCGCGGCCGCGAGACGTTGCGGTCGCCGGCGGCGGCGAAGCGCCAGGGCAGCTCGACGGCATGCGTGATGCCGATGCGAGTGCCGACCGCTATGTCGGGGTCGCTCCAACCATCGGCGCGACGGCGGATGCGAATGGGCCCGCCCGCGAGCGAGCCGCCGTTCTCGTCGAGCCAGATGCCGAGCGCCTGTGTGAGCTTGCCGGGCCCGGAGCAGAGGTCGTGATCGCGCGCGGGCAGGCCGCCGACGAGCCCGCGCCTGACGCGCATCTGCTCGATCCCGTCGACGGGCGCGAGCGCGCGGATCAGCACGGCGGCGCCGACGCCTTCGTCCTCGCAGACGGCGTTGAGCATTGCGTGGACGCCGTAGGAGCGGTAGACGTAGGCGCGGCCGGGGCTGCCGAACAGCACCTCGGTGCGCGGGGTTAGGCCGGCGAAGGCGTGGCAGGCAGGCTCTGACTGGTGGTAGGCCTCGGTCTCGACGATCACGCCGGAGCAGCCCCGGTGCTCGACGGTGCAGCCGATCAGCTCGGGCGCGACCTCGACGACGGGCCGCGCGTAGAAGTCAGCGGGGAGCGCTCTCATCGAGCGCGGGGCGCTGGCTGGCGCTCTGCTCGAGCGCGGCGTGGGCGGCGGCGATCTGCTCGGCCAGGCGCGCCGAGGAGGTGCCACCCTCGGAGACCTTCGACTCGAGCCAGGAGCTCTGCGCGAGCACCGCACGGAACTGAGCCGCGTTGGCGGCCAGCACCTCGCTGTGCTCGGCGAGCTCGGCGTCGCTCAGCTCGGACAGCGCCCTGCCGCCGTCGACGGCCGTGCGCACGAGCCCGGCGACGACGCCGTGGGCCTCGCGGAAGGGCACGTCCAGGCGCACGAGCAGGTCGGCCACGTCGGTGGCGGCGATCAACTCGTCGGAGGCGGCGGCGGCCATGCGCTCGCGGTCGAAGCGCACGCCCGCGATCATGCCGGTGGCGGCGGCGAGCGTCAGCTCGAGCGTGTCGACGGCGTCGAAGAGGTGCTCCTTGTCCTCCTGCAGATCCTTGTTGTAGGTGAGCGGGAGCGCGTGCATGACGCCGTGGAAGGCGGCGAGGTGCCCGACGACGCGCGGCGCCTTGGCCCTGAGCAGCTCGGCGGCGTCGGGGTTCTTCTTCTGCGGCATCAGCGAGGAGCCGGCGCTCCAGGAGTCGGGCAGCTCGCAGAAGCCGAACTCGGCGCTCGACCACAGCACGAGCTCGGCGCCCAGGCGCGAGAGGTGCGTGGCGCAGGTGGCGGCCGCGTTCAGGTAGTCGAGCACGAAGTCACGGCTGGCGACGGCGTCGACCGAGTTGGGCGCGACCTCGGGAACGCCGAGCTCCTCGGCCACCGCCTGACGGTCGGTGTCGAAGTTGACGCCGGCCAGCGCGCCGGAGCCGAGCGGCAGCGATCCGGCCTGCCCTTCGGCGAAGGCGAAGCGGGCGCGGTCGCGCGTGAGCATCCAGAAGTAGGCGAGCAGATGGTGGCCGAGGTAGACGGGCTGGGCGCGCTGCAGGTGCGTGTAGCCGGGCATCGGCCAGTCGGCGTGCTCCTCGGCGCGCGCGAGCAGGGCGGCCATCAGCTCGCCGATCTCCATCCACGCGTGCGCGGCGCGCTCGCGCGTGTAGAGCATCAGGTCGGTGGCGACCTGGTCGTTACGGGAGCGCGCGGTGTGCAGGCGCCCGGCGACGGCGCCGACGAGTTCGGTCAGCCGCCGCTCGATCGCCATGTGGATGTCTTCGTCGTTTGACTCGAAGGCGAACCGATCCACGGTGAACTCCATCTCGACGGCGTCGAGGCCGCGCAGCAGCTCGTCGCGGTCCGCCTCGGAGACGATGCCGCGATCGGCGAGCATGCGCACGTGCGCGCGTGACTGCGCGATGTCCTGCGGCCACAGGCGCCGATCGAAGGCGATCGAGGCGTTCAGGCGGTGGAAGTCCGGGTGCTGGGGTTCGCGGAAGCGGGACACGGCGATCCAGTCTATGCCGAGCGCAGGCCGCGCAACGGTTTTGCGGCGGCCGATGCGAGCGCGCCGCATGCTTTCTCCACGCGGCGTTTACGAGGTTGGGAGGCGGCTCACCGCGGTCTGCAGAGCTGCGCCTATCCGTGTGATCTCGACCTGCTCGAGTCTCGGGAAGAACGGCAAGGCGAGCGAACGCTCGGCGATGCCCTCGCACACCGGGAACTCGCCGCCGGAATAGGCGAAGCGCTTCCGGTAGTGGGTCATCAGGTGGATCGCGGGGAGATACGGCTTGCTTTGAATGCCGGCGGCGGCGAGGGCTCGAACGGTCGCATCACGATCGACGCCCTCGGGCAGCTGCACCACGAACACGAACCACCCGCGCACGTCGCCGTCGCGATCCGGGCATGGGAGCCCGACACCCTCGATGTCGGCCAGTGCGTCGCCGTAGAGCCCGGCCACAAGGGCGCGTGCGGCGAGCATGTCGTCGAGTCGCCCAAGCTGCACGATCCCGAGCGCACACGCGATGTCGGTGAGCCGGTAGTTGAACCCGAGCCGGTCGTGATCGAGCCAGCCCATGTCCGGCGCCCTGCCCTGATTGCGCTCCGAGTCGATCTGCTCCTTCATCGCGCCATCGCCGAGCGTGACCATCCCCCCCTCCCCCGTGGTCATCTGCTTGTTGGCGTAGAAACCGAACACGGCCGGGTTGCCGCGGCCGCCCACGACCGCACCGTCGGCGTGTCTGGCTCCGAGCGCCTCGCACGCGTCCTCGACGATCGCGAGGCCGTGCTTGGCGGCGATCCGCTCGAATGCGGGCAGGTCGGCGGGGTAGCCGAAGATGTGCACCGGCAGGATCGCCTTCGTGCGCGGCGTGATCGCGGCCTCTGCCGCCGCCGGATCGAGGTTGAGCGTGACCGGGTCGATGTCGGCGAACACGGGCGTGGCACTGCAGTAGAGGATCGCGTTGGCCGAGGCCACGAACGAGAAGGGGCTCGTGATCACCTCGTCACCGGCTTCGACTCCGACTGCGCGCAGCGCAAGGTGCAGGCCGGCGGTGCCGCTGGAGACGGCGCTCGCGTGGGTCGCGCCCACGCGTTCTGCGAAGAGCTGCTCGAACTCGGCGGCCTTGGGTCCGAGCGAGAGCTGCCCGGAGCGCAGCACCTCGATCACCGCCCGCTCCTCCTCCTCGCCAAGCACGGGCTTGGCGAGCGGGATCAGCTCGTCCGCCACTAACCCTCGCCGCGTGCGCTGGCGGGGGCGGTCCCGGTGCTGCCCGGAGAGGTGCGCTTGGCGGCCCCTGGGGCGGGCCGGCGCGGCTGCTGCATCCCGTACTCGAGCGAGTCCACGAGCGCGTCCCAGGAGGCGGCGATGACGTTCTCGGAGACGCCGATCGTGCCCCAGACGTCGTGGCCGTCGGATGCGTCGATGAGGACGCGCGTGACGGCGCCGGTGCCCTTCGTCTCATCGAGGATGCGCACCCTGAAGTTGACCAATTCGATGTCCCTCAGGTGCGGGTGGAATTCACCGATCGCGTCGCGCAGCGCGGCGTCGAGCGCATTGACGGGGCCATTGCCCTCGGCGGTGCGTACGAAGCGCTCGCCTTTGACCCAGCCCTTGATCGTGGCCTCGGTGATGACCTTGCCGTCGGTGCGCTTCTCCACGAGCACGCGCCATGACTCCAGACGGAAGAGCGGCTCGTAGGCGCCCGCTTCCTTGCGCATCAACAGCTCGAAGGAGCCATCGGCGGCCTCGAACTGAAAGCCCTCGTGCTCGAGCTCCTTGACGCGCTCGACCACGCGCTGGGCGAAGTCCTCGCCCTCCTTGCCCCGCGGCAGCTCCAGCCCCGCCTCGGCGGCCTTCTCGACGACGGTGCCCTTGCCCGAGAGCTCCGATATCAGGACGTCGCGGCTGTTGCCGACGAGGGTCGGATCGGTGTGCTCGAAGGTCTGCGCGTCGGCGCGTACGCCGGCGGCGTGCATCCCCGCCTTGTGCGCGAACGCGTGCTTGCCCACGTACGGCTGGGCCGGGTTGGGCGCACGGTTGAGCAGCTCGTCGATGAAATGGGCCGTCTCGGTCAGACGCGCGAGCTGCCCCGGCTCGAGCAGGCGCGCGCCCATCTTCAGCTGCAGGTCGGCGATGATCGTGATCAGGTTGGCGTTGCCTGTGCGCTCGCCGATGCCGTTGGCAGTGCCCTGCACCTGCGTCGCCCCGGCTTCGACGGCGGTCAGCGTGTTGGCCACGGCGCAGCCGGAGTCGTCGTGGCAGTGGATGCCCAGCGGCGTGCCCGGCAGCGCTTCGCGCACGACCGCGAGCGCGGTGCGCACCTGGGGCGGAAGCGAGCCGCCGTTGGTGTCGCACAGCACCAAGCGCTCGGCTCCTGCGTCGGCGGCCGCACGCAGGCAGTCGAGCGCGTATCCCGGGTCGAGCTGGAAGCCATCGAAGAAGTGCTCGGCGTCGAACAGCGCGCGCTTGCCGTGCGCGACGAGGAAGGCGATCGAGTCGCCGATCATGCGCAGGTTCTCCTCGCGCGAGACGCGCACGACCTTCTCGACGTGCAGCAGCGAGGCCTTGCCGACGAGCGTGCACACGGGCGCGAAGCACTCCGCCAGCACGCGCAGGCCATCGTCGTCGGCGGCGTCGGTCTCGCGCCGGCGCGTCATCCCGAACGCGACGATCTCGGCGTTCCGTAGCGACTCGGCCGAGAGCAGCTCGAACAGCTGCTGCTCCTTGGGATTGGAGGCCGGAAAGCCGGCCTCGATGAGATCGACGCCGAGCTCGTCGAGCGCGTGCACGACGCGCAGCTTCTCCTCGGCGGTCAGCGTCAGGCCGCCGCCGCCCATCCCGTCGCGCAGGGTGGCGTCGTAGAGCTGTATGTCGCCCATCGGCTAGCCGGCGGCGGTCGAAGGGGAAGCCGTCGCAGCGGCCCCGTTGGCGCTGCCGTCGCCGGCCGGGGTCTCCAGGTCGACGGGCCGCACCACGTCGAGCCACTCGCGGTAGCGCTCGGTGCGACCGTGGATGGCGTCCTGGAAGGCCGCCTGCAGCACGCGCGTGATCTCCCCCGGCTCGCCGGTACCGATCGGGTGATCGTCGATCTCGCGCACCGGCACCAGCTCGGCGGCGGTGCCCGACATGAACACCTCGTCGGCGAGCGTCAGCTCGGCCCGTGCCACGTCGCGCTCGACGACCTCATAGCCGAGGTCGCGTGCGATCTGGATCACCGAGCGGCGCGTGATCCCGTCGAGGATCGAGTTGCTCTGGCCGGGCGTGGCGATCGTGCCGTCGCGCACCACGTACACGTTCTCGCCGGTGCCCTCGCAGACGAAGCCGTGGTCGTCGAGCAGGATCGCCTCTTCGTAGCCGGACTTGACCACCTCGACCTTGGCGAGCACGCTGTTGAGGTACTGACCGGAGGCCTTCGCGTGGGGGATCAGCGAGTCGGGGCTGATCCGCCGCCACGAGGAGACCTTGGCGCGCACACCCTTCTCGGCGCCCTCCTCGCCGAGGTAGACGCCCCACTCCCAGCAGGCGATCGTCACGTCGACGCACGAGTCGAGCGGGTTCAGGCCCATCGAGCCGTAGCCGCGGTAGGCGATCGGACGGATGTAGCAGGAGCTCAGCCCGTTGCGGGCGACCAGCTCCAGCGTCGCCGCGCGCAGCTGCTCGGGCGAGTACGGGATCTCCATGTAGTAGAGCTCAGCCGAGCGGTACAGGCGCTCGACGTGCTCGGCGTTGCGGAACACGGCAGGGCCGAGCTCGGTGTCGTAGCAGCGCACGCCCTCGAACACGCCCGTGCCGTAGTGCAACCCATGCGTCAGGACGTGGACCTTGGCGTCCTCCCATGCGACGAACTCTCCATTCATCCATATGAGGTCGGTGGGATCCACGATCACTTGAGCTCCTGTTCGATATTCGCGAGCACTGCCTCGGTCGCCTGCTCGGTAGGAGCCGAGCCTCCGAGATCGGGGGTGCGCAACCCCGCCTCCAGCGCCCCTTCAACGGCCGATTCTACAGCCGCCGCCTCGCTTTCCAAGCCGAGCCCATGGCGCAGCATCATCGCGGCCGAGAGGAACATTGCAAGCGGATTTGCGATCCCCTGCCCGGCGATGTCCGGCGCGGAGCCGTGCACTGGCTCGAACAATCCAGGCCCGGAGCCGTCCGCACCTCCGAGCGAGGCGCTCGGCAGCATCCCGATCGAGCCGGTCAGCATCGCCGCCTCGTCGGAGAGGATGTCTCCGAACATGTTCTCGGTGAGGATCGTGTCGAAGTGGCGCGGCGCCGACACGAGCTGCATCGCTGCGTTGTCGACGAGCACGTGTTCGAGCTCGATGTGGGGGAACTCCCGCGAATGAAGCTCGGAGACGACCTGGCGCCACAGGCGCGAGGTCTCGAGCACGTTGGCCTTGTCCACGCTCGCTACCTTCGAGCGCGCGGCACCGAAGGCGGTGCGGGCGATCCGCTCGATCTCCTCGCTGCTGTAGACGCAGGTGTCGGAGGCGGAGGTCTCGCTGCGGGTCTTCTCGCCGAAGTAGATCCCGCCGGTCAGCTCGCGTACGACCAGCAGGTCGGTGCCTTCGATGCGCTCGCGCCGCAGCGGCGAGGCGTCGTACAGCGCCGGCAGCGGCTTGACCGGACGCAGGTTGGCGTAGAGGCCGAGGCCCTTGCGCAGCCCGAGCAGCCCCTGCTCGGGGCGGGGCTTGGCGGGGTCGGTCGTGTCCCACTTGGGTCCGCCGACGGCCGCGAGCAGCACCGCGTCGGCGCGCCTGCACGCATCGAGCACCTCGTCGGTCAGCGCCGTCCCGTGCGCGTCGATCGAGGCGCCGCCGAAGACGTGCTGCTCGAACTCGAACTCGCCGAGGCGTCCAAGCAGCTCGAGCGTCGGCGCCATGATCTCGGGCCCGATCCCGTCGCCGGGCAGCGTGACGATGTGATGGCTCATCGCCGCCTCTCCGCGTTCCTACAGCGCCGTCGTGGCGACGCGCCGATAGGCGTCGCGCTCGTGCTCTGACTCGTAGGCGTCGATCTCGGCTGCCTGCTCGAGCGTCAGGGCTACGTCGTCGAGCCCGTTGAGCAGGCGGTGGCGGATCCCGTGGTCGATCTCGAACGCCACCTCGCGGCCGCCGAAGCGGACCTCCTGCTCGAGCAGGTCGACCTCCCCCGCGCCGGCGTGCGCGAGCGCGCGACAATCCTCGTCCGCGAGCACGACCGGCAAGAGGCCGATCTTGGTGCAGTTGGAGTAGAAGATGTCGGCGAAGCTCGGCGCCACGATCGCCTGGAAGCCGTAGTCCTGAAGCCCCCACGGCGCGTGCTCGCGCGAGGAGCCGCAGCCGAAGTTCTCGCCGGCGACGAGGATCGGATTCGCCGGCAGATCCCAGCCCGGCTGCTTGGCCCAGTCGTAGAAGAGGAACTCGCCGAAGCCCGTGCGCTCGACCCGCTTGAGGAACTGCTTGGGCATGATCTGGTCGGTGTCTACGTCGGCTCTGTCGAGGTGGCTTACCGGCCCGGAAATGACGCTTATGGGGTCCATCGCTTGTCCTTTGAAGTCGTCAGCGAGCCTTCCGGGCTCGCTTTTGATGTGAACGTCCGACTTCCTGTCGGCCGTGACGCCTGGCTTCGCCCGGCTTTCAACTACCTCTGCTTTCGACTCGGGCTTCGCCCGGCTTGCAACTACCTTTGCCCGCGCACCGCGCTGTGCCGGTCATCGCCACTCGCCCGGCTTGAAAACCACCTTTGCTCACGCACCGCGCCGCACCGGTCATCGCCGCTCGCCCTGTCCCATCATCGCCAGTCGCGGATGTCGACGAAGTGGCCCTCGATCGCCGCGGCGGCGGCCATCTGCGGGGAGACGAGGTGGGTGCGCCCGCCGCGGCCCTGGCGGCCCTCGAAGTTGCGGTTGGAGGTCGAAGCGCAGCGCTCGCCCGGCTGCAGGATGTCGGGGTTCATGCCCAGGCACATCGAGCAGCCGGCCACGCGCCAGTCGAAGCCGGCGTCGCGGAACACGCCGTCGAGGCCCTCGGCCTCGGCCTGGGCCTTGACCTGCTGTGAGCCGGGCACGACCATCGCGTCCACGCCCTGAGCGACCCTGCGCCCCTGCACGACCTCGGCGGCGGCGCGCAGGTCGCCGATGCGCGAGTTGGTGCACGAGCCGATGAACACCCGGTCGAGCGAGATCTGCTCGATCGGCGTCCCCGGCTGAAGGTCCATGTACTGCAGCGCCCGTTCGGTCGCCTCGCGGTCGGCGGGGCTGTCGAACTCCTCGGGTGCCGGCACGCTCTCGGTGACGGCGCGCACCATGCCCGGGTTCGTCCCCCACGTGACCTGAGGCGAGATCGCGCTCGCGTCGATCACGACCTCCTTGTCGAACTCGGCACCCGCGTCGCTGCGCAGCGTCTGCCAGTGGGCGATCGCCTTCTGCAGTTCCTCGCCACGCGGCGCCCCGGGGCGCTCGACCTCGGTGAACCAGGCGAACGTGGTCTCGTCGGGCGCGATCATGCCCGCGCGCCCGCCGCCCTCGATCGTCATATTGCAGACGGTCATACGCCCCTCCATCGAGAGCGCCTCGATCGCGGGGCCGGCGTACTCGACGACGTGGCCGGTCATGCCGCCGACGCCGAGGTGGCCGAGCGTGCCGAGGATCAGGTCCTTGGCGGTGACGCCGAAGCCGAGCTTGCCCTCGAAGACGATCCGCATCGAGTGCGGCTTCTGCTGGACCATGCACTGCGTGGCGAGCACATGCTCGACCTCGCTCGTGCCGATCCCGAACGCGAGCGCGCCGAAGGCACCGTGCGTGGATGTGTGCGAGTCGCCGCAGACGATCGTCATGCCCGGCTGGGTGACGCCGAGCTCGGGGCCGATCACGTGCACGATCCCCTGACGGTCGGAACCGAGCGAGTAGACGGGCACGCCGAACTCCTCGCAGTTGCGCTCGAGCGTTTCGACCTGCACGCGCGAGAGCTCGTCCTTGATCCGCGCGGCGACGGGCGTGCCGTCGGTGGGCGTGTTGTGGTCGGCCGTGGCGAGCGTGCGATCCGGGCGACGGACCTCGCGCCCGGCCATGCGCAGGCTGTCGAACGCCTGCGGGCTCGTCACCTCGTGCACGAGGTGCAGGTCGATGTAGAGCAGGCCGTGCGCGACCTCGTGCGTCTCCCAGATCTTGTCGAACAGCGTCTGCGGCATCGTCATCGGCCCTTCGTGTCGGTGGTCAACTGCGTCTCAGCCCGGCCGAGACGACCGCCAGGAACGCGGCCTCCTCCTCGGTGGGGTTCTCGAAGTGGTGCGGCAGATCGGCGTCGAAGGTGACGCAATCGCCCTCGTTCAGCTCGTAGCGCTGCCCGTCGCAGATCAGGGCGAGGGCGCCCTGCTCGACGAGCGCCGTCTCGCGGCTGCCGGGCTCGTGCATCGGCGGGTCGTCCGTGGCGCCGGTGGCGCCGCCCGGAGCGAGCGTGTGACGCGAGAGCTCCGCGCGCTGGCCCGGCTGAGCGGCGGTCAGCACCTCGAAGCGATGACCCCGCCGCGCGTTGCCGCCGCGTTGGCGCCGGGAGGCGCGCACGATCGTCACCGCGCCGCCCTCGTCCAGGCGCAGGAGTTGTGAGAGCCGCAGCTCCAAGCCCGCAGCGATCCGCGCGGCGACGGTCAGCGTCGGGCTGGTCTCGCCGCGCTCGACCTGCGAGAGCATCGGCGCGCTGACGCCGCTGCGAGCGGCGAGGTCGCGCAGCGACAGGCCCGAGGCCTCCCGCAGAGCCTTCACGCGAGCGCCGATGATCGCCGGGGACAACGCCTCCGCCGAATCGATCGTCGTCGCCATGCCTGCCACGCTCAACCCTGCTGCCATACGCTTGTACGCTATCACAGACGGCTGAGCGCTCACTACGCCAGCTACGCCAACGCGACGCGCGCCGCGCAGCCGTACCTAGGGCGTCGTCTCGGGCAGCCCGATCGCGTCGCCCGCGCGCGAGCGCGCCACAGCGACGGACAGCGCCCGCACATAAGCGCGCGCGGCGGCGTCGATGATGTCGGTTGAGACGCTCTGCCCGGCCCCGGTGGAGCCGTCTATCTCGAGCACGATCGAGACCTCGCCGAGCGCGTCCTGGCCCTCGGTAACGGCGCCGATCGTGAACTCGCTCAGCTTCGCGGCGATGCCGGTGGCGGCGTTGATCGCCTGGAAGACCGCGTCGACGGGACCGTCGCCGGTGAACGACCCGCTCGCGGTGCCGCCGTCGGGTAGGTTGACCGACACCTTCGCGTGCGGCGGGCGCTGCGAGGAGTCCTGCACCTCGAAGGAGTGCAGCGTGTAGCCGCCGATGTCCTCGCTGCGCAGCTCGTCGGTGACGAGCGCCTCGAGATCCATCGCGGTCACCTGCTTCTTCACGTCCGCGATCTCCTTGAAGCGCTTGAACGCCGTGTTCAGCGCCTGCCCGTCGATCTCGAAGCCCATCTCCTTGAGCGCCTCGCTCAGCGCGTGGCGGCCGGAGTGCTTGCCGAGCACGAGCGAGTTGCTGTTCAGGCCGACGGTCGTGGCGTCCATGATCTCGTAGGTCGTGCGCTCCTTCAGCACGCCGTCCTGGTGGATGCCGGCCTCGTGCGCGAACGCGTTGCGCCCGACGATCGCCTTGTTCGGCTGCACCTGGTAGCCGGTCAGACGCGAGACCAGCCGGCTCGTGCGCGCGATCTCTGTCGTCTCGATACCGGTCCACAGCCGGAGGCTCGGCTCGCGCGTGCGCACGAGCATCGCGATCTCCTCGAGCGAGGCGTTGCCGGCGCGCTCGCCGATCCCGTTGATCGCGCACTCGACCTGGCGGCAGCCCGCTTCCAGTCCGGCCAGCGAGTTGGCGACGGCGATGCCGAGATCGTCGTGGCAGTGCACCGACACGACCGCCTCGCGCAGATCCGGCACGAGCCGGTAGAGCGCTTCGAACATCGCCCCGTATTCACCCGGCAGCGCGTAGCCGACGGTGTCGGGCACGTTGATCGTGCCGGCACCCTCATCGAGCGCGATCTGGATCACTTCGGCCATGAACTCGACGTCCGAGCGCGAGCCGTCCTCGGGCGAGAACTCGACGTCGTCGCACAGCTCGCGCGCTTGCGCAACGGCCGCGCGCACCTGGCCCTTCACGTCCTCGCGCGTCGTCTGCAGCTTGTGCTCGATGTGCACGTCGCTTGTCGCCAGGAACGTGTGGATGCGCGGGCGCCCGGAGTCGCGCACGGCGCTCCAGGCCGCCTCGATGTCCTGGTGGCTCGTGCGCGCCAGGCCGCAGATGACCGGCCCTTCGACCTCGCGCGAGATCGCCTGCACCGACTCGAAGTCTCCCGGTGACGTTATGGGGAAGCCGGCCTCGATGATGTCGACTCCAAGACGCGCGAGCTGATGCGCGATCTCGAGCTTTTCGGCTCGGTTGAGCGAGATCCCGGGCGACTGCTCGCCGTCGCGCAGTGTCGTGTCGAAGATCAGGACGCGGTCGGCCGGATCGCGCTTGCCGGCTCGTGCCTCGGGCGCGCCGCCGTCGGTGGGAGTGTCGTTGCCTGCCGGGGTGCTCATGTCGTTCGTGCTCCTTCTGTCTCTCGCTTGCTCTTCCTCTCCGCTGGGTATGCGGCTACGCGGCCGCCACGCGCTATTCCCCCCGAGGGGGGAGCAGGAGAAGGGCGAGAAGCGAGTTCTGGAACGACATCTGCGACGCAGCCTAGCACCAGCGCCGCCGAGCGCAACTCAGGGTGTGAGGACCACCTTGCCGACGTTCTTGCGCTCGGTGATCATGGTCTGCGCGGCGCCGGCTTCCTCGAAGGAGAAGACACCTCCGACGACAGGTTTGACCGTCCCGTCCTCGATCATCTCGCGCAACGGCGCGATCCACGGCTGCAGCGTCCCCCGGTCCTTCCACAGCGTGAGCATGTTCAGCCCGATCACGGCCTTTGATTCGGACATCTGCTTGATCATGTTGAAGCGCGGCATCCTGATCACGGTGCGCAGCGCCGTGACGAGATTGCGCCGCTGCCCGCTCACGAGCGCGGAGGCGCCGAACGCGACGAGGCGGCCACCCGGCCGAAGCAGGTCGTATCCGGTGCGAAAGCTCTTGCCGCCTACGGCGTCGAGGATCACGTCGAACCGCGGCAGGCTCTTCTCCCAGCCGGGCTCCGTGTAGTCGATCGCGTGCTCGCAGCCGAACTCGCGAATGCGCTCGTGCTTGCCGGGCGAGGCGGTGCCGTAGATCTCGGCGCCCGCGCGCTTGGCGATCTGCGTCGCGGCGATGCCGACGCCGCCGCCGGCCGAGTGCACGAGCACGCGCTCGCCGCGTTGCAGGTTGCCGTAGCCGATCAGCGCCGCCCAGGCGGTGGCGTAGTTCACCGGGATCGCGGCGCCCTGCTCGAAGCTCAGCTCCTCCGGGAGCGGGACGACATCTTCGGCGGAGACGACCACCTGCGAGGCGTAGCCACCGAACGGCGTGCCCGCGAGCACGCGCTGGCCGGGCGTCAGCCCCTCGACTCCCTCCCCCAGCTCGAGGATCGTGCCGGCGACCTCGTAGCCGACCACGCACGGCGTCTTGGGCGCATCCGGATAGAGACCCATCCGCGCCATCACGTCGGCGAAGTTGATGCCGGCGGCGGCGACGTCGATCCGCACCTCGCCCGGGCTCAGCGCGGGGTCGGGCTTCTCCTGCACCCGCAGCACGCCGGGTCCCCCGTGCTTGGTGATGACGACCGCCCGCATCGGCGACACCCTACCCGATCTTGGTTAGCGACCGCTAATAGCCGTCGCAGCCGAGAGCCCTCTGAGGCGGCCGAGGGTCGAGTGAGGCAAGGACGCAGGGAGCGTGGTGTGCGAAAGCACACGAGCGACTGAGGACGCAGCCTCGCGAAGGCCGTCGGTCGCCTCAGCCGAGGTCGACGGGCCAGCCGTTGACGAACCCCTCGGACTCGACGATCTCTTGCACCACGTCGCTCGGCACGGCGGCGTCGGTCGTGACGACCATCGCCGCCAGCCGCTGCCCGCCGGCGCCATCATCGCCGGCGGCGCCGCCGTCCGGCGAATGGCCGACGGCGGCCGAGGAGATGTTGATCCCGTGCTGACCGAAGATCGTGCCGACGCGGCCGATCATGCCGGGGAGATCCTCGTAGCGGAAGACGGTCAGGTAGCGCGCCAGCTCGATCGTCAGGCGCCGCCCCTGCACCTCGACCAGGTGCGGGTCCTGCTTGGGGCCGATGCCGGTGCCGGCGACGGCGACGCGCTCGGAGCCGGCGACCACGGTCACGCGGATCAGCTCGTTGAAGTCCTGCGCCTCGGAGACCGACTTCTCCTCGACGACGATGCCGCGTTCCTCGGCGATGGTGGGCGCGTTGACGGGGTTGACCTGCTCCTCGGTGCGGCCTTCGAGCGCGCCACCGATCACGGCGAGCGTCAAAAGGCGCGTGTCGAAGTCGGCGATGCGCCCGAGGAAGGCGGCCTCGATCCGCTCGACCGAGCTGCCCTCGGCGAGCGCCATCGCCAGGCGCCCGAGCCGGCGCGCCATCGGCAGGAATGGGCCGAGCACCTGCATGTCCTCGGCGCCGATCGAGGGGATGTTGACGGCGGTCGAGACGACGCCCCCGGTGAGGGCGGCGACGACCTGCTCGGCCGACTGGTAGCCGGCGCGGTCGGTCGCCTCGGCGGTGGAGGCGCCGAGGTGCGGCGTGACGACGACGTTCTCATAGCCCTCGAACAGCGGGTAGTCGGTGATCGGCTCGGACGGGAACACGTCCAGCGCGGCGCCGCCGACCTTGCCGGAGTCGAGCGCGTCCTTCAGCGCGGCGTCGTCGATCAGGCCGCCGCGGGCGACGTTGAGGATGCGCACGCCGTCACGCATCTTGGCGAAGGCCTCGGCGTTCAGCCAGCCTTCGGTCTCGGGCGTCTTCGGCAGGTGCACCGTGATGAAGTCGGCCTGCGCGTAGATCTCGTCCGAGTCGGCGGCCTTCTCGACGCCCAGCTCGCGGTAGCGCTCGGCGCTGACGAACGGGTCGAATGCGAGCACGCGCATGCCGAAGCCGCGCGCCCGCTGGGCGACGAGCTGACCGATCCGCCCGAAGCCGACGATCCCGAGCGTCTTCTCATACAGCTCGACGCCTGAGTACTTGGAGCGGTCCCACCTGCCCTCGAGCAGCGACCTGTGCGCCTGCGGGATGTTGCGCGCGAGCGCGAGCAGCAGCGCCATCGTGTGCTCGGCGGCCGTGACCACGTTGGACTGCGGCGCGTTGGCGACGACGATGCCGCGCTTGGTGGCGGCGTCGACGTCGACATTGTCGACACCGACACCGGCACGACCGATCACCTGCAGGCGCTCGGCCTTCTCGATCAGCTCGGCCGTCATCTTCGTCGCCGAGCGGATCAGGATGCCCTCGTAGCCGCCGATCCGCCGTTCGAGCTCGCCGTCCTCCCAGTCGATGCCGAGGTCGACGTCGAAGTGCTCGCGCAAGAGCTCCACGCCGGAGTCGCCGATCTTCTCCTTGACGAGCACCTTGGCACGGCCGTTCGCAGCGCTCATGCGCTCTGCTCCACGACGTAGTCGATGCAGGCGGTCAGGGCCTGCACGTCGGCGGGCTCGATCGCCGGGAACATCCCCACGCGCAGCTGGTTTCGCCCGAGCTTGCGGTAGGGCTCGACGTCGACGATCCCGTTGGCACGCAGCGTCGCGGCCACCTGAGCCGCGTCGACGTCCTCGGCGAAGTCGATCGTGCCGACCACGAGCGAGCGCTTGGCGGGGTCGGCCACGAACGGCGTGGCGTAGCCGGAGCGCTCGGCCCAGCCGTAGAGCTGCTCGGCGGACTGCGCCGACCGCTTGACGCACCCGTCGAGGCCGCCCTGCTCGAGCATCCAGCGCACCTGCTCGGCGAGCAGGAACAGCGTGGCCACGGCGGGCGTGTTGTAGGTCTGGTCCTTCAGCGAGTTCTCGAGCGCGGTCTTGATGGAGAGAAAGGATGGAATCCAGCGGTCGGAGGCGTCGAGCTGGTGCACGCGCTGAACGGCTGCCGGGCTGAGCAGGGCAAGCCACAGCCCACCGTCGGCGGCGAAGCTCTTCTGCGGGGCGAAGTAGTAGGCGTCGGCCTGGGAGACGTCGACCGGGAGTCCGCCGGCTCCTGAGGTGGCGTCGATCAGCACGAGCGCGTCGGCGGCGCCATCGGGCCGCACGACCGGCGTCATCACGCCGGTCGAGGTCTCGTTGTGGGCCCAGGCGATCGCGTCGGCGCCGGCCTGCGCGGCCTGCTCGCCGACGGAGCTCGGATCGGGCGCATCGCCCGGCTCGGCCGTGACGACGACGGGCTCCGCCAGGAACGGCGCGCCCTCGGCGACCGTGGCGAACTTCTGGGAGAACTCGCCGCAGGCGAGGTGCAGGGAGCGCTCCCGGATCAGGCCGAACGCGGCGGCGTCCCAGAAGGCGGTCGTGCCGCCGTTGCCGAGCGCCACCTCGTAGCCGTCGGGCAGCGAGAACAGCTCGCGCAGCCCCGCGCGGATCTCCCCCACGATCGCCTTGACCGGCTTCTGGCGGTGGGAGGTGCCCATCACGGCCGCGCCGTCGGAGGCGAGCGCGGCGAGCGCCTGCGGGCGCACCTTCGAGGGGCCGCAGCCGAAGCGACCGTCGCCGGGCTTGATCTCCTCGGGAAGGATCAGTTGCGTCTCTGCTGCTGCGCTGCTCGGCGTCATCGTGGGCTCCTCGCTCGCTCGGTCATCGAGGGGATATCGGTTCTATGAGGTGCCCAGGCGCGCGGCGTGAACGCTCCCCGCTTCCCGGTGGTCGAGTCCACCTCAGGCGCCAGTCGCGACGAGCAACGCGAGTGTAGCGAATGGGCATTGGCGCTCACGCGTCACCCAGGGGGCTAACCGGCGACGGCGAGGAGACCGCCGCCCACCGCACCACCCGCGAGCAGCGCCGCGGTGACGCGCGTCGCAAGCAGCGGCCGGTTTGCGAGCTTCTCCATACAGACGAGCGCGGTGAGCGCCAGCGTCCACAACAGCCGCTCGCTCGGCACGGCAGCTGCCACGAACATCATCGCCCAGCACGAGCCCAAGCAGGCACCGCCGTTGCGTAGGCCGAAGCGCGCGACGCCGGTACTCGCCCGCCAGCCGCGCGCTGGGAGTGGCGAGCTGAGATGGCACGCACGCAGACAGCGAAGCTTGGGTTGCGTCAGCTGCCACGCGGCCGCGAGCGCTAGCGCGAGGACCGCAAGCGCCCCACTTCGCACCTGTCTGAGCAGCAAGAGCAAGCCGAGCACGGGGACACCGCAGGCGATCCAGATCCCGAGGTAGACGGTCAGGAACTCAGCGATCGCACGGCGGCGTCGCCAGCACAAGCTGTTGACGGCGACGTGTCTCACCGCGGGCAGTGCTGCCGGCAGCATCATCGCGCTTGTCATCAGCGCCCACATCGGCAGGCCCGCTGCGATCGCCGTCAGGGCCGGGCGTCCGGCGCCAGGAGCGACCGCCGTCGTCATCCCCGCCATCTCGCCGGGGGAGCAGAACCACAGTGGTCCTGCCGGAGCCCCGGGGCTTGCGAGCCCTTCGGCGGCGAGCAACGTGAGTAGGGCGATCCAGACGGAGACAAGCAAGAGCTCGGCCGCCAGCGTCGGCCGGCGTTGCCATAGCCGTCGCGGCGCCGGAGATCGACGCAGAACGTCCGTGATCGCGGACGGCGCGCGGCTCGCCCCGGCGCCCGCGAGGCGCATCAACCGTAGGAGACGCTCACGCGGCCGACGCGCACGGGCAGATCCTCATGCGTGGGCGTCGGCGGCGGCGCGTCGGCCCCCTCGGGAGCGAGTAGCCCCAGCGGTCGGAGGGTAACGCGAACGTGCTCGGCATCCCACTCACCGTGCGCCTTGAGGTTCTGCGCGACGTCGGTGATGTCCATGCTCGAGCGAACGCCGTGGGCGGGTTCGTCGCCGCGCGGCTCGCGGGCTTGCTCGAGCCCGAAGAAGGAGAGGTTGCCGACGTGGTGCTCCGCGAGCTGCCGCTCATCCGCATCCTCCGGCAGGTTGACATAGACGCCGTAGACGCTGCCCGGGTTCTCCTTGGCCTCGATGTCCTCGAGATGCAGGGCGATGCGCTGCGGCTCGGAGACGCCCTGTTTGGCGAGAGTCTCGCGGTGCGCGCGTGCGTCGATAGCGACGGGCACCTGCTCGGTGGCGCCGACGAGGCTGACCGAACGCTCCGATGCGCCAACGATCTGGGGTTCCCTTGGGGTTGGTGTGGACACGCTCTTCAACCTCCTCGTGGCCGGTTGGTGGACAGCTGCGCGCTGAGCTGTGCCGCATTTGCTAGGGAGGGGCGACTCACGGTGTCAGCTGGTCGTATTCGTAGCCCAGATCGGCGACGGTGTCGAGCACATCCGCGCAGCTCTTGGAGCTGAGCTGGCCATCGACATCGAAGAACCCGAACGCCTGTCCGCTCCAAGCAGGGTCGACTGGATTTATGCGGCCTTGTGAGTTCCAGCGCGCCCATAGCCGGTCTATCTGCGCGTGGTGCAGCCAGAAGATCGGATCCTGTGCAGCGCGATCGGGGTCGTTCATCCAGCCACCGCGACCCCCGAGCTGGCCGTGCACGGCGTTGTGCGGCGTTTCCTCCAGTTCGCCGGGTTCCCGCCAGAACTGCGGCGTCGGTGGCGCTTCGCCACCACCGAATTCTGTAGTGCCGACGAAGTTGGGGCGCGCGAGCGCGAATTGAGACGTCGTAGCGGCGGGTTGCAGCTGTGCGCCTTCGTTGATCCCGGGCGCGCGCTGCTGCACGTAGAGGGGGTTCGGCGCGCCGTTCGCATTCGGCTCGCGAAATGCCTCGGGGATGCTCGCGTGCTCGCCGCCGAGCTCGTAGTTCCAGTAGGGGAGCGCCCAGTCGGCCGGGCCGCCAGCTTGCACGATGGCCGCGCGTACGATCTCCTCGAAGCAGAAGACGAACATGCGGTGCCATGCGACGAAGTACCACGAGTAGTGCTTGCAGCCGTTCCACAGCTGCGCAAGCGGTCGCTGGTGGGTGCCGTGCATCGCAGCCTGGTAGGACCAGCTTGTGTGGTCGGCGTCAGCTCGAGCCTTCATCGCGGCCACGCCCGTCGCATATGCGGTGAGCGCTCGCTGACCTTGGACGCTGCGTACCTCATGGCGCACGAAAGGCGGACGGGGCGCGTGCCCTTCGCCGATGCCGGGGGTTGGGCTCGGGACGGTTGCCACGTCTTCCTCCCTTCGTCGACTTCCGCCCCGCCGTACGAGCCGATGGCGGGTCGCTCGATCAAGCCTTTGGGCCTTGCTGAGAAAATACCAGAGACCCGATTGTTCCGATACTCTGGAATCGCCTCGAAGGCTTCAGTAATCACTCGTCATGTGCATCTGTGACTGAAGAGAGGAGGAGCGATGGACAAGCAGGCGGTCAAGAACGCGCGCGAGGTCACGCGGCGGCAGCTTGGCAGCGCGCTTGCGGACAAGGCAACGGACGCCTTCTGCCTGTCCTACGCCGACCGTCCCAGGGCGGTTCGGCTGGCATTCGCTCCCGAGTCGATCGCCGCGGCGCCTGAGGGAGAGCGGGCAATCGTCGAGCTGCGCGCTCCCACGCGGGCCGAGCCGGCGGCGGCTGAGGCGATCGCCACCGCGATGGCGGGTACCGGCGCGACCGAGGCAATCGCCTCGATGGCGGCGGCCGTCGCGGTGGGTCGGGAGATCGGTCCATCCGGGCGGGCGCTCGCGCTGCTGGCCCGCCAAGCGGGGATCCGCGCTGAGCGCGACCGCTTCTACCGCGAGTTCGGGGGACTACGTGACGACATCGAGCGAGCCTCGGCGATGCTCGCGCCTAGCGCCGCCGGGCGCCCTCGCATTGGCATCGCAGCTGCGCCCGTTCAGGCCTGCTGGCTCAACGGCACGATCCGGGCGAACACGCACGCGTCGGTTCTGGCCGACATCGCCGGGCACGAGGCCGTGGAGCAGATCGACGTGCCACGCCGGCTCGAACGCGAGGCCGTCGACGTGGTGATCGCAGGCGCAGCGACGCTGAGGGCCGCGCAGCAGCTCAGCGGCACGGGCGTGACCGTCGGAGTGATCGACTCCGAGGTGCAGCTCGGGCATCCGGCCCTGGGTGACCGAGTCGTGCATCGGCGCAATTACACGCAGGAGTCGTTCGGTACTCCGGACTTTCACGGCACTGCGGTCGCGGGGATCATCGCGGGGGCAAGCGGCAGCTTCACCGGAATGGCTCCCGAGGTGCTCGTCTACAACTACAAGATCCTTGCAACGCAAAGTGCACTCGACGGCGAGGACTTCGAGGCGGCCCTCGCGATCCAGCACGCCCTCGAGGACGGTGTGCGCGTCGTCAACTGCTCGTGGGGGGCTGGACCGGCAAGCGACGGATCGGGCCGCGAGGCGCGCGCCTGCGATGCCGCGTGGCAGCGCGGCCTGACGATCGTCAAGAGCGCGGGAAACAACGGCCCGGGCGCACAGACCCTGACGACTCCGGCCGACGCCGAAGGCGTACTCGTAGTGGGCGCTACGGATGTCGGAGGAACGCGCGTGCCCGACTACAGCAGCCGCGGACCGACGCCGAGCGGGCGCAAACGGCCGCACCTGCTCGCGCCCGGCGGAGAGCCCGGCGCAGCGATGGACGGCATCTTGTTGGGTGGCGGGACGGGCGACCTGGGCGAGGTCGGGACCAGCTTTGCGGCACCGCACGTGACCGGCCTGGTTGCGCTCCTGCTCGAGGGTGAGCCGCAGCTGACACCCGACCAAGTGCGCGATCGTATCGTCGCCACATGCGCAGCGCTTACCGGCGTGGACGCGGATGTGCAAGGAAGTGGGCTCGTGAGCCCGACAGCGCTGTAGGTCAGACCGGCTGACCCGATCGGTGCGCTGCTCGAGGCCTCAGCCGCGGGTGACGTGATGCGGCACGTCGATTGCCGCAACCTCGTGCAGACCTGTTAGCGCATGCACGCTCGTGGCGGGTAGCTTCGCGCGCAACGTACGGTTCAGCCACGCCCCACCCGTCACCTCGCCGCCGTAGCGTCTGATCGTCGAGCTGACTGGCTCGACTGCCTTCTCGAACGCCTCGCGCGCCTCGGGGATCGACCTGTCCGCCGGATCCGATGCCAACTCGACGATCACATCCAGCAGCGGGTCGGCGTCATCCTCGCGCATCCGCGATCCAAGTGCAGGCGTAATCTTGCGGCTTTGCTCCTCGCTGCTCATCGGTTCCACATTGTAGATCAGCGACGAGGGCGGGCCAAGCGATCCCACCACCGCGTCGAGGTCATCGCCGCCTGCATGGGATTGCCGTCAGTGCAGACCGATCCGCAGTCGCTCCGAGTCGAACCAGCTAGTCGTCCGAACCGACGCACGTGGCGCCTGAGCAGACGCCTTCCCGAGCGGGGACAGAGCCGGCCGCGCCAGTGCCGGCGAGTGCTCCACTAACGTCAGTCGGACCAGTTGCCCAGCATTTCCCTCGCCGATACGCTCGCCGACCAGCCGGCGGGCAGGCGGGTCGGAGCGACGCCGGCCGGCGGGCCGACGCCCTCGGCATCTTCGGCCAGCAGACAGAACTCCGGCGCTGGCCCCAGTCCGAGACAGCGACGCCACAGGCCGCCCTGGTCCGGCTCCATACCATCGCCGAGGAGCACCGAAAGCGATGGATGCTCGTGGCCGGGCGACCGCGATATCCATACGGCGAGCACGGCGCCGTCAAGGCGAGCGCGACCCTCGATCAGCCGGTAAACGGAGCCGGTTGCGGCCCCGGCAAGTGCGGCGACGCGATCGTGCGCGGTGAGGTGTCCACGCGAAATCGCGGCCGCCTCGAGCACGCCGATCGCCCCCCAGTCATCGAGCAGGTACCAGTCCTCATAGCCGGCCGCCTGACGCGGGGGATCACCGTCGCCGTCTCCGGCCTCACCGGACGCCAGCCACGGCAGATCTGGCACCCGGAACGACGTCGAGCCGCGAAATCCGCTCGGCGGCCGGTGCGCGAGCGAGCGATGGAAGCGCTCGAGCGCCTGCTCGTAGGCGGCGCGATCGACGCCGGCGGCGGCGCGGTGCCAGAAGAGGTAGGCCAGCATGGCGCTCGCTCGCCGCCGGCTCAGAAGGACGGCTTGATCCAGTCCATGTGCGAGCGCAGCTCGCCGCCGACGTGCTCGACCTGCGTGTCGGCCTGCTCGGCGCGCATGCGCAGGAAGTTCTCCTGGCCGGCGCGGTTCTCGGCGATCCACTCGCGCGCGAAGTCGCCGTTCTGGATCTCCTGCAGGATCTTGCGCATCGCGGCGCGCGTCTCGTCGGTGATCACGCGCTTGCCGCGCGTATAGTCGCCGTACTCGGCGGTGTTGGAGATCGAGTACCGCATCCCGGCCAGCCCCTTCTCGTACATCAGGTCGGCGATCAGCTTGAGCTCGTGCAGGCACTCGAAGTAGGCCATCTCGGGGTCGTAGCCGGCGTCGACGAGCGTCTCGAACCCGGCCTGGACGAGCTCGGAGGCGCCGCCGCACAGAACGGCCTGCTCGCCGAACAGGTCGGTCTCGGTCTCGTCCTTGAAGGTCGTCTCGATCACGCCGCCGCGCGTGCAGCCGATGCCCTTGGCATAGGCCAGGGCGAGCGCGCGAGCGTTGCCGGTCGCATCCTGCTCTACGGCGATCAGGCCGGGGACGCCCGACCCTTCGGTGAACTGGCGGCGGACGAGATGACCGGGGCCCTTGGGCGCGACCATTCCGACGTCGACCCCGGCTGGCGGCTCGATCTCGTTGTAGTGGATCGAGAAGCCGTGGCCGAACAGGATCATGTTGCCCTCGGCGATGCCGTCGCGGATCTCGCTCTCCCACAGGTCGTGGTGGCGCTCGTCGGGCAGCAGGATCATCACGAGGTCGCCGCGGCTGGCGGCGTCGACGACGGAGAGCACCTCGAGACCCTGCTCCTGCGCCTTTGCGACAGACGCGGAGTCGGGCCGCAGCCCGACGACGACGTTCGCGCCTGAGTCCTTCAGGTTGAGCGCGTGCGCGTGGCCCTGGGAGCCGTAGCCGATGATTGCGACGGTCTTGCCGTCGAGGAGCTTGAGGTCTGCGTCGTCGTCATAGATCATTGGACCGCGCAGCGTATCGGGTCGCGCACGGCCCGGCCGGCCGAGCCCGAGTCAGGCGCTGGCGGAGGCGAGGAGCGTCCGTGCGGGGATGTCGAGGCTGCCGTCGGGGGCTTCGTAGCGCTCGAACCGCTTCTTCACGGCCTGCTCGATCTGCTCGACCTCGGCCTGTGGGCGAGAGAGCACGGCGTCATGCGTGATTCGAGAGAGGTCGAGCGTGGACTGCCAGTACTCCTCGAAGCTCCGGTGGTGGCGATGGAGGTCCAGCGCCTCGACGTTGGCCTCGGCAAAGCCCGCTCGCTCGAGCAGCTCGGACACGACCTCGGCGCTCCCCAGCGCGAACGGGCCGGGCACCCCTGGCTGCGGCTGCGGGACCAGGCCCCGCTCGCGCAGCTCGAGGCCCGGGAGCTGCGCCCAGGGGTTGCGATCGATCGCGTCCCACACGGCGAGCGCCAAGCGGCCGCCGCTGCGCAGCACGCGCCGCGTCTCGCCGAGCGCGGCGGCGGGATCGACCATCAGCATGTAGCCCCAACGACACAGCACGACGTCGACGCTCGCGACCGGCATGTCGATCCATTCGGCGTTGATCACCTGGAACTCGACGTTGGAGAGGCCGAGCTGCGCGGCGCGCTCGCGCGCTCCGGCGAGCATCGCCTCGGCCTGGTCGGAGATGATCGCGCCGCCGACGGGAGCGACGAGCTCGGCGGCGAGCAGCCCGGTCTCCCCCAGCCCGGCCGCCAGCTCGAGCACGCGCTGACCGGGCTGAGGCGCCACGGCGTCGAGCATCCAGTGGGAGACGGGCGCGCCGAACTCGCGCAGCAGGTCCTGGCTGCGCACCCAGCCGGCGGCGGCCTCTTCCCAGCCGTGCAGGCTCGCGTCGCGGTGCGCGTCGGCATCGAAGCTCACACCGCGCTCCCTTCCGCGCCCACGATCCCCGACCGTCTCCGCATCGACCCCAAGCTCATCACAGCTCCCGGCGTAGCAGCTTGCCCGAGCGCGTTCGCGGCAGCGGCTCCGCGCGCACGAGGAATTGCTTGGGCACCTTGTGCGGGGCAAGCGCGGCCGCGCAGTGGGCACGCAGCGAGGAGATCTCGGGCGAGCCGTTGCCCGCCGGCACGCCACGCAGCACGACGACCGCCGTGACGGCCTCGCCCCACTGCGCGTCGGGACGCCCGACGACGGCGGCCTCGAGCACGTCGGGGTGGGCCTCGAGCACGGCCTCGACCTCGCTCGGCGCGACGTTCTCGCCGCCGCTGACGATCGTGTCGGCCTTGCGCCCGGTCACCCACAGACGCCCTCGCTGGTCGATCGCGCCCAGGTCGCCCGTGTGCAGCCAGCCGTCGCCGGCACGCGCTGCGGGCGCGACGGTCGGTCCGCCGACGAGGATCTCGCCGTCCTCGGCACAGCGCACGCGCGTGCAGAACAGCGGCGGGCCGGCGCCTCGATCCCCCTCGCCGAGCGCGGCGAGGGGCGTGGTCGTCACCTGCGAGCAGCTCTCGGTCAGGCCGTAGGTCATGCTCACCGGCACGCCGGCCCTGGCCGCCCGCTCGACGAGCGCCGCCGGCACGGGGCCGCCGCCGGTCAGCGCGCAGCGAAGCGAGGGCGGGTGCTCGAGGCCGGCGTCGAGCAGGCGCGCCAGCGTCGTCGCGACGAGGCTAACCAGGGTCACGCGCCCCTCGCGGAGCGCCTGCAGCACCGGCTCGGTCTCGAAGCGCTCGTGCACGACTGCGGTCGTGCCGTAGATGGCCGAGCGCACGAGGATCGAGAGGCCGCCGACGTGCGAGAGCGGCAGCGCGCACAGCCAGCGCTCCTGCGGGTCGAGGCCGAGCGCGACGGCCGAGCCGAGCGCGCTCCACAACAGGTTGCCGTACGTGAGCTCGACCGGCTTCGGCGCCGAGCTCGTGCCCGAGGTGTGGATCACGACGGCCGTCGCGTCGAGGTCGTGCGCGGCGCGAGCGAGCTCCCCGCCGACATCGGGCGCCGGGCCCTCGGCTCTCGGCGAGCGCCGGACCGAGCCCGCGCCTGGCGACGGATAGAGCGCACGGTCCAGCATCAGGACGGCACCGGCCTCGATCGCGGCCCGTTCGGCCGGCGACACGCGCAGGTCGACCGGAACGGCGATCGCGCCCAGCAGCATGCACGCGTGCAGGGCGCAGGCGAAGTCGAGTCCGGCGGGCAGCGCGATCGCGACCCGATCGCCCACACCCACCCCGCGCTCGCGCAGCGCTGCCGCCGTGGCGCACGCCCGCGCGAGCAGCTCGGCGTAGGTGCAGTCGCCTGCCGGCGTCTGCACGGCGGTGCGGTCCGCCCCGGCCGCGGCGGCGCGTGCCAGCCATCCCTCGACGAGCATGAGCAGAGGCTAGCCGCAGAGCCGAGATAGCCTTTCGCGCGATGAGTCCGACCTGGAACGACGCCGCGGGCGCCGCAGAGCTCGACTTCGCCGACATCCGTTACGAGAAGTCGGCGGGCGAGGACGAGGGCATCGCCAAGATCACGATCGCCAGGCCGGAGGTCCGCAACGCCTTTCGCCCGCGCACGATCGTGGAGATCTCGCGCGCGCTCGAGGACGCGCGCGAGGACACGGAGATCGGCGTGATCGTGCTGACCGGAGAGGGCCCGGAGGCGTTCTGCTCGGGCGGCGACCAGCGCGTGCGCGGCGACTCGGGCTACCTCTCCGACGACGCCGCCGGCAGAGCGGGCGTCGGGCGCTTTCACGTGACCGACCTGCACATCCAGATCCGGCGACTGCCCAAGCCGGTGGTCGCGATGGTCGCCGGCTACGCGATCGGCGGTGGACACGTGCTGCACCTGGTCTGCGATCTGACGATCGCGGCCGAGAACGCGCGCTTCGGCCAGGTCGGCCCCAAGGTGGGGTCCTTCGACGGCGGCTTCGGCGCTGGGCTGCTCGCGAACCTGGTCGGCCCGAAGAAGGCCAAGGAGATCTGGTTTCTCTGCCGCCAGTACTCGGCCGAGGAGGCGCGCGAGATGGGCATGGTCAACGCGGTCGTGCCGCTCGAGCGGCTCGAGCAGGAGACGGTGGGCTGGTGCCGCGAGATGCTCGCGCTCTCCCCCTTCTCCCTGCGTCTGCTGAAGGCGAGCTTCAACGCCGCCGAGGACGGCCTCAGCGGGATCCAGCAGCTGGCCCACGACGCCAACCTGCTCTTCTACGGCAGTGAGGAGGCGCAGGAGGGTCGCGACGCCTACCGCGAGAAGCGCAAGCCCGACTTCTCTCGCTTTCCCAGGCGCGCATAGCCACGTGAGCGCGGCGCGCATCTGGATCATGGCGGCGCGCGTGCGCACGCTGCCCGCGGCGATCGCGCCGGTGCTCGTCGGCACCTCGCTCGCGCTCGGCGCCGGGCACTTCCATGCGCTCGCGTTCGTGGCGGCGCTGCTCGGCGCCGTCTTCATCCAGGTCGGCACGAACCTGTCCAACGACTACTCGGACGCGCGGCGCGGCGCCGACACCGAGGATCGGCTCGGACCGGTGCGCGTGACGGCCGGCGGCCTCGTACCCCCGAGCCAGGTGCTGCTCGCGACCTACGTCACGTTCGGGCTGGCCGTCGCCTGCGGCGCCTACCTGATCGCCGTCGCCGGCTGGGAGCTCTTGGCCGTCGGCGCCGCGTCGATCCTCGCCGGCGTGCTCTACACGGGCGGGCCCCGTCCCTATGGCTACGAGGGCCTCGGCGAGGTGTTCGTGTTCCTGTTCTTCGGCATCGTCGCCGTCGCCGGCTCCTACTTCGTGCAGGTCCAGCACCTGCCCTGGGAGGCGTTCGTCTGCGCAGTGCCGGTCGGCCTGTTGGCCAGCGCGATCCTCGTCGTCAACAACGTGCGCGACCTCGAGACCGACCGTCGCGCGGGCAAGCGCACGCTGGCCGTCCGGCTCGGCCGGGAGCGGACGCGGATGCTCTACACGGCGATGATCGCGGGCGCCTTCGTCACGGCACCGCTGCCGTGGGCGTTCGGCTCGATGACCGCCTGGCTGCTGCTCAGCTGGCTTGCGATACTGCCCGCGCTCGGCGTCGTGCGCGTCGTGCGCACGCGCGTCGACGGTCCGGCCCTGAACGGCGCGCTGGCGAAGACGGGTGCGACCCAGCTCCTCTTCTGCCTGCTGTACTCGGCCGGCATCCTCGCCAGCGGCGGCATCGGCTCGTGACGCGGCGCGCGCGGGCAACGGCGCGGGGCTCGTGAGGCTCGAGTTCGAGCGACGCACGCTGCGCCTGGCGCGGCCGCTGCAGACCTCCTACGGCGAGGTCGGCGAGCGCGAGCTGCTGGCGGTGGCGCTGACCGGCGAGGACGGCGTGACGGGCTACGGCGAGGCGGCGCCGCTCGAGCCCTACGACGGCGTGCCGCTCGCGCGCGCGCAGTCGGCGCTCGCAAGCTACGCGCCCGTGCTCGCCCGATCGCCGGGGCTGGGCGGGGCGCAGCTGATCGACGCGTGCCGCGCGGTCGACGAGCTGCCTCAGGCGCTCGCTGCGGTCGATCTGGCGCTGTGGGACCGCGCGGGGCGGATCGCGCAGAAGCCGGTCGCGGCGCTGCTCACCGACGATCCCGCGCGCGCGGTGCCGGTCAACGCGACGCTCACCGCCACCGACCGCGCGCGCGCCGCCGAGCAGGCGGCGGCGGCCGTCGCCGAGGGCTTTCGCTGCGTCAAGGTCAAGGTCGGCCTCGCCGACGACGCCGGACGGGTGGCGGCCGTCCGCGCCGCGGCCGGTCCCGAGGTGGCGCTGCGCCTCGATGCGAACGGCGCCTGGGACGTGGAGCAGGCGGTGCGCACGATCGAGGCGCTCGAACCGGCCGGCCTCGAGCTGGTCGAGGAGCCAGTGCACGGCCTCCAGGACGTCCGCAGGGTGCGCGAGCGCGTGGCCGCGCGCGTTGCGATCGACGAGACCGCCGCCGAGCACGGCGCGCTGGGCGCGGGGGTGGCCGACGCGGTCTGCCTGAAGATCTCGCGCTGCGGCGGCATCGGCGGCCTGATCGCCGCCGCCGCGCTCGTGCGCGCTTCCGGCGCCGAGCCGTACGTGTCCTCGACGCTCGACGGACCGCTCGGCGTCGCCGCGGGTGTGCACGCGGCGGCGGCGCTGGCCTCGCGCGGGCCGGTGCCGCACTGCGGGCTGGCAACGCTGGAGCTGTTCGACGAGCTCGAGAACCCGCTGCCGGCGCGTGACGGGGCGATCGCACTGCCGAGCGGCGCCGGCCTCGGGCTCGATCCGCTCTAGACGCGGGCGGCGCCGCCCTGCTCGGGCGCAGGCGTGGGCCGGTCGATCGCACGGGCGAGCTCGGTGGGGCTCTCGAACGTCAGCCTGTGGCCACCGGCGATCGCGAGCAGCTCAGACCCCGGAGCGAGGCGGACGAACCGCTCGGCGAGCGCCCGGAACTTCCCGTCGCGCTCGCCGACGACGATCGTCACCGGCATCTCGAGCTCCCCCAGTCTGCCCCACAGGGACTCCATCGTGCCCGTGCCGAGCCCTCGCATCGCTGCCGCGAGCGCGCGCGGCTCGTTGCGCCGCTGATCGGCGCGCGCGAGCTCGACGACCTCAGCAGGGTCTTCGGCGAACGCGGGCTGTGCGCTCCAACGCTCGATGAAGTCCTCGAAGGGGCTCCGTTCGAGCTCGTCGGCGAGCGCGTCGTCGGCCGCGCGCCGGCGGGCACGGTCGTGCGGATCCTCGATCCCCGGGCTGCTGGACACGAGCACGAGCCGCCCCACGCGCTCGGGGGCGGCGAGCGCGACGTGCAACGCGATCCGCCCGCCCATCGAGTAGCCGCACACGGCGAAGCGCTCGGGGCCCGCCGCGAGCACTGCGTCCACGCACGCCTCGAACGTGATCGGCCGCGGCTGCGAGGCGGCCGCGCCGTGCCCGGGGAGGTCGAGCGCCAGCGGTCGATAGCGTTGCGGGTCGAGTTGCTCGATCACGCGGTCCCACGTGCGATGGGTTCCCCCAAATCCATGCAGCAGAACCAATGTCTCCGGCACGCAGCAATCCTAGGACCGTGATCCGCGCCGTCCGCACGCGCGGCGCTCGCGCGTCGCGGCGAGTGGGCGGCAGGTGAGCGCCACCGACACCTACGTGCTGCTGCGAGCCTTCGTCGAGGAGCTCGTGCGCAGCGGCATGCGCGCCGCCTGCACCTCGCCCGGCTCGCGCTCGGCGCCGCTGGCGATGACGCTCGCAAGCGAGCCGCGACTGCGCTGCTACTCGCACGTCGACGAGCGCTGCGCCGGCTTCTTCGCGCTCGGGCTGGCCAAGGCCAGCGGGCTGCCCGTGGCGGTCACTTGCACGTCGGGCACGGCCGCCGCCGAGCTCCTGCCCGCCGCGATCGAGGCGCGCGAGGCGCGCGTGCCGCTGCTGCTGCTCACGGCCGACCGTCCACCGGAGCTGCGCGAGAACGGCGCCGGACAGGCGATCGATCAGCTCAAGCTGTTCGGTGGCGCGGCCAAGTGGTTCTTCGAGGTGGGCACGCACGAGGCCACGCCCGAGCGACTGCGCTGGATGCGCACGCTCGCCTGCCGCGCCTACGCGGCCTGCGTGAAGGGCAGGCCGGGCGTCGTCCATCTCAACTTCCCACTGCGCGAGCCGCTCGTGACCGACGAGCCGCTGCCACAGGACACGACCGCGCGCCCGGACGGCTCGCCATACGTGCGCCGGCGTCCGCTCGCCACCAGGGAGTGGGGTCACTTCGTCCCCGAGGAAGATCTCGACGTCCTACGCCGGCTGACCAACGGCGCCCGCCGCGGCATCGTCGTCGCCGGGCGCGACGAGCGCGTGTTCGCCGGCTGGTCGCCCGGCGAGGCGGCCGCCGCGTTCGCCGCCGCCGCCGGCTGGCCGCTGCTCGCCGACCCGATGTCCGGCGGGCGCAGGGGCGCGGCGGCGATCGCCCACTACGACGCGCTGCTGCGCGATGAGGCCTTCGCCGGGACGGTGGAGCCCGACCTCGTGCTGCGCGTGGGCGACCTGCCCGTGTCAAAGCCGCTGCGCACCTGGCTCGCGGGCCTCGCCGGCGTCAGGCAGATCGCGCTCGATCGCGAGGCCGCCTGGCAGGATCCCGACGCGGTCCTGACCGACTCGCTCGCGCTCGACCCGGCCGCCGTGCTCGGACCACTCGCGAAGGCGGGCATCCCTCGCGCCGATGAGGACCGGCTCGCGCGCTGGCGCAGCGGCGACGAGCTCGCCGCCGAGGCGATCCGCGGCGCGCTCGGCGCCGAGCTGTCGGAGCCCGCCGTCGCGGCCGAGCTCGGCGTGCTGCTGCCGCAGGAGGCCACGCTGTTCGTCGCCTCATCGATGCCCGTGCGCGAGATCGAGACGTTCTGGCCCGTGCGCGCGGATCCGCCGCGCGTGCTCTGCAATCGCGGCGCCAACGGGATCGACGGCACCGTCTCGAGCGCCTTCGGCGCCGCTGCCGACGACGGCGGCGCCGTCGTCCTGCTGATCGGCGATGTCGCGCTCGCCCACGACCTCGGCGGGCTGCTCGCCGCGCGGCGGCTCGGGCTGAGCCTGACGATCGTGCTGCTCGACAACGGCGGCGGCGGCATCTTCGACTTCCTGCCGGTCGCCGCGAGCGCACTCGCGCGCGAGGCGGTGCCGCCGGACGGCGCCACACCGGACGCGACCGACCGCGCGGCGGCCGGGGTCGCCGCAGCCGCCGGCGCCGCGGAGGACATCTACACCCGCCACATCGCCACTCCAACCGGCCTGGACTTCGCCGACGCCGCCCGGCTCTACGGCCTCGAGCACGAGCGGGTCGAGAGCGTGCCCGCCTTCCGCGCCGCGCTCGAGCGCGCGCTGGCCGGCGAGCGATCGAACATCATCGAGGTGCGCGGCGATCGCGAGGAGAACGTGCGCACGCACGCCCGCGTCTGGGAGGCCGTCTCGGAGGCACTCCGGCCCTGAGCGATCGGTGGGGGCGCCGCGCCGCGCCGCTCGCCGCCGTTCAGGCGGTCAGGAGCGGCAGCAGGGCCTGCAGCTTGACCTCGGTCTCGGCCAGCTCGGCCGCCGGGTCGGAGTCGCGCACGATCCCGTTGCCGGCGTAGCAGCGCGCGACCGATCCGCGCAGGAGTGCGCAGCGGAGGGCCACGCAGAACTCGCCGTCCCCGGTCGCGTCGGTCCAACCGACCGGCCCCGAGTACCAGCCGCGGTCGAGGCCCTCGAGCGCCGGGATCAGCGGCGCCGCGCGCGCGAGCGGCTCGCCGCCCACGGCGGGCGTCGGGTGCATCGAAGCGACCAGACCGAGTGCGTCGATGGGATTCGCCAGCTGCGCGCGGATCGGCGTGGCCAGGTGCTGGATGTTGGCGATTCGCACGAGCGTGGGCTCGGGCGCCGCCGCCACCCAGACCGAGTGCGGGCGCAGCATGCGCTCGATTCCCCGCGCCACGATCGCGTGCTCCTCGCGGTAGCTCTGGTCGCGTAAGAGCTGCTCGCCGAGGTGGTCGTCCACGGCGGGATCGGCGCTGCGGCGGGTCGACCCCGCCAGCGCGAGCGTGCTCACGCGGTGCCCCTCCCGACGCACGAGCAGCTCCGGGCTCGCCGCCACCAGTGCCGCCTCGCCGCGGCCGACGCAGAAGACGAAGCACGAGGGGAACTCCTCGCGCAGCACGCCCAGCACCGCCGCCGCGTCGTAAGCCTGCGGCGCGTGCACCTGAACTTCGCGCGCCAGCACGATCTTCTCCATCTCGCCCGCGCCGATCATCTCGCACGCTCGCGCGACCGCCGACTCGAAGTGCTCCGGCGGCATGGCGCTGGCCACCTGGAAGCGCCCGGCCGGCGCAGGGTCGAGCAGCGGCAGCGTGCGCTCACGCAGCTCGCGCACGCGCGCCAGCAGCCGCGCGAGCAGCTCCTCGGGAAGGTCGTCGGGCGCGGCCAGGGCCGTCAGCGTCATCCGCACCGCCGGCTCGCCGCCGACGCTGGCGCCCGCCGCGACGCCACCGGCGCGCTCGCGGGCGTGGCCCTGACGGCGCGCCAGCACGACCTCCGGCACGACCAGCGAGGCCGGCTCGAAGCCGACCCAGTGTGGCGCCGCGCCGCCATCGGGGGCGAAGGCGAAGCCGCCCAGGGCGATCGGGCCCGCGCCGGGCGCCTCCGGTGCGCCACGTTCGCCGGCACGGTCCTCGCCACCGTGACCGTCGCCGACGGCGGCTGCCGACAGCGCCCGCCAGCGCGCGGCGACGCGCTCGAAGCGCTCCAGCCCGGAGTCCTGGAGCGCGATCGCCTCGCCCAGGCCCGCCAGCGCGGCCCGTCCGCGGTCGGGCTGCTCGAAGGCGAACCACGGCTCCTGCGGGCGGCGCGAAGCGCACGCCACGGCCGTCGGGTCGACGTCCGCCGGCAGCGCGACCGAGATCGTGGCGAGCGTGCGCTCGCCGCTTCTGCGCGCACGCACGACCGCCGCCCGCAACCGCGCGCCGAGACGATCGAGCTGAGCCGGCGTCAGCGCGAAGCGATCATCGGAGGCGCCGTCGCGCGGGCGCGCTGCGGCGCCTGCGCCCGCCTGGACGCCCGAGCCGGCCTCGCTCACGCGCTCAGGTCTCGCTGCGACCCCGCGAGATCGCGATCTCGCCCGTGCGCATCATCTCGATCAGGCCGAACGGGCGGACCATGTCCTCGAATGCCTCGATCTTGTCCGTCGTGCCCGTGATCTCGATGATCACCGCGCGCTTGGTCACGTCGACGACCTTGCCCCGGAAGATCTCCGCGATCTGCATCAGCTCGCCGCGCTGCACGCCGTCGGCCGAGACCTTGAACAGCGCCAGCTCGCGCGCCACCGTGTCGGTCGGCTCCAGGTCGCGGATCTTCAGCACGTTGACGAGCTTGTGCAGCTGCTTGGTGACCTGGTCGATCGGGTGCACCGCACCGTCGACCGTCAGCGTCACGCGCGAGACCTGCGGGTCGTCGGTCGGGCCCACCGTGAGCGTGTCGATGTTGAAGCCGCGGCGCGCGAACAGGCCCGCGATCCGCGTGAGCACGCCCGACTTGTTTTCCACGAGGATCGACAGCACGTGCTTGCGCCCCGTGCGCAGGCCCGCCGACGCTTCGAGCTCCTCGAGGCTGAGCGGTTCCTTCGTCCCCGGCTCGCCCATAAGAGTCACCTCGTGCCGGCATCCAGCCGGCGTATCTGATCGCGACGACCGCCTTCGTGACGCTCGATCATCCCACCATCTCCCGGGCAGCCTGCCCGGCCGGAATCATCGGATACGTGTTCTCCTCGCGCGTGACGCGCACGTCCACGAACACCGGCCCGGGCGTCTCGATCGCACGCTTCATGTCGGCGACCAGCGTGGTCTTGTCCTCGAAGCGCATGCCCGTCGCGCCGTAGGCTTCGGCCAGCTTGACGAAGTCCGGGAACTCGCCCGTCTCGACGTGGCTGTATTTGCCGTCCCAGAACAGCTCCTGCCACTGGCGAACCATCCCCAGGTAGCCGTTGTTCATGATGAACACCTTGATCGGGATCTGCTCCTGCGCGCAGGTCGCGAGCTCCTGCACGTTCATCTGGACCGAGCCGTCGCCCGCGATGCAGCACACGAGCCGGTCGGGGCGGCCGACGGCCGCGCCCATCGCCGCCGGCAGGCCGAAGCCCATCGTGCCGAGGCCGCCCGAGTTGATCCATCGGCGCGGCTCGGAGAAGTCGTAGTACTGCGCCGCCCACATCTGGTGCTGGCCGACGTCGCTCGTCACGATCGCCTCGCCGCCGGTCGCCTCGTACAGCGCCTTGATCATGTACTGCGGCTTGATCTCGTTGTCGGTCGAGTCCTCGTAGGCGAGCGGGTACTTCTCCTGCCAGCCTTCGATGCGAGTCCACCACGCCGACAGGCGCTCCGGGTCGGCGCCGATCGCGCGATACTCGATCAAGAGCTTCGCCAGCACGTGCTTGGCGTCGCCGACGATCGGGATGTGGGCCGGCACGTTCTTCGAGATCTCCGCCGGGTCGACGTCGATGTGGATGAACTTCGCCCGCGGCGCGAACTCGGACAGCTTGCCCGTGATGCGGTCGTCGAAGCGCGCCCCCACCGCGCAGATCAGGTCGGCCTCGTCCATCGCGTAGTTGGCCGCACGCGTGCCGTGCATGCCGAGCATGCCCAGCCATTGCGCGTGCGGTGCCGGGAACGCGCCGAGGCCCATCAGCGTGCACGTGACCGGGAAGCGGTCGGCCGTCGCGAACTCCGTCAGCTCCTCGGCCGCGTTCGCGTTGACGACGCCGCCACCGGCGTAGATCACGGGGCGCTGCGCCGCCGCCAGCGCCTTCGCCGCCTGGCGGATCTGCTTCTGGTTGCCCTCCACGCGCGGCTGGTAGCCCGGCAGGCGCACGTCCGTGACCGGCTCGTAGTCGATCTCAGCCCTCGAGAGGTCCTGGGGGATGTCGACGAGCACCGGGCCCGGACGGCCGCTGCGTGCGATGTGGAAGGCCTCGTGGATCGCCCGCGGGATTTCCTGTGGGTTGATGATCATGAACGAGTGCTTGACGACCGGCATCGTGATGCCGATCGTGTCGGCCTCCTGGAAGCCGTCGGTGCCGAGCAGCTCCGTGCGCACCTGGCCGGTGATGAACACGACCGGGACCGAGTCCATCATCGCGTCGCAGATCGGAGTGATCAGGTTCGTCGCGCCCGGGCCGCTGGTGGCGAACGCCACGCCGACCTTGCCGGTCGCCTTGGCGTAGCCCTCGGCCGCGTGGCCGCCGCCCGCCTCGTGGCGTACGAGGATGTGGCGGATGCCGCCGTTCACGAACGCGTCATACGTTGGCAGGTTGGCTCCGCCGGGGAGGCCGAAGACGACGTCCACGCCCTCCGCCTTCAAGCATTCCATCACTGCGTCGACCGCACGCATCTCATCGACCTCCTTTCATCTGCTCGAGCCACCGAAAAACCCAGTGTACCAGTGGGTTTTTCCCGGCTGAGCGGCGTTTTCCTGGGGTTGGGGACGATCCTGCGGCGCCGCCGGCCCGCCGCCATATCGCGACCGTGTCCTCGCCCTCGAGATCAGGAGGCGCCGAGGCCGACGCCGATCGCGAGGCTGATGGCGCCGCCGACGGCGATGAAGATCAGCGACGAGCGCATCGGGATGTTGAGAAAGCGGTTGCGGATCCACGCGATCGCGAGCAGCTCGACGGCGACGACGACGCCTGCCACGATCAGCGCCTTTTTCACGTCGGCGATGAGGAAGGGCAGCGTGTGGAAGACGCTGCCCAGGACGGTCATCCCGCCGGTGATCGACCCGCGCACGACCGCTGACCCGCGTCCCGTTTCTTCGCCCGTGTCCGATCCGGCCTCTGACCAGCCCATGCTCACCCCCGCACCGAGGGCGACGCCGAGCCCGACGATGAACGCCGTGTGCGAGTCCGACGTGAGCGCCGCCGCGAAGATCGGCGCAAGCGACGAGATCGTGCCGTCGATCAGTCCTACGAGGCCGGGCTGTACGACGCGCAGCAGGAACGCGCGCTCGTCGGCGAAGCCGGCGCGTTGGATCAGGCGGGCGATCAGCGCCGGCCCCTCCTCGCGGGGCTCGTGGCGCGAGGGCGCCGCAGCCGGACTGGGCGGCTCGGTCGCGGTGGGCGGTGTCGTCGTGTGCGTGCTCATCGTCGTGAGCCACACACTAGGGCAAGATTTGGCTTAGGTAAGCCGAATCCGGGTTAGGGCACCCTCATCGGCAGGGTGGCGCCGCGGCTCTCAGGAGCCGGCCGGCGTGCGCTCCCACGATTCGGGAGCGATCGCCGTCTCGGGGAACTCGAGCTCGGTGCCGCAGCGCGTGCAGAGCGCGTCGTAGATCTTCGTCACGCGCCCGCAGCGCGGGCAGCGACGGCGCAGCTCCTCGCGCTCGGATCGGTAGAAGACGGCCGCCAGCAGGCCGAAGAACGGTACGGCGCCCGAGATCAGGAACCACAGGAAGAACGAGCTGCCCTTGATGCGCCCGACGATGCCCCCCGCCAGGCCGAAGCAGACGGCGATGATCACGTATGCCATCGCCGCGGGAACCTACAAGAGGACGCGCAGGGCCCAGATGACCGCCGCGATCGCAAGCACCACGACGAGGATGCTCGCTATCGCCGTGACGATGCCGATCACGAAGTGCAGCAGCACCCATGCGGCAACGAGCAGGATCAACCCCGCGACGACCGTCCTACCGAGCGACCGTGAAGATGTTTCGTTCATGCCTCCAGGGTACTCCCTGCGGGGGATCAGCCGGTGCAGCGGGCCGCGTCGTGCAGGCGGCCGGCCGAGCGCGATTCGGTGGTGCAGCCGGACAGGGAACCGCGCCCCTGTCCGGCTGCACACCCCCGCCACGACCAGAGGGCAGTCGAGACGGGATCGGTGTGGGGACGCCGCACTACGCCCGGCTGAGCCGACCGGACTCGCGGGCACTCGGTGCGGTCGCGACGTCGACCCCTCTCCTGGGGCGCCGACCGACGCTGGCCAGGCGATAGCGACGGATCGGCGGTCGCTGACCGTGTCCATCCACCGACTCCTCCGGCAGCAGGATGAACCGCCGAGGAGAAGCTGAGCTCGAGGTGAGGGATGCGGACTGCATGGGAAGCATCTTCGCGCGGCGCGTGCGCGAGACCATTGGCCTGGAGTCCAAAATCTCGCCGCCCGCAGGCTTGCGAGTGTCAGATCCCCAACTGCTCGTACACGAGCCGCGTGACCTCGCCGCCGTCCGCGCGCCCCTTGGTCTCGCGCATGACCGCGCCCACGATCGGGCCGATCGCCTTGGCGTTGCCGGCGCGCACGCGCTCGGCCGCGTCGGCGTTGGCCGCCAGGGCGCCAGCCACGATCTCGGCCAGCTCGTCGTCGCCCCCGATCGCGGAGAGGCCCTCGGCCTCGACGATCGCGGCCGGGTCGCCGCCGCCATCGGCCACGAGCCTGTCGAGCACCTGGCGACCGGCGCCGACGCTGACCTTCTTCTCGGCGACCAGGCCGACGAGCGCACCCAGCGCGCCCGGCTCCACCTTCGAGCTCGCCGGATCCTCGCCCTCGCCGAGCCGAGCCACGAGGTCGCCGGCGACCCAGTTGGCGAGCGCCTGCGCCGGCGGCGCCGGGTCGGCCGGTGCCGCCAGCGCCGCCTCGAAGTAGTCGCCGAGCTCGCTGCGGAAGGCCAAGAGCTGCGCGCTCTCGGGGCTCAACCCCAGCTCGCGCTGAAGGCGCTCGGCGCGGTCGGCCGGGAGCTCGCTCATCGCCGCCCGCGCGGCCGCCAGCATCGGCTCGTCGATCGCCACCGGCAGCAGGTCGGGCTCGGGGAAGTAGCGGTAGTCGTGCGCCTCCTCCTTGGAGCGCAGCGAGGAGATCGAGCCCGAGCCGGGGTCGAAGTGCAGCGTCTCCTGCACCACCTCGCCCCCGCCTTCGATGATCCCGCGCTGGCGCTCGATCTCGGCCTTGATGCCGCGTTCGATGAAGCGGAAGGAGTTCATGTTCTTCAGCTCCGTCTTCACCCCGAGCTCCTCGGTGCCGGTGGCGCGCAGCGAGATGTTGGCGTCGCAGCGCAGCGAGCCCTCCTCCATGTTCACGTCGCTTACGCCGAGCGAGCGCAGGGTGGTGCGCAGGAGCTTCAGCCACTCGCTCGCCTGCTCGGCCGTGCGGACGTCGGGCTCGGTCACGATCTCCGCGAGCGGCGTGCCGCCGCGGTTGAAGTCGACCACGCTCGCGTCCGAGCCGTGGATGCGCCCGCTCTGCCCCACGTGAGTCAGCTTGGCGGCGTCCTCCTCGAGGTGCACGCGATGGATGCGAACGTCGCCGAGGCGACCGCCGCGGCAGAGGGGCTCGTCGTACTGCGAGATCTGGTAGCCCTTCGGCAGATCCGGATAGAAGTAATTCTTACGATGGAAGATCGACCGCGGCGCCAGCTCCGAGCCCAGCGCGATGCCGATCATCAGGCCGAAGTGGATCGCCTGCGCGTTCGCCACCGGCAGGCTCCCGGGCAGGCCCAGGCAGACCGGGCAGGTCCGGGTGTTCGGCGGCTCCCCGAACGAAAGCTCGCAGCCGCAGAACATCTTCGTCGCCGTCGCCAGCTGCACGTGGATCTCGAGGCCGATCACCGGCTCCAAGCGCGGCCCCGCGCCGTTCGTGCTCGGCCCACCGCCAGGCTCAGACACGCGCCGCCCCCTCACCGAACGCCAACGCCTGCTCGAGCGCGAAGCCCGCATCGAAGAGCCGGTTCTCGCTGAACGCGGGCCCGGCGATCTGCAGGCCGACCGGGAGACCCTCGCCGCTCGGTCCGCCGGGGCCCGCGAGCCCGCAAGGGATCGAGATCGCGGGGATGCCGGCGAGCGACATCGGCACGGTGAAGTAGTCGCTCAGGTACATCGCCCACGGATTGGCCGTCTTCTCGCCGAGGCCGAAGGCGACGTTGGCCGAGGTCGGCGTCACGATCAGGTCGACCTGCTCGAACGCCGTCCTGAAATCCTCGGCGATCTTCGTGCGCACGCGCTGTGCGCGGCCGTAGTAGGCCTCGTAGTAGCCGGAGGAGAGCGCGTAGGTGCCGAGCATGATGCGCCGCTTGACCTCCTTGCCGAAGCCGTCGTGGCGCGTGCGCGTGTACATGTCGAGCAGGTCCTCGGCGTCGGTTGCGCGCAGGCCGTAGCGCACGCCGTCGAAGCGCGCCAGGTTCGAGCTCGCCTCGGATGGCGCCAGCACGTAGTAGGCAGAGAGCGCGTGCGGCGCGTGCGGCAGGCGGATCTCCTGCACCGACGCGCCCAGCTCCTCGGCCAGCTCGAGCGCGCGCTCGAAGCAGGCGCGCACCCCCGGCTCGATCTCGGCCCCGGCGCCGGCCGTGTCGGCGTCGAGCGCGCGCAGCTCGGCCGGCACGCCCAGACGCACGCCGTCGAGGCGCTCGGCGCTGGGCAGCTGGATCTCGTTGGGGAAGTCCAGCGAGGTTGCGTCGCAGCCGTCGCGCCCGACCATGTGCCTGAGCATCAGAGCCGCGTCGGTGACGTCGCGGGTGAGCGGTCCGGCCTGGTCGAGCGAGGACGCGAACGCGATCATGCCGAAGCGCGATACCGAGCCGTACGTCGGTTTCAGCCCGACGATGCCGCACAGCGCGGCCGGCTGGCGGATCGAGCCGCCCGTGTCCGTCCCGAGCGCCCACGGCGCCAGGCCGGCCGCGACCGCCGCGGCGCTCCCGCCCGAGGAGCCGCCCGGGACACGCGCGCGGTCCCACGGGTTGAGCGTCGGGCCGTAGGCGGAGTTCTCCGTGGAGGAGCCCATCGCGAACTCGTCCTGGTTGGTCTTAGCCAGCAGCGTCGCGCCGGCGCCGGTCAGCGCCGTCACCGCGTTGGCCGTGTAGGGCGGGCGGTAGCCCTCGAGGATGCGCGAGCCCGACTGGCTCGGCACGCCCTTCGTGCAGAACAGGTCCTTGACCGCCAGCGGCACGCCGGCGAGCGGGCCCGACCCGGACGTGCCCGTCGCGTCCACCCAGCCAGGCCCCGAGTCGAGCGGCGTGTCTGAGACCCCCTCGGCGACCCACGTGAAGCAGTTCAGCCCGTCCCCGTTCGCGTCCGCATCGCGCTGCGCGCGCTCGCGGTAGAAGTCGAACAGCTCCTGCGCGCCCAGCTCGCCCGCCTCGATCGCCGCGGCGGCCTGCGCGGCCGAGAGGCTGAGAATGTCAGTCACGCCTGGGGGCTCGGGACGAGGAACCCGTCCTGATCGACGGCCGGGGCGCGCCCGAGCGCGACCTCGCGCGGCAGCGACGGGCGCGGCTGGTCGGGGCGCAGCGCGCCGGTCAGCTCGACCACGTGCGAGGTGGGCGGCACGTCGTCGAGGTCCAGCTCGCCGATCTTGGCGATGTGGTCGAGCACGGCCGAGAGCTCGCGCGCCATCGGCTCGAGCTCCTCTTCGCCGAGCGCAAGGCGCGCCAGCCGCGCCACGTGCAGTACCTCCTCGCGGTCGATCACGCCGCGGATTCTAGGCGGCACACCCAGCCGCGCGAGCGACGTCGGTCTTCAGGCGGCTGCGCCGCCGTTGGTGTCCGCTGCTCCCGGCGGCGGCGGCCGCGGCGTGGGCGACGCCGGCGGGTACCGCGAGCGCCGTTCGTCGCGGATCGCCTGCCATGCGCCGGCGAAGATCAGAAGCGTGCCCGCCAGCGCGAGCCATGCGCCCGCGCACACCCCCGTGGCATGGTCGGGTCGCTCGAGCAGGCGCACGATCGCGGCGATCAGGCCGGCGAGCCCCAGCGGCACCGTCCACACGGCGGCCGCCACGGGCAGCGCCGTGCTGCGCTCGGTCAGCGCCGCCGTGAACATGCACAGCGCCGCCGCCGTCGCCGCCAGCAGCAGCGTCGCGGCCGGGCCGAACGTGTCCCACACGGTCAGCGTGCCCGTGACCGACCCTTCGTAGTAGGGCACGAACAGGGCGACGATCACGCAGACGGCTCCCGCCAGCGCGAGCAGCTCGCCTATGCGGACCTTGCCGGCACTCATGACCGACGCTCCTCGACGGTCATCGCTCGATTCCCGCCTGGCGGCGTGCCGCCTGCAGGGTGTTGCGCAGGAGGAAGGCGATCGTCGTCGGGCCTACGCCACCCGGGACGGGCGTGATCGCCGAGGCGAGGAGCGATGCGGCCGCGAAGTCGACGTCGCCGACGAGCCCGCTCCTGTTGCCCGCCTCCTCAGGCGTCAGGCGGACCTGACCGACATCGATCACGACCGCGCCCGGCTTGACGAACTCGGCGCCGATCATCCGCGGACGTCCGATCGCGGCGATCAGCACGTCGGCGCGAGCACAGACCGACGCCAGCTCGCGCGTGCGCGAGTGGCACACGGTCACAGTCGCGTTGGCAGCGAGCAACAGCTGCGCCATCGGCTTGCCGAACAGGTTCGAACGGCCGACGATCACCGCTTCCGCGCCTTCCAGCCCGACGCTGGTGCGCGCAAGCAGCTCCATCACGCCGAGCGGCGTGCAAGGGCGCAGTCCGGGCAGCCCCAGCGAGAGCAGGCCGGCGTTGACCGGCGTGAGGCCGTCGACGTCCTTCTCGGGCGGGACCGAGTTGGTCAGCGTCGGCCCGTCGAGGTGGTCGGGCACGGGCAGCTGCAGCAGGATCCCGCTGACCTCCGCGTCGTCGCGCAGGCGGGCGAGCTCCTCGGCGACGCGCTCGAACGAGGCGTCGGCCGGCAGTCGGATGTCTAAGGGCTTCATCCCCACCTCGGCGCAGGCGCGCTGCTTGCCGGCGACGTACACGGCCGAGGCGGGGTCGTCGCCGATCAGCACCGTGGCGAGGCCCGGCACGCGCCCGGTCTGCTCGCCAAAGGCGCGCACCTGCTCGGCGACGTCGGCGCGCACCTGCGCCGCGATCGCCTTGCCATCGATGATGCTCGCGCTCACCGGCCGGATGCTATTTGCCGGGCTCAGCGACGGCTCACCGGTGCGTACTCGGCCATCAACTTGCGCTCGGAGCCGTCGCCGGCGAAGCGCACGACGATCACCCCGTCCGGCTCCACGCCCGTGACGACGCCCTCGCCAAAGGCCGCGTGGACGACGTCCTCGCCGAGGCGGAACGCAACGGCCGTGCGGGGCGTGCTCGAGCGGGCCCACTCGCCGCCGCCCTCGCCCGCCGAGGAGCCGTGCAGTGCCGTCGCACGGGCGCCGCGACCGAGGCCCGCCGTGATCGGGCCGGCCGGCGCGCCGATGCGCAGGCGATCGCTCGGCTCCACCTCGTCGAGAAGCTCCGCCGGAATCTCGCCCAGGAAGCGGCTGCGCAGGCCCATCGTCTGCGCGCCGAAGACGGCGCGGCGCTGGGCGTAGGTCAGATAGAGCTCGCGCATCGCGCGGGTGACGCCCACGTAGAACAGGCGCCGCTCCTCCTCGAGCCCGCCCTCGTCGAGCGCGCGTGAGTGCGGGAAGACGCCCTCCTCACAGCCCGCGATCAACACGATCGGGTACTCCAGTCCCTTCGCGTTGTGGAGCGTCATCAGCGTCACGAGGCCCTCGTCGTCGCTGCGGGCGTCCGCGTCGGCGACGAGGGCGATCTCCTGCAGGAACACGTCCAGCGTGTCACGCTCGGGCTCCGACCCGGCGTCGAACTCGCGCCCGACCTCGACCAGCTGCTCGAGGTTCTCGATCCTGCCCTGCGCCTCGATCGTGCGCTCGGCGTCGAGCGCCTCGACGTAGCCCGTCTGCGACAGCACCGCCTCGAGCAGGTCGCCGATCGGAACGCCCTCGCCGGCCGTGCCCGTGGCGGCGTCGAGCTCGAGCGCCAGCTCGTCCTCCTCGCGCTCGGCCGTTCCGTCGTCACCGGCCGTCCCGGCCAGCTTTCGCAGCTCGGCCATCGTGTCCATGAAGCGCCGCAGCGCCTTGATCGCGGCAGTGCCGAGGCCCGGGACCTCCTCCGGCGCAGCCGCCGCCTGCCACACCGAGATGTCGGCCGCGTCGGCGTGGGCGAGCACGCGCGCGAGAGACGTTTGACCGAGGCCGCGCCGCGGCGAGTTGGCGATGCGCGTGAAGCTGACCACGTCGAACGGGTTGGCCAGGAAAGAGAGATAGGCGACGGCGTCCTTGATCTCCGCGCGCTCGTAGAACTTGGTGCCGCCGATCACCTGGTAGGCGATCTCGCGGCGCACGAGCATGTCCTCGATCACCCGCGACATCGCGTTGGTGCGGTAGAGCACGGCGATCTCCTCGCGCGAGGCGCCCTCGTCGACGAGCCGCTCGATCTCGCCGACCACGAAGCGCGCCTCGGCGTGCTCGTCGTCGAGGCCGCGCAGGTGGATCGGCGCGCCGTCGCCGCGTTCGCTCCAGAGGCGCTTGGCGATGCCGCCGCGGTTGTTGGAGATCACCGCGTTGGCCGCGCGGAGGATGTTCTCCGTAGAGCGGTAGTTCTGCTCGAGCTTGACCACGCGCGCGTCGGGGAAGTCGTCCTGGAAGTCGAGGATGTTCTTCACCTCCGCACCACGGAACCCGTAGATCGACTGACTGTCATCGCCGACCACCGCGAGGTTGCGATGGCCGGGGATGCTCAGTCGCCGCCCCCGGGCCGGATCCTCGCGCCCACCGCCGACGAGCAGCTGCAGCATCCGGTACTGCGCGTAGTTGGTGTCCTGGTACTCGTCGACGAGCACATGGCGGAAGGCGCTCTGGTAGCGCTCGCGCACCTCCTCGAACAGCTCGAGCAGGTTGACCGTGCGGAACAGCAGGTCGTCGAAGTCCATCGCGTTCATGCGCAGCAGGTCGCGCTCGTAGAGGTCGTAGACGTCGGCCAGCATCTCCGCGAAGGGCGAGTCGGCGCTCTCGCGCAGGTCCGAGGCCGCGCGCAGGCGGTTCTTGGCCGCCGAGATCTGGTTCTGGAGGGCGGCCGGCGTGTAGCGCTTGGGGTCCACGCCGACCGCGTCGGCGCAGCGCTTGGTCAGACGCCGGGCATCGGCCTGGTCGTAGATCGTGAACTGGCGCGTGTAGCCGAGCCGCTCGGCCTCGACCCGCAGGATCCGCGCGCAGGCGGCGTGGAAGGTCATCAGCCACATGCCGCGGGTGCCGCGGCCGAGCAGCCGTTCGACGCGCCCGGCCATCTCCTTGGCCGCCTTGTTCGTGAACGTGATCGCGAGGATCTCGTTCGGCTGGGCCTCGTCGGTGTAGATCAGGTGCGCGATCCGGTGGGTCAGGACACGCGTCTTGCCGCTGCCCGCGCCGGCCAGGATCAGCAGCGGCCCCTCGCCGTGGGTGACGGCCTCGCGCTGGGGCTCGTTGAGACCCTCGAGCAGCTCCTGGAGGTGCTCGGCGTGCGGGTTGACGGCCATTCGCCCAGCATAGGTGCGCGCCCGGCCGACCGCGAGCCGGCGCCGGCCGGCGAACATCTAGGCTCCGCGGCGTGGCTCGGCCAGATCGAGAGCACCGCGGCAGGCGCCTGGTCTCGGCCGCGCGCCGACTCAATCGGCACCCTGGAATGGTGGACGCGGCCAAACGGACGCGCGAGCGGGTGCTCGGCGACGAGCAGTTCGTGGACCGGCTCTCGACCGCCCGCGGGCGCCCGGCCGATCTCGCCGCGCGCGAGCTCGCAGCGTTCCGAGACGGCGCGCCCGGAGTGCTCGGCGAGTTCGGGCTGACGGCGCTGCAGGCATGGCAGCGGCTGGCCGAGCACCAGGGCCGCGGGCGCGGCGAGATCGACGTCGCGATCCTCTTCACCGACCTCGCCGGCTTCTCGAGCTGGGCGCTCGACGTCGGCGACGAGCCCGCCATAACGCTCCTGCGCGATGTCGCCGGCGCGATCGAGCCGCCGATCCTCGAGCGCCGCGGCGAGGTCGTCAAGCGCCTGGGCGACGGCCTGATGGCCGCCTTCTGGGACGCCGCCAGCGCCGCCGAGGCAGCCTTCGACGCCGGCGAGCGCGCCGCGGCGATCGAGGTCGCCGGCTATCGCCCGCTACTGCGGACCGGCATCCACCTCGGGCGCCCGCGCAAGATCGGCGGCGACTACTTCGGCGTCGACGTGAACATCGCCGCGCGACTGGCCGAGGCCGCCGAGCCCGGCGAGGTGCTCGTCTCCGAGCGCACCCTGCACGACCTCGGCACGATCGAGGTGAGCGCCCGCCGGCGAAGCTTCACCGCGAAGGGCGCCCCGGCCGACCTCGTCGCGCACACCGTACAGCCCGCCGGCTAGCGGCTAGCGGGCTACCCCCCGGCGGGGTTGGGTCCCTTCACTGTCCTCAGCGGGCGCACCTCGGCGACCGGCTCGGGGCTCTCCTCCGACAGCTCCGCCACCGTCCGTTCGAGCGCGCCGATGCGGCTCGCCAGGCCCTGGATCGCCTCCGCGATCGGGTCGGGCAGGTGGATCCAATCGGCGTCCGGGCCCTCCGGGCGCCGGCCCTCGACCCGGACCGGGTGGCCCGGGTTGCCGACGACCGTCGAGTGCGGCGGGACGTCGGTGATCACCACGCTGTTGGCGCCGATCTTGGCGCCGTGGCCGACCGTGATCGGGCCGAGCAGCTTCGCCCCCGAGCCGATCGTGACGTTGTCCTGCACCGTCGGGTGGCGCTTGCCCGTGGCAAAGCCCGTGCCGCCCAGCGTCACCCCCTGGTACAGCGTCACGTCGTCGCCGATCTCCGCCGTCTCGCCGATCACCACGCCCGTGCCGTGGTCGATGAACAGGCCGACGCCGATGCGCGCCCGCGGGTGGATCTCGATACCCGTCATCGTGCGCGTGACCATCGAGATCAGGCGCGGCAGCAGTGGCAGGCCGGCCCCGTCGAGCGCGTGGGCCACGCGGTGCGCCAGCAGCGCGTGGATGCCCGGCCACGTCGCCAGGATCTCGAGCTGACCCACGTCGCGCGCCGCCGGATCTCGTGTGCGCGCCGCCTGGACGTCACGACGCACCTCCTTGAGGACCCGCGCCAGCTCAAAGCCCGCCATCTGAGAAGCGTAGCGCCGAAACCGCGAGATAGTTGACCGTGCAGCTAATTTTGGCGCAGCCCCGCACGGCGGGTTATCGGCCCCGCAAGGGGCCCATCGATAGAAGTCCTCCTCGAGATGTAGTCGCGCGACGAATAGCCGGGGACCGACGCGTCTGGCGGTGCACGGTGGACGTCCGCGGGCTGGTGGCCCGTGGACGGCCGCCGGGTGCCGTCAGGGCGCAAAGAAGGCTTGCGAGACGTAGCGCTCGCCGGAGTCTGGCATGACGACCACGATGCGCTTCCCCTTCGACTCCGGCCGGTCGGCAACCTGCATTGCCGCCCACAGCGCCGCGCCGCAGGAGATGCCCGCGAGCAGGCCCGCGCGTTTCGCGCATGCCCAGGCCGTGTGGATCGCGTCGTCGTCCGACACCACCATCACCTCGTCGAGCAACTCGCGGTTGAGCACCGGCGGGACGAAGCCCGCGCCGATCCCCTGGATGCGGTGCGGTCCGGGGCGATCGCCCGAGAGCACCGCCGAGCCGCGCGGCTCGACCGCCACCACGCGCAGCTGTGGGTTGCGCTCGCGCAGGTACTCACCGACGCCCGTGATCGTGCCGCCCGTGCCCACGCCCGCCACCAGCACGTCGACCGCGCCGCCGAGCGCGCGCGCGATCTCCGGGCCCGTTCGCCTGCGGTGCGCCTCCGGGTTGGCCGGGTTGGTGAACTGATCCGGCAGGAACACGTCGTCGTCCTTGGCCATCGCCTGCGCCGCCTCCACCGCCTCGCTCATGCCTCCAAGCGACTCCGTCACCTCCACCCGCGCCCCGTACAGACGCAGCAGGCTCTCGCGCTCGCGGCTCATCCCCTGCGGCAGCGTCAGCACCAGGTCATAGCCCTTCGCCGCGCACACGAACGCGAGCGCGATGCCCGTGTTGCCGCTCGTCGCCTCGACCACCGTCGTGCGGCCCGGCTCGATCCTGCCCTCCGCCTCCGCAGCCTCGATCATCGCCACGCCGATCCGGTCCTTGACGCTGCCGCCCGGGTTGAACGACTCGAGCTTGGCGAACAGGCGCACGCCGCCGTCCTCGGCCGGCGTCCCCGCCAGCATCCCGCGCAGCTCCACCAGCGGCGTCTCCCCCACCAGCTCCGAAATGTTGATCGGGATTTGGGCCATACGGCCCACGACAATAGTGAAGCCGCTTGCGGCGTCACCGGGCCGGCTTCAGCGGGTGAGCGTCACCTTTTTCGATTTCTTCCACGTCAGGCGCACGCTCGAGCTGCGCGCCAAAGTCGGCGCCGGCAGCGAGCGCACGATCGAGAGGCTCGCGTTGAGCCTGCCGTGGTGGCCGCGGAACAGCGCCCGCCCCTTCTTGTTCAGGGTGATCCTGAGCACGCTGCTCGATGCCGAGCCGAGCGCGAACGATGTCGTGCCGATCGTCTGAAGCCTTGCCCGCTTGCCCTTCTTGCTCCTGTTGAAGCTCAACCGCAGCCTGCCGCGGCAGGTGCCGATCCCCGTCCGCGCCAGACGCAGCGCGACCGTGCGCAGCCCCATCACCGCCAAGCGCTTGTTGCGCAGCGTCAGCCGGCAAGCAGGATCGCCCACGCTGGTCGAGCCGAGCACCCCCTGGGAGCCCGCTCCCGCGCCCGAGCCCGAGCCGCCCTGCGCGTCAGCTCCGCCTGCGCCGGTCGTGTAGCGGAAGCGGTCGCCCGGGTTGATCGCGCTCACGCCCGACGGCGTCCTCACGGTCACGTCAACCGTGCCCGTGAGCCCCGGCGGCGCGACCGCTTCGATCGTCAGCGCCGATTTCACGACGAACGTCGCCGGCTGGGCGTCGAACAGCACCGCTTCCGCGCCCGTGAAGTTCGTCCCTTTGATCTTGACCGTCGTGCCCGCCGGACCCGCCCCCGGGTTCACGTCCGTCACCGTCGGCGGCGGCAGCGTCCCCAACGGCGCGTCCGTGAACAGCCACACCGTGCCCGTGCGCCCGCCGTCGCGCGGCGCCCCGATCGCGATCACGTTGCCGTCCTGCGAGATCGCCGTCGCCGCGCCCGCCCCGCCCTTGCCGAACCCGCCCGAGCCGGCGAGCTGTTCGCCGTCCGCCGACCAGCTCGAGCCCGACCGCCTGAGCACCGTGACTAGGCCGCCCAGTTCGGCCCTCGGCGAGCCGACCAGAGCCGTCGCCCCGTCGCCCGAGAGCGCCACGCTGTAGCCGAAGCGCGGTTCGCCAGATGCCGTCCCCGTGATCTTTTCTCCCTGTTTGACGAAGCCGGCGCCCACGCGCGCGAACGGCCACACCGCGCCGCGGCCTTCCGCGTCCGTCAGCCCGCCGATCAGCGCCGTCGTGCCGTCGCCCGAGAGCGCCACGGCCTTGCCGAAGTGCGCCGGCCCGCTGGCCCCTTCGCCTCTCAGGCTTTTCGGGGCCTGGGTCCAGCTCGTCCCCGAGCGCGTGAAGGCCCACGCCGCGCCTTTGAAGCTCGAGTCCCCAGGGCCGCCCAGGAGCGCCGTGTTGCCGTCGGCCGAGAGCGCCGCACTGCGGCCGACGTGAGCCGTGTGACTTTCCTCGACGTCCGTCAGCCGTGCCTGCAGTTCCCAGCTCGATCCGGCGCGCGTGAACACCCACCCGGCGCCTCGCTGCGCTGAGGCCGATGGGTCGCCGACGAGCGCCGTCGCGCCGTCGGCCGACAGCGCCACGCTCTTGCCGAAGCGACCTTCCCAGCTGCCGCCTTCGCCCGTCAGCACCGCCTCCGGGCTCCATTTCGAGCCCGAGCGCTCGAACACCCATGCGTTCCCAGGCAGTGAGCTCGCCGACGGTTCGCCGATAAGCGCCGTGTCGCCGTCGGCCGAAAGCGCCACGCTGCTGCCGAACGCGCATTCGCCCGCTTCTTCCGGCGATTCTTCCGCGCACTGGTCTTCGCCGCCTTCTTCGCTCGGCGCTTCCGCCCCGGTCAGCTTCGGCCCCTGCTGAACCCACGCCGACCCTTCGCGCACGAACACCCAGGCGGCGCCATGCGCCGCGTTTTCGTCGCGCGGGCCGCCCACCAGCAGCGTGCTGCCGTCCGCCGAGAGCGCCACGCTCGCGCCGAGCAGACCGTCGCCCTGCTCATCGATCGCCGCGAGCTTGCCGCCGACCTGGATCAGCGGATCGATCGTCAACGGGTAACGCGCGTGAGCCGCGTCCACCCGGATCAGCAGCTGCCCGTCCTGCAGAGAGAGCCAGCTGCGCAGCACGCGCCCGCTCGCGTCCGTGCTCAGCAGGTTGCCGTAGCGAAGCGTCGCCCGCCTGCCGGCCAACGTCAGGCTCTGGCCGTCCGCCGCCACCGTCGGCCGCGCGTTCGCGCTCAACGCCAGCTCGAGCGTAAGCGGTTCGTCCGCCACCGGCGCCGGCGCCCGGTCCACCGTGAAGCCCTGCTCGAGACCCGCCGGGCCGTTCGCGTACCACTCGCTGAGCGTCCCGCGGGCGTAGGTAACCCGGTTGGCCTGCGCCGTCGGCGAGGCCGCCCTCGCCGGGCGCCTACGTGCTCCTTCGCCGAAGCCCACCGAGCGCAGGCTCAAGTGCAGGCTGATGGTTGGCGCCGTGACCGACACGCCCGCGCGCGTGAACTCGCTTGTGAGCCCCTGCCTCGAATTGCTCGCCGACAGCGTGCCCGGGGCAACGGTGCGCACGTGGAAGGCCGCCGCGCTCGCTCCCAGCGCCGCCGAGACCTGTGCGCGCGCGGCCTGCGGGATGCCCGGCGATGTCAGGACCCGCCCGGCCGAGCCGGGCGGAGACCCGCCGCTCAGCACGAGCGGGCGGGCGAGCATCGCCGCCAGCGCCAGCACCACGAGCAGCGCAGCAAACGCCGCCGCGAGGAGTGCGCGGCGGGCAGGGGCGTGCCCCGACGCCCGGTCTGCCGCCCCCCAACGCCGTGAACTACTCGCCGTTGCGCGATCCATCGCCTGCAGCGGACTCATCGATCCGAGCTCCAATCCCTTCCCCTAGTCGTCAGTTCCCTGTCAGTTCCCGCCGATAACCCCGAACGCAGGCCCCTCTCCTACGGTCATAACTACCAACGCTTCCAGCAAAGTAAACGCCCGATGACGCGAAGTCAATGAACGTCACGATTCTTGGCCAGGTGCCCAAAGCGGTGCGTTGTGGGCTTGGCAGGTGTATACATGTGGGTTGCGCCGTGCCGGCGCGTCGGTGTCGTGCGGCCGGTTGTGCGATGCGCGTTGGGCTCGAAGCGGGGCCGCGCGGGCTAGATGTGGTACATGCTCGCCCCGGCCTCGCGCGTCTCGCGCTCGATCACATCGGCGATGGTCGTCTGCGAGAGCACGTTGCGCGCCGCCGCCGCCGCATCGGCGAAGGGACCCTGGGCATCGCGGCCGAGCGGTCCGTCCAGCAGCTCGACGACCTCGAGCACGGTCACCTCGGCCGGGTCGCGCGCGAAGCGGTAGCCCCCCTTGACACCGCGTTGGGAGCTGATCACACCCGCCCTGCGCAGCACCGCGAACAGCTGCTCCAGGAACTGCACCGGCACGTCGCGCTTGCGCGCGAGCTCGCCGATCGGCACCGGCTCGGCGCCGCCGCTGCGCCCCAGCTCCGCCAGCGCCAGCACGGCGTAGGGCGACTTGCTAGTGATCGAGATCATTCCCACGGGCGATGCTACGTGAGGGCGGGGATGCGGGGCTGCTTGGCAAAGCCCTGAGACGGCCGATGGGCAAGCGGGTCAAGGACGCAGGGAACGAAGTGTGTCTGTACACGAGCGACCGAGGACGCCGAGCCGCGCCGCCCAGCGGCCGTCTCAGAGCCAGCCGCGCTCTGTGGCGATGAGCACCGCTTGGGCACGGTCGACCGCCCCGAGCTTGCCGTAGATGTTGTGCAGGTGCGTGCGCACGGTGCTCGTGGAGAGCGTCAGCTCGTGCGCGATCTGCTTGTAGACCTTGCCCTCGGCCAGGCGCTGCAGGACGCCGAGCTCGCGCCCGGAGAGCGGGCACGGGTCGACGTGGCGGCGGCGCTGGCTGGGCACGCTCGGCAGTTCGTACATCACCCGGCGCAGCTCGTCCGGGCCGAGGCCGATGGCGCGGGCCGTGCGCAACATCTCGGCCGGGGAGACGGGCGAGCCCTGCTCGTAGTGGGCGAGCATGTCCGCAAGGCGGACCACCGCAGCCTCACCTTCGACCTCAGGGTTGTGGTGGCGCTCGATCGTCGTGGCGATCGTCGCCGGCAGGCCCCAGCGGCGGGCGAGCACGCCGCCGACCAGCGCGTGGTCGACGCCCAGCTCGCGACGCTCCTGGTGGATGCGGTCCTCCGGCGTGCGCGCCCCGCGGTGCACCTGTGACGGGTAGCCGGGGTAGGCGTGCAGCAGCACGAGCTTGCCGATGTCGTGCAGAAGGCTGGTCGCGGTCAGTCGGTCGCGGTGCTCGAAGCCGATCTCGCCGGCAATGCGGTCGGCCGCGTGCTGCGTGGCCAGCGCGTGCAGACGGAAACGCTCAGGCGCGGCCTCCCACACGCTCGAACGCTCGAAGAAGTCGAACGTGCGCAGGCGCCCGGCGAGGCTCTGCACCGTCTGGGGCGTGAGCAGCTCGACCGCGGCGACGGCCGTGTCGACGCGCCCGCGACCGCCGTGTGCCTGGTTGGCCAGCCGCAGCACCGCGATTATCAGCGCCACGTCGGACTCGACCGCCGTGACGACGTCGGCCGTGGCCACGTGATCCTTGGCGATCACCGACAGCAGACGCGCGCGAGACTCGGCCAGCGCCGGGAACGCCTCGAGCGCTTCGAAGGCCATCGTCAGACGACGGCCGTGGCCCTCGTTCTGATGGCGCTCGCCGGACTGGGCCGCCGGACGAGCCGATGCCGGTGCAACCGCCGCCGGGCGCACGGGGGTCGCTGCGGCGCGTGCGGCGACCTGCGTGGAGGGACGAGCCGCCTGGGCGGCGACGCGGCTGCCGGCGCTTGCTTTGCCGTTGGCGGCGCCCGCCGAAAGCTTGCCGTTGCCGCCCGCGCGTCGGGCGCCGTCGGCCTTCGCCGTCTTGGTCTGCGGCTTTGTCTGAGACTTGGTCTTTGACTTGGAAGCGGTTGCTGGCATTCGTGCGCCGGTCAGGGTGTCGGCCATCCGTGGCGGGCCGCTCCCCACCCGTATCGGCAGCTCAGCGCAGGAAATTGAGCGTTCGGGCAATCAATTCCCGGCCACCGTCGCCGCGGCGAGCGCGCCGTCCACGCGCCGAAGCGTCTGCTCTCGCCCGAGCAGGGCGATGCTCTCGAAGATCCCCGGCGAGACGGTCGTTCCGGTCAGGGCGACACGCAGCGGCTGGTAGACCTCGCGCGGCTTCACCGCGAGGCGCTCGACCAGTCCTTCGAGCGCCGCCGCGATCGGTTCCTCCTCAAAGCTCTGCAAAGCTGCCAAAGCCTCGCGCGCCTGAGCGAGCGTGGCGCGTCCGCGCTCGTCCAGCCAGCGCTCGCGCGCCTTGGCGTCCTCGACGGGCACGTCCAGCAGTGCTCCGCTCAGCGGCCAGAAGTCGGCCAGCGTGTGGATCTTCTCCTGGCTGATCTCCACCGCTCGCGGCAACCGCGGATCGTCGCGAAATCCCGCATGAGGCGTGTGATCGAGGTATGACCTCACGTGCTCCAGCAGCTCCTGCGGCGGCAGCGAGCGGATGTACACGCCGTTGAGCCATCGCAGCTTGACCTCGTCGAAGCGCGCCGGGTTGCGACTGACCGTCTCGAGCGTGAAGCGCTCGACCAACTCCGGCGTCGAGAGCACGGTCCGATCGTCGCCCGCCCCCCAGCCCAGCAGGGCCATGTAGTTGCGCACGGCTGCCGGGAGGTAGCCCGCCTCGCGCAGCTCCCCCACCGACGCCGCGCCGTGTCGCTTGGAGAGCTTCTTGCCGTCCGGTCCGTGCAGCAGCGGCAGGTGCGCGTACGTCGGCAGCGGCGCCCCCTCCCCGAGCCCCACCGCTTTCGCCGCCTCCAGCGCCAGCAGCTGCTTGGGCGTGTTCGAGAGGTGGTCCTCGCCACGCACCACATGTGTAATGCGCGCGTCCAGGTCGTCGATCGCGACGGCGAAGTTGTAGAGCACCGAGCCGTCTGCGCGGGCGATGACCGGGTCGTCCATGTGCACGTGCTCGAAGCGCGTCTCGCCGCGAATCGCGTCGTGGACGACGGTCGCGCCGTCGTCCGGTACACGCAGGCGCACGGCGCCGCTCTGTTCCGGCCGGCCGCGGAAGCCGCGCTCGGCGCCGTAGAGATCCTTGAACTGCTTGACATCGGCCGCCGTCGCGCCCGAGCGGTAGGCGAGGTCGGCGTCGAGCAGCGCCGCCAGCGCTTCGCGGTGACGATCGTCGCGGTCGGTCTGCATGATCGGCCCCTCGTCCCAGTCGAGCTCCAGCCACCGCAGCGAGTCGAGGATCTGCTCCACGTTCTCCGGCGTCGAGCGCTCGCGGTCGGTGTCCTCGATGCGCAGCACCAGCTCGCCCCCCTCGTGTCGGGCCAGCAACCAGTTGAACAGCGCCGTGCGTGCGCCACCGATGTGCAGGGCCCCGGTCGGCGACGGTGCGAAGCGAACCCTCATAGCCCGACCCTAGCTTCCGAGCGCGATCTTGGGGCACAAGCGGCGACTGTGGCACCGCGCATGCCGGCCGAGCCGGCCCGTGTAGGCTCGGCGCTCACCCAACCAGAGGAGAGCGAGACATGGCTGTAGGGATCAGGCTCAAGTTCGCAGGCGGAACGCAGGAGCAGTACGACGCGGTCCACTCGCACATGGACGTCGACAACAACCCGCCGCAAGGTCTCATCTTCCACTCGGCCGGGCCGATCGACGGGGGCTGGGGCGTGATCGATTTCTGGGAGTCCTCCGAGGCGTTCGACGCCTTCCTTCAGGGCCGCTTGGGGGCCGCGATCGGGGAGCTAGGCGACCGCGCATTCCAGGGTCCGCCGGAGCGCAGGGACTTCCCGGTTCACCACATCACCAAGCCGTAGGCATCAAGACGCGCCGCCGGCCGGGGCCGCCTCACGCGTGAGCGGCGGGCCGGCGGCATCCGCCCGAATCCCGTCTTCGGTCCGTCGCGGCTCACCCGGCGGCCATGCGAGCCCTCATAATGCGCTCCCGCATGCTGATCGGCGCACACGTCTCGCCCGCCGGGGGCCTGCCGAAGGCCGTCCAGCGCGGCGTCGAGCGGGGCTGCGAAGCGATCCAGATCTTCAACCAATCGCCGCGCATGTGGCGGCCGACCGCCTACGCCGAGGAGGACTTCGCGGCCTTCCGCGAGGCAATCGCCGACAGCCCGATCGAGGCGGTGCTGATCCACGCGGTCTACCTGCTCAACTGCGCCTCCGAGGACCGGGAGATCCGCGCCAAGTCCCGCACATCGCTGGCCCACTCGCTGCGCGTGGGCCAGGCGATCGGGGCCAGCGGCGTCGTGCTGCACCCCGGCTCGGCAAAGACCGGTCACGTGGGCGAGGCCGTCGCTCGCGCCGGCAAGACGATCGCCGAGGCGCTGGGCGACAGCGAGGGCTGCGAGCTGCACCTGGAGAACACCGCCGGTGCCGGCGGCACGCTCGGGCGCTCCTTCGAGGAGCTCGCGGCGCTGATCGAGGCCGCCGGCGGGGACGAGCGCCTCGGTGTGTGCCTCGACTCCTGCCACCTGCTCGCCTCCGGCTACGACATTCGCACGCCCGAGAAGATGGGCGGCGTGCTGCGCGAGTGCTCGCGCAAGCTCGGTCGCGGCGTCGTGCGCTCGCTCCATCTCAACGACTCACAGACGCCGCTCGGATCAAATCGCGATCGCCACGCCAACGTCGGCAAGGGCGAGCTCGGGCGCAAGGGGTGCGCCGCGTTTCTGTCGGCGCCCTCGCTGCAGCGCCTGCCGTGCGTGCTCGAGACGCCCGGCGAGAACCGAGAAGGCCCGAAGCGCAGGGAAGTCGCGCTCGCGCGGCGCCTGCGTGACGAGGGCATCGCCCGGCGCGGCTGAGCCGACGGCGTCCCGAGCACGCGGCTCGATCAGGGCCCGCGAGGACGCGACGACGCCTCGCGGCTCAATCCGAGTCGGGCTGGAACGGCGGCGCCTCGCCCCAGCCCCAGCGCGGCACCGGGGCATGCTCGATGACCTTTGCGCCGGGCTGTGAGTTGTGCTGCGCCAGGCGCGTGCCCCACTCCAGGTAAGCGACGAGCGCCGAGCGGAACTCGGGGTCGTCCGGGAGCCTCGCGTCATCCGCCGCGAGGCTCATCAGCGAGGCGAAGCGGAAGCGCTGCTCGGGAGTGATCGCGAGGTTCCGGTGCTTGGACAGCATCCGCTCGTAGCCGCCGAGCTCGTCGGTGTAACGGGTCGGGCCGCCGAACACCTCACTCCACCAGGCGATCACGTGCCGGCGATGTTCGCCTCCGACGCCTCCAGGAAACAACGGCGAGAGCAGATCGTCCGCTTCGACCCGGTCATAGAACGTCTCGATCAGACGGGTGAACGCGGCCTCGCCTCCGGCCCAGTCATACAGCGTCGACACGGGCCGATTCTACGGTTAGCGACCATCCCGTATGCGGTCGATCGAGGACGCCGCGAGACGCCGGCCAGCGGCCGCCTACGCGGTGGCGGCCGAGGGCAGCGGGGACAGCACGTGTTCGAGCTCGGCGCGCAGCGTCGGCGTGTGCTGCACGCGGAAGGCCTCGCCGAGCTTCAGCCTGCGCACGCCCGTGCTGGTGTCGACGTCGAGCACGACCTCGGCCGGGCCCGGGAAGTCCTCGATCGCATTCTTCAGATCCTCGATCGCGCCGGCCCCGAGCGCGCTCAGATCGACGCGCAGGTGCACCGGCTCGGCGATCGCAGTCGCCGTCGCGGCGCGGCGCCCGGCCTCGGCGTTGGCGCGCTCGATCTCCTCCTCGCTCGGGTCGAACGGCTCGACGCTCTGCACGACGAGGCAGGTCTTGCCCGCTTCCTTGTGGTCGACGCGGCCCTTGACGAGCACGACCGCATCCACCGCCAACGCCGACTCGTACTCGGCGAGCGCCTTGCCGAACACGAGCATCTCGACGCTGCCGGCGAGATCGTCGAGCGTGGCGAACATCATGTGATCGCCGTTGCGCGTGCGGATCTTCCTGGCCTCGACGATGATCCCGCCGACCGTCACCCAGTCCTTGTCGCGACGGTCGACGAGCGCCGCCAGCGAGCAGTCCACGCGTGCGCGCAGCGCCTCGCGCAACGGCTTGAGCGGGTGCGCCGAGATGAACAGCCCGACCGCCTCCTTCTCGACCGCCAGCAGCTCGGACTGGTCGAACTCCTCGCCCGCGATCGGCGGATGCACCGGCCGCGTGAAGCCAGAGGCGGGTGCGGCGCCCGACCCGTCCGCCGGGCCGTCCCCGCCTTCTGCCAGGTCGAAGATCGAACCCTGGCCGATCTGCGCATCCTGCTGGATCTTCTGGCCCGCGCCCTGCGCCTGCTCGAGCACGGCGAGCATGCCCTTGCGGCTCGCGCCGGTCGAACCGAACGCGCCGCACTTGATCAGGGCCTCGATCGCCTTCTTGTTGACGGCGCGGTTGTCGACGCGCTCGCAGAAGTCCCACAGCGAGGCGAACTCGCCGCCCTCCCCTCGCCCCCGTTTGATCGCCTCAACCGCCTGATAGCCGACGCCCTTGACCGCGTCCAAGCCGAAGCGGATGTTGCCTTCGACGACCGTGAACTCGTGGTCTGAGAGGTTCACGTCGGGGGGCAGGATCTCGATCCCCATCTCCTCGCAGCGGGCGACGAAGAACGGCACCTTGTCCTTCGTGGACATGACCGAGGAGATCAGCGCCGCCATGTACTCGGCCGGGAAGTTGGCCTTCAGCCATGCCGTGCGGTAGGCGATCAGCCCGTAGCAGGCGGCGTGGCTCTTGTTGAACGAGTAGTCGGCCGACTTTTCGTTGGTCTGCCAGAGGAACTCGATCGTCTCCGGGCTCGTGCCCGAGGCGCGGCAACCCTCGACGAACTCCGGCTTCAGCGCCGCCATCGCCGCGCGGTTCTTCTTGCCGATCGCCTTGCGCAGGTCGTCCGCCTTTGCACCCGAGAAGCCGGCGAGCTCCTTGGAGATCTGCATCGCCTGCTCCTGGTAGAGGATCACGCCCTTGGAGGAGGCGAGGATCGGGCGCAGGCGCTCGTCCGCGTAGGCGATCTCCTGCGGGCGGTGCTTGCCGCGGGCGTAGACCGGGATCTGGTCCATCGCACCGGGCCGGTACAGAGCGTTGAGCGCGACCAGGTCGTCGAACTCGTCGGGGCGAACCTTCTTCAGCGCCTCGCGCATGCCCTCTGACTCGAACTGGAACACGCCGATCGAGTCGCCGCGCGCGAGCATCTCGTACGTTCGCGTGTCGTCGAGGGGCAGCGTCGTCATGTCCGGGCGCTGCCCGCTCGAGCGCTCGATGATGTCGAGCGCGTCCTCGATCACGTCGAGGTTGCGCAGCCCGAGGAAGTCCATCTTGAGCAGGCCGATCGTCTCGATCGGCTTCATCGAGAACTGCGTGACCGTGCGGAACACCTTCTCGCCGCTCTCATCGACCCCTGCGTCGGCCAGCTGGAGCGGAACGATGTCCGTCAGCGGGCGATCGGCGATGACGACCGCCGCCGCGTGGATCGAGGAGTTGCGCACGATCCCCTCGAGGCCCTGCGCGACGTCGACGATCTGCTTGGCCTGCGGGTCCTCGTCGACGGCCTTGCGCAGCGGTTCGCCCGGCTTCAGGCATTCCTCGAACGACGGCGCCCGACCCATGATCGGGTCGGGGATCAGCTTCGCCAGCCGGTCGCCCATTCCGTAGTCGAAGCCGAGCACGCGAGCCGCATCGCGCGTCGCCGCACGCGGGAACATCTTGCCGAACGTGACGATCTGCGCGACCGACTCGCGGCCATACTTCTCGGTCACATAGCGCATCACGCGCTCGCGCCCGCGCACGGAGAAGTCGATGTCGATGTCCGGCATCGACACGCGCTCGGGGTTGAGGAAGCGCTCGAACAGCAGGTCGTAGCGAAGCGGATCGACATCGGTGATCGCCAGGCAGTAGCTGACGAGCGAGCCGGCGGCCGAGCCGCGACCGGGACCGACGGCGATGCCGTTCTCCTTCGCGTACTTGACGAAGTCCCAGACGATCAGGAAGTAGGCGTTGAAGCCCATCCCGTCGATCACCTCCAGCTCCATGTTCATGCGCTCGCGCGCCTCGGCCGGCGCGGGGTCGCCATAGCGCAGCTGCAGCCCCTCCTCCACGCGCGCGCGCAGGTAGTCGCGCTCGTCTGAGCCGTCCGGCGTCGGGTAGCTCGGGATCAGCTGCTTGCCGAGCTCGAGCTCGACGTTGCAGCGCTCGGCGATCTCCAGCGTGCTCGCGATCGCCTCGGGCCACTCCGCGAACGCGGCGATCATCTCGCCGCTGTCGCGCAGGTAGAACTCGTTCGTTTCGAACGTCAGCTTCGGCTGGGCGATCGTGCTCTTCGTCTGGACGCACAGCAGCGCCGTGTGATGGTCGTAGTCCTCGCGGCGCAGGTAGTGCACGTCGCCAGTGCCCACCAGGCTGGCGCCGAGCTCGCCGGCGATCTTGACGATGCCCTCGTTGCACTTCTCCTGCTCGGCCAGGCCGTTCTTCTGGACCTCGAAGTAGACGTTCTCGGGGCCAAGGATGTTGCGCAGATCATCGGCGTGGGCGCGTGCGTCGTCGGCGCGGTCCTCGAGCAGCCGCTGGCAGAAGCGCGAGGCCAGACAGCCGGTGAGCGCGATCACGCCCTCCGAGTAGCGCTCGAGCAGGCCCATGTCGACCGCCGGCTTGCCGCGCTGTAAGCCGTCGAGGAAGCCCGCCGAGGAGAGCTTGACGAGGTTGCGGTAGCCGAGGTCGTTGGACGCCAGCAGCGTCAGGTGGTTGCGCTCGACCCTGCCCGGGCCTCGGGCCGCGTGATCGTCGACGAGATAGATCTCGCAGCCGAGGATCGGCTTGACGTCGTGCTTCTTGCACGCCTGGTAGAGCTCGACCGCGCCGTTCATCACGCCGTGGTCGGTCAGCCCCAGCGCCGGCTGGCCGAACTCGGCGGCGCGCTTGGCCAGCGCCTCGATCTTGCACGCGCCGTCGAGCAGCGAGTACTCGGAGTGCACGTGGAGATGGGCGCAGGACTGTGTGCTCAAGGTCTTCCCGATCTTAGGTCTCGCGGCGGCGGCCGATCAGCCGGCGCGCCGCTGTTTGCGTCGTTCTCGCCGCCGCCTGAGCCTGAGCCGCGCGCGCCCGATCAGGGACATGCTGTGCTTGTGCAGCGGATGCTCGACCGCGGCCACGGCCGGCGCCGTCGGCTGCTCCTCGGCGCGCGCCCGCAGCCGCTCGACGGCTGCCGCCAGCGCCTCGGCCATCTCGCCGCCGCGGGGCTGACCCGGCGCGGCCGGGCTCGGTCCTGGCTCGCTTGGTGCTCCCGCGCCCGGTGACTCCTGCGGCGCGGTCACGCCTGGGTCGCCCGCCCCCTGCGCGGGCGGGGCGCTGGCGGGCGGTGGCTGCAGCGGTGGCGGAAGCGGCGGCACGGCGGCGACGGGCGCGGGCGGGGCGGGCGGGGCCGGGGACGGCGGCGGCGGCGCGCTCGCCGTCCTGATTGCCGCCTCGCGCACCCGCGAGACGGTGTCGGCCAGGCCCGCGAGCAGGCTCAGGGCGCCGCGCTGGGCCTGCTGCATCGCGGCGAGCAGGCGCTCGGCGCGCTCGCGCGCGGCGCGCTCGGCCGCCAGCCCCGCCTGCAGCTCTGCGGTGTGCTGCTCCAGCTCGGCCAGGCGCGCACGCAGGGCGCGCGCGCTGCCCAGCGCCTCGGCGCGCTGCGAGGCGGCCGCCTGCTCGGCCTCGGCAAGCTCGCGCTGCGCCGTCTCCAGCCGTGCTCTGAGCGCCTGGGCGTCGAGCTCGCTGGACCGTACGCGTTGCACGAGCCGCTCGGCCTCGGCGCGCGCCTCGCGCTCGATCTCGCCGCAGCGCTCTTCGACCTCGATCCGCAGGCGCTGCTCCGCGTACTCGCGCTGAGAGACTCGCTGCAGCTCGCGCTCGAGCGTCTCGGCGCCGGCGGAGAGCGGCCGACGCCAGCCGGTCTCGGTCGGCTCGGCCTCGCGCGGTGAGCGCGACTGCTCGATGCGCTCGCTCAGCCGCAGGCTCTCCTCCTCGGCGTCGCGCAGGCGCTGCTGCAGGCTGCTCAGATGCGTCTCCAGCGTGCGCACGGTCGCCTCGGCTGCTTCGGCGCGCAACGTCAGCGCGTGCTCACCCGATTCTGCGGCGCGGCGCGCGCGCCGTTCGGCGAACAGATCGCCCTCGCTGCGCCGCCCGCGCCCCTCGGCTGCACTCCCCGACTCGGCCCCCGGCGTCTCGTTGCCCTCGGCGATCACTGTGAGCGCAAACTACGCTCAGCGCCGGACGGTTTCGGCGCCGTGGCAGGAGCCGTCGGAACCGCCGCTCAGGCGGCCAGGCGCCGCGCGAGCACGCCGGCACCGACCAGCGCGGCGAGGGCCACGAGCAGCTTGCGGCGCGATGGCGTGTGGCGGCGCAGGTACCACCTCCCGCCGCGCCACACGACCAGACCGAGGATCTTGTAGCCGGTTCTGTTCATAGCCCGAAAGTACCCCGCGCGAGCCGTGGCTACGCGCGGTGCCGGGCCCGGCGAGCCAGGCCTACTCGTTGCGCAGGCGCCAGGCCATGCGCGACTGCAGCGACCACAGCTCGATGAAGCCGGGCGAGGCGGTCTGAGAGAAGAGGCCGCCCGACTCGGCGAAGGAGGCGAGGCTCGCGTCGTAGACGGCGTTGGGCGAGGAGCGCGTGATCACGCGCGCATGCCCCTTGTAGAGCTTCAGTCCGATCGTGCCGCTGACGCGCTCGTTGACAGCATCCATATAAGAATTCAAATCATCCCGCAGCGGCTCCCACCACAGACCCGCGTATACGAGAAAGGACCACTGGCGGTCCAGGTGCGGCTTGAACTGATTCTGGTGGATCGTGCCGACCAGACGCTCGAGCTCCTCGTGCGCCGGCAGTAGGATCGCCGCGGCGGGCACCTCGTAGATGTCGCGCACCTTCAGCCCGACGATGCGGTCCTCGATGTGATCGACGATGCCGACGCCGTGACGCGCCGCGATCTCGGCGGCGGCTTCGAGCAGCGCCACGAGCTCGAGGCGCTCGCCGTTCAGCGCCACCGGCACGCCGCGCTCGAACTCGACCGTGACCTCCTCGGGCTCGTCCGGCGCCAGCTCGGGGCGCGTGACGAGCTGGAACACGTCGTCCTCGGGCGCGTGGGAGAGATCCTCGATCCAGCGTCCCTCCGAGGAGCGTCCCCACAGGTTGTCGTCGATCGAGTACGGCGCCGCCTCGGTGCCGCCCTTGACCGGAATCCCGTGCTCGCGCGCGTAGGCGATCTCCTCCTCGCGCCCCATCTGCCACGAGCGCACCGGCGCGATCACCTTCAGCTCCGGTGCCAGCGTGGCGATCGTGGCCTCGATCCGGACCTGATCGTTGCCCTTGCCCGTGCAACCGTGCGCGATCGTGTCGCAGCCCGACGCGCGCGCCTGCTCGACCGCGAGCTTGGCGATCAGCGGGCGCCCGAGCGCCGTGAACAGCGGGTAGCCGCCGCCGTAGAGCGCGTTCGCCTTGATCGCCGGCGAGACGTACTCGCGTGCGAACTGATCGCGGGCGTCGATCACGTGGCACTCGAGCGCGCCGAGGCGCAGTGCCTTGCCTTCGATCACCCCGTAGTCCTCGCCCGGCTGGCCGAGGTTGACCGTCAGGCAGACGACCTCGGCTTCGTAGGAGTCCTGGATCCACTTGAGCATCACGCTCGTGTCCAGGCCACCGGAGTAGAGCAGCAGCACGCGCCTGACCGAGGCCGGGTCGGCCTCGTAGGAGGCGGTCGGGGTCGTGTTCACTTGCCTGCTGCTCACGGGCGGGGAAGGCTAGCGGCGCGAGTCGGCCGACGGCGCCCGCCTCGGGGCCCGTTCCATCAGCGGGTAGGGAGGCTTGCCCTCGCTGAAGCCCAGCTTCGTGTAGAGGCCCTGCGCGTCGGCCGTGTTCAGCATCCAGCGCACCTCGCCGAAGGAGTTCTCGACGAGCTCGCGCACGAGCTCGAAGCCGAGGCCGCGGCCGCGATATGGCGCGAGCACGTAGACGTCGGCCAGGTAGGCGAGCGTGACACCGTCGGAGATCGCCCGCGCGAAGCCGACCTGGTGCCCGTCGCGATACAGGCCGAGCACGCGGGTCGAGCCGGTCACGGCGCGCGCCACCGGCTCGCGCGCGCGGCCGAGCCCCCAGTAGGACTCGGTGCTGATGAACGCGTGCACCGCATCGACGTCGATCCGCAGGGGATCGTCGTCGAGCTCGAACCCGCCCGACAGCTCGCGGCGCACGCTCACTCCCCCAGCACGGCGCCCAGCCGGCGCAGCGCCTCGTCGACCTCCGCGGCCGTGACCGTGAGCGGCGGCAGCAGGCGCAGCGTGCTCGGCCCGGTCGCGTTCGTCACCAGGCGTCGCTCGAACAGCGCGCGCCGCGTGATCTCGGGCGCCGGCACGTCGAGCTCGCAGGCGAGCATCAGCCCGCGCCCACGCACGTCGAGAACGTGAGGCAGGCGCGCGAGACCTTCCGCCAGGCGCCGGCCGTGCTCGGTCACGGCCGCGAGCAGGCCCGGATCGGAGCTCAGCTCCAAGGCGCTCAGCGCCGCCGCCGCGACCGTCGGCCCGCCCGCGAAGGTCGAGCCGTGATCGCCCGGCGCCAGCACGTCTGCGAGCCGCTGCCCCGTCACGAGCGCGCCGATCGGCAGCCCGCCGCCCAGCGCCTTGGCCGTGGTCAGCGCGTCCGGGACGACGCCCGTCTGCTGGTAGGCCCACAGCGTCCCCGTGCGGCCCATGCCGCACTGGATCTCGTCGAAGATCAGCGCCGCGCCGTGCGCGTCGCACGCCGATCGCGCAGCCTGCAGGCATTCCTCTGAGAGCACGTGCACGCCGCTCTCGCCCTGGATCGGCTCGAGCACGACGGCGGCCGTCCGCTCGTCGACCGCGCCCGCCAGCGCCTGCGGCGTCGGCTCGACCGCGCGGAAGCCCGGCACGAGCGGCGCGAACGGCGCCTGCTTCGACTCCTGCGGCGTCGCCGACAGCGAGCCGTACGTGCGCCCGTGGAACGCGCCGAGCACGACGACCAGGTCGCCCGCCGGGCGCGCCTTGCGGGCGAGCTTGATCGCCGCCTCGTTCGCCTCCGCGCCGGAGTTGCAGAAGAACACCTTGCCGCCGAGGCTCGACTCCGACAGCGCCCGCGCGAGCTGCATCGCCGGCGCGGTGTAGAAGAGGTTCGAGACGTGCATCAACCTCCCCACCTGCTCGCGCACCGCCGCCACCACGCGCGGGTGACAGTGGCCGAGGTTCGTCACCGAGATGCCGCAGAGGAAGTCGAGGTACTCGTTGCCCTGCTCGTCCCACAGCCGCGCACCCTCGCCGCGCACGAACTCGACCGGCTGGCGCGCGTAGGAGGGGATCACGCTCGTGCGCTCGAGCTCCTGCAGGTCGGCCAAGCTCACGTTGTGGCCTCGATCATCGTGCCGATGCCTTCGTCGGTGAACAGCTCGAGCAGCAGCGAGTGGGGCACGCGCCCATCGAGGATGTGCGCCGCGCTGACACCGGCGTCGATCGCGTCGACGCAGGCCGCCAGCTTCGGTCGCATGCCGCCGAGCAGCGAGGGGATCGCCTCGCGAACCTGCTGCGTGCTCGCGCGCGCGATCCGGCTGTCGCGGTCCCCGGCGTCGGCCAGCCATCCGGGAACGTCGGTGAGGAAGATCACCTTGTACGCGCCGAGCGCACCCGCGACCGCGCCGGCGGCCTCGTCGGCGTTGATGTTGTAGGAACTGCCCTCGCGGTCGGCGCCGACCGAGGCGATCACGGGGATGTAGTCGCTCGCGACGTGCTCGATCACGCCGACGTTGACGCGCTCGATCGCGCCGACGAAGCCGATGTCCTCGCCGCCGGGCGCGCTGCGACGCGCGACGCGGAAGAGCGAGCCGTCATCGCCGCAGAGACCGACCGCCGGCTGGCCGTGGCGATTCAGGCGCAGCACGATCTCCTTGTTGACCTTCCCCATCAGGACCATCTTCGCCACCTCGACCGTGTCCTTGTCGGACACGCGCAGCCCGCCGACGAACTCGACCGGCAGCCCGAGGCGCTCCATGTATGCGCTGATCTCCGGACCGCCGCCGTGCACGACGATCGGGTTCAGCCCGACGTACTTGAGCAGCACCACGTCGCGCGCGAACTCCTCGCGCAGAGCCTCGTCCTCCATCGCGGCGCCGCCGTACTTGATCACGACCGTCTTGCCGTGGAACTCCCTGATGTACGGCAGCGCCTCCAGCAGCGTTCCTACGTCACGCATTCGCAGGTCCCTTCACGTGGTGTACTCGGCGTTGATTCGGATGTACTCGTGCCCGAGGTCGGAGAAGAACACCTCGGTCTCGGCCCCCTCCCCCGGCAGCCCGATCTCGTACTCGATCTCCGCACCCTGCACGGCCGCGGCGAGCGCCGGCTCGTCGTAGTCGATCGCGGTGCCGGCGACGCACACCGGTGTCCCCTCGAGCGTGAGGTCCACCGGCAGCGGTGCCGTGCCCGGGAGCGCGCCGCCGACAGCCTGCACGATCCGCCCCCAGTTGGGGTCGGCCCCGTGCAGCGCCGTCTTCACGAGCGGCGAGTTGGCCACTGCGCGCGCGGCCGCCTCGGCCGTTGCCAGATGCCCACCGCGCACGATCACGCGCCCGATCCGCTCGGCCCCCTCCCCGTCGGCGACCATCATGATCGCGAGCTGGCGCAGCAGCGCATCGAGCGCCTCGCCGAGGCGCAGCTCGTCCTCGCTCTCGCTGCGCACGCGCACGCCGCTCTCGCCCGAGCACATCAGGATCGCCGTGTCGTTGGTGGAGAGCTGGCCGTCGACCGACGCGCGATCGAACGAGCGCTTGACGCAGACGCCGAGCAGCAGGTCGGCCGTGTCCGCCTCGAGCTCGGCGTCGGTCTGCACGAAGCAGAGCATCGTCGCGAAGTTCGGCGAGATCATCCCGGCGCCCTTGCACTGCGCGCTGAGCCGCACCGTTCCCGACGGCAGCTCGACCGCGAGGTTGGCGCGCTTCTCGGACGCGTCCGTCGTCTGGATCGCCTGCTGGAAAGCTGCGTCGCCCGCCGGCCCGAGCTCGGCACGGGCCGCGAGGATGCCCTGCAGCATCTTCTCGACCGGCAGGTGGTGGCTGATGCCACCGGTCGAGGCCAGCGCGACCTCGGCCGGATCGCAGCCGACCGCCATCGCCGCCGCACCCTGGGTCTTGGCGGCGTCGTCGAGCCCGCGCTGACCGGTCGCCGCGTTGGCGCAGCCCGAGTTGGCCAGCACCGCGCGCAGCCCGTGGAGGCGGCAGCGCTCCTGGCTGATGATCACAGGGGCCGCCGGCAGCCCGGTGGCGGTGAACCGCGCCGCGCCGACCGGCGCCTCGGAGTCGCACACGAGCAGGCCCAGGTCGGCGTTGCCGCTCGGCTTGATCCCGCACACGACCCCGGCTGCTCGAAAGCCGCCCGGCAGGCCCGCGTCGGGACCGAGATCGCGCACGTGCTCCGGCGCCGGCGCCCAGCGGGAGTGAAAGAACGGCTGCGGCGGCCCGGTGGCCACACCGCCGAAGACGGGGTTCGTGCTCATCCTTCGCCCCCTTTAGGACACACCAGCCGACATGAGTGCGCAGGGCAAGCTGGACAAGGACGCAGGGAGCGTGGCGTGCTCGGCACGCGAGCGACCGAGGACGCAGGCCCAGCGCCGCCCTGCGCGCTCATGTCAAGCCTTCGGTCTCGGGGAAGCCGAACATCACGTTGAGGTTCTGCACGGCCTGGGAGGAGGTGCCCTTCCACAGGTTGTCGAGCGCCGAGAGCACGACGACCTTGCCGGTGTGCGGATCGGCCTTGGCGAACACGCGGCAGAAGTTGGTCGCCTGCACCTCGCGCGTGCCGGGCGGGGCGCCGACGACCTCGACGAACGGCTCGTGCTCGTAGGCGGCGAGGAACAGCTCGGCGAGCTCGGCGTCCTGCACGCGGCGCGTGGTCGTGACGTAGCAGTCGGCGAGCTCGCCCTGATCGAGCGGGACGAGGTGGGCCTGAAACAGCACGGCGAGCTCGCCCGCGGCGCCGGCCTCTGCGCGCAGCAGCGCGAGCTGCTCCTCGATCTCGGGCGTGTGGCGATGTTCGGCGACCTTGTACGGCAGGATCGTCTCGCCGGCCATCGACTGGTGCGTGGTCTCATCGAAGGCGCGCCCGGCGCCCGAGATGCCCTGCTTGGCGTCGATCACGACGTCCGCGACCAGGCCGGCGCGGGCGAGCGGCGCCAGGCCAAGCAGCGAGGCCGTCGGATAGCAGCCGGGGTTGGCGACGATGCCCGCGTCCGCGATCCGCTCACGGTGGAGCTCGGTGAGGCCGTAGACGGCGTCGGCGAGCAGGTCCGGGCGCGGGTGCTCGCCGTACCAGCGCTCGTAGGTCTGAAGCGAGGACAGGCGGAAGTCGGCGCTCAGGTCGACGACGCGAGCGCCGCGATCGCGCAGCTCGCCGACGGCGGGCGCGGCGGCGGCGTGCGGGTAGGCGACGACGGCGGCATCGAGCTGTCCGTAGGAGTCGAGCTCGAGCTCGCCCAGCGCCAGCGGCACGCGATAGCGCGGGTAGAGGTCGTCGAGGCGCCTGCCGACCTCCGAGCGGCCGGTGACGGCGATGAGCTCGAAACGCGGGTGGCGCCACAGTAGGTGAGCGGCGAGCGCACCGGCGAAGCCGGTCGCCCCGGCGACGATCACGCGCGGCGAGCCGGCGGCGAAGAGCTGCGTCGTTCTTTCTCCGGCGGGCGAGCGGGTGTGGCTCAGCTCAGGCACGAAGCTCACCTCCGAGCTCTGCGAGGGCCGCGACGATGCGCGCCTGCACGGGCGCGACGTCCTCATCGGTCAGCGTCCGCTGCAACGAGCGAAACGACAGCGCCAGCGCGAGCGAGCGCCGTCCCTCGCCGACCTGACTGCCCGTGTACACGTCGAAGATCTGGGCGTCGTCGAGGTCCCCTCCACCGGCGCGCCGCACGGCGTCGAGCACTGCGGCGGCCGCGACGTCGTCGGGCAGCGTCACGGCGAGATCCTGGCGCAGCACGGGGAAGGAGCCGAACGGCTGGAACTCCACGACCTCGGGGGCGAGGGCTGCGAGCTTGCCGAGGTCGATCGCGAAGGCCGCCGTGCGCTCGAGATCCCAGGCGCCGGCGACGAGCGGGTGCACCTCGCCGAGGAAGCCGAGCACGAGCGGCTCCTCGGGCCCGGCGCTGTCTCCATCCTCGGCGCGCGCTCCGGGCGCGGCGGGGAGATTGGCCAGCACGGCGGCGCTGCGCCCAGGGTGCAGGAACGGCCAGTCGCCGCGCTCCTGCACGTGCCAGTCCACGTGCAGCTCATCGAGCAGCCCGGCGAGCAGCGCCTTGGCGGCGAAGAAGTCCGCCCTTGCGGGCGGAGCGAGCCACGAGCGCCGCGCGAGCGCGCCGCTCAGGAGCACTCCGAGCGCATGGTGTTCATCGGCGCCACGCCCGCTGGCCGCGCGACCCCGCCCATCCCCCTCCGGCGCATCGCCTGGCGCGCGATAGACGGTCCCCGACTCGAAGATCGCCACGTCGGGGCCGTTGCGCGAGACGTTGTGGCGAGCGGCGTCGAGCAACGAGCCGAGCAGCGTCGGGCGCATGATCGACTGTGCGTCCGACAGCGGGTTCTCGAGCGTGACCACGTTGCGAAGCGGGTGCCCCGGCGCGAGCAGCAGCCGGTCAAGCAGCGCGGGCTCGGCGAAGCTCCAGCCGACGACCTCGTACAGCCCGCGCCCGACCATCGCGTCCTCGGCGGCCCTGCGCACGCGTTGAGCGTGCGTGAGGCGGCCGGCCGCGCCGCGGCGGGCGGGCAGCGTCGCGGGTAGGCGCTCGAGGCCATCGATCCGCGCCACCTCCTCGATCAGGTCGACCTCTCGCGTGACGTCGTCGCGCCTCAGCGCGGGGACGGTGACCTCGAGACCGGCGTCGGCCGCGCCCTCGGTGCCGGCCTCGTCGCCGGCCGCCGGCTCGCATGCGAAGTCGAGCGACTGCAGGATCTCGCGCTGGCGCGCGACGGGCACGGCGATGCCAAGGATCGAATCGACCCGCGCCTCGCGCAGGCGAAGCACCTGCAGCGGCGGCAGCGGCTCGGCGACGTCGATCGTTCCGGCCGCGGGACGTGCGCCGCAGCACTCGATCATCAGCCGCGTTGCGATCGCCTGCGCGTGCATGCACTGCTCGGGCTGAAGGCCCTTCTCGAAGCGCGAGGAGGCCTCGCTGCGCAGGCCGAGCTTCCACGAGGCGCGGTGGATCGTGGGGCCGTCCCACGTCGCGACCTCCATCAGCACGCGGGTCGTCTCCGGCACGACCTCCGAGCGCTCGCCGCCCATCAGCCCGGCGATCGACGTCGGCCCATCGGCGTCGGCGATCAGGACCGTGTCGGAGTCGAGCGTGCGCGTCTGCCCGTCCAGCGTGCGCACCTGCTCGCCCTCGCTCGCGCGTCGCACGGTCAGGCTGGCCCGGGCGACACGCTCGAGGTCGAACGCGTGCAGAGGCTGGCCGGTGAGCAGCATTGCGTAGTTGGTGACGTCAACGACGTTGTTGATCGGGCGCTGGCCGGCGGCCATCAGGCGCGCCTTCAGCCACGGCGGGGAGGGCGCGATCGTGACGTCCTCGAACACGCGCGCGGTGAAGCGCGGGCAGAGATCGGGGCACTCGACGACCACCTCGGCGCCGGCGACCGGCCCGTCGGAGCCCTCGTCCTGCAGCCAGGGCTCGGGCGCCAGCGGCGCTTCGGTGGCGGCGTGGAGCTCGCGCGCGACGCCGAAGACGCCGAGGCAGTCGGGGCGATTGGGCGTGACCTCGAGCTCGAGCACGTCGGTCTCGATCGCCAGCACGTCGGCCAGCGGCGTGCCCGGAGCGAACTCCGCGTCGAGCTGCATTCGGTCGAGCACCATGATGCCCTCGCCGCCGTCGCCGATCCCGAGCTCGTTCTCGGCGAGGATCATCCCTTCGGAGACGACGCCGCGCAGCTTGGCCCGCCCGAGCCTGGTGCCGTCGGGCATGACCGCGCCCGGCCTGGCCACGGCGACGGTCTGCCCGGCGGCGACGTTGGGCGCGCCGCACACGATCGTTGCCGCACCCGGCTCGCCCCCGTCACCGCTCTCCCCGACGCCGTCGCCGAGATCGACCTTGCAGACGCGCAGCCGATCGGCGTCCGGGTGCTGCTGAACGTCCAGCACGTGGCCGACGACGAATCCGTCGCCGCCGTGCACGCCGTGGTGATGGATCGCCTCGACCTTGGTCCCGGTCAGCGTGAGGCGCTGCTCGATCCCGTGCACGTCGAGCGCCGGATCGCAGTATTCGCGGAGCCAGTTCAGGGGAACCCTCACTAGAACTGCTCCAGGAGCCGCAGATCGTTTTCGTAGTAGAGGCGCAGATCGGGCACCCCGTGCTTGAGCATGGCGATCCGCTCGACGCCCATGCCCCAGGCGAAGCCCTGAACCTTCTCGGGGTCATAGCCGGGGGCATTGGCCTCGGTGGTGGGCACGTATGAATAGACGTTGGGGTCGACCTCGCCGGCGCCGAGCACCTCGAGCCAGCCCTCGCCCTTGCAGAGGTTGCAGCGCGAGCCGTCCCGGAGAAAGCCCTTGCCGTCGCAGTTGAAGCAGGAGACGTCGACCTCGACGCTCGGCTCGGTGAAGGGGAAGAAGTGCGGGCGCAGGCGCACGTCGCGCGCCTCGCCGAACACGGCCTGGGCAAACATCAGGAGCGTCCCCTTCAGATCGGCCAGCGTGATGTCCTCGTCGACGGCGAGCCCCTCGATCTGGTGGAACTGCGGCGTGTGCGTGGCGTCGGAGTCGGGCCGGTAGACGCGCCCGGGGATCACGACGTACAGCGGCGGCGGATGCGCCTCCATCGCGCGCACCTGCATCGGCGAGGTGTGCGTGCGCAGGACCAGCTCCTCGGCGGCGAGCGGGGTCGGAGGGACGCCGGCATCGGCCGGCGCGTCGGCGTCCTCGGCGAGCGGGGGCGCGGCCACGTAGAAGGTGTCCGTACGCGCCCGCGCGGGATGCGTGGGGCTGTGGTTGAGCGCGTCGAAGTTGTAGTGGACGGTCTCGACCTCGGGCCCCTCCATCACGGTGAATCCGAGTCCGAGGAAGATGTCTTCGAGCTCGCGGCGCGTGCTCGTGAGCAGGTGCAGGCGCCCGATCGGCTGGGGCGGCGCGCCGGGCAGCGTGACGTCGACACGATCCTCGCCGAGCCGGCGCTCGAGCTCGGCGCCGCCGAGCTGTCGGCCGCGCCGCTCGATCAGCGCCTCGAGCGCCTGTCGGGCCTGGTTGGCGGCCTTGCCCACGGCGCCGCGTTCCTCTGCCGGGAGCTGGGCGACTCCGCGCAGCAGCTGCGGCAGCTCGGCCTTGCGCCCGAGATAGTGGACCCGCAGCCGCTCGAGCTCCTCGCCGCCGTCGACCTGGGCGATCTCCGCTTCGGCCTGCTCCCGCAGCTCCTGGATGCGCTCGATCATGACGCCCGGACCCTAGATGACGCGGGGGCGAGCCGGCCATCCCGAGTGAGCTCATAGAGCGCGACGGTGGCGGCCATCGCGGCGTTGAGCGACTCGGAGACGATCGGGATCCGCACGCGGCGCTCGCAGACACCGAGCACCTGCGCCGGCAGGCCATCGCGCTCGGCGCCGACGAGCAGCGTGATCGCCGCCTCGCCCGCGGACGCCTGCCGCGGGGCGGCGGCCTCGGCGCCAGCGGCGTCGGCGGCCGCCTGCAGCGATTCGGCGGCATCGGCGACCAGCGCGACGCGCTCGCCGGGCAGCTCGCCGACGTCATCGACGCGCGCGATCGCGACGGCGAAGATCGCGCCCATGCTCGCGCGCACGGCCTTGGGCGAGTGCGGATCGGCGCAGCCGGGTCCGAGCGCGACGCAGGAGGCGCCGAAGGCGTGCGCCGAGCGCAGCACCGTGCCGACATTGCCCGGATCACCGACGCCGTGCAGGTAGACGCACAGCGGGCCGCGCGGTCGGACCCACTCCTGCTCGTAGACGCCGATCACGCGCGTGCCCGAGCCGAGCGAGGAGACCGCACGGAGCAGCTCTGCCTGGACGTCGTGGAAGCGCTCATCGCCCAGCCCGCAGCCGGCGAGGCGGAACCCCTCGACCGCATTCCGACCGGCGTTGCGCGCGGCGAGGACGAGGTCCTCGCCCTCGGCCGCAAAGCGCCCGCTGCGGGCGCGGCCGCGTCGCGTGGCGAGCCGCTTGAGCTCCTTCAGCCTGGGATTTTGTGGAGATTCGATGATGATCGTCACGGTGTGCTGGTCAATCCTCTCGAGACATAAAAAAAGCGCCGTCCTTGCTGAGAACGGCGCCCGGGAGGCTGGTCGATGTCGGCTGCAGGGTCAGGCGGCCGACGCCTCGCGGGCGACCTCGGCAAAACGTCGGAACGTGTCGGCGTCGCGCACGGCGATGTCGGCGAGCACCTTGCGGTCGAGCTCGACGCCGGCCAGCTTGAGCCCATGCATCAGCTGCGAGTAGCTCATGTCGTTCTGGCGCGCGGCCGCGTTGATGCGGGTGATCCACAGGCGACGGAAGTCGCGCTTGCGGTTGCGCCGGTCGCGGTAGGCGTAGGCGTCCGCCTTCAGCAGCGCCTCCTTGGCGCGCTTGTAGTTGGAGTGGGCCTCGCCGCGGAAGCCCTTGGTCAGCTCGAGCGTCGCGCGGCGCTTCTTGCGCGCGTGCACCGACCGCTTGACCCTCGTCATTTGCCCACCCCCAGCATCCGCTTGATCCGCGGCGTGTCGTGGTCGTTCATGATCTTCGGCCCGCCGAGCGCGCGCTTCTTTTTCGGCGACTTCTTCTCGAGGATGTGGCTCGTGAAGGGGTGCCGTCCGCGCACCTTGCCGGTGCCGGTGACTTTGAAGCGCTTCTTCGCGCCGGAGTGGGTCTTCATCTTGGGCATGGGCCGAGAGCCGACGATTATGACACGGCGCCCGTCAGGAGACGGCGTCGGCGGAGGCGTCGGCACGTGCGCCGTCCGCCCCGGTGCTCTCGGCAGAGCCGTCGCCCGGCTCCGCCTTGGCGCCGTCGCCGCCTGCGGCAGCGGCGCGCGCCTCGGGAGTCTCGACCGCCTCGACGGCAGCCTCGTCGAGCGGTGACTGCAGCGCGGTCGAGGCGACATCGCCCTGCTCGCCCGCGGTGAAGACCTCGTCGGCGACCTCGGCGTGATCGGCTTTGCCGGACAGCACGGCCTTCGAGGGCGCCATCATCATCGTCATGTTGCGCCCTTCCTGAATCGGGCGCTGCTCGACGACGCCGAGCTCGGCGAGCTCCTCGGCCAGGCGGTCGAGGATCGCGATCCCGCGCTCGGGGTGCGTGACCTCGCGCCCGCGGAACATGATCGTCACCTTGACCTTGTCCTTGTGGCGCAGGAAGCGCTCGACGTGGTGCTTCTTGGTGTCGTAGTCGTGCTCGGCGATCTTCGGGCGAAACTTGATCTCGCGCACGGTGATCTGCTGCTGATGCTTGCGCGCCTGCTTCTGCTTCTGCGCCTGCTCGTACTTGTACTTGGAGTAGTCGAGCACGCGGCAGACCGGCGGCCGCGCCTCAGGCGCCACCTCGACGAGGTCGAGGTCGCGTTCCTGCGCGAAGGTGAGCGCGTCGGGCGTCTTCAGCACGCCGACCTGGTTGCCCTCGTCGTCGATCAGCCGCACCTCGGGAACGCGAATGCGCTCGTTGATCCTCGTCGTGTCCCGCTCGGGCGGGCGCCGGTCAAACCTGCGCGGAACCGGCACTAGCTGTCTTGCGCGCGCGTCAAGCGGCTAGACGTCGCGCTCTTGAGATGTTTGCAGCTGCAAGGCGGGTGAGTATAGCTCCCCCCGGAGTCGCTCGGAGAACTTCTCGACGGTCGTCGGACCGCTGTCGCCGCCGCGGTGCTCGCGCACCGAGACCGTGCCCTCGCCCTGCTCGCGCTCCCCCACGATCAGCATGTAGGGGATCTTGCGCAGCTCGGCCTCGCGGATCTTGCGCCCGACGGACTCGTTGCGCTCGTCGAGCTCCACGCGCACGCCGTCGGCGAGCAGGCGCTCGCGCACGCCCTGCCCGTAGTCGTTGAAGCGATCGGACACGGGCAGCACGATCGCCTGCACCGGCGTCAGCCACAGCGGCAGCTCGCCGGCGTAGTGCTCGAGCATGATCCCGATGAAGCGCTCGAAGGAGCCGAGCAGCGCGCGATGGATCATCACGGGCCGGTGCTCGGCGTTGTCGGCGCCCGTGTATTTCAGATCGAAGCGCTCAGGCATCGAGTAGTCGAGCTGGACTGTTCCCAACTGCCACGAACGACCCAGCGAATCGGTCATGTGCAGGTCGATCTTGGGGCCGTAGAACGCGCCGTCGCCTGGGTTCAGCTCATACGCGAGCCCCTGCGAGTCGAGCGCGCCCGCGAGCGCGGCCTCGGCGCGGTCCCACATCTCGTCGCTGCCGATCCGCTGCTCCGGGCGCGTGGAGAGCTCGAGCCGGGGCTCCAGGCCGAACAGCCGGTACAGGTCGAAGCCGAAGCGCAGACACTCGACGACCTCCTGCTGCACCTGCTCGTCGGTGCAGAAGATGTGGGCGTCGTCCTGGGTGATGTGCCGCACGCGCAGCAATCCGTGCAGCACCCCGCTGGCCTCGTGGCGGTGCACCAGGCCAGCCTCGGAGTAGCGGACGGGCAGGTCGCGGTAGGAGTGGCGCTCGTCGTTGTAGATCTGGATGTGCGCGGGGCAGTTCATCGGCTTCATCCCCATCGCGCGGCCCTCGACGTCGGTGAAGTACATGTTGTCCTGGTAGCGGTCCCAGTGCCCGGACTGCCTCCACAGCTCGACGTCGTAGAGGATCGGCGTTTTCACCTCGCGATAGCCGCGCGCGAGGTTCTCGTTTCGCCACAGCTCGGTGAGCGAGTTCCAGATCGCCATCCCGGCCGGCTTCCAGAAGGGGCTGCCGGGCGAGAGCTCTGAGAACATGAACAGGCCGAGCTCGCGGCCGAGCTTGCGGTGATCGCGTTCCTTGGCCCGCTCGATCCGCTCCAGGTGCTCCTGCAGCTCCTCCTTGCTGAAGAAGGCCGTGCCGTAGATGCGCGTGAGCATCGTGCGGTCTGAATCGCCTCGCCAGTAGGCGCCGGCGACCGACTGCAGCTTGAACGCGCCGACCGTCTTGGTGCTCGGCGCGTGCGGACCGCGGCAGAGGTCGGTGAACGGACCGTTGGTGTACAGCGAGACGCTCTCGAGCGCCCGCGGCGGGTGCCCGTGCTGGGCGGCCGCGACGAGGTCGTCGATCAGCTCGACCTTGTAGTCCTGACCCTCGGCGGCGAACCGCTCGCGCGCCTCACCCGGTGTCACCTCGCGGCGCTCGAACGGCTCGGCCGCCTTCACGTGAGCGCGCATGCGCTCTTCGATCGCCGGGAAGTCGGCCTCGGAGACGCCCACGCCCGCGGGGAACTCGAAGTCGTAGTAGAAGCCATCCGCGATCGGCGGTCCGATCGAGATCTTCACGCCCGGATACAGCTCGAGCACGGCCTCGGCCAGGACGTGGGCAGCATCGTGTCGGATCAGCTCGAGCGCGCCGTCGCCGCTCTTGCTCGTGAGGATCGCGACGTGCGCGCCGTCGGGCAGCGGGCGCGACAGGTCTCGCGCCTGCGGCACCTCGCCCGCCTCGGGATGGCTGACCTCGACGGCCAGCGCCGCGCGCGCGAGGCCGGGGCCGATCGCGGCGGCCGCGTCGGCGCCGGTCGCGCCGTCGGCCAGCTCGAGCGGCTTGCCGTCGGGCAGTGTCACGGTCACGGTCATCTGAGCGCTGGAGGCTATCCACCCCGCGCGTGCAGAACCATGCAGACAATCGACTGAGAAACACGCATGCAGACGATCGTCTGAATATGCGAAGGTGATCGCGTGCCCGAATCAGATGCGGCGACGATCAAGATCACGCTCTCCCCCGCCCAGGTGGACGACGTCGTACGCGCTGCCGCGCGCGGCAGCGCGCCGAGCATCTCGGCGCTGGTCGCCGACTCGCTGGTATCGCAGCGGGGGCACGACGGCAACGGCTCGGCTCCCTCGCCGCCGGGGGCCGGCGCGAGCGCCGCCCGGCCCTCGCCGCCGCGCGGTTACATGCCGAGCGAGACCAGCGACGCCCGCCTGTCGCGCTCGCTGCTGCGCGGCCTGTCGCTGCTGAGCGGTTTCGGCCCCGACGGCGAGGAACGCGGGATCGTCGAGCTCGCCGAGGAGCTCGGCATGAGCCCGAGCACGGTGCACCGCTACGCGCTCACGCTGGTCGAGGTGGGGCTGCTCGAGCGCTGCCCGCGCACGCGTAAGTACCGGCTACCGCCGAGCTGACCGCCGGCGCCGGCGTCGATCGACGCCTCAGGCGGCGGCGCGCGCGAGCAGCGGGTTGCGGCGCGTGGAGGCCGCCAGGAATGCCTCGACCACGCGCTCGTCGAACTGCGTGCCGGCACAGCGACGCAGCTCCGCGCAGGCGCCCTCGTGCGTACGTCGCGGCCGATACGGGCGATCGCTCACCATCGCCGTGTAGGCATCGGCGACGGACAGGATCCGCGCCTCCAGCGGGATCCGCTCGCCGCTGAGCGCGCGCGGGTAGCCGCGGCCGTCGGGGCGCTCGCGGTGGCAGAGGATCCACTCGCGGATGTCCTCGAGGCTGACGTCGGCGATCAAGGCGGCGCCGAGCTCGGGGTGGCGGTGCACCTCGACCCACTCGGCCGGCGTCAGCGGTCCGCGCTTGCCGACGATCTCGGGCGGTATCTGGTCGCGGCACTGGCCGCACACGAGCGCGGCGAAGCGCACGCGCGCAACCTGCTCACCCTCGAGGCCGAGCTCGCGCGCGGTCAGCTCCGCCAGATGCGCGACGAGCCGCCGCGGGCGCGGCTGGTACTCGACGCTTCCGATCAGCCGCAGCTCGCTGCCGCAGGAGTCGCACACGAGCACGAGCCGCAGCTGCCCCGAGCCCGGGTGGTACCGGGCGCCGCCGCTGTGCAGAGCGGAGTGATCGCACGCCATGACCTCTCCATCGGCATACGCGGTGGCGGACTTGTCTCCTGCAAGCGGCCTATGGACCCGATGCGATGGCGGCCGCGCGGGCGCTGCTCAGCCGCGCGGCTAAGCGGGTAGTGGGCGTCAACACAAGCGCCGCCCGGGAGCTCGGTGCTCACCCGGGCGCGCGCAGCAGCTCGGGGCCCTCGTCCTCGGCGCCCGGCTTGTTCAGAGCGGGGTTGGCGGGCGTGGCCGACAGGCGCGACTCGGCCAACGGCACGCACAGCGCGAGTGCTTCCTCGGCATCGAGCGCCGGATCGAGCCACGCGCTCTGCACGTCGGAGTCGACGAGGATCACGGGCATGCGGTCGTGGATCGCCGCCGCCACGCGGTTGGGCGCGGCGTCGCAGGTCAAGAGCGCGACGCTGTGCACCCACTCGCCGTCGACCTTGGCCGGGGTCCAGAGCGCGGCGAAGGCGAACGGCGCGCCTCCGTCGACGCGGAACAGAAACGGCTGACGGGGCTCGCCGCGGCGCTCCGGTTTCAGCCACTCGTAGTAGCCGTCGGCGAGCTGCAGCGCGCGGCGCGCCGCCCGCGGGATCAGCCGGCGGTAGGCCGGCTTGCTCGTGACCGTCTCGATGCGTGCGTTGATCATCTTGCTCCCGATCGCCGAATCCTGCGACCAGGACGGGATCAGCCCCCAGCGCATCAGCTCGGCCTGCGGCTCGCCCTTGGGCGCGACGATCGTCAGCACCTCTTCGGTCGGAGCGATGTTGTAACGGTGCGTGCCCGCCTCGCCCGGGAACGGGACCTTGAAGCGTTCGTTCAGTTCCTGCACGCCGGCCGTGTTCGTGTAACGCCCGCACACGCCGGCCAGGATAGGCGCTGCTCGGTGCCGCCCGCGAACGACCGAGGGCCCCGCCGCGCGGCGGGGCCCTCTGCTCACTTCACTCGGTTGCCGGCATCGGTGCTCCGGCCGGCAAGTCCGCTTAGCTGGTTTCGACGGTGATCAGCGGCTGGAAGCCACTCCAGCAGCCGGAGTCGAGACGGAAGCTGCCAGTGCCTGCGGTGCCGCCGTCGCAGTACGCCCCACCCCACGTCGAGTCGAGGTAGGCGTCTTCGGGCTGCGGCTGCGAGCCGACCGTCGCCGTGCCCGTCAGGGCGACGTTGAGCGAGTCGTATGGGCCACCTTCGGGCGCGATCGAGCGCTGCGGTTCGGCCCCGTAGTCGCTCGTGTTGTACGCCACCGCGATGATCGCCGGTTTGGGCAGCACGGCGCCCTTGAGCATGAAGCCGATCTTGAACGCCTTGCCGTGGTAGCAGTGACCCATGTTCCACCAGCCACCGTTGCCTGGGCACTTAGTCGCGTTGGCCGAGGGCCGGTAGGGCATCTTGAACGTCTTCGTGATCGCCGCCACGAGCGTCCCCACGCTGTTTTCGGGACCGACCGTGTAGACGTGCAGGGTCACGGGCCATTCGAATTTCGCGCCTTTGGCCGTGACGCACGAGCCGTCTTCGGCGCCGCCGCTCTGACAGGCCCAACTGCTCATTCCGACCTTCACCGCGGTCCTGGTCTGGCTGGCGCCAGCCGTTTCGATCTCGCTGCCGAATTCAGAGGTCGAGGTCGCCTCGAAGGCCTGCGAGGGCACATTGCCCGGCAGCGGGCTCGGCATGCTGTTGTAGATGACCGTGCCACTGGCGCTCGCGGCCCCCGCCGCGATGGCCAGCGATGCGATCGCCGTAACGAGTGCCGCAGCCAGCTTCGCGGCCCTCGTTGGAATCCTTCCGTTCATTGTCTTTCTCCTTGTCGCCATGCGCCCAGGGGCGGTCGCCCACGGGCATCCAAGCCCCTCCAGGGGCCCCAGACGACGCCGCATGGCTCGTGAGTTGTCCTCCACACGAGGAACGGCCGAAACCGTCCCGACCCCCTGCAGCATCCGCCTGGGCGGAACGCTATTGCGCCGAGGAGGTGCTTGTCAAGCCTCGGCGCCGGCGGCCGGCGCGACGGCGCCTTGCGGCTCGCGCCACATCCGCCACAGCGGCGGCGAGGCTCGCCCCAGCGTGAACTCTTCGAGAACCTTGAATCCGTGGCGTTCGTAGAGCGCGCGGTTGCGCGGTGAGGAGGCCTCGAGGAACGCCGGCACCTGCTCGCGATCGCAGCGCGCGAGCACGGGCGCGAGCAGCGCCGTGCCGAGCCCGCGACCCTGCCACTGCGGATCGACTCCGATCGCCGGGAGGTAGTAGTGCGGCGGGTGCTTTGGCTCGGATGGATGATCGCCTTCGAGCACGGTCAGCGCGCGCAGCGCGCGCGGAGTGTGGCGTTTGAACGCCGAGAGGATCGACGGCAGCAGCCGCACCTGCAGCCCGAGCGAGGTCTTCCACTGCCCCGGCGGCTCCCAAGCGGCGACGCCGGCGGCGCTCGCCGTCGTGTACGTCTCCTCGTGCTCGATCCAAACGCGACGCAGGAACAGCTCGAACGCGTTGCGCAACACGGGCATCCGGCCCGAATCGTTCCGCAGCACCCAGTTGAAGGCCGGATCGTCGAAGAAGGCATTGGCGAGCGCGGCCGCCATCGCCGGGATCTGCGCGACATCGGCGCGGTCGATCGTGGCGGCCTCGCGGTTGGCGGCGGCGACGTCGACCATCACGCTCACGCGGCGCGCTCGACCCCGGGCAGCGAGCGCGTTATCGAGCGTGTCAGCGACGCGCGCACGAGCGGCGCGACGCCCGGGATCGGCGAGGCGATGCGGATGTCGTAGACCAGACGCGTGCCGCCGGCGCCTGTCGGCTCGAACGTCATCACGCCGACGTGTCCGCGCAGCGGGCCCCCCTTCGTGATCCGGTACACGATCCGCTGGGAGGGCACGAACTCGGTGACGGTCTCCTCGAACGGCGGCAGCGGGCCAACGCGCAGCTGGCGCATCGAGCCGACCCCGTTGCGATCACCCTCGCCGTCGCGCAGCCGCTCGATCTTGGCGCCGAACAACTCGGCCAGGTTCTCGTGCTCGGCCAGGTGGGCGAAGATCCGCTCGGGTGGCTTGGCGAAGTCGTGCTCAACGTGCACGTGATGTGCTCGCACCCGTCGCAGCCTACCCCAGGTTCGCGGGTGCGCGAGCTGCGCGCGCACTGTGCTTCATGGGAGCAGGATCAGCTTGCCGCGCGTGTGACCGGCCTCGCTCAGCTCGTGCGCCTTGTCAACCTCCGAGAGCGAGAACGTGCCGGCGATCTCGACGTGCAGCTCGCCGTCTGCGATCAGCTCGGCGATGCGCGCCAGCTGATCCCGGCTCGGGCTCATTTTCATCAGCTCGGCGCGCACGCCGCGCTCGGCGGCCTCGACCTCGGGCGGAGCGCCGGCGATCAGGACGAGCGTGCCGCCCTCGCGCACGGTGGGCAGCAGCGTCTTGGTCGTCTCGCCGCCGACCGTGTCGAAGGCCACGTCCACGCCGCTGACTGCCTCGGCGACGTCCTGGGAGGTGTAGTCGACGTACTCATCCGCACCGAGCCCCAGCACGAAGTCGCGGTTGCGCCTGCTGCCCGTGCCGATCACGCGCGCGCCCGCGTGCTTGCCGAGCCCCACCGCGAGGTGGCCGACACCACCGGCCGCGCCGGCGACGAGCAGCGTCTGGCCGGGCGTCAGCCCACCCCGATCGAACAGCGCCTGCCAGGCGGTCAGTGCGGCGACCGGCAGGGCGGCCGCCTGCTCGTGACTGAGGCCCGGCGGCTTCTTTGTGATCGCCGGCGGCGGGGCGACGACGAACTCCGCGTAGGCGCCGTTCGGCGCAAAGCCGAACACGTCCTCGCCCTCGGCGACTCCCTCCACGCGCGTCTGCTCGACGGTGCCCGAGATGTCGTTGCCCAGCACGGCCGGAAGCTGCTTGGGCACGAGTCCGCGGCGGAACTTCCAGTCGATCGGGTTGATCGAGGCGGCACGTACGCGGATCAGCACCTCGCCCTCGCCCGGCTCCGGTCGCGGAACGTCCTCGATGCGCAGGACCTCGGGACCTCCGGTCTCATTGAGCAGCACGGCGCGCATGGCTTCCTCCCTCAATCGGACGTCTCCAGAGCGAGTCTAGCCGCGCACGCCGCACCGACAGGCGGGTCGCGGCCGGGCGTCGCGCGGGCCCTATCGCGGGTCGGCGCGGTCGATGTTCCAGTGGCGCGAGACCGAGCAGAGCCGCAGCCACGGCTCCTCGTCCTGCTCCCCGGCCGGGCGGTGGCGCGGGATCATGTAGAAGCGCGTGATCGTGCGCTGCCCGCCCTCGTGATCGCCGTAGAGCAGATCGACGCTGAGCGGCCCGCCGCTGGCGATGGCCTCCCGCACCGGCGCGTACAGCTCATCCCCGCTGTCACGCAGCGCCGCCTGCCAGAAGCTGATGTCGCCGGCCGGCACGTACAGGTCGCGCGTCTGCGTGCGGAAGTCGTCGAGCACGGGGTGCGGATCCTCGAGGCCCGCGCGCCGCGGCCACAGGTGCCAGCCGTGCAGCACGGCGATGCCCGAGGCGACGTTGCGCAACGGCATCGCGAGGTAGATGTTGCCGTCCTGCGCTTGCTGCGCCACTGCCAAGCCGTCGCGCAGCACGACCCAGTGATCGTCGCCGTAGCCGACCTTCTGCGCCGGGTCCTGTGGGCGCGAGTTGAACAGGACCGGGCGCAGCCCCACCTTCAGCGACTGCTCGGAGACACGCGCTGCGCGATTGGCGGAGCGGGTGGAGCCGAACGTCGCGATCGCCAGCACGAGCGTGCCGCCGGCGGTGGCCAGCGAGGCAATGGTGCTCGCATCTGCCATGCACGCGCAGGGTAGCGTCTGTATTTAATCGGGCGGTGGGAGCGGCGCGCCAGAGCACAAGCGGCCGGTCGCCGGCGCCCGTCTCCGTCGGGGAGCGGCTGCTCGATCGCCGCGAACGGGCGTGGCTCCTCGTCGACCTGCTGATCGTCGCCTGGCTGTGCTGGCTGTTCGACGCGATCAACAACCTCGCCCCAGTGCGCCAGGCGCTGGCGGTGAGCAACGGGCGCTCAGTGCTGCACCTCGAGCGCTCGCTCGGGCTCGATCCAGAGCGCGTGCTCGACGCCTCGCTCTCGCGCAACGGCGCGCTCAGCGTGGTGGTCGTGTTCTGGTACGAAAACGTCCACATCGTGGTGACGCTGATCGTGTTCACGTGGCTGTGGTGGCGGCGTGCGGACTCGCTGTCCGCGCTGCGAGCGACGCTCGTGCTCGTCAACCTGATCGCGCTGAGCGTGTTCTGGAGCTTCCCGGTGGCGCCGCCGCGAATGCTCTCGGGCGAATACGTGGACCTGGTCGCGCGCACCAACCACCTGCCGGTGTGGCAGATCGGCGCCACGGCGCTTCACTCAAATCAGCTCTGCTCGCTGCCCTCGCTGCACATCGCCTGGGCCACTTGGAGCGCGATCGGTGTGTGGCAGCTCAGCGGGCGACACTGGCTTCGGGCGCTGGCGTGCGTATATCCGCTGTTGACGAGCTACGCGGTGATGGCCACGGGCAACCACTACCTGCTCGACGCGCTCGCCGGCGGCGGGCTCACGCTCGTGCTCTACCTCCTGCTCAGCCGCCCGTCGCTCCGCCGATGGCTGGGCGGCACCCGCTTGCGCGCCGGACCCGAGCTCAGCACCTGAGCCCGCGGAGGTGACGGTCCCGCGAGCTAGAGCTCGCATGCTCGCTGGCGGCGATCGACACCGACCTCGGTGATCCCGGCCGAGGTGATCTTGATCCGCGTCGGCACGTTGCCGCGCTCGAGCAGCTTCACGAGCACCGACCCGCCCTTCGTTTCGATCCCCGATCGCAGCGGCTCCTCGACGACCTCGGGCCTGAGCGCCTCCGCGATCTGCACGTACACGTGCTTTTCGGCGCGGCCGTGCTGCACCTTCCAGCGGTAGGTGCAGCCCGGGCGCGGCGCCTGAATCGGCGTGGGTCCGCCGATGATCTCCGGCTGGCTCGCGACGGCCTCTGGCTGTCCCATGGCGAGAATATGGTGCTCGAGCGCAGGCTTCGGAAGGTTCATCTGGCCAGCGTCGGCGAGGGCCAATTGGACACGAGGCGAAGCGCACGCGCGAGGCGGAATGGCGACACGGGATACTGCACTGCGCGTGCTGCGCCTCATAACGATCCCGATCAGTCACTACTGCGAGAAGGCGCGCTGGGCGCTCGCGCGAGCGGGGATCGAATACCGCGAGGAACGCCACGTGCAGGGCGTCCACCGGATCGCGGCGCGGCGTGCCGGCGGCGGCACGACCGTGCCCGTGCTGGTCACGCCGCAGGGCACGATCGGCGAGTCGCAGCAGATCCTCGAATGGGTCGACGAGCGCACGGCGCCCGAGCGCCGTCTGTTCCCGGAGCAGCCGCAGGCGCGGGCCGAGGTCGAGCGCCTCTGTCGCCGCTTCGATGACGTGCTCGGGCCGCGCGGTCGGCGTCTGATGTACGTGCACATGATGCGCGACCGCCCGTTGGCCCTGCGCTTCAACAACGAGGGGGTGCCGGCGTGGGAGGCGCGTGCGGCGCGCTGGGGCTGGCCGGCGATGCGAGGCTTGATCGGACGTGTGCTCGGGATCGTTCCCGGCGTCGAGCGCGAGGACGAGGCGGTCGCCTGGGGCGAGCTCGACTTCGCGGCCGACCTGCTCGCCGACGGGCGCCCATTTCTGAGCGGTGAGCGCTTCACGGCGGCAGACCTCACGTTCGCGTCGCTCTCGGCCGCGATCGTGGTGCCGCCGATCTACGGGGTGGCGCTGCCACAGCCGAAGGAGATGCGCGCCGAGACGGCGGCGCTCGTCGAACGTGCGCGCGCGCACCCCGCCGGCGGCTACGCGCTGTCGCTGTTCGCCAGACGCGAAGCGCTCTGATCGCGACCCGCGGGCGGTCGATCAGACGTCGCGCTTGCCCGCCGGGGCTAAAGGACCGCGAGCGCACTGCCGATCACAACCCACGCCCGCTGACAGACGAGTTCGCCCTGTCGGAATGTCAGGGCCCGGTTCGAATCGGCGGCCGGACTACGGATATGAAGCTCAAAAAGGCCAGAACGATCGTTCTCACAGGCGCGGCGCTTGCCTGCCTGGCCCTGCCGGCAGATGCGCTGGCGGCGGGCGCTTCGACATCGGTGAGCCTGCTGGGCGGCTCCCTGTCGTTCTCCACCACGCCGTCGGCATCGAACTTCGCCTCGACCGCGTTGACCGGGTCCCAGCAGACTATCCGCACCAACCTGGCCAGCTGGGGCGTCACCGATGCGACGGGCAGCAACGCCGGCTGGCACGTGACCTTTCAGGCGTCGCAGTTCACGGGCGCAGGACCGATAACACTTCCTGCGGGCTCGCTCGTGCTGAGCGCGCCCGTGATCACGCCCAACGGCGTGAATCTGGCCGTGCCGCCCCTGCTTCAGGGTGCGAGCTTCACGCTCGACGGCGGATCGGCGGTCGCGATCGCCCACGCCCTGACCGGAACGGGCCAGGGCGCCTGGACGATGACGCAGGCGAACGCGGCCGGAGGCGATCTCGCCCTGACGATTCCCGCCGACGCGGCTGCCGGCACCTACACGAGCAACCTCACCTTCACGCTGGCCACGGGGCCTTAGCGAGCGCCGCCGCCCGGGCTGAGAGCCTTCCGGCATGTCGCGCGTCAAACGGCTGACGCTCACAGCCGCTTGTGCCGTGGCGATCGCGTGTCCTGTCGACGACGCCGCTGGCTCTGGCTCCCCGCTTGGCTACGCCATCACCGCGGTCGGCTTCAGGTCCTACTTCATCTTCGATGCGAGCCCCGGGGAAACGGTTCGCGGCACGCTGCGCGTCGTGAACCTGACCTCGGAGCCGCGCACAATCGTGCTGGCGCCGGTCGATGTCAGCACTGCGGCGGCAGGCGGGCTTCAGTACGGAAACGGCCGGCCGCATCGAGAAGGCCGCTGGCTGACGCTGACGGCGCGCAGCGCAGGACTTCCGGGCAGCGGCTCGAGCGACGTTCCGTTCGCCGTCAAGGTCGGGCGAAACGCTCGCCCGGGCGAGCACTTCCTCGGGATCGCGGCGGTCGATCGACGGGTCCTGAAGCAGCGCGTCGGCGGTCGTGGCCCGATCCGGCTGCGCGTGATCCCACGGCTGGCGATGACGATCGAGGTCCGACTCCCGGGCAAGCGCAAGAGCATGCTGTCGCTTGGTGCCATGAACATCGCCGTCGCGCCCTCGGGCGCGACGCTGGCGATGCAGATCTCCAATCCTGCCAACACGCTGATCTCGGAAACGACCGGCAGCCTCACGGTTTCACAGGGCGCCACGCCACTGTTCACCCAGGACACGACGCTCGCGGCGTTCGTGCCCAAGACGGCGATCACCTACCACGTGCCGTGGGTGGGAACGCCCGTCGAGGGCAACTACCGCGTGAAGGGAGTGCTGCGCCCGGCCGGCGCAAGGCCGATCGTCTTCGACCGGACGGTCAGGTTCGGGGGTGGCGCGATCCGCAAGTACCGACAGCAAACCGGACGGCAGGCCGAGGAGAGCTCGGGCACGCCGATCGTGCTGTTGGTCGTGCTCGGCTTGGCGCTTGCGCTGGCCGTCACGTTCGGCTTTGCCTACATCCGTGCGCGCAGACAGCTGCGCGACCGCGGATGATGCGAGCAGAGGTGACCCGGGGAAGGGCGCGGGCGCGATCGGGCGGCGCTGGGCTGCCTGCCCAGACGCTCAGCTAGTCATCGAACTCGGGCGAGAGGCTGGCGCTGTCGCCGTGACGATGGACGATCTTCCATTCACCGTCCTCGCGGCGGTAGGCGTGGGTGACGCGAACCGTCACATCCTGCATCGGCCGTCCGCTGATCGAGCCTTTGAATCGCTCGTAGCCGACCGTGTAGGCCATGTCCCCGAGTACGTCGGCGACTTCGATCTCGTAGCGGAACTCGCTGACGCTCGAGAAGGTGGCCGCAACCTTGATGAACGTCTGGCTCAGACGATCCCAACCGGACTCGTACATCCCGAACGCCCCGAGCAGGCTCACCGGGTCGCGCCTGGACCAGAGCGCCATCCTCGGCTCGGGGTCACCCTGTACGAACGCGGCCTCTGCCTCTGTCTGGCGGAGGAGAAACTGACGGAAGTCCTCGCCGGGCTCGCCCATCTCAGCCAGCGAGGTTACTAGCGTGGGTGAGAAGCGGTCAGACGGCGATGCGATCGGCGACTCACCCGGCTGTCCACCAAGACCATCTGGCGCGGCGAACCCCCTGCGGGCGCTAGCTCGCAGGGGGTTGCTGCTACTTAGAAGCGGCGTTCTTCGTAGGGGCCGACGACTCGCCCGCGGGCGCTCACCATGTAGATCAGCGACAGCACAACGCCCACGACGCCGGCGATCATGAGGATCAAGCCGATCACCGGACGCGATACTCCCGACACGTGAAACGTCAGCCCGTACCGAATGATCGCGCCGGCCGCGATCAGGAAAATCGACGCACCGAAAGGCATCGCTAGATCCTCCCGCCCCGGCGATAGCCAAACCCGCCTCCTGTGAGGAAGACCGCAAGGGCGACCAGCAGCAGCAGCCACAGCAGAGGGCTCAAACCTATCCCACCCACGATGGCAGCGATCACCAGCACAACCAACAGCAACTCCAAGAGTCCCACTGAACCCTCCTAACGCTAATCGTTCGTTCCCTAATCCCATACCCAGGCATATGCGCCGCAAACCTGTGCAAGCGGGGGTTTTAGGAACTGCGCAAAAAGGCCAACACGCGCGACCTCAAGGGCACTCCCAGTTCTTACATGCAACCACGCGCCGATGCGCTAGAAAGGGGTGCGGAGGACAACTAAGTCCCGGCGGGAGCCCTACCCCGCGCTCCCGCCGGGGCGCTTACCAGCGACGGCGGCCCCGCAGACCTGACACTAGCTAGCCGAACCGGCCAACCGCGAACCACTCGGCCTCGAGCTCTGGGGCGTCAGCGCAGACCTCGACGAGCATGTCGAAGATCGCACGCCGCGCTACGTCGACGCGTTCCTCGCGCGACCACGAGTATCCCTCGCCGTCATCGGTGGTCGCCCGGAGCTCTGCGCCGACCAGGGCAAACGAGACTTCGTCGCGTCGGGGTCCCAAGCGCCGCAGGAGCAGCTCCATCGCATCGGCCGGGGCCGCGTGCCCGGCATGCCGCGTGATTCTGAACCTCATCGCGCGAGACTACCCGCCCGGCGCGTCAAGGACACACAGCCCACCGCGACGCATACCTGGCGGGCGGCGGCGCACGTCCTGCCCAGGCAAACCGCTCGGTATGTTTGCCGTGAGCGCGGCCGGGAAAAAGAGGCACAGGGCCGCTGAGCAGTCAGTGCCCCTAATCCCGCTTCAGCGGGTGTGTAACGCTGCGACGCGCCTTGGTCGATCCGGGGCGCGTCGTAGTTCCACTTTTCCTTTGCGAGATGGAACGCGCTCCACTGAGTCTCGTTCGCTGAGTCTCTCCGGTGAACAAAATAGACTCCCCGTCATGCACCGGCGGGCACAGGCGGCGATCTTGGCGGCGTCGATGTCACTGCTGACCGGTTGCTCCGGCACGGCAGCACGGACGACGCGCGCGTCGGCGCCACGGCCCGATCGCACGAGTCCCGCTGTCGTGACGTGGGGCACGCTCGGAATGGAAGGACACGTGACGACCATCGCGGCGGAACCGCCACCGGCGGTCAAGCGCGCCGGCGGCTCCAGGCTGGCCGAGTTCGAACATGGCCGAGCGGTTGCAGCGCAGTCCGGTTGCCTTGCGTGTCACCGGATCGGGGCGGACGGGAACAACGGCCCTGGCAAGGCTCTCACCTACGTCGGGTCGAGACTGTCGCCGCCACAGATAGACCATGCGCTCACGCATTCGTCCGAGCCGATGCCCTCGTTTTCACGGCTGCCGCGAGCCAAGAAGGCGGCTTTGGTTGAGTTCCTGTCCTTGCTCGATAGGTAGCCAGGGGCGTTCTCGGGTGCTCACGCGGGCCACTCGGGCCGTGGGTCGATGGCGCTGCGATCCGTTTATCGGCCCGCCAGCGCGGGCATTACACGGGCGAGCCGATTCCGGCTCGCCAGGGACGGCAACTGCGACGTGCTCGGACGCGAACCCCCGAGCACGTCGCCCACTTCCGGGCGCTATCGCGCGGGCCTATGGCTACCCCGCAAACGCTATGTTTCCGCGCTCGCGCGGGAGGGAACAATGCCTGCGAGCCGCAATCCTCGAACATGTGGCTCATCGTGATTCTGCGGCGCGTCCCGGACCGATTCTCTGGGCGCGCCGCGGTCTGTATCGGGCCAACGCGACACATGCTTACCGCTTGGGGGAACCGTTTGGACGATGCTCGATCGGGCAGAGGATCTGTGTGGGCGTTCAGTCGTCCGAGATTCAGTTTGCTCAGCGCTAGGCAGTCGTCGGGCACGAGGACAAGGACCGTTGGGAAGCGACGTTCTTGGACTCGTGCCCGTTCTTTCCAGGCGGCAGTAGCAAATGGCAGCACGTCGAGAAGCCCCGGTCAGCTGGAACAGGCGCTGAACCTGCGGCGGACCGGGAACCAGCTCGAAGTCAAATGTGCGCGCCTGGCACATTTTCCTGGCGTTCAGGATCGCGCGAAGCCCACATGAGTCGATGAACCTGACGCGCCGCAGATCGAGCGTGACCCCTTGGGTGCCACCGCGAGTGAGTCGATCCATCACCACCTCCATCTCGGAGGCAGAGGCGATGTCCAATTCGCCCCCGAGGATAAGCGTATGACGACCGCCCGTGAACGCGTCCTGTAATTCGAGCCTGCGCGACCTGCGCCGCGCTTGTCTGCCGCGCTCTGCCCCTGACTCCTGCATGTCCCGTTCCTCCATCACCCCAACTGGCAGACGGTGCGATCCCTTGCGGCCCTGGAGCGCTCACCAACCAACTACTTCAGACGCGAGGTTGAGCCCAAAGTCACAAGCGCCACTACTCCTCGCGGACGGGCTTGTCTAGGAAGTGCGAGATAGGGGTATTGCGGGCTAGAGGGCAACTGCGCCACGGAGCACTCCCCCGGTGTTCCGTGGCCGCCCTTCGCCCCGCCAAACCGTCACTTTCGGCCAAGCGTCGGGCGGATCGGCGCGGCTCACCTACTGCTGTCGGCCGTCGCGCTCGCGTCGCCCGAGTTTAGGTTTAGCGGTGGCTCGGTTGGACAGCAAGAACGCGAAGGTCCGCGCGGACCAGGACGGGGAGCCTGATCGCCAGGTAAGACATGGGCGGGCTCCCCGTCCGTCCTATCTCCGCACGGAGCGTGGCGGCAGTTTAGATCGACCGCAGCCCGGGCAGAGGGCCAGAATGGTGAGGATTCGGAGCGCTCTCGGCCTCGCTTCAGCCGCGGCGGTGCTGGCGGCAGCGCCCGCCGCGGCCTCCACAACCTGTGTTCGCGTGGAACGCCTGCGTGTGTGTAGCTCGCCTGCCCCCAACGGCCAGCGCGTTTGCGTTCAGGGCGTTTATCGCGGGCGGTCGGTCAACTTCTGCGCGATTCACCCAGGCCACCGCCGCCAGCGCTAGCCGCCGCGTCGATCAGCTCCTCGATGCGGACGCTGTGCTCGGTCCCACGGGTCGAGCCAGTCGTTCCTGATACGCATGGCACGGTCGATGCCGATCCGCAGTGGGGTCCGTTTACATGCCGCCCCCGACGGGCAGTCACCAACCGGAGGCAGCGGACCCCGCCGGAGCATGAGCCGTTCATCGAGCCGCGGGAGACGTCCAGGATGAACGGCACAGATGCCAGACGACCATGAGCAAGATCCTCTTCGTACCGTTCAGCGTGCTCGGCGGGATCATCGCCGGGATGGTTGGCAAGAGGACCTTCGAGGCGCTGTGGAAAGCCGTAGACCATCAGGAGCCTCCTGATCCCAAGCATCGCCAGATCGAATGGCAGAAGCTGGTTCTTGCCCTCCTCCTGGAGGGCGCGATCTTTCGCGCGGTCCGAGGTCTGTTCGACCACGGTTCTCGTCGTGCGTTCAGGAAGCTGACCGGAAGCTGGCCAGGCGAGGAACGTCCAGACCCGGCATAGCCCCAGACCGCGTCGCTCGACCGCAAAAAGGGCCCGCACCTTGAGGGGCACGGGCCCCTAGAGGGATGAGGAAAGATGCTGCGTGATCGAACGTAGCTGGGCTGTCGGACGTAACGACGATCGTCGGCCTGAAGTGACGGCACGGGCAACGCTGGGCGCAGCCTCGTGGCGTGACGAATGCCCGTGACGCTCAGGGTGAGGAGATGGGCAGCGTGAGCGAGGTGCCGTCTTCGCCGCCGTAGCGAACCGTGTTGGTGGCAGGCAAGAGCGGCACGAAGCTTGATGTCGCGGGTGCCCCGCTGTTGAAGTCCAACGTCCCCGGAAGGGCGTTGGGCATGTTGTATGAGGTGAGCCGGAGTTGCAGCTGGTGGCCGGGTGCGAATTCATACGCCGTCGGGGCGATCGAGATTTCGTAGTCGTAGAACGCCCCCGGCGTGAGCGGTTCGGGTGTGGTCAGCGTCTGCAGCGGCTGCCTTCTCGTGCTACCGCGTGCGAGCGCTCGCAAGGACGCCCGTAGCTGTCCCTCGGCGACGATGCTCTGGCTGCCGTCCGGTGCGACGTCCGCGATCTTCGCGAACCAGTCGGTGTCGGTGGCGGTGGAGGCCGCGACGAGATGCAGCGCGATCGGCCCGTTCAGTGTGAGCGGCTGCGCGAGCGCAGGTGTGCGCCAGGTGATGCCCTGCTCTTCCTCGAGGCGCTGGTCGAGGGGCACGTACGGTGTGATCGCCACCGTGCCCTGCTCGTCGAAGCTCATTGAGAGCCCGGCGGCCGGGTTGGTGAGATAGCTGGCGCTCGCTGCCGCCGGACGTTTCGGTGTAATCGTCTCGGGACCGAGGTACTGACGGCGGAAGGCCGTCGACGGCGCCGGCCAGGCGGTGGTGTCGAGGTAATGCCCAGCCTGCTGCACGTATACGCGCACACGCGGCAGGCTCGGGACTTCCATACCCATGAGATGGCGCTGGAAGAAGAGCATCTCCTGGGCCTCGATGTTGTCGACTCCGGGCGGTTCGTCGGTGGGATCGAAGGGGAACCCGCAGCCTTTGTGCGTGCAGGGGCCGACGTTGAGCAGCGTTTCGACGCCTTTGCGGCGCTCGAGCTTCCGGTACATCCGGATGTTTCCCCCGACGAAGGCGTCGCGCCAGCCGTCGAGAACGAAGGTCGGGACCTTGATCTTCGCGACTTTGGTTATCGGCGAGCGGTCGTAGTAGAACGGTCCCTCATACGGGTTTTCGAGGTAGTCGAACGCAATCGATCTGCCGGTGGCCTGTTCGAACTTGGCCGTGAGCGTGCCCGGGATCATGCTCGGTTCGGTGTTCGGACCCGTCAATCCGGGCGCACCCTGAACGGCCAGGTACTGGGCGTCGAAGAAGAGCGACTCGATCCCTCCAGGGAACGCCGCGTCGTTGTAGATGTCGGAAAGGGCCTCGTTCGGGGCGATTGCCGCGAGGTGCGGCGGGTCCTGCTCGGCTGTCAGGTACTGGGTGATGCCGAGGTAGGAGCCGCCTGACATCCCAACCTTCCCGTTCGCCCACGGCTGCGTGCCCAGGTACTCGACCAGGTCATATCCGTCGCGCGCCTGGCGCGGCGAGAAGTAGTTGTCGTCGAGGTTGCCCTGGCTGCCGCCCGTGCCACGCACGTCGACGACGGCGAGCACGAAGCCGCGCGTCGCATAGTCGCTTGCCGATTCGCAGGAGCAAAGGCCGTTCCGCCCGTAAGGCGTCACGTTGAGAACGACCGGAAAGCGCCCAGGGGCCGGCTCGCTCCCGTCGAGCGAGGGGAAGGTGATCGTGGCTCCGAGTTCCACGCCGTCGTCCATGCGGATGAACCGCTGTTCGGAATACGTCGCCGGGTACGTCGCGGGCGGGAGGGCGCTCGGCGGCGCTGGGACGTCGGCCGAGGCCGCGGCCGGCCACAGCAACGCACCGGACAAACCCAGCAGAAGCATCAACCGCCTTGCCGGCGGGCACAGAACAGCTCGCACCGTTTGGATCCCCCTCGATCGCATATCCCCGTTCCGCAGGAGTCCGTACCCGCTTCGCCAGCGCCCGAAACGTGAGGCGGGCCAGCAAGTTCGGACCGGGCTTCTGAAGCGCTCTGGACGCTCGCCAATCGCGCACAGCGATCGTGGCCGATCCGCGGTGTCTGTCGCTAATCTGCGGCAATGCCGCGCTCCTCGCTCTCCTTCATCGAGTTCCCGGCTGATGATCCCGCGCGCGCCCGACGCTTCTGGCAGGAGCTTCTCGGCGTCGAGTTCGAGGGTCGTAAAGATTCAGAGGGAGACGGCTGGCAGACGCACTCAGGAGCGCCAGCGGTCGGCATCCATACGCGCGGACGTGGACCAGGCGATTCCGTTTCGCTCCCCTACTTCGCGGTCGTCGACGTCGCGGAGGCTCTGGAGAGGGTCGAGGCGCTAGGCGGCAGCGTCGTCCACCCTGGGGAGCGATGGGCAATCTGCAGGGACTCCGAGGGAAGTCCGTTCGGGCTAGCAGCCGACCCGCTCACGTAAGCTCGGCCTAGTCTGTGCTCGGCGCTGTCGTGTGTGGGCTTGGCGTGTGCACCACTGGCTGCTCGCGCGTTTTCCGACTCGCCGAGCACCCAGATGCCGTGGATGCCCCACAAGCAGACGGCAAAGACACCCAGCGACGAGCAAGGGATGCGTTCCGCCGACATTGGCGAGCGCCTCGATGGCGCCAAGCGCGGCCGCGAGGATGCCGATCAGCCGCCCACACACGGTGCCGGCGAAGAGTGAGAACGCCGGTGTGAACGGACGGACGTGGGTGCGGCCCGGGCCGTGCGGGGAGTAGCATCGCCTCTTGCGGTCCAAGAGAGCGAGCCCAGAGGGAGACCGATGAGCCGAACTGCGCGGCAAGATGCTCTCGGCTTCGCCGGCGGAACGGGCGCGGTCGATTCGGGTGATAGGCAGGCCACGAAACCCGCGATGACGAGTCGGGGAGCACGTGAGGTGCCTGAGACCCACCCGGCCAGCCGGCTATATCGAGTATTCACGGGTCTGTTTGTATTCGGTCCGCCCGCCCTGCTGGCGGCAGCGTTCCGGAGACAGTGGCTCTTGGCAACGCGCACCAACCGCCGCATCTTCGGCTTGTTCTACATCCTGAGCGGCCTCGGCATCACGGCGGGATATCACCGGCTATTCACCCACCGCAGCTTCAAGACCTATCCGCTGATCCGAGGCGCCTTTGCTGTTCTCGGCTCGACGGCGATCCAGGGGTCGGTGCCCGACTGGGTGGCGGACCATCGCAAGCACCATGCTTACGCTGACGAAGAGGGTGATCCGCACAGTCCCCATATCGGCCACAAGGGTGGCCGGATAAGGGGTTTTGTTCATGCCCACTTCGGCTGGCTGTTCGCCGACGAGAAGGCGTCTCGGCAGCGCTATGTCCCTGATTTATTGGACGACCCTGTGGTAATGGCTGTACACCGCCGGTTTGCTCTGATTGTGGTGCTGAGCTATTTTGTGGCACCGGTCACAGTCGGGCTGATCGCGACTCGGAAGCTTCGTGGTGGACTGAGTGCGTTCTTGTGGGGCGGCGCACTGCGTGTCTTCTTCGTTCACCATGCGACCTGGAGCGTGAACTCGGTGTGTCACCTCTGGGGTACGCGCCCGTTCGAAACGAGAGATGAGAGCCGAAACAACCCCCTCGTCGCGCTGGTAGGACTCGGTGAGGGCAATCACCACAACCATCACGCTTTCCCGAGGTCAGCCAGGCACGGCTTGGAACGGTGGCAGCTCGATCCAACCTGGTGGCTCATTTGGACAATGGAGAAGACGGGCTTAGCGTGGGACGTGCAGCGCGTCTCCTTGCAGCAAATGGAGGCCAAGCGAGTAGCCGCCCGACCCTCAGAACGCGCGTCGGACCTGACACGGCCGCATTGGTAAGCGGCGTCCCGCTCGGCGCTCGGCATTCGCATGAAGCCTCCGCCGCTGCTCTCCACCCTGCCACGCACCACGCAGGTGCAGCTGGCCGGGCTCGGCCCGTTGTTGTTCGGGATGGTGTGCGGCTTTCTGCTGGAGGCGAGCGCGGCCGGCTACTGGGTTCTCTCGACGGTGGGACTGCTGGGGGCTGTGTCCGGGGGGATGGAGCACTCGGGAGCCGCTGCCGGCGCGCGCCGCGGGCTGCTCGCGGGCTCGCTTTTCGGCGTCGGCCTCGTGCTTGCCCACGCGATCGCACGCGAGCGTGAGCTGGTTACGATCCCACACCCCGCTGTGATCCTAATCGGCGTCACATCCGTCATTGGCACCGTCTTCGGGGCGGCCGGAGGCGCTGTGAGATCCAGACTCGAGTAGGCGGGTTCAAAGATCGCCTCATCGACCCGCCTGCTGTATACAGCACAGAAGCGGACGATCCAGGATCGAGCAGCCCACATATGAGCGGTAAGAAGCGGTATGGCGACCCCCGCAAGAACCAGGCGCGGGAGAATGCCCAGCAGGCACGACGGAGGTCCAAGCGAGAACTCTCCGCCGGGTTCATCGCCCTCGCATGGATCGTGTTCTTCGCGCTCTGGCTCGTGGCGGGACTATTGGTGGCCGCCATCGTGTTCGGGGCGCTGCTCTTGGGCGGGGTAGCCGCGCTCAGGGTAAGCTGAGGCGGCCGCTGGGCTCCGGGATAGGGATCGCCATCCGCTACCGAAGGAGAACGAATGAGCACTCCAGAAGGAGATCGAGTCAGCACTTCGAGAGAAGATCCAAGGGGCATTCCGGGGGTAGACCCGATGAGGGGCGTAGGAAGTGCGTGGTTCGTCGCGATTCTGCTGCTGATCGTGGGGACGCTGAACGTCTTCTACGGCATCGCCGCCGTTGCCAACTCGAGCTTCTACGTCGCCGATGAACGGTACGTCTTCGGAGGTCTCCACACGTGGGGATGGATCACGATCATCCTGGCCGCTATCCAGCTGACAGCGGCGTTCTCGCTGTTCGCCGGGAACCTGTATGGACGGGTGATAGGCATAGTCGCGGCCACTCTTGGCGCCATCGAGGCGCTCGCCAATGTCGGCGGACCGCACCCCTGGTGGTCATTGGGTGTCTTCGCAGTCTGCTTGTGGGTCATCCACGGGATCTGGGTGCTCGGCGAGCCGAAGAACGGCTGAGCTCGCCGGACGCCAACGCGTCTACGAAACGCGAAGCGCCCCGCGAACACGGGGCGCTTCGGCACTCGCCTGTTAGGTGGGCGATACTGGGCTCGAACCAGTGACCTCCGCCTTGTCGAGGCCGAAGGAAAAGCCCTGCAAATGAGCACTTTTTGTGGCGTTAGCAGGGCTTTCGCTTGCGCGAGCTCGGGCCCGCTTGACCCCGTTTGAGGCCGTTTAGCCCCGCTTGGCGGGGTCCCCTACGGGGTCCGGGTGGCTACGCAGCCGGTAGGTACGGGTTAATGCGAGCCGTGATGTCCTCCTCTGTCCACCCGCGGCGACGCAGCTCGGCCAGGAGGACCGGCACCTGCCCTGGGTGTAAATGGGGGACGTGATTAGCAATCCACGTAGCCGTGACGCGACCGGGAAACTGCAACGCAGGAGGAGGTCCAGAAAGCCATTCAGCATGGATTTGCTCCGCTTTGGCCGCAAGCGCGACCCGCTGTTCGGTCGCCTCGCGTTTCTGTGTCTCCGCCCGCTCGGCGTCTTCGAGCTGTCGCTGCTGCCTCGCAGTCGCCTCGGCGGCGCGTGCCTCAGCCGACGCCCTTTTGCCGCGTGAAATGAGCGGCAATGAAACGATCGCGAGAGCTAGGAGCCCGAGAGCGGCGGCACCGACGTACCGCAGCCCCACCAGCGGGTAGTGGTGGTGCATCCAGACGCCGTTGCGATTTCGTAGCTCATGAAAGGAGGGCGTCAGGTGGAGCGCGTGGCCCCAGAGCGACAGCGGCCACATGACCGCGAGGTAGATCGCATAGATCACGAGTGCTACGAGCGCGAACCCGACCAGCAGCCCCCATCCGCTGACGTCGCCGCTGCGACGCCGCCGTCCGCCACCGTAAGCCGACACCGGCCCAACCCGGACGCCGACCCTCCCCCGCGACGAGAGTTTCAGGGGACCGGCCCGCAGCCAAATCGACATGCGCGAATAGTGTCAGACGAGCGATTCGTGGGCTAGCGCCATCGCTCCCCGGAGCGCGAGTTGTCCCCCTCGCGGCGTAGCGAGTTATGCTCGTTAACTTCAGACCGAGAGGAGCCTTCGATGGGGCGTTACAAGGCGAAAGACGGCACGGAAATCAACACCGACCTCCACGACGAGTTGAGGGATAAGGACGCCTGGATCGCTGAGGACGGGACAATCTTCTCGCGCGACCGAGAGCAGGACGAGGCGGAGCCAGCGGAAAGCAGCGAGGACGACGAGTAGGCACTTCGGTAATCGTTTCGCCAGCTCCTGGGTGTGCAGGGCGACTCAAGTGTCGCGGCGGTCGTAGGCGCGGATCCAGACGTTCGCATCGGCAAGGGGCGACCGGTCGGGCAGACACCGTTGGTCAGCCGTGCCCTAACTGAATTCCCTGGCCAGCTTCTGGAGCTCGACTGCGCTCGCAGCGCGATTGGCGGCCACGAGGTCCCAGAGTTCCCTGAGGCCTGGAATCGGTCTGATGCCGATCATCCCGGCAGCAACGCCACCCCATTCCGCCCGCTCAAGCGTGACCCCTTTGGAGTTCTTGACTTCAAGCTTGATTGGCTGAGCAACGCCTAGCACGCTGCCCATCCCGGTTGCCATGGGTCCCTTGATCAGGACGGTGCCACCGGGGCGGGACGCGAGAAAGGTGCCGCCCTGCGCGTCCACCACCTCCCAAGTAGTACTGCCAGCCCGGGTGCTCGTGATCAGGGCATCGACAAGTTGCGCAAGGGCCTCGGTGTTGTTGGTCATGGCTCTGGAAGTATCATCGCACCGCTCGCCTCGCGTGCCTTGGAGCAGGCGATGCTCATCTTGCCGAGAAGAGACCTGCAGGCATCCTGGACGGCGATCCCGGGGTCGGCCAGGTCGTGAAGGGCCACATCCACCAGTGCGAGCGACTCCCCCATCGCCTCGACCAGCTCGGACGACACCTCAGTGGTCGCGACGACGATTCCCTGTAGGTCGCCGCCGGCACGCCGCCAGCTCAGCGCAGCCTGTATCGCTAGAGGACGAGCTGCGGGTTCCGCGGCCGCTGAGGCGTTGCGAAGGTCGGTTTCGATGCGTTCCAGGTCCCCCGTGCGAGCTAGCGTCAATGCTCCGGAGATCTCCTCGCGCTGCCTGTGGACCGCCTCCCGAACCTCGTCTGCCGTGCGTTTGAGTTTGCGCAACTGCACGACGGCGATAGTCAAGCCGATCCCCGAAACGAGCACCCCGACCGTTCCAACAACGATCCCAACCCAATCTGGCGTGTGGAATGCATTCGGGTCCATGGCCTGAGCCGGAACTGGTCCGGACAAGCGCGCAGGCTACAGTCGCGACACGGAGGATGTGGACGTGCCGATCACCCCAGCCGAGGTAGGCATCGCCGCAAGGGTCGGCGCCAAGATCGCCGGGTGGCTGTTGCCCGGGCGAAAAGACCACGTCGCTCGCCTCAAGCACAACGAGGCTATGCGTGCGGCTCTGCGCGAGCAGATGGCGCTGAACGAGAACAACGAAGTGCCTGAGATCGTCGTCGTGCGGCTCGGGAAGGACCGCAAATATGGTGAGGCCGACAAGCGCCTACTGCCATTGGGCGCGTCGCCGTGGAACAAGTTCGAGGTCAAGGGCATCCAGGACCAGGGCTTGGAGGAGCCTGGCGCGCGAGTTGGAGGTTGAGCTGGCGCGAGCTGCTCGCTACGCCGACGCAGAGGCGTCCGGAGATTGTTCCGCCGGAGGCGGCGGTAGCCTCGTGGAAGGAGACGCGCCGGGCGCGCTCTCCTAAAGGTTGCGGGCGCGATGCTCGCGCCGACCAATAGCGCTAAAGGTCCGACAATGAAGCCCCGGCAGGCAATCCAGCCCGACCGGGGTTTCGTCGCAGTCAGGCGTAGTCCTCGGCGAGCGCTGCGGCGGCGGCGGCGATCTTGGCGGCGACGTCCTCCAACGACGACTCTGCGGTGGCCAATCCGGAACGCGACGCGAGCAGGGCGCTGACGTCCCGAAGGGCATCAAAGGTCGTGCCGTGGGCGACGGGGATTACTCGGTCGGTCGCAAGCAGCGCGGACAGCTCCTTATCCGCGATTCCTTCGGCTTCTAGGCTCCTCAGGAGCTCCGGAGTCACCAGCACGATGCCGACCCGGCTATTCGTCAGGCCCCGGTCGATCTCGCGGAGGAGCGACGTGCCGAGGCCAACGTCCCGCTCGCTAAACCAGACCGTCGCACCGTTGGAGATCAGAAGGTTGTAGAGCTCGGTCGCGCAGCCGTTCCGGTCCGCCCAGGCATGGCAGAGGAAAAGATCGCGACGCTCCGGGTATTGACGCGCTTGCTCCTCGGCCTTGCGAACCAGTGGCTCGATCGAGCGCCACTCGACTGGCGTGTACGCCACGAAGGTCCCGCCGCGCGTACGACGCGACCGCCCGCCCCCCGACGACCCGCCCCCACCGGAGGAACCGCCGCCTACCGCCGGTCTACCCCCGACGCTCGGGTACGAGGTGACGGGCCGGGAGTAGGAGTAGGGGGAGCGGGACGACCAGCCGTACCGGTTCCCGCACGCCGGGCAGTTCGCGGCAGCGCTCGCCGTGCGGTGACCGCGGACAGGTGCTGTGCATTGAGGCATGGGGCCATGCTACATGTGACTTCAGACCTCAGGTCGTAGCCGCGCCGTGGCTGCGGGCGGCCACAGGGGCCACGCCTACGGTGCCGATTTGGGTCCGCGCACACCGGGGCCAGGACTCGCGGTTTCGCGGCCTTACGCGGGCCGGGTGCGCTCCGGGGTCCTATACGGGGTCCAGGCGCCTCTTGACCCCCGCTTTTCGGACCCGACGCACTGTCTCCGGGCGGCAAAAAGCCCCGCATTAGCAGGGCTTTTTGTTGCACTCGCCTGTTATGGGCGATACTGGGCTCGAACCAGTGACCTCCGCCTTGTCGAGGCGGCGCTCTCCCAGCTGAGCTAATCGCCCGGGAGGCCTGAAGCGTATCAACGGCCGAAGCACTCACGGCGCCGTCGATTCGGGGTTTCGCGCGTAGAGAGCAGGCGCCGCCGCGGCCCGGTGACCCGCTCATGACAGTGCGGCGCTCACGTGCCGAGCGGCCGTCACGGCACGATCACGACCGACCCTTCGCGTGCCGTTTCGCCGGATTCAAGTTGGCCTTCTTCGCCGCCCGCTCCGGAGCGCCCTTCGCCGGCGCCTTCGACTTCGCGGGCGCGCGGCCGCAGTTCGGCTTCGCTGGAGCCGAACGGGGCACCCGATCCTGTGGCTTCGGATTCCGCGGCGCGGTTCGTGGCCGAGCCCGACGCGACCCCATGGCCCGCCTCGATCGCCTTGACGGCCTGGGCGACCGTGTCGGAGGAGACGGCAAAGCCGACGCCGGTGCTGCCCGGCTGTGAACCGGCGACGCTTGCGGCCTCGCTTGCGATCTGCGAGTTCACGCCGACCACCTCGCCCTGGTCGTTGAGCAGCGGGCCGCCGGAGTTGCCGGGATTGAGCGCCGCGTCGGTCTGGATGGCTCCCGTGATCTTCGCGCCGTTGGGCGCCGAGATCGTCCGCCCGAGAGCTGAGACGATCCCGCGCGTCAGGGTCTCCTCGAGCCCGTACGGATTGCCGATGGCGTAGACGGCGTCCCCGACCTGCACCGACTTCGAGCTCGCCAGCGTGAGCGGCTCGAGCCCGAGCCCGGACGGGTCGACTTTGATCAGGGCGAGGTCGTCGTTGGCTTCCTCCCCCACGAGCGTCGCCGAGCGTGTGGCCGACGAGGAGCCCTTGGGCGCGACGGTCAGCCTGCTCGCCCCGGCGACCACGTGGTCGTTGGTGAGGATCAGCCCCTTGTCGTTGAGGACGACGCCCGTGCCGCTGTCTTCGCCCTGCGCCGTGACGGCCTTGATCGAGACGACGCCGGCCGAAGCCTGCCTGTAGATCTGCGACGCCGACAGCGCCGTCGACGCGACCTCCTGGCGGGTCCCGGTCGAGCCGGCCGCGAGGTTGGATGCCGTCGTGGTCCTCGACGTCGACGAACTGCCTCCCGCGATGACGACCACCGCGGCGCTCGCGAGGGCCGCGCCGAGCATGGCGGCGAGCATTACTGGGACGAGTAGGCGCTTGTTCACGACTGACCTCCGGGGCTTGGAGCTGGGACGAGGCCATCTTGAGACAGCTCGCTGTGCCCGCGCTAACGCGAGTCGAAAGCGCAGCTAACCGACGCGCAAAAGCTTCGTAAGCACCGGCGGACCGATACGCTTGGGCTGCTTTCGGCGACGTGGCGGAGTGGCTACGCAGCGGCCTGCAAAGCCGTTTACACCGGTTCGATTCCGGTCGTCGCCTCTAGGGCTGTATGCAGGCCCTCAGCTGGAGATCGAGCCGGCGTGCCCGCCGCGGACTCTCGCGAGGTCAAGAATGAGCGTGTGGGCCCTGCGCGCTGCTGCCCACACGCCACTCCGTGCTCCTTAGGCGAGCCTTCGTCGCTACTTCGCCTTGATCTCGATCGCTTCTTCGTTTTCGATGACCAACGGTTTCGGTTTTTCTTCGACGCCGATGATCGTGAGGCCGGTCTGTTCGCTGTGTGATCCCGCTTCGTCGATCCATTCCTGCGTCAAGGTGTGTTTGACGCCGCCTTCGAAGCTTTCGGGATTCTGTTTGCCGCCGGGCGCGAGGTAGCTCAGCTTGAGCGATTCGCGCATGCTGTCGATCGGGGCGATCGCGCCGATCGCCGAGCCTTCGACGGTCACCGGCGTGACGGATGCCGGAGGCAGTCCACATGAGAACGTGAACGACGACGGTTTGAGCTCGAGGCCTACCTTCGGTGTTTCGCCCGCTTTGATGAAGCCGAGTTCGCCTTCGAACTGCGGTTCCATTTCCCCTTCTTTGAGCGGCGTCGCCTGGCACTTCTGCCCCGTTTCGGTCCGGAGGCAGCCGATCAGTTCGAACAGCACGGAGACCGTCTTGGCTGATTTGTATTCGCCCTTGACAACGCCGAAGGCGCACTCGACGGTGAATTTTTTGCCGACTGTTTCGAGCTTGAACTTCGACAACTGGCCTTCGAATTTCGGTTTCGGACCCGGGCCCGGTTCCCAGTTGTAGTTGCCTTGGCCACCGGCCGGCGACAGGCATTTCCTCCCCGTGTATTCCCCGCTGTGGGGCGTTTTGGCGGGCGCGCAGCGCCCGAATTCGGGGAGAGCCGCCTGGGCTGTGGAGCTCGTGATCGCCACGCTCAAGGTGGCGATGATCGTCGCCAGAAACAGAACCGCCCAGCCACGGCCACCTGCACGATGCGCTTCGCGCCTCATCGTCTCCTCCTGAAATCGCTCGGCAAACGCGGCCGCGGCCGCTCCCCAGTTGATAAGAGCTACGACTCAGGCAGTACCCCGGAAAAGTTGCGCTAAACGGACTCCGCGGGCAAGGGGAGCGTCCACCGCTGATTGCGCTCGTTGCCTCTTTGCGGGATAGGCGAGTTCTGGCTCCGTTGATTAGGCTGGACAGGGGGACGCCGACACGCAACCAAGACAGAAGAGGAGGCCCTCATGGCAGTCGTGGTCGTGAACGAGATGCAGGGCGGCGACCAGGGGTTCTACGACGAGGTCACCAGCGTCGTCATGCCCGGTGGCCGGCTCCCCGACGGATGCAAGGCGCACATCGCCGGCCCGGTGGACGGAGGCTGGCGAGTCATCACCGTCTGGGACTCGGACGAGCAGTTCCAGCAGTTTCGAACTGAGACGTTGATCCCGGCGATACAGGCTCAGGGCAGGGATGATGTCGTGGCGCCGAGGATCGACAGCCGGCCGGTCTACCGCCACATCACGGCATAGCCGCCGACGCGTTATCGGGCGCGTGGTTCAGCTCCGCGCGCCCGGTGAGCGGCGGGCATCGACGGCTAAGAGCCCTGCTGCGCGATCGCGAGCTGATCCAGAACGAGGCCCTCGCCGAGAGCCATCGCGACCAGGTGTGCGCGTGAGCGTGCTCCAGTCTTCATCATCGCGTTGCGGGCGTGAGTCCGCACAGTGTCGTGCGCGATCCGCAGCTCCGCGGCGATCTCGGGGCCCGTGTTACCCATCGCCACGAGCCGTACCACCTCTCGCTCACGCGCCGACAGATCAGACTTCTCGTCAGCCGCCACCTTGCGCCGGAAGCGCCCGCCCCACCTCGACGTGCTCAGCGCCACAAGCAGCACGAGGCGACGGCCGCTCATGACCTCCGTCGCAGCCGCCCACTGAACCCCCACGCGGCTACCGTCGGCCGCCCAAAGCTCCGCCTCGCCCGTGAACTGCTCCGTGAGGAGTGCAGATCGCCATTCGGCCGGGGACGCGAGCGGACCGCCGACGACATACCGATATATGGGCCGGCCTATGAGCGCCTCGCGTTGATAGCCGAGAAGGCTCAGATAGGCGCCATTGACGTCCACATGGCGACGACGCTCGTCGAGTAGAACCATGGCGTTGCGAGACTGCATGAACGCCGCCGAAAACAGGACCTGGCGGTCCCCGGTTCCGGCAACGGCTGGGCCGGCAGTCGGCGCCCAGGATCGCCGGCCGGTGCGCGGCCGCTCCTCGACTGTGTCTGGCGCGGCGCGAGGCGAGACCTCGATATCAGGCGTCTGTCTTGGCACGCTTGCGCTCAGAGGGTGCGTGTGTCCTTCGGTTTCGGCGTTTCACAGGCATTCATGGTGACGATGCCGGCACTTCCGACGTCGCCTGTTCGCGAGGCGATCCAGAGCGTCCAGGGTAGGGTCGAACGCGGGTGGCGCATCCACCGAAATGGGTGATACGCGCAACTGCGGTATTCACCTCCTCGACAGCACGGGCAATCATCGCTCCTATGGAGACGACGACTGCCGCCGCCTCAGCGCTGAGACGCGCGGCGTACCGGGCGCGATGATGGAATCCGAAAACGGGCCGCTCGACGCCGCCACGGCAGCCGCCCTGGTTGTCCGCACGATCGAAGAACTCGACGACCGCAGCTGCGACGACAGTGCCGCCCTGCTTTCCGATCTTCTCTGCGCGGCATGGCCATCCCGTTGGTCGCAGGATCAATGATGGCCGGACCCCTACGTTAGGAGCCCTGACCGGACGGGGCCTCCTCGAGCATGAGCCTGCACAGCGCATCGACCAGCTTGCGCAACGTGCCCAGGTCGTGGATCTGCATCAGGATCTCCATCCGGCGGCCCGGTCGCAGCCCCCTCAGCCGGATCGCACCTTCGCGCAGACTCAACTCGTCGTCGAAGGCCGCGCCCAGTTCGATCTGTTCGAGCGAGCGCGCCGCCGCCCTGCGCACGTCCCACTCGCTGTCCTTCCCCACCCTGTCGAGCGTAGGGCCAAGCGCCGTCGAGTCGATACCGCCGCTGCGCGATCTTGCGCCGGTTCACGCGCCTGGCCGGCCCCCTACGCCCTCTTGATGTTTCGTCGAACTCGTCGTCAGCCCCCAGCCGCACGGGTCGGGATCCGCCCCTTGCGCGGAGGTGCCCGAGTTCTCTAGCTCGTTGCGCCGGCGCCGTTGCCTTCGCCCCCGTCTTCGACCTCGGCGATCAGGGTCGCTGAGGCGTCCGCGCTGAGCGCGTGCTTGGAGATTCGGTTGTAACCCTCGAGGCCTCGCTCGAGGCGCTCGAGCACTCGGTCTTCGGCGACCGCGATGACCGCCGAGGTGCCTGGGGGGAGACTGTCTCCCACCTTGCGCAGCTCCTCGTCGGGGAAGCCCTTGTCACGGACCTTTCCCCAGACGCCGCCGCCGGCAGCGCCCACCGCCGCGCCGGCGAGGAGACTCGGCGGGAAGATCAGCCCGACCAGGCCGCCTGCGATCGCCCCACGTTTGGCCCACTTCTTGCCACTCGGATCGGCCGTCTCCTTGAAGCTCACCTTGTCCTGCTGGTCGTGCACGATCACCGCTGCGTCGATCAGGTCGATCGATCCTTCGCGGTCCATCGTCTGGAAGTCCTTGAGTGCGCCTCCGGCCTGGTCTTCGTTGTCAAAGGCCGCGACGAACACCTCAAGATTGCTCGTAGCCATCGCTACCGCCTTTCAGGGTTTGACATCGTTCGCAGCCGGCCACCGATCTTGGCCTCGAGCACAGTCCGTAGGCAGCGGGGGTCGGCCGTGCCCGCACCGTACGCCCGCAGGGGGTGGCCGGCCATCACCCGAAGAGGGTGATCCCGAGACGCGCGCGCTCCCATCAGGCGAGGCGACCGCGCCGCTTACGCCCGGCCGAGGCGCAGGGGTCAGCGAGGACCCCTCGGGACACCTCGGCGAGCTCGTCGACGAGCGCTTTCACGAGCGGTGAGTCAGGGAGCCGCTCCCTGAGGAGCGCCAGCGCTCGCCCGTACTGCGCCAGGCGGCGGCTTCGCTCCCTGTTCGTGATCCCCACGCCCCTCAGCGGCTTGTGCCGCAGCTCGCGCGCCTTGGAGATCTTGTCGGCGGCGAACAGCATCAGCGCCTCGTCGCCGGCCGCCGCCACCTGAGCCCGGAGCGCGGCCTTGCGCTCGCCGTAGCTGGCGATGCGCTCGTCCTCGCTCACCGCCGAGACGAGCGAGGCGACCCTGCCCCCGAAGCGCCGGCGCAGATCGGCCGCCGTTGCCGGCGTCTTCTCGATCACATCGTGAAGCGCCCCGGCCGCGCTGAGGTGATCCGGGGCGCCCGCACCGTGCAGAAGCTCTGCGACCTCTCGCGGATGAGAGATGAACGGCGCACCGTCGATCTTGCGCAGCTGGCCCCGGTGGAGCGCGGCGGCGTAGTCGAGTGCCGCTCGCGTCTGGCGAAGGCCCTCCACCCCCGCTTTCCGGGCGACCGTTACGTCAGGACTCGTGCTGAACACATTGAGCCCCCTAAGGCCCCTGCGGGCTTGCCGGCGACTGGGTGGTGGCGGGAGCGGGCGTCGTGGCCGGCTTTGCCGGCCTCGTGACCGTCGCGGGCGGCTGCGTCACGGTGGTCGTCGGCTGCTTCACGTTGACGCTGATCGAGGTTGTCGTCGACGGCTGCGTCGTCCTGGTTGATGCGGTGGGGGCTGTGCTCGCCGTCTTGCCGTCATCTCCGCTGCTCACGGCCAGCGCGACCCCCACTCCCGCCGCGGCCAGGGCGACGAGGGCGATCGCCAAGAGCCATCCCCTCGAGCCGGAACGGGAGCGCAGCCGAGCGCCGCATCGCGGGCATGCTTGCGCGTCGCGCGCGACCGGCGCCCCGCAGTTCGGACAGAAGCTCGAGGAGGGCGGCTGCTCCGGGGGAGGTGGCTGCGCCGACATCGCCTCGCTTCGCTACGCCTCGATCCGGCGCTCGACGGGCGTTCGCCCCCTATGCACCGGCAGCCACTCCACGGGTCCGAGGCTCCCGAAGCGCCGTCGCGGAGGCATCACCCCCATCGGATGAAATCCTTCCCGCGACGTCGGCCACGCTGGAGGGACCCTCAGGGCAGCGATGGTTACGAGAGATCCACAGCAGCGCCGAGACACCTTTTCGACCCGGATCGGGTCGCTCGCGCGTGCGGTCCGCGAGGACGACGAGGCCCTGGTCGAGGCGGTGCGGGAGCTCAGCCGATCCCGTCGAGTGCTGGCTCCCCTGGCGTTCACGGTCGGCGCGCTCGCGATGCTTCTCCATGGCGTCCGGTTGCTCGTGCTCAACTGGCGGCTGACGATCGTCCAGGTGCTGCCGGCGGTGTGGATCTGGATGCTGATGTACGACCTGAAGGCTCACGTGCTCCACGGCAAGACCTTCCACGTGTTGCGCGGCCCCGTGCTGATCCCGCTCGGCCTGGTGATCATTGCGATCACGACTGCCGCCTTCTTCTTGAACGCGGTGTTCGCGTTCGCGATAACACGCTCCCCTCATCCCGACGTTCGCCCGGCCGTGGCGGACGCGAAACGGCATCTGCGCCCGATCCTGCTGTCGGGCGCGGTCGCAGGCATCCTCGTCGCCCTGGCCACGACCGTCGTCACCCGTTGGGGGCACCCGTGGTTCACATTGGCGTTGGGGATCGTCGTGGGAGCGATGATGGTCGCCTACGTGGCGGTGCCGTCGCGACTCGTCGGCATCAGACCGAGCCATTCCAAACGCGACAAGCTCGCCGCGAGCGCTCTGAGCACGCTGATGAGCGTCACCGTGTGCACACCGCCCTATCTGCTCGGGCGCCTCGGCGTCTTGATGCTCGGATCCAGCGTGCTGCTGGTCCCCGGGATCGTTCTGCTCGTCGTCGGAGCGACACTGCAGGCCGGGGCTACCGGCGCAGTCAGGGCGATCAAGATGAGCGCGAGCCTGGGCGCGGGTCGGGATTCCACGCGGTCCCGGGCACGCTAGCCGGCGCGCACAGAGTCTCGCGTGGGAAGGCAGCTCGTCGCGACCCGCGCGAGCGAAGCCCTCACTAGGAGCGACGCACGCGCGCAGCGGGGAGTGCCGCGACCTGATCCTTGGTGAGCCCGAGCGTCACCTCGTCGGTCGCGATCTCCGTTACCGCGCTGATCGGAATCGTGACATCCCTTCGGCCCCACAGGTGTCCGCGCTTGAGCACGAAATGCGTGACCATGTCCTCCTGATCGAGAATGAACGCCCCCACGCGACCGAGCTGGTGTTCGTCTGCTGAGACCACCAGGCTGGAGCGTCGGATCTCTACGGCATCCTTGGGGATGCGGTCGTACGTCATCTCGACGTCGGCCGGATAGTCGGGGCCATCGAGTCCGCTCTGCTCGTAGTAGGGCACGGAGAGCACGCGCGAGACGCCCACGTCCCAGTTGGGATCGTCGACCGGATAGGCGCCGGGAAAAGAGGCAAGTCCTTCAACCGGTTCGAGCTCACGCACATCCGCGAGCGTGCAGCGAAGCGCAATCTCCGCCTGCCCCTCGGTGGAGTCGACCAGCTCCACCGGCACCAGTCGTGAGCCGACCACCGCCACCTGGTGCCGCGGCTGAACGACCAGATGCGTAACGCAACGCCGTGCCGGATCGATCACCACGTCGGCGACCTTGCCGAGCATTCCGTCTGAACAGCGAACCGATGTTCCGAGCTCGAGTCGAATAGCAGAAACCTATAGCCGAAATCGCTGCGGGCGGATCATCCGCTTGGGGGGATGTGGCGCCGTTGGCCGGCACCTAGCCTGCGCCCATGCCCTCGGCGCCGTCGCGGGTTTCACACGGCGAAGGCGGTTTGCGAGGGTTGACGGAAGTCCGCCGGCCGGTGCGGCGCCGCATCGGCCGACGGAGCGCTTGATCGGCGCCGGCCTGTGAGGGCTGCAACCAGGGGTAGCAACTCGATTCATGAGGCAAGACGTCACGAGCCAGGCCACAGAGCGTCCGCTCCTCATCCTCGGTGCCGACAGCCCGAAGAGCAGCTGGATGCGCGGCCGTCTGACGGACGCGGCGGAACGTCGCGGGATCCGTGTCGTGACGGTCCTCGGAACTGGACTGGCTGCGATCGAACACCTGCTTGCAGGCACGGACGCGATTGCGGTCTGCGCGGCGCCGCGCGAGCAGGCGCTGGTCGCGTCCGTCGCCTCCGGCCAAGACATCCCCGTCAGCTGCATCCCTGCGGGTGGCGAGGATCTGCTCGCGCGTGACGTGGGCAACCCCCTGGACGATCCCGCCGCAGCACTCGATCATCTGTTCTCGCCCGAAGAGCGCCCGTTCGACTTCGGCGAGGTGAACGGCACGATGTTCGTGAACTATGTCGCCCTCGGCAACGACCTCGTGCTGCCACCGGCGATGGCTGACAGCGGGCGCCGATGGGCCACAGTGGTCCGTCACCCATCCGCCCGGCGACTTCGCTACGGCGACCCGGCGTGCTCCTCGGACGCTGCGGCGGGCACGCCAACGCGAGTGCTCGTCATGAACAATCGCTTCGCGCTCGGCCCCGACGGCCTCGGTCTCCGCGGCTGGGCCGATACCGGCCTGCTCGGGATCGCAGTCAGACGGACGCCCGATGATGCGCGCCCCGGAGCAGCCGAGCACACATGGGACGAGTACTCCTGCTCGGACTTCGAGCTGGCCGCCGCCGCGCCGGTGAGCGCGATCGTGGACGGATCGAACCTTCCGCTCCATCCGCCGCTGCGCTTCAGGTGCGTATCGCGGGCCTTGCGCGTGCGCGTCGGAGGCGCACGGACGGCACGCGGGCAGCCCCCGCCGCGGCGCCTTGCGGACCGCTGACTCGAGCCGCCGGCCGACACGCCGGCACTCTTCGGTTAATACGAAACGGGTGGTGCCTGCACCACCGCAAAGAGGCCGGTGCGCCAGCTTGCGTGACGCCAGTTGCTCGGTGATCCTTGACGTCCGTGGCAGCTTAGATCGGGGGAGTGATGTCTCGGAGCAACGAAACCCCGCCGGGCGCCCGACCGAGCGCCCCGCGGGCTCGCCGAGCCAACCGCGCCGGAACGCAGCGCAGCTCCGAGGCGCTTGGAGGGACGAAGACCTCCCACGCTCGCAAGCGCTCGCCCGTGTCGATGCCTCCGCCGGTGGGCGGCTCGGTCTTCGGCGTTGCGTCTCCCCCGCCTTTGCCCGCTCGCGTCGTCTCGCGTCCGCGCCTGCTGCAGCAGCTGGATGAGACCGCCGGTGCTTCGGTCGTGCTGCTTGCAGCGCCGGCAGGCTACGGCAAGTCGACGTTGCTGTCGCAGTGGGCGCTGCAGCAGAAGCGCCCGCTGCGATGGCTCACCGTGGGCCCGCGTGAGGATGAAGCGGAGAACCTGCTCGGCCGTGTCACCGATGCGCTCGAGCAGTTGGCCGGGGCGACGGGCGCAAACGACCGGCGTCCGGGAGATGACGGAGGTCGACGGCGCCGACGGCCGATCGCCCTGGGCGTCCTGGCGTCGAAGCTCGGGGAGCTGCCCGATGGCGCAGTGCTGATCCTGGACGGTGTGGACAATCTGCGTTCGCCCGGCTCCGTGCGGGTCCTTGCCGAGCTGACCGACCTGACCGGCGCCTCGCTGCAGCTGGCGCTGGCCTCTCGTACGGAGCCGACGTTCGGCTGCGGGCGCCTGCGCGCATCCGGACGGCTGTTGCAGCTCGGTCCCAGCGACCTGGAGATGACCGTGTACGAGGCGCGACAAGCGCTGGCTGCGGTCGGACTGGAGCTTGACGAAGCGGGCTTGGCCCGCCTGGTCGATCACACCGAGGGCTGGCCGGCGGGTCTGTATCTCGCGGCCCTGTCGCTGCGCGCGCTGCACGACCCGGGCGCAGACCCCGTCGCGGCCCTCCGGGGCGACGAGCGGATCGCGGAGTACGTCGAGGAGGAGCTGCTGGCGCCGCTGCCCGAGGCCTCGCGCGGCCTGCTCGGCCGTACGTCGGTGCTCGAGAGTCTGTCCGCCGGCCTCTGCGACGCGGTGCTGCAGTCGAGCGGCAGCGGTCCGATCCTGCACGAGCTCGCCGTCACTCACCTGATGTTGCGTTTGCAGCACCCCGGGCACGGGTGGTATCGCTGCCACTCGCTCGTGCGCGAGGTCATGCGTGCCGAGCTCGAGCTGACAGAACCCGACGAGGTTGCGGCGCTGCACCGGCGGGCCAGCTCCTGGTTCGGCGACGCCGGGGACATCGACGCGGCAGTAGATCATGCGGTGGCTGCCCATGATCACCTGCGTACCGGGGCGCTGCTGTGGGCGCTCGGCTCCAAGCACGCCAGCCCGACGGACGACCGGCCCGGGCACTGGCTCGATGCCTTCAACGACCAGCAGATCGCCGCGAGCGCGGAGCTTGCCCTTGCGGCGGCTTACCGCTGCTTGGCGGAGGGCAATCTGCCGCAGGCCGAACAGCTGGCGATGGTGGCCGCAACGGCCGTCGACCACCAATCGCGATCCGAGCGCGCCCCGGCGGTGCTGGCGAGCATCACGCTGCTGCTGGCGGCCGGCGCAGGCGATGGGATCGAACAGATGCAGCGCGACACGACGGACGCATACCGACTGCTCCACGACGCCAGCCGCCTGCGGCCATTGGCGTGCGTGCTGCGGGGGGTTGCGCTCGAGCTGCTCGGCGCACGCCCCGAGGCCCGGTCGCTTCTCGAAGAGGCGCTCCGGCGCATGGCTGGCGGCTCGGCACAGCTCGAGGCGCTCTGCCTTGCAGAGCTTGCGCTGCAGGACGTCAGCGAGGGCGACTGGGGGAAGGCCGGCGACCAGGTCGCGCGAGCGGCCGCCGTGCTCACCGCCAACCAGCTCGAGCACCATCCGACATCGGCGTTGACGTTCGCCGCCTCTGCGCTCGTCCTGAGCCATCGGGGGATCGCCGACGAGGCCAAGCAGGAGCTCGTAACTGCGACGCGCCTGCTCGAAGAACTCGGCAACTACGCGCCGTGGCACGAAGTCCAGGCTCGGATCGTGATGGCGCGAGCGTGCGTGAGGCTCTCCGACGTCGTTCGCGCACGAGCCCTGCTGTCCGAGGCGTCCCGATGGGCTCGGCGCATGGACCCGGTCGAGAGCCTGATCGCTGCCCTGGATGCTGGCTGGGGTGAGGTGGACGCGCTCAGCGCGTCGGCCCTGCGCGGACCGGCCTCGCTGACGATGGCCGAGCTGCGCGTGCTGCGATTCCTGCCGACGCACCTCTCCTTCCGCGAGATCGGGGAGCGCCTGCACGTCTCCGGCAACACCGTGAAGACGCAGGCCCACGCCGTTTACGCAAAGCTCGGCGCGGCCTCACGAAGCGAAGCGGTCGCCCGGGCCGTGGAAGTCGGCCTGATCGAGGCGACGATCGTCTAACGCCCGAACGACCGGGCCTGCCCGGTCGCTATGCCTGCTGCCCGGCGCGCCGCGGCGATCCCGCAATTTGCGGCACGCGGCGGCCACATCTACGCTAGGATCCGCCGAAGATGGGGGAGCCCGACCGACAGGGTACGCTCGCCTCCCGGGGGAAGCTCGCCACGCATGTGGACCTCCGTAGCGATTAGCGCGCACGGCGCGGACCATGCGGAGCCGTGACCTCGGCGCCCGGCAACCAGCGCCTTTCACAATCGGCCGCACGGCGGCCTGAGGATCGCATCGCCGGCAACCCAGCGCGAGCTGGGGCACGCGCAGTGGCACTCGCCCGAGCGCGCCCCAACCAGCTCATCCGCGTTGCGGCGGTCGACCACTCGGCTTTGGTTCGGGAGGGCCTCTCGGCAATTCTCGCCGCTGAGACGAGGATCGAGCTGATCGGGGTCTGCGCGGACTGGCAGGAGCTGGAGCCGCTGATCGCGACGCGGCGGCCGGACGTGGTCGTCACGGATCTGCCGTCCGCGCCGTTGGCCACGGATAAGAGGGCGCTGTCGATCGTCCCGCGCCTTCGCGCGCGGGACCCGGAGATCGGCATCGTCGTGCTTGCCAACGACGCCGACCCGGAGGTCCTCGTTGAGCTGCTGGGCCAGGGGTGCGCCGGCACGGCGTATCTCGTGAAGGATCGGATCGGCGACGTCGGGCAGCTCGTCCGGGCGATCACGGCGGTCCGCGACGGAGACTCCGCGATCGATCCGGGTCTGGTGGATGCGTTGATCAATGCGCGCGGGCACGAGAGCCTCTCTCCGCTCGCGGAGCTCACCTCCCGAGAGCACGAGATCCTGGGCCAGATCGCCAAGGGCATGAGCAATCGGGCGATCGCCGAGTCCTGCGTGCTGACCAAGCGGGCCGTCGAGAAGCACATCAACTCGATCTTCGCCAAGCTCAGGCTGAGGGACTCCCGCGCCGTCAGCCGACGCGTGAAGGCCGCGTTGCTGTTCCTCGCCGACGATGCCGGCGGACAGGTCCCCCCTGCAGAGCGCTCCCCCCAGCCGCCGATCACGCTCCCCCACAAGTCGCTGGGGAGATCCGGCAGCTCCCGGCCCGACGCAGCGCTCGGCGCGCCCGCGCCTGCGCCAAGGCGATCGCCGTCCACGAAAGCCGCGGCATAGCCTCGCCCCCACGGGGGCCGGCGCAGTAGCACCCAGCGCAACCCAGCATCCGCCTCGCGCACGCGTCCGGCCTCATCCGTTGCGAATGATGCGCGTCGAGGGCTCCCCCCTACGCTCCGGCTCGAGGCCCTGCGCAGCAGGCGAGTCCAAACGGGAGGTGCAGGTCATGAGCAGCCACAGCTCCATCGCCGCCGACGGCACAGCAAGCGAGGTGACGCGCTCGGCGAACCGCGGTTACGAGTATGAAATCGACGAGCCCCGGGGGGAGGGCTGGGTCATCTTCGCCGGCGTCCTGATCATGCTCGTCGGGGTGATGAACACGATCTATGGGATCGCGGCGATCTCGAAATCGTCCTTCTACGCCGCCAACACCCGCTTCGTCGTCAGCGATCTGAAAACGTGGGGTTGGATCGTGCTGGCGATCGGAGCGCTTCAGATCTGCGTCGCCGCGGGGGTCTGGGCCCAGGCCCAGTGGGCGCGCTGGACGGGGGTAGGCATCGCCGGTCTCAACTTCATCGCCCAACTGATGTTCATCGCGGCATACCCGTGGCTGTCGATCACGCTCGCCACGCTCGACATTCTCGTGATCTACGCGCTCGTCGCCTATGGAGGCCGTCTGGAAAGAGACTGAGAGGCTCGGCGACAAGCAAGAACACGGCTCGGAAGAACGGAATGGCCGATCGGCGAAGCGATGCGGGGAAGACCTGCCAACCGAGGGTCGCCCCGCGGTCATCCATTCGGGGTGATGCATAGCTCGGGCGAAGACGGCAGGCTGCCCGTCATGAGCCTCGAGGCGTCATCGGGGCGAAGGCGATGCGAAGTGCCCTCGCCTGGATTGCGAGCCGGACGGTGGCGGTGAAGCTGCTCCGCCGTCGTCGGCACGCCGAAGGCCGGGCTCCCTCCGAGTCGGGGGACGCCAGGCCGACGCCGGCGTGGAGTCCTCAGACCGCCGACGAGGTGTCGCTCCTGGTCGGCAGCTACCTGACGGATGGTCGATCGCTCTACCGGGTCGTGCACGCGATCACGGCCGGCGTGGACGGGGATCGGCTGCTCGAGCTCGAGGACTGCCGCACGCTCGAGCTGGCGCTGTGCCCCTATCACGTGCTCAACCAGCTCTCCCTGCGGGTGGTCGGCCGGACGCCGCCCGCGCTCGGCGACGCGCGGGAGCTGGCCGTCGCCTGTGAGTCGATTCCTGACTAGGCTCCCTCGGAGAGAACCCGTCGATCGCCCCCACATCACAGGAGAGGCCAGTTGGCCGAGTCCGGCACATCCATGACGCCGCCGTGAGCGAGGAGGAACGACAGGTCGCGATCGTGACCGGGGCCTCGCAGGGCATCGGCGCGGGCCTCGCGACGCCGATGTACGAGGAGAGCTCATACGCGGAGATCGGCGCACTGCACCCGCTCGGGCGGGCGGGTGAGATCGACGACGTGATCCGCGGGGTCCTCTATCTAGAGTCCGCTCCGTTCGTGACCGGGGAGATCCTGCACATCGACGGCGGCCAGAGCGCGGGACACTGACCGCACATGCTGGAATCGAATCGGCGAGATCGCCAAGCGTGCCCGCGTCGCGGTTGCGAGTTGCGAACGCGCTACACGCCGACGGATGTGGGCGTGCTCACCCAGGAGGAGGCGAGGCGGTTCCTCGCGGGCGGGACGGGTGACCCGAGAACCGACGTGAGCCTGGCCTGGGAGCTGCTGTACCGCCTCGAGCCTGAGCTCTATGACCGGCTCGTCGGTGTGGAGCGCCTCCATCCAGACGTGATCGGCTGGCTGCCGCACGATCTCGAGCGGATCGTCGAGGTGGCTGCGGGCACGGGCCGGCTGACACTCGAGCTCGTTGACCGCGCGCGCGAGGTCGTGGCGATCGAGCCGGCTGCGCCGTTGCGCGAGATCCTGAAGCGCAAGCTCGCGGCAGCGGGCCATGCGCACCACGTGCATGTGACCCACGGCTTCTTCGACGAGCTGCCGGTGGCCGACGATTGGGCCGACGCGGTGGTCGCGTGCTCGGCCCTGACACCGGCGCCGGAGCATGGCGGCGCGGCCGGCCTGGCCGAGATGGAGCGGGTCTGCAGGCCGGGTGGCCGCGTCGTGATCGTCTGGCCGAACGAGGTTCGCTGGCTGTCCGCGCACGGATACCGGCATGTGAGCTTCGATGGCGAGATGTTCGTCGAGTTCGCCAGCCGCGAGGAAGCGGCCGAGCTGAGCGAGATCTTCTATCCGCGCGCAGTCGGCGAGATCCGTCGTGGCAGGTGGCGACGGATCCCATACGACGCGCTTGGGATCAAGCCGCCGCGCGACCTCGCCTTCAAGGTGCTCGCCCAATGAAGGCAGCGGTCACTGCCCCGTGGCGATCCCTCGTTGACCCGCTGAACCGCGGTCGTTTCATCCTTAATATTAATAAATAGAGATCGGTGCGAGTGGCGCTCACGGGGCGAGGCGCTCGATCGCCCAACCGCCCTGCCCGTCGCGCCGGTAGCGCAGGCGGTCGTGCAGGCGATCGCTCCGCTGCTGCCAGAACTCGAACTCCTCGGGGGCCACGCGGAAGCCGCCCCAACCCGGCGGCACGGGCAGCTCCCGATCGCCGTAGCGCTCGGCCAGCTCGGCCACCGCGCGCTCGAGCTGCTCGCGGTCGGCCACCACCTCACTCTGCGGCGAGGCCAGCGCGCTCAGCTGGCTGCCGCGCGGGCGCGTGCGCACGTACGCCGCCGTCTCCTGCGCGCTCGTGCGCGTGACCGGTCCCGTGATCCGCACCTGCCTGCCCAGCGGGTCCCAGTTGAACAGCAGCGCCGCACGCGGGTTCTCGTCCAGGTCACGCCCCTTGCGGCTCGCATAGTTGGTGAAGAAGACGAAGCCGTCCTCGTCGAATCCCTTGACCAGCACCATTCGCACCGACGGCGAGCCGTCCGCGCTCGCCGTCGCCACCGCCGCCGCCTCCGGCATCCGAATCGCGGCGGCCGCCGCCTGCTCGTACCAGGCCGCGAACTGACGCAGCGGATCGGCGTCCGCGTCGGCCTCGCGCAGCGGCTTGCCGTAGTCGGTCTGATCGCTCATCGTGGTGCAGTCTGACCGGCGCATGGGACACCGCGCGGGCGAGGCGCTCGAGCGCCCCCGCGAGCACCGCCACGAGCGAAGGCGCGAGACGCGGGGGTCTGACCCGGCTCACGGCTCCGCTTCGGCCCAGGCGCGTGGCGGCGCCCCGGAGTACGGTCCGCGCTAGGCGAGCGGGCAGGCGATCGACCTGCTCCCGGCCACGTCCAGGCACGTGTCCCGTCGGGTCGGCAGCTTGCGCCGGCGCACGTGAAAGCGCGTGTACGAGCCGATCTCACCCCTCCCGGAGACCCGGATCTCGAGGATCGAGCCCGCCGGGAAGAAGCGCTCGAGCCGATGCAGCCTCGTCCATCGCAGACGCCCGGTCGTCGAGGCCGACGTGCGCCTGCTCCACCGCACCGGGCAGCGGCTGCGGGGGCGGCGGCAGACGGCGCTGATCAGCGTGCCCGGCGGCGCCTTCACCGCCACCTGCGTGAGCCGCACCCTGAACCGATGATCCCTGCCCCTGATCCGCACGATCGGGAACGGGTACATCACGTTCGCGCTCGGCGGGGGCGGTTTCACCTGGATCGTCTCGGCCGCGATGTCCGTCAAGCCCGCCTGATCGGTAACGCGCAGCCTGACGACGTGCGGCGCGGGCGTGGCGAAGGAGGCGCCCGCGATGGCGGCTCCCTCCACGAACGCGCCGAACGGACCGTTGTCGTGGAAGTCCCACGCATAGCGCACGATCCGCCCGCCGGCCTCGGTCGAGGTCGAGGTCAACGTGATCGGCTCACCGATCTGCGGGAACTGCGGCGACCACACGAACGACGCATGCGGGCTGGCGCGCAGGTTGTAGTCGGCCGCCGCAGCGTGATCGGCGGGCGACGCGCAGATCCACAGCGCACAACAGGCGACCAGCGGCGCCACCGATCGCTCCCGCGAGCCCATCACCTACTTCGCATACCCACCGCCCTTGGTCGCTAACCACTCGAGGCGGTCGACCGCGCGGCCATCCGCCCCGGGCTAGGTATTGGCGGCTTGCCGCTGACTCGCCTCGCGCACGCCTGCGCGATCCTTGTGCGTGCGCTCGTACTCGCCTACGCGTGCGGCGCCTGACTCGTCCAATGCGCCGAGCGCGGCGCGTATCTCGCCGATGTTCTGATCGTCGTAGCCGGGCCACGGCTCAGCGCCGCGCAGGCTCGAGATGCTGCTCGTCACCGTGGTGCGGTTGTCGGTGCGGCGCTCGTAGACATCCACCTTCGCCAGGTCTATCTGCGAGAGCTCGGGAAGCTTGGCGATGATCTGATCCGCCGTGAGCTCGTCATAGCCGGCGATCGGCAGGTCCTCCGCGGAGGCGAATGCGCCCTTCACCGTGCCCTCTGCCTGAGCTACGCCCGGAACCCGGCGGGTCTGCCGTGCGGCGCGCTTGGCACGCGCGCCGGTTTTGCGCGCCGCCCGTTTGGTCGCCCCGCCCGCGCGTCGCGCTGCATCCGCCGTTCCGGTCTTTGCCAGGTCATAGGACGGCTCGCCCTTGACGTCCGCGCCAACGACCGCCGACGTCAGATGCGGGATCTCGGCGAGCACGCGGTCGAGCATGCGGCGCTCATCCTCGAGCGCCGACTCTGCGAGCTCCGCCGTCCGCTCATCGCCGACCTCGCGCGCCAAGCGGACGATCGCCGTGTATGTCGCGATCTCGAGCGCCTCCGCAGCTGCCGTGTCCTTTGCGTTCTTCAGCACCTTCTCCTCGCCGCCGCTGCCGCGCAGCAGATCGAGTGGGGTCTTGCCCAGCGCGAGCGCCTGTCCGAGCACGCTCTGCACGAGGCCGACGCCGAACGCCAGCGGGTTACCGCCCGGGCGAAGCTCGCGCAGCCGACCCTGCACGCGGCGCGAGTGCCCGCGTGTCTGCTGCAGATGCGTTTCGAGCGCTTTGCGGTAGCGCCCGCGTGGAGTCATCGCGATCTGGGACTGCAGCACGCGCGTCAGCCCCTCCTCCATCGCGTGCGCCTCGTTGAGGTACTGCACCACCTTCTGCTCGCCCTGGCTCATCGAGCGGCCCTCCTTCTCCATCCGTTTGCGATCGATTGCGATCAATCAACGCATACCCGCTGAGCCGGGCACGAAGCGGGCTCATCGGACTCGCTTGCCCCGGTCGCGGTCTTCGCTCTCGCCGACGAGCAGGAAGGCGAGCGAGACGAACGCGATGCCGGCCACCCCGAGCAGGCAGATGCCGACCAGCGTCGCGGCGAAGCCCGAGGCGAGCACGAGCACCACGACGCCGGCCAAGAGCGACGCGACTGCGCCCCAGATCACACCCCGATCGGCTCGCGTCAGCGGGGCGCCTGAACGTCTGCGCTTCACATCCCCCGGTCTACCCCGGCCCGTGGGCCGGGAAAACGAGCCGCTCGCCGAGGCGCCCGACCGACGGCGCTTGCTCGACCCGGCGTCGCGGCGAGCCGGTCGCGCGCTTTCACGGCTTGACAGCGGGCGCGTCACACCTACACTCCGCTGCGGAGACAAAACGCTCGGCGAGGGAGCCGGGCGCGGGGGGAGGAGTCAGGGATGACGATGGGGAAAGCGCGCTCGGCAGCGCCATACTGGCCGCGTCGGGCGACGAGGACGGGGAGCCAGGCACGCCAGCTCAGGGTGCGCCAGGTGACGATCGCGGCGCTCTTGGCGGACGTGCTCTATCGCGTGGCGATTCGCTCGCACGTGCGTCGCGCGATCGGCATCTAGGCGCAGGAACCGACTGCAGGAACCGACCGCAGGAACCGACCGCAGGAACCGACTTGACTCGCATGCGAACATGTGTTCGCATGATGGGAGTCGGCCCATATCGCCCCACGCGCGAGCTCGAAGCGGCGCTCGAGCGACGCGAACTGGACATCGCCATCGGCATCGCCAAGGACATGGCGCGTGAGCGCCGGCCGGTCGGGCTCGAGCTCGCGCTGCGGCTGGTCGCGCTCGTGGCCGAGCAGGGCCCCGACTACGACGTGTGGGCGTGCCGCTGGCTCGCACGCTGGCTGCGCGAGACGCCCCGCACCACGATCTCGCTCGCCGCCGAGGTGGCGGCGACGCTGGCCGACCTGCCCGCCGAGCCGCAGGGCGTCGAGGCCATCCGCCAGCTCGTTCGCTGAGCTTCGCTAAGCCGCGAAGCGCTCAGCGGCCCGCGCGCGCCGCTTGGCCGCCTCGACCTCGCGGTCTTTCGGCGGGGCCGTCGTGACGAGCCCGTCGAGCAGCCGGCGCGTGGCCAGCGTGACCTCCTGCACCGCGCGCTCGAACACCTCCTCGTTGGCATGCGAGGGCTTCCCCGTCCCGCTGATCTTGCGGACGTACTGCAGCGCCGCCTCGTGGACCTCGTGCTCGTCGGCCGGAGGCTCGAAGTTGTGGAGCGTTCTGATGTTTCTGCACATGCTCAGAGCCTAGACGAGACGGGCTCGGCGATCTCATCGGAGCCCGCCGCTCCCGGGCGGGCTCCACATCTCTCTAACGGGCGCGACCCACCAGCCTCCGCGTGACTCCTTCGATCGTCTGCTCGCCGTATCGCATCGACGGATTGCGCGTGCTCAGCACCGCCAGCGAGAAGGTGATGGGCGGGCGCTCGAGGCGCGCCACCTGGTTGACGAGACCCTCGCCTTCCGGCAGCCAGCCACCCTTGAAGTAGACGCGGAACTCGGGGCGGGCGACGGCCGGTATGCCCCAGCTCTCGCGCGCTTCGATCGTGGAGAAGAGCCAGCGCGCGTAGTCGTCGAAGCGGCGCGGGATCATCTCGTCCTGGCGGGAGAAGAAGCGTGCCAGATCGGCTGCCGAAACCTCCGTGAAGCCCCACGTGCCGCGACCCGGCTCGTAATCGCGCATGTGCGCGTCGCGCGCCACGCGGTCCAGCGCCCGCTCGCCGACGATCGCGAGCACCGCCGAGGCCGCGTCGTTGTCGGAGGAGTGGATCATCGGATAGAGCAGCGCCCGGCTGTCCCGATCGAGCGTGCGGTGCTCGCGCGCGAGCCTGCGCAGGTAGGCGACGAGCAGCATCGACTTGACCACGCTCGCCGAATGGAAGCGGCTGCGGAGCTTGAAGCCCTTCAGCCGGCCGCGGTCGTCGACGACCGCGAACGCCTTGCGCCCCGCTCGCTTGGCGATGTAGCGCTGGGCGCGTCGCACGCGTGTCGCCGAGGGGTAGGCCGGACGCTCGCCCGCACTCGGAGCCGGGCCCTCGACGCCCGCCGGGACGTCGTTCGCCGCCAGCGCCGAGGCGGGCGCCGGCGACGCCTCGGCCGGTCCCGCGAGCAGCGCGCAGAGGACCCCCGCGAGAGCCGCCACGCGCGCATATGTCCCCGGCGCGAATACCCGGCTAACCGTACGTTCGCGACCGGCCGGACTAGGACCGTCGCACGCTCGCCATCGCCCGCGCCAGCGTCGCCTCCGTCTGCGGGCCGCGCAGCACCGAGCGGATGCGCCCGTCCGGGTCGAGCACGAACGTGGTCGGCAGCCCCGTCAGGCTGTATTCGTTGCCAACGGTGCCTTCCGCGTCGCGCAGCACCGGGAAGGTCCAGCCGTGCCTGGTCACGAACGCCCGCGCGCCCGAGAGCTCGTCGCTCCAGTCAACGCCGATCAGGCGGCCCCTGCCCGAGGGGCTCTGCGCGAAGCGCTCGAGCGCGGCGGCCTCGCGCACGCACGGCTCGCACCAGCTCGCCCAGAACGTGATCAGCGTGGCGCGGCCGTGCGCGCTCGCGAGCGCGCCGGCCAGCGTCACGGCCGGCCCCGCCAGGCGTTCGCGCGGCAGCTGCGGTGCGGGCCGCCCGACCGGACCGGAGCCGTTCGAGGACAGCCCGAACACGATCAGCGCCGCCAGCGCCGCCGCCACCAGCAGAGAGATCGCGAGCAGCCGGCGACGGCTCATCCGTGCGTCCGATCAGTGAGAGGCGAGCAGCGGCACGTCGTGGGCGATCGTCGCCGGCCTGAAGTTCGCCGAGTAGAGCGTCGTGCGCTTGCCCGAGGCCGTGATCCCGTAGACGAGACCCGAGTGCTCGACCAGGTCCGGGTCCTTGGCGTCGCGTTCGGAGCCCACCCCCCATGCCTTCCACACGCGCGCCAGTTCCTGCGTGGTGCCGATCAGGTACTGCATCCGACCGGTCATCTCGTGATGTTTGAGGAACGCGGTCACCGTCTTTCGGTCATCACCTTTGGAGTCGACCGAGACGGCGATGATCTGCGCCTTGCTCGGACCTTGCGCGCCCATCAGATTCTGCGCCACGCGCAGGTTGGAGGTGATCAGCGGACAGACGTCCGGGCAGTGCGTGTAGATGAACGTGACCAGCACCGGCTTGCCGCGGTAGTCGGCGATGTTGACCGGCTGGCCGAGGTAGTTGCGAAGCGCGAGCGGTGGCGCCGGCGTCGGCGGCGAGAGCACCGCTTCGGCCTTGTAAGCGGCCTTGGCCGCGCTCGTCGTGCTCGTCACCGTCTTCTCCTTCGAGCCCGAGGAGCCGCAGCCGGAGATGAGCGCGAGCGCGCCAACGATCGCCAGGGCGGCGAGCAGCGGGGGCAGCATGCGAGGGTTCGAGCCATCTCGGCGGCGCATCGGCGATCGAGCTTATCGACGCGCGAGCGGGGCCGCGCCTGTACCGCGCCGGCGGCCGTCGGCAAGAACCGTTGCAAACCTCCACGTGCGACGCATCTTGCAAAAAAAGATGCTAGTTTGCAGCGCGTTCGTGCCGAGTCCTTGCCCCCACGGGGGCCAGGGAGCGGGGGACCCAATGCAGCCCAGATGCTGCGGGGGCGAATCGCCACAGGTGTGGCGTAGCGTGATTCACGCGAGCCCGACAGCTAACCCCGTAGGCGCCAAGCAATGTGAGAAAGGACGCCTTTGCATGCCGGGATTCGTTCGTGATCTTGCCGCGGTCACCCCTTGGGAAGCTTCGCTGGAGCGCTCGCGCGCCCGCCGCGCGCGGGCTGGGCGCACGCGCAAGCGCCGTACGACGGGGTCGCGCATCGTCGCGGAGGGGCGCTCGTTCGACCCCTTCGGCATCGCCTCGCTGCTGAAGAACGACCCGCAGCGCCGCGACCTCGCCGCCAGCGAACCGTGGGAGCTCTCGCTCGGGCGCTCGCGCGCGCGGCGCCGCGCGCAGGAGATTCGCTTCGTGCCCAACGGCTCGCGCGCAAAACGCCTCTCGCTCGGAGCGCTTGCCGCGCTCAGCGCCGGCCCCACGGCGAGCCTCGCCGCAGGCGGCGGCACAGCCGTCGCGGCAACGGGCTCCGAACCGGCGACCACGACCGAACACACGATCGCGATCTCCTCCGAAAGCCAGGGCCGTCAGGTCGAACTGCTGCAGGAAGCGCTCGGCGTGGCCGTCGACGGGATCTTCGGCCCCGAAACCGAAGAAGCCGTGCGCAACTTCCAGGCCGATCACGGGCTCGCGGTCGACGGCATCGTCGGGCCCGCCACGATCGCCGCGCTTCGCGGGAGCAGCTCCGCGCATGCCGCCTCCTCGGGCGTACGCCGCGACGCGGTCAACTTCACCTCATCCGAAGAAGGCGAAGGGAGCAGCAGCGCCGTGACGCGCCTGCAGAGCGCGCTGCACCTCACCGCCGACGGTGACTTCGGCCCGGAAACGGAGGCGGCCGTGCGCCGGCTGCAGGAGCGCCACGGCCTGACGGTCGACGGCGTCGTCGGCCCCGCCACCTGGGGCGTGCTCGGCATCTCCAGCGAGGAAACGCTGACGCCGCCGGCCTCGGCGCGGGTCCATTCTCACCACAGCGCTCACACCGCCAGCGTCGCCGACACCGAATCGGGCGGCGGCGAAGAAGGCGGCGGCGACGCCGTCTCGCGCCTGCAGAGCGCGCTGCACCTCACCGCCGACGGTGACTTCGGACCGGAAACGGAGGCCGCCGTGCGCCGGCTGCAGGCGCGTCATGGCCTGACCGTGGACGGCATCGTCGGGCCCGCCACCTGGAGCGTGCTCGGGATCCAGAGCCAGGAAACGCTGAAACCGCCGCACTCGGCGCTGAGTGGTTCCTCCAGCCACGAAAGCTCGGCCGGCGGGGGCTCGAGCGTCGTCGCCCGCGTGATCGCGGCCGGCGATGAAATCGCCACCCGGCCCTACGTCTACGGCGGCGGGCACGGCTCGTTCCAGTCGACCGGCTACGACTGCTCGGGCTCGGTCTCCTACGCCCTGCACGGCGGAGGGCTGCTCAGCTCACCCGAGGACTCCTCCGAACTGGAGTCCTACGGCGAGGCCGGACCGGGCCGCTACATCACCATCTACGCCAACGCCGAACACGCCTTCATGGTCGTCGACGGCAAACGCTTCGACACGATCGCCCAGCAGGAGACCGGCTCGCGCTGGGCCGACTCGGTCGGCGACACCAGCGGCTACGTCGTGCGCCACCCGGCAGGGATGTAGCAGCCGCGACCGGCGCGAGCCGGCTGAGCCTGAAGCATCTCGTGAGATGAAGCATTGCTCTCAGACTCGGGGTGGGCGAGCCCGGGCGGTGATGTCCTCCACCACCCCCAGCACGAGATTCTCGCCGGCCAAGGAAATCGTGTAGGCGGTTGATTCCACCACGCGGGTCGAGCCGTCCGGTCGTGACAAGCGGAATACGACGTTTTTGGCGACACCGTCCCCTCGTGCAGTTTCGATCATCCGCCTGCGATCGGTGCTCTCATACCACTCCCGGAAGTGGCTCGCCACATGAGCCGTCCAAGGCATCCCAAGCGCCGCCTAGTCTCGCGTGCTCTGACAAAGAACTACGACGAGGAGCGCCGGACGATGCTCGCGCGAGCACACACGTTCACGATCGACGGGCTGCAGACGCGACAGGTCAGTGTGGAGGTCGACGTGCGCCGGGGGCTGCCGGCCTTCACGATCGTCGGCCTCGCGGACGCGGCCGTACGCGAGGCGCGCGAGCGGGTGCGCGCCGCGATCCTCAACTCGGGCTATGAGTTCCCGGCGCGCCGGATAACGGCCAACCTCGCCCCGGGCGACGTGCCCAAGGCCGGCGCGGCCCTTGATCTCGCGCTTGCGTGCGCGGTGCTTGCGGCGAGCGGGCAGATCGCGACCGAGCGCCTGGCCAGCCACGCGCTGTTCGGCGAGCTCGCGCTCGACGGACGCGTGCGCCCATGCCGCGGCACCCTGGCGGTGGCGCAGGCGACGCGCAAGGCCGGCCTCTCGACGCTTCTGCTCGCCGGCGAGCGGGCGCCGGAGGCACAGCTCGTCGAAGGCCTCGACGTCGCGGTGACAGAGTGCCTGCGCAGCGCCGTGCGGGTCCTCGGCGGTGGCACCGGCGACGCCGCTCCGGCCCGGGAGCGGCCGTCGCGTCACGTCACACCGTCAGCCGCTGCGCTCGACCTCAGCGACGTGCGCGGGCAGCACCACGCGGTGCGAGCGCTCGTGATCGCGGCCGCGGGCGGGCACAACTGCCTGCTGAGCGGCGCGCCAGGCACCGGCAAGACGATGCTCGCGCAGCGCTTTGGCTCGATCCTGCCGCCCCTGAACCGAGCGGAAGCGATCGAGGTCACCCGCATCCACAGCATCGCCGGCACGAGCGCCGGAGGGCTGGCGCGGCAGCGCCCGCTGCGCGCCCCACACCACACCATCACCGTGGCGGGGATGATCGGCGGGGCTGCCCGCGGCTCGGTCGGCGAGGTCGTGCTCGCGCACAACGGCGTGCTCTTCCTCGACGAGCTCTCCGAGTTCTCGCGCACGGCGCTCGAGGCGCTGCGCCAGCCGCTGGAAGATGAGCGCGTGGCGATCGTCAGGGCCCATCGCTCGGCGATCTACCCAGCGCGGTTCATGCTGCTGGCCGCCACCAACCCGTGCCCGTGCGGATACGCGGGCGTCGGCGATCTGTGCCGGTGCGGCGAGGCCGATCTCGCCCGCCACCGCCGCCGTCTGAGCGGCCCGCTGCTCGACCGCATCGACCTGCTCGCGCGGTTCGAGCACCTCGCGGCGCACGACCCCGACGCGCCTGCCACGGCTAGCTCGCGCGAGGCCCGCGCTCGCGTGCTCCTCGCACGCGAGCGTCAGACGGCGAGGCTCGGCGGGCGAGGCGCTTGCGTCAATGCGCGGTTGGACGCGCGCATGCTGCGCGTACACGCACGCCTGGACGCCCGTGGCGAGGCGCTCCTGCACCGCGCGCACGAGCGCGGGCTGCTGAGCGCAAGAGGACTCCACCGCGTGCTGCGCGTGGCCCGTACGATCGCGGACCTCGACGATCGCCCACGCGTGCGTTCGGGGGATGTCGCCGAGGCGATCGCCCTGCGCGGCGAGACCGGCCTTCGCGGCACGCGGGTGGCATGAGCATGCGAGCGAGCGCTGACTCCATCGCTGGCGCCTGCGCGCAGTGCCTGCGGCGCAGCTGGCTGCTGGGCGAGCTGAGCGCGGTGCTCGACTGCAACAGCCGCTCCGACGGTCGCCTGTATGCGCTGCTCGCGCTCGATGACGCCGAGCTGATCGCCGCGCTCGGCGGGCGCCGACGCGAGCACCTACGCCGAGCACACGCCGAGCTCGGCGCGCGCGAGCTGGCGAGCACCGAAGGAACGACGGCGATCTGCCGTCACGATCCGCGCTATCCGGCCGGGCTGATGCACCCGGTCGCTCCAGCACTGCTGCACGTGGCGGGCGGGCGGGCTCGGCTTCATGCACTCACGGGCCGACCCGTCGTGGCGTTCCCAGCGGCCTCGCGCGCGAGCGACTACGGGCTGGAGCTCGCGTACGGGCTCGGCCGCGGACTGGCCGCGAGCGGCGTCACGATCGAGGGCGGTCGCGGCCCGCTCGCGCAGGCGGCGCTCGCCGGCGCGCTCGCCGCCGAGGGCGCAACGCTCCTGGTCGTGGGCGACGGACTCGGCGTCGGTGGGGCGATGTCGCGGCGCCGCGCACGCGAACGTCTCGAGCACCGCGGCTGCACGCTGGCTGAGCTGCCAGGGAGAGTGCGCGGCCGTCGCTGGGGCGAGAACGCAGCCGAGCGGATCGTGGTGTCGCTGGCGGACGTTGCGATCGTCGTCGAGGCCGAGGAGACGCCACGAGCGCTGGCCGCGCCGCGCCTGGCGCGTGAGCTCGGCAAGCCGTTGGGGGCATGCCCGGGCCGGGTCACCTCGCGCGCATCCAGCGGCAGCCACGCGCTCCTGCGCGAGGGCGCGCTCCTGATCAGGGATGCGTCGGACGTGCTCGAGATGCTCCACGCGACGCACCCTGCTGCACGCGCCGCCGCGGGGGAGCACAGCGATCGCGCCGCGGAGGAGGCCGAACGGGTCCTGCGAGGGCTCTCACCGCGGTTGCGGCTCGTGCTCGAGCAGGTGGGAGCGGGCGTCGACACGCCGGGCAAGCTGGCGGCCGGCTCTACCGAGGCGGGCGAGGTGCTGCGCGCGCTCGGCGAGCTCGAGCTGATCGGCCTGCTGCGACGCGGGGACGGCGGCCGATATCTGCTCAGCGAAGCGCAGCGGTGTCCCGACCTGCGCTAGGGTGCGCGTGCTCAGATGGAGTTCTGAGGCGAGCCGCGCACTGCCGCGCTCCGAACCGCCCGCCGGACAAGGGCTGATGACTCCTTTCGCCGAAGTGACCCCCGCACGCGAAAGGAGCAGTCAGCATGGTGGCGCAACTCGACAGACGTGAGATGGCCGCGATCTTCATCGGCGGAGCGTCGGGCTCGCTGCTGCGCGTGTGGCTCGCACAGGCGGCCGTCGCCCACGTCGCCAGCTGGCCATGGTCGACGTTCGTCGTCAACGTCACGGGCTGCTTCGCGCTCGCGCTGATCGCGACCGGGCTGCAGGAGGGCGAACCGGAATCGCCGCACTGGCACCCGCTGCTCGGCACGGGCTTCTGCGGCGCCTACACGACGTTCTCGACGATGCAGCTCGAGCTGATCGGGATGATCGACCACGAGCGCTATGGACTGGCGATCGGGTACGCGCTCGCGAGCCTGCTCGCCGGCTACCTCGCGATCGTGGCGGGGACGGCGCTCGTGCGCCTGGCAATGGCGCGGGTGGCTGCATGAGCGCCTGGGCATGGCTGGGCGTGGCAGTGCTCGGAGGCGTCGGAGCCAACGCGCGCTTCCTCGTGCACACGCTGGTCGCGGCACGGGCCGGCGGCGAGCTGCCGGTCGCGACGCTCGTCGTCAACGCCAGCGGCTCGCTGCTTCTCGGCCTGCTGGCCGGGGTCGCGTTGAGCGGCGATGCGCTCGTGCTCGCCGGCTCGGCCACGCTCGGCTCATACACGACCTTCTCGACGTGGATGCTCGACACGCAGCGGCTCGCCGAAGACGGACGTCGCGCGGCGGCCGTTGCGAACGTGCTCGTCAGCGTCGCGCTCGGGCTGGCGGCGCTCGCGCTCGGCCGGACGGTCGCCGGCGGCTGAGGCCGGCACAAGGCGGCGCCGCAGCCACCGGCCGCGAGGTCCAGCGCCGCGGGAGAAAGCAGCCAGCCGTAAGTCGAGCAGCGTCCTAGACGTTCGACTAGCGCACGGCGCCGCATTGGAGCCTCGGAGCGCTCGGTTGTGGCCTGAGCTAGACCAAGGTGGGGTACCGTCGGCGCCGCGCCACGAGGACGATGTGGACGCCATGTACAGCCTCACAGAAGCCGCCCACTCGAGCAGTGCGCTACTCCCGCGCGCCCTGCTGGGCGACGAGCGCCTGGCGCGCCTGGTCGAGCGCGGCGACAGGCGCGCGTTCGCGGCGATCTACGAACGCCATCACGAGCAGCTCTACCGCTACTGCCTCTCGATCGTCGGCGAGCGCGAGGACGCCTACGACGCGCTGCAGTCGACGCTCACCAACGCCCTTGTGGCGCTCGGCGAAGGCACCCGCAACGCGCCGGTGCGCCCATGGTTGTTCAGGATCGCCCACGACGAGGCGGTCACGCTCGCTCGCCGTCGCGCGACGGTCGGTCGGCCGCCGCGGAGCGCCGAGCGACTTGCACCCTCGGCGGAGGACGAGGCTGCCGAGCGGGCCAGCCTGGCGCTGTTGATGGCAGACCTGCAGGCGCTTCCGACGCGTCAACGCAACGCGCTGCTGATGCGGGAGGTGAGCGGACTCTCCCATGAGGAGATCGGCCTCGCGCTGGGGATCTCCGCGGCGACCGTGAAGGGGGCGGTCTTTCGCGCGCGCTGCGCCCTCGCCGAATCTCGCGAGGGCCGTGGCGTGGCATGCGAGACCGTGCGACGCGCCGTCTCGGACAACGAGGCGAGCGCGCTCCGGCGCCGGTACGTGAGCGCTCACCTGCGCGATTGCAATGGCTGCGCCGAGTTCGCCGCGGCCATCCCCGCGCGCCGCAGAAACTGGCACGTGCTGACCGCCCCGCTGGCGCCGCTCGCCTCGGCCGGCCTGCTCGCGCACATCATCGGCGCGGGCTCGGCACAGAGCGCGACGGGGGCCGGCGGCGCGCTCATGGGGGCCGGCGGCCAGGCCTTCGCCGCCAGCCTGGCGGCAAAGACGGCGCTCGGCATCGTGATCGCCGCCTCGGCGGCGGCGACGCTCCACGGCGTATCCAAGGGCGATGGTCAATCGAAGGCGACACCGACCGTCGTAAACCATCGCTCCGTCGGCACGCCGCACCGCCGCGCAGCTGCGACCCGGGCGCGAGCATCGTCGCCAGGTCACGCTCGGGTCGCGATCCGCGGCCGCGGGCGGCCGAGGAGCGAGCTTGCCAGCCCCCGCGCCGGCTCGCCAACGACCGCACCCGACGCCAGCGTGGGCAGCCGCCACTCCCCCGCAAGCATTGCCGCCGGGGACCGGCCGAGAAGCGCCGATCGGATCGGCGACGTCGGCGGGCGGGCCAATCGGGCTACCGTCAGCCACCGACCCGCAGCAGCTCCGGCCAAACACGTCAAACCCTTGGATGGGCCGAGCGGTCCGCCCAGACCACGTCCGCAGGTTGCACACGACACCACGGGGGAAAGCAACCGTGCGGGACATGGAGCCGGTTCGGGCGGCCAGCCTGGAGAAGTTCGCCAGGCTGGCGGCCCGGGCGGCCCATCTGTCGAAGGCCGGCAGGGCGGCGGCCAGATCGCACGGCCGACCGAAACGGAAGCTGCGCGGCCCCCTGCCGCCGGCGGCCCGCCGGAAGAAAAGGGTAAGAACGGTGGCGAAACGCCGGCGGCGGCGGGTGGCGAAAGCTCGCCGGCGGCGGCCGGCGCAAGCACGGACTGAGCCGGTCCAGCACAAGCTCGGCGCCGCTCCCGCGGTCGTGGCGGGATACTTGCGGGCGATGTCGCAGGAGAACGTGGAGATCGTCCTCGGCCTGCGGCTGGCCCACGACGGAAATCTCGTGCGACGCGTGCGCGAGGACGAGATGTGGACAGGGTGGCGCGAGTCTGCCGCCTCCGCGTTCCACCCGAACCTCACCACCACGGTACGTCTCTTCGGAGTCGAGCGATCCTATGGAGGCATCGAAGGCTTTCGATCGTTCTGGCTGGACTGGCTCGCCCCCTGGGAGTCGTATCGAATACGGATCGAGCGAGCCACCGACTGCGGCGATCAGACGCTCGTGGTGGTACGTGATTTCGGCCTGCGCCCCGGCGCAAGCGAGGAGGTCGCCGCGAGCAACGCATCCGTGTGGACGTTCGACGACGGACGGATCGCCCGGATCGACTTCTACCTGGATCCGGCCGAGGCCGTCAAAGCTGTGGGGCTGGCGGAGTAGCTCACGTCAATGGCTGAGCCAGAACGCTCCCCCAGGTCGCGTCAAACCTCTCGCGCGGGGCCGTCGTAAGCGGATCGAGAGATCGCCCCGCTGCGGCTGTAGCGGGATACTGGGCAGGCGATGTCGCGGGAGAACGTGGAGGCGGTGCGAGCCGTCTACGAGTGCTGGGGACGGGGCGACTTCCGCTCTACGGCCGACATCGTCGCGCCGGAGTTCGAGTGGGAGCAAGTCCACGGAGTCGTGGAGCCGGGCTCTCACGTCGGAGCGGCCGCGAACCGCGCGTTGCGGCGGATCTTCGAGGTCTATGAGGACTTCCGCGTCGAGGCCGAGGAGTACGTGGATGCCGGGGACGCGATCGTCGTCGTTGCCCACGCTCACGGCACCGCTCGCGGAAGCGGGATGCAGATGGATCAACGGTTGGCGCAGGCGTGGACCGTCCGGGATGGGAAGCCGGTCCGGATGGAGCAGTACCCGAGCCGCGCGGAAGCGCTCGCAGCGGTGGGGCTGACGTAGTAAGTGATGTCGCAGGAGAATGTGGAGATCGTCAAGGACTTCACGCGGCTGTTCGAGCAAGGCGACCGCGACGAGTGGCGCGAGTTCTTCGCTCCGAATGTGGTGTGGGACACCTCCGCGAGCGGAATGCCGGCGGCGGGCATCTTTCACGGCCACGAGGGAATCGTGCGCTTCTTCCGCGACTGGCTCGGGACTTGGCGCGACTACGCGATAGCTGCACGCGAATACCTGGACGCCGGGGATTCCGTCGTAGTCGTCTTTCGCCAACGTGGCACCGGTCGCGGGAGCGGAGTCGAGATCGACCGCGACTTCTTTGGCGTCTATGACCTGAGTGGTCACAAGGTCGTCCGCTTCCGCTTGTTCGAGTCGCGCGTGGAGGCCCTCAAAGCCGTGGGGCTGGCGGAGTAGGCGATGTCGCTAGGTCCCGGCCACTGACCGTTCATTCGCAACGACCTCGCTTGACGCAGCGCGAGCATGCTGTATGGTCGAGGTGGGGCGCGCCTGCGCCAGGCGTGGGTTTCAGACATCGGTTTTGTGCTCGCGCCGCGAGGGTCGGAACGGCATCGAATCGAGGGGACGAGACCGTGCCGGGTCGGGCCCGCCGAGCAATCCGTTCAGGTCGTGGGGGCGGCCAGACGATGCAAACCCCGTTTGACGTCACGCTGCGTTGGTGCGATGGGCAGCGTGCGGTTCGTCTGTCAGGCGAGCTGAGCCTTGAGACAGCACCGGCGATGCGGTCGTTGCTCGAGATCGTGTGTGCAAACGGTGCCACAGAGGTTGAGCTCGATCTTCGAGACGTGACCTTCATCGACTCGACCGGTATCGGCGTGATCATGATGGCCAAGAAAGCCTGTGCAGCGCGGGCCTGCGGGTTCTTCTTGATCCCGAGCAAAGTGCCTCAGACGGTCAGGATGTGGGAGGTGAGCGGCCTCCAAGACAGGCTCAGTTGGCGCGAGGGACCTTCGCCGAGCCCTAGTTCCACGTCTGAGGACTAGCACCGCGCAGCCCGCGCCCCCTTCGAGCCTGAATCGGTCGAGGCTGAGGTCGTCAAGACGTCAGAGCCGGCTAGCTGGTAGCGCCAGTGAGCCTGCCCGATCCTCATCCGATGGCAACAGCCGGTGAGAGATCGCGCTGCTGCGGCCGTAGCGGGATACTGGGCGGGCGATGTCTGAGGAGTCCACGACCCCGGACGAGCTGCTGGCGGCGATGCGGCGAATTACCCACGCCATTGACCGCAAGGACTACCAGGCGGTTCTGGCCGACCTCGATGACGCGGTGGAGATAGACGACACCGACATCCCCGAGGCGACGGGCGGCGACTCCTTTCTCGCCTGGGTCACCCGCTGGGATGAAGCGTGGGACGGTTGGCACGTCGAGGATGTCGATATCCGCGCAGCCGAGGACGACCAGGCGATCTCCCTGTTCACGATGGTCGTCAAGGGTAGGGGTAGCGGCGTCGAGCTTAGGCGCGCCGATGCCCTGGTGGCGTCTTTTCGTGACGGCAAGGCGGTGAAGCTCGGGTACTACAACGACCAAGCGCAGGCCCTCAAAGCCGTGGGCCTGGAGGAGTAGGCGATGTCGCAGGAGAACGTGGCGGTGGTGCGAGACGGTTTCGAGAGGCTGAACGCGGGCATGCCGGACTTCTCGATCTATCACCCGGCGCTCGTTTACCACCCCCGCGCAGACGAGCCTGATCCGAGTCCTCACCTTGGCCGCGAGGCATTTGAACGGCTCGCTCTCGGCTTCCTGGAGTCGTTTCCCAACCTTGTGTTCGACGTGGAGGAGCTGATCGACGCCGACGACCTGGTGATCGCATCGACGGTGATGCGCGGGCAGGGCACCGCGAGCGGCGCTGATGTGACCGATGCGTACGTCTTCGTCTACAGGCTGCAGGCTGGAGTGGTCGTGGAGGGCTGGGAGTACAAGACAAGAGAAGAAGCCCTCAAAGCCGTGGGGCTCGAGAAGTAGGCGAGGAGGGACTGGGACCGCAGAGCCAGCGATCATCGCGACATAGCGACGGTCCGACCCATCGCCTAACCCTTCGGGCGTCGATCCTCGTTGCGGGCGGAGAGCCCGTGCCAGCACAGTCGGCAGAAAACCCCGCTATTAGCGGGGCTTTCTGTGTAAGTGGATGAAGGGATCCGAACCCTCGACCTTCGCCATGGCAAGGCGGTGGTGGGCAGCCGAATGTTGTTCACGCGAGCCTTTGAATCGGCGCCGGCACCCGAGCCCGCGCCAGACCCCGCTAGCCAGGTTAGGGCTCAGCCTGCCCGATCCTCATCCGGCATCCGCCAGCGGGAGATCAACGCTCGTGTAGGCGGCCTCGCAGGAATTCGGCGCGTCCACTCGCTCGGTAGTAGCGTGGCGGTGGCACTATCCCTTGACAAGGAGAGACGCCATGCGATCCATTCGACGCGAGGATGTTCCGGTCGTCATCGAGGACAACGGGGTTGAGATCCGGTTGCGTGATGAGGACGGGCTCACGGTCGGATTCGTGCGCCTGCCCGCCGGTGCGGACCTGCGCCCTGCCACCAAAGGGCTCCCGGACGATCTCTGCCCGTGTCCCCACTGGGGCTACATGCTTAGTGGCGCTGTGCGAATGCACACGCCGGACGGGTCGCAGGACTTCCGCGCGGGCGAGGCGTTCTACTGGGGTCCAGGCCACGCGCCCGAGGCTCTGGAGGACTCCGAGTACGTCGACTTCTCCCCGACCGAGGACTTCAAGCGCGTCGTCGAGCACATCACGTCCGGAGCCGCCACCATCACCTAAGGCGTGGGGCTGGAGGAGTAGGCGATGTCGCAGGAGGACGTGGAGGTCGCGAGGCGAGCGGTGGATGCCCTCAATCGTCGTGATAGAGCCGCGTTTCTGGCGCTCTGTGATCCAGAGCTGGAAAACATTCCCCCTCGCGACTGGCCCGAGTCCGAGCCGATCAGGGGCCGTGAGGCCGTATGGGACTTCTATATCGAGGGAAACGCGCCATGGGAGGGAACGTGCTTCGAGTTCGCCGAGATCATGGAAGCCGGGGACGACAAGGTCGTCGCCGACCTGCGACAGGAGGTGCAGGGCAAGGCGAGCGGCGTAAGAGTCGGCTGGGCCTTCTGGCTGGTGGCCACGTTCCGTGAGACGAAGCAATTTCGTATCGAGTTCTTCGCTAACCGCGCCGAAGCCCTCAAAGCCGCAGGACTGGCGGAGTAGGCGATGTCGCACGAGAACGTGGAGCAGTTGCGGGCGGGCATTGAAAGTTTCCTCGCTGGTACGAGCGAGTCCGCGAGGGAGGACATGCTCAGCAGGAGTGCCGAAGGCTGGGACCCCGAAATCGAAGTGGATACCTCGGAGACACCCGTGCTGGATGTCAGCGGGGTCTACCGAGGAAGGGACGCCGCAAAGCGGTTCTGGCGCGAATGGCTCGCCGCCTGGGAGAGCATGCGGTTCGAGTATGAGCTGGTGGATGCCGGGGACCGCGTAGTCATGCTGTTTGACATGCAGATGCGCGGGCGCTCGACGGGCATCGACATGCCCTTTGGGAAGGTCGCGTGGGTGTTCACGTACCGGGGTGGATTGCTGATCCACCAGAAGTTCTACATGGGCCAGGCGGAAGCCCTCAAAGCCGTGGGGCTGGCGGAGTAGGCGATGTCGCAGGGGAACGTGGAGCTGGTGCGGCGTCTGTACGAGCGCTTCGATGAGACCCACCAGCCGGTCGCCGACATGCTGGCGCCGGACTTCGCCTGGAACATGTCCACCTTCGGTGGCTGGCCCGAGGACCCGGTCTACCACGGCGCCGACGGGATGGCCAGGTTCCTCGCTACCTGGTTGGAGAACTTCGATGAATGGGAACTGCGCCCAACGGGCCTTGTAGATGCGGGCGACGACGTCGTCGTGGCGACCGTTTGGCAGCGAGCACGGTCCAAGGGATCCGGTGCCACCGTGGATATGACCTTCGCGCAGGTCTGGACCCTCAGAGATGGACTCGCAGTTCGCGTGGAGATGTACGCCGACCCCACGCAGGCCCTCAAAGCCGTGGGCCTGGAGGAGTAGGCGGTCCGCTCTCGGATGCAAGTTCTCATAGGACCGCCCGGCCAGTGGGCGTCGCGCTCCTAGCCAGGCGGTCCGTACCACCAACCCTGCGGGGTGTTCGATCCTTGGGCGAGTGCCCGTGCCGAACGCGGTCGGATCAATCCGCGCCGGTCGGGAGCGATTAGCTAGTCGCTCCCGCAAGATGACGACGCCGGAGTCAGGGGAGCCGGCGCCGCTAGCCCGCAAGTGAAAGGAAAGCTCACGGGCAAGATGAAAACTAGGCTGGCTCGGGCTCTGGCCCAACGAGTTGGCGGTAAGCCTCAAGGGCCTCGGCTGCGGGATACGGCACCTCTGAGAATCGCTGGCTCGGAATATGCTCGGCCTGAAACGGCTGAGTGCGACCCAGCAGAATCTCCAGCGTCCGCGTTATCTCAAAATGCTCCTTCTCGGGGGGGTCGAGCAGAACCCTCGCCCTTTTGTGAGCCGTCGCACGCTCCTGGGCTACGCGGTCGGAATCCCCTTTTAGCTCGCGGACCAGGTCGAGCGCGTGAGTGTCCAGGTGCAAGCGCAGCGCGGTCTCTGCCTGCTCTAGGCGTTCCCTGGCAGCGTCGAGACGGGCTCGCCACACTTGCGGATCCACTTCTGCGAGCGCCTTAGAATGCGTCAGGGGTAAACACGGTCATGGTTGGTCCCTTTCAAGGTGCTGCTGGATAGATGACGTGCTGCTGGTCAGGGTGGGCTACTGCGAGCGGTTGGCCGCTGCGTCTACGCGGGCCGCGCGGACCCACGACGTGCTGTGCTTGTTGCGCCCTTAGAGCCCGGGTTGGCTGAGGCCCTTGACGCCGACTCCCCTAACCCTGGCGCTGAAGAAAACCCCGCTGTTAGCGGGGCTTTCTGTGTAAGCGGATGAAGGGATTCGAACCCTCGACCTTCGCCATGGCAAGGCGACGCTCTAGCCAGCTGAGCTACATCCGCGCGGACGGCTCATTCTAGAGTGCGGCGCTCGCGCGCGCACGCCGGAGCCGGCGTCAGCCGGCCTAACCGCGATAGGTCGAGCGCCCGGCGTCGCCGAACGGCTCGTCGCGCTCGCGCACGGCCTCGCGGAAGCCCCGCTCGGCGGCACGTTGCTGGAAGGCATAGCCCTCGGCCGTGTGCCGAGCGATCCCGTCGAAGACGGTGCCGAGCACCTGGCTGGCGTGCAGGCCCTGCGAATAGAGCGTTTGATTGACGAGCAGCTTCATCATCATCAGCTGGTTGATGGGCATCCGCGCGATCCGCCGGGCGAGCGCCTCGGCGCGCTCGTCGAGCTGCTCGGGCGAGGGCGCTTCGATCGCAAGTCCCCACTCGACCGCCTCGGCGCCGGACAGCGAGTCGCCCGTGAACAGCAGGCGCTTGGCCCGCTGCGCGCCGATCCGGTGAGCCCACAGCGAGGTGGTGGGCGAGCCCCATACGCGAGCCGGCGGGTAGCCGATCTTCGCGTCGTCGGCGATCACGAGCAGATCCGAGCACAGCGCCATGTCGGTGCCGCCGGCCACGCAGAAGCCGTGGACCTTGCAGATCACGGGCTTACCGCAGTTGAAGAGGCTCATGAAGCCCTGAGCGTTGCGGCTCATCATCGCGTAGTCGACCATCGGGTCCCAGGTTCCGCTCGGGTCGTGGTTGGCCGCCATCACGGCCGGATCCAGCGGCGAGCCCGGCGGTGCGGAGCGCGCCGGCTCATCCCCCCCTCCCCCGTGCGCCGCCTCGGCGCCCATCCCCTCGGCGCTCTCGACCAGGTCATAACCGCCGCAGAAGCCGCTGCCGGCGCCGGCCAGCAGCAGCACGTGCACGGCGGGGTCGAGATCGGCGCTGCGCACGCACTCCACCAGCCGCGCGATCAACCCCGGCGTGATCCCGTTGCCTCGGGCCGGACGGTTCAAGGTCAGGCGCGCGACGCCGTCGGCGACCTCGTACAGCACGACCGGCTGATCGCTCATGGCCGCGATCCTACCCGTGCTCCCCGCCCCGGCAGCGAGCTCCCGCGTCGAGACACGCTCGCGCGGGCCGGCAGACGGTCGTCGCCGCGCCGGAATGAAATACTGCGCCGATGCCGAGCGACCACACCCTGTCGCGCTTCTCGATGGCGCTCCCGGCCTCGTGGCTGCGAGCGAGCGGCAGGCTCAACGTCCCGCTCTACCGGCTCAGCGGCGGGCGCCTGGGCGGCAAGGTCGGTCGCGCACCGGTCCTGTTGCTGACGACGACCGGGCGTCGTTCCGGCCAGAAGCGCACGGCGCCGGTGCTGTACCTCCGGCACGGCGAGCGGCTGGTGGTGATCGGCTCCAACGCCGGCAATTCACATGCGCCCGCCTGGTCGCTGAACCTCGAGGCCAATCCGGACGCCGAGGTCGAGGTCGGGCGCGCGCACTCGCTCGTTCGTGCGCGCGTGACCGAGGGCGAGGAGCGAGCAGAGCTGTGGCGGCTCATGAACCAGCAGTACGCGGGCTTCGACGCCTACGACGCCAAGACCGCCCGCGACATCGCAGTGTTCGTGCTCGAGCCGCGGTAGTCGAACTACCATCGAGGAGGCCGGCGCGGCAGCGGCGCGCCCCGCCGAGAGTCCCCCAACAAACGACTTCGGGAGCTGACGATGACCCCTTCCACGTCCACCGAGCAACTCATCAGCGGCGTCGACTTCGTCGCCCTGCCCACCCACGACATCAACGTCTCGGTCGACTTCTACGGCGACACGCTCGGCCTGCGCCGCTCGGTGTTCATGCCCGAGCGCAACTACGCGGAGTTCGAGACGGGCAACCTCACACTCAGCGTGATCGATGCGGAGAAGATGGGACTCGAGCACAACATCCAGCGAACGGAGATCGCGCTGCACGTCGACGACGTGCCCGAGGCGCGCACGGAGCTCGAGGCACGCGGCGTCGAGTTTCGCGGCGACACCCTCGACACGGGCGTGTGCCACATGGCCTTCTTCAGTGATCCGGAAGGCAACGCGCTGATGCTGCACCACCGCTACGCGCCCCGCACCACCGAAGCCTGAGCACGACGGCGGAGTGCGTCGGCGCGCCGGTGACCGCGAGCGGGTGACGTGTCGGCGCGCCCGAGCAACGAGCGCGGATCGACTAGCCTGAGGGCATGCTCTTCACACGCAAGCAGACCGAGATGGTCGACCCGGCCAAAGCCCTGCCCGGACGCGAGACCGAGCTGGCGGTGCCGGCCCGTCACGAGGTGCTCGGCACCCCGCTGAAGGGCCCGTTCCCTCCCGGCGTCGAGACGGCGGTCTTCGGCATGGGCTGCTTCTGGGGCGCCGAGCGGATCTTCTGGGAAGCCCCGGGGGTCTACACGACCGCCGTGGGCTACGCGGGCGGCTTCACGCCGAACCCGACCTACGAGGAGGTCTGCAGTGGGCGCACCGGCCACACCGAGGCCGTGCTCGTCGCCTTCAACGTCGAGCAGGCGAGCTTCGAGGACATGCTGAAGCTGTTCTGGGAGGGGCACGATCCGACCCAGGGCATGCGCCAGGGAAACGACGCCGGTACGCAGTACCGCTCGGCGCTCTACTGGCACGGCGAGCCCCAGCGCGCCGCCGCCGAGGCATCGCGCGAGAGCTACCAGGCGCGCCTGAAGCAGGAGGGCTACGGCGAGATCACCACCGAGATCGCGCCGGCCGGCCCCTTCTACTACGCCGAGGACTACCACCAGCAGTACCTCGCCAAGAACCCCGACGGGTACTGCGGGATCGGCGGCACCGGCGTCAGCTGCCCGATCGGGTTGACGGCTTCGAGCTAGCCGCCGCTTCGTGGCGATCGGCCGCCAGCGCGCCGACGACCGTCTGCAGCCAAGCTCGTTCGTCGGCCCCCGCGTGGCGCAACCGCCGAATCGCCCATTGCGTCAGCGCGTCCCGCCCCCCGATCGCCGCCCGCCTGCCGGTCGCGGCATAGCGTCCGTCGGCCAGGTACCACAGCCCGCCGGCTTCGTCGCGACGGATCCGGAGCTGCTCGACCACCGGCTGGCCGCGGATCACCCTGATGTTGCCCGGGTCTCCTTCATCCGCCCCCCATGGCCACGTCGAGAACACGGGCCGGCGGGCAAGGATCCGTCGGGCCGGCCGCGGCGGTGGGCCGACCGGACCCGAGTGCCAGCGCTCGGTGAGCTGCTGGACGCCGCGCGCAGAGCGCACGCGCGTGAGGACGTGGAGCACGTCGCCGGCGCGCAAGCGCGTCGAGCCACGCGGAGGAATCGCATCCTCGCCGCGGACGATCACGTTCACGAGGGCGTCGCGCGGAAGCCCGAGATCGCGCACTCTGCGGCCGACGATCGCGTCGTCGTCGGCGACCGGGTATTCCAGCACCTCGGCCCCGAGGCGGTGGATCGTCCCGGAGTCGGCCAGCGGGCGCGGAAGCGCCGGCTCGCTGCTGGTCAGCCCTAGGCGGCGGGCAAGGGGCTCGAAGCTCGCCCCCTGGACGAGCGCCGACAGCACGACGGCGAAGAAGACGATGTTGAAGAACTGCAGGCTGTGCGGCACATGCGCGATCACCGGAAACGTGGCGAGCACAACGGGGACGGCACCGCGCAGACCGGCCCAGCCGAGGACGAGCCGCTCCGCGGCGCTGTAGTCGCCGAGGGCCGTCGCAAGCCAGGTCGCGGCCGGTCGCGCGACGAACATCAGCACGAGCGCGAGCGCCGTGCCCTCGAGCGCGACATCGCCGAGTTGCGAAGGGAGCACGAGCAGGCCGAGCACGACGAACATCGCAAGCTGCGCCACCCAGGCCAGCCCCTCGTGAAACGCCGTGATCGTGCGCTTGGCCGGGATCGCTGCGCTCCCGAGCACGAGCGCGCTGAGATAGACCGCGAGGAAGCCCGACCCATCGATGCTCGCGGCGCCCCCATAGGCCAGCGCTGCAACCGCCAGCGAGACGACCGGGAACAGACCGCCGGTCGCAAGGCGGATGCGCTTGAGCGCCCAGACGGCGACCCAGCCGACGCCGACTCCCACGACGATCCCGATCCCGAGCTGCCTGATCACGAGCGTCACCATGTCGGCGACTCCGTAGTGCGGGTCGGTGATCCATTCGATCAGCCCCAGCACGAGCACGACGGCGACCGGATCGTTGAAGCCCGCCTCGCCCTCGAGCGTGCGCGCGAGCTTGCGCCGCAGCGTCGACCCCCGTAGCAGCGCGAGCACCGCGGCGCCGTCGGTCGAGGCGACGATCGAGCCGAGCAGCAGCCCCTGCAACGTCGAGAAGTCGAACAGCAGCGTCGCGAACAGGCCCACGACCAGCGCCGTACCGAGCGTGCCGAGCAGGGCGAGGCTCACGGCCGAGCCGAACACCGGGCGGATTTCGGCGAACCCGGCGGTCAAGCCGCCCTCGAACAGGATCAGCACGAGCGCGATCGTGCCCACCCGGCGGGCGAGCGCGTAGTCGGAGAACTCGAGCCAGCCGAGACCGTCGGAGCCGACGAGCATGCCCACTCCGAGGAACAGCACGAGGCCCGGGATGCGCAACCTCCAGGCGACGAACGAAGCCACCAGGGCGCCGGCGAGCAGCGCCCCGGCGGCGAGGATGAAATGAGCGTCAGTCACTCCGAAACGATCTCACGAGCGATTCGCGCAGCGGCTTTCAACGGAGCGGCCCCGCCGAGGCGGGGCCGCTGTCCGTCGTGTCCAAAACCAGGGCGCGTCCGGGGGGATTGGACGCGCCCTGGGCTCCAGGCCCCCGGCCTATGCGCCCGACGGCGCAGGGCTGGGCTGCCACGCCGGCGGCGCGTGCGGCCCACCGAGCGTCGGAACGTCCGAGGGGTAGACCTCGTTGCCGTGGATCGCGTGATCGCCGATCTCGAGCTCCTCGTCGGAGAGCCTGAGCGGGACGAAGATCCCCACGATCTTGAGCAGGATGAACGTCATGACGCCGCTGAACAAGATCACGAACAGCGCCGTCTCAGCCTGCCAGCGCAGCAGCGTCCAGCTGCCGTGCACGACGCCCGAGATCCCGGGGATCGCGGTCGCCCCGCCCGACACGCCGATGTACTCGATGATGTGCGGGTCGGCGAAGATGCCCACGAGCAGACCGCCGGACAATCCGGCGATCCCGTGCGTATACACGACCCCCAGCGTGTCGTCGACGTTTCGGAAGACCGGTGCGCGACTGAGGAAGCGGATCGCGAACCACACGACCGTCGAGGCGATGATGCCGATCGCGCCCGCGCCCCAGCCGTTGACGAAACCGGCCCCGGGCGTGATCGCGACCAACCCGGTGATCATCCCGTTGACCGACCCGATCAGCGATGGCTTGTCGCGGAAGATGTAGTCCCACGCGATCCACACGAGCATCGCCACGGCGGTGCACAGGTTCGTGTTGACCACCGCCACCGAGGCGTTGGCTCCGGCGTAGTAGGAGTCCCCACCGTTGAAGCCGTTCCAGCCGAGCCACAGCAGACCGGCCCCGACGGCGACCATCAACAGGTTGTTGGGCGCGTCGACCTCGCGATCTCGTTGCAATCGCGGCCCGATCACGGCCGCTGCGACGAAGCCCGAGATACCGGCGGCGAGGTGGATCACGTAGCCACCGGAGTAGTCCAGCGCGCCGTGCGCGGAGAAGAACCCACCGCCCCAGATCAAGAACGCGTTGACCGTGTACACGAACGTGATCCACAAGAGCACGAACGGAATCCATGCCTTGAAGTTGATCCGCCCGAGCACCGACCCGAGCATCAGGATCGGCGTGATCGCGGCGAACACGAACTGGAAGTAGATGAGCGATGCCTGCGGGAAGTGGAACGGCGGCCCGACCGAGATCGATGGGATCACCGCCTGCTTCTGCAGTTCTCCGGCCCCGAGGACGGTCCCCGACTTACCCCAGAAGGTGTCGAAGAAGCCCTTGCCGCCCCCGATTGGGCTCCCAAAGCCCATCTTGAACGCCCACAGCACCCACGCGACCAGCACGAGCGAGAAGGCGGCGAACGTGAGCATCATGCTGTTGACCGACCAGCGCTTCTGCATCACACCGCCATACAGGACCGCCAGGCCGGGCAGGCTCATCAGCCCGACGAACGTCGCTGCGGTCATCTGCCACGCGTTGTCGCCGGGGTTCAGCCACTGGTGCGCCCCTTCAAGGTATGGAACCCAAGTAGGCATTTGCGCGCAGTTCCCCTTTCGTCAGTCGGGTGACAAACCCCACCTCGCACATGCGAGCGGCAGCGCACCACAACGATCCGGGAATGAAACAGGGCCGCCCGGAGGGCTTGTAGGGACAGATTGGCCAACACTTCGATTGGCCCTTTCGACATCTGTCTAGACGCCCCGCAACGACTGCCCTGCTCTGGCGGAAAGCCCCTGTTTGCGGGCCTCGGCGCGATCCGCGGCGGCCCCGAGAGGCGAGTGGCTAGTCGACCGGGAAGCCGGCGCGCCGGCACGAGGCGCTGAGCGTGTCGGCGATGCCCCGCTGGCGCGTCGCAGTGGCGCACAGCTGGCGTGCCTGCCCGCCGCAGCCGTGGATCCTGACCGCCCCCAGCGTGCTCGGCGCGAACGCCTCGACGCAGTCCGTGCGCCCGGGCGAGCCGCTCGTCAGGGCGTAGGCGCCGAGCGCGATCAGCGCCGCCACGACCACGGCCAGCAGGCTGCCGACGGCGATCTTCTCGCGGCGCCCCCATTGCAGCGGCGTCGAGAGCCGCTTGGCGCGGGCCTCCATGATCATGCCCCGAGCCTAGCGAGTGGCGCAGCCCGCCTGCGCCGCGCGGGGCGCAGCGCCGAGCAACGAGCGCCGCCGCTCAGGAGGTGGTCGGGTCGGCGGGCGTGGCCGCCGCGTCGGTGTCGGTCGCGTCCGGCGCGGCTGCCTTGCCGCTGGGCTCGAACTCGAGCGCGGCCGAGTTGATGCAGTAGCGCTGGCCGCCCGGCCCGGGGCCGTCGTCGAAGACGTGACCGAGATGGCCGCCGCAGGTGCGGCACAGGACCTCCGTGCGGTGCATGAACAGGCTGTTGTCCGGGCGCAGCTCGACCGCCTCGGCGACGGCCGGCTCGGTGAAGCTCGGCCAGCCCGTGCCGGAGTCGAACTTGGTGTCGGCGTCGAACAGCTTCGTGCCGCACGCCGCGCAGCGGTAGTCGCCGGAGGCCTTGTTGTAGACGTAATCGCCGGTGAACGGAGGCTCGGTGCCGGCCCTGCGCAGCACGTCGTACTGGGCCGGCGTCAGCTGCTCGCGCCACTGCTCCTCGGACTTCTCCACCTTGTGCTCGCTCATGCCCTCGTTCTAGCAGGACGGGCGCGCCCCGCGAGGACCGTCCGGCCGGATCGCCCTCGCCCTCGGAGCGCTGCCGGCACTGCTAGGGTGATCTTTACGTTCACGTCAATTTTTATGGATCGGAAGAAAACCGCCGAAGCGCGCTTCGGCGTCGAGGCGGGACACGCGAGCTACAAGTGGTGGGCGCTCTCGTGCACGAGCCTCGGGATGCTGTTGGCCGCGACCAACTCGGGCACGCTGATCATCGCGCTGCCCGACCTGGAGCGCTCGTTGCACACGAGTCTGCTCGCGCTCGTCTGGGTGATCCTCGCCTACCTGATCGCCGCCACCGTACTGGTGCTGATGGCCGGACGCCTGAGCGACCTGTTCGGGCGCAAGCGCGCCTACGTCGGCGGATTCCTGCTGTTCGCGCTGGCCTCGCTCGGGGCTGGCTTCTCCGGCGACGCCACCGTTCTGATCCTGTGGCGGATCCTGCAGGGCATCGGCTCGGCCTTCCTCTTCGCCAACGCCGCTGCGCTCGTGACCGACGCATTCCCCAGGGAGGAACTAGGCCTCGCGATGGGCGCCAACACGATGGTCGCCGCGATCGGCCTCGTGCTCGGCCCCGTGCTGGGGGGCGCGCTCGTCGCGATCGCGTGGCAGTGGGTGTTCTGGTTCAACGTCCCCTTCGCCCTCGCCGGCGCCGCCTGGGGCGCGCTGATCCTGCGCGAGCTGGCCAAGCAGGACAGCGCGCCCAGCTACGACGTGCTCGGCACGAGCACCTTCATCGTCGGCCTCACCGGCCTCGTCTACGGCGTCTCGCGCGGCGGCATCTCGGGCTGGAACGACGGCCTCGTGATCGGCGCCCTGATCGTTGCGGCCGCGCTGTTGCCGCTGTGGGTCGTCATCGAGCGCCGCTCGCGCGCGCCGATGCTCGACCTCGGGCTGTTCAGGAACCGCCTGTTCGCGGCGGCGAGCGCGGCGTCGTTCCTCAACGGCCTGGCGCGCTTCGCGCTGATGTTCCTGTTCGTCTTCTACTTCCAGGGCGCGCAGGGCGACTCGCCGATCACGGCCGGCATCAAGCTGATCCCGCTCGCGCTCGGAATGCTGATCGCCTCGCCAATCGCCGGCATCTACGCCGACCGCCACGGCTCGCGCGCGCTGGCCTCGATCGGCATGCTCGTGACCGCCGCCGGGCTGGCCGGGATGACGACGCTCGACGTGCACACGGCGTACTGGCAGAGCGGGCTGTGGCTGGCCCTGGTGGGCGTGGGCTCGGGCATGTTCAACAGCCCCAACACGGCCGCCATGATGGGGGTCGTGCCGGCCCAGCGGCGCGGCATCGCAGCGGGCGCCCGCACGCTGCTGCAGAACACCGGAGCCGTGCTCTCGATCGCGTTCGTGCTCGCGATCGTCACCTCGGCCGTGCCCAAGGCGACGCTGTTCGCAATCTTCTCCGGGGTCGCGCAGGGGCTCTCCAGCGAGAAGCTTTCGCCGTTCATCGAAAACATGCACGTCGCGCTGTGGGTGCTCGCGGCGACCTCGGTGATCGGCGCCGGCGTGTGCCTGCTGCGCCCGAGTCACCGAAGCGAGGCGGAGCGCACGCTCCAGGCCCCCTCGCCGATCAGGCCGTGGGAGGAAGCGATCGCCGACGAGGCGTTCGTGCCGGGCCGCGACGAGACGGTCGCCGGCGAGGAGCCCTCCCCCCTGCCCGCCGACGCGCGCCTGGGAGCGCGGACGTGAGCTCGCACCCGGCACAGCCCAACCCCCAAGGCGGGGTCGCGGCGCGCGCCGAGAGCCTGCGCATCGGCGACGTCGCCCGCCTGGTCGGCACGACGCCTCGCACGATCCGCTACTACGAGGAGATCGGCCTGCTGCCCGAGGCGCCGGCGCGGCCCTCCGGCCGCCACCGCCTCTACACCGAGGCCGAGGTCGAGCGCCTGCGCGAGCTGATGCGCCTGAAAGACCTGCTCGGGGTCTCGCTGGAGGAGCTGAAGACGCTCTTGAGCGCCGAGGAGGCGCGCGCCGAGGTGCGCGCTCAGCTCAGGCGCGAGGACGTCGATCCCGACCGCCGGCGCGAGCTCCTGCTCGAGGCGCTCGGCCACATCGACCGCCAGCTCGAGCTCGTGCGAAAGCGCGCGCGCGAGCTGGACAAGCTCGAGCACGAGCTGTCGGACACGCGAAAGCGCGCGCGCCGCAAGGTCCGCGAGATCGACGCGCGCGCCGAGGGCTCGTTCCCGCCGGCGCTCGAGACGGCCGAGGGCTCGAAGTGAGCGAGCCCGCGCCTGCGCGCCGACCGGAGCGTGCGGCGACGGCGCCCGACCCGGCCGTGCTCGTCGACGACCTGATCGTGCGCTTCGGGGAGACCGTGGCCGTCGGCGGCGTGTCGTTCGCGGTCGCGCCGGGTGAGGTGTTCGGACTGCTTGGCCCGAACGGCGCCGGCAAGACGACGACGATCCGCGTCCTCACGACGTTGCTGCCACCCACCGCGGGCCGCGCACTGGTGGCCGGGCACGACGTACGCGCCGAAGGCCTCACCGTACGCGCCTCGATCGGCTACATCCCGCAGGCGATCTCCGTCGATGGCGCGCTGACGGCGCGCGAGAACCTCGACTTCTACGCGCGCGTGACGGGTGTCCCGGGGCGCGAGCGCAAGCAGCGGATCGAGCAGGCGATCGCCTCGATGAACCTCGAGGCGATGCTCGGCCGGCTCGCGCGCACGCTCTCCGGCGGCATGCTGCGCCGTCTGGAGATCGCCACGGCACTGCTCAACCGCCCGGCCGTGCTGTTCCTCGACGAGCCCACCGTCGGCCTCGACCCCTCGGCGCGGCGGATGGTGTGGGAGCACCTCGGCGCATTGCGCGAGCAGGTCGGCACGACGATCCTCGTCACGACGCACCTGATGGAGGAGGCGGAGCGCTACTGCGAGCGCCTGGCGATCATGGACATGGGCCGCCTGGTCGAGCAGGGCGAGCCGTCCGAGCTGCTCGAGCGCCACGGCACGGACAGCCTCGAGGAGGTCTTCACGGCCGTCACCGGCCGCGCGATCGACGAGCAGTCGGAAGGGAGGATCGCGGATGTCCGCGCACAGCGCCGCGTTGCCCGCAGGCTCTCCTAGCGCCGGGCCGGGCATGGGACTGGGCTCGGCCGGCGGCGCGAGCGGCGGCCTGCTCACCGCCGCCGGCTTGCGCGCGCTCGGCAGCGGCGCCTACGCGATGGCCCAGTCGGAGATGCGCAAGCTGCGCCACGACCACCTCGACATCCTCACGCGCTCCGTGCAGCCGCTGTTGTGGCTGTTCATCTTCGGCACGGCGCTTAGCCATACGCGCTCGCTGACGCTCGGCACGCTCGAATACCGCGCCTATCTCGCGCCGGGCGTGATGGCGCAGGCGGCGATGTTCATCGCGATCTTCTTCGGCCTCGCCGTGATCTGGGAACGCGACGTCGGCCAGCTGCAGCGCCTGCTCGCCACGCCCCTGCCGCGCACGGCGATCGTGCTCGGCAAGGCCGTCGGCGCGTGCGTGCGCGCGCTCGTGCAGGCGCTCTTGCTGCTCGCAGTGATCGCCGTCGCCGGCATCGGCGTGCGCTGGAGCGTCGACGGCGTGCTCGGCGCGCTCGCGCTGTTGATGCTCGGCACGGCCGGCTTCGCCTGCATGTCGATGCTGCTCGCGGCCGCCGTGAAGGAGCGCGAGCGCTTCATGGGCATAGGCCAGCTGATCATGATGCCGCTGTTCTTTGCCTCAAGCGCCCTGTACCCGCTCAGCGTGATGCCCGGTTGGCTGCACGCGATCGCGCGCGTCAACCCGCTCACGTACGAGGTGCAGGGCCTGCGCCAGATGCTCGTCGGCGTCGGTGGCGCCGGCGAGGTGTGGCTCGACTTCCTCGTCGTCGCCGGCTTTCTGCTGGCGATGCTCGCCGCTGCCACGCGCGCCTATCCGAAGGCGATCCTCTGACCGCACCCCTCTCCCCCGCCGACCAGGAGGTCTGAGCCATGCCCAGCATCGAGGTCAAGCCAAGCCCGCGGGGCGTGCCCGGCGCCGTCTCCGATCCCACCCGGATCAGCGGCGAGGAGCTGACCTACCCCGGCGCCGATGGCGACGAGGTGAACGGCTACCTCGCGCGCCCGGCCGATGCGGCCAGCCACCCCGGCATGATCGTGATCCACGAGGCCGGCGGCCTCGGCGAGCACATCCGCGACGTCTGCAACCGCCTGGCCAACATCGGCTACGTCGCGCTCGGCGTCGACCTCTACACGCGCGAAGGCGGCCCGCCCGACACGAGCGACATGCAGGCGACGATGGCGCGGCTGTTCGCGATGTCCGACGCGACCGCGCTCGGTGACCTGGAGGGAGCCGCCGACCACCTGCGCGGGCTCGACGGCGTGAGCGGGCGGATCGGGTGCATCGGGTTCTGCATGGGCGGGCGCTACACGCTGCTGTTCGCATGCGCCTCCGATCGACTCAACGCCGCCGTCGACTGCTGGGGAGGGTTCATCGACCGCGCCACGCCCGATCAGCGTTCGACGCCGGAGCGCCCGATACCGCCGCTGGAGCTGGTCGCCGACGGCCTGGACTGCCCCCTGCTCGCGGCGATCGGCGCCGAGGATCAGAACCCCTCGCCGGCGCTCGCCGGCGAGCTGCGCGATCGCGCGATGCGCTCACCCGCCGCCGGCTCCGGCGGGGAGATCAAAGTCGACGTCTACGACGGCGCCGGCCATGCCTTCTTCGCCGACTACCGCCCGACCTACAGGCCCGAGCCGGCCGCGAGGCTGTGGGCCGAGATCGTGCCGTTCCTGAGCAGGCATCTGAACTCCCGCTAGCGCCGCGACGGGCGCGCATGTGCCGAGCGCTCGCGCGCCGCGCTCAGGAGCCCCATTTTCAACCGCGGGCTCGTCGAACTTGATAGCTTCACCACGACAGGCCCGACGGGCCGGTCGGGCCGCGAGGGAAGGAGGATCGGCATGGCCGATCGAGTCCTCTTCATCAGCTGGGGAACACCAGTGCGGGGCCGCGAGGAGCGCGGTCTCGAAGTGTTCAACGAGACCATGGGGTTCTACGGCCGGCTGCAGCAGGAGGGTCGGATCGAGAGGTTCGACGTCGTCCTGCTCGGGCCGAGCGGCGACATCAACGGCTACATCGAGGTGCACGGCTCGGCGGAGCAGCTCAACGCCCTCCGCGAGGACGAGGAGTTTGAGCGCAACACGATCGAGGCGAGCCTGATCGTGGACGAGTTCCGCCAGGTCGAAGGCGTCACGAACGAGGAGATAGCACGCCAGATGGCGCTCTACCAGGAGAGCGTCGCGCGCGTGCCGCAGACCACCTGAGCATGGATCCGGTGAGCCGGTGCCCCGCCTGAGCGGGCGAGGCACCGGGACCGGATGTGACTTCCGCCGCCGCGCCGGGTATCCCTTTGCCCCATGGCAGACGACCCCCGCGTCCGGCTGATCGCCACACACGTCCGCTCGATCTGCGCGCAAGAAGAGCCGGGCGGTGAGCTGCTGGCCGCCGCGATCATCCGGCGCTGCCGGCCAGACGGCGACGATTGCACCGCGCCCGCGGCGCTCCAGTGGGTGCGTCGCTGGGGCCCGAACGGCCCCGCCTACCTCCCGCCCGTGTGCTCGTGCGCGGGCGGACGCTGCGCCGTCTGCAACTGACCCGCCGGACGGAGCCCGCGATCGGCGGGACCGGCATCTCGGCGCTGGGCACCGTGTTCCGCGGCGTTCATATAGTGCGTCGCAATCGCACGAGGGCAATCGGGTAAGGAGCTGAGGTGGAGCGCAAGTGGTGGACGCTGATCGGGGTCTCGGTGGCGATCTTCATGCTGCTGCTCGACATCACGGTCGTCAACGTCGCGCTGCCCGACATCCAGCGCTCGCTGCACTCGAGCTTCCAGGACCTGCAATGGGTCGTCAACGCCTACTCGCTGACCCTGGCCGCGTTCCTGCTGACCGCCGGCGCGCTGGCCGACCGCTTCGGGCGCAGGCTCGTGTTCACGACCGGGCTGGTCGTGTTCACGCTCTCCTCGGCCGCCTGCGGCCTCGCCTCCTCGCCGCTCGCGCTCAACCTCTTCCGCGCCGTCCAGGGCACAGGCGGGGCGATGATGTTCGCAACCTCGCTCGCGCTGATCGCGCACGCCTTCCACGGCAAGGAGCGCGGCGTCGCCTTCGGCGTGTTCGGCGGCGTGATCGGCGCGGCCGTCGCCGTCGGGCCGGTGATCGGTGGCGTGATCACCTCGGGCATCGGCTGGGAGTGGATCTTCTTCGTCAACGTGCCGATCGGGGTCGGCGCCGTGTTCCTCACGCTCACGCAGGTCGCCGAGTCGCGCGACCCCGCGGCCCGCGGCGTCGACTGGCTCGGCCTCGTGACGTTCTCCGGCTCGCTGTTCCTGCTCGTGTTCGCGCTGATCCAGGGCAACGAAAAGGGGTGGGGCTCGACGCGGATCCTCTCCTTCCTGATCGCCTCGGCCATCCTGATCGTGCTGTTCGTGATCGTCGAGCGCCGCCAGACCCGGCCGATGCTCGACCTGACGCTGTTCCGCCGCCCGGCGTTCGCCGGCGCCAGCATCGTCGCGTTCGCCGTCTCCGCCTCGATGTTCTCGATGTTCCTGTACCTGACCCTCTACATCCAGGACGTGCTCGGCTACACCCCGCTGCAGGCCGGCCTGCGCTTCCTCCCTGTCACGCTCGTCTCCTTCGTCGTCGCCCCGATCTCGGGGCGCCTGTCCGTGCGCGTACCGGTCCGACTGCTGCTCGGCTGCGGGCTCGTGCTCGTCGGCGCCGGGCTGATCTCGATGACCGCCGTCGACGCCAGCTCGGGCTGGACGACGCTGATCCCGGGGTTCGTGCTCGCCGGCGCCGGCGTCGGGCTGATCAACCCGCCGCTCGCCTCGACCGCCGTCGGCGTCGTGCACCACTCGCGCAGCGGCATGGCCTCGGGCATCAACAACACCTTCCGCCAGGTCGGGATCGCCACCGGCATCGCCGGCCTCGGCGCGATCTTCCAGCACGACATCACGCGCAACACCGCGGCCGCGCTGGCCGGCGGCCCCGGCCGTGCGGTGCTGCGCGACGGGCACGAGCGGCTCACCGGCGCGCTCGTCTCCGGCGAAGTCGGCCACCTCGCCGATTCGCTGCCGGCGGCCGGACGTGCGGCGCTGATGCACGCCTACCGCGTCGGCTTCACCGAGGCCTTCACGAGCATCCTGATCGTCGCCGCCGCCGTCGCGCTGGTCGGCTCGGTGTTCGCGTTCGCGCTCGTGCGCAGCAGTGACTTCGTGGCCTCGACCGAGCCCGCCGACGGCGAGGGCCAGGAAGGCGAGCCCGCCGCGGCCGTCGCCGGCTGAGCGCAGCGCGTCGCGTTGAGCGGCTGCGCGCGCCGCGCGAGCCGCCCGCGGCCATCTTCGGAGATCATCAAAAGAATCAGGTCTGCCGGCGCTCGTAGCCGGCGCACTCGAGCACCGGGATGCGGGGGTAGCGCGGATAAGCTGGATCGACGCGCGAGAGCTTGCACAGCGAGAAGGTCGAGCCACGTGTGTTGCGCACCTCCTGCTGATGGGCGCATGAGTCGCACAGGCCCGCTCGAGCCGTCTCGCGCGGCGGAGTGCTCGGGCGCTCGGACATGGAGCAAGCTTAGGCGCCGATCTGGGCCGCCGGATACACCCGCCGGCAGGCGCCTGCGATAATCGTTGACCGTACAACTATGGCCACCTTCTACCGACTGCTCGGATTCCTTCGGCCCTACAAGCGGGGGCTGATCGCATCTTGGGCGCTGGCCAGCATGGCGATGGTCGTGACGGTGACGATCCCCTACCTGACCGGCTCCGCCGTCGAAGCGATCCGGCACGGCGACGAGCACTCGCGCCACGACGAACTGGCGCAGCGCGCGCACGATCGCCACACGCTGGTGGTGCTCGCGATCGTGATCGCCGTGATCGTGCTCGCGCGCTGGCTTTTGACCTACACGCGGCGGATGATCGCCGGGCGCGTCTCGCTCGGCATCGAGTTCGACCTGCGCGAGCGCATCTACGCGCACCTGCAGCGGCTCGAGCTCGGCTTCTTCGATCGCCAGCAGACCGGTCAGCTGATGTCGCGCGCCACCGTCGACCTGCAGGCCGTTCGCTTCTTCCTCGGCTACGGGCTGGTGTTCATCCTCCAGTCCGCGCTCACGCTGCTGCTCGCCGGCATCGCCATGATCGCGATCAACCCCGAGCTCGGGCTGATCGCGATGGCCCCCACCCCGCTGGTCGTGTGGATCTCCCAGCGCTACGGACGCACCGCGCGGCCGGCGATCCAGGAGGTCCAACAGCGCATCGGCGAGCTCACGGCCGACGCCGAGGAGAACATCTCCGGCGTACGCGTGGTCAAGTCCTTCGCGCGCGAGCCGCAGCAGCTCGAGCGCTTCCGCCACTCCGTCGCGCGCGTGTTCGACCAGTCGATGGTCGCCACGCGTCTGGAGGCCGTGTTCAACCCGGCGATCGGCTTCCTGCCGCAGCTCGGCCTCGCCGCCGTGCTCTTGATCGGCGGCAACCGCGTGATCCACGGCCATCTCACGCTCGGCCAGTTCACGCAGTTCTACCTCTACCTGAACATGCTGATCGGGCCGATGCGCTCGCTCGGCGTCACGCTCGGGCTCGCCCAGCGCGCGACCGCCTCGGGCGCGCGCATCTTCCAGGTGCTCGACCGCGAACCGCGCATCGTCGCGCCGGCCGGCGCGCCGGCGCTGCCCCCCGGCAACGGCCACGTGCAGCTGCGCGACGTCACGCTGCGCTACGACGAGGCCGACGACTTCGGCGCCGTCCACGCCGGCCCTCGCGAGCTCACGCTCGACAGCGACAGCGAGGGCAGGCCGCGTGCCGCGCGAGCTGCGCGCGACGTGCTCAGCCATGTCAACCTCGACGTGCCGGCCGGGCGCACGGTCGCGCTCGTCGGCGCCACCGGCTCGGGCAAGACCAGCCTGGTCGCGCTGATCTCGCGCCTCTACGACACGAGCTCGGGGGAGGTGCTGCTGGACGGCGCCGACGTTCGCAGCGTCGATCTCGCCTCGCTGCGCCAAGCCGTCGCAGTCGTCAGCGACGACCCGTTCCTGTTCTCCGCCACGGTCGCCGAGAACATCGCCTACGGGCGGCCCGGCGCGAGCCTGGCCGAGGTCGAAGCCGCCGCGCGCCACGCGCAGGCGTTCGACTTCGTCGCGCGCCTGCCGCAGGGCTTCGACACCCGCGTCGGCGAGCGCGGCCTCTCGCTCTCGGGCGGTCAGCGCCAGCGCCTTGCGATCGCGCGGGCGCTGCTGGCCGACCCGCGCGTGCTGATCCTGGACGACGCCACCTCCTCCGTCGACGCCTCGACCGAGCAGAGCATCAAGCTCGCGCTCGACGAGGCCATGGCCGGGCGCACCACGTTCGTGATCGCCCACAGGCTCTCCACGATCTCGCTTGCCGATGAGATCGTCGTGCTCGACCACGGGCACATCGCCGCCCACGGCGACCACCAGCATCTGCTGCAGGCCTCGGAGCTCTACCGCGAGATCGTCGAGAAGGGCCTGCCCGACCAGGTCTTCCTCACGCGCAAGCCGCTCGAGCCCGAGGTGAGCGGCCTGTGAGCCCGATGGTCATGCGCGGCGGACCCGGCTCCACCTGGACCGGCGAGCGGGCAAGCAAAGGCACGCGCGGGCGCAACCTGCGCGGGCTGCTCGCGCTGATCAAGCCCTATCGCGGGCGAGCCGCGCTGACGGTGCTCGCGCTCGTGCTCGGCACCGCCGCCTCGCTCGCGCCGCCGCTGCTGGCGCGGGCGGCGATCGATGACGGCATCGAGCGCCAGGACTTCACCAAACTCGTGCTCGTCGTCGTCGCCTTCCTGCTCGCCGCGCTGCTCGTGTGGGCGATGACCTACGCGCAGACCTACCTCGTCGGCTGGGTCGGTCAACGCGTGCTCGCCGACCTGCGCATCCGCATCTTCAAGCACCTGCAGACGCTGCCGATCGGCTTCTACGAGAGCCGCCCCGCAGGCGTCTTGATCTCGCGCATCACCAACGACGTCGAGGCGCTCGACTCGCTCGTGACCGACTCGGTCGTGACGCTGTTCCAGGCGGGGCTGACGCTTATCGGCACCGTCGGCATCCTGCTCTACCTCGACGTCAAGCTCGCCCTCATCACCTTCTGCGTGCTGCCGCTCGTGCTCGCCGGCTCGCTCTGGTTCCGGATCATCTCCGCCGGCGCCTTCCGGCGCACGCGCGAGACGATCGGCTCGATCACCGCCTACCTGCAGGAGACGCTCTCGGGCATTCGCGTCGTGCGCAGCTTCGCGCAGGAGCCCGTGCACGAGAGGCAGTTCGTCGCGCTCAACGAGGACAACCGCGACGCCAACATGACGACGGTCAAGCTCAACGCCGTCTACTTCCCCTCGGTCGAAATGCTCTCCGGCCTCGCCGTCGCCGTGATCGTCCTCTACGGCGGCCTGCAGGCGATCGAAGGCAACATCTCGATCGGCACGATCGTGGCCTTCGTCGCCGCGCTCTCGAACCTGTTCGAACCGATCCAGCAGCTCTCCCAGCTCTATGCCACCTACCAGTCGGGCATGGCCGCGCTGGAGAAGATCTTCCAGCTGCTCGACGTCAAGCCCGACCTCGAGGACCGCGCCGACGCCGTCGAGCTGCCTCAGATCGCCGGCGAGGTCGACTTCGACGACGTCTCCTTCGCCTACAAGCAGCGCCGTGGCGAGGAGCGCGCCGAGCAGGTGCTGGCGCTCGAGCACGTCAACCTGCAGATCCCGCCGGGGCAGACGGTCGCGCTCGTCGGCGCCACCGGCGCCGGCAAGTCGACGATGGCCAAGCTGATCGCGCGCTTCTACGATCCCACCGGCGGGGCGATCCTGATCGACGGCCACGACCTGCGCGAAGTCTCGAGCCGCTCGCTGCGCTCGCAGATGGGAATCGTGCCGCAGGAGGCCTTCCTCTTCAGCGGCACCGTCGCCGAGAACATCGCCTTCGGGCGCCCCGACGCCACGCCCGAGCAGATCCGGGCCGCCGCGGCGGCCGTAGGCGCCGAGGAGTTCATCTCCGAGCTGCCCAGCGGCTATGACACCGAAGTCGGCGAGCGCGGCACCCAGCTCTCGGCCGGGCAGCGCCAGCTGCTGGCGTTCGCCCGCGCGCTGATCGCCGACCCGCGCATCCTCGTGCTCGACGAGGCCACCTCCAACGTCGACCTGCATTCGGAGGCGCGCATCGAGCGGGGCCTCAGGCGCCTGCTCGCGGGGCGCACGTCGATCGTGATCGCCCACCGCCTCTCCACGATCCGCCAGGCCGGGCGCATCGTCGTGCTCGAGCACGGCCACATCGCCGAGCAGGGCACGCACGACGAGCTGATCGCCGCCGAGGGCCGCTACTACGAGCTGTATCGCGACTGGGCCGCCCAGGCCGCCGCGGCCTGAGAGCCGCGGCGGCCCCGGCCTGGGACGCGCTCCTGCCCAGGGTGGCGGGACCGACCGCTTCAGCGGTCGGTCCATGTAGCCTTCCGCCCAGCAACGGTACGACAACGGGCTCGACGGTGAGAGGGGCTTTTGGCCAGACTCGGCAGACTCGCGCTAGCCGTCTTCGTGATGGCGATGCTGACGCTCTCGATCGCGGCGTCGGCTTCGGCCACGTCCGAAGAAGGCATCCACAAGATCCAGCATGTCGTGATGATCATGCAGGAGAACCGGTCGTTCGACTCCTATTTCGGCACGTACCCCGGAGTCAACGGGATCCCGGCCGGAACGTGCGAGCGCGATCCGCTCAACGGCGGCTGCGTGGCGCCCTTCCACGACGCCAAAGACAAGAATGCGGGCGGGCCGCACGGCCGCCTCGCGGCGCTGAAGGACATCAACGGCGGCGCCATGGACGGCTTCATCGAAGCCGCTGAGGACGCCAAACACTGCTCGACCGCCAACCCCAACTGCAGCCAGTGCTCGGGGACCGAAGTCAGCGCCTGTACGGAGGTCATGGGCTATCACGACGCGCGCGAGATTCCCAACTACTGGACATACGCCGAGAACTACGTGCTGCAGGACGACATGTACGAGTCGCAGCTGTCGGCCAGCGAGCACGAGCACAACGCCATGGTCTCGGAGTGGAATGCGAAGTGCCCCAGAGGCGACGTCAACCCGATGGACTGCGTCAACTATCCCGAAGGCGCCTTCGGTGACCGCCCGCGAGCCTGGACGGACATCACCTACCTGCTCGCCAAAGCCAACGTCAGCTGGCGCTACTACATCTACGAAGGAACCGAGCCCGACTGCGAGTCCGACGAAGCCACGAGCTGCGCGCCGGTGCAGCAGGGTCCGACCACGCTCGGGATCTGGAATCCGCTGCGTGAGTTCACCGACGTCGCCCAGGACGGACAGCTCGGCAACATCCAGGGGCTGAACGAATATTTCAGCGCCGTCAAAGAACAGGGTCGTTGCGGGTTGCCGAACGTCGCCTGGATCGCCCCCAAGTTCAGCGTCTCCGAACACCCCAACGGCTCCGTCGCCGCCGGCCAGGCGTACGTCACCACGCTGATCAACGCGATCATGCGCAGCCCTTGCTGGGACAGCACCGCGATCTTCCTCTCCTGGGACGACTGGGGTGGCCTCTACGACCACCAACCGCCTCCGGGGATCGACGTCAGCGGCTACGGGCTGCGCGTGCCGGGGCTCGTAATAAGCCCGTACGCCAAGACCGGCTTCATCGACCACCAGCAGCTCAGCCACGATGCGTACCTCAAGTTCATCGAGGACGACTTCCTCAGCGGCGCGCGCCTGAACCCCGCCACCGACGGCCGCCCCGACAAACGCCCCGACGTGCGCGACGAACTCCCCGGCCTCGGCGACATCGCCACCGACTTCGACTTCGAACAGGAGCCCCGTTCCCCGGTCCTGCTTTCGCCGCATCCGGAACCCGGGCCAGCCTCCGAACCGCCCGGCGGCGAATCGAACCCGCCCGCCGTGCTCACCGGCGCGGCCGACGCCATCACGCAGACGAGCGCTCGACTCAACGCAACCGTCAATCCGAACGGCTCCCGGATCGGCGACTGCCGCTTCGAATACGGAACCTCCGTGTTCTACGAAGCCAGCGTACCCTGCGTCCCCTCTCCCGAAGGCGGGCGGGCGCCCGTGGCCGTCTCGGGCAGCCTCGAAGGGCTACTGCCCGACACGACCTACCACTTCCGCATCCTCGCCACGAACGAACACGGGACGAGCACGGGCGCTGACCGCACGCTCGACACCCTCCCCGAAGCGCCCGTCGTGAGCTCGGTCTCCCCCGTCGCCGGCCTCGAAGGCGGCGGCACCTCGGTCACGCTCGAAGGCAGCCGCCTCGGCGGAGTCACGGCGGTGAAGTTCGGATCGACGGCGGCGCACAGCTTCACGATCAACTCCGACAGCTCGATCACGGCCGTCTCGCCGAGCGGCGCGGGAACCGTCGACGTCACCGCGGCCAACGCGGGCGGCACGAGCGCGACCGGCTCGTTCGATCGCTTCATCTACGTGCCCAAAGGCCCCCGGCCAACGGTCACCGGCGTCGCCCCCGCCTCGGGGCCGGCCGGCGGCGGCACGAGCGTGAGCGTGGCCGGCACCGGCTTCGTCGGCGCCACGTCCGTTCGCTTCGGCGCGAGCCGCGCCTCCACCTATACGACCGAATCGTCGAGCGCGATGACGGTGAGCTCGCCCGCCCTGCCGGCCGGCAACGTCGACGTAACCGTGACCACGCCGAACGGGACGAGCGCCGTGACGCTGAGCGATCGCTTTCGCGCCGGACCTCCCACGATCACGGGCGTGAGCCCGAGCTCCGGACCGGCGAGCGGTGGCACGAGCGTGACCGTCAGCGGCAGCGGCTTCGCGCTCGGCTCGATCGCAACCAAATTCAAATTCGGCTCCACCGCCTCCGGCGGGCTCGAATGCACCACGCTCTCGCTCTGCACCGTGGCAGCTCCGCCGCACAAAGCGGGCGTCATCGACGTCAGAGCGACCGTGGCCGGGCAGAGCAGCGTCAAGGCCGTCGCCGATCGGTTCTCCTACGAATAGGCCGGAGCGTCGGCTCTCCCGATCATTGCGATCGCGCCGCTGCAAACGGGATACTGGACGGGCGATGTCCGAGTGCCGCAATCTCCGCACGTGGTTCCCAGGCCGCACGGTTCTCGCCGTCGCCGTCGCGATCTCGGCCTTCGTCGGGTCGGGATGCGGGTCCGGCGGCGATTCCGGCGCCGGCCAGACGCCGCGCTCGGCACAGGGGGTGCAGGCGACGCTGACATCCTTCGAACAGGCATTCAAGGAAGGGCCGGCCAAGGACATCTGCCAGCGCTATTTCACGGCCCAGGCGATCACCACGATCGAAACGATCAGCGGCAGCAAATGCGGGGCGGCGGTCGCGACGTTGAGACGCACCGGAAGCGCCTTCGACTTCACCCATGTCCGCTCGATCAAGGTCTCGGGCGATCAGGCGACCGTGGTCTCGGGTGGCGTTATCGGACCGGCCAAACTGGTTTACGGCGACGGTCGCTGGCTGTTCGAAGCGCGTTCGCCGAGATTCGAAGGCGGCGGGTCGGAATGACCCGCCGCCCGGCCGTCGTGACGGACGTCGAGGTCCTGACGGCGAGCGAGCTTCAGGCGCCGCCCGACGCGGTGTGGGCGCGAGTCGCCTCGATGAAGGGCATCAACCACGAGCTCGGACCGTGGATGCGCATGACCGCGCCGCGCGGTGCCGAGCTCTCGCCCGAGGCCGTCCCGCTGGGGCGGCGCTGGTTTCGCAGCTGGATCCTGCTGTTCGGCGTGGTCCCGTTCGACTACGACGACCTCTGCGTGGAGCGTCTGGACCCGGGCGAGGGGTTCCTCGAGCGCTCAACGATGCTGAGCGCTCGCACATGGGAACACGAACGCACGCTCGTGCCGCTCGACGGCGGCCGCACCCGCCTCACCGACCGAGTCGCCTTCGTTCCCCGGCTGCCCGGGATCGCGGCCGTCCACCGGGCCGTGATCGCCGCGATCTTCCGGCATCGCCACCGGCGCTTGGAGCGGTTCTTCGGCAGCTAGGAGGTGCCCGCGTCGGAACGTCCGTTCGGCACCGAGGCGTTGCGCGCCAGCCGCCCGGCAGGGCTCGGGTATCGTCCTCAGCGATGCCGAAGGGCGGAACGCGCCTGGATGTCTCCGCGCCGGACGGTTCGATGCTCCGCGCCGAGCTCTTCTCACCTGTCGGCGCGGGGCCTCACCCCGGCGTCGTCGTGCTGCACGAGTCATTCGGCCTCAACGACGACATACGCCGAATCGCCCGTCGCTTCGCCGACGCCGGATACGCCGCACTCACCCCCGACCTGTACTCGCACGGCTCGCGGATCGTATGTCTCAGCCGAGTCATGGTCGACATGGTGCGGGGCAGCGCGGCGCGAGAGATCTCGGACATCTGTGCCGCAAGAGATGCGCTCGCCGCTCGGCCTGAGGTCGACTCGGAGCGGATCGCCGTCGCCGGGTTCTGTCAGGGCGGCGGCTTTGCCCTCATCGCCGGCACGCAGCCGGGTTTCTCGGCGGCCGCCGTCAACTACGGCGATGTGCCTGCCGATCGCGCTCGTCTCGACGGCGTGTGTCCGGTGGTCGCAAGCTACGGGGGCAAGGACCACGTGGTGGGGCGCCGGATGGCGGTGCGCCTGGAGCGTCACCTCGCTTCCCTCGGTGTGCCCCACGACGTGAAGACCTATGACCAGGCCGGACACTCCTTTTTCTCTCAGGTCGACGGCTGGCAAGGCTGGCTCGCGCGAGTGCCCACACCGATGGCGGTCGGCTACGACGAGCAAGCCGCCCGCGACGGCTGGGAACGGATACTGAGCTTCTTCGATGAGCACGTGCGCTGAGATCCGGCTCGCGCCCGGGTGAGGAGACCCCTGGGGCTCGCTTCGATCACCGCGAGCACCCGCTGGCGGCGAGCGGCTAGGCTTGTGCGGTTGCACGGGCAGCGCGACGGAGATAGGGAGAGGCGACGCTGGAGATGAAGCAGATTCCCCCACTCGATGCCGTCTGGCTGGCTCTCGAGTCGCGCGACACGCCGATGCACGTCGGTGGGCTGTTCGAGTTCACGCTGCCCAAGAACGCACCGGCGGATTACCTCAAGCTGGAGTTCGAGCGAATGCGCGAGGCGCGGGCGATCCCGTCGCCGTGGAACCTGAAGCTCGTGGAGCCCCCGCTGCTCGGTGGGCGGGCGCCACTCATGCGCGAGACCCGCGACGTCGATCTGGACTACCACGTGCGCCACTCCGCGCTGCCCCATCCCGGCGGCCAGCGCGAGCTCGGAATCCTCGTCTCACGCCTGCACAGCCACCAGCTCGATCTGCACCGGCCACTCTGGGAGGTGCATCTGATCGAGGGGCTCGAAGGGAACCGCTTTGCGATGTACAGCAAGATTCACCACTCGCTGATCGACGGCGTCAGCGGGATGCGTCTGATCATGCGCGCGCTCTCCAAGGACCCCGATCGGCGTGGCATGGCCTCGTTCTGGACCGTCGGCGCGGGCGAACGTCCTCGCCGAGACGCCGACCGGGACGGCGCGCTGGGAGCGCTCGGGCGCCCGCTCAGCGTCGTTCGAGGCGCCGCCGCAGCCGCCGCCGGGCTTTCCCGCGCGGCGTTTGAGTTGGCCGTCGCGGCCGTCGACGATCGCGCACTTCAGGCGCCCTACCGCGCCCCCAGCTCGGTGCTCGGGGGGAACCTCGGCGGACAGCGGCGCTTTGCGACCCAGCAGTACCAGCTCGCGCGCATCAAGCGCCTGGCGAAGGCCGCCGACTGCACCCTCAACGACGTCGTCCTGTATCTCAGCGGGAGTGCCTTGCGCCGCTATCTCGCCGAGCACGCGCGGATCCCCGATCGCCCGCTCACCGCTGGGATCCCGGTGAACCTGCGTGAGGCCGACGATCAGTCGATGGGAACCGCGATCGGGATGATGGTGGCCGAGCTGGGCACCAACGTCGCCAACCCGAGCGAGCGCCTCCGGGCCATCACACGCTCAACCGCCGAGGCAAAGCGCCACCTCAGCGGGCTCCCGTCCGAGGCGCGCACCTCCTACACGCTGCTGATCAACGGTCCCTACATCGCGGGCCTGATGGCCGGCCTGGCCGGACGCTCGCCGATTCCGTTCAACGTCGGGATATCGAACGTGCCGGGCCCCCAGGAGCCGCTGTATCTGAACGGCTCGCGCTTGGATTCCCTGTCTCCCCTGTCGCTGCTGCTCCACGGCAACGCACTCAACATCACCTGCGTCAGCTACGCGGGCACGCTCAACTTCGGGCTCACCGGCGCTCGCGACACGCTTCCCCACCTGCAGCGCCTCGCGATCTACATGGGCGACGCCCTTGCGGAGATCGAGGGGGTCGTGCTCGGCAGGGACAAGCGCAAACGAGCCGCAGCGAAACGGACCTAGGCGCGCGGCTCAGAGCCACTTCGAGCGCCTGCTGCTGTATCGCCTACTCCGCCAGCCCAACGGCTTTGAGGGCGGCCTGCTCGTCGTAGAACTCGCGGTATCGAGCGATCTTGCCCGCGCGGATCGTGAAGGCCATGTAGATGCGAGAACTCACGCTCGCCCGGCTCACCCTTCCGCGCGCGTGCTCGTGAGCAATCACGAGCACGTCGTCGCTGCAGTCGATGAATCGCTCGGGCTCGCCCCCGTACTCATCCCAATGCTCGAGCCATCGTTCAAAGGACTGTTGCACACCTTCGTGCCCGTAATAGACGCGGCCATCGGCGCGTTGCGGGTCCTCGACCCATTCGATGTCGGGGGCGCACGCTTGCGCGATGAAGTCGGGCAGGGCCGCGAGCAACGCCTGCTTGTCGACGCTTCCGGTCCCGGCGAGGAGACCTTCCACGAACTCCACGTTCTCCTGCGACATCGCCTACTCCGCCAGCCCAAGATCGGCGAGCGCCTGATCGCGGTGCCAATAGAGGACAAGTCGGATGACCTTGCCATCGCGGACGTGCCAGACCTCGGCTCCGTCTGCCTGCGTCTCCTCGATCTCGAGGCCGCTGGCCTTTCCGCGCCCGCTCAATCGGACGAGCACGAGCACCCGCTCATCGTCCAGATCGCGGTACTCCTGACCCTGGATCCCGTAGTCCTCCCATGCGCTCATGAATGCTCGGACGCTCGCGTTCATCTCGGCGATGCCATTCCACGTGCCCGGTTCGGGGCCGCCGACGACTGTGTACTCGATCTCGGGATGCGCCCAGCTGACCGAATGGAAATCGGCGCGCTCCCATTCAGCGAGGATCGAGCGCACAAGGTCCAGACTGCTCCCCATGGTCGCAATCACCACAGCGCCACGCTAGGGCGTGATGAGATCCTCCAACTCGAACGCCGTGACTTCGGCGTCCAGGGGAGCGCCGACCGCTTGGAGCACGGGCGCGAGACGCTCCTCATCGAAGCGCCGCGCGTACTCCTCGGAGTCCCAGATCTGTGCAACTTGCACCCGTCCGTCCTTTTCGCTGACCCCGTGCATGATCAGGCCGAGCGGATGATTGCGGTCGATGTCCAGCATCTCGCGCATGGTGTCGTAGGTCTTCCGATCCAAGCCTCGGCTGACGATCCTGAGGATGGTCACGGTGCCCCCTTCGTTGTGTTCCCCCGCTTGAGCCTACGCTTCTCTAGGCGCGGATTCCCTGTCGGCACGCGCCATCGGCGACATGCCAAGCGAGTCGAGGCAGCGGCGTAGCGCCCGCTCGCCGCCCAACTCGTATTCGGCCGCCGCGTTCACATCGCCGGTCTTGTCGTCGAAGCGGCCGTGAAGGTCACACCCTGCCGAGACGCTGCGCCAGCGCTTGAGCGTCGGCAAGACGCAGAGCGGCCGGCTCGGGCGGGCTGACGAGCGGCGATCATCGTGCCGCTGCGACCGTACGCGCACCAGCGGCGCGCAGCGCGAACAGTCCGCGAACGCTCCGGCAACGGCGCACCGCGTCGAGGAAGTCGGCTTGAAGTACGGCCCTCGAAAACGACCGGCGTCGGTCCGTCGATTACCCGGTGCTCGATGCGGCTTGCATGGTAGTCAGGCATGAGGCCGTCTAGCAGTACTGCGTACCGCTAGGCGCTGGCGCTCCCCTGGGAAGCACTCTCGCGGTCTTGCGCCTCCAGATACGGCGCCAGGTACTTGGCGACGATCTTCCGCGGCGGCGACCAAGCCGGGCTCTCGCTGATCTCTGAGCTGAACCCGTGTCCACCGGTGATTCGAGCAGTGAGGTATCGCGGCTGCTCATGGGTCAATAGCATCCCGTGAATCACGGGGTCGAAACGCTCAGGCGTCACGGTCGCGCCAGCTAGAGCCGCGATCGACTTCGCAGCAACGTCGGCCTGTTGCGATCCGACGCCACCCTGCTTGACTGGGAAGTCGGTCGCGTCGCCGGCTGCGTAGATGCGGTCGACATCTGGTACCGCGCAATGCGGGTCTACACGGATGAAACCGTTTTCGCCGAGCGGAATGCCGCGCACGACGGGACCATAGAGCTCGGGCAACGCGATCACCCGGTCGACCTCCAGGCGCCGTTCGCCGGGGTTGATCAGCACTTCGCCGTAGCTGGGAACCTCGGCATATGCGGACCCGACGGTCTGGACATTCGCCGTGGCAAGCAGGTCGACGACAGCCGCGCTAGCCGCCGACCCGAAGATCGCCAGCGGCATCTCCTCGGGGGTGACGATTGTCGTCTCCAGCTCGATCTGCATGTCATAGGCGCGCCCGGCAGTCATCAGCGCGAGCTCGTACAGCGGCAGTGGCCAAGCCATCCGCCCGGGCGCGACGAATGCCAGCTTGTGGATGTAGTTCCCCTCGATGTCCTGGATCAGCCCGTGTAGGGTCTCGTCCAAGTTGCGGTCGTCGATCGTCAGAGCGTGCGGATAGCGCTCGGTGATCGTGGCGCCGAGCGCCAGCACCAGCGCGTCGTACTCGATGGTCTCATCGTCCTTGGTGTGGACCTCCTGTGCGACCGGATCGATCCAGCCAAGCTCACCTTCGCACAGTCTTGCTCCGGCATCGTTGACGATCTGTGCCAGCGGGTAGCGCTGGGCAGGGCCGTATGCAAATGGCTCGCGGACGACCATCGGCCGGTAGACAAACTCGGTGTTGGGTGCGATGACGGTTCCGTCGGTACGGTCGGGCGCGAGCTCAGCCAAGGCGAGTACGGTCTCCAGAGCCGCGACACCTCCGCCGACGATAACGACGCGGAACTTCCCCTGATGCGAAGCGGTTTTCGACACGGCGGCGACGCTAAGCCTCGACTTCGTGTCCGCAGTTGTGCGCGAGAAGCGATGGATGGTTTAGGTTCAGGACGGCTGCCAACACGCTCATGCGTCTCCCCCACGGAGCTCGATCGCCGTGCACATTACGCCTTTCAGCGCTGGCGCGTAGGACACGTTTACCTGGGCCAAAAGCGGGTCGCGGCGTCTACGATCCAACGGCCGAACGGGTGCCTCTTTGTTGCGGGCACGATGGCCGTGTCCTGGGCCGGCGAGTGTCGACGAGAACGGGGCGGGCCTTCATCGTGAAGGCGAGACCCAGGACGTCAGGCGTGCGAGCTTTGCGCGCACTGGCCTCCGCCTCGGCCAGCGACCCGAACGTCGCGACCGCTGGCCTCGCGTCCGCCAGGGGACCGCGGCTCCTTCACATTGAAGCCCGCGGCACCACCCCATTAGCAGGGCCACCTTCAACTCCGGGACAGGGACTCGAACCCCAAATTCCTGCTCCAGAGGCAGGCGTGTTGCCAATTACACCATCCCGGATCGAGGGCTCCGCGCGCCGCGCGGACCCGATCGCAAGCCCCAAGGATAGTGGGACGCGCCTCGCCGCTGCATACGGGTCGGGGGCGGCGCGAGCGGATCTCGAAAGACGGGCTGCTCAGCCCTCGGGCCCGACCCCGTTGGGCGCAAAGTAGGCCGTGATGGTCTCCTCCAGCCCCGGATCGAGTACGAGCAGCACCTCGTCGCCGGCTTCGATCACGGTGTCGGCCTTGGGCACGAAGCCGGTGCCGCCCCGCAGCACGGAGATGATCAGACTGCCCTCGGGCAGGGCGATCTCGGAGACCGACTTCCCGACGGTGGGCGCGGCGTCTGAGACCTCGAGCTCGATGATCTCGAGCCTCTCCTCTTCGAGCGCGAGCAGGTGCACGAGCCCGTAGCGGGGAACCTCGTGCTCGATCAGCCGCAGGATCAGGTCGGTCGCCGACACGGCCGGCTGGATCCCGAGCAGGCGGAAGTGATCGTGGTTGCGGGGATTGTTGACGCGGGCGATGATGCGGTCGCAGAGGTACTTCTCCTTGGCGACCTGGCACACGAGCATGTTGTCCTCGTCGTCGCCGGTCACAGCGATCACGAGGTCGGCGCGCTGGATGCCCGAGCGCTCGAGCACCCACAGCTCGGTAGCGTCGCCGTACTGGGCGGCGTGCTCGAATTCTTCCTCGATCGCCAGGTAGCGGGGGCGCGAGGACTCGATGATCGTGACCTCGTGGTCCTTGGCGATCAGCTCTCGAGCGAGGTTGCGTCCGACCTTGCCGGCACCGACGATGATCGCGTACATGGCTAGCTCACGCGGGCTCGGGCTCGGGCTGGAGCGCGCGCTCGAACATCTCGATCGCGTGCTTGGTCGGGGAGATCGTGTGCAGCCCCTGTTCGCCGTACCAGCCGGCTCGCGCAGGGTCCATCACGCGCACGATCACCTTCTCCGCCCCGAATCGGCGCTGGGCGATCTGGGCGATGATCAGGTTGGTGTTGTCTCCGTCGGTCGAGGCGATGAACACGTCTGCGCGCTCGATGCCCGCTTGGATCAGCGCGTCGATCTCGAGCGCCGTGCCGACCGTGAACTGACCGCCGGCGTCCTCCCAACTGACGGCCTGGCCGGCGTCCAGGCGCTCGTGGGAGAGCGGGTCCTCGTCGAGCACCGAGACATCGTGGCCGGCGGCGAGCGCCGACTTGGCGACGGCCGAGCCGACACGCCCGGCCCCCACGATCATCACGAACATGCGCCGCAGGTTAGTCGATGTGACGGCCCGCGCAATACCAGGCTGCACCCATATCAGCTCTGCTTCTCGAGGCGCGAGCGGCGCTCGGCGAGCGAGTCGCCGGCGGCCGGCGCGGTCACGATCACGCGACAGCGAGCCTTGTCGATGACGTACTTGGTCACGTCGCCGACGAAGTTCTCGAGCGGGCCTCCGCGCCCGCCCAGACGCGCGCCGCCGCGGATCAGCGAGGGCTCCTCGGCGCCCAGCACGATCGCCTCCACGCCCCGGCGCTTGGCCTCGTCGACGATCGCGTAGCCGGCGCGTCGCGTGCGCACGGTCGCGGTGGCGACCTGCACGCCCGTGTACTCCTCGCCGACGGCCTTGGCGCGCGCAAGCGCCTGACGCGCCTGCTTGACCTGCGCCTCGGGCAGGCGCGCGTCCAGCGGAAGCGACATCGGGATCACGAAGATCCACACAGCCTCGATCGTGGCCTCGTCGATCGCCGCCTCGTCGGTCTGCTCGCCGGCGACGAGCAGCGCCGCGGTCTGCACGATGTCCTCATCCAGGCTCGTGCCGAACAGCGGCACGAGGATCGAGCCGTAGTCGCGCTCGCTCGGCGGCTCCGCGCGCAGCACCTCGGGCGCGACCGTGACCCTGCGCAGCAGCGGCGCCTCGTCGGCGCGCCGATAGAGCACGTACATGACGATGCCCACGACCATCCAGCCCAGCCCGACGTAGCGAGCGGGCTCGTGCACGATCATCACGGCGAGCCAGCCGGCGGCCGAGATCGCGGCGCCGAAGGCGGCCGGCACCGGCAGCTTGCCGCCGCGCCACGCCACCGACAGCGGGATCCGGTAGCCGCGGGGCCCATCGGGCTCGGAGTAGCGCAGCCTGCAGACGGAGACGTGCGCGATCGTGAAGGCCAGCAGCGCGCCGAAGGCGTAGATGCCGATCAGGAAGTCGAGGTCCTCCGGGACGACCAGCCCGGCGGCGACGATGCCGGCGAGGATGATCAGCACGTATGGGGTCGAGCGCTGTGGGTGCAGGCGCCCCAGCCCGCTCGGGATCTGCCGATTGGTGGAGAGCGAGTAGGCCAGGCGCGAGAGGCCCAGCATCGCCGAGTTGGCGGCGGCCACGAGCGTGAGCGCGCCGAGCCCGGCGACGACGTAGCGCAGCGTTTCGGCGAGCCAATGCGGTTTCATCTGCTCGGCCAGGCCGACGACGGGATCGTTGAGGAAGCGCGTGGCCAGGTCGGTGTGGCCGTTGTGGACCGGCAGCGCCGTGACCGCGACGAGCGCGATCCCGACGTAGATGACGATGACCATCGCCGTGCCCGTGCCGACCAGCCGCTTCAGCTGGCCGCGCGAGATCCGCACCTCGCCGGCGAGCCCCGCGGCGGACTCGAGACCGGTGAAGGAGATCGCTGCGACGGTCAGCGCGAAAATGAGACCCGACCACGTCGGCGCGCTGCCGAGGTGGATCGGATCGAGGAGCGTGTCTGGGCTGAAGAAGAGCACGAGCCCGAGCACGACGATCAGGGCCTGCAGCGCGAGGTCGGCGACGACGATCATCGCCACGCGACGCGAGCGCCGCCAGCCGAAGCCGCGGACGTTGCCGAGGACGACGAGCAGGATGAACACGAGCGCGAGCCCCAGCGACTCCGCGTAGTGGCCCAGCGGGCTCCAGAACACGCGCAGATACTGCGTGGCCGAGTAGCACGTGACCGCGATCAGGATCACGTAGTCGAGCAGGATCGCCCAACCCGCCACGAAGCTGACGAGCTCGTTGAAGGCGTAGCGCGCGAACACGGTCGAGCCGCTGCGCTCCTGGTGCAGCGAGGCGCCCTCGGCGTATGTCATCGCGGTCAGCGCGAACAGCAGCGCCGAGATCAGGAAGACGAGCGGCGTGAGCCCGAGCGCGTGCCCGGAGATGACGCCGAGCGAGAAGTAGATCGCGCTCGCAAGCGGCGTGTAGACGACCGCGAACAGGGTGGGCGAGCCGACGCTGCGGCGCGCCGTCGAGAGCGAGCGCGCCGAGATCTGTGTCGCGATCCGCTCGGCCTCGGCACGCCCGAGCTCGGCCTGAGCGCGAGCCGTGCGGCTGCCGCCGCCGTCGCCCGTGCCGGCGCCCGCGCCCGAGGCGGAGCCGCCGGCGGCCGGCCCCTGCGCCCCGCCGACCTCCCCGCCCTCGCCGCCGGCGCCCGCCGGCGCTGCGCTGTCGCCGGCGTGCTCGTCCTTGCTCATGCGCGGCGCCCTCTCACCGACGCTGGCCTCGCTTGTGCTCGAGCCACAGGCGCGCGAGGCCGCCGGCCAGGAACAGCACGCCCAGCAGCAGCCGGGCCGAGAGCACGCCGCCGTTGCCCGCGATCACCTGGCCGATCAGAGCTAGGCCGATCGCCGCCATCAGCACTGACAGCACCAGAGTGCCGGAGCGGTGCGCGGTTCGGCCGTTCATCTCATGCTGAGCTTAGGCGTCCCAGCCACGGCCGGCCACATCGAGCCGGCCCTGTCTCAAGTGATGAGCGGGATGATCAGGATCGCGACGATGTTCGCGACCTTGATCATCGGGTTGATCGCGGGCCCGGCCGTGTCCTTGAACGGGTCGCCGACGGTGTCGCCGGTGACGGACGCGGCATGCGCTTCCGAGCCCTTGCCGCCGAAGGCGCCGTCCTCGATCAGCTTCTTCGCGTTGTCCCAGGCGCCGCCCCCGGCCGTCATCAGCACGGCGAAGAAGAAGCCCACGACGATCACCCCGATCAGCAGCCCGCCCAGCGCCTGCTGGTCGATCAGCCCGACGATCAGCGTCAGCAGGATCGGCAGCAGCGAGGGCAGGATCATCTCGCGCTGCGCGGTCTTCGTGACGATGTCCACGCACGCCGCGTAGTCGGGCTCTTCGGTGTTCTCCATGATCCCCGGGTGCTCGCGGAACTGGCGGCGCACCTCCTCGACGACGGCGCCGCCCGCGCGCCCGACCGCCTCGATCGACAGCGACGCGAACAGGCACACCATCAGGCCGCCGATCAAGAGGCCGATCAGCACCGGCGGTTCGTTGATCCCGAAGGAGATCACGTGCCCGACCTTGTCCTCGAGTTCTTTCTGGAAGCCGGCGAACAGCACGACGGCGGCGAGCACGGCCGAGCCGATCGCGTACCCCTTTGTCACGGCCTTGGTCGTGTTGCCGACGGCGTCGAGGCGATCGGTCACCTTGCGTACGTCCTCGGGCAGCTCGGCCATCTCGGCGATGCCGCCGGCGTTGTCGGTGATCGGCCCGAACGCGTCCAGCGCGACGATCAGGCCGGTCAGCGAGAGCAGCCCCATAACGGCGATGCCGATCCCGTAGATGCCGGTCACGCCGCCGCCCGCGAGCTTCCACGAGCCGAGGATGCCGAGCACGATCACCAACGCGGGCAGCGCGGTCGCCTGCAGCCCCGACCCGAAGCCTTGGATGATGTTCGTCGCGTGGCCCGTGACCGATGCCTTGGCCGTCTTCTTGACCGGCGAGAAGCGGGTGGAGGTGTAGTATTCCGTCAGTCCGAACAGCAGCGCGGTGACGGCGATGCCGATCAGCGAGCACAGGTACAGGTGCGACCAGCTCGGGGTGTTGACGGCCTCGCCGACCGACTTGAACGTCAGGTTGCGCATCAGCCAGTAGGTGATCGGCGCGAAGGCGCCGGCGGCGAGCACGCCGGAGACGACGAGGCCCTGCAGCAGCGCCCGCTCGACGTTGTCCGTTTTGGTGCGCACCGCGTAGGTGCCGATGATCGAGGCGATGATCGCGGCGCCGCCGATCACGAGCGGGTACAGCGCCACACGCGTGGCCTCGTGGAAGGTGAGCACGCCGAGCAGCATCACCGCGACGGCGGTGACCGCGTAGGTCTCGAACAGGTCGGCCGCCATGCCGGCGCAGTCGCCAACGTTGTCGCCGACGTTGTCGGCGATGGTGGCCGGGTTGCGCGGGTCGTCCTCGGGGATGCCGGCCTCGACCTTGCCGACCAGGTCGGCGCCGACGTCGGCGGCCTTCGTGAAGATGCCGCCGCCGAGTCGGGCGAAGACGGAGATCAGGGAGCCACCGAAGCCGAGCCCGATCAGCGCGTCGACCGCCGTTTTCGGGCTGTCGTTGAACCACGAGGTCAGCGCGCCGTAGTAGCCGGCGACGCCGATCAGCGCCAGGCCGACGACGAGCAGGCCGGTGGTGGCGCCGCCGCGGAAGGCGACGCGCAGCGCCGGCGTGACGCCCGAGCGCGCCGCCTCGGCCACGCGCGCGTTCGAGCGCACGGAGACGTTCATGCCGATGTAGCCGGTGGAGCCCGACAGCAGGCCGCCGATCGCGAAGCCCACGGCGACGGCGATGTTCTGGATGAAGATCAGCGCCACGAACAGCACCACGCCGACGACCGCGATCGTCGCGTACTGGCGGTTGAGGTAGGCGCGCGCGCCCTGCTGGACGGCGAGCGAGATGCTCTGCATCCGCTCGTTGCCGGGCGAGAGGCGCAGCAGGGAGCGGGTGGTCAGCAGTCCATATGCCACCGCACAGGCGGCGCAAACGAGGGCGACGACGACCCCATGGTTCGTCAGAAAGCTACTCAACAGAAATCCTCCGCGGTCTGATTGGAGTGCCGCGCGAGGATCGTCGCGCGCACGTCTGTCGACCGGTTCGCTCGGTGTCGAGCGGTCTCCCGGTGCAAACGCGCGCGCAGTCTATCGTGCCGGCCGGCGAAATGCCGGCCGCGCGGGTGCGCGTGAAGGCGCCCTGCGCCGCGCCCGTCGCTCGGCGCCCATGGCGCCGCTCAGATTGGCCCGGCGCTCAGCGCCCGGGCACCCACAGCCGCCCGCTCGACTCGGCTGGGCCGGGACCGCGCTGTGGCTGCTCCGAGGGCTGGTCCTCACCGGCGCCGCCGGGGCCCGAACGGCCGCCGCCGGACTCGCCCTCGCCCCCGTCCGCGTCCCCGCCCTCGCCCTCGGCGCCGCCCGAGGACCCCTCCGAGCCGCCGCCGGGCGCCTCGTCGGAGCCCGGCGCGGGCGCCTGGCCGCCGGCCTGAACCTCGCGCGCGTAGGCCATCTGCAGCTGCGAGAGCGCGTCCCGCAGCGGTCGCAGCTCGCCGGGCACGCGCCGCTCGAGGATCTCGAGCAGCGCTCGCACGGCGTCGATCGCGTCGCGTGCCTGCTCGAGGTCCTGTCCGGCGCCGGCCGCGCCCGCACCCGCACCCGCGCCCGCCTGCGCGGCGCCCTCACCGCCGCCGCTCGGGCGCGGAAGCAGCCGGTAGCTGCCGATGTTCAACAGCGAGACGGCGGCCTGCAGCATCATGTCCGAGCTCGTGATGCGGGCCAGCTCCGCTTCGTATGCGGCACGCAGCTGCTCCTCGCTCGGCTCGGCCTCCGCCCCGGGCGCCCCGGTGCCGGCGCCGGCGGCTTGCCGGTCGGCTGCGACGGCGGGGTCCTCGGGCGAGCCTGGGTCGGTGCTCATACGGTCACCTCCTGCGAATAGGTCTGCCGCGTCTCGGCGACGGAGGCGGCGAAGACCTCCTCGCGCGAGGCGCCGGCGTCGATCATCTGGCGCTGGCGCTGGGCGCCGTTGCGCTCGGGGAAGACCAGCTCGACGCCGAGCTCGTTGCGGATCGGCGCGGTCCAGGCGGCGAGCCGGTCGATCGCCTCGCGCGCCGGATACTGCTCGGCGGTGGAGAGGTCAATCATGTGGCCGTCCAGGCCGAAGCGGATGGCGCGCCACATGTTCTCCTCGATCAGCCGGGGCGCCGGATCGACGAAGGGAACGCCGTCGTCGTCGTCGCGCGCGGCCTGCGCGATGCAGGCGGCGATCAGCGAGGCGAGCGCGTCGGACTCCTGCGCGGTGGCCTGCACGTCGCAGATGCGAACCTCGACGGTGCCGAAGCTGAAGTGCGGCCGCACGGACCACCAGACCTGGGTGAACTCGACGATCGACCGGGTGCGGGCGAGGAACTCGATGTAGTCGCGGTAGGCATCCCAGCCGCCGAAGGCATCGGGCACGCCGCAGCGCGGGAAGCTCTTGGTGAAGCTCTGGGTGCGCGCCGACTGCAGGCCGCTGTCGCGTCCGTCGAGGTAGGGCGAGTTGGCGGAGATGGCGAGCAGCAGCGGCAGCACGGGTCGCAGGCGGTCGCACACGCGGATGGCACGGTCGAGGTCGCGGATGCCGAGGTGCACGTGCAGGCTGAAGGTGTTGTTGCGCCAGGCGACGTACTTCAGACCCTCCTCGACGCGGCGGTAGTGCTCGGTGTCGATGATCGGCTGCTCGCGGTAGTCGGCCCAGGGGTGCGTGGCGGTGGCGCCGAGCGCCACCCCCTGCGCGTCGGCGAGCGCGAACAGGCGCTTGCGGTGCTCACGCTGACACGAGAGCGCGTGCTGCAGATCGTTGCCGACGCCCGAGATGATCTCGATCTCGGAGGAGATCAGCTCGCCGGTGATGTGCTCGTGCAGCAGCGGATCCGCCTCCCGCGCGGCCTCCCGGAGCTGCTCGAAGCGGGGCAGCATGTCGAGCGTGCGCGGGTCGAGGATCGAGAACTCCTCCTCTACGCCTACGGTGAAGTCGGTGGCCGCTGCAAACGTCTCGGCCGCTCGGTCTAGGTCCAGGCTGGTCATAGCGTTCGGCGTTGGGTCCGCGTGCGGTGTGGGCGCGGCGCTTGCCTCCCTGAGTGATAGCGCTCGTGGGCCGAGGAGTCCGGTCAGGTCAGATAGAAGTACAGCGCGTAGAGCAGATCTACGGCGGGGCTCGAGGTGTGCACGGTGACCTCCGGGGGCACCAGCAGCAGCGACTCGGAGTAGTTGAAGATGATCTTCACGCCGGCCTCGACGAGCTCGTCGGCGAGTTCCTGAGCGGCCTGCGTCGGCACGGCGAGCACGCCGACGACGATGTCCTCGTCCTCGACGACCTGGCGCAGCTCGCTGGTGTGGCGCACGATCTGGCTGCCGACGTGGGTGCCGACCTTGCGCTCGTCGACGTCGAAGATGGCGACCACCCGGAAGCCGTGGTCGGCGAAGATGTCGGAGGAGGCGATCGCCTTGCCCAGGTGGCCGGCGCCCAGCAGCGCGATGTTGTGCTGGCCGGCGGTGCGCAGGATCTTTCGGATCTGCGAGACGAGCGCCTCGACGTTGTAGCCGACGCCGCGCTTGCCGAACTTGCCGAAACCGGACAGATCGCGGCGGATCTGGGTGGAGTTCACGTGGGTGTAGTCGGACAGCTCCTGCGAGGAGATCGTCTCCTTGCCCATCTTCTTGGCCTGCGTGAGCACCTGCAGGTAGCGCGACAGGCGCGCGGCCACGCCGAGCGAGAGGCGCTCGCTCGAGGCTCCGGCGCCGTCCAGGGGAACCTCGCGCGGGCGGGTGGTGGTCTCGCCGTAGCTCATGGTCGTGACTCTAGTCGCTCGCGCAGGAGCGCCTCGTCGATGAAGTATTCGAACAGCTCGTCGCCGTCGAGCGCGACCACCGGAATGCGCTCGAAGTAGGCGCGCTGGAGCGCCTCGTCGCGGTCGATGTCGCGCTCGGTCAGGTTGAAGCCGAGCTCGCCCTGGAGCGCACGCAGCTCGGCCATGGCCTCGGCGCAGAGGTGACAGTCGGGCCTGGAGTAGACGACGATCTCGGGGCTCATGGGCCGGATCGAGCCGGCGGGCACGCTCGCTCGAGTGCTCTGTTCATCGCCTCAGCGCGCCCGCTCGCCGGTCGCGTAGGCATCGAGCCCGAGATAGCGGGGGTAGGCGAGCTGCTCGCCATAGCGCGCGGCGCTGGCGACCATTGCGGCGTTGTCGGTGCACAGCACGCGCGCGGGCACGTGCAGGGTTACGCCGAGCTCAGACAGCCGTCTGCGCAGAGGGCCGTTGGCGGCGACGCCACCGCCCACTGCGAGGCGATCGCAGCCGCTGCGCTCGAGCGCCCGCTCGGCGCGCTCGATCAGGCTGTCTACGATCGCCGCCTGATAGGAGGCGGCGAGATCGGCGGCGCGTGCGCGAGCCTGGTCGGACCCGAGCTCGCGCAGCTTGTACAGCAACGCCGTCTTCAGGCCGGCGAATGAGAAGTCCAGGCCCTCGGCGAAGGCCTGGCGGTGGGCGCCGCGCCCCCCGCGCGAGCGCTCGCCACGCGAGCCGGGGAAGACGAACGCGCCGGGATCGCCATCGCACGCGAGCCCCTCCAGCGCGGCGCCGCCGGGATAGCCGAGCCCGAGCATGCGCGCACCCTTGTCGAAGGCCTCACCGGCCGCGTCGTCGAGCGTGCGCCCGAGCACCTCGAAGCCGTCGTGCCCGGTGACGTGGGTCAGAAGCGTGTGCCCGCCGCTGGCGATCAGGCATATGAAGGGCGGCTCGAAGGGGCCGTCGCCGGACGAGACGGACGGATCGCCGCCGCCGAGCAGGAAGTTGGCGGCGATGTGGCCCTGCAGGTGGTCGACGGGCGCAAATGGCAGCTCGCGGGCGGCGGCCAGCGCCTTGGCGGTGGAGAGCCCGACGAGCAGGGCGCCGACGAGCCCGGGACCCTGCGTGGCGGCGACCAGCTCGAGCTGATCCAGCTCGACGCCGGCCTGCTCGAGCGCGCGGGCCACGATCGCGTTGACGATCTCGAGGTGGTGACGCGAGGCGATCTCGGGGACGACGCCGCCGAAGTCCTCGTGCGCGGTCTGCGAGGAGATCACGTTTGCGCGCACGTGCCCGTCGGCATCGATCACGGCGGCGCAGGTGTCGTCGCAGCTCGTCTCCAGCGCGAGGATGCTCATGTGGTTGCCCTCACACGGGGCCCGGGTTGGGCACGTCCTCGAGCGACCCCAGCCGCGTGGCGGGGGTGCGCCACATCACGAGGGCGTCCTCGCCGTTGTCCTGGTAGTAGCGGCGCCGGGTGCCGGCGGCGCGAAAGCCCTCGCGCTCGTACAGGTGGATGGCGACGGTGTTCGAGCGGCGAACCTCGAGCGTGAAGCGAGCGCGCTCGTCGCCGACGCGCGCGTAGAGCTCGGCGAGCAGGCGCGAGGCCAGGCCGATGCGCTGGCGATGCAGGTCGACGGCGACGTTCATCACGTGCCAGACGGTGTCGTAGCGCGAGCAGACCAGATAGCCGACGAGCCGCTCCGAGCCGTCCCCCGTCGCGCCGTCCGCGGTCGCGCCGTCGACGGCCACGCGCTCGCAGGCTGCCAGGCAGATGCCGGTCTGCTTGGAGAGCTCGAGCACGAACATGGCAAGCGACCACGGGGTCGGAAACACACGCCGCTCGATCGCGAGCACCTGGGGCAGGTCGGGATACGCCAGCGGGCGGATCTCGATCGCGGGGAAGTCGGGATCCCGGTCGAGCTGTGATGAGGATGGCTCGCTCACGCTCGCGATGACTCCACTGCGGGCGTGCGCTGGCGCAGGGCAAGCGTGGCATCGGGCGAGCGTCGATAGTCGGGCAGGACCCGGGCGAGCGCCTCCTGGCCGCTGGGAGCGGGCGTGCCCAGCGCACCGAGCTCGCAGATCGCGCGGCCGTCGAGCAGATGCAGGGGCGAGCCGGGATCGGGGACCTCGACGCCGCCGGCGCGAAGGGCGTCGAGATAGATCGCGGCGCCGTCGCCGACGGCGCACCAGCGCTGGCCGGCGGGAGCGCCGTGGCGCTCGAGCTGCTCGACGATGCGCTCGAGCTCGGCCGGGCGCAGCGCATGCGCCAGCACGATCTCGGCGTCGCCGAGGTAGCCGCCGGCGAATGCCTCGCCGCGTCGTGCGTCGATCACGGCGATGGTGGCTTGGGCGAGCGATCGGGCGTCAGCGGCCTCGCCCTCGACGCCATTGCGCGCGTATGTCGCGCCCAGCGCGAGCGCGCGCAGGCTCGAGACGCCTACGAGCTGAGCGGGCAGCGACTGGGCGAGCCCGCGTGCGGTGGCGATCCCGACGCGCAGGCCGGTGAAGCGGCCGGGTCCCACGCCGACGGCGATCCGCTCGATCGCGCTCCAGCCGAGCTCAGCGCGCGCGAGCAGCTCGGCGGCCATCGAGAGCAGGCGCGTGGCGTGGCCTGGGTGCTCCCGGGCGGCGGGATCGTCGCGGATGCTCAGCGTCTCCCCACCGGGCAGTCGCAGGCCGACGGCGGTGGCCTGGGTGGCTGTGTCGAAGCCGAGCACGATCATCGTTCGAGCACCTCGATGCGCCTGCGGTCTGCGCCACGATGCGACAGCGAGACCCGCAGGCGGGCCTCGGCGAGGTCGCGCTCGGCGTCTGGCGGCCACTCGACGAAGGCGATCCGCCCCTCCCCGAGGTAGTCGGCCAGCAGGTCGGGATCCTCGTGCTCGAGGTCGGCGAGGCGGTAGAGGTCAAGGTGCGACACGGTCAGGCGCTCGCGGGCGCGGTAGCGGTGGCCGATGCTGAAGCTCGGGCTGGTGACGGGGTCGCTCACGCCGAGGGCACGGGCGGCGCCGCGCACGAGCGTGGTCTTGCCGGCGCCGAGCTCGCCGCGCACGAGCACGACGTCGCCGTCTCTCAGGCCGGCGGCCAACTCGGCTCCGAAGGCTTCGGTCTCGGCCGGGTCGGCGGTATCGACGATGCGGGCAGCCACGACGAGACTGTAGAGCGAAGCGCGCGCCGGGCCGTTAAACGCGATCGACCCGCGGGAGAAAGGGACGCGGGCCGATCGTTACTCCTGGAGGGATGGAGACAGGGCCTGTATCGACAGAGCAGCTGATCGACTTTAGGCCTGGGGACGAAAATCTTCGACATCGCCTGGAAATACCCTCTCTGCAGGGAAAACGCTGGAAACACGCGGCGAATGGGGTCGAACGGACGTCCAGGGGTACTAGAACAGCCCAAGCTGATCGGGCTCGGGCGACGGTATGCCCCCAGCCGCGACCTCGGCCGCGGCTGCGGCCCGAGCGCCCTCGAGCACCGCCTGCGACTCTCCGGCCGTCTCGAGCGCCGCCGGCCCTGCCGGCTCGGGAACCTCGTCGAAGTCGGGCTGCTCGGGCGGGCCGAGCGCGAGCAGCTCGGGCAGCCGGGCGAAGTCGGCACGCAGGGTCTCGAGCATGCGCGGCGTGTACAGCGCGGCGGCGGGGTGGAAGATCGGATAGAGGCGCACGGCGCGCCGCCCGAGCGTGAGCACCTCGGGCTGCCCGTGCAGGCGCGTGATGCCGGTGGGGTCGCCGCGCAGCAGCTTGGTGGAGAAGTTGCCGAGCGTGCAGATCACGCTCGGCTGGATCAGCTCGACCTTCTGCAGCAGGTATTCGTGGCAGTTGTCGAGCTCGATCGGCAGCGGATCGCGGTTGCCGGGGGGCCGGCACATGAGCGTGTTGGCGATGAACACCTCCGACCGCTGCAGCCCGATCTCTCCCAGCAGCGTCTCGAGCAGCTTCCCGGCCCTGCCGACGAACGGGATGCCCTGCTCGTCCTCGGTCGCGCCGGGCGCCTCCCCCACGAACATCAGCTCGGCGTCGGCGTTGCCGGAGCCGAAGACGACGGTCCTGCGCGTGGCGGCGAGCTCGGGGCAGAGCGTGCAGGCACGAGCCCGCAGGAGCACCTCCTTGAGGGCCTCGCGCCGCTCGGTGGCCGCACGCGTGACGTCCGTCGAGGCCATGTGCTCGATGCTAGTGGCTGCTTGGGAGCCCGTGTGCGGCGGCGGAGCGCCGGCGGGCGAGGCGAGCGAGCAAATTCCGAGCTTTCGTGCGGCGATCGCAGAAGGTGGCCGCTGCGCAATGATCTGGGCGTGTCGACGAGCTCGGAGATCGCGGTGAGGGCACCCTTCGCTGGGGTCGTGGTCTCGCTCGCATACGAGCCCGAGCAGCCGGTCGGAGCGGGCAAGGCGCTGCTCGTGCTGGAGGCGATGAAGATGGAGCACGAGGTGCTGGCGGAGACGGGCGGGGTCGTGCGCCGGATCGAGGTCGCGGTGGGCGAGGCGGTCGAGGAGGGACAGACGCTGCTCGTGATCAGCCCCAACGGCGAGGTCGAGGCGGACGCGACGCCGGACGCGCAGGAGCCGGGCGCGGACGGCATCCGCGCGGACCTGGAGGCCGTGCGCGAGCGCCACGCGATCGGGCTCGACCGGGCGCGCCCGGAGGCAGTTGCACGCCGGCGCAAGCGCGGGCGCCGAACGGCTCGCGAGAACCTCTCGGAGCTGCTCGACGACGGCAGCTTCCTCGAGTACGGCCCGCTGCTGTTCGCCGCGCAGGAGGGCAGGCGCTCGCGGGAGGAGCTGATCGAGCGCACCCCGGCGGACGGGCTGGTGGCGGGCGTCGGCGAGATCGACGGGCGCCCGTGCGTGGCGATGTCCTACGACTACACGGTGCTGGCGGGGACGCAGGGCATGCGCAACCACGCCAAGAAGGACCGCCTGTTCGAGATCGCCGAGCGGCGCAGGCTGCCGCTGGTGCTGTTCGCCGAGGGCGGCGGGGGGCGCCCCGGCGACGTTGACATGCCGATCGTGGCGGGCCTGGACTGCCGCGCGTTCGCGCTGTTCGCCGGGCTCAGCGGTCTCGTTCCGCTCGTCGGCATCGCCTCGGGCTACTGCTTCGCGGGCAACGCGGCGCTGCTGGGGTGCTGCGACGTGGTGATCGCGAGCGAGGACTCGAGCATCGGCATGGGCGGCCCGGCGATGATCGAGGGCGGCGGGCTCGGCTCCTACGAGCCGGGCGAGGTCGGTCCGATCGAGGTGCAGGACGCGGGCGGCGTGGTCGACCTGCGCGTGGCCGACGACCACGAGGCCGTGCTCGCGGCCAAGCGCTACCTCTCCTACTTCCGCGGGCGGACGGCACCGGGCGAGATGCCCGACCAGACGCTGCTGCGAGGGCTGATCCCGCAGGAGCGCAAGCGCGTATACGACGTGCGCCGCGTGATCGACGGGCTGTTCGACACGGATTCGGTGCTCGAGCTGCGCCGCGGCTTCGGCGCGGGCATGGTGACGGCGCTCGCCAAGGTCGACGGCCGGCCGCTGGGCGTCGTGGCCAACGTCCCGACCCACCTCGGTGGGGCGATCGACGCCGAGGGCGCCGACAAGGCGGCCCGCTTCATCGGCATGTGCGACGCGTTCGCGCTGCCCGTGCTGTTCCTGTGCGATACCCCCGGCTTCATGGTCGGCCCGGCGGCCGAGCGCACGGCCACCGTGCGCCACTTCGCGCGCATGTTCCTCGGCGGGGCGAACCTGAGCGTGCCCTGCGGCACGATCGTGCTGCGCAAGGGCTACGGGCTGGGGGCCCAGGCGATGGCCGGCGGCGGCTTCAAGGCGCCGCTGTTCACCGTTGGCTGGCCGACTTCGGAGTTCGGCGCGATGGGCCTGGAGGGCGCCGTGCGCCTGGGGATGCGGCGCGAGCTGGAGGCGATCGAGGACGACGAGGAGCGCGAGCGGGCGTTCGACGCCACCGTGGCCGCCGCCTACGAGCGCGGCCGCGGCATCAACATGGCCGCCTACGGCGAGATCGACGACGTGATCGACCCGGCCGACTCCAGGCGCTGGATCGCGACCCTGTTCGACGATACGAGCCCGGAGTGGTGGCAGCGCGCGGGCAAGGCGCGCCCGTACGTCGACGCATGGTGAGCTGATTTCCCGCCTCGCAGCGGGCCGGCTGGGCCAGGCTTGCCGACGCCCGATCGCGCTGTATCATTGGCAGCGGCCGTCACCGGGTCCGCCCGGGCCGGACCGAAGCAAACCGCAGCAACATCTTTTGTCGCGCCGGTATCCGCGAGGAACTGGACCGAAGCCGATGAGCACTGTCACCCCACCCTTTGCCTGCGCATGAGGACCGTGCGCGCCGTGGACGAGCTGCGCTCGGCGCTCGCGCCGGCCCGTCGCGAGGGCAGCACGATCGGCCTTGTGCCGACGATGGGAGCCCTACACGAGGGCCATCTGTCGCTGATCCGTCGCGCCCGGCGCGAGTGCGATGCGGTCGTGGTCTCGCTGTTCGTCAACCCGGCGCAGTTCGACGAGCGCGGCGACCTGGAGCGCTACCCGCGCGAGGAGCGGCGCGACGCCGAGCTGGCGGCGGACGCGGGCGCGGACGTGCTGTTCGCACCGTCGGCCGAGGAGGTCTACCCGTCTGGCTTCGCGACCTCGGTCGAGGTTCTGGGCATCACCGAGCGGCTCGAGGGCGCCTCCCGGGGCGCCGAGCACTTCCGCGGCGTCAGCACGGTCGTGACCAAGCTGCTCGGCATGGCCCTCCCCGACGTCGCCTACTTCGGCCAGAAGGACGCGCAGCAGCTCGTCGTGATCCGCCGGCTCGTGGCCGATCTGAACCTGCCGGTCCGCATCCAGGCCTGCCCGACGGTGCGCGAGCGGGACGGCCTTGCGATGTCGAGCCGCAACGCGCGGCTCGACGCGTCCGAGCGCTCGCGCGCGGTGGCGCTGTCGGAGGGCCTGCGCGAAGCGGCGCAGCGGGCGGCGGCCGGCGAGCGCTCTGCGCAGGCGCTGCTCGAGGCGGCCTGTGCGGCGATGCTCGCACGCGGCGTCGAGCCGGAGTACCTCGAGCTTGTCGATCCCGAGACGCTGCTGCCGTGCGAGCGGCTCGAGGGCGAGACGCTGCTCGCGGTGGCCGCGCGCATCGGCCAGACGCGCCTGATCGACAACGCGATCCTGCGCCCGATGCATGCGTCGAGCGCGATCGCCGGCAATGCCCACCCCCCAAGCGAACAAACGCTCCAGAGAAAGGCGATCGCCTGATGCAACGCGTGATGTTGAAGTCAAAGATCCACCGGGCGACGATCACCGACTGCGATTTGCATTACGTCGGCTCGATCACGATCGACCCGGACCTGCTCGAGGCGGCCGACATCCTCGAGCACGAGCAGGTGCACGTGCTCGACATCGACAACGGTGCGCGCTTCGAGACCTACACGATCGCCGGCGAGCGCGGCTCGGGCGTGATGACTATCAACGGCGCCGCGGCCCGCCTGGTCCAGCGCGGCGACACGATCATCGTCGTCTCCTACGGCACCTACGACGAGGCCGAGCTCGACTCCTACGAGCCCCGGGTCGTCCACGTCGAGGCCCAGACCAACCGGATCATCACCATCGACGACGCGGTGGCCACCCTGCTCACCTAGCGAGGGGTCAACCGCGCCAGAGAGGAAGCACCGACGCAATGTCAAGCCACCCCGACATACAGGCACCCTCCGACCCCGGCCGGTTGCCGATGACGCTGCCGCTGCTGGCCGAGAAGAAGCGGCTCAGCGACCCGATCGTGATGGTCACGGCCTACGACTACCCGAGCGCTCGCGCGGCCGAGTCGGCCGGAGTCGACCTCGTGCTGGTGGGCGACTCGGCGGCCACGACGATGCTCGGCTACAACGCGACGACGCCGGTCGAGCTCGACGACATGCTCGTGCTGGCGCGCGCCGTGCGCCGTGGCCTGCGCACGCCGCTGATGATCGGCGACCTGCCGTTCGGCTCCTACGAGGTCTCCGACGAGCAGGCGATCACGACGGCCATGCGCATGGTCAAGGAGGCCGGCTGCGAGGCGGTCAAGCTCGAGGGCGGCGGCGAGGCCTCGGTCAGGCGCGCGCGCGCGATCGTGAACGCGGGCATCCCGGTGATGGGCCACGTCGGGCTCACGCCTCAGACCTCGACTGCGCTCGGCGGCTGGAAGGCGCAGGGCCGCACCGCTCTCGCGGCGGCCCGCATCGGCGCCGAGGCTCTGGCGCTGCAGGAGGCGGGCTGCTTCGCGCTCGTGTTCGAGGCGATCCCGAGTGCCGTCAGCGAGCAGTTGATGCCGAGCATCGAGATCCCGGTGATCGGGATCGGCGCGGGGCCGGCGACGGACGGCCAGGTGCTCGTGTTCCACGATCTGCTCGGGATCCGCGACGGTCTCGGTCCGCGCTTCGTCAAGCGCTACGCGAACATCCAGGAGGAGATGAACGCCGGCGTCGCGGCTTACGCTGAGGACGTGCGCACCCGCCGCTACCCGGGCCCCGAGCACACCTACAAGATCGATCCGGCGGAGCTCGCCGAGCTGAAGGCACAGCTCGGCTGATCGCCCCGCCGGCCCGCGCCGGCGTGTTTGAGCGGCGCCGGTACGGGTAAACCGGGCGCTGGCGCCCGTGCCGAGGGCGCTTGGTGCCGGCGAGCGAACCCCTCGCGCACCGGCCACCGGTCAACTCCACCCGCCCCCGAAAGGACTCCATGAAGCCGCGTATGCTCCTGCCGCTGTTGCTGGTCTCGCTCGTGCTCGCCCTGCTCGCCGGCGCCTCCAGCGCCTCCGCCTGGGCGCCGCAGGAAAGCGCCACGATCCACCCGGGCGTGATGACCTTCACGAACGCCTCGTCCTTCCTCGGCGGCGCCTCGCAGTGCACGGCGAACTTCGTCTTCACGGACGCCGCCGGCAACGTCTACCTCGGCCAGGCGGCTCACTGCTCCTCGACCGGCGAAGACACCGAAACCAACGGCTGCTCGACCAAATCGCTACCGCTTGGGACTTCGATCTACTCAGGCGACCTCGTCAACGGCGGCGTCCAGAACGGCACGCTGATCGGCACGCTCGCCTACAACTCGTGGATCACGATGCAGAAAAACGGCGAGAAAGACGCGAACACGTGCGCCTACAACGACCTCGCCCTGATCAAGATCGCGGCTTCGCAGGTCTCGAAAGTGAATCCGACGGTGCCCTTCTGGGGCGGCCCTGAAGGGCTCGCCGCGGGAGCCTCTCCCCAGGGCGAACAGGTCTTCAGCTACGGCAACTCGATCCTGCGGCTGGGCATCAGCGCGCTCAGCCCGAAGACGGGTGTGAGCCTCGGCGACCAGGAAGAAACGCAGGGCTGGAGCCAGGAGCTGTACACGGCCACGCCCGGCATCCCGGGTGACTCGGGCAGTGGCTTCATGGACTCGGCCGGGGACGCGCTCGGCGTGCTCTCGACGGTCGAGTTCGCGCCGCTGCCGGCGGCCAACGGCGTCGGCACGCTCGCGAAGGAGCTCGCCTACGCCAACGCGGCGACCGGGCTCGGGCTGAAAGTCGCCCCGGGCACGGCGCCGTTCAGCTCGCTGCCGGCCGGTTAGGGACACCACTGCAGCCACGCGCCTCCGTCGATCCAGCGCCTCCGCGGGCAAGCGGCCAGGCGCTGGCGGCGGGCGCGCCGTGGCGCAGGCCGATACCGGCACGGCCGCGCGCGGTCGCCGGCCGCGCTCAGTGGGGCGCTAGTCGGTGAGAGGCTCGCCGTAGCGCTCTGAGAAGGCGAACTCGGCCACGGGCTTGCGGGCGAGCCGCTTCGGCCACGCCTCGGCACGCCTGCCGACGGCGATGTACGCCGCAAGCGCGATGTCCTCGGGGATGCCGAGCAGGCGCCTGACCTCGGCCTCGGCGGGGACGAGCAGGGTGGTGAGCGCGGTGCCAAGGCCCTCGGCCCGCAGCGCCAGCAGCAGGTTCTGCACGAATGGGTAGATCGAGGCGCCGCCGACGATGCTCTGCCGCGGGAGCTGGGCGTCGGTGACGGCGAGGTCCTCGAGGCGCACCCCCACGACCAGGTGTACGGGTACGCGGTCGAGCGCGTGCGCGAACTCGTCGGCGCGACGCACCATCCGCACGCGCGCCTGGTCGTGGCCGGCTGGGTCTGCGAGCATGCCGGCCCCGCCGGTGTGCTCCATGTAGGCACGCCAGCTCGGCAGGTACAGGTCACGCAGCTCGCGGCGGGTGTCGGCGTCTTCGACGACCACCACCCGCCAGCCCTGCCGATTGCCGCCGCTCGGCGCGAAGCGGGCGGCCTCGAGCGCACGCACCAGCGCCTCGCGCGGCACCGGGTCGGTCTCAAAGCGCCGCGAGGTGGGCGCGGAGCGCATCGCCTCGTACAGCTCCATCGCCGCCACCCTATCGCTCAGCCGTTGTCGATCTTGCGCAGGACGCGAGCGGGCGCGCCGGCGGCGATCGAGAACGGCTCGAGGTCCTCGGTGACGACGCTGTTGGCGCCGATCACGCAGCGCTCGCCTACGCGGACCCCGCTCGTCACCACCACGTTCGCACCGAGCCAGCAGTTGTCGCCGATGCGCGTGGGGCCCTTGCTCTCAAACCCCTGCCAGGTGATCGGCTTGTGCGGATCGTCGAAGCGGTGGCTCGCGTCACTCACGAAGCAGCCGTTGGCGAGCATGCAGTGATCGCCGATCTCGACGAGCTCCTGCGCCGCCACCATCACGCCTTTGTTGAGGAACGTGCCCGACCCGATCCGCACGCGCGCGCCGCCCGGAGCCGTGATCCACACGCCTGGCTCGAACAGAGCTCCGGCGCCGATCTCGAGTCTGCCGTCGCGCAGCATCTCGAGCACGTTGCCGTGCACAGGCCAGCGCACGAAGGCTTCCCGCCGCAGTGCCGCCCAGTGGATCCGCGCGCGGTTCCAGGGCAGCGCGTTGCGCTCATACCAGCGCCACTTCTGCAGCCACAGGCGCGCCTGGCGGACGACCTCGCTCATGGTCGGAGCTTCGCAGTTGCGCCGGCCACGCGGCGCGAGCGTGGCTACGCGGCCGCCGCGAGCTTCGCGCGTCGCCGGGGCGGGGTCTGCTTCGCGCCGGCGCGCGCCGACGTGAGCAGCGGCGCCAGGAACGCGCCGGTGTGGGAGCCGGGCGTGGCCGCGACCTCCTCGGGCGTGCCGACGGCGACCGCCAGGCCGCCCTCCTCCCCGCCCTCGGGTCCCATGTCGATCAGGCGGTCCGCCGACTTGATCACGTCGAGGTTGTGCTCGATCACGACCACGCTGTTGCCGGCGTGGACGAGCCGATCGAGCACCTCGAGCAGCCGCTGCACATCGGCGAAGTGAAGGCCCGTGGTCGGCTCGTCGAGGATGTAGAGGGTGCGGCCGGTGGCGACCTTGGAGAGCTCGGTGGCGAGCTTCACGCGCTGCGCCTCGCCGCCCGACAGCGTCGTCGCGGGCTGGCCGAGGCGCACGTAGCCGAGCCCGACCGCGTCGAGCGTCTCCAGACGGCGTCGGATCTTCGGTATGTGCTGGAAGAAGCTCAGCGCCTCCTCCACGGGCATGTTCAGCACGTCGGCGATGCTCTTGCCCTTGAAGCGCACTTCCAGCGTCTCGCGGTTGTAGCGCTTGCCGTGGCACTGCTCGCAGGGCACGTACACGTCGGGCAGGAAGTGCATCTCGATCTTGATCTGCCCGTCGCCGCGGCAGACCTCGCAGCGCCCGCCCTTGACGTTGAAGCTGAAGCGCCCCGGCTTGTAGCCGCGCACGCGCGCCTCCTGCGTCTTTGAGAAGAGGTCGCGGATCACATCGAACAGGCCCGTGTATGTCGCCGGGTTCGAGCGCGGCGTGCGCCCGATCGGCGACTGGTCGACCGCGATGATCTTGTCGAGCTGGTCGAGCCCGTGGATCGCCCGGTGCGCGCCCGGTCGCTGGCGCGCGCGGTGAAGCCGGTTGGCGAGCGCCTTGTAGAGCACTTCGTTCACGAGCGTCGACTTGCCCGAGCCCGAGACACCGGTCACGCAGGTGAGCACACCCAGGGGCACGTGCACGTCGATCTCGCGCAGGTTGTGTTCTGAGGCGCCTAGGATCTCGATGTAGCCGCTCGGCGTGCGCCGCTTGGAGGGCAGCTCGATCGTGCGCGTCCCGGCGAGGAACTGGCCGGTGAGCGAGGCCTTCACGCGCTGGACCTGCTGCGCGGTCCCCTGCGCCACGATCTCGCCGCCGTGCTCGCCCGCGCCAGGGCCGAGGTCGAGGAGGTGGTCTGCCGCGCGCATCGTCTGCTCGTCGTGCTCGACGACGATCACGGTGTTGCCGAGGTCGCGCAGGCGCTCCAGCGTCGCGATCAGCTTCGAGTTGTCGCGCTGGTGCAGACCGATCGAGGGCTCGTCGAGGATGTACAGCACGCCAACCAGGGAGGAGCCGATCTGCGTGGCCAGGCGGATCCGCTGGGCCTCGCCGCCCGACAGCGTCGAGGCGGCGCGATCCATCGAGAGGTAGCCGATGCCGACGTTGTCGAGGAACTGCAGGCGCTCTGAGATCTCGCGCAGGATCAGCCGCGCGACGTGACGGTCGGTCTCGGACAGCTCGACCTGCTCCAGCCACTCCAACGCACGCCGCGCCGAGAGCGCGCAGAAGTCCTCGATGCGCGTGCCGCCGACGAGCACCGCACGGGACTCGGCGCGCAGACGCGCTCCGTTGCACACGGGGCACGCGCGCAGCGACATGAACTCCTCGATCTTCTCCCGCGTCCACTCCGAGTCGGTCTCGCGGTAGCGGCGCTCGAGGTTCTTGACGATCCCCTCGAACCGCGTCGCGTACGAGCGCCGCCTGCCGTAGCGGTTGCGGTAGGTGACCTGCACCGGCTCGCCGTTGGTTCCATACAGGAACAGATCCCTGTGATCCTCCGGCAGCTCCTCCCACGGCGCCTCCAGGTCGACGCCGTAGCGGTCGGCGATCGCCTCGGCGACCTGCTCGTAGTAGTTGGAGCTGCTGTTGGCCCACGGCGCGATCGCGCCTTCCCCGATCGAAAGCGACGGGTCGGGCACCACGAGCTCGGGGTCGATCTCCATCTGAGAGCCGAGCCCGGTGCAGCGATCGCACGCCCCGTGCGGCGAGTTGAACGAGAAGATCCGCGGCTCGAGCTCGACCAGCGAGGGTCCGTGCTCGGGGCAGGCAAAGCGCTCGGAGAAGGTGAAGATCGTGCCGGGCTCGGGCGCCTGGCCGGGAACTATCTGCGCCGCCGCCGCACGCGCGCCCTTGGCTCCCCTCGCCCCCTTGGTCGGCTCGGCGCCGGAGTCCGCCTCGCCCTGCTCGGAGGCGCCCGCGCGGCCGACGACCTCCAGCTCGACCAGTCCTTCGGCGCGGGCGACTGCGGTCTCGATCGAGTCGGCCAGGCGCTTGCGCACGTCGTGGCGCATCACGAGGCGGTCGACCACGACCGAGATGTCGTGCTTGTAGCGCTTGTCGAGCACGATCGACTCCTCCAGCATGCGCACACGGTCGTCGATCTTCACCCGTGCGAAGCCGTCGCCGCGCAGCTCGTCGAGCAGCTTGCCGTACTCCCCCTTGCGGCCGCGCACGACCGGCGCGAGCACCATGAAGCGCGTGCCCTCGGCCAGCTCCATCGCCTGGTCGATGATCTGCTCGGCCGATTGGCCGACGATCGGGCGTCCGCAGATCGGACAGTGGGGCTTGCCCACCCGCGACCACAGCAGGCGCAGGTAGTCGTAGATCTCGGTGACCGTGCCGACGGTCGAGCGCGGGTTGCGCGAGGTGGTCTTCTGGTCGATCGAGATCGCCGGCGAGAGGCCCTCGATCGAGTCGACGTCGGGCTTGTCCATCTGGCCGAGGAACTGACGCGCATACGCGGACAGCGACTCGACGTAACGTCGCTGTCCCTCGGCGTAGATCGTGTCGAATGCCAGCGAGCTCTTGCCCGAGCCGGACAGCCCCGTGATCACGACCAGCGCCTCGCGCGGCAGTGACAGCGAGATGTCCTTGAGGTTGTGCTCCCTGGCCCCGGAGACGACTATCTGGTTGCCCGTCGGCATCAGGCATTCATTCTATGAGCACGAACAGACGTTCGGGTGTCCTGGTTTGCCCGGCCTGGTCGGATCAGTTAGGTAAGAAATCATGCTAGCTTGGTATGATATGCGTACGAAGGTCTCCGAGAAGGGGCAGATCACGGTCCCGAAGAGTTTGCGCGAGCGCCTCGGGATCCGCCCGGGAGACGAGCTCGACGTCGTAGATCAGGACGGCAAACTCGTGCTGTCCAAGGCCGCCGCAGACGACCCCGTCGCAGCCGTGTACGGCATTCTCGGCACCAACCTCGATACCGACGTGATCATCGAGGAGCTGCGCGGTCCCGTCGACACGGTTTGATCACAGCGGTCGACACGAACGTCCTGATCGACGTGCTCGGCTCAAACGCGGCGTTCGGCCCAGCGTCCGGCCGGGCCCTCCGACGTTGCCTCGGCGAGGGCGCCCTCGTCGCGTGCGAGGTGGTCTGGGCCGAGACCGCCGCCCACTTCGCGAGTGGCCAAGACGCGCAGGCCACCCTTGGCCGGCTCCGCGTTGAGTTCTCCGCGCTCGATCTCAGCTCAGCCCTCGCTGCTGGGGAGGCGTGGCGGGCTTACCGTCAAGCCGGAGGCCGCCGACAGCGCACCGCGCCAGACTTCGTCGTCGGCGGGCACGCGCGACACCAGGCCGACCGTCTGCTCACACGCGATCGCGGCTTCTACCGCCGCTACTTCGAGGGTCTCGAGATCCTCGACCCGACCGCCTGAGCGAAGCGATCAGCCCTCGATCGCTGCGTAGACCTCGTCGATCAGCTTCTGACGGTCGGCGAGCTTGAAGTTCTCGGCCAGGTAGCGGTCGGCGTCGGCGCGCGAGTCGCCGTTGAGCGCCATGTTGAGCGCCACCAGCCGCGCGCTGTCGAGATCGCCGCCGTCGGTCTCGCCGGCGGCGGACTCGGCACGGGCGGCGGCGGCGATGCGCTGCCGCGGCGGCGGCGCCTCCGGGTCGACGTGCACCTCGGGCTCGGCGCTCTCGGGCGGAGACAGCGACGGGTCGGATTGGGCATGGCGCACCTGCGGCGCCGCCGCCCCTGACGCCGGCTGGGGCGAGATCGAAGGCGCGGGCGCGGTGGCGTCGCCGGCCGAGGTGCGCGACTGCGCGTCCGCCGAGGGCCCCAGCGGGCGTGGGGGCGGCGGCGTGGGAACGGACGGCTGGGTCCGCTCCTCGCCGGCGACGGCGCGTGTCACCGGACGTCCGGCCGCCGCGTCGTAGAGCTCGCCCATGTTGGTCTCGACCGCGGCCAGGTCGGCTGCCAGTCGGTTGGCACCCGCCCGCAGGCTCTCGACCAGCGCGCTAGCCTCGCTGTCCATCGCAGCGACCCGCTCGAGCAGCGTCGCCGTCGCCTGCGCGACGGCCGCGACGTGGGCACGGGCACGCTCGATCGCCTCCGCGCGGGTCTGCGCCGCGTCGCGGTCGGCGTCCTCGCGAGTGGCGCGGGCGCTGTCCCGCGCCTGCTGCTCGATGTCGGCCGCCGCCGCCTCGGCGGCGGCGAGGATGCTCTGCACCTGGGTGCCGGCCGCCGTGGCGAGCGAGGGCTCGGCGCCCCCCTCGGCGCGGTCACGCTGCAGCTGCTCGATCTCGCTCGCCAGCGCCCGCAGGTGGGCGTCGACGGCGGCCGGCTCATAGCCGCGCCGGGCGATTGGAAAGTCGCGCCGCTCGATCGCCTGCCGGTCGATGTCCACGGCGGCCATCCTAGGCGATGTCACCGCCGGGAGCCTCGCTTGCGGCGAGCTCGCCGTCGGCGTGCGCCGGATCGCCATCGGGGGCGCTCTCGGCCGCCGGTGCGGCGTCGTCACGTGCCTGCGGTGCCACCGCCCCTGTGCCGCCCGGACCCTCGGCCGCATGCATCTCGCGCAGGTCGCGCCGCAGCTCGCGCAGCTCATCGCGCAGCTGCGCGGCGTACTCGAAGCGCAGCTCATCGGCGGCGGCGATCATCTCCTCCTCGAGCTCCACGACCATGCGCTCGAGCTCGTGCTTGGGCAGCTCGGCGGCGCCGGCCGTCTTGCGCTTGCGCTTGCGCCCGCGCGGGACCTTCGAGTCGCTCTGCAGGAACTCGGCGATGTCGGAGATGCCCTTGACGATGGTCGCCGCCGTGATGCCGTGCTCCTCGTTGTAGGCGAGCTGGATCTCGCGCCGCCGATCGGTCTCGGAGATCGCGGCGCGCATCGCCTTGGTCTCCTTGTCGGCGTACATCAGCACGGTCCCCTCGACGTTGCGCGCGGCGCGCCCGATCGTCTGGATCAACGAGGTCTCGCCGCGCAGGAAGCCCTCCTTGTCGGCATCGAGGATCGCGACCAGCGATACCTCGGGCAGGTCGAGGCCCTCGCGCAGCAGGTTGACGCCGACGAGCACGTCGTACTCCCCCAGGCGCAGGTCACGGATGATCTGGATGCGCTCGAGCGTGTCGATCTCCGAGTGCAGGTAGCGCGTCTTGAAGCCCATCTCCAGCAGGTACTGGGATAGGTCCTCGGACATCTTCTTGGTCAGCGTCGTCACCAGGACGCGCTCGTCGCGCTCGGTGCGCTTGCGGACCTCGTTCATCAGGTCGTCGATCTGGTTCTTGGTCTCGCGCACCTCCACGCGCGGGTCGACGATGCCCGTCGGGCGCACGATCTGCTCGACCACACGGGTGGACTGTGCACGCTCGTACTCGCCCGGCGTGGCAGAGACGAAGAGCAGTTGCGGCGTGATCGAGAGGAACTCCTCGAAGCGCTGCGGGCGGTTGTCCAGAGCGCTGGACAGGCGAAAGCCGTAGTCGACGAGCGTCTGCTTACGCGAGCGGTCGCCCTCGAACATGCCACCGATCTGCGGCACGGTCTGGTGGGACTCGTCGATGAAGCAGATGAAGTCCTCGGGGAAGTAGTCGATCAGGCAGTACGGACGCTCGCCCGGAGCCCGTTTGTCGAGGATCCGCGAGTAGTTCTCGATCCCCGAGCAGAAGCCCATCTCGCGCAGCATCTCCATGTCGTACTGCGTGCGCTGGCGCAGGCGGTGGGACTCGAGCAGCTTGCCCTCGGACTCGAGCTGCTCGCAGCGCTCGTTCAGCTCGCGGCCGATCTCGGCGACTCCATCCTCGATCGTGCCTTCCTTGACGTTGTAGTGCGTCGCCGGCCAGATCGCGACGTGCTCGAGGTCGTCTTCGAGCAGCTCGCCCGTCAACGGGTCGAAGTGCTGCAGGCGCTCGACCTCGTCGCCGAACATGGTCGCGCGGAACGCGGTCTCGGCGTAGGCAGGGAAGACCTCGAGCGTCTCGCCGCGCACGCGGAAGCTCCCGCGCGAGAGCACCTGGTCGTTGCGCGTGTACTGAATAGAGACGAGCTTGCGCAGCAGTTTGTCGCGATCGATCTCCTCTCCGCGCCTGAGGATCTGCATGTTCATCTCATACGTCTCCGGCGACCCCAGGCCGTAGATGCAGGAGACCGAAGCGACCACGATCACGTCGCGCCGGGCGAACACCGCCGCCGTCGCCGCGTGGCGCAGCCGGTCGACCTCCTGGTTGATGGCCGAGTCCTTCTCGATGTAGAGGTCGCGGCTCGGCACGTACGCCTCGGGCTGGTAGTAGTCGTAATAAGAGACGAAGTACTCGACCGCGTTGTCGGGGAAGAACGTGCGGAACTCGTTGCAGAGCTGCGCCGCGAGCGTCTTGTTGTGCGCGATCACGAGCGTCGGTCGCTGCACCGCCTCGATCACGCCAGCCATCGCCATCGTCTTGCCCGTGCCCGTCGCACCGAGCAGCGTCTGAAAGCGCTCGCCCGACTCGACGCCCTGCGAGAGCGCGACGATCGCCTGGGGCTGGTCGGCCGTCGGCGTGAACACGGAGTCGAGCTTGAACTCAGGCATCGCTCCTACCGTAGCGAGGCGCTCAGGGCGCCTGCGTGCGCCTCACTCGAGCCCGAGCTCGCGCGCGTATTTCGAGCGGTAGTCCTGCTGTGCGCCGAGCACGCGTTCCACGTATGCCCGCGTCTCGGGGAAGGGGATCGTCGCGACCGTCAGCTGCCCGCCCTGCGCGCGCGCCCGCGCGACCCAGCGATCGACGTTGGCCAGGCCGGCGTTGTAAGCCGCCACGGCGAGCATCTCGTTGCCGTCGTAGTGGTCGAGCAGGTAGCGCAGGTAGTAGCTGCCGTAGGCGACGTTGATGCTCGGCGTCGCCAGATCGCTCGCCGTGAAGCGGCTGCCGCCGGACAGATGCGCGATGAAGTAGGCCGTTTCCGGCAGGATCTGCATCAGCCCCTCCGCGCCGGCCGAGGAGCGGCGCGGGGAGAATTTCGACTCCGCGTAGATGACGGCCGCGATCAGCGCCGGGTCGAGGCGCTTTTCGGCCGCCTGCTTGCGGATCACCTCGGCGTTCGTCAGCGGCAGTCCGAGCCTGCTGACGGCGTGGTTGACCTCCGAGGCGATCAGCACCGCGAGCAGCGTCACGAGCACCAGCGCGAGCAGCCCGCCGAGGGTACGGCGACTGAGCGAGCGAGCGCGGCGCGCCACCCGGCCTCGGCGGACATGGATCGCCGTCTGCCGACTCATCCGCCTAGCTTGTCAAGAACCGCCGACAGCTCGCGCAATAGGTCCTGCTCGGTGCCGTCGTTGCGGACGACGAACGTCGCAAGTCGGGCCTTCTCCTCCTGGGAGAGCTGGCGCGCGGCGCGCTCGTCGAGCGAGGCGTGGCCGCGCATGGCGGCGCGTTCGCGGCGGAGCTGCTCGTCGGACACGACCGCGATCGTGGCGTCGTAGAGGTCCTGCTGGCCGGCCTCGAACAGCAGCGGGACCTCGACGACGGCGGCACGCGGGCGCACACCGCCGGCCGGCGGCTCTGCGCGCGCCTCGCCCAGCCACGCCGCCACGCGCGCGCCAACCAGCGGCCACAGCAAGCCCTCGAGCCACGCGCGATCCTGCTCCGTCGCGAAGGCGCGCTCGGCGACGGCAGCGCGATCGATCACGCCCCCCGGCGCCAGCTCGGGTCCCCAGCGATCGAGCACCGCGCGGCGAAGCCCGTCGTCGCCTACCCACAGGTCGTGCACGATGGCGTCGCTCGAGATCGTCGCCGCGCCCAGCCGCTCGAGCACCGCGAGCGCGGTGGACTTGCCGGCCCCCATGCCTCCGGTCAGCCCGACGAACGGCACAGCCTCGCGCTTCACGCTCGCCGCGTCGTCCAGCGCGCTTCAGTCCTGCGCCGGCTCGGCCGCGGGCTGCTCGCCCCCGGCCGTCTCCTCGGCCGGGGCCGGCTCCTGCTCGGCCTGCGCGGCGGGCTCCTCGGACGCCGCCGCCTGCGCCTGCGCGTCCGCATCGGTCTGCTCGGCCACCGGCTCCGCGCTCGCCGGCGCGGCCGCTTCCGGCGCCGCCTCGGATGCGGCCTCGGTTGCGGCCGGCTCAGCATCGTCCGTGGCTGTGCCGTCGGCTGTGGGCGCCTCCGCGACCTCGGCCGCCGGCGCCGGCTCGCCCTCGGCGCTCGTGGCCTCGGCGCTCGGCGCCTCTGCCCCGGCGTCCGCGCCCTCGGCCGGCTGCGCCGGCTCGCCCGGACGCGACACCGGCAGGATCTGGTCCTCGACCCGCTTGGCCGACAGCGAGAGGCGCCGACGCTCGGAGTCGATCTCGAGGATCTTGACCCTGATCTCATCGCCCGGATGGACGATCTCGCGCGGGCTCTCGACGTGGTGGGGAGCGAGCTCGGAGATGTGCACGAGGCCCTCGACGCCGTCGAGGATCTCCACGAAGGCGCCGAACGTGACCACCTTCGTGACCTTGCCCTCGAGCTCGTCGCCGACGCTGTAGGTGTCGACGATCCGCTGCCAGGGGTCCTCCTGGGTCTGCTTCAGCCCGAGCGAGATGCGCTGGCGCTCGCGGTCGATGTCGAGCACCTTGACCTTGACCGTGTCGCCGATCGAGAGGATCTCGCTCGGATGGTTGACGTGCGACCACGACAGCTCTGAGATGTGGATCAGGCCGTCGATCCCGTCGAGGTCCACGAACGCGCCGAAGTCGACGATGTTCGAGATCTGGCCCTCGACGACGAGGCCCGGCTGCAGGCGGTCGAGGATCTGCTGGCGGACCTCCTTGCGCTCCTCCTCGAGGACGGCCCGGCGCGAGAGCACGACGTTGTTGCGCGAGCGGTTGAGCTCGATCACCTTCGTCTCGATCTTCGTGCCCATGTACTCATCCAGGTTGGGCACGCGACGGATGTCCACGAGCGAGGCGGGCAGGAAGCCGCGTACGCCGAGATCGATGATCAGCCCGCCCTTCACGACCTCGATCACGGTGCCCTCCACGGGCTCGCCCGACTCGGCCGCCGTTTCGATGCGTCGCCAGGCCTTCTCGAAACGGGCGCGCTTCTTCGACATGATCAGGCGACCGTCCTGGTCCTCCTTGGTCATGACGATCGCGTCGACCTCCTCGCCGAGGTGCACCTCGTCCTTGGGGTCGACCGACTTGCGGATCGACAGCTCGTTGGCGGGGATGACCCCCTCGGACTTGTAGCCGATGTCGACGAGCACCTCGTCCTTGTCGATGCGGACGACGTGACCCGTGACGACCTCGCCCTCCTCGATCGTGCGGAAGGTCGCCTCGTAGTTGGGTACGATCGCCCCGTCGACCTCCAGCAGGAGGCCGTTCGACCCCTCGACCACTCGGGCTTGAGGATTGTCCATCACCGTTTGCACCGGCGAAGCCTAGCGCAGCCACAGCGCAGTCGTACGTATCATTGCGAAGCAGATGCCTGTTCGAGCGACGAGGCGGGGAGCGGCACGCACGCCGCTGCAACGCGACTGCGACGTGCTCGTGTGTGGCGCGAGCTTCGCCGGTCTGGCCGTCGCTCGCGAGCTCGCCGGAGCCGGCGCGCGCGTGCTCGTGATCGACCGCTACGAGATCGGCGAGCGTCAGACCTCCGCCTGCGCGATGCCCACGCGCTGGCTGAATGCGATGGACCTTCAGGACTCCCATCGCCAGACGTTCGACGAGCTGGTCGTCCACACGCCCTTTCACACCTCGCGCTGGTCGCTGCCGTGGTCCTTCTCGACGTTTGACTACCGCGAGCTGTGCGCGCTCCTGTGGGCACAGGCGGACGACGGCGAGCTCGAGTTCGAGACGGCGACGGTCACGGCGCGGGAGGGCAACACGGTGATGACCGACCGCGGCCCGCTGCAAGCCCCCCTGATCGTCGACGCGCTCGGCTGGCGGCGGGTGCTGTCAAACGGCGCCACGATCCAGCCGCCTAACGCGCGTCTGTCACGCGGCCTCGAGGTCCACCCGCACGGGGACGCCGAGGAGATGGAGCTGTGGGTCGACCCGCGCTACGTGCGAGCCGGCTACTCGTGGAGCTTCCCCGCCGACGGCGAGCTGCGCGTCGGCGTCGGCTCCTTTTGGCCATCGCACCACGTCAAGGAGCCGACGGTCAGGCTCGCGCACGACCTCGGCCTGCCCGCAGAGCGCTACCAGGGCAACTGGATCCCGCACAAGCTGCGCCCGGCGGTCGAGGGCGGCGTGTTCTTCACCGGCGACTCGGCCGGGCACTGTCTCCCGTTGACGGCGGAGGGGATCCGTACGGCGCTGTACTTCGGACTCGCCTGCGGTCGCGGGCTGCGCGCGGTCGTCGAAGGCCGCCGCTCGCGTGAGGACGCGCTCGCGCGCTACGGCGCCTTCTCGTCCGCGCACGCGCGGAAGTTCGCCTGGTTGTTGCGCGTGCAGCAGGCCGTCGGTCGGATCACGCCGAGTCGCTCGCTGACCGGGTTCGTCCGCTGCTTCGAGAACCGCCGCCTGTGCGGCTGGGTGTTCGATCGGTACCTCGAGATCGCGCCGCCCAACTTCGTGGCTGACGGGCCGCGCGCGCTCACGCGCTCGCGCCTGACGGCGCTGTCGGTCAACGCGCCGGCCTCTGCCTGAGGCGGGGGCGCCGCCGAGAACGCTACCGGGGCACGTGCTCCTCGGCCGTCGCCGACTCCCACGGCCCGGGCGTGATCACGAGGAAGCACATGTCGACGCGGAGCAGGTCCATCGTGCGCTCGAACAGCGCGCGGCCGAGGCCGTAACGCTCCGCCAGCGCGCGCTCGGCCTGCGGCTCCTCGGCGGCCTCGAGCATCCGCGCCCGCGCCTCGAACGGCGCCCCGAGCGGCCGGCCGCGCACCGTGCACGGCGCGACCAGCAGCCGCGAGTCGTTGCGCAGGCGCTTGAGCTTGCCCGCGTAGCGCTCGGAGCGTACGTAGAGACGGCCCTGAGCCGGCGCCGCCCACACCGGCGTAGGCACGGGCGTGCCGTCCCGGCGGAAGGTGACGAGCAGCGCGCGCTTGTGGCGGGACACCTCCCCGACCGAGCCGGTGCGCGGCATCTCGACGAGCTCGCGCGCTCCCCGCGGCGCCGTGCGGGCGGCGATGCGCGCGCCGAGCAGCGCCGCCGGCAGCCGCCGCTTCGGCACCGGATCGGCGCTTGGGCGGGCCGGGGATGAGGGCTGGGGTGCGATCGGCGTCCGTTTCTGCGCGCGGATCAGAGCGAGTCGAGCGCGCGTGCGAGCCGGCGCACGCCCTCGGCGATCGCCGGCTCCGACAGGTTCGCATATCCCATCACGAGCGCCTCCACCCCGCCCCGCGGATCGATGCGGTGGAAGTTCAGCGGGTAGATGCCGAGCGAGCGCTCCGCCGCGCCGGCGAGCAGCGCCTGCAGCTCTACCGCACGCGGCAGGCGCACGAGCGCGTGCAGCCCGGCCGAGGCGCCGCTCACGCGCGCCTGCGGCAGCTCGCGCGCGACGGCCTCGATCAGCGCATCGCGGCGGACGCGGTTGCGTCGCCGCGCCTTGCGCAGGTGACGGTCGTATGCAGAGGTCTCGAGCAGCCGCGAGAGCACGAGCTGCTCCAGCGTCGAGCAGCCGAGGTCGTCGAGCGCCTTCGCCTGCACGACCGCGTCGATCAACGCAGGCGGCACGATCAGCCAGCCGAGGCGAAGGCCCGGCGCGAGCGTCTTGGAGACCGTGCCGAGGTAGACGACGCGGTCGGGCGCGAGGCCCTGCAGCGCCCCCAGCGGGGCGCGGTCGTAGCGGAACTCGGCGTCGTAGTCGTCCTCGATCACGAGGCCGCCCTCGCGCGCCCAGCGCACGAGCTCGCCGCGCCGCTGCGGCGAGAGCACGACTCCCGTCGGGCATTGATGCGCGGGCGTGGTGAGCACGACCGGCGAGCGCAGAGAGGAGACGACGAGGCCGTGTTCGTCGACGCGCGCGCCGCGCACGCCCAGGCCGGCGTAGGCGAGCACCGCGCGGTGCGGCGGCAGCCCCGGGTCCTCGACGTCGATCGTCTCCACCCCGCCACCGGCGAGCGCGCGCCCGAGCAGCGCGAGGCCCTGGGTGGCGCCCGCGCAGACGACCACCGCCTCGGGCTCGACGGCGACCCCGCGCACACGACGCAGATATGCGCTGAGCGCGTGACGAAGCGCCGGGGCGCCGCGCGCATCGGGGTAGGCGAACGCGCCATCCGGCGCCGTGCGCAGCACCTCGCGTGTCGCGCTCAGCCACAGCGAGCGCGGGAACGACGAGAGGTCGGGGGCGCCCGGAAAGAAGTCGAACGACGGAGCGCTCGGGGACGGCGGCGCGGGCGCCGTATCTGCGACCGTCCCCGCGTCCGCCACGTACGTGCCCGCGCCCTGACGCGCGACCAGGTAGCCCTCGGCGAGCAGTTGCGCGTAGGCGTCGACGACCAGGCGGCGCGAGACGCCGAGGTCGCCTGCGAGTGCGCGCGAGGAAGGCATCCGGTTGCCGGCCGCGAGCGTCCCGTCGCGCACGAGCTCGCGCAGGCGGTCCTCGAGCTGCGCGCGGCGGCGCCCGCCACGCAGCCGGACCAGCAGCTCCGGGCCATAACTGGTACCCGTTTCTGTCGCAAGACTGGTCACTGTTTGGGAACCACCTCTGGGCTAGAGTAGCGGGCGTGTCAACCGCCGGAGAGAGCAGCAGCGCGTCGAGCGCCAGCGGGGCGGGGCGCCTCTCGAGCGGCGCGACCTCGAGCCCTGCCGCTCAGGTGGTTGGCCTCGGCGTGATCGCGTTCGGCGTCTATCACCTGGCGATCGCCGCGATGATGATCTTCACCCCCCACGCGTTCTTCACTGCGATCGGTCCGTTCGGCGCGCAGAACAACCACTACCTGCGCGACACGGCGACATTCAACATCGCCTTCGGCGTCGCCCTGCTGATCGCCTACCGGCGCCCGTCCTGGCGGACGCCGATCCTGTTCTGCGTCACGCTGCAGTTCGCGCTGCACGCGATCAACCACCTCGCCGACATCGGCGCCGCCCACCCGTACTGGCTGGGCCCGTTCGACTTCGCCTCGCTCGCGCTGGCGACCGCCGGGCTGGCGTGGCTCACGCGCGAGTCAACCCGACCCCTGGAGGTCCAACGATGACCAGAATCGAGCCCTTGTCCAAACGCAAGGCGCACCCGCTCGTGCGCTGGACCTTCGGCGCCAGCCGTCGCGACCTCGGACGCGACGTGGACCCTGTCGGCGTGTACGCATACGCGCCGCGCCTGCTGCTCGGCTACGGCGCGTTCGAGAAGGCGACCGCCAAGGAGCACCGTGTCGAGGAGCGACTGAAGGCGCTCGCCGAGACCAAGGCGGCGGCGATCGTCAACTGCGAGTTCTGCTGCGACATCGCCTCCTCGATCGCGCGCGAGGCGGGCATCACCGAGGCGCAGCTGCTCGCGCTCCCGCGCTACCGCGAGAGCGAGGAGTTCTCTGAGCTGGAGAAGCTCGTGCTCGACTACGCGACCGCGATCAGCCGCACCCCGGCGCGCATCGGGGACGAGCTGTTCGCGGCGCTGCGCGAGCACTTCGACGAGCGCCAGCTCGTCGAGCTGACCAACGTGATCGCGCTGGAGAACATGCGCGCGCGCTTCAACAGCGCCTTCGAGATGACCCCGGCCGGCTTCAGCGAGGGGATGGTCTGCGTCGTGCCGGAGACGGCCGCCGGCACGCAGACGTCTCCTGGGCAGAGCGCTCGCACCGTCGCAGCATGAGGGTCTTCGTCGCGGGAGCCACCGGCGCGATCGGCGCGCCGCTGGTGCGCCTGCTGATCGCCGGCGGCCACGAGGTGACCGGGATGACCCGCTCGCCCGCGAAGGCGCAGGCGCTGCGCGTGGCCGGCGCGGAGCCGGCGGTCGCGGACGGGCTCGACGCCGACGCGGTGATGCGAGCGGTCTCGCAGGCGCGGCCGGACGCGGTCGTGCACGAGCTCACCTCGATACCGCCGAGCCTGGACCCGCGCAAGATCGCGCGCGACTTCGAGCTGACCGACCGCCTGCGCACGGAGGGCACGCGCAACCTCCTCGCTGCGGCCCGGGCGGCCGGGGCGACTCGGGTCGTCGCGCAGAGCGTCGCCTTCGCCTATGCGCCCGGCCCGCCCGGGACGGTGCACGTCGAGACCGACTCGCTGGTCACGAACCCGCCGAAGCAGTTCGAGCGCTCCGCCGCGGCGATCGCCGAGCTCGAGCGCGCGGTGCTCGGCGCGGGCGGGCTGGTGCTCCGCTATGGCTACTTCTACGGTCCGGACACGTCGATCGCGCGCGACGGCTCGCTCGGACGGGAAGTCGCCCGGCGCCGCCTGCCGATCATCGGCGGCGGGCACGGCGTGTGGTCGTTCATCCACGTCGACGACGCCGCCCGCGCGACCGCGGCGGCGCTCAGCAACGGCGCATCGGGTGCCTACAACGTCGTCGACGACGAGCCTGCTGCCGTGCGCGATTGGGTACCCGCGCTCGCGCAGGCGCTCGGCGCCAAGCGGCCGCGGCGGGTTCCGGCGTGGCTCGCGCGTCCGCTCGCCGGCGAGTACGGGCTGATGACGATGATGCGCGCGCAGGGCGCCTCCAATGCGCGGGCCAAGACCGAGCTCGGCTGGACGCCGCGGTACGCCAGTTGGCGCGAGGGCTTTCGCGGCGGGCTTGGCTGAGCAGCGCCGACGAAGGCGCTCACTTCCGCACGACGAGCACGACGCCGACGGCGAGCAGCACGAGCCCGAGAATCCGCTCCACGCCGATGCTGTGCCTACCGACGCCGAGCAGGCCGAAGCGGTCGATCACGACGGAGATGACGAGCTGGCCGCCGATCACGACCGCGGTCAGTCCGCTCGCACCGAGCGTGCGCACGGCGACGAGCGCGACGCTCACGTAGACGGCGCCGAGCAGTCCGCCGACGAAGGCCCACCAGGGCGCGCGACCGATCTCGCCGAGCCCGCCGATGCCGCCGCGCGCGATCAGCAGGATCACGACGAGCGCGGCGGTTCCGACGATGAAGGACACGGTCGCCGCCTCGACCGAGCCGACCGACCTCCCCAGGCGCGAATTGATCGGCGCCTGCATGCCGACGAGGCAGCCCGCGCCGACGCCGAGCAGCACTGCGAGGCCGCGGCTCACTTCGCCTCGAGCCAGTTCTCGCCGACGCCGACGTCGACGGCGAGCGGCGGCTCGCGCTCCCAGACGCCGCACATCTCGCGCTCGATCAGCGCGCGCGCTCGATCGACCTCGGCGGGCGGCCCTTCGAACAGCAGCTCGTCGTGGATCGTCAGCAACAGCCGTGTCTGCAGCGCAGACTCGGCGAGCGCCGCGTGACAGCGCACCATCGCGAGCTTGATGATGTCCGCCGCCGTGCCCTGGATCACGGTGTTGACGGCGAGGCGCTCGCCGAGCGTCCGCACCTGGTAGTTGCGTGCCTGCAGCTCCGGTATCTGACGCCGGCGGCCCCACAGCGTCGTGACGTAGCTCTGCTCCTTGGCGCGCTCGATCGTCTCGGCCATGAACGCGGCGACTCGGGGAAAGCGCTCGAGATAGGCGTCGATGAACTCCTTGGCCTCCTCGCGCGGGATGTTGAGGCGGTCGGCGAGGCCGAAGTCCGACAGCCCGTAGACGATCCCGTAGTTGATCATCTTCGACTTCGAGCGCATTCCCGGATCGATCTGCTCGGGCGCCACCTGGAAGACCTGGGAGGCGGTCGCCGTGTGCACATCCTCGCCGCGCTCGAAGATCTCCTTGAGCACGGGCTCGTCCGCGACATGGGCGAGCACGCGCAGCTCGATCTGCGAGTAGTCGGCGGAGATCAGCACGCTGCCCTGCTCCGCCTCGAAGCAGCCGCGGATCTCGCGCCCGAGCGGGGTTCGGATCGGCACGTTCTGCATGTTCGGGTTCGTGCTGGCGAGCCGCCCCGTCTGCGCGCCGGCCTGCAGGAACGTCGTGTGGATGCGCGAGCGCGCATCGACCTCGTGCGGGAGCACGTCGAGATACGTCTTCGCCAGCGTCGAGAGCTCGCGCCAGCGCTCGATCTTGGGCACTATCTCGTGCTCGCCGCGGATCGCCTGCAGCACGCGCGCGTCGGTCGAGAAGCCCGTCTTGCCCCGGCGCTTGCGCGAGAGGCCGAGCTTCTCGAACAGGATCTGCCCGAGCTGCTGGGGCGAGCCGATCGTGAACTCCTCGTCGGCGAGCAGGAAGATGTCCTGTTCGAGCGCGACCAGCTCATCGCGCACGCGAGAGGTGATCTCGGCGAGGCGCTCCAGGTTGAGCCTCACGCCGAGCAGCTCCATCTCGCGCAGCACGGCGATCAGCGGCAGCTCGATGTCGCGCATCACGCCGTCGAGGCCGCGCTCGGAGATCTGTGCACGCTGCCACGCCGCGAGCGCCCTGAGCAGGACGGCGTCCGCCGCGAGCGGATCGTCCAGTTCGCTGGCCAGGCCCCGCTCTTCGCACAGCTCCCCGAACGGGAAGCGCCGCCGCGCCGGCTCGAGCAGAAAGGCACCGAGCAGCGTGTCGTGCGTGAGGCCGGGCGGCACCAGCGCGAGCGCCTTGGCATCGTGCGCGATCACGGCACGTGCGCCCGCGGCCTGCACGACCTGCTCGGGACCCTCGCAGTCCCCGCTCAGCACCTCCGCGCTGTCCCCTTTTGCGACCGCTGCCGCGAAACGCCAGGGCGCGCCCTCGGCGAAGAGCTCGCCCTCGGGCGCCTCGGCCTTGCGCACGACGAGCGCGAGCTCGTCGCTCTCGGCGCCCAGGCGTACGATCGCATCCGGCTCCCCGCCGCGAAGGCGGCCGCCCAGCTTGACCTCGGCGGCGGGCGCGGGCGCGGCCAGCTCGGGGTCGCCGAGCGCCTCCTCCAGGCGCCGCAGCGGGTCGCGCAGCTCGTACTCGCGGAACACCTCACGCACGCGCGAGCGGTCGGGCTCGCGCGCGGACTCGGCGGCGATGTCGAAGTCGACGGCGACGTCGCGCTGAACGGTGGCGAGCAGCTTCGAGACACGCGCGTCCTCGGCGTGAGCCTGCAGGTTCTCTTTGCGCTTGGCGCCTTTGATCTCGTCGATGTGCGCGAGCACGTCCTCGAGCGTGCCGTACCGCTGGATCAGCTCGCTGGCGGTCTTGTCCCCGATCCCGGGCACGCCGGGGATGTTGTCGGAGGTGTCCCCCTTGAGCCCGTAGAAGTCGGGGATCAGCTCCGGAGGGATGCCATAGCGATCGATCACGGCCTGGCGGTCGTAGATCTTCGTCTCCGTGATCCCCCGCGCGGTCGCCATCACCTTGACGAGCCCGCCGTCGTCGATCAGCTGGAAGACGTCGCGGTCGCCGGTCACGATCATCACCGGCACGGGCGGGTCGGCCGCGAGCGCGTGCGAGGCGAGCGACGCGAGCACGTCGTCGGCCTCGTAGCCCTCCACCTTCACGTTCGAGTAGCCGAACGCCTCGACGAGCGGTTCCATGGCCGGCCACTGCTGCTTGAGCAGGTCCGGGCGCGAGCGCCGCTGCGCCTTGTACTCGGCGTAGACCTCGGTGCGCCCGGAGCTGCCCGCATCCCAGGCCACGACCGTCGGCTGCACGCCGTAGTCGCTGACGATCTTCACGAGCATCGAGGCGAAGCCGAAGATCGCGTTGGTCGGCACGCCCGTCGAGGTCGCGATCGACTCGGGCAGCGCGAAGAACGCGCGGTAGACGAGGCTCGGCCCGTCGATCAGGAACAGGCGGCGCTCGCCGTCGCCCGCGCCGCTCGCGGCCTGCTTCGCGCTCGTGCTGGTGGCGGCCATCGGACGCTCACTCTACGAGAGCGGCGCCGCAGCGTCTCGCCGCTTGGCCCTAACATGCCGTGCCGCCCAAACAGCGAGGAGAAGCTCCAGTGAGCGCCACGACAAGCGCGCAGTACCGCCTCACCATCCGCGTCCGCATCGAGGATGCCCACGGCACGCTCAGCCACCTGACCGGCGCGATCGCCGACGCCGGGGGCACGGTCGGCGCGGTCGACCTGGTCGAGATGGATGGGCCCCACAGCCTGCGCGACATCGTCGTAGACGCCTCCAGCCAGGACCACTGGGAGCAGATCCTCGCTGCGATTCGCGAGCTCGCCGGCGTCGAGGTGATCGATACGACCGACCGTACCTTCCTGCTGCACGTCGGCGGCAAGATCGAACAGCACAACAAGCAGCCGCTGAAGACGCGAGACGACCTCTCGATGGCCTACACCCCCGGCGTCGCGCGCGTGTGCACGGCGATCGCCGAAGACGAGGAGAAGGCCTTTCAGTACACGATCAAGCGCAACACCGTCGCCGTCGTCTCCGACGGCACCGCCGTCCTCGGCCTGGGCGACATCGGCCCGCGCGCGGCGATGCCGGTGATGGAGGGCAAGTGCTGCCTGTTCAAGGAGTTCGCCGGCGTCGACGCCTTCCCGATCTGTCTCGACACGACCGACCCGGACGAGATCGTCCGCACCGTCAAGCTGATAGCGCCGGCCTTCGGCGGCGTCAACCTCGAGGACATCTCCGCCCCGCGCTGCTTCGAGATCGAGGATCGGCTCAAGCAGGAGCTGGACATCCCCGTCTTCCACGACGACCAGCACGGCACGGCGGTCGTCGTGATGGCAGCGCTCCTGAACGCCGTGAAGCTGACCGGCAAGCGGATCGAGGATCTGGGCGTTCTGATCATCGGCCTCGGCGCGGCCGGCATCGCGGTGACGCGGATCCTGCACGCGGGCGGGGTGCGAAACATCATCGGCGCCGACTCCCGGGGCGCGCTCCACGTGCAGCGCGAGGACTACCTCAGCGGCGAGATGAGCGAGGTCAAGCGGTGGTTCGCGGAGCAGACCAACCCCGACTGCCGCGCGGGCACGCCGGCGGAGGTGATCGACGGCGAGGACCTGCTGATCGGCCTGTCGGGCGCTCGGACGATGCCGCCCGACGCGCTCGCGCGCATGAACGAGGACGCGATGGTGTTCGCGATGGCGAACCCCAACCCCGAGGTGAGCCCCGAGGAGGCGGCCAAGTACGCGCGCATCGTGGCGACGGGCCGCTCGGACTACCCCAACCAGATCAACAATGTGCTGTGCTTCCCGGGCGTGTTCCGCGGCGCTCTCGACGTGCGCGCGCCGACGATCACCGAGCGGATGAAGATGGCGGCCGCGCACGCGATCGCCGACACGGTCGACGAGTCGGAACTGCGCGAGGACTACATCATCCCGTCGGTCTTCAACCGTGACGTGGCGCCGGCGGTCGCCAAGGCGGTGGCGGACGAGGCGCGCGCAACCGGCTCTGCCCGGGCGGGGCACGAGGTGGGCTTCGCGCAGGGCGACACGCTGACGCCGAACACGGTGGCGACGCCGTGAGCGGGCGCTCGCTGAGCGAGCGCCGCGTGACGCTGACCGGCGCGACCGGCCTGATCGGCCCGCCGGTGGTGGCGGCGCTGCAGGACGCCGGCGCTCGGGTCAGCGTCTTGACGCGCGACCCGCAGCGCGCGCGAGAGCGCCTTCAGCGCGAGGGGAGCGCGCCGGTCGATGCGTTCGCCTGGGACCTGATGCACGAGCCGGCGCCCGTACAGGCGCTGGAGGATCGCGATGCGGTCGTGCATCTCGCCGGCGAGAACATCGCGCAACGCTGGAGCGCCCAGGCCAAGCGGGCGATCCGCGAGAGCCGCGTGACGGGCACGCGCAACCTGCTCTCGGGCATGCGCCAGGCCGAGCGCCCGCCGCGCGCGCTCGTCAGCGCCTCGGGGGTCGGCTACTACGGCCCCCACGGCGAAGAGCCGCTCGACGAGGAGGCGCTGCCGGGCGGCGACTTCCTCTCCCAGGTGTGCATGGAGTGGGAGGCGGAGGCGAGCAAGGCACAGGCACTCAGGGCGCGCGTCGTGTGCGTGCGCACGGGCGTGGTGCTGCACAAGGACGGCGGCGCGTTGGAGAAGATGCTCCCCCCCTTCCGCCTCGGGGTGGGCGGACCGGTTGCCGGTGGGCGACAGTACATCTCGTGGGTCCACCGCGACGACGTCGTCGGCATGATCCTCGCCGCCGTCGGCGATGAGCGCTGGAGCGGCCCGGTCAACGCGACGGCGCCGGCGCCGGTCAGCAACCGCGACTTCTCACGCGCGCTCGGACGCGCGCTGCGGCGCCCGGCGCTGCTGCCGGTGCCGGGCCTCGCCCTGCACCTGCTCTACGGCGAGATGGCGGAGATCGTGACCGAGGGCGCGCGCGTGGTCCCGGCCAAGGCGCTCGTGCTCGGCTACGAGTTCGCCCACCCAGCGCTCGACGAGGCGCTCCGCGCGGCGCTGTCGCGCGGCTAGCCGCGCACGTCGCCCGGGCGGGCAGCCGCCGTCGGCACGGCTCGGCCGGCGATGGTGCCGGCGGCGTCGGCCGGGCTCGGCACGGCCAACTGCGCGCGCCCGTTGCCAGGCTCGCGCGCCGCATCGCGGTTCTCGGTCTCGACGATCACGCGGCACGGGCGCTTGCCCAGCAGGTAGGCCGCGGTCGGCCCGATCCCCTGCTCGCCCGCGGGCGCGTGGATCGTCGACCAGTAGATCACGTCGGCGTCGGTCCGCTGGGCTTCATCCACGAGCGCAGCGCCGGGATGGCGCGTGCGGATCAGCCCTGTGTGGATCTTGATGCCGGCGCGGCGCGCCTGGATGCGCGCGCTCTCCAGCACCGAGCGACCGTGCGCCTCCTCGTCCTCGAGGCCCGAGTCGAGCGAGAGCTGGTTGGGCACGGGCAGCACGAACACGGCGTAGACGACGCCTTCTGCTCCGATCAGCTTGGCCGCGCTGCGCAGCACGCTGGCGCTGACGTCGGCCCCGAAGATCGGCACGAGCGCCGTGCGGTAGTCGAGCGCCTCGAAGTCGGGCGGGCGCTGCGGGCGCTCGATCTTGTGGCGGGTGAGCACGTCCAGGCCCTGCTGCTTTCGGTATGCGACGTAACCGGCGAGGCCGACGAGCATCCAGGGGATGCCGATCGTGCGCGCCTCCGGATGAAGCGCGACGACGGCGCACCACGCCGCGAACGTGCCGAGCGCGCCGAGCACCGCGGTGAGCGGGATCGTTGAGCCGCGGATGCGCACGTTCCACGGCATGCGGTACGGGCGCTCCTGGTCGGGCAGCTTGACGCGCAGCGCGATCACGGCGACGTGCGCGGTGGTGAACGACAGCATCGCCCCGAACGAGTAGAGGTTGCCGAGCAGGTTCGTTTCGCCCGGCAGGATCAAGACGCCGGCGAGGATCGAGAAGAACACGATCGTGAACCAGGGCGTGCGGAAGCTGGTGTGCAGGCGCGAGAAGATGCTGGGCAGCTGGCGGTGCTCGGCGAGCGACCACGACAGCCGCGAGATCCCGATCAGGCCGGCGTTGGTGGCGATGAACAGGATCGTGGCCGCGAGCACGCCGACGTAGTCGCGCGCGATCGTCAACATCGTGCCGTGCAGGCCGAGGCGCGAGACGATGCCGAGCACAGGGTCGTTCTCGTAGGTCGTCCCGAGCTCCGTGGTGAAGTGCCCGGCGTGCTGCACCACGGGAAGCGCGGAGAGCGCGACGACCGAGATGCCGGCGTACACGCCGAGCACGGCGAGCAGCACGAGGTTGACCGACTTGGGGATGTCGTGGCCCGGGTCTTTGGCCTCCTCGGCCATGTTCGAGACCGTCTCGATCCCGGTGTAGGCAACCATTGCGACCGACAGCGCGAAGATCACCTGGGTCCAGCTGGGCGCGGTGCCGAGGTGCACCTGGTCGACCAGCAGCGAGGGGTTGAGCACGAGCACGACGCCGAGGCACACGAGCAGCACCTGCGTGCAGAGGTCGGCGATCGCCAGGAACAGGTTCAGCTTGGCCGACTCGCCGAGCCCGCGGATGTTGAGCGCGGCGAGCAGAGCGATCGTGACGAGGCCGCCGATGATGTCGCCAGGGTTGTGGGTCAGCGCGGGGAAGAACGCGCCGAGGTAGTGGGGCACGAAGAACGCCGAGATCGCGATCGTGATGATGTAGTCGAGCGTCAGCGCCCAGCCGGCGAAGAACGACACGAGCTCGTTGAAGGCGTGGCGCGCGAAGCTCGATGAGCCGCCCGCTTCGGGGAACATCGCTGCGCCCTCGGCGTAGGTCTTGGCCGTCAGCACGAACAGCCCGCCGGCGAACATGAACACCAGCGGGGTCAGCCCGAGTGCATGCGCCGCGACCAGGCCGAGCGCGTAGTAGATCGAGGAGCCGACGTTGCCGTAGGCGGTGGCAAACAGGCCGGGGACGCCGACGGATCGACGCAGACCGTGCTCTGTCAGGCGTGCCATCCCAACTCGACGCTAGGCCCGGCGGCATCACGCGCGCATAACGATCGCCGCGCCGCACATAACGATTTCGTGACGATTTGGGAGCGGTTGTGCCGTTGCCCGCCCGGCTCAGGCCGGGACCGGCTCGCGCGCGGGCGCGGGGTGGTTCTCGGTCTCGATGATCACGCGGCACGGCCGCTTGCCGAGCAGGTATGCCGCGGTCGGCCCGATGCGCTGCTCGGGCGTCGAGGCGTGGATCGTCGACCAGTAGATCACGTCGGCGTTGACACGTTCGGCTTCCTGCACGAGCGAGGCCCCGGGGTTGCGCGTGCGGATCAGCCCGGTGTGGATCTTCATGCCCGCGCGGCGCGCCTGGATGCGCGCGCTCTCGAGCACCGAGCGGCCATGGGCTTCCTCCTCCTCCATGCCGGCGTCGAGCGAGAGCTGGCTGGGGACGGGCAGCACGTAGATGGCGTAGACCACGCCGTCTTCTCCGATCAGCTTGGCAGCGTGCGCGAGCACGCTCGCGCTGATGTCCTTGCCGAAGATCGGCACGAGCGCAGTGCGGTAGTCGAACTCCTCGAAGTCGGGGGGCCGCTCGCGCTGCGGCGTCCTGGCGGTCGTGCGCAGATCGAGGCCATGGTCGCGTCGGTAGAGCACGTACAGGACCATCCCGAACGCCAGCCAGAAGACGCCGGCGATCGCGACCTCGAGGTGCAGCACGGTGACGACGACGAACGCGAGGCCGGTGCCGAAGCCGCCGAGCAGGGCGAACAGCGGCAGCTCGCGCCCGGCGATGCGCACCGTGCCCGGTCCGCGATACGGACGCGGACGATCGGGCTCCTTGACCCGCAGGCGGATCACCGAGAGGTGGGCGATCGTGAACGACAGCATCGCCCCGAACGCGTACATGTTGCCGAGGAATTCGGCCTCGCCGGGGATGATCGTCAGGCAGGCTACGCCGCCGAACAGCAGGATGCCGATCCAGGGCGTGGAGAAGCGCGGGTGAAGCTGGGACAGGCGGCCCGGCACCTGGCGGTGCAGCCCCATCGAGTAGACCAGCCGCGAGGCGCCGATGATGCCGGCATTGGTGGCGATGAACAGGATCGTCGCCGCCAGCAGGCCGACGTAGATCTCGCCCGCCGACTGCAGCGCCCCGAGGTGAAGGTGCTTGACGATCCCGAGCACGGGGTCGCCGGCGAAGCCACCTTCGGCCTCGCTCGTGCCGAGCAGCGTCGTGTACTTGCCATCGGCGTTCTGGTGCACGGGGAGCGCCGAGAGCGCGACCATCGGCAGCGCAGCGTAGATGGCGAAGACCGCGAGCACGACGCCCTTGATCGCCTTTGGCACCGTGCGCGTCTCATCGCGCGCCTCCTCGGCCATGTTCGAGATCGTCTCGATGCCCGTATAGGCGATCATCCCGATCGGGATCGCCACGAGGAAGTCTTTCCAGGTCGGCGCGAGCCCGAGATGGACGTTGTCGAGGAGCGTGTCCGGCGAGAGCACGAGCACGACGCCGACGATCACCAGCAGCAGCTGCGTGGCGAGGTCGGTGACGGCGAGCACGATGTTCACCCCCGCCGCCTCTTTGACGCCGACGACGTTGACGACCGACAGCGCGACGACGACGGCGATGCCGAAGACGATGTCTCCGGGCCCGTGCCTGAGCGCGGGCCAGAACAGCCCGCCGATGTAGTGCGGCACGAAGAACGCCGAGATCGCGATCGTGATCGTGTAGTTGAGCATCTGCGCCCACGCCGCGAAGAACGACCACAGCTCGTTGAAGGCATGGCGGGCGAAGCTCGACGAGCCGCCGGCCTCGGGGTACATCGCGGTCGCCTCGGCGTAGGTGGCGGCCGTCAGGTAGAAGATGCCCCCCGTGATCACGAACACGATCGGCGTCAGGCCGAGCGCGTACGAGGCGACCAGCCCGAGCGCGTAGTAGATCGAGGAGCCGACGTTGCCGTAGGCGGTCGAGAACAGCGCACTCGTGCCGAGCACGCGCCGCAGGCCGTGTTGAGACAGGCGCGCCATCAGCGCAGCGTATATATGGCGTCCGCCGCACACGGCGGCCGCGCCCGGGCCGAGTGGCGCCGCGTGGCGCAGCATTCGATAGGCCCGAATCTATGCAAAATCCCATGCACTGCAGTCGGCGGGGGAGGAACCCGCCTTATGATCCCGACGACCCCGGGGGCGTGCGTCTCCCGGTCTGCTCCCATGGATACTTCGCGCCGCGGAAACTACGACTCCGGAGAGGACTTCGTCCTCGAATACGGGGAGCTTCGTTTCACCTTCAACGAGGCCGACTTCGCCGAGCGCTGCGAGCAGGCGGCGATCAAGGTCGGCTTCGTCGGCGGCAGGCTCGGCGAGGAGGAGCTCGAAGACCTCGTCAACCTGGCGGTCAACGGCGAGATCTCCGATCCCGCCTCGGCGCTGGGCCAGCACGTCAACGACTGCTGGCCCGAGCTGGTCGGCCCGGCCGAGCGCTCGCTCGTGCACTGGCTGCGCCGGCTCGTGTTCCGCGGCGCCTGGCTCGATCAGCGCGTCAACGAGGGCGAGCTCAGCGTCGCCTTCGACGGGGACACCGGCAGCTTCGCCTACGTGCAGCCGCCCGACCCGCTGACGGAGTCCGAGGGCGAGCCGATCGAATTGGCGCCCGAGCCCTCCTGGGGCCGCGTCGCGTACCGACGCTAGCCGACCTCCATCGCCTCTGCGCGCGCCTTCGTGATCGCGAGTGCGCCGTCTTCGCCGACCAGCAGCTCGGGGCGAAGCGTGCCGCTTGCGGCGAGGTCTAGGATCGGCTGGCGTCCGGTCGAGGTGAGCGCCACGTCCAGCGCGATCACCGTGCTCTCGCCCCCGAACGGACGCGACGCTGTGGCGATCACCGTCAGCGAGCCGCCCTCGCGCAGATTGCGCGCGGCCGCCAGGGCTTTGCGCGCGGCGTGCAGGTGCAGCCCGTCGAGCGAGTCGATCAGCACGATCGCGTCACCGCCGCGGGCGGCCACACGCTTGGCTGCGTCGATCGCGCGCTCGACCGCCTGCCCCTGCGAATCCGCCGACGCCGCGAAGCCGAGTGCGACGAGCGGCTTGTGCTGCTCGTCCTGCTGCCAGCGCCCGATCTCCTCCGGGCGCGCGCCCGCCAGCACCAGCGAGGCCTCGACGCCGTCACGCGCAGAGAGCGCATAGAGCAACGCGCGCAGCGTCTCGCTCTTGCCGGCGCGCGCGGCGCCGACGATCACGACGCGCGAGCCCAGGCCGAACGGCGTGAGCCACTCGATCGCCTGCAGCGTCGGGTCGCTCGCCTCCAGGGCCAGCCGCTCGCTGGGGTAATCCACGGGCAGATCCTCGTAGCGGGCACCAGCCGAGACCGCGTCCGCCGCCTCGCCGTTGATCGTGTCGATGCGAACGAGCGAGGGGTAGCGCTCGGAGCGGCGCGGCGTGCGTACCGGGCCACCCACGCGGTCGCCCGAGACGAGCTCACAACGGCGCACCTGGGCGGCTGAGATGTAGACGTCGCCGTCCGAGGGCTCCGGCGGCTCGACGCGCAGGAATGCCGAGCCGTTGCCCAGCACCTCGACGACTCCCTCCGCGACCGCCCCGGCGTCGCGCTCCTCGGCGTCCTCGTCGGCCCCAGCGCTGTCTCTTGCGCCGGCGCGGGTAGCGGCGCCGCCGCGACGCGCTCGCGTGCGTTTTGCGCGGCGCTCCTCGCCCGGTTCATCCTCCTCCTCGCCCCCGCCCTCGTCGTCCGCTTCCGCCTCCGCCTCCGCGCCCGCGGACGCGCGTGAGCCCGAGCGCCGCGAGCGTCCGCCGCGTCGCCCGCGCCCACGTGTCGAGGTCGCCTTCTCCTCGTCTCGCCCCTCGTCGCCGGTCGGCTCCTGCTCCCCCGCCTGCCCGGCGAGGATCCTGTCGATGAGGTCCGCCTTGCGCAGCCGCCTGAAGCCATCGAGCCCCATTTGGTCGGCGATCGCGTGCAGGTCGGCCAGTGGGCTTGCCTCCAGCTCGGAGCGCTCGAGCACTGCTGCCATGTCATCTTCTCCTTCTCGTTGGATGGGTGGTTGGCGTCCCGCCGCGTTGGACAACGGCGGGCACCCGTGCTGGCTGCCCAGCCTAGCGGCTGCTGCGGCCGCCCGGCCGGTCGTGACGCAATTCCTCGGCGAGCGTGAGATCCCTGCCGAGCTCGGTCTGGCCCGCCAGCACGGACCGCACGGCGAGGAAGTCCGCGGCGGCCGCGACGTCGTGCACCCGGAAGATGTGCGCCCCCGCGTCTGCGCCGTGGGCGAGCGCTGCGAGCGTGCCGGCCAGCCGCTCGCGCGGCGGGCGGCCGGTGAGCGCGCCGATGAAGTCCTTGCGCGAGATCGCCATCAGCAGCGGCCGCCCCAACTCGTGCAGGCGTGCGACCTCGGCCAGCAGCCGGATCGTCTGCGCCGGCGTCTTGGCGAAGTCGGGGCCCGGGTCGACGATCAGCTGCTCCACCTCGACCCCGGCGGCGCGGGCCGCCTCGATCCGCTCCCGCAGGAACGTCAGCACCTCGGCGACGACGTCCTCGTACAGGTCCGGGTCCTGCAGGCGCTCGCGCGGCGCCGCCCGTGTGTGCATCAGCACGAGCGCTGCGCCCGTCTCGGCGCAGACCTCCGCCAGCTCGCGATCGCGCAGTCCGCTGACGTCGTTGACGATGCTGGCGCCGGCCGCGATCGCCGCGCGCGCCACCGCCGGCTTGTACGTGTCGACCGAGACGAGCGCGCCTAGATCGCCCGCCAGCCGCTCGACCAGCGGCACGACGAGCTCGATCTCTCGCTCGCTCGCCACGGGCGGACGTCCGGTCGTGGCCGACTCACCGCCGACGTCGAGCATGTCCGCGCCCGCCCGCAACAGCTCCTCGGCCAGCCGCGCCTGGTGCTCGAGCGTCGGATGCATGCCGCCGTCGCTGAAGGAGTCGGGGGACGCGTTGACGATTCCCATCAAGAGCGGCCGCCCGCCGAGCTCGAGCGTGTGCCGGCCGGCGCGCAGCCGCAGCTCGGGCGCGGGCTGCGGCGGCTGCGCGCTCACCAGCCGACGAGGCCCTCGGCGCGGGCCTCCTCACCGAACCGTGCCACCTCCGCGCTCGTGCGGTCGCCGTCCCAGCCGAGCTCGCCAGCGAGCACGTCGGCGACGCGCGCGACCGGTCCCTCGCCGTCGGCCGCGAGCTCGCGCGCGGCCAGCAGCCCGAGGCGGGTGCGGCGCAGCAGCACGTCCGACACGCCGCGCGCCTGCTCCTGGCGCGCCGCCAGCGCCGCCTCGGCGAGCAGGTCGGGCATGCCCTCGACGACCGGCTGCGCCAGCTCGCCGCGCTCGGCAGCCAGCGCGAGCACCTGGTGCGCCGCGTGTCCGTAGCGTGCGGCCAGCGCGGCGTAGGACTGCTCCGGCACGCCCTCCACGCGCGGCAGCTCCTCGGCCGCGATCGCCTGCCCGAGCGGGATTTCCTGCGTGCGACAGGGCGAGTCGCTGGCGTCGCGCAGGGCCACGCGGTCGACCGTCATCTTCGCCATCCGCCGCCACGTCGTGAGCTTGCCGCCCGTGATCGTGATCATCCCCGAGGATGTCTCATACAGCTCGGCCTTGCGCGAGATGTCCACCGACTTCTTCGGGTCGCCCGTCGAGATCAGCGGGCGCACCCCCGCGAAGGCGCCCGTCAGGTCCCCCACTCCCAGCTCGGAGCCGAAGAACGCGTTGATCGCCTCGAGCAGGTAGGAGACGTCGTCCGCGGAGGGCTCGACGTGCTCGAGCGAGCCCTCGTAGTCGTTGTCGGTCGTGCCGATCAGCGTGTGGCCGAGCCAGGGCAGCGCGAAGATCGAGCGCCCCGAGCCGGCCGGCACGATCGCGCCGCCGATCAGCGGCAGGTCCTCGTGGCGCAGCGTGACGTGCGTTCCGCGGCTAGGGCGGATGCTCGGCAGCTCGGCCTCGTCGTGCAGCTCCTGCGGTCGCAGCTCATCGGCCCACACGCCGGTGGCGTTGATCACGTTGCTCGCGCGCACGTCGAACTGCTCTCCGCTCTCGCCGTCGAGCGCGCGCACCCCGCTCGCACGCCCGCCGTGCTCGAGCAGGCCCTTCGCCTCGACGCGGTTGGCGCAGACCGCGCCGAAGCGCTCGGCCTCGCCGAGCACCGTCAGCACGAGGCGCACGTCGTCGGTCTGGCAGTCGTAGAACAGGTAGCCGCTCGTGGGCTCGCGCGCCGCCAGCGCCGGCAGCAGCTCGAGCACCTCCTCACCCGAGATCACGCGGTGGCGCTCGGGACTCCACGACTCGCCGTTGTCCGGGTCGAGGGGCGCACGGGCGGCGTCCGCGCCCGACTCGGCGCCCTTGCGCTTGGCGCGGCGCGTGCGGCGGCGTCCGCGCTCGACCGACATCACGTCATACAGGTTCAGCCCGACGCCGACGAGGCGGTCCGGGCGGGCGCCCTCGAACGCCGGCACCACCAGCGGCAATGGGCGCACGAGGTGCGGCGCGAGCTCCACCATCAGCTGGCGCTCGAGCAGGGCCTCGCGCACGAGCCCGAGGTCGAAGTTCTGCAGGTAGCGCAGGCCGCCGTGCACGAGCTTGCTCGAGCGGCTCGAGGTGCCGGCGGCGTAGTCGGCGCGCTCGAGCAGCGCCACGCTGTACCCGCGCGAGGCCGCATCGAGCGCGACACCGGCCCCAGTGATCCCGCCGCCGACGACGACGACGTCGAACTCCTCCTCGCTCAGCGCCGATAGCGCCTGGCCGCGCTCGATCACGCGCGCAGTCTCGCAGAGGCGCGGCTCAGATCTCGCCGAGCTCGGCCGTTATCTCCGACACGGCCGACTTGGCGTCGCCGAACAGCATCGCCGTCTTCGGGTCGTAGTAGAGCTCGTTTTCGATGCCCGCGAAGCCGGGGTTCATCGAGCGCTTGATCACGATCACCGACTGGCTGTCGTTGACTTCGAGGATCGGCATCCCGTAGATCGGCGATGACGGCGTGTTCTTCGCCGCCGGGTTCGTCACGTCGTTGGCCCCGATCACGAGCGAGACATCCGTGCGCTGGAACTCGGGGTTGGCGTCGTCCATCTCCTTGAGCTGGTCATAGGGCACGTCCGCCTCGGCCAGCAGCACGTTCATGTGCCCCGGCATTCGTCCCGCCACCGGGTGGATCGCGTAGCTCACTTCCACCCCGCGTTTCTCGAGCTCCTTGGTCAGCTCACGCACAGCGTGCTGTGCCTGCGCCACCGCCATCCCATAGCCCGGCACGATCACGACGCGGCTCGCGTAGGCGAGCTGGATCGCCGCGTCGGCAGCGCTCGTGGAGCGCACCGTTCCGGCGTGCTCGCCCGCGCCCTCGGCGCCCGCGATCGCGCCGCCTCCGCCGAAGCCGCCCGCCACGATCGCCGGGATCGAGCGGTTCATCGCGACCGCCATCAGGTTCGTCAGGATCGAGCCCGACGCGCCGACGATCATGCCTGCCACGATCAGCGCCGTGTTGTTGAGCGCGATCCCCGTCGCCGCCGCCGACAGGCCCGTGAACGCGTTCAGCATCGAGATCACGACCGGCATGTCGGCACCGCCGATCGGAAGCACCACCGCGTTGCCCAGCAGCGCCGAGCAGATCAACAGCCCGACGAAGATCGCCTCCGAGTGGTTGCCCGCGGCGATGTCCACGCCGGCGGCGACCGCGAGGATCAGCAGCACGAGGTTGACGATCTGCTGCGCCGCGCCCAGGCTGATCGGTCGCCCGGGGATGATTTCCTGGAGCTTGCCGAAGGCGATGTTCGAGCCCCAGAAGGAGACCGAGCCGACGATCGCCGCGAACAGCGAGAACACCGTGATGTACGTCGCGACGCCGGTGAAGCCGTCGGTCAGTCGGAACTCGGACCACGAGATCAGGAACACCGCGCCGCCGCCTACGCCGTTGAACAGCGCGACCATCTGCGGCATCGCGGTCATCTTCACCTGGCGCGCCGCCGGCACACCGACGGCGGTGCCGAGCGCGACGCCCAGCACGATCAGCCCCCAGTTGCCCTCGTCCTGGTTCAGCAGCGTGGCGATGATCGCGATCACCATGCCGACCGCCGCGATGCGGTTGCCGCGTACCGCCGTCGTCGGCCCCGAGAGCCCGCGCAGACCCTGGATGAAGAGCGAGAAGGCGATGATGTAGAGGACGTCGAGGAAGCTCTGGTCCTGCAGGAAGGAGCTCGCGAGGATCACGCGCCGCTCCCGTCTCCGTCGCCGTCCGCGTCCTTCGGCGGCTTCGGCTTGGACTTGAACATCTCGAGCATGCGGTCCGTGACGAGGAAGCCGCCGACGATGTTGATCGTGCCGAAGGCGATCGCGATCACGAGGATGACCTTGTTGAACGTGTCGTTGCCGGCCGCGCCCACGACCAAGAGCCCGCCGAGCAGGACGATCCCGTGGATCGCGTTCGTGCCCGACATCAGCGGCGTGTGCAGCGTGTTCGGCACCTTCGAGATCACGACGAAGCCGATGAAGCCGGCGAGCACGAGAATCGCGAGGTTGGTCGTCAGCGTGCTGGCGAGAATCACTGCTGCGCGCCTCCGCCCGTGGGATCGCCGGCGGCCGGGACCGCGGCGCTGGGCGGGGCCGGCGCCGAAGCTGCGTTCTCCACGGTCGACTTCGCGCCCGCGTTTACGATCTCGCCGTCGCGCACCACGCACGCGCCGGCGATGATCTCGTCGTCGAAATCGAGATTGAGCGTGCCGTCCTCGCCCACCAGCAGTTCCAACAGCGACAGCACGTTGCGGGCGAACAGCTGCGAGGAATGCTCGGGCATGCTCGACGGCAGGTTCAGCGGCGAGACGATCTTCACGTCGTGCTTGACCACGGTCTGGCCCGGCTCGGTCAGCTCGCAGTTGCCGCCCGTCTCGCCCGCCATGTCGATGATCACCGAGCCCGGCTTCATCCCTTCGACGGCCTCCGCCGTCACGAGTCTCGGTGCCGGGCGCCCCGGCACGAGCGCCGTCGTGATGACAACGTCGAAGCCCTTGATCGCATCCGTCAGCGCCTGCTGCTGCTGCGCGCGCTCCTCGTCGGTGAGCTCGCGCGCATAGCCGCCCTCGCCGCTGGCCTCGAGCCCGAGATCGAGCCATTGCGCACCGAGCGACTGCACCTGCTCGGCCACCTCCGGGCGCACGTCGTACCCGGTCGTGCGCGCGCCCAGTCGCTTCGCCGTGGCGAGCGCCTGCAGGCCCGCCACGCCGACGCCGAGCACGAGCACCTTCGCCGGCGGGATCGTCCCCGCCGCTGTCATCAACATCGGATAGAAGCGGCCCATCTCCTCCGCGCCCAGGAGCGCCGCCTTGTAGCCACCCACGTTGGCCTGGGAGGACAGCGCGTCCATCGACTGCGCCCGCGAGATCCGCGGGATCGACTCCATCGCGAACGCCGTCGCGCCCGCCTCGGCGAGCGCCTTCGTGGTCTGCGGACTGGAGAGCGGCGCGAGGAAGCCGATCAGGATCGAGCCCTGGCCGAGCGAGCGGATCTGCTCCGGGTCGGGCGGGGCGATCGTCAGCACCACATCCGAGCTCCACACCTCGGCGGCGTCGTGCGTAAGCTCCGCGCCCGCCTGCGCGAACGCGGCGTCGGGCACGAGCGCATCTGTGCCCGCGCCGCTCTGCACGAGCACGTCGAGGCCCATTCCCTTCAGCTTGCCCACGACCTCGGGCACGAGCGCAACCCGGTGCTCGCCGGCAGCCGTCTCCTTCGGAACGCCAATCCGCATGAAGGGCGGGAACGTATCCGATCACGCGCAGGATCTGCATTCCGGTCGCGGGCACGCCTATCATCGGAGCAGCGAACGCGCCGGGGATCGGCGCCGGCGCGACGGCCGGACCGATCGCCACGAGCAGATGACAGTAAACCTCACCCGCATCTACACCAAGCTCGGCGACGGCGGCGAGACGCATCTCGGCGACATGAGCCGTGTCTCCAAGGTGCATCCCCGCGTCGAGGCCTACGGCACCGTCGACGAGCTCAACGCCACGATCGGCCTCGCCCTGCTCCAGCCCGACATGCCCGAGCAGTTCGCGCGCTGGCTCCAGCGCGTGCAGAACGACCTGCTCGACGTCGGCGCCGACCTGTCCGTGCCGCCACCGCGCGAGGAGGCCGGCGCCGCCGAGCGCGAGCGCCTGCGCGTGGGCCCCGACTACACCGAGTGGCTCGAGCGCGCGTGCGACGAGGTCAACGCCACGCTCGCGCCGCTGCGCTCGTTCGTGATCCCAGGCGGCACTCCGGCCGCCGCGCACCTGCACGTGTGCCGCACCGTCTGCCGCCGCGCCGAGCGTCGCGCGATCGCCGTCGGAGCGGAGGGCAACGCCGAGGTCGTGCGCTACCTGAACCGGCTCTCCGACCTGCTCTTCATCCTCAGTCGCGCGACCAACAACGAGGGCGGCGAGCGGGCCGAGCCGCTGTGGCGACCCGGCGCGCACGAGGCCGAGGAGCGGGCGAGCGAGTCCTAGGAGGGTCGCGCCGGGCGAATGCGCTCGGAGGCGCGCACGGCGGTGAGGCCGAGCGCCGTCCACAGCATCGCCAGCAGATAGCCGCCGAGCACGTCGCTCGGCATGTGCCACACGCGAATCAGCAGCGCGATGCCGACCGCGAGCATGAACACCGCCGCCAGCGCGGCCGCGAGCATGCGCCAGCGCGATGGCGTGACCACGACCGCGCTCAACGCGAGCGCGCTTGCGGCCGTCGCGTGACCGCTCGGCCACGACCCGGCCCCGACCGTCAGGCCGAAGCCGACGTGCGGGTGAGCCAGCATCGGCTTCAGCACCTCCGCGCTGAGCGGCGCCAGCGCCATCACGACCGCCACCGCCGGCGCCAGCCGCCATTCTCCGCGCGCGAGCGCGAACAGCACGATCGCGACAGCCCAGATCGTGTACTGCACCGGGTTGAGCAGGTGCAGCAGCACGCGCGCAGCGCGGTTGATCCGTTCGCCTTCGATCAGCGCGAAGTGGCGCAGCAGCTCGGCGTCGCGAACGCGGAAGGCTTCGACGTGGGTGGCGACCGCCCAGACGAGCACGAGCGCGAGCGCGCACAGCGCCGCCGCCAGCAGCGGCGCGCGCACCCCGCCCTGGGGCGAGCGCGAGGCCGAGCTGCCGCGCGGCAGCGCGCCCGCCGTATAGGCGCGTGCGGACATGGCTCAAGGGTAGGAGCGCGGCTTAAGCGCCGCTGAAGCAGGCCTAGCCGACCGGAAGGGGCTTGCCCGCCAGCGCCATCAGCGCCTGCGCGGTGACCCATGCCGGCGTCTGCGCGCTCGTGCGCGAGTAGCGGATGCTGCCGTTCGGCGCGAGCAGGCTTTCGAGATAGCCCAGCGGCGAGCGACTGCCGCCGCGACGTACCGAGCCGGGGTTGACTCCGGCTGCGATCAGGCCCTGCACCGCCCAGGCGGTCGACTGTGCGTTCGATTCGCCGCCGTAGCGCTGCGGGAAGCCGCCGTCTGGGCCCTGCGAGCGAGTCAGGTAGCCGACCGCGCGCGCCAGCGGGCGGCGGTTGCGCGCTCCGGCCGCCACGAGCGCCTGCAAGGCGGCGCCGGTGTCATCGACGTCGCTGCGCGAGCCATGCGCGCCGAAGCCGAAGCCGCCGTCGCCGTTCTGCTGACGCTCGATCCAGCCGGCCGCTTTGCGGATCGGGCCGTAGGCGCGCGAGTGCCCGACCGCTCGCAGGGCCAGCACGGCGAACGAGCTGAGGTTGACCTGGTCGCCGAAGGAGCCATCGCCGGACCGTCCCCGCAGGACTTCGGCGACGAGGTTGCGTCCGGCGAAGGAGTACGCCGAGGCGCCGCAGGCGCGCGCCGCCAGGACGGTGCGCTCGAAGTCGCCCAGGCTCGACAGCGTCGCCGCTTCGCCGCGCAGCGAGTCGAGCACCGAGTGGCCGTTGCGGCGCACGCTCGCCGGATTGCGCCCGGCCGCGGCCAGGCCCATCGCGACCCAGGCCGTGTACAGCTCGCTGCTGTGCTGGGAGGGCGATGCGCCGTAGCCGCCGTCCGGATTCTGTGCTGCTTTCAGATAGCCCAGCTCGCGCCCGAGCGACGCCGCCGAAGCCGACGGCGCCCGCGCCGCGCCGGCGAGCAGGCCGAGCGCGAGCACCAGCACGAGCACCAGCCTCGCGCCGGAGACACCGAGCGCTCCTGCCCCTCCCGCCGGCGGCGCCTCGCCCGCGACCGATCGCGGGCCGGGCTCGGCGGGCTCCCAGCGCACGTCCATGCGCGCTCGCATCCGTGCAAGAAGGCGCGCCAGCTCGGGCGCGAACGCGAGGCCGAAGAGGAAGCTCGCGACGGTGTCGGTGAGGTCGAACGGCAGTCCCGTGCCGGCGAGCGCCAGGAGGGCCGCCGGCGTGTGGCTCGCTCCGATCGTCCACTGGTAGACGTTCATCAGCTCCTTCGCGCCGAGCGCTGCGAGCCCGCAGGCGAGCGCCAGCTGCACGCGCCCCAGCCGTCGCCCGCTGAGCGCGCCCAGGGCCGCTCCGGCGAGACCGACGAGCCCCCACGCGGCCATCTGCCACGGCGTGTACGGGCCCTGACCGAGCACGAAGTTCGACGCGAGCATGCCGAGCGCGCCGACGCTGAAGCCCGGCAGCGGGCCGAGCGCATAGCCGACCACGAGCGTCATCGCCGTGATCGGCTTGACGTCGGGGACCGCGACGAACGCGTCACGTCCGAGCGCGGCGACCGCCGCCAGCGTCGCCACCACGGCGACCATGCGCGCCGAGGGGCGCGCGCGCTCGTAGGCGAGCCAGCCGAGCGCCAGCACGGCACCCACGAGCAGGAACGACGCCAGCGGCCAGCTCATGCCGGCACCGCCTCGATCGGGCTCTCGCGGCGCAGCAGCTCCGCACCCTGCTCGGGCAGCAGCGCCCCGCCGGCGCCGCCGAGGATCCGCGCCGTCTCGGTTGCGAAGTACCAACCGCCGGCCAGCAGCTCGGCCGTCGTCCCGTCGGCGATCACGCGACCGTCGGCGAGCAGCACCGCGCGCACGGCGCACGCCGCCGCGAACTCGGGGTCGTGGGTGGCGACGATCAGCGCCTGCCCCTCCCCCGCCCGCGCGCGCAGCTGCGCCGCCAGCTCGGCCTTCGCGCTCCGGTCCATGCCCCGCGTCGGCTCGTCCAGCGCGAGCACCGCCGGGCGCTCGCCGTCGGTGACGATCGCGAGCGCAAGGCGCTGGCGCTCGCCGCCCGACAGATCGCGGGGATGGCGCGCCGCCAGCCCGCTCAAGCCGACGTCGAGGAGCGCGCGTGCCGAGGTCTCCTCGTCGACGCGCTCGTGGATGAAGTAGTCGCCCGGGTTCTGCAGCAGCAGCGCCACCCGCCCCGCGCCCAGGACCCGCCCGCGCGTGGGTTGCAGCAGTCCCGCCGCGTGGCGCAGCAGCGTCGACTTGCCTGCCCCGTTGCGCCCCATCAGCGCGACCGCCTCGCCCGGCATCAGCGTGAGCGTGGCGCCTCGCAGGATTGCCGGCCCATCGCGCAGCTCGTGCCAGACACCGCGCAGCTCGAGCGCCGGCTGCGGAGCGCCCCGGCGGCGGCGTCGCCGCGAGGGCGCACGCCCGAGATCCGGTTCGACCGCGGCGGCGGCGTCTGGGCCGACCGCTGTGTGCTCGCCGAGCGCCGGCGCGGCCGCCGACTCCTGCTGTTCGGGCAGCAGCCCGCGAGCGCGCAGCGCCGCGCGCGCCTGGCGAACGCCGACCGGCGCCGGGTGCAGCCCGGACAGCGCGAACAGCTTCGCGCCCGGCGTCTGCAGCGCCGGCGAGCGCTCGCCGGCCCAGCGCACGAAGTCATGCGGGGCGCCGTCGAATGCGACTCGGCCCAGCTCGAGCGCGATCACTCGGTCGGCCGCCGCAAGGCAGCGCTCGAGGCGATGCTCGGCCAGCACGATCGTCGTCTCCCACTCCTGGTTGAGCCTGCGCAGCAGGCCGATCAGCTCGTCGCCTGCGACCGGGTCCAGCTGCGAGGTCGGCTCGTCGAGCAGCACCGCGCGCGGGCGCCCGGCGAGCGCCGCGCCCAGCGCCACGCGCTGCTTCTCCCCGCCCGAAAGCTCGTGCGTCGAGCGGTCGAGCAGCGCATCGATTCCGAGCGCCAGCGCGACCTCCTCGACGCCGCGGGCGACCGCCGTCGCCGCGTGCCCGCGCGTTTCGAGCGCGAGCGCGAGCTCGGCCCGCACCGAGCTCGTCACCAGCTGCGTCTCCGGATCCTGGAAGAGGGCGCCGGCGAACGCGCCGATCCGCGCCGGGCCGTGCTCGCGCGTGTCGAGTCCGGCGACGCTGACGCGACCGGCGAATCGGCCGCCGTGGGAGTGCGGCACGAGCCCGCTGGCGGCGCGCAGCAGCGAGGACTTGCCGCTGCCCGAGAGCCCGGCCAGGAGGCAGAACTCGCCCGGGTGAAGCTCGAGGCTGACGTCGCTCAGCGCGGGCTGCTCGGTGCCGGGATAGCTGTAGGAGACACGCTCGAATGAGAGCAGCGCTGAGCTCACGGCTCGATCCCCCTGCGGTCGCAGAACGGCAGCAGCACGGCCGCGAGCAGGGCGGCGCACAGCGCGAAGGTCCCCGCGCCGAGTGGCATCTCGATCCGCGGGTAGGCCGAGAACGCGGCCGACCCGGCCAGGCGGCCGTCGAACGAGAGCGCGAGCACGGCCGCCGCCGAAGCGGCGAAGGCGAGGTCGTGGCGCGAGAACGGAGCCCGCCCGCCGGCACCGGCGCCCCGGCCACCCGCCCGACGCCCGCGTCGGTGCGCGGCGAAGCCGCGCACCTCGAGCGTGGCAGCCACGTCCATCGCGCGGTCGAGCGAGCCGGCAACGACCGCTCCGAGCAGCGCCACGCGGCCGCGTGCGCCGCCCGGCGCGCCCCCCGGCCGCGTACGCTGCGCCTCGGCCAGGCGCTGGGAGTCGGCCGCCAGCAGCGGCACCATCCGCGTCGCGAGCGTCGCCGTCAGCGCCGAGCGAAACGAGAGGCGGCGGAACATGCGCAGCAGATCGTCCGGGTCGACCGCCAGCCCGGCGAGCGTCGTGACCAGGATCAGCAGCGCGACCTTCAGCGCGATCACCCCGCCGTAGGCGAGCGCCTCGAGCGTCAGGTCGCCCTGTCCGAACGGGCCGAGGACGCCGAGGCGTGCGAACACGGTGAGCCCGTCGCGGCTGACGAGCAGGTTCACCAGCACGATCGGCACGGCCACGATCAGCGCCGTGCGCAGCGAGCGCACCAGGCGCCGCCCGACGCCGGCTCCCCAGCCCGCGCCGAGCACGGCCGCGAGCAGTGCGAGCAGCGCGAGCGGCTGATAGAGGATCAGCGCGGACGCGGTCAGCGACAGCGCCCAGACGGCGCCGACGCTCGCACGCGTGGCGTGCAGCGGGCTGGCCAGGCGGCGATAGAAGAACGCCGTGCCCACGCTCAGCTCGCCCCGCCCGTCGCCTGTGGGTCGGGCCGCGGCAGCGCGAGCGCCCCACTCGGGCCGAGCGCCACCGCGAAACGATCGCTGAGCGTGGCCTCGTCGAAAGCGCGCGCGGCCGTGTCGGTGCCGGCCTGGTCGGTGCCCGTGACCGCCCACACCGGCGCTTCTTCGCCGCTGCGCGTGGCCGCGACCAGCCCGGCCCCCGCGCCGAGCGTCTGCACGGCGCGACCGCGCGCGTCCAGCAACGCGAGCGTGCGCCCGCCGCCGGCGAAGCGCGCGTACACCCCGCTCACGCTCGGACCCTCCCGCAGTTCGCGCAGCGCCAGTTCGCCGCCGAGCTCGCTCCACGGCGCGACGACGACGCGCAGCGTGTGCTTGGCACCGGCGCCGCCGCCTAGCGCCGCCACCCCGGCCGGCACGCCCTGCGCGCGCAGCCGCTTGGTCACGGTCGTGCAGGCCGGCCCGCCGACGCTCGCGCATTCCACGCGCACGGGCAGGCGCTTGCCGTCGAGGCCGTTGAGGAAGGGCTGCGGGAAGGAGCCGACGACGGCCGGGATGTCGTCGGTCTGGCTCCAGTCGTGGCGGTCCCACCAGATGCGATCGCCCGGATGCACCTGCGTCTCGGCAGCGCCCCTGGACGCCTCGACGCCGTTGACGTAGTAGAACCAGTCGACGGGCTGCCCGGCGTCGCGCCCGCCGGCGAGGCCGTCGATGCTCTGCACGAAGCCCCCCGAGTAGCGCGTGGAGACCTGCGCGTTGCGCATCAGCAGGCGCATCACGGTCTCCTGCCCGCGCGCCTGCGGCGCGCGCCAGGAGCGGACCGTGGCGGCGCCGAAGTCGCGCGTGACGAGGAGCCGCACGCCGCCGGGAGCCTTGCCGGCACCGAGCCCGCAGCCTGAGCACAGCGCGGCGCCGGCGAGCAGGACGCACGCGAGAGCCGCCGGCGCGAGCGACTGCGGCACGGCCCTCATCGCGGCGCGCGCCCCCGTGCTGTCGAGCTATCGCACAAAGAACACGATCCTCGAGCTGCCGCGGGCGAGTGTCGTGCGATTGCCGGCGACGTCGCTGGCCTCGATGTCGAGCACGTAGCGTCCGCGCGCGAGCGCCGCCGGCAGCAGGTAGCTGAAGTTGGGCGTCGAGCCGACGCCGAAGAACCTGCCCTGGCCGCAGCGCACGCGCTTGAAGCGCTCGGCGACGCCGTCGTAGGCGAAGCAGCGGCCGCGGTAGGAGCGACGCAGGCGGAGGCTCACCGAGGCGATGCGCGCGTGCGTGGCGACCGTGCCGGCGAGCACCTTGGGAGCGTGCCGGCGCGCGTAGACGTGACCGTCCTGTATGCCCCTCGCCCGCGCCACCACCGCGAACGGGCCTTTGTAGAACGCCGCGACCGAGCTCGTCGGCGGCGTCGAGACGCCCGACGGGCTCGTCGTCCCGCAGTTGCCGTCGTTGCCGGCATGCGCGCACACGACGAAGGTCGCCGACGGCGCGTCGCCGGCCTTGGTCGCGCGCAGCGTCAGGTTGCCCGCGCTCGTCGGCGTGATCGTCGCGACGCCGCCGGCGTCGCTCGGCGAGGAGGTCGCGCCGGCGCCCCCGACGGTCACGCCGGCGACAGGCGTCGGCGTGCCCTGGCCCGGTTCGGCGAACGTTTCCGCGGGCGTGCGAATCTCGTTGACGTTCACCGTGAACGGCACGCCCACCTGCGCGACGGCGGGGGCACCGGCGACGACCAGCGGCCAGGCCGTCGGCGAGAAGAACGGTTCGGGCTCGTGGTCGGCGACCATCAGCACTTCGTCGCCCTGGTTGAGCGTGTCCGTGCAGATGCCGCCGCCCCACTTGTAGTCGACCCACTCGGCCCACGTGTCGGAGTTGTGCGTGAAGTCGTGCGTCTCGCCGAGGATCGTCTCGGTGAAGTTGCCGGCTCCTTTGTTGGCCTCGCCGTGGTCCCAGTTGCCGCCGACGGCCAGGTCGATGGCCGTGGCGACGCTGTTGGCGGGGCAGTTGCTGACCGGCTCGGGAGCGTTGAGCGTGACGCTGGCGGCCGGCAGCAGCGTCGCCGATTCGCCCTCGATGCGCACGGTGACGGTCGGACCGGCGAACGCGACGGATGCCCCAAGCGCGGCGAACACGACGCTTGCACAGGCGAGGGCGAACGAGAGCTTCTTTGCGAGAAGGCGAGATTCGAGCATGGAGCCAACCCCTTTCCACGAGGGCTTGTGGGCTTTCGGCCGGAGGCTGGTCTCCTGGCTCCCGGGCCTACCACTCCGCGCCTTCCCGAGCCGCTGAGGCGGTCCCGGTGGCTGCGCGCGTCGCGCGCCGCGGCTGGCATCCCCGGTCACAGTGGCGGGTCCGCGTCGGATTCTCACCGACTTCCCTCGACCACCGGCCGTTGAACGAGTGAAAGCGTAGCCGATGGCACCGGGCCGGCGCTCGCCCCGCGAGCGCTCAGCGCCTGCGCTCGACCGCGCCCTTCAGTCGCGCCAGGCGCGACTCCCACGCCGACTCGGCGTCGGCCAGCCACGCTCCGGCCGAGACGAGCGCGCCGTCGCGCAGGCGGTAGCGCACCTCGCGCCCGCTCGCCGGGGCGCGCTCGACGAGGCCGGCGTGATCGAGCGTGGCCAGGTGCTTGGCCACGGCCTGGCGGGTGATCGGCAACTCGGCGGTGAGGCGCGGGACGCTGGTCGTGCCCTCACGCAACAGCGCCTCGATCATCGCCCGCCGGGTGGGGTCTGCGAGCGCGGCGAAGACCTGCCCGAGCTCGTCGTGCCCGCGCGCGGCCCCGTGCGTCGAGATGCTCAAGCGGCCACCCGCGCGAAGCTCTGAGCGAGCAGCGAGATCGGGAAGGCCGGCTCTGACTCGGTCACGATCACGCGTGTGCCGGCCGGCACGGAGACGATCTCGAACTCGACGCGCGTAGGCGGCTCGTCCTCGCCGGTCCACCACCACACGAGCCGGCTCGGCTCCTGCACGACCTCGATCTGGATCTCGCGCTCGGGCGCCTGCAGCCAGCGTTCGCGGCCCCCCTCGGTCACGAGCGCCTCCCAGACCTCCTCGGGCGAGGCCTCGATCTCGACCTCTCTGCGCGCCGCCGCCTCGCTCGGCTGCGCCGCCCGCTCCTCGGTTCGCTCCGCCATCTCGACCTCCTTGACAACCAAGTGGTTGCTATGGTTTGACAACCGTCAAGTTGTCGAAAGGATAGCCCAAATGCCCCTGATCCCGATGGTCGTCGAGCAGAGCGCGCGCGGCGAGCGCTCGTTCGACATCTACTCGCGCCTGCTCAACGAGCGGATCGTCTTCATCGGCACGCCAGTCGACGACCAGGTGGCCAACCTCGTCGTCGCGCAGCTGCTGCACCTCGAGTCGGAGGATTCCGAGAAGGACATCTCGCTGTATGTCAACTCGCCGGGAGGCGTCGTCTACTCGGGCCTTGCCATCTACGACACGATGCAGTTCGTCAAGCCCGACGTGCAGACGATCTGCTTCGGCGTGGCCATGAGCATGGGCTCGCTGCTGCTCGCCGGCGGCGCGCCGGGCAAGCGCATGGCGTTGCCCAACAGCCGCATCCTGATCCACCAGCCCTCGGGCGGCTTTCAGGGGCAGGCCGCCGACATCGAGATCCACGCCAAGGAGACGCTGCAGCTGCGCCGCCACATCGACGAGATCTACGCGCACCACACCGGCCAGCCGCTGGAGCGGGTCCACGACGACATGGACCGCGACCGCTACTTCACGGCTGAGGAGGCTCGCGAGTACGGCCTGATCGACCGCGTCATCTCCTCGCACGAGCTGAACCGGCTGCCGACCGGCTTCGCCGGGCGCGTGCAGGGTGGCGATTGACGGTTTTGATTTCTATTGATTAAAAATCCAAAGAGGCATCGACATCGGCCAACGCCGCGCGCTGCGCCTGGTCGAGCGCCTTGCCCTCGACGATCAGCGCGCGGGCCGCGTCGAGGTCGCCCGAGCGGCCCCACGTGAGCGCGGCCTTGACCACGCCCTCCTGCAGGTACCAGTTGGTGAACTCGCCGTCCTCGAGTGAGCCGCGCACGATCTCCTCGTCCCACCCATACGCGGGACCGACGTACTCCAGTTCGCCCCAGTCGGCGAACACCGAGTAGAAGTACGGAACCTCCGCGTGGGGGAGATCGCGGCCGAGCATGTTCAGCGCGGCCGTCTTGCCGTGGTTGAAGGCGACGTCCCAGTGCTCGATGCGCACCGGCGCGCCGCCGTGCACGACCGAGTCGTATTCGCAGATGTCGCCCGCCGCGAACACGCCTTCGGCGGCCGTTTCCAAGCGCGAGGAGCAGATGACGCCACCGCGCTCGCCGACCTGAAGGCCGGCGCGCTGAGCGAGCTGGACGTCGGGGCTGACGCCGGCGCCGATCACGACGGCGTCCGCCGCCAGCTCGAGCCCGGCGCGCGTGATCACCTTCGCCACGCTGCCCTCGCCGTCGAAGCGCTCGAGCTCGTCGTTCGCGTGGACCGTGACGCCGTGGGATTCGAGCAGCTGCTGGAAGAAGGCGCCCGCCGTGGCGCCGAAGCCGCGCTCGAGCGTGTGCCCCTCCTGCATCACGATCGTGCAGCGTTTGCCGAGCTTGGTCAGCGACGCGGCGACCTCGCAGCCGATGTAGGAGCCGCCGATCATCACCACCCGCTCGGCGCCCTCCACGCCCGCGCGGATCGCGTCGGCGTTGCCGAGCGTGCGCAGGTAGTGGATCTGCTCGAGCTGGCAGCCGTCGACGTTGAGGCGGCGCACGTTCGCGCCCGTCGCCAAGAGCACCTTGCCGAACTCGAGCTCCTCCTTGTTCGAGAGCTTGGCCGTGCGCGCCTGCAGGTCGAGCGCCGTCACGCTCGTGCGCAGCAGCAGCTCGATCCCCTGCTCGCCCCACCACTCGTTCGGCCGGAAGAAGGTCTCCTCGCGCTGCTCCTCGGCGCGCAGGTACCCCTTGGAGCACTCCGGGCGGTTGTACGGCGGGTCCGGCTCGCGGCCGACGATCACGACCTCGCCGTCGGCGCCTTCCTCGCGCAGCCAGCGCGCCGCGTTGGCCGATGCCAGGCCGCCCCCGATAAGCAGGTACTCCACTCTGCGGGTGGTCATGGCGCCACCTTATGCAAGAAGCTCAAAGCGCGCAGCATCGATGCGATGATTCGCCTACCCGGACTTCCCAACCAGGAGGACAAATGGCCGGCACCGAGGACACTCCCCAGGCGGGCGGCGAGGAGCCGGATCCCCGCGGCAAGCTCATGCACGAAGTCGCCGAGCAGATGGACGCCATCGAAGCCGACTTCGGCGACGGCTACAAGATCGGACGCGTGATCACGATCGTCGAGGTCTCAGGGCCCGACGGCGAGGTCGGGCTGCGTGTGCGCGCAGGGCAGTACCCGTGGGTATCGCTCGGAATGCTCGAGTTCGCCAAAAAAAGCCTCGAAGCGACGATGGCCGGCTGAGCCGCCGCGGCCCGTTCGGCGCGGGGCTAAAGCCCCGGCGGGTGGCGCACCGACCAGTGCGCCCAGGTCGGTATGTGGTCGAGCAGGCGCCAGCGCGGACCGTCTTCGAGGCGGCTGGGACCGACGTCGGTGCCGTCGTGGCTCGTGTCGAGGCGAAGCCCCGCCACCACCATGAACGCATGCGCCGTCGGACTTGCGGTGGCGTAGATCGTGACCCAACGCCCCGGGCCGGGCTCGCCCCAGTGCACATAGTCCTGGGCGACCGGGTTCTGCGCGAGGATTTCTGAGATCGGCCTGAGGCCCGACCTGTAGAGCACGTAGTTGATGGTGCTCGAGCAATCCTCCTCCAACGCGCCGCGCGGATCCGGATGTCCACCGGGTCCGTAGGGCAGGCTCTGGAGCTCATCGGCGGCCACCACCATGGCCTGCACGACCGCCGGCACGCCGACCGGGATCAGCGCCGCGTGCCCGTCTCCCGGAGCCAGCTGCGCGCGTTCCCCGGCGATGAAGCGGACGGGCGTGATGGTCTGAGAGCGCAGGAGCGTGTCCGCGCCGGCCGGCTGCCCCATCCTGTCTCCCGACGAGCTCCCAATCGTCAGCGCTGCATCCGAGGACGTCGGTAGAGCCGAGCCGCGGTATCGCGCTGCCCACGTCCGAACCTCGTCCAGGTACCAGCCGGCGTGGTTGTAGGCGAGGATTGCTCGCCGGTAGTCGCGCGGAGCGCCGGTGTGCGCGAGGTAGTTGGCCGCGCCATAGATCGCGTCAGCGGGAGCCCAGCGGTCGATCCTCCCGTCCCCATCCCCGTCGACCCCATAAGTGGCCCACGTCGAGGCGATGAACTGCATCGGACCGCCGGCGCCGGCCGAGTTGGTGGCGCCCTCGCGCCAGCACGACGGATCGGCGTCGCGACCCTGGTTGCACTCGACCTCGCCGATCGCCGCCAGGATCGCCCAGTCGATCCGGTAGCGCTGGGCAGCTCGCTGATAGAGGAGCAGGGACGGCGCCGGGATCTCGCGGCTCGCGAACGCCGAAGGTGAATCGCCGGCGCCTTCCACAGCGGCCTCGGGACCCAGCGAGGCGCCGGTGATTCCTGCGACGACCGCGAGCGCCATCAGCAGGCCGAGCAGCGCCGCCGAGGTTGCTGCCGTCAGCGCGCCACCGCCTCGCCCTCGCGGGCGGGCTTCCTCGGCGATCGATCCCGCCGTCATGGCCGTCCGGGACCGAGTTCACGTTTGCGCCCGGCCGCGACCTCGCGTGCATCTCGCATGACCTCCGATTCCGTCGGCCTGCTCGCTCCGGGACGTCTCGGTGCAGACACGGGGCCGCGATGCAGGGGCTTGGCCCTGGAGCCGTCGCCTTCGCTGTGTGGATTGCTCGAGATCGGCGCCGCCGCGGAGCGGCGGATCGGGGCCCGCTCCTTTCGAAGCGCCAGCTCGCGGTCGATCTTCTCGCGCGCTGCCCGCTTCGCGGCCGCGTCGAGCTCCGCGTATTCCTGCCGGCCGTATCCAGCGATCCCGGCGAGCGAGGGGTAGCTGCGCCGGCCGGCCGCCCCGCCGCCTCGACCCTCGCCCGCAGCCAGCCTCGACTGGACGTCGAGGAACCGCTCGTGCCGGGTCCGCGCCTCGGAGCTTGCGTCACCCCTTTGCGGTACCGCTTCGCGAGGCGTCGCTTGGCGGCCTGAGTGTGCGATCCGCTGCGCCCGCGTCGCCAGTCGAGCGGCTCGCCGAACGTTGCCGACCATCAGCGCCTGCGTGCGCTGGTCGGCAATGTGCCTCAGGCGCGCCATGTCATCGCCGCCGCCGGCGCTGTCGTCGTCGGCGTGAGCGCTCCCGTACGGCCACCCCGCGATCTCCCCAGCCGGGACGGCCGCCTCGGCGGTGGGCGTCGGGCTCCCGGACGCCACCGCCCCGGGCGACCCGCCGCGCTCCGCGTCACTCGCGACCCGCTCGCCGGCAGGGAGCCGGCGCGGCGTGCGTGCCGTCTCGGTGTCGAGCTCGGGCGCCGGTCCTCGCGAGCGCTCTCCCCTCCCGCGCACGCGCTCGCTCATTCTCGTGCCCGCGTCGAGCGCACTACTGACGCGACGCAACGTCGGTCGCCGGTGGAGGCTTCGTTCGAGATCGCGTCCACCGCCGGCGAGCGCCAGGATTTGGTGGCGGCGGACAAACAGGCCCCACCAGAAAGCAGACATCAGCAGCCATCGCGTCCACCAGCCCAAGGCTTCGAGGTGCTCGATGATCGCCAGGATCGCGAGCACGACGCCGAGCAGGAAGGCGAACAGCAGCTTCGAGACGGTGGCGCCAAGCAGCTGGGCGCCCCATTTGCGAAACGCAGCCCGACCCGGCTCGCCGAGCGCCGGCGCCAGCGCCGCGACCGGCGCGAGCATCAGAAACAGCAGGCTGAAGATCGCCGCGCCCAACAGGCGCAGCGCCAGAAAGCAGAGCAGCAAGAGCATCCCGACGACTCCGGCTGCGATCAGCAGGAGTCCACCGACTCTCGACCAGGTGCCGCGGTTGGTACGAAACTCGGCCGCAGCCGCCGCCGGGCCACGGCAATCGGTCGCGGTTTCGGTGCGGCAGATCGCCCGCAGCAGCGACGCCGGATCATTGATCGCGTTGCGCGCCGGGCCGTTCGGCGGAAGTGCGAGGAAGATCGCTCCGTTCGTGCGCGCAGCGCGAAGCAGACGAGCACTCTGCACGAGCCCGTTCGCGTCCGATCCTGCGCGAGTGGTGCATCCTGCGAGCGCATCGCCACCCCTACAGCCCGCGTCGTTCAACTCGGACTTGGCCAGTGCCAGGGCCGCAGCGTGTAGCTGCGGATCGAGGCGCGACGGCTCGCGACACCAGTCGACGTCGCCGAACTCGAGATAGCACCAGGGCACTTCGACGGCAGTCGCAAAGACGAGGCCCATGCCGGTCGCGAGCGAGCCCCCCGGGTCGGCCGGGGTGCCGCGCGAGGCAACCGCGAGCGTCCCCAGGCTTGCCTGGTTGGCCCAGTTGCCCAGCGCCCCGACCGTACCGGCCGGATCGACCGTGACCCACACGCCACCCGCCATCATCACGAGCGCAGCCAGCACCTGCGCCACGCTCTCTGCCACCCGCCTGCGGACCAGTCCCTCGTAGGCGCAGAGCACCGACGCGATCGCCAGGACGAGCGCCAGCCATGGCATCGTGATCGCGGCCTCCATCTCGTGCAGACCGCGGGCCACACCGCCCCGCAGCTCCTCGCCGCCGAGCAGATCGATCGTGAAACACCACTCGAGCATGACCACGACCGCGTGCACCGCCCACACGAGCGCCATCCACAGCGGCGTGACGAAGAGGTTCTGGACGATCGAAAGCAGCTGAGCCGAGCTGAGCCCGAGCAACCCGGTGTCGATGTGTATGTCGATTCCGAAGTTGCCGGTCGGGGCTGCCGCCGCCACGAAGCCTGACGTTTCGCAGTCGCGTCGGCTGCTCGCTGCGAGCGCCGCGCCGCCAGGCGCGCCCGTGCACAGCGGGCTGCCGAGCCCGTTGCGCACGAGCGGATCGGTTTCGGCTTGGGGTGAGCCTCCGGCGTCAGGTTCGTCTCCGCCCAGCGCACCCGCCGCGGCCCCGTCCAGCAACGGCGGGCTCTGCGGCGAACGCGCTGGCGCAGGCTTGTCCACGCCTCCTCGGTGACCGTTTGCGGTGGGCTCGGCAGCCCGAGCGCTCGACCATGCCAAGAGCAGAAGCGCGGCGACGGCCGCGACCGTCGCGGCCGTCGCTCGCCGCCGGCCGCGGCTCACGATCGGCCTGGAGTGGTCGAGAAGGCGCGCAGCAGCGAAGGGACCACGACATCCACCTGGATCGCCTCGACGCGTCCACGGTGATCGCGGAACAGGCAGCGTCCGGCCTCCAGCTCGAGCAGGTCCTGCCGCAGGCTTGCCCGCTCCGGGTCGAGCCCGAGCAGCGCGAGGGCGCGCGCCGCCTCGGCTTCGGAGCGCATCCCGAAGACGAAGGTTGCGCCAAGCAGGTTCGCGAGCGACTCGCGCTCTCCGATCAGAGTGTCGCTGACGAGCTGCGTGCTGATGATCGGCACGGCGAGCTCCGAGCGGCCCATGCGCTGCAGCGAAGCCAACAGGCTTCGCCCCGCCGGATCGCCAAGGAGGCGCCATCCCTCGTCGAAGGAGAACAACTTCAAACGACCGCGTTCGGCCGCCATCAGCTGCATCGCGAACATCGCGATCAGCCGCACGATCTGCTCGCCGATGCGCTCCGACTGCAGGTAGTCGCCGCGCGAGGTACCCGGCTCGGGTCCAGGAAGATCGCGGATGGGCAGGTATGTGACCTGGCGCTGTCCGATCGGCGGCAGCGACACGCCCGCCTCGGCGAAGCCGAGCTGGGTGAGTCCCGAGCGCGCGTATACCTCGAGCGCCTTGCCGACCTGCCGATCGACGGCGTCTCCCTGGTGCAGCGCTCGCACGACCTCGGCGCAGGTCGGCCGTGCGCCGCGAGTCACCCGATCGACGGCCGCTACTAGCGCCGTCTCCCAGCTCGGCTCGGCGCGCGTCGGGAGCAGGTCGCGCAGGAAGGAGACGGCCGCGTCCTGGCGCAGATGCGGCGGGGCGATCCTGAGCGGGTCGAGCATCCCCCGCAATGCAGGGTCGGGGCGCAGGGTGACGCACTCGGCGTGCGGCGCGACGTCGTCGAGCAGGTGGAAGCGATGGTCGCCCTTGGGGTCGCAGTCGATCACTCGAGCCCCCAGCAGGAACCCCTCGTACTTGAGCTTCTGGTCGAGCGTCGTCTTTCCGGACCCGAGCGCGCCGACGCTCAAGACCGTGGTGTTGCGGTCGCTGTCGGAGCCCTCGCGCAGGTTGAACCTCACGGGCTGCCTGGAGCCGGTCAGCGTGTAACCGAGATAGAAGCCACCAGGCGATCCGACGGCGTGTGTGGCCGTGGGCATCATCGCCGAGACCTGCTCCACGGTGAACGTGTCGTCGTAGCCGGTCACCCGAGTTCGCTGAGCCGGGAGGTGCTGGAGGAACAGTTGAAGCTGCTCCCCGAGAGGGCGATAGAGGCGGATCTCGCCATACGCGCGCCGGCACAGCTCGACCCGCTCCTCGAGGGTTCGTTGATCGGGCGCCGAAACGGCTATCGCCAGCGTCGCCCGCAGCAGGGGCGGGCGACGCGAAGCCTGGAGGTGCGCGAGCAGGTCGCGCGCTTGCTGGGAACGGGCAAAGCCGAGATCGCTCACACCCTGCTCGCCGTCGGACTCGGCGCGCACGATCTGGTCGGCGTCCTGGATGCGCCTGCGTGCGATCCGCAGTGCCAACTCGTTCGGAAGGAAGCGTGCGTTGAGCGACAGGTCGATCCCAAACGGCAGGCTTTCGGGCGGCGCGAACATCAGCTCCGCACGCGAGCTGGGGAACTCCACCTGGTCGGGCACGGCTCCAAGCAGCAGGTGCGCCTGCCAGCTGGTTCCGCGCTCCGATTCCACCCGCAGGAAGCGGCCGTGGTGCTCGACGCTGCTGTCTACCCAGCGCAGGACGTCTCCCTCCAACGGAGCCAACACGGCTTCGCCGTTGCGCTCGAAGACGAGCGCTCGCGGCTCATGCAAACCGTCGACGTCGGGCTCGTCGAGGCTGCGGCAGAAGGCCCGTCTGACGAGCCACTGCAGCTCGACGCCGCGGGCGGGGCGCGCGGGCAGGAACTTGCGCAGGCGTGCGTGAGCCCGATCGGCGCGGAGGCGTACCCGCTCGAGCTCGCGGGCCCTCAGCACCGACGCATCCCCGAGCCCGAACGCCTCCGCGAGTGCGCGCCTCCATTCGCCGGGCTTGCGTTCCACGACCTTGGAGACGTAGGAGGCGACGTCACGCTCCGGTTCGCGGAGGCTCACGAGCACGAACAGCGACGGCGTTGTGGACCCGAGCTCGGCGATCCTGCGCAGATGCTCGTGCAGGTAGTTCCTGCGCGAGCTCGCGTGCGGCTCGCTGCGGGCGAGTCGGCTCACCTCCTCCTCGAGCTCCAGCACGTAGCGATCATGGGAGGGCCGGCGCGCCAGGCGCAGCACCTGCACGTCGGCTTCAATCGCCTCGAGGGCGCCAAGCAGCCCCAGGAAGCGGGTCCGCTTGGCCTCCTCCCCGAGCCATTCGTAGGACGAGGTGTCGACATGAAATGCGGCCCACGGGTCGGCGAGGCCACCGGCGAACACGCAGTTGCCGTAGGTGAAGCGGATAGGTGCGCGCACTTATCCGACGCGCAAGCGCGCCCCGCGATCGAGCACGACGATCTCGCCGCGCGCTGGACGCGCGACGTCCAGCTCGCGCAGCGCCAGCTCGGACCTCAGCCTCAGCGCCACCAGCGGCCCCCGCCTCAGTCTGCGTTCGTGCGCGACGGCCACGAAGAGCGCGCCCGGGCCCCGGTAGCTGAGCGATCGCATGCGACTATCGGAGCCATCGGGCACCATCACCAATCGGTCCGGCCGCCAGATCGAGAAGGGCGCGCGCGACGATCGGCACGGCCGGATCAGGCCGATCCTCCGGCGAGGGCCCACGGCGCAGGCGAGCAGGGACCGCGCGGCGAGATGAAAGGGACGACCCTCGATGCGGATGACGCCGAGGATGGACGAGAGCGCCAGCGGAAATCCGAGATCGCGAACGTACCAGGGCACGACCTGGCCGACGAGTCGCACAAGGGGCAACCGCTCGGCCACCAGCGTCGTGAGCAGCAGCGAGAGGAAGTAGGCCAGCCCCCGCACCGGTATGCCGCCGGGGTTGAGCCGCACTCGGTCGATCCTGTATATGCGACGCTCCAGATCGAACACGCGACGATACGAGCGGATCACCATCACTGCCCCCCGAACAGCGATCCCACGGTGGCGCGCAGCAGGCTGATACCGGTCGGAGTCGCCAGCAGCACCGAGACGATGCCGACCGCAAATACGCCCGCGGCCTCCTTGAAATCACGACGGAATGCGAGCACCGTCGCGGCCACGGCAAAGGCGAGGCCGATCAGACTCATCGCAACCGCGCGGCCGGTCGCCCCCGCCTTGGCGGCGGCGGCTTCGAGCGAGGTCCCACCTCCGCCCGTCGGCTGGAGGCGTTCGGCGCCGCCTGCGCCGGTGGAAACTGCCGCCGCGGCGTCCGTCGGCGCAAGCGCCGACTGGCAGGTCGCGATACAGATGAGCGCCAGCGCGAGTCCGGCGCACGACACGACCGAGTGCCAGCGTGGACAGGCGCGGACTCGCCGTGTCCGTTCAGCGTGCCTGTCGTCCAGCTCGATCATTGCTCGGGGTCCATTCCGACGGCCGATATCTCCCATCGGCTGTGGACGTCGGTGACGTCGAGTTCGTAGCCGAGCGTGTAGTGCGTACCGCGGAGGTCGTGCGCCTGGATGATCGTCACAAGTGAGTGGTGGTCGTTCGACCAAGCGATGCTCTGCACGCTGTCGAGGGTCAGTGCAACGCTCGGCACGGCCACGCGCGCATCGCTCGACAGATCGGCGTCCAACTCGTCCGGCACTGCTGCGAGGTAGTTGCGAAGCGCACGGCGGACCACGGAGGTGAGCCCACCGTCGGTCACCTGCGGTCCGGTCGGCGGGAACTGTGCGCCTCGGTGCGCCGGCGGCCCGACGAACGCCGGGTAGCTCGACAGGACGAGGCTCCCGTCCGCCTCGCGGGCGACACCCACCGCGAGGTATACGAGACCAAGTCCGTCCGTCTGCGCCGCGACCGTGTAGACGTGCGCGCCCGGCTGCTGCTCGCGCTCTTGGACGACTTCAGCCCAGGCGACGCGCTGGGCGCCAGCGGCCGGCAGCGACAGGCCCGCACCGAGCGCCATCGCCGATCCCGCCATGGACTCCAGCGGCAGGTCGCTCGTCTGAGGCTCTGCCGCATCCCAGGAGAGGTACCGGCGCGCGAACAGGACGGCGTAGCCTTCGGCGGCGCGGTCCGGCGCCGGTGCACTTGGCGTGAAGCTCGGCGCCGCCGCACCTCGTGGCGGCGCGACGGCAAACCGCGCGCTGGCGAAGAGGCCCGCGAAGGCCGCCAGCGAGACAAGCCACCGCGGCAAGCTGTGGATGAGGCGAATGCGCCAAAGAGGAGCACTCGTGACCCTGACGCCACGAAAGGCGCCGGTGGGCCTGCCCAGGTCCAGGTCACCGCTCAAAGCTGAACTCCGCGGCGCCGGGATCGGCCGCGTCGTCTCGCAACGAAGCTCTTGCGACATCCTGCTCGCGCGCGATGGGACGACTCGCGCGGGCGACGCCCCGGTGGAGCCGAGTGTTCATACGCGACCGACCAACGCGGGCAGCGGCGCGCGCTGCCCTGCGTGGGTTGCGTGCGCTGCCTCCGATCTCCGCGCGATGTGCTCTGCCGCGCCCGCGGATTGACCTCACCGCAAGCGTCGCGAGTGTCGGGTTGGCGTGTGCGCGCGCCGGCCGCACCACCGCTTTGTGCCGAGCATGCGTCGCCGACGTGAGCAAGTTGAGCGCCAGCCCGAGCGTGACAGTCCCGGCCCCGGTCAGCAGCGTGGTGACGACGACAACGCGTACGCGTCGGTGCAGCCCCGGGACGGCGGTCGCGTCGGCAGCGATCGCCGACGCACTCGGCGAGCTGACCAGGCGGTCCGAGGCGCAGTCGAGCACCTGCCCGTCACGCGCATGGAACTCGTCCTCCGAATACACCCAAAAGCGAGTCGTCGACCTCGGCGGCTGCGACGTTGGACGCGGGCGCACGCGAGCGGCCGGACTCCGAGCGGGGAGAAGCCCGGCTCCCGGCCGCCTGCGCGCGGATGGGTGTCGCCGTTCCGTCGTGGGTGCGACCGACAGTCGGCGTCCCAGACGGACAGACCTACGTGTGGGGGGTGACGTGCTCATAGGTCGGTCCTGCGTTCTGATCCGACGCGGGCGACGAGCGCGGGACGTCGGCTTCGTCGGCCAGCAGCGCCCGCAGCCTGGCGCGTGCGCGCTGAGCGACCTTGCGGTACTTCTCGCGCGACCACCCGTGCCGAGCGCAGAACTGCGCGCAGGTGTCTCCGGCGACTTGCGATCCGAGCACGAGCCTCTGATCGACCGTCAGCAGCGGCACGATACGTCCGACGCGCCGCAGCTCATCACGGACGATCACTTGCTCATCGACAGCTGCCCGATTGTCCGCGATCTCGACCCCTTCCCCTGCGGTGGCGCCCAATGTCTCGGCCTGCTCGAGCGCGGCCAGGATCGGGCTGCGACCGCTGAACGCCCGGCGACGATCGCGCGCGCGAGAAAGAAACCGCAGCTCGAGCGCATTTGCGATGTGGGACCTGCAGGCGAAGGAGCCGCCGGCCTTCACATGAGCGATCAGCTCGAGCGTGGCCTGGCTGTAGCAGTCCTCCAGATCCTCTGGACGCAGCCGATGTCGGTGCACGCCCAGCAGCAGCCGGCGCTTTGCCGCCGCGACCGCCGCGACCTCCTCGCTGAGATCGCGCGCGCGTGGGCGAGTACTGTCCGCAAGCGAGCGCTTCTCGGCGCGCTCTCCCTGTTCTCCGCATCGGGTAGACACATACGCATGTCGCTGCTGATCGCTCGCAGACCCCCCTCCCAATCTCGCCACAGCAGTCCGCCGGGTCGGCCGGGATCGCCGATGGAGACCCGCCCATGAACCTCACGGACCGCCTCAACGCGCTCGACCGCCGCCAGCAGCACACGCGCGGTGTCCGCTTCGTGGCGGCCGTGTTCAAGAAGTTCACCGACGACCAGGCCGGCCAACTCGCAGCGCTGATCGCCTACTTCGCGTTCGTCTCGATCTTCCCGTTGCTGCTGGTGCTCGTGACGGTGCTCGGCTTCGTGCTGCAGGGTCATCCCGAGGACCAGCGGAAAATCCTGGACGGCACGCTCGGGCAGTTCCCGATCCTCTCCGACCAGCTCAAGCTGCATGCCCTCGAAGGCAGCGTGGTCGCGCTGGCGATCGGCATCGTCGGCTCGCTGCTGGCCGGCCTGGGCATCACGAACGCCGCTCAGAACGCGTTCAACCGGATCTGGCAGGTCCCGTTCAAGAGCCGTCCCAACTTCCTCTTCTCTCGCCTGCGCGGCCTGGGGCTGCTCGCGATCTTCGGCACGCTCATGATCGTCTCGACGGCCGCAGCCGGCTTCGTCGGCACCAGCTCGCACGACGCGGGTGCCGTGATCGGCGGCGTGCTGATCGCATTCGTCCTCAACCTCGCGCTGTTCATGAGCGCGTTCAAAGTGCTGACCGCCGCCGAGGTGAGCTGGCGCGAATTCCTGCCAGGCGTCGTCATGGCGGCGATCGTGTGGCAGCTGCTGCAACACCTAGGCGGCTACTACGTCGACCACGTACTGAGGCAGACGCAGCCGCTCTATGGGATCTTCGCCCTCGTCCTCGGCCTGCTCGCCTGGCTCTACCTCGGCGCGCAGCTCGTCATCTTCGCCGCCGAGATCAATGTCGTGCGCGCGCGCAGATTGTGGCCGCGCAGCTTCTTCTCCGAGCCACTGCTCGATGCCGACCGGCGGGCCCTCACCTCCTCGGCAGAGGTCGAGGAGCGGATCGAGCAAGAGAACGTCGATGTCAGTTTCGACGATCAGGCAGGCTAACCACCGCGCCGCTTGGGACCGGCCGTCTCAACCGCTCGATCGAATCGCTCATCCATCGCTTGTACACACGTCTTGGGATGCGACTGTGCGCGCCGCTCATGGCCGATCGCGTCGGTTGGTGGTTCAGACGGGTGCATGCACCCGTCTGGGTCGGGCCGCATGCGGCCCGACCTTCCGGCGGCGCATGCGCCGCCGGGGAGGCCGCACATGTGCGGCCTCCGGCGGGCCCGCATGCGGGCCCGCCCTCCCCAGGAACCACCGCTCGAGCGCGAACTTTTGGCTCCAGCAAGCGCTTTCCGGGACCATCCGGCGATACTTGCGCGCGCAACCACCTCGCGCTATACTAACTACACTTTCGTAAGCTCATATGGAGCAATAACTGATGACTTCACCCGCTGACACCCCCCACACACAGCCGCCCGAGCCGAAGGCCCTGCTGCGGCTGATCCCGCTCGACGACACAGTCGTGTTCCCCAACATGGGCATCACGCTGACCGTCGACGTCGGGGACGACGAGCGCGTCGTGCTCGTGCCGCGCCACGAGAACGAGTTCCTCGAGGTCGGCACGATCGCCGAGGTGACCGAGCAGATCCGCCTGCCCGGCGGCGGCCGCGCCGTCGCCATCTCCGGTGAGCACCGCGCCCTGATCGGCGCTGCCCAGACCGGCCCAAACGGGGAGCTTCGGGTCGAGGTCGATGAGCGTCCCGACGAGGTACCCGTCGACAAGCGCACGCGCGAGCTCGAGCGCGAATACCGCGCCGTGGTAGAGGAGATCCTCGAGCTGCGCGGCGATGACGGACGCATCGCCGCCTTCCTGCGCGCCATCGCCGAGCCCGGCGCGCTGGCCGACTCCGCCGGCTACTCCCCCAACCTGTCATACGAGCAGAAGGTCGAGCTGCTGCGCACCCTCGACGTGACCGACCGCCTCGAGCTGGCCGTCAAGCTGCAGCGCGAGAGCCTCGCCGAGCTGCAGGTGCGCAAGCGCATCCGCGAGGACGTGCAGGAGGGCGCAGAGAAGCAGCAGCGCGAGTACTTCCTGCGCAAGCAGATGGAGTCCATCCGCAAGGAGCTGGGCGACGACGACGCCTCCGTGGCCGAGGAGTACCGGGCCAAGATCGAGGAGGCCGACATGCCCAAGGAGGTCGAGGAGCAGGCGCTGAAGGAGCTCGCCCGCCTCGAGCGTATGGGCGAGCAGACCGGCGAGTCCAGCATGATCCGCACCTACCTCGACTGGTTGATCGCAGTGCCCTGGGGCAAGCGCTCCGAGGAGCACCTCGATCCGGTCGGTGCCCGTGAGGTCCTCGACGCCGACCACGCCGGCCTGGAGGATGTGAAGGACCGCATCACCGAGTACCTGGCCGTGCGCAAGCTGCGCCAGGACCGCAACATCGAGGCCGACCCCAAGTCGGGGGCCATCCTGACTCTGATCGGCCCGCCTGGCACCGGCAAGACCTCGATCGGCGAGTCCATCGCCCGCGCCACCGGACGCGAGTTCGTGCGCATGTCGCTCGGCGGCGTGCGCGACGAGGCCGAGATCCGCGGTCACCGACGCACCTACATAGGCGCGCTGCCCGGACGGCTCGTGCGTGCGCTGCGCGACGCCGGCACGATGAACCCCGTGATCCTGCTCGACGAGGTCGACAAGGTCGGGGCCGACTGGCGCGGCGATCCCTCCGCGGCGCTGCTCGAGGTCCTCGACCCCGCGCAGAACCACTCCTTCCGCGACCACTACCTCGATGTCGAGCTGGACCTCAGCCAGGTCATGTTCCTGGCCACGGCCAACGTCGCCGACACGATTCCCGGCCCGCTGCTCGACCGCATGGAGGTGATCCGCTTCGACGGATACACCTCCGAGGAGAAGCTCGCCATCGCCAAGGGCTATTTGTGGCCGCGCCAGCGCGACCGCAACGGTCTGCGCGAGGACGAGGTCGAGATCTCCGACGAGGTGCTGCGCACGGTCATCTCCGAGTACACGCGCGAGGCCGGCGTAAGGAGCCTCGAGCGCGAGCTCGGCACGGTGCTGCGCAAGACCGCCACCAAGATCGCATCGGCGCAGAGCCAGACCGAGAGCGACGAGCAGCCCGGCTCGGCCGAGGCCGCCGAGAAGCCGGCCCCCGTGAAGATCGAGCTGGAGACCGTGCGCGACGCGCTCGGGCGCCAGAAGTTCTTCCAGGAGTCAGCGTCACGCACCGCCACTCCAGGCGTTGCGACCGGCCTGGCCGTGACCGGCACCGGCGGCGACGTGCTGTTCGTCGAGGCCACCGCCATGAAGAACGGCAGCTCCGGCGGCAGCGGCCTGGTCCTGACCGGCCAGCTCGGTGACGTGATGAAGGAGTCCGCGCGAATCGCCCTCTCCTACGTGCGCGGGCACGCCGAGGAGCTCGGGATCGAGCCCGGCGCCTTCGAGAACAAGGAGTTCCACGTGCACGTACCCGCCGGCGCCATCCCCAAGGATGGGCCGAGCGCCGGCGTGACCATGGTCACCGCGCTCGCCTCGCTGCTGTCAGGGCGCCCGGTCAAGCACACCGTCGGCATGACCGGAGAGGTCACGCTGCAGGGTCGTGTGCTGCCGATCGGCGGCCTCAAGCAGAAGGCGCTAGCCGCCCACGCCGCCGGGCTCACCGATGTGATCCTGCCCGAGCGCAACCGCGGCGACCTGGACGACATCCCCGAGGAGGTTCGCAAGCAGATGGGCTTCCATCCGGTGATGACCGTGCAGGAGGTGCTCGACCGCGCTCTGGAGCCCGCACGCGATGTCGCGCCAGTCTCCTAACGGCCGCTGCAAGCCCGTCCCCGCGGAGGTCCGCCAGACGGCGGACCTCCTCGAGCGGCGCTGGCAGCTGTCGATCATCTACGCCGCGCTCACCGGCGCCCTGCGCTTCAACGAGTTCGCCGAGGCCGTCGCCGGGATCTCGCCAAGGATGCTCTCCGAGCGCCTACGCGACCTCGAGGGCGCCGGTCTCGTCGAGCGCACCGTGATCCCATCGAGCCCGCCCACCGTCGAGTATCGCCTGACCGAGCGCGGGCGCCGGCTCGGGCCGATCATCGATGCCATGCGCGCCTACGCCGAACCCGTCTAGCGCTTCACGCCCGGACCGGCTCGGTGGCCGGGCCGCCGATCTCTGAGCTCGCGCCGACCAGCTGACCGCCCGGGCAGCTGGTCGCATGGATCTCCGCCTCTTCCGGGCGCGGGTTGCGGATGCCCAGCACGCCGATGAGGCCACCGATCGCCACCAGCGCCGCCGCGATCATCATGCCCATGTGGAAGCTGTGCAGCGAGGCCCCTTCCGCCGCCGCCCTCACCGCATGTGCCTGGCCCGGCGGCATCCCGTGCAGGCTCGGCAGCCCCAGCGGCAGGCGCTTGGCCTCCTTCACCGCCGCCCGCGCCGCGCCGCCGAGCGCGACGCCCGAGAGGCGACTGTCCATCGAGGACGCAAAGGAGGAGGCGATCGCCGCGCCGACGGCCGCCGTGCCGAGCAATCCCGCCACGCGGGCGATCGCGTTGTTCACGCCCGAGGCGACCCCGGCCTCCTTCTCCGAGCCGTACAGCACGGCCGCCGTCAGCGGTGCCACCGTCATCGACAGCCCCAGCGAGAAGATCAGCAGCGCCGGCATGACTTCCGAGACGTAGTCCGCCTCGATGCCGGTCGCCTGGAACAGCAGCAGGCCGGCTGCGGCCACGAGCGGCCCCACGCCCATGAAGAAGCGTGGCCCGAAGCGGTCCGCGAGCGCGCCGAAGCGCCGTGAGAGGAAGAACATCAAGACCGTCACCGGGAGCGTCGCCAGGCCGCTCTGCAGCGGCGTGTAGCCACCGATCTGCTGCAGGAACAGCACTAGGAAGAAGAACAGGATCGACAGCCCCGCGTACATCGCCAGCGTCTCGACGTTGCCCGCCGAGAAGTTGCGCCGGCGGAAGAGCACCAGCGGTAGCATCGGATCCTTCGCGCGCGACTCATACAGCGTGAACATGCCGAGCAGCACGATGCCGGCGATCAGCGGCAGGTAGACCGCCGGACTCGACCAGCCCAGCCGCGGCTGCTCGATCAACGCGAACACCGGTCCGGCCAGACCCAGAGCGCACAGCAGCCCGCCGACATAATCGACGTGCCTGCCCCCGCGGTCGCGCGCCGGCATCGGCGGGATCGCCGCCAGGATCAACCACACGCACGCTGCAGCGAGTGGCACGTTGATCACGAAGATCCATCGCCACGAGCCGATCGCCAGCAGCTCGCCGCCCGCCAGCGGCCCGAGCACGCCCGCGATCGCGCCCCACGCCGTCCAGGTGCCGATCGCGCCGCCGCGCTCGTCCGGTCCGAACGTGTTCACGATCACCGCCAGCGAGCTCGGCACGAGCAGCGCTCCCGCGATTCCCTGCAGCGCGCGCGCCGCCACCAGCACGCCGATCGATGGCGCCAGCGCACACAGCACCGAGGCGGCGCCGAAGCCGCTGACGCCGATCGCGAACACCCTGCGCTCGCCGTAGAGGTCGCCGAGCGAGCCGCCTACCAGTATCAGCGAGCTGAGCGTCAGCAGGTTGCCGTTGACCACCCACTGCTGCGCCGCCAGCCCGCCGCCCAGCTCGCGCTGGATCGTCGGCAGCGCCACGTTCACGACCGTGCCGTCGAGCAGCGCGATCCCCGAGCCGAGGATGCACGCCACGAGGGTGATGCGCTTGACCGTCGCCTCGCTCTGGCTGCGCATGCTGCCACCGTAGCTCGCGCCGGGCGAGCGAGGAGGCCTCAGGGAGCGCTTACGCAGCTGGAGAGCCCGGCGGCCTTCGCGATCGCTCGAGCTTTTTCGGTCGCTTCGTATTCGCGTTCGCCCGCGAGCTTGTTTGAGTCCGAGCCGGGCGTGGTTTCGAGCGCGATCTCCGTCGCCTGAACCGACGCTTCTCGGAAGCGAAGCCATTCGGGCACGAACTTCACAGCCGACGATGCCGGGATCCTTCGGAGTAGTTCGTTCGTGGCTCTCCGTGCCCTGATCGCTTCCTGCACTTTCTGTCGAAACGACTTTTTGTTGGTGCTGAGACGCACGCTCGTGCGTTCGAGGGCGGTGCACACGGCTTCGGCTTCTGTTTTGTACTGGGCTCGCGTGAGCTTTCCGGCCGATTTGCGCTCGGTCGTGTGCGCGCCGGTCGACTGACTCGAAGTCTGGCTCGCACTGCCGCACCCCGGCAGGGCGACGATCGCCAAGACCGCGACAGCGCACACCCATCTGGGGGGTCGCACGTCGTTCACCTGAACCTGCACGCCGGCACCATTGCCGCGCAGTCTAACCACGAGCCCGCCGGTGGGCGCAACTCGGGGCGGCGACCTGCCGGCCTGCGCCGCGAGCAGCGCACGCGGTGAAACTTCTGTCCATCCCGCTACAGCCTCGTGCGTCGCCCGCCGAGGAGTGCGCATACGCGCGCGAGGACCGTTCACAGGCTGACAACCCCCCTCCGCCCGCGGAGACCTAACGTGGACGCCATGCAAGACGACGAGCAGTTGACGCTCAAGCAGACCGCCAGCAACTACTGGATCGTGGAGCGGGGTCCGCAGGCGATCTCCGGGGCGCTCACGCGCCAAGCCGCCGAATCTGAGCGCGAGCTGATGCGCCGGCTGCGACGCCGCACAGCGCAGATGCGCGCCGCCGCGCCCGCGCGGCCACGCGCTCCGCGCGTGCCTTCGCCCTGAGGCGCGCGAGCGCCGCCGGCCGACGAGCCTGCGCGCAGATCATGAACATCTCGATCGGCGCCTCCGAAGCGGCGCCTCGGGCCGGGCCTGGGCCCTGCTCGCCGTCGCGCGCCCTACCCGCTCGTGCTCGCGAGCGCGGCACGCCTGGCCGTGGGCGCGCCGGGCTGGAGAAAGCCCACATGAGACATTTGTTGCTTGCACTCAATGGCCGGCCCGGGTCGCCCGATGTTGCGGGTATGCGCCTCACGCGCAACCCCTATCAACGCGTCGCCGCCGGCTGCGCCCTGCTGGCCCTGATCGCGAGCCTGACCGCCTACCCACCGGCGGCCGTGCCGATCCTCACGATCGGGCTGGCGCTGGCGCTGCGCGCACGCTGAACCGGATCGGCGCCTGCGCGGCCGCGCACGCGAGCTCGCGCCCCCGGACCACGCGATCTGTTTCGCGGTCGCCGCAGCCGGGAAATACCGGCTCGAGCCGTTTCAACACGCGGCTCATCGTGATTGCTGCGGCGTGTTCAGGGCCGATCCCCTGGGCACGTCGCGGTTTTCACGTGATCTTCGCGGAGAGCCGGCTGGTGTCGGCCCCTTCCATCGTCGTCCCCCAGCGCCGGCGCCCCGGCCCGCCCGGCGGGCGCCGGGGAACCCGGGTTCGGATGGCACGCGACGCTCGTTAAATAGTCGGGGCGTGGAGCCAACTGGCCCCACGCCCCGCTCCCTAGCCCGCCGCTCGCGAGATCCCGCTGGGGCCTGGCTCAGGGGAGATCCTGCATTAGGTCGAGCGGATCTCGATCTTTTCTTCGGCTTTCACGATCGTCGTGGCAACCTGGCTGGACGGTTCGAGCGGTGCACCGGTGAAGCTCGTTTCGAGGAACATGTTCGGTCCCCCTTCGAATTTCGTCGGTTTCTGCACGCCTTTCGAGCCCGTGTATTTGACGACCTGTTCGAGCTTCATCGCGTTTGATGTGACCGGTGAGATCACGGAGTTGTGCACATCCGCCGTAAGCGCCGCTGCGCAGGCGAAGAACACGAATTTCGACCCCGAAGTCGGCGTGCCGCCTTTAGGCCAGAGCACGTTGCCAATTTTGTCTTTGGTCGACGGGCTGACTTTGGTGATGACGCCGAGTTCGCCTTCGAGTTCTTTCACTTTGATCACGCCGACACCATCGCCTTCGGTGTTGCATTTGATGCCGCCGGATTCACATTCGGAGAAGACCACTTCGGTCGCGACCTCCGTCGTGAGCCCCGTGATTTCGCCCGAGGATTTAAGTTTCGAGCACGTGACTTTGGTGCCCGATTTGTTTTCGAGCGTGGCGAAGGTTCCTTCTTTCAGCGTCCCAGTGAGTTTCTTTTTGAGTATTTCTTTGGTCCACTGGTAGTTGCCTTTTTTCAGTTTTTCGGCTTCGGTGCCGGCGTCTTCGCTGGCGAATTTGATGCACTTCGCGCTGTCGTAGTTCGTCAGCGCTTTCGTCGCTGCTTTGAGACAGCGCCCGTATTCCGGGTTCGCCGCCGACGCCGTGGCCGACATGGTCACGCTCACCGCGCAGACGGCGAGGAGACAGAGGCCCGCGATCTTGATGCGTCGCATCTTCTAGCTACTCCTTTTTTCCCTCTCCAGTACCTAGCCGGCGGCCGAGGCCCCGCCCTGCGACGATCCCCGACGCCAGTCACTACCCCACTTGACCCATATACCCGGCTGAGGGCCACTCCAACCCCGAGCTCGCACGGGGATCCCCGAGGATCGGCCAATCGGCGCCTATACCGACCTGAAAAACCCTTGATTTGCAGGGCCTTTATCGCGATCGGGGCGGCCGGATTTGAACCGGCGACCCCCTGCTCCCAAAGCAGGTGCGCTACCAGGCTGCGCCACGCCCCGTCGGGGCGCGATTCTACCGCCGGCCCTCCGCGCACCCGGCGTCCGATCGTGGAGCCGGGCTCCCCCACTGCGATCTGGTGCTCGCCCGCGCAGGCGCCCGGACCGCTGCTAGCCTCCGCCACCGCCCATGGCAGACGTCCAACCGCTGCGTGCTCTGCACTACGACCCGGCCGCGGCCGGCCCGCTGACCGACGTCGTCGCCCCGCCCTACGACGTGATCGACGCCGGCCAGCGCGCAGAGCTGATCGAGCGCTCGCCGTTCAACATCGTCGCCGTCGACCTGCCGCAGGGCGAGCCCGATCGATACGAGTCCGCGCGCGAGCAGTTCGAGGGCTGGCAGGCGCAGGGGGTGCTGGTGCGCGACGAGCAGCCCGCCCTGTGGGCGCAGACGCAGGATTACGTCGGCCCCGACGGGCAGCCGCGCACCCGCCGCGGCTTCTTCTGCCGGGTGCGGATCGAGGGCTACGGTCCCGGCCGCGTGCGCCCGCACGAGCGCACGCACCCGGGACCCAAGGAGGACCGACTGCGCCTCACCCGCGCGACGCGCGCCAACATCTCACCGATCTTCTCGCTCTACTCCGACCCGACCAATGCGGCGTGGGCGGCGTTGGGGCCGTCGACCGAGCACGACCCGTTCGGCGAGGTGACCGACGGCGACGGGACCGTGCACCGGCTCTGGCGCGTGACCGATCCCGAGGCGATCGCGGCCGTGCAGGCCGCCACCCGCGATGCCGAGCTGCTGATCGCCGACGGCCACCACCGCTACGAGACGATGCAGGCCTACGCCGAAGAGGTCGAGGCAGCCGGCACGCCTCCGAACGACGAGCACCGCCACATCCTGATGTGCCTGGTGGCGCTCGAGGATCCGGGCCTGACCGTCTTCCCCACCCACCGGCTCGTGAACAGGCTCGACGACGCTCGCCGCGCCGCGTTGGCGGCCGCGCTCGAGCGCGACTTCGAGATCCGCGAGGTGCCGATCGACCAACTCGCACCGGCGCCCGGTTCGGGCCCGCTCGAGCTCGGCTACGTCGCCGGCGGGGACGAGCGTGCCTACCGTCTCACGCTCAAGGATCAGCGCATCGCCGACGAGGCGCTGAGCGGGCACTCCGAGGCCTACCGCCACCTCGACACCGGCGTGCTGGAGACATTGCTGCTCAAGGGCGCGCTCGAGCTCAGCGACGAGGACATCTCCCACTTCAACGGCCTCTTCTACGCGCGCGACACCGAGGAGGCGCTGCGGGTCGTGCGCTCGGGCGAATACGACGCCGCCTTCCTGATGCGCCCCACGCCGGTCGAGCAGGTGCGCGAAGTGGCAGCCGAGGGCGAGAACATGCCACCCAAGTCGACCTACTTCTTCCCTAAGCTGCTGACCGGGCTCCTGTTCAACCCGCTCTCGTAGTCCGGTTCGCGCAGTACCATGTAAATGAGAGTTCTCGGGGCCTTTGAAAGGAGCGAAATGGGTGGATTGGACGGTTCGAGTCGGATGAAAGCCAGCGCGCACCGCGACGGAGGCGGCTTCAGGCACACGGTTCAGGTGCGCGACCACCAGCTGACGGTCGACGAGCCGCTGCTCACCGGGGGACAGGACTCCGGCGCAAGCCCCCAGGAGCTGCTCGCCGTGAGCCTCGCCTCCTGTACGGCGATCACGATGGAGATGTACGCGGCGCGCAAGGGCTGGGACATCGGCCACGTCGAGGTCGACGTCGAGTACAGCCCGGCCGAACGCGGCTGCCCGACCAAGTTCGAGCTCGTCACACGGCTGCCCGACGATCTGCCCGAGGACCAGGTCGAGCGGCTTCGCGTGATCGCGGCGAAGTGCCCCGTCCACCGTGTCCTGGACGGCGAGGTGATGTTCCTGGAGCGCCTCGAGCGCGTCCACATGGCAGCCTGACGCGGGCCGCTTGCACGCAGGCACGCCCGACCCCCGCTGGCCGACGGCCAAGGACCCCGCCGAGCAGACCCAGGCGGCGGTACTCGTGCCGCTGTTCCTCCCCTCCCAGACCGAGCCCCCGTCGGTCGTGCTGACCAGGCGCCGCTCCGACCTGCGCCGCCACGCCGGTGAGATCTCGTTCCCGGGCGGGCGCCGCGACGCCGCCGATGCCGACCTTCGCGAGACGGCGCTGCGCGAGGCCGAGGAGGAGATCGGGCTCGCGCGCGAGCTCGTCAGCCCGCTCGGCGAGCTGCAGCCGATCTCGACTTTCGCCACGAACTACCTGATCCACCCGTTCGTGGGGCTTATACCGCCGGGGCAGAGCTGGCGCGCCTCGCCGCGCGAGGTCGACGCCGTGCTCGAGCTACCCCTCCACGACGTGCGTGAGAGCCGCACGCGCACGGAGATCGAGCGGCGCGGCTTCACGTTCGAGGTCGACGCCTACATCCTCGACGGTCATCTGATCTGGGGGGCGACGTTCCGCATCATCGAGGAGCTGCTCGGGCGGCTGCGGGCGGGCGCCTTCGAGGACGCCCGCCTGCTGCTCTCCTAGCCGGGCGCTAGCTCGGCTGCGGGACGATGCGGATGTAGGGGCGTGGCTCCTCCCACCCGTCCGGGTAGGTCTCCTTCGCCTGGTCGTTGGAGACCGAGCCGGCGATGATCACCTTCTCGCCCTGCTTCCAGTTGACCGGCGTGGCGACCTTGTGCTTGACGGTCAGCTGCAGCGAGTCGATCACGCGCAGCACCTCGTCGAAGTTGCGACCGGTCGTCATCGGGTAGACGAGCACCAGTTTGAGCGTCTTGTCGGGCGCGATCACGAACACGTTGCGGACGGTCTGGTTGTCCACCGGCGTGCGGTCGGAGACCTCGCCGGACGCGTCGGCAGGAAGCATGCCGTACAGCTTTGAGATGCTCAGGTCGTCGTCGCTGATGATCGGGTAGTTGGGCGCCGTCCCCTGGGTCTCCTCGATGTCCTTCGCCCACGCCTCGTGGTTGTCGAGCGCGTCGACCGACAGGCCGATGATCTTGACGTTGCGCCTGTCGAACTCGGGCTTGGCCTGCGCCATGTAACCGAGCTCGGTCGTGCACACGGGCGTGAAGTCCTTCGGGTGCGAGAACAGCACCGCCCACGAGTCGCCGATCCAGTCGTGGAACTTGATCCGGCCCTCGGTCGTATCGGCCTCGAAGTCGGGGACTACGTCGCCAAGTTTCAGCGTCATTGATGTCTTCCTTTCTCAACGGGCAGCCGTCGCGGACCCTCAGGAGCTGTTGACCGACCCACCTCGAGACAAACCCTGATCGGCTTTACAGGTATTACCCCTCAGGATAGCGGACCGGCATGCCCCGCCGACCCTGGCCGGTCAGGTCTCAGGCGTCCAACCCGACAGCTCCGACCACACGTCGGCACCCCCGGGAGAGCCCTTCGCGGCGGCAGTCGCCCCCGGACTCCACAAGGCGCCCACGGCCATGCTCACGCAGCCCAGCAGCGCCAGCCAGGCGCCCTCGCGCAGCGACAGCGACACCAGCTGGCCGGCCGGTGAGGGCCGATCGACCATGCGGAAGACGACGCAGGCAGCGCCGAGGAGACCCAGCAGGGCCAGCGGCACGCGGTTGGCGTCGCTCGAGGCGGCCGCCGGCCCGGCGAGCGCCATCAATGCGATCAGGATGCCGAGCCCGGCGAGGATCAGCAGGAGCACGTTCAGCGTGCTGAGCGCCTGGTGCGCGCTGAGCGCGAACAGTTCGTGCCCGACGAGGCCGCCGAGGCTGGCGTGGAGCGCGCCGAGGTGGCTCTGCAGGGCGGGGGTGCCGAACGCAGCAACGAACTGTTCTCCGGCCCGCTCGGCGCTCGCGACGCCGTCCGCAGTGAAGCTCACGCCATACCAGGGCAGGAACACGGACACGGCCAGCAGGATCGCGCCGAACGCCGACGCGAGCAGGCCATACGCGGAACGCGATTCCCCCATTGCCGATTCCCCCATTGCATTGATGCATCGGCGCGCCGGAGGCCGGGCTTTACCGCCGCCGGGCCGGCTCGACAGGCGGCGAGGCGCGCCTCAGCGCCGACGGTCGAGCAGCGATTCGACGGCCTCCTGCGCTTCGGTCAGCCAGGTGCGCTCGCCATCCTCGGCGCCGGCTGCGCCCTCGCCGAGCACGACCGACGGAATCGAGTTGAGCTCGGTCAGCGAGCGGAAGATGCTGGCCCCCTCGCCGAGCATCGCCCTGGAAGGGCGCCGGTCGCCGGGCCGCCGCAGCTCGGTCGCCTGCTCGGCCTCCCGCTCGGTCGCGTGCGCGGGCCGCGCGTCGTAGATCAGCCCGCGCACGGTCGTGTCGATCGCCTGGCCGAGGAAGAACTCAAGGCGCGAGGAGTGCAACGCGGCGAGCTCCCCCTCGCTGGCGCTCGCGCGCGCGAGCATCCAACAGGCGATCGTCACGTTCTCGAGCGCGCCCCGCAGCGTCGCGAGCCGATCGGGCGTCCCGACCCAGCACTCGGCGCCGGTCGCCTCGATCGCGCTGCGGCGAGCCTCGCTGCGCGTGGTCGCGCGCACGGCGTGCCCCTGAGCGACCATCAGCTCGGCCAGGCGCCTTCCCGGGCAGCCGCCGCCGACGATCAGGATGCGCGCCACGGCGGGCATCCTACGGCCCGCGCGCCCGGGTCACAGCCGGCCGGTCGATCGGCATCCGGAAGGCCGGATTGCGGTATGCGAGCGCCTTATTGCAAGCCAATACCCAGGATGTTTAGAACCAGTCAAGTCGGGTATCACGACTTGGCGTGGTGCGCCACAAGGGGTGGTACTCGCTGCGTGCAGGGCCCGCCAATCATCGTAGAAGGGAGACAGCACCATGGGGACTCGTGGAGCGCGTACTGCGCGCCGGGGGATCAAACGACGGTTCGTACCGGCGCTCGCGCTCGTCGCGCTCGCAGCCGCACTCACGCCAGGCGCAGCCTCGGCGGGCACGATCAAGGAAGAACTCGCGCCCTTCGCCAACTGCCCGCTCGAAACGCCGGGCGTCGCTGGATGCGTGGTCGCGTTGACCACCGGTGGTCAGTTCACGATCGGGAACTCGACGGTTCCGATCACCCGCACGGTCACCCTGCAGGGGGGGACGGTCCCCCCCTCGCTGGCCCTCGCGCCCCCGCGAGGAGGCGAAATGCTCTCGAAAACGCCCCTCCCCGTGCCGGGTGGGCTGCTGGGGATCGAACTGCTCGGAAACCTGACAGAAGTCACGGCGACAGCGGAACTGACGTCCCCGCCGGAATTCGGCGAACTGGTCACGCTCCCGGTCAAGGTCAAACTCGACAATCCGCTGCTCGGCGCCTCGTGCTACATCGGCTCGGACTCGGAACCGATCGTGATGAACCTGACCGGCAAAACGACCAATCCACCGCCCCCGAACGAACCGATCACGGGAAGCGGCGGCGTACCGGACGTGAAATTCGGAGGACGGCTCGTGAAGTCCACCAACACGTCGCTGGTCGACAACGCCTTCGCGGTGGGTGGTGCAAACGGCTGCGCCGGCGTCCTGGCACCGATCGTCGACCCCTCGGTGAACCTCAAAGAGGGGTTGCCGGCGGCGGCCGGTCACAACACGGCGATCCTGAACGGGACGCTCGAGCTCGCGACGGCCGAACTGGTCCGCGACCCGCCGCCCGAGTTCGGTAGGTGCGTCAAAGTGGCCAAAGGAACGGGCAAGTTCCACAACTCGGGCTGCACTGCGCACGAACCGGGCTCCTACGAATGGGTCCCGGGTGTCGTAAAGAGCGGCTTCACGACGGCCGGCGGCGCGACCAAACTCGAAACCGTCGGCAAATCGAAAGTCGCCTGCGCGGCCGAGAGCGGTGGCGGTAAATACAGCGGCACCAAAAACGTGACCGCAGTCTCGGTCAGGTTCACCGGCTGCGTCGGTCCCAACGCGTCGAGCTGCTCGAGCGCCGGAGCCGGAGCGGGCGAACTGGTGAGCAAGGCGCTCGAAGGCGAACTGGGAGCTATCACCGAAGGGGTCATCGAAGGAAAAGAATTCCGAAAAGTCGGCCTCGACCTGTTCCCGACAGGGCACACCGGGCCGCTGTTCGAATTCACCTGCGGTGGCTCGGCGCAAGTGATCACGGGATCTGTGATCGCGGCGGTCTCGTCCGGAAAAACATCCGTGAGCGGCACCGAATCGTTCAAAGCCTCGAAAGGCAGGCAGGTGCCGGAACGGTTCGAAGGCGAACCGGTGGACGTGCTGCGGTCCTCGATCGCCGGTGGGGCCAACGAACAGGCCGGACTCACGGTCAAACTGACCCGGACGAGCGAAGAAGCCGTCGAGATCAACCCGATCGCGTAGGGCGCACGCGCAGACGCGCGAGCTCGATACGGGAGCGGTGCCGGCGCAAACAGCCCGGCGCCGCTCCCGGTCGGCTGCACCGGACGTGGTCGCGGAATCCGCGTCGCGTCGGCCGGAGCGTGCGCGACGGCGCGGCCGCAGCGAGCCGATGGCCCGGCCACCGGCACCATCTCCTATGATCGCCGCCGGCGTCGAGCGACGGCGCTCACCACCACATGGGCCACGCGACCATCTCGACAGCCTCTGCCCGCTACGGTCATCCCATGCATGCAGACGCGATCGGGGCAGCCGCCGCGGCGGACGGCATCGGCCATGGCTGAGCCCGAAAGCGGCGCCGCCCAAGACGTCGTGACGATGGAGAAGATCGTGGCTCTGTGCAAGCGCCGCGGCTTCGTGTTTCCGTCGTCTGAGATCTACGGCGGCGTCGGCTCGACCTACGACTACGGCCACTACGGCGTGCTCCTGAAGTCGAACGTCAAGAGCGAGTGGTGGCGCGCGATGATCACCGAGCGCGACGACATCGTCGCGATCGACTCGGCGATCCTCCAGCACGCGCGCGTGTGGGAGGCCTCGGGACATCTCGAGGGCTTCACCGACCCGCTCGTGGACTGCAAGACGTGCGGGCAGCGCTTTCGCGCCGATCACCTGCAGGAGCTCGAGTGCGGGCGCAAACCGTCCAAGCACCCGGGCGAAGCCGACGAGTGCGAGCTGACCGACGCGCGTGACTTCAACCTGATGTTCGAGACGACGATCGGCCCGGTCCGAGAGTCGGGCTCGGTTGCCTACCTGCGCCCCGAGACGGCGCAGGGGATCTTCATCAACTTCAAGAACGTCCTGCAGTTCGCGCGCAAGAAGCCGCCGTTCGGCATCGCCCAGGTGGGCAAGTCCTTCCGCAACGAGATCACGCCGGGGAATTTCATCTTCCGCACCCGCGAGTTCGAGCAGATGGAGATGGAGTACTTCGTGCCGCCGCAGGAGGCCGAGCGCTGGTTCGAGCACTGGCTGGCCGAGCGGGAGCTGTGGTACACGGGCCTCGGCATCCGCCCCGACCACCTGCGCCTGCGCGCCCACGAGGCGGACGAGCTCTCGCACTACTCCTCGGGCACGAGCGACGTCGAATACCTGTTTCCGATCGGCTGGTCCGAGCTCGAGGGCATCGCCAACCGCGGCGACTTCGACCTCACCCGCCATGCCGAGTTCTCGGGTGAGAAGCTCGAGTACTTCGACCAGTCAAGCGGCGAGCGCTACGTGCCCCACGTGATCGAGCCGGCCGCCGGCGCCGACCGCGCGCTGCTGGCGTTCCTCGTCGATGCCTACGACGAGGAAGTGGTCGAAGGGGAGGGCGCGGGCGACGGCGAGCTTCGCACGGTGCTGCGGCTGCACCCGCGCCTGGCGCCGGTGAAGGCCGCGATCCTTCCGCTGCTGCGCAAGGACGGCCAGCCGGAGTTGGCGCATGAGGTCCACCGCGCCGTGCGCTCGCTCGTGCAGGCCGAGTACGACGAGGGCGGCTCGATCGGCAAGCGCTACCGCCGCCAGGACGAGATCGGCACGCCGTTCTGCCTGACCGTCGACCACCAGAGCCTTGAGGACCGGACCGTGACGCTGCGCGATCGTGACACGCTCGAGCAGGAGCGCGTCCCGATCGAGGGCATCGCAGAGGAGATCGAGCGGCGCGTGACGGCGCCATGGCAAACGCCGAAGCTGGCTTGAACGCCGGCTCGGCCCGAGAGGAGACGAATGGACTTCGAGTTGACCGACGAGCAGCGCCTGATCAAGGACACTGCGCGCGACTTCACCAACAACGAGATCGTGTTGCAGTCGCGCGAAAACGCACGCAACCACCACTTCGACGTGGACCTCGTCCGCAAGGTCGCCGCACAGGGCTACCTCGGCGCGATCGTGCCAAGCGAGTACGGCGGAGCGGGCCTCGACTATCTGTCCTACGGTCTGATCGTCGAGGAGATCGGCCGCGGCGACTCGGCGATCCGCACGGTGATCTCGGTGCAGACCTCGCTCGTCTGCTCGGGCATCCTCAAGTGGGGCACGGAGGAGCAGAAGCACGCCTACCTGCCAAAGCTGTGCTCGGGCGAGTGGCTCGGCTGCTTCGGCCTGACCGAGCCGGACACGGGCTCGGACGCGGCGAACCAGCGCACGCGCGCGACGAAGACCGACGGCGGGTGGGTCATCAACGGCGCGAAGATGTGGATCTCGATGGCCAACTACGCGAAGGTGGCGCTGATCTTCGCCCAGACCGACCCCGACCTCGGCCACAAGGGCATCGCGTGCTTCATCGTGGACACCGACCAGCCGGGCTTCAAACCGCAGACGATCGAGCACAAGATGGGGCTGCACGCCTCCGACACGGCGTCGATCGCGCTGGAAGACGTGGAGGTGTCCGACGAGAACGTGCTCGGTGAGGTGGGCCAGGGCTTCAAAGTGGCGATGTCGAACCTCGACTCCGGCCGCTACTCGGTGGCGGCGGGCTGCGTGGGCATCTGCCAGGGCTGCGTGGACGAGTCGGTGGCCTATGCCAAGGAGCGCGAACAGTTCGGCCGCCCGATCGCAAGCTTCCAGCTCGTGCAGGCGATGATCGCGGACATGACCGTGAAGACGGAGGCCTCGCGCATGCTCGTGTGGCGCGCGGGCTGGCTGAAGGACCAGGGCAAGCCCAACACGCTCGAGACCTCGATCGCCAAGCTCCACGCCACGGAGGCGTCGCTCGAGTGCGCCAATCTGGCGATCCAGGTCCACGGCGGCGCGGGCTACGTTGACGACCACCCGGTCGAGCGCTACTACCGCGACGCGCGCGTGACGACACTGTACGAGGGCACCTCGCAGATCCAGAAACTGATCATCGGGCGCGAAATGACCGGAATCGGCGCCCTCGTTCCGGCCTGAGCTTGGGCGGGCGTTGGGCGTGTCCACCACCGATATCCCGGAAGCAGACGAGAGCGCCGACTCCGCGGGCTCGGGCGGCCGCCCGGCAGCCGTGATTGGCGTGCTCGGGGCGGGCACGATGGGATCCGGGATCGCCCAGCTGGCAGCGCGCAGCGGGGCACGAACGCTCCTGCACGACCCCGTGCCCGAGGCGCTCCAGAGCGGTCTCGAGCGCGCGCGCGAGGGCCTGGGCAAGGAAGCCGCCAAGGGCCGGCTCTCAGAGGAGGAGGCCGAGCTGGCGAGTGCGCGCCTGGAGCCGGTCGACTCGCTGCAGGCGCTGGCCCCGTGCGAGCTCGTGATCGAGGCGGCCCCGGAGAGCCTCGAGCTCAAGCACGAGCTCTACCGCCGCCTCTCGGAGATCGTCGATGAGCGCTGCGTGCTCGCGAGCAACACCTCCTCGTTGCTCGTGACGGCGCTGGGACCGGCCGCGAGCCACCCGGAGCGCGTCGTCGGCATGCACTTCTTCAACCCGGCCCCGTTGATGGCGCTGCTGGAGGTCGTCGCCGGCGAGCAGTCTTCGCAGGAGGCGCTCGCGCTGGCACACGCGACCGGCGTGGCGATGGGCAAGACGGTGATCCGCGCCAGCGATGGGCCCGGCTTCCTAGTCAACCGCTGCAACCGCCCGTTCGGGCTGGAGGCGCTGCGCCTGCTTGCAGAGCGGATCGCCGACGTCGAGACGATCGACCGCATCTGCCGGATGGGGGGCGGCTTTCGCATGGGCCCGTTCGAGCTGATGGATCTGGTCGGCGTCGACGTTGGCTTCGAGATCTCAAAGAGCTTCTACGCGCAGAGCTTCGGTGAGCCGCGCTGGCGCCCGTCTCCGATCGCCGCGCGCTACGTCGCGGCGGGACTGCACGGGCGCAAGAGCGGCCGCGGCTACTACACCTACCCGTCCGAGCGGCCGCCGGCGGGGGGCGGGCCTGGTCACCGGCCGCCCGATCCGCAGGCGCACGAGGGCCAGACGCCCGCCAGCGGCGAGGGCGTCGTCGTGATCGCCGGCGCCGGCCCCGTGGCCGAGCCGCTGCGCCACGCGGCGAGCGAGGCTGGCTACGAGGTGCGCTCGCCGCACGATCCGACCGGCGGCGTGCTGCCCTCGCTGGTGATCGAGTGCGCCCGGCTTCCGGAAGCAGGCGACGAGCTGTCGGTGCCGAGTGCGCCGGCCGCGCCGGAGCAGCCCCAGGGAGGCGCCCATCTGATCCTGTGCGAGGCCGGCTCGCTCGGCCGGCTCGACCCGGGCGGGAGCGCCGTCGGATTTCATGTGCTGGCGCCGCTCGAGCAGGGCGCGCTCGTCGAGCTGACGCGTAACGAGGGCTCCTCGCCGCTGGCGGCGGCGCGCGCCGAGCGCTTCTTTCAGACGCTCGGCAGACACGTGGCCTGGGTCGGTGACGCGCCGGGACTGGTGCTCGGGCGGATCGTGTGCCAGGTCATCAACGAGTGCGCGTTCGCGCTCGGGGAAGGCATCGGCGATGCAGCCGACATCGACACGGGCATGGTGCTCGGCCTGAGCTATCCGCGTGGCCCGCTCGCGTGGGCGGACACGATCGGGCTCGACCGCGTGCTGCGGCTCCTGGTCGCGCTGCGCAGCGAGTACGGCGAGGAGCGCTACCGCGCGGCGCCGGCGCTGCGGCGGCTCGTGCAGGCCGGGCGGCTGGGTCGCGCCGCCGGAGCCGGCTTCTTCCTCTACGACGGCGAGGGCTGAGCGGATCCCGGCGCGCGAGGCCGATCGGAGCGCGTCCCGCCCGGCGATCTCACGCACCTCGCCTCATGGGCGTTATGCCGGTGTGAGCGCGACGTCGCTGCGGTCGAGACGGCCGCCCCCGTTCCAACGCTTCCTCGACGACGAACGCGAGGTGGTCTGGCGCTACCTCGTCTCCCAGGTCGGCGCGGCCGAGGCCGAGGACTGCTTTCAGGAGACGTTCATCGCCGCCCTGCGTGCGTATCCGCGGCTGCGCCCGGAATCGAACCTGCGCGCGTGGGTGTTGACGATCGCGCAGCACAAGGCGCTCGACGCGCACCGCGCGCGTGGACGCCGCCCGGAGCCGGTGGCCGACCACGACCGGGGCGAGTCGCGCGAGCGCTCGACACCGAGCGCGCAGGAGCAGCTGCTCGCGCGCGAGGAGCAACTGTGGGCGGCGGTCGGCGAGCTGCCGGAGCGTCAGCGCTCGGCGGTCGTGCTGCGCTTCCTCGCCGACCTGCCGCACCGCGAGATCGCGGCGGCGATGGACTGTTCGGCGGAGGCCGCGCGGCGCTCGCTGCACGAGGGACTTACGAAGTTGAGAAAGGCGGTGCAGGCATGAGCAGGCGAAACGGAGTGTCGGGGGCGGAGCTCGAGCGGGCGCTGCGGCGCGGCCCCGGCCACGCCCGCGACGTAGGCGAGAGCGGCCCTCGGGAGGGCCCAGACGCGGTCGCGGAGGCGGCGCACACGGCCGCGCGACGGCTCAGCGACCGGCTGGCCGAGCAAGGCCTTGCCGACGTCAGCTACGCGCCCGTGGACTCGCCCTTCGGCAAGCTGCTGCTTGCGGCGAGCGCCAGCGGCCTGGTCAGGCTCGCGTTCCCCGAGGAGAGCGAGGAGCTCGTGCTCGAGCGACTGGCCGCGCGCATCTCGCCGCGGATCGTGCAGGCGCCGGCCCGGCTCGATCCGATCCGCCGCGAGCTCGACGAGTACTTCGCCGGGCGCAGGCGCGTTTTCGAGCTGCCGCTCGACTGGAGCCTGGCCGGCCCGTTCGCGCGACGCGTGCTCGGCGCGACCGCGCAGATCCCCTACGGCCGCGTGCTGAGCTACGCCGAGGTCGCCGCCGAGGCGGGCAGCCCGCGCGGCTCACGCGCCGCGGGCAACGCGCTCGGCGCCAACCCGATCCCGATCGTCGTGCCCTGCCACCGCGTCCTGCGCAGCGGCGGCTCGCTCGGGGGCTACGCCGGCGGTCTGGAGCGTAAGCAGTTCCTGCTGGAGCTGGAGGGCGCGCTGGGCGACCGCTGACCGGCGCCTCGCGGCGTCCTACCGATCGTGGATCGAATGCGATCCCCGATCGGCCAGCTCGCGTGCTACTCCGCACGCCACACTCCCTGCGTCCTTGCGAGGCTTGGTCATCGCCCGCCCACCTGGACGCTAATCCTAGGCGGATGCGTCTGCAGCGGCCGGCTCGGCAGCTACGGCCGGCGGCGCCCACTGCGCCTCGGCGAGGTCGCCCTCGGGCATGCCGGCCGGCGTGGGTACCTCGGGGGTGTCGCGCAGGTACCACTCGGCGTCGAGCGCAGCCTCACATCCGGAGCCGGCCGCGGTGATCGCCTGGCGGTAGGTGTGGTCGACGAGGTCGCCCGCGGCGAACACGCCGGGGCGATTGGTGCGGGTGGACCTTCCCTGGGTCTGCACGTAGCCGTTCTCGTCGAGCTCGACCTGGCCCTGCACGATCCGCGACTGCGGCTCGTGGCCGATCGCGATGAAGGCGCCCGAGACGGGCAGCTCGCGCTCCTCCCCCGTCTCTGCCTGCTTCAGCCGGGCGTGGCCTAGCGCGCCGTTCTCGCCCGGCACGAACTCCTCCACGACATACGGCGTGAGCAGCTCGATGTTCTTCTGAGCGCGGGCGCGCCCGAGCATGATCTTGGAGGCGCGGAAGTCGGCGCGGCGGTGCACGACGGTCACCTTGGAGGCGAACTTGGAGAGGAAGATGGCCTCCTCCATCGCCGAGTCGCCGCCGCCCACGATCACCGTCTCGGCGCCGCTGAAGAAGGCGGCGTCGCAGGTCGCGCAGTAGCTGACGCCGCGTCCGGAGAGCTCCTCCTCGCCGGGCACGCAGAGCTTCTTGTGCTCGGCGCCCATCGCCAACACGACCGTGCGCGTGCGGTGCTCGGTGTCCCCCACCCACACGCTATGGATGCCGCCGGGCTCGTCGGCGAGCTCGACGCGATCGACGTCCTCGGTCTCCAGGCGCGCGCCGAAGCGCTCGGCCTGGTCGCGGAACTTCTGCATGATCTCGGGACCCATGATCCCGTCGGGGAAGCCCGGATAGTTCTCGACGTCGGTCGTCTGCTGCAACAGGCCGCCCCAGGCGAAGCCCTCGAACACGAGCGGGCTCAGGTTGGCGCGCGCCGTGTACAGGGCCGCCGTATAGCCGGCGGGCCCGCTGCCGATGATGATCACGTTCTCGACGTCGTTCATCTCTCTCCAATCGGTACTTTACTAAGTAAAGTATAGCCCTGCGACTGGGTTTCTGTATAGCGGTTCAGGACGCGCCGCGCGGCGCCGGCCGATCGGGCGCCGCCCGGCGGCGACTCACCGCGCCCCGACGGCGCCGGCCGCGCCGACCGAGCCCGCATGCAGCTGCCCGGCCTGTGAGCTCTGCTCCTCGCGCCAGCGGGCGACGGTGCGGCGCAGCTGGAAGTAGGCGACCGCCCCGGGCACGGTGGGCAGCCAGAAGGAGATCGCGCGATATGTCAGCACTGCCAGCACGGCCAGGTTGAAGTCGACGCCGAAGGCGGCGAAGGCGCCGATCATGGCGCCTTCGACGCCGCCCAGCCCGCCCGGCAGAGGCAGCAGGTTGCCGAGCTGGCCGATGAAGTAGGCCATCCAGATGACGGTGAACGGCGGCGGCGACCCGAACGCGTGGAACATCGCCCACAGCACACTGATGTCGAAGCCCCACCACGCGATCGCGCCCAGCAGCCCGGGGTTGCGCGAGCGCACCAGGTCGATCGCCGTGCGCACGCCGCTCGCGGCCAGCGCGGGCACGGTGACCGCGCGCGCGAGCCAGTGCGCGATCCGTCCAGAGCCTTCGGCGCGGCGTTGCAGCCGCCTCTCGACATCGCCCGGCAGGGCCGCGACGGCGGCGGCCGCGCCGAGCAACAGCGTGCCCACGATCGCGGGCACCCACGTGATCGCGAACGAGCCGCCGCCCGGGAACAGGCCGGACCCCAGGCCGACCCCATCCACGACCAGCGAGCCCGCGAAGACGACGTACAGGAGCGCCATGAAGGCGACCATGCGGCAGACGACGATCCGCGGCTCCATGCCCGAGCGCCGCAACGCCCACGCCGTCAGCGCAATGCCGCCGGCGCCCGCGGTGGCGAACAGCCGCGTGGCGGCAAGGCCGGCCATCGTGATCTCATAGCTCTCGGGCCAGCCGATGCGGCCGTCGCCCCTCACGAACACGGCCCTGAAGAGGATCACGTAGCCGGCGAAGGAGAACAGCTCGAGCACGGCGCCGATCGCGATCCACCAGGTGTCGCCGTGCTCGATCCGGTTCACCGTTTCGCTGACGCCGCTCAGCTTGGGCAGCACGAAATAGAAGAAGGCGATGACGGTGAGCACGAACAGGCCGAATGCGATGGCGCGCCTGCGCGTGACCACGACGCGCGGCATCTCCTCTTCGCTCGCCCCGCCCCTCCCGCCGACCGGCGCGGCCTGCACCAAAGCCTCACGCACCTCCGGGTCGCTGTGCTGGTCGCTCACGCCGCCACGCTGCCTCCCTCGTGCGCGATCGCCTCGAGCCCGGCCACGCCGCGCGCGAGGCGACCGGCGAGCGGCGCCGCGTGCGGCGCGAGGCGGCGCACCGCGCCCGTCAACGCAGCGCCGGCGAGCAGGTCGACGACGTAGTGCTCGCCGAGGTAGACGAGCGCGAAGCCGAGCGTGAACGCGTAGGCGAACCCAAGCGCGCCCGCCACCGGCCCGACCTCTGCAAGCAGAAGCGCGGCCATCAGTGATGTCGCGAAGTGAAGCGAGGGCATCGCAGCTAGGGGATTACCCCCGAGGACACTGTAGAGCGGCCCCCAGCCATCACGCCAGAAGTGCTCGCCGTACTCCACCATCATGCGCCGCACGGCCGCGCCCTCGGCTGCCTCGGACGGTTCCAGCCCGCGCACGGCCGCCACCGCGCCGGGGGCACGGCTCACGGCGGGGACGCCGTCGAGCGCGTAGGCGCCCTCGGCGGCGTACCAGGGCGGCGCCGTGGGCAGCACCCAGTAGATGCTCGCGCCGATGTTGAACACCGCGTATGTCATCGCCGCGGCGCGCGGAAAGCGGGCGGGATGACGCAGCAGGATGTAGGCCACCGTGCCGTGCGGGACCGTGAACCAGGCCCAATGCGTCCACACGAGCACGCGGTCGAGCGCACGCCATTCCGGCCCGTCGGGTCCGTTGCGCGCGAGCGCGCGCTGCAGGCGGACGGTCGGCAGCTCGCCGAGCCCAAGCACGCGGTCGGCGACGATCGGGTACCGAAAGCGCGTCTTCTGCTCCTGCGCGTCGGGGTCGTCGTGCGGCGACTTGTAGGCGGCCACGTACGCCCACATCTGCAGACCGCAGACCGCCACATCGCGCACGCGTGACCGGCGCATCGCGACCGACAGGCCGAGCGGCGCGGCGAACGCAACGGTCTGCGTCAGGACGGCCGGTGCGCGCACGCGCTTGCGCACGAGCGGCGCCGAGATCCCGGCGGCGACGACTCCCCAGGCGATTGCTCTGATCGCGCTGGAGCGGCGCACCAGGCCGAGTATATGTCCGTGCCCGGCGCGCCCAGCGGCCGCTCCGGCGCACGCGCAGCCCGTCCTGCGCGCCCGCGCCGAGCCCTAGCGCACCGGCACCCGTGCGCGTGCGTGCTCGGCGGCGGCCTGCACGAGGCCGCCGATCACGGGGCTCATCGCGTCCGCCTCGGGGTGCCACTGCACGCCCAGCACGAAGCTCCGGTCGGGCTGCTCGAGCGCCTCGATCAGACCGTCGGCCGCGGCCGTGGCGCTGACGATCAGACCGTCGCCGACGCGGTCGACGCCCTGGTGATGGTGGGACTTGGTGCCGTGCCGGCCGGCGCCGATCACGCGCCGTGCGAGCGTGCCGTCGAGCACATCGACGTCGTGATCGGAGCCGTCGAAGGAGCCCATCACCCTGCGGTGCTCCTCGTGGCCCAGGTGCTCGGGCAGGTGCTGGGTGAGCGTGCCGCCGAGGGCGACGTTGATCAGCTGCATGCCGCGGCAGATGCCGAGCACGGGCACGTCGCGCTCGATTGCTCCGCGCGTGAGGGCGATCTCGAAGGCGTCGCGCTCGGGCACCGTTTCCTGGGTGTGCGGATGCGGGCTCTGGCCGTAGGTCCCCGGGTCGATGTCGGCGCCGCCGGCCAGCAGCAGACCATCGAGCATCGCCACGAGCTCGCCGGGCTGCTCGACCAGGTGCGGGTCGGGCGGCAGCAGCAGCCCGAGGCCGCCGGCGCGCTGCACGGCGTCGACGTAGTTGCGCGGCAGCAGCACGGCGGGCTGATCCCACACGCTCCACTGGGCGCGTTCGAGCGCGGTGCACAGGCCGATGACTGGTCGCTCCATCGCTCACACCATAGGATCAAGCGGCGCCGGCCGCGGTCGAGCGGGCCGCCTCGCGCGCACCCCACGCTCACCAGCCGCGCGATCGGAGGACTTCAGTGACCGAGTCAAGCACCCAACTACAGACGGTCAACGTGAGGGTCGCCGATGGAACGGCGAGGGTCGAGCTCAACCGCCCGCACGCGCTCAATGCCTGGAACGCGCAGTTCGGCGATGACCTGCTGCGGGCGCTGGGAGACCTCGGCGCCGACGAGCAGGTCCGCGCGGTCGTCCTGACCGGCGCCGGCCGCGCCTTCTCCTCGGGCGCCGACCTGAAGGACATCAGCGGCGAGACGACGCCGGACGGCCGCCCGGACGTCTACAAGACGCTGACCGAGCGATACCACCCGATCATGCACGCCGTCCGCACGATGCCCAAGCCCGTGATCGCCGCCGTCAACGGGCCGGCCGTCGGCATCGGCTGCTCGCTTGCGCTCTGCTGCGACTTGATCCTGGCGGCCGAGAGCGCGTACTTCCTGCTCGCATTCGTGAACATCGGGCTCGTCCCGGACGGCGGCTCCTCGCTGTTCCTGCCGACCCGCATCGGCATGGCCCGTGCCACGGAGCTCTCGATGCTGGGTGAGCGCCTGCCCGCGGCGAAGGCGCTCGAATGGGGGCTGATCAACCGCGTGGTGCCGGACGGGCAGCTCGACGGCGAGGCGTCGGCGCTGGCGACGCGGATGGCGGCGGGCCCCACGCGCTCGTATGCCGGTGCCAAGCGCCAGCTCAACAACTGGCTGTACGCACGCATGGAGGAGCAGCTCGAGCTCGAGGCTCAGATCCAGCAGGAGATGGCCGGCAGCGCCGACTTCGTCGAGGGCGCGCTGGCGTTCGCGCAGAAGCGCGAGCCCCGCTTCACCGGGGCGTGACCGCGCCCCCGCCCCGCGCTGCGCGGCGCGTGATCCCCCGGCCGCCCGACCGCCGCCCCGAGCTCGTGGCAGACGTCATCAAGCGCCTCCGGTGCACGCCTGAATAGAATCCCGGCCGCCTTGGGCCACCTGCTCTCCGCAACGCTCGCGTTCTTCACCCCCGAGTCGGGCGGCTCGTCGAACGCCAACCAGACGGACAGCCTCTACAAGATCACGCTCGTGATCGCGCTCGTCATCTTCGTGCTGGTCGAGGGAGGCATGCTCTACGCGCTGTTCCGCTTCCGCGCGCGCAAGGGTGCCGTGGCAGCGCAGATCCGCGGCAACACTCGCCTCGAGGTCGGCTGGACGGTGGCGGCGGCCGTGATCCTGCTGGCGCTGGCGGTCGTCACGTTCGCGAAGCTCGACTCGATCCAGAACCCGCCCAACTCGAGCCCGGAAGGCGACAAGCTGGCCAGCGCCGACGTCACCCGGCTGTACGCGAGCGACGCGCGCAAGCTGCCGCCAAACGGGAAAGCGCTCAACATCAAGGTGATCGGGCGCCAGTTCATCTGGCAGTACGTGTACCCGGGCGCAGACGAACCGGACGGGCTCGGCGCGCCCTACTCCTACGAGCAGATGGTCGTCCCCACGAAAACGACGGTCACGCTCGACATCGTCTCCTCCGACGTCGTGCACTCCTGGTGGGTGCCGCAGCTCGGCGGCAAGTTCCAGGCGGTGCCGGGCTACCACAACTACACCTGGTTCAAGATCGAAAAGCCGGGCGTCTTCAAGGGCCAGTGCGCCCTCCTCTGCGGCCGCGGGCACGCCCGCATGATCGCCACCGTCAAGGCCGTCCCGCCGGCCCAGTTCGACGAATGGCTGGCCTACCAGAAGAAGCTGATCGCCGAAGCCAACGAACAGGCGAAGCTGGCGCGAGCGAAACTGAACTCCCAGACGGGCGCGGGACAGGTAGAAAACCCCTAGGACACGAGGAACCAAGCGCACGATGGCCACCGCACAACTCGCACCCGTCCCACAGGTGACGGCTCACGCCGCCGAGCGCCGCGCGCGCGGCTGGACGAGCTGGATCACGACGACCGACCACAAGCGGATCGGGATCATGTACATGGTCACGACCTTCGTGTTCTTCTGCCTTGGAGGCGTGGAGGCGCTGATGATGCGCCTGCAGCTCGGCGCGCCGGACAACACGCTGATCACGCCGACGGTCTACAACCAGCTGTTCACGATGCACGGCACGACGATGGTGTTCCTGTTCGTCGTGCCGATGATGGCCGGCCTGGCCAACTACTTCCTGCCGTTGATGATCGGCGCGCGCGACATGGCCTTCCCGCGCCTGAACGCGCTCTCCTACTGGCTGCTGCTGGCGGGCGGCATCGTCTTCTACGCCTCGCTCTTCTGGAACCCGCCGGAAGCCGGCTGGGTCAGCTTCGTGCCGCTGGCCAACAGCACGTACTCGCCCGGCGGCGGCCAGGACGCGTGGATCTACCTCGTGCACCTGACCGGCATCTCATCGATCCTCGGCGCGGTCAACTTCTACGTGACGATCGCCAACATGCGCGCGCGCGGCATGAGCTGGGGGCGCCTGCCGCTGTTCGTGTGGACGATCCTCGTGTACGCGGTGCTGATCATCTTCGCGATGCCCGTGATCGCGGCGGCGGCGACGATGCTGCTGACCGACCGCCATTTCGGCACGCACTTCTTCGACCCAGCCAACGGCGGCTCGCCGGTGCTGTGGCAGCACCTGTTCTGGTTCTTCGGCCATCCGGAGGTCTACATCATGGTCCTGCCCGGCTTCGGGATCATCTCCGAGGTCCTGCCCGTGTTCGCGCGCAAGCCGATCTTCGGCTATCGGGCGATCGCGGCCTCGACCGTGGCGATCGCCTTCCTCGGCTTCCTCACGTGGGCGCACCACATGTTCACGGCGCCGATCCCCGAGGCGATCCTCGTGTTCGTGATGCTCAGCTCCTACTTCATCGCCGTGCCGACCGGCGTGAAGATCCTCAACTGGATCGCCACGCTGTGGCGCGGAACGGTGGAGTTCCGCACGCCGCTCTTGTTCTGCGTGGGCGCGATCACGGTCTTCCTGATCGGCGGCATCTCGGGCATCTTCCTGGCCACGTTCCCGATCGACTGGCAGGTCAACGAAACGTACTTCGTGGTCGCCCACCTGCACTTCGTGCTGCTCGGCGGATCGGTTTTCACGATCTTCGCCGCCATCTACTACTGGTTCCCGAAGATCACAGGCAAGATGCTCGGCGAAGGGCTCGGCCGGCTCAGCTTCGCGCTGATGCTGCTGGGCGTGCTGACGACGTTCCTGATCCAGCACGTGATCGGACTGGACGGCATGCCGCGGCGCGTGTACGAGTACGACAACGTCGGCCACCTCGAGCTCTACAACCAGATCTCGACGGTCGGCTCGTTCATCCTCGCGCTCGGCGTGCTCGTGACGATCATCAACGTCGCGCGCAGCCTCAAGGTCGGCGTCGTAGCCGGGCCCGACCCGTGGAAGGCGAACACGCTCGAGTGGTTCACCACCTCGCCGCCGCCGGACAACAACTTCGACATCGTGCCGGTCGTGCGCTCGGTCGAACCGATGAAGGACATCCGCCGCGAGATCGAACGGCGCAGCGGCGCGGCGCCGGTCTCGGGCGCGGTGGTGCCGACCGGGGCCACGCAGGTCGGGGTCTAGCATGCCGAGCGCAGCATCATCAGTTGCGCCACGTCTCGGGCTGGCCCCGCGCACGCGTCAGCTGCTGAGCGACTACGTCGAGCTGACAAAGCCGAAGGTGCAGTCGCTGCTGCTGCTCACGACGATCACGACGATGTACGTCGCGGGCGACCCCTCGCCCCTGCTCGTGCTGCTGACCTGCCTGGGCGGCTACCTCTCGGCCGGTGGCGCCGGCGCGGTCAACCACTGGTTCGACCGCGACATCGACGCACAGATGGCGCGCACTTCCACGCGCCCGATCCCGGCCGGGCGCATCTCGCCGCGGGCGGCCCTCATCTTCGGCTGCACGCTGGCCGCGCTCTCGCTGCTCGAGCTCTCGCTCGCGGTTAACCCCCTCGCGGCTGGGCTCTCGTTCTCGGGCTTCCTCGGGTACGTGCTCGTCTACACGGTCTGGCTGAAGCGGCGCACGCCGCAGAACATCGTGATCGGCGGGGCCGCCGGCGCCGTGCCGCCACTCGTCGGCTGGGCGGCCGTCACCGGCTCGGTCGGCGGCACCGCCGTGATCCTCTTCTTCATCGTCTTCTTCTGGACGCCGCCGCACTTCTGGGCGCTGTCGCTGCTGATGAAGAGCGAGTACGAGAAGGTCGGCGTGCCGATGCTGCCCGTCGTCAGCGGCGAGGCCGAGACGCGCAGGCAGGTGCTGCTCTACTCGGTGCTGCTGTACGCCGTCACGCAGCTGCCGTTCTGCGCCGGCGGCTTCGGCGCCATCTACCTCGCCGCCTCGCTCGTGCTCGGGCTCGGCTTCATCGGCGGCGCCGTGCAGCTCTACCGTCGCGCCGACCGCTCCTCGGCGCTGCGCCTGTACCTCTACTCGCTGGCCTACCTCGCGCTGCTCTTCTGCGCGATGGTCGCCGACGCGCATCTGTAGCCTTTTGCCGATGAACAGACGACTCGCGCTCAAGAACCTCCGCACCGGCTGGATCGTCGCCGCGATCATCATGTTCATGTTCGGTATCACGTTCGTAGTCGCTGCGGTCTACGTCTCGTGATCCTGAACCCGCATGGCGGCGCCGGATCGGCGTCCTCGGTCGCTCGCGTGCCGAAGCCGGGCGACGCTCGCTCCGCTCGCATCCCCGTTTCGGCCAGCACGCCACGCTCCCTGCGTCCTTGTCCGGCTTGCCCTGCGAGTCCAGGATGGCGTAGTCCTGAAAAGGACGCGAAGTGAGTCCGCTCGACCCCGAGGTGCCGCCGGTCGGCGAGGAGATCCATCTCCCCGGGCCGAGCATCCTACCCGTGCTCACCGCCGTCGGCATCACGCTCACGCTCGTAGGCATCACGACGTTCGTCGAGCTCACGATCGCCGGCGGCGCGCTCACGATCGGATGCGTCGTGCGCTGGATCAAAGACACGCGCAGCGAAGTCGACGAGCTACCGCTCGACTAGTCCCGCCTGGCCGCCGACCTCACGATCGATCAGGGCCGCATGCGGTGATCTTTGCTGACAGGCCGCATGCGGCCTGTCACGACCGGTACATGTACCGGTCGACTGACCGTGCATGCACGGTCAGGACGGGTCCGCACATGTGCGGACCCGCGGAGGGCGCATGCGCCCTCCGAACAACATCATCGATCGGAGAGGGTGCCGCGCGCGGTCCCCACACCGCGCGCGAACCCTCATTCACCCCACTGCAGCGCTTGCCGGAACGGGACAGATCGCTCCGTCGTCGGTCCAGCAGCGCACGACGTCGCGAACGGAGAGAATGCCCACAGTCTCTCCCCTCTCGACGACGATTAGATGGCGAAAGCCGCCCTGCACCATCGCGGCGGCGGCCTCCTCCAAAGACCAGTCGGGGGCGGCGTAGACGACGTCGCTCGTCAGGTGATTGGCCACGAGCTCGGCGTCCGGGTCCTCGCCGGCGCCGAGCGAGGCGAGGATGTCGCGCTCGGTGATGATGCCCGGCCCGGCACCGTCGGGGTCCATCACGACCGCGGCGCCGACGGCGCGGCGCGACATCAGCTTGGCGACGGCGCGCAGGCTGTGGCTGGGCCCGACCGCCAGCACCGTCGGACTCATGCCTTCGCTCACCTGCATGGCCGCTCCTTTCGCGCTAGCCCGCTCCCGGGCTATCCAGCACTTGCAACTATTGGCTCAATCTAGTACCCGAAGGCGCGCTCGTCAAGCATGCGATCGACCATGCGCGGGTGCCCGCGATCGGGCGCAGGCCGTCCGTGCCGACCCACCCCGCGCAGCGCCGAGCCGTTCGGGGGGAGAAGGCATTAGGATCACGCCTCCCGATGGAGAGGACCGCAGCAGACACCGATCACGCGACCATCGCCGCACCAGGAGGCGCCGTCCGTGAATAGACAGCGCCAGATGGTCCTCACGCTCGTGGCGGCCGCGCTGGCGATCGCGGTCGGGATCGTCCTCAGCTACGTGATCCACTGGTTCCCGGTCCAGGCCTCGACGCAGGCGCGCAACACGGACCGGCTCTACCACGTGCTGGTCGACGCCTCGATCCCGATCTTCGTGCTCGTCCTGACGGTGGTCCTCTACTGCGCCTGGCAGTTCCGGATGAAGCCGGGCGAGGAGCTCAAGGACGGACCGCCGATCCACGGCAACACCCGCCTGGAGGTCTTCTGGACGGCGATCCCGGCGATCCTCCTGCTCGGCCTCGTCTCCTACTCGTTCGTGGTGCTGCACGACAACGAGAAGAAGCCGGCCCGCGAGATGGAGATCGGCGTGACCGCACAGCAGTTCGCCTGGACCTTCCAGTACCCGCCGTCGGTCACCGGCGGCAAGCCGGTCGAATCGGACCAGCTGTGGCTGCCGGTGAACGAGCCGGTGCGCTTCGGCCTGCACTCCAAGGACGTGATCCACGCCTTCTGGATCCCGGCCTTTCGCCTGCAGGAGGACGTCGTCCCCGGCATCACCGTGCACTACCGCGCCACGCCGGACCGCCTCGGCACCTACCCGATCGTCTGCAACCTGCTCTGTGGCGTCGGGCACTCGCTGATGCGCGCCCAGGTGCACGTGGTCACCGCGGCCAGGTTCAAGGAATTCCTCAAGCAGCGGGCGGCCCTCGCCGGCGGCGCGACCAGCAGCACGGCCGGCTCCGGCGGCGGGTCGAGCTCAAGCACGACCGGGACGGCTGCTGGATAATGTCGGCGATGAGCGTGCGCACGGAGTCGAGCAGGGACGTCGGGGGGGCGGCCTGATGGCAACGACCGTTCCAGCACAGAGCCCCCCGCAGTCGGGCTCCGGCGGGTATGGCGGCGCTGGCCTCTCGCTGGGCGCCAAACTGCGCGCTCCCGGCTTCTACCGCGCGAGCTGGATGATGGCGCTGGGCGTCGCCTTCTCCTTCTTCATCACGTGGGTCGTGCGCATGAGCACGGGCCACTCCACGTTCCGCCACTACATCAACGGCGAAGCGATCCTGACCGTCTCGCTGCTCGCCGTGCCGCTTATGTTCCTGATCGGCATCGGCGGCTTCGACTACTGGTTCTACTGGGCGGCCGGGCGCAAGACCCGCCCCGAGGACCACTCCGGTCACGGCGCCTACACCTGGCGGGACTACTTCCGCATCAACACCGACCACAAGGTGATCGGCATCCAGTACACGGTCAGCTCGTTCTTCTTCCTGCTCGTGGGCGGGCTGATCGCGATGCTGATGCGCGCCGAGCTCGCCGCGCCGGGGGCCCAGTTCGTGGACGCCAACACCTACAACGGCCTGTTCTCGGTCCACGCCTCGCTGCTGATCTTCCTGTTCGTCATCCCCGTGTTCGCGGGCCTCGGCAACTTCGTGATCCCGCTCATGATCGGAGCGCCGGACATGGCCTTCCCGCGCCTGAACGCGCTGTCCTTCTGGCTGCTCCCGGTCGCCGGCCTGATGATGCTCGGCAGCTTCTTCGCCCCCGGCGGCGCCTTCGCCGACGGCTGGACGGCCTACGCCCCGCTGTCGGTCAACGCGCCCGTCGGGCAGACCTTCTTCTCGATCGCCGTGCAGTTCGCCGGCGCCTCATCGATCATGACCGCGCTCAATTTCCTCGTGACGATCATCACGATGCGCGCGCCGGGCATGAGCTTCTTCCGCCTGCCTCTGCTCGTGTGGGCCAACTTCGCGACCTCGCTGCTGGTCGTGATCGCGACGCCCTTCATCGCCGCCTCGCAGTTCTTCGTGCTGCTCGACCGCGCCCTCGGCTTCAACTTCTTCAACGCCGCCAAGGGCGGTGACGTGCTCATGTATCAGCACGTGTTCTGGTTCTACTCGCACCCGGCCGTCTACATCATGATGCTGCCCGGGTTCGGGATCATCAGCGAAATCATCGCCGTCAAGTCGCGCAAGCCGATCTTCGGCTACCGCATGATGGCGTTCTCGCTGCTGGCCATCGTGGGGCTCGGCTTCACCGTCTGGGCCCACCACATGTTCACCTCCGGCATGGCCGACTGGATCCGCATCCCGATGGCGATCACCACGGCGATCATCGCCGTACCGACGGGCATCAAGATCTTCTCCTGGCTGGCCACGCTGTGGCGAGGGGTGCTGCACCTCGACACGCCGATGCTGTTCGCGCTCGGCTTCCTGACGACGTTCACGCTCGGAGGCATCAGCGGCGTGATGCTCGCGATGATCCCCTTCGACATCCACGTCTCAGCGACGTACTTCATCGTCGCCCACATCCACTACGTGCTGTTCGGCGGCTCGCTGATGACGATCTTCGCCGGCGTCTACTACTGGTTCCCGAAGATGACCGGGCGCATGTATGACGAGCGCCTGGGCAAGTGGCACTTCTGGAGCACCTTCATCTTCTTCAACGCGACCTTCGGGCCGATGCACATACTCGGCCTGCAGGGCATGCCGCGGCGCGTGGAGGACTACGCCTCGAGGTTCAGCGACCTCAACCTCGCCATCTCGATCATGAGCTTCGGGCTCGGCCTGAGCACGCTGATCTTCGTCTACAACATGGTCACCAGCTGGCGCGGCGGGCCACGGGCCGTCAAAAACCCCTGGCGCGGGATGACGCTCGAGTGGCAGGTCTCCTCGCCGCCGCCCGTGTTCAACTTCGACAAGGTCCCGACCGTCGTGGGCGGCCCGTACGAGTACGGCGTCCCCGGCGCCGTGCACGGCACGTTCGCGCCGACCCCGACGCCGGCCACCGTGGGCGCGGCCGGCGCCAGACCGTCAGCGGAGCCCGACGAGTGAGCGTCGAGGTGCGCCCGTGAAGGAGGTGCTCGTCGTCGCCAACCGCACGCTCGGAGGCGCCAAGCTGCTCGAGGCCGTGCGTGCACGCGCCGCCGAGGGCAACGTGCGCTTCCGCCTGGTCGTGCCGCAGAGCGACCCCAGCGCCGGCCTGGTGATCTACGACGAGGCCGTGCGCGAATCGGCGCAGGCGCGCGTGGACCTCGCGCTCTCGCTCGTGACCGGCGAGGGCATCGACGCCACCGGCGAAGTCGGCGACTCCGACCCGTTCCTGGCCACCATGGACGCCGTCGCCGAGCGCCGCCCGGACGAGATCATCGTGTCCACCCACCCTGCCGTCAGTTCCGGCTGGCTGCGACGCGACTTGATCGAGCGCATCCGCAACGCCTCGGGCCTGCCGGTCGAGCACGTGGTCGTCGACATCGAGCAGGAGGGCCTGCCGTTCAAGGTCACGCTCGTGCTCGCGTCCAAGACGCTCGGCGGCGAGGAGCTGTTGGCGCGGCTGAAGGAGAAGGCCGCCGGAGAGCGCAGGCTGTTCATCGTGATCGTGCCCCAGCCCGACGGCAGCGGCGGCGCGCCCAAGCTCGCGCGTGCGCGCCTGGCCACGATGCTAGACAGACTGCACAGCGAGGGCCTGGTCGGCTCGGGCATGATCGGCGACCCCGACCCCTACACGGCCGCCGTCAACGCGCTCGAGCTGTTCCGTGTGGACGACGTCGTCATCTCCACCCTCCCCGACCAGCGCTCGGGCTGGATGCGATCGAACCTGATCGAGCGCGTCCAGCACATGACCTCTGCGCCCGTCGAGCACGTCGTCGTCGACCTCCAGGCCACCCCGACCGCGGCTCCAGCCGCCTAGGCGTATGGAGGCAGCGAGTTTCCCGCATCCTGTCGGGCCCGGCGCGCACGCCGAGGACGCGCACGACCACCACGGCCCGCCCCCGGCCAACGCCAGCTCGCGCGTGAACCCCGCGCTGCTGGGGATGCTGCTTTTCATCATCTCCGAGGTGATGGTCTTCGGCGCGTTCTTCACCGCCTACTTCTTCATCCGCATCGCGCAGGGCGACCCCTGGCCGGCAGCCGGGACCAAACTCCCGGTCGACGTGGCCGGCATGAACACGGCGATCCTCGTGTCCTCCTCCTTCACCATCCACTGGGCCGAGCAGGCGATCAAGAAAGGCAACCGCTTCGCGTTCAAGGCCGGCATGCTCACGACCTTCCTGCTCGGCTGCACCTTCCTCTTCATCCAGATCAACGAGTACGCCAACATCGGCTTCGCCCCCCAGGACGCGGCTCAGCAGACGATCTTCTACTCGCTCACCGGCCTGCACGGCGCTCACGTGTTCATCGGCCTGCTGCTGCTGCTGTTCGTCACGATCAGGGCCTTCCGTGGGCACTACAGCCCCGAGTCACACCGCGGCGTCGAGGTGCCCGGGATCTACTGGCACTTCGTCGACATCATGTGGCTCGTCGTCTACACCACCGTCTACATCCTCTGACGCTCGTATGCGCGGCGCGGAGCTGCGTCCTCGGTCGCTCATGTGCCCAATCCGGGAGACACTCGCTTCGCTCGCATCCCCGTTTCGGCCAGCACACTACGCTCCCTGCGTCCTTCACCAACCGCTTCGCGGTCGGTGCCGGCTCGATCTACGAACGTCAGGGGCGCCGGAGCAGGTCCCGCTGTGCTTTGCTCGTGCCTTCCTGGAGCCCAAATGAGGGATGAGCTGTGCTGAACCCGCTTCGCTCCGAGGGGGAGGCGTTTCGGCTGCTGCTGTACGTGCTCGGCGTGATCGTCGTCGTGATCGCCCTGATCTTGATCGTGCGCGCCGTAACCTAAGGGCCCGGGCGGCCGCCGAGCGGGCGGGGGCGTACTCTGAGCGCATGGACCCCGAGGAGCGCGATCGGCGCGCGTTGATCGGCACGATCGAGACGATCGCCACGCTCGTCGTCGTGCTCGCGGTCGTGGCCTTCCTCGTGTGGTTCCTGTTCTTCGCGCACAACCCGCTATTGCGGGTGTAGGGGCTTCCCCGCTACCACCTGGGGCCAGGCGCGGCGGCAAGCCCCGTCGCAGTCGAGCCGATCACCGTTTTGGTAGCAATTTGCTACCATATTGGGATGAGCAAGCAGATCGCGGTTCGCCTGCCAGAGGAGCTGGTTGAGTTCGTCGACAGCGCCGTCACGGCCGGCAAGGCGCGGAGCCGCGCCTCGGTTGTCACGCGGGCGCTGGAGCGCGAGCGTCGGCGTGCCCTCGCCGAAGCGGATGCCGAGATCCTCGCGCGGACCGGCCCGGATCCGGAGCTTCGCGGTCTGGCAGAGCACGCGGCAGGCACGCCCTCGGCGCTTGCGTGATGCGTCCGATCCACGTCGCGCAGCTCGACAAGGCGCGACCGGTACTGATCCTGACCCGCGAGCTCGTGCGCCCGCATCTGAGGACCGTCACGGTCGCGCCGATCACGAGCACGATCCGTGGGCTCTCCACCGAGGTGCGCGTCGATGCCGCAAACGGGCTGTCAGGCCCGTCCGTCGTGAGCTGTGACAACGTCACGACGATCCCGGCCGAGGCGCTGAGAGATCAGCTCGGCGTGCTGCTCGACGATCAGGAGCAGCAGCTCAGCGAAGCGATCCGGGCCGCCTTCGATCTCGACTGAGGCAGACTCGCGGTGCGGACGTCCGGCGGACGCTGCAACGCGAGCGTCCACGACCCGTGGCCTGGTCTACTTGACCGTCAGAGTGCCGTACATCCCGGCCTGACGGTGCCCGGGCACCTCGCAGAAGAAGGTGTAGCTGCCGGGCTTGAGCGTGACGGTGACTTTGGCCGTGCCCTTGGCGATGATCGGGGTCGCGCCGACTTTGCCGCCCTTGGGCGTGGCGCCACCTTCGCCGGTTTCCAGTGCGAGGTTGTGGTCGACGCCGGACATGTTGGGCATTTCGATCGTGACCGGCCCGGTGGTCCCGGTCGCTTTGTTCGTTTCGTAAGCAAGCTGCCCCTGCGCGTTCGCCGGGATCGAGAGCTTGCCGTCCTTCTCTTCGGCCGGCTTGCCCGAGCCGGGCGCTTTGACGGCTGTCGCCAGAAGGCCCGTGTCCTTGCCCGATCTCGCCACCGCTCCGGCGACGTAGGCCGAAACGTCTTTGGCCGTCGAGCCGCTGACGAGGTTCTTCGGCATCGCGCCTTCGGGATTGGGGATCTCGATCTGTTTTTCGACGACCCCGCGAACGGTGTCCCGGTTGGCGCCTTCTTTGAGGCTCACGCGGAAGGCTTCGTCGAGGTTGGGCCCGACGACGCCCTTGGTTTCGGCGCGCGCGAGCGTGTGGCAGGAGCCGCACTTTGCGACAAAGGCCTTCTTACCGGCGATCAGGTTGGCGTCGTCGCCACCCTTGACCGAGCAGCCGGCGCCGGTGAGCACGGCGATGGCCAGCGCTCCAAGCACCGAGGCGCGCCGGAGCAGCCGGCGGGGTCCGCCGGGGGCGGCGTCCCCTGCGGCCGTTTGAGCGTCGGTGCCGGGCATGAGCGGGCGGAACACTATCCCAAGGGGCGGGTGGCTCGACGGCAGCCACCGGCCCCGTTGGCCGCTCCGGGAGACCACGGCGCGCGCCCTCTCAGGGCAGCGCGAGCCCCTCCAGGCGGCCCCGCGCCGCTGCCACCACGTTCCGGGCCACCCCGTCCCACGACCAACGCTCGCGCACGGTCTCGACGAGGCCCGCGCGCGTTTCCTCTCGCAGGCTCGGCTCGGCCGTCAGCCAGCCGACCAGCCGCTGCGCGATCGCCGGCACGGCCCCGTCGTCGACCGGGAAGGACAGCAGGCCGGCTGCGGCGGCGGGAACGGCCCTGGCGAGCGCCTCGCTCACCTCGGCCAGCCCCGAATGGGCGGCGCTGACGGGCAGGGCACCGCATGCGGCCCCCTCGGCGGCGACCATCCCGAATGCCTCGGGGAAGGTGCTCGGCACGACCAACGCCTCGCAGGCCGGCAGCAGCTCGGCCAGCTCGTCGTGCTCGAGCCGGCCGGTGAGCAGAGCGCGCTCGCCCAGCGCGCGCGCCGCCGCGACATAGCGCTCGCGCTCGGCCCCGTGCAGGCGATCGAGGAACGCCAGCAGATGGCGCAGCGGCTTGGCCTCGGCGGGCGGGCTCGCGAGCTCCGGATCGGCCTCCAGCGAGCGCCCGGCGCGGGCGATCTCCCTCGCCCGCTCGAGATCGCCCTCGCGGAGCGCGTCGCGCAGGCGCTCCAGGCCGGCGCGGTAGGCGCCGAAGCCGACCACGACGAGCCTCGCGTCGGGCACGTCCTCGAGCACGAGCGGCCACGCCGCCAGCAGCAGATCGACACCCTTGCTGACGATCAGCTTGCCGACGAAGGCGACCGGTCGGTCGCGGTCCAGGTCGAGCCGGGCAAGCGCCGTGCCCGCGGCCCGCTCATCGCGGGCAAAGGCATCCCCATCGGCGGCCTTGGGCGTGTCGCCGGAGGGGCTGGCCTCTTCGTCCTCCCCGACCCCGCGCAGCCTTGCCGCGAGCGCCGCCAGCGCCGCCGCGGCCTCCGGGCGCTCCCGCGGGGCAAAGCGCTCGACGTCCACTCCCGGAGGGCCGAGGCGCGTACGCCGCTCGACCTCCGCATCGGCGAACGCCTCCCACAGGCTCGTGGCCGTGTGATTGGAGCCGACGAGGATGCCGCGAGCTTCGCGAAGTCCCTCGCGGGCGTATGGCAGGAAGCGCTCCGGTTCGGGCTTGACCGTGTACTCCAACGCGCTTCCGTGCACCTTGACGGCGTATGGGACCTTGCCTTCGAGCGCGCGCGCAAGGATCGCGGGGCCCATCACGAGGTGGTTGGCCAGGGCGACGTCCGGCGAGACGAGCGCCGCGATCTCGCGCACCGCCGCGACATTGGCGCCGAGGTAGGCTTCGACCTCGGCTTCGCTGCACTCGGCGAACGTGCGCGCCCGCAGACCCTCGTAGCGGTCGGCCACGTACACGGGCAGCAGGCCGCCGATGTCGGGCCGGTAGACGGTGCAGCTCCCGCCGCTCACCGCGCCCGGCTCGCCCCCCTCGAGCGCCCTGGCGCGGGCGATCTCGCGCAGCTGCAGCCTGCCGCCGTCCCAGTCCGCGACGACATCGACGAACGGCTGGCGCTCGGGGTGGCGGTCCTGACAGAGCAGGTGCACCTCGTGGCCCTGCCTCACGAAAGCCGCCGCCAGACGGGCGTTGTAGACGTTCGAGCCGGTGCCCGCGAGCAGGTAGCCGTGGAATATGAGGATGCGCACGCGCGCGAGCCTATCGACCCCCTCCCCCGCGGCCGCTCCGATAAAGTCCCGCCCGTGAGCAGTCAGCGTTATCGCCTGCGCAACCCCGCCAGCGGGCGCGAGATCGTGATGGAGGCGGAGGCCGGCGAGATCTATCTCGACCGCGACACCGGCGAGCCGATGGAGGTCGTCGGCAAGGTCCTGCCGCTCGCGCCGTCCAGCTCGCGTCTGCCGTGGTCGGTCGAGAACCTGCGCTTCTGCTCGTGGTGCGGGCAGCTCGCCCAGAAGGACCTGAACGACTGCCCCACCTGCGGGCGGCGCATGGGCCCGCTCTCCTCGCCGGCGGGAGATCGGTGAGCGTACGCGCCGGACTGCTGGCCCTCGCGCTGGCGCTCGCCGCCCTCACGCTCGGCGCGTGCGGTGGTGGCAGCAGCGCCTCCGAAGACGTGCCCAAGAGCACGCCGCACATCACGCCTCCGAACGACACGAGCGCCGAAAAGGCGGCGGGCCAGACGACCTCGACGTCGACCTCGACGACCGGCACCTCGACGACCGAAAGCCCGGCCAACGAATCAGGCGGCAACGAAGCGACCGAAGAACCCGAAAGCGGCGGCAGCTCGAGCGGGGCCAGCGAAGAAAGCAGCGCCTCCGGCGGCGCCTCGGCCGAAAAAGAACCGACCAAAGAATCGGCGGCCGGGTCGAGCCCGACCGGCGGCGCCGGCGCTCCGAGCGGCAAATAGCGGCGCTGGCTCGCTAGGCCATCAGGCGTCCGACGATCCGCGTGGAGCTGTGTATCTGCGGCTCGGTCGCGAGCACCGCGTCGTTGTAGAGGAAGGCCTCGGCCATCCGCACGATCGCGTAGGAGAGATTGCGCAGCTCCGACTTCGGCGTCGCCAGCGCGCCCAGCTCGTGCTCCTCGTTCAGCAGCTCGTGGATCGCGCCGACCATCGCCGGGTGCACGTGGCCGGTCCGTGAGGTCAGGATCCGCACCGCCAGTTGCTGATCCTCGCGCAGCATCGTCTGCAGCGGGCGGAAGCTCGCGGCGCTGCACGCGAACTGGTCGTAGACGGCGAGCACGCGCGCCGTCCCGCGCTCGTAGCTGTGCTCCGCCTTCGCGCGTGCGAGCAGCTCGAGCGCGAGCACGGCGGTGATCTCGCCGAGCAGCGACTCGCGGTCCCCGCACCATTCGTGCAGCCGCTCGAGCGAGACGCCGAGGCGCTCTGCCAGGGCCGGCATGTCGAGCGCCTCGCCCGCGACGAATGCGCGGCGCGCGAGCTCGAAGGCGTCCGCCGGCGTGCTGCCGGCGCCCGCGAGCTCGGGCTGGCCCTCGCTCGCCGCCCTGGCGGCGGGCGAGGCCTCGGGCAGTTCGAGGCTGACGCCGTCGTAGGCGCGCCCGAGGCATACGCGGTTGCGTCCTTCCGCCTTGGCACGGTAGAGCGCCCGGTCCGCGGCGATCAGCAGATCGTCGAAGTCGCCCTCGCGGCCATCGCCCACGCTCACGCCGAGCGATAGCGTCATCCGCAGGCCGGCGGGGTGGGCCGCGCCGATCGCGTCCCGCACGCGCTCGGCCGTCGCCAGCGCGCGCGCCTCGTCGGTGCCGGGCAGGAGGATCACGAACTCCTCGCCGCCGTAGCGGTAGATGTAGTCGAATGTGCGCAGCGTCGCCCGCAGCGTGCTCGCCGCCTCGCGCAGCACGGTGTCGCCGACGTGGTGGCCGTGGTTGTCGTTGACCAGCTTGAACTCGTCGAGGTCACCGATCAGAACGGCCAGCGGCATGCCGGATACGCGCGCCTGCTCGATCAGCTCCCCCGCCCGCACGGCGAGCGCCTGGCGGTTGAAGAGTCCCGTGAGCGGGTCCACGACGGCCTCCGCGCGGTGCTTGACGTCAGAGCGCATCAGGGCGGTCGACAGCACGACCACGCCGCCCAGCAAGACCAGCGGCACGATCAGGCGCTGGGGGCGTTCGGCGACGGCTCCCGGGCTGACGCCCACGGTCACGCCGATCATCACGAAGACCGTCCAGATGAAGCCGACGATCACCCCGCGCAGCCTGAAGCGCGAGCTGAGCGTGACCGCCGGGATCGCCAGCCATGGCAGGAACACGCTGCGAGGCCCGCCGGTGACAGCCACCACGATGCCGGTGGCGGCCTGCGAGAACGCCCAGGCACCCATGAACCAGTACTCCGGGCGCGCCGAGCCCGGCATCCTCCGACCGGCCACGAGATATCCGGCAAAGGTCGTCACGATCACGAGCAGCGGCCACCACCCGACCCACGGCGCCAGGATCGCGAGGCCGATCGTGATCATGGCGAACACCGCGAGGCGCGCCGAGGCCATGTGGCTTTCCATGTCGACGAGGCGCTGGCGCGTGGCTTCGTCTTCGCACAGCATGCTCGCGCCGGAGTCGTGCCCGACGTGCGATGGCGTCACGTCCTCGAGGGGGCCGACGTGCAGAGCCGCGCCGGCGTACCCGCCGGCGCCCGCGTGGCCCGGCTCCCCCGGCGACCGCGAACGGTCGAGTGTCCTCATCTAGCGGTTATCGGCCGCAGATGAACCTGCTCAAGCGCTGCAAGATCGCCTCGACGGAAGGCGGCTCCCCGGCGCGGCGCCCGCCGAGACGGCTAGGGCGTCGAGACGAGCGTGGCGCTGTAGGTGAGTCGGGCGGTCTGGTAGAGGCAGTAGTACTGCACGGCCGAGCCGATCGAGGTCTGCGTGCTCTGCGAGCTCGTGCTGGAGCACTGCTTCTTTTCCCGGCTCGCACGCCACGAGGTGTCCTTGCCGAAGCCGAGCGCCAGCGCCGGTGCCCACGTCGGCACGGTCAGCGCCACGATGTAGCCCTTTTTCACCGGGATCGAGCGTTCCAGCGGAAACTGGGCGGTCTTGCCGAAGTAGTGTTCGAGTTTGACGGTCGGGCTCGAGGCGATGAGCTTGTAGGTGAGGTTCGGTTTCTTCTGTGGCGCGAGGATCGCGATGCCGGCCGCGGCTGCGCCGCCCTCGTTGGCGTTGAAGAACTTGGTCTGCGTCGCGTTGGGCTTGCCGAGGCTGATCGTCCAGGCGACGATCGAGCCGGCTTTGGGAACGCTCGTGAGGGTCGTGTTCGTGGCGACCTTGACCTGGAAGCCCGTCGTGCGGCTGACCGCAAGGCACGGGTTGGCGGGACAGCTCGGCGTCGTTTCCGGCGTCGTCGGTGGGATCACGCCGACTTCGGTGATCGTGGCCGTGGCGAGGCCCGGCACGGCGAGGGCGAGCGCGAGGCTCGCGAGCAGGGCGATGTATGTGCGTTTGATCATTGCCATGCAAACACGCGCGGAGGGCAGATGTAGCGATATCGACATTTCGCTATTCCTGTCCGAGTTCCTGCGCGGCGGCCGCGATCTGCTCGGGGTCCCCCGCCGTCGGAACCCAGGGCAGCCGCAGCGAATCGCCCTCGTAGCGAGGAATCACGTGCACGTGGAAGTGGAAGACCGTCTGGAACGCGACGGCGCCGCACGAGTTCAGCAGGTTCACGCCGTCGGCGCCGAGTCGCCGCGTCATCCGCCCGGCGAGCCGCTTGGACGCCAGCCCGACGGCCGCGAGGTCGTCCGGCTCGACGCCGAGCAGATCGGGCGAATGCTCACGCGGGATCACGAGCGCGTGCCCGCGTGTGGCCGGCGAGATGTCCATGAAGGAGATCGTGCGCTCGTCCTCATCGACGATCGTCGCCGGCAGCTCGCCGGCGACGATCATGCAGAAGATGCAGTCGGGATCGCGCATCGGCGAAGCCTATTGACTATGCGAGCGCGCGGGCGTGCGCGAGCGCCTGCTCGCGCGTGGCCACCTCGCCGGCGAACTGCGCCTGCGCCAGGCGCTCGAGCAGCTCGCCGAGTCGCGGGCCCGGCGCGATCCCGAGCTCGCGCGCGAGCTCGTCGCCGCGCAGCAGCGGCGCGGGCGGCCCTTCGGCGCGCCAGCCCAGCGCATGGCCGAGCATGTCCTCGGCCACCGCCAGGTGTGCCGCTATCGCCTGCTCGGCACGGTCGCCGCGCGTGGCCAGACGGTCGGCGACCGAGAGCAGCGTGACGTCGACCTCCACCGGCTCGGTCGCGCGCATGTACTCGAACACCGTGCGCCGCGAGATCGGCTGCGGCTCGTGCACGAGGAAGCCGAGCCGCAGGTGATTGCGCACGAGCGCCGCGACGTGGCCGCGCAGGCGCTCGCTCGCACGCAGGCGCGTGAGCACCTCACGCGCGAGCTCCGCCCCACGCTGATCGTGGCCGATGAACGTCACGCGGCCGTCCACCGGGCGCACTCCGCGCGTGAGCGGCTTGGCGGCGTCGTGCAGGAGCGCTCCCCAGCGCAGAGCCTCGCCCCGCGTGAGACCGTCCGCCAGTGGCTCGGCCAGCAGCGCGGCCACGGCCGGGCGGTGCTCACCCAGCGCGGCGCCCAGCGCGGCCAACGCGTCATCGCCGCTCTGAGTCCTGGCGCCGACGGCGCTCGTGTCGTGCTCGATCCGGCCCTCCGCAAAGTCGCACAGCGCGATCGTGCACCTCAGCACCTCGAGCGTGTGCCCGTGCACGTCGGCATGGTGGTAGCGGTTCTGCTCGACCCCGCGCAGCGCCTCGAGCTCGGGCAGGACGATCTCGGTCGCCCCCAGCTCGCTCATCAGATCGAGGCCTCGCAGCACCGCGCGCGCGGCGACGATCCGCTGCAGCTCGGCGAACACGCGCTCGGGCGAGCAGCGCCCGAGCCCGCCCGCATTCGCCCGAGCTCGCTCCAGCGTGTCCGGCTCGGGCTCGAACCCCAGCTCGACCGCGACGCGCACGAGCCGCAGCACGCGCAGAGGATCACGGGCAAACGCGTCCGGAGCGGCCATGCGCAGACGCCCGGCCGCGAGGTCCCCGAGGCCGCCCAGCGGGTCGATCGGCTCCCCCCCGGCGATCGGCTCGGCGATCGCGTTCACGGTGAAGTCGCGCAGCGCGAGGTCGGCGTCGAGCGAGCCCCCGCGCAGCGGCTCGACGTCCACCTGCCAGGAGGAGTCCCGGGCCGAGACTCGCCATGCGCCGAACTCCTCCGACAGCGCAAAGCACGCCGCCCGCCCCGCCGCGCGCGCGATCGCGCGCGCGGCCTCGCCCGGATCGCCCTCGACGACGACGTCGAGGTCCGTCGTCGAGCGCCCCAGCCGACGATCACGGGTCGCCCCGCCGACGAGCCAGGCCGGGCGGCCGGCGAGCGCCCGGCGAGCGGCCTGCAGCGCGTCAGCCATCCGCGCGCCCGACCGCGACGCCGTCGCGGTGATGCACGCGCGGGACGCGCGGCGTCAGTCCGCACGTGATCTCGTAGTTGATCGTGTCCAGGCGCCGCGCGAGCTCCTCGGCCGTGATCCGCTCCTCGCCGTCGGCTCCGATCAACACCGCCCGAGCGCCGCGCAGGCGCTCGGCGCTCTGTTCGGCGCCGAGGTCGATCGTGATGTTGTCCATGCTCACCGTGCCCACGAGCGGCCGGCGCAGGCCGTCGACGAGCACGTCGGCATTGTTCGAGAGCCCGCGCCGCCATCCGTCGCCGTAACCGATCGGCAGCACGCCCAGCCAGGTGTCGCGCGCGGCCACGAAGCGCCGGCCGTAGCCGGCGCTCTCGCCCGCGCGGCACGGCTTCACCTCGGCCACGTAGGAGCTCAGCTCGAGCGCCGGCTCGAGCTCGCGCTCGGTCGGCTCGACGCCGAACGGATCCATCCCGTAGATCGCGATCCCACAGCGCACCATGTCGAACTGCGCCCGCGGCTCGCGCAGCAGCGCCGCGCTGTTGGCCGCGTGCACGATCAGCTCGGGGCGACGCGCCTTGTGCTCGGCAGCCCAGCTCGTGAATGCCTCGAGCTGACTCGCGAAGAAGCCCTCGTCATCGAGTTCGTCGGCCGTCGCGAAGTGCGTCATCAGCCCGACCGGCTCGACCCCCGCGCTGCGCTCGGCCAGCGCCAGCACGGCCGAGGCGAGCGCCGGGTCGCGCGTGCCCAGCCTGCCCATGCCCGAGTCGAGCTTGACGTGCACGCGCCCGCCACCCGCCCTCGCCACGTCCAGCACGTGCTGCTCGCTCCACGCCACCACATCGGCGCTCGCGGCGAGAGCTTCGGAGAGCTCGCCCGGTCCGAGCGCCCCCATCACGAGGATCGGCACCTCCTCGATGCCGGCCGCGCGCAGCTCGCAAGCCTCCCGCGCACTCGCGACAGCCAACCAGCTCGCCCCCCCGGCCAGCGCCGCGCGGGCGCTCGGCGAGGCGCCGTGGCCGTAGCCGTCGGCCTTCACGACCGCGCACAGCAGCGCACCCGTGTGCAGCTCGGAGCCGAGGCGGGCGCAGTTGCGCTCGATCGCCGCAACGTTCACGCTCGCGCGGGCGCGCGCGACGCTCTCGAGCTCGTTGAGCGGGCGAGCCGCGGCGCTCACGGCCCCTCCCTGTCACGCACCGCCGGCAGCGCTTCGATCACGTCGCTCGCGATCACGCCCTCCGGCGCGCCGTGGCGCCGCGCCGCCTCGCGTCCCGCCGCCGCATGCAGCCAGACGGCGGCGACGGCTGCCGTGAACGACCCCAAGCCCTGCGCCAGCAGAGCAGCGACGACGCCGGTGAGAACGTCTCCCGTGCCGGCCGTGGCGAGCGCCGGGCTGCCGCCACGGCTGACCGCCACAAATCCCGAGGGGTCTGCGATCAGCGAGTCGTCGCCCTTGAGCACGACGACCGCACCCGACTGCTCGGCCGCGGCGCGCACGTGGCGCAACCGCTCGCGCTCGACCCGCTCGCTGTCGAGCTCGAGCAGGCGCGCGAGCTCGCCCGCATGCGGCGTGAGCACCGTCGGCGCCCGCCGTACGCGCAGTTCCGCCAGCCGTCCCTCGTGCGCATTCAGGCCATCTGCGTCGAGCACCATCGGCGCCTGCGCCTGCGCCGCCATGCGGCGCGCGAACGCAAACGCGTCCTCGCTGCGCCCCAGGCCGGGGCCCACCGCGAGCGCCCCGCCAGGACGGATCGCCTCGATCGCCTGCCCGACCGCAGCCTGCGCGAGCGAGCCGTCACGTTCGGGCAACCCGCGGGTCATCAGCTCGGGCGTCGCGGCGCTCACGAAGGCGTCCTGCACCGACGCCGGCACGCACACGATCACATAGCCGGCGCCCGCGCGCATGCTCCCGTGCGCGGCCATTCGCGGTGCGCCGGTGAGCCCACGCGACCCCCCCGCCACGACGACCTGACCGGATGCGAACTTGGTCGAGTCGCCCGATCGTCGGGGAAGCTGCTCCGCGAGCGCGGAGGTGCTCAGCCCGATCCTGGCCTCCATCGGGGCGCCGCGCGGGATGCCGATGTCGATCGTCCGCACCTCGCCCGCATGGCGCTTGCCCGGCATGATCCACAGGCCGGGCTTGCTCGCGTGGAAGCTCACCGTGACGTCCGCGCGCACGGCCTCGCCGGCGATCACGCCGGTCGATGCATCGACGCCACTTGGCACGTCCACCGACACGACCGCGCCCTTCGCCGAGTTGATCATCGCGATCGCCTCGCCCACCTCTCCGCGAGGCGCGCCCGCGAAGCCGGTGCCCAGCAACGCGTCGACGATCACCGTCGCCAGCTCGATCGCCTCGGCGCCCCGAGCGAGGGCGACGGGAGCCTCACCGGGCAGCCGCTCGAGGTTCGCGGCCGCGTCGCCTGCGAACTGCTCCGGCGGCGCCACGCAGACCACCGTCACGTCCCGGCCGGACTCGCGCAGCAGCCGCGCAGCGACCAGCCCGTCGCCGCCGTTGTTGCCCTTGCCGCAGACGATCGCTACCGGGCCGTCGCCGGCGTGGACCTCGACCGCGCGCGCAACGCCGGTGCCGGCGCGCTCCATCAGATCCAGACCGGGGATCCCCTGCGCCTCGATCGCCCAGCGGTCGATGCTCCGCATCGTGTCGGCGTCGGGCAGCGGCTCGAGCCAGTCCGGGAGGCGCTCCACGAGGAGCGATGCTAGTGCTACTCGACCGTGACGGTCTTGGCGAGGTTGCGTGGCTGATCGACGTTCAGCCCGCGGTTTCGTGCGACGGCGTAGGCGAGCAGCTGCAACGGGATCACGGCGAGGATCGGCTGCAGCATCCAGTCGGTCGCCGGTACCGGGATCGTCGCGTCCGCGTGGGGCTCGACATCGCCGTCGCCTTCGGTCGTGACCGCGATCACGCGTGCGCCACGCGCGCGGGCCTCCTGGATGTTGGAGACGAGCTTGTCGAGCACGGGCGAGCGCGTGGCCACGCAGACCACCGGCGTGGCCTCGTCGAGCAGCGCGATCGGTCCGTGCTTCATCTCGCCCGCCGCGTAGGCGTCTGTGGAGATGTAGGAGATCTCCTTGAGCTTGAGCGCGCCCTCGAGCGCGACAGGCAGGCCGACGTGGCGACCGATGTAGAAGAAGAACTCGGCGTCCCAACATGTCTGCGCGATCTGCTGCGCCTGCTGCTCGCAGTGCTCGATCAGGCCGTCGATCCGGTGCGGCAGGCGCTTGAGGTCGGCCACGAGCTCGGCCACGCGGCCGGGCTCGAGCGTGCCACGCAGCTCGGCCAGGCGCAGCGCCAGCAGATACATCACCGCCACCTGGCAGACGAACGTCTTCGTCGCCGCAACACCGATCTCGAGACCGGCGCGCGTGTAGAGCACGCCGTCGGCCTCACGCGTGGCCTGCGAGCCGCGCGTGTTGGTGATCGCGAGCACCGTGGCGCCGCGCTCGCGCGCCAGGCGCATCGCGGCAAGCGTGTCCGCCGTCTCCCCCGACTGCGAGATCCCGATCACGAGATCTCCCTTGCCGACGACCGGGTTGCGGTAGCGGTACTCGGAGGCGATGTCCATCTCGACCGGCACGCGTGCCCACTCCTCCAGCGCGTATCGGCCGATCAGGCCGGCGTGGTAGGCCGTGCCGCAGGCCACCACGACGATCCGGGTGACGCCCGCCAGGATCGACTCGTCGAGCGCGTCCTCCTCGTCGAGATCGACGCCGTCGCCGCGCGCTGTGCGGTCGAAGATCGTGTCGGCGACCGCGTCGGCCTGTTCGTGGATCTCCTTCAGCATGAACGTCTCGTAGCCGCCCTTCTCGGCGGTCTCCTGGTCCCAGTGGACCTGCTCGACGCCGCGCTCGACCGGCTCGCCGTCTCCGGTCATGATGCGCACGCCCTCCGGGCGCAGGACGACGATCTCGCCGTTCTCCACGTACTGAACGGTGCGCGTCTCTGAGAGGAACGCCGGCACGGCCGAGGCGACGAACTGCTCGCCCTCGCCGCGGCCGACGATCAGCGGGCACTCCTTGCGGGCGCCGACGAGCACATCGGGCTCGTCGAGGGTCATCGCGACGAACGCATAGTGACCCTCGAGCTCGTTGAACGCCAGGCGCACCGCCTCCGCGAGATCGTCGGTGTAGTGCGCGGCGATCAGGTGGGCGATGACCTCGGCGTCGGTCTCCGACGTGAATACGCAGCCCTCGGCCAGCAGGCGCTCCTTGAGCACCATGTAGTTCTCCACGATCCCGTTCACCACGACGTACACGCGCTCCTCGCTGTCGTAATGGGGATGCGCGTTCTCCTCGCTCACCCGCCCGTGTGTCGCCCAGCGCGTGTGGCCGATTCCCGTCGTCGCCGGCTTCGGCGCGACCGCGACCGAGCCGTTGTCCTGGGCCCGCGCCTGGGCGCCGCTCAGCTTCGCCTCCAGCGCGCTCAGGTTGCCGACCGCCCTGACCGACTCGATCTCGCCGTCGGCGATCACCGAGATGCCGGCCGAGTCATAGCCGCGGTACTCGAGCTTGCTCAGGCCTTCGAGCAGCAGCTCCCGCACCGGACGCGCGCCGACGTAGCCAACGATTCCGCACATCGAACCGAAGATACCAGCGCTTTTCGGCCCGACTCGGCCTGCACGGCGCCCGTCGGACGCTCGTCCTAGCCGAGCTCGGCGCGCACCAGTGCCACGAGGCGCTCGCACACCTCGTGTGCCTCCGCCTCCGTCGGCGCCTCGACCATGACCCGCACCAGCGGCTCGGTCCCGCTCGGGCGCACGAGCACACGCCCGCGCCCGCTCAGCTCCTGCTCGGCCTCGCGCACCGCACGATCCACGCCGGCGGCCGCTGCGAGCGCGTCGCGGTCGCGGACGCGCACGTTCACCAAACGCTGCGGCAGCTTCGCCATCGCGTGACGCTCGCTCAGATCGCCGCCGGCCAGCGCCTCGAGCGTCAACAGCGCGCTCGCGATCCCGTCGCCGGTCCGGTTGAACCCCATCTCGATGATGTGCCCCGACTGCTCGCCGCCCAGCGCCCACTCGCGTGCGCGCAGCTCCTCGAGCACGTAGCGGTCGCCCACGCTCGTCGTCGCCACGCTCACACCCGCCTCTTTCATCGCCGAGTGAAAGCCATAGTTGGTCATGACCGTGACCGCAACGCCGTCGCCGTTGAGTCGCCCGCTCGCGCGCAGGTGAAGCGCCGCCAGCGCCAGCAGCTCGTCGCCGTCGACGACCTCTCCCTTTCGATCGACGGCCAGCACGCGATCGCCGTCGCCATCGAAGGCGAAGCCGAGCGCATGCCCGCCCGCGACGACGCGCTCTGCCAGCGACTCGACGTGCGTCGAGCCCACACCGTCGTTGATGTTGCGCCCGTCCGGCTTATCGGCGATCACGCTCACGCTCGCGCCGAGACGCCGAAAGATCTCCGGTGCCACGTGAAAGGTGGCGCCGTTGGCGCAGTCGAGCAGCACGTCCACCCCCGCGAGGTCGAGCTCGGCAAAGCGGGTGTGCAGCTCGCGCAGGTAGTCCTCGGGAGCTCCCCGCAGCTCGCGCACGCGGCCGATCGCCGCGTTGGCCGGCGGCGCGTCGCGCCCCAGCAGCCGCTCGATCGCGTGCTCGGCCTCGTCGGAGAGCTTGTATCCGTCGCCCGCGAAGAACTTGATTCCGTTGTCCTGGAAGGGGTTGTGCGACGCCGACAGCACGACCGCCAGGTCGAACCCGTACCGACCCACCAAGAGGGGCGCGGCCGGCGTCGGCAGCACGCCCCCCAGCAGCGCGTCGCCTCCCGCCGCGCTCACGCCCGCCGCGACGGCCGCCTCGAGCATCTCCCCAGACTCACGGGTGTCGCGCACGATCAGGACCTGCGGGCGCTCCACCGAGGTCTGTTCCGTGGCCGCCCGGCCAAGCGCAAGCGCAAGCTCGGCCGTCACGAACTCGCCGGCGAGTCCGCGAACTCCGTCGGTCCCAAACAGCTTGCGGGGCATCGTCACCCTCGTGTGATCGGCGCTAGCGCTTGGAGAACTGCGGCCGCTTGCGCGCCTTCTTCAGCCCGGCCTTCTTGCGCTCCTTCGCGCGCGAGTCGCGCGTGAGGAACCCCCTGCGCTTGAGCTCTCCGCGCAGGTTCGGGTCGGCCTCGAGCAGAGCGCGGGAGACGCCGTGGCGCAGCGCCCCCGCCTGCGCCGAGATCCCGCCTCCGTGCAAACGCGCCACCACGTCCATCTTGTCCTGGTAGCCGACCGTCTCGAGCGGCTGACGGATGTTGCGCTGCAGCGTGTCGCGCGGGAAGTGCTGCTCGAGCGGGCGTCCGTTGATCAGGTAGGTGCCCTTGCCCGGGCGCAGCGTCACGCGGGCGATCGCAGTCTTACGCTTGCCCGTCGCGCGATAGCGAGCGCCCGCGGCCAGGTCGATCGCGGCCGTGGCGATCGGCTGACTCAGCGCTCCATCAGACTCCTCGGCCTCGCCCTCGACCTGCGCCGCCGGCTCGGACTCCTCGACCGCGTACGGGTCCTCGTAGGGGGTCTCGCCCCGCCCGAGCGGGTCCGCGCCCTCAGGCACGATGTCCACCTCCAGGTGCGCGCCCGGAACGGCCGGTTTGGCGGTGCTCGCCGCGACGTCGGCACCGTCGCCTTCGTCCTCATCCTCGTCAACCGCCGTCTGTACGGCCTTGGCGTCCTCCGACTCCTGCAGCGCCTCGAGCGCCGCGTCCTCCGCGGCTCCCGCAATCTCCTGCGCCTCCTCGCTCGGGACCGCGTGGCCCTCGCCGCCCGGCTCGACGGTCGCCGGCTGCGGCGCCGGATGATCGGCGGGCGCCTCGCGTGCCTCCTCGGCCGCCTCCAGAGCCGCGTCCTCCACCGAACCGGCGATCTCCTGCGCCTCCTCGGTCGGCACTGCGTGCTCGGGCGTCTCCTCCGCGGGCGTCTGCGGGGTCTCCTCGTCGGCCATCACTCGGTCTCCTCCGCAGAGCCTGCCGCTCCGCGCTTAGATGTCATCGCTCGATCTCCCGCCGCCTGAAGCTCCAGCGGTTGCGGTTTCTGAGCGACGTGCGGGTGCTCCGGCCCCGCATAGATCTTGAGCTTGGTCAGCTGCTTACGCGCCAGGCGGTTGCGCGGCATCATGCCTTTGACCGCGAGGCGGATGATCTCCTCCGGCCGGCGCGCCTGCATCTCCTCGAACGTGCGCGAGCGCAGCCCACCCGGGTATCCCGAGTGGCGGTAGTAGCGCTTGGCGGCGCGCTTGTTGCCGGTCACGTGGATCTTCTCGGCGTTGACCACCACGACGAAGTCGCCCGTGTCGACGTGCGGCGTGTACTCGGGCTTGCGCTTACCGCGCAGCACGTCAGCGATCTGCGTCGCCGCACGGCCGAGCGTGAGCCCGTTCGCGTCAACGAGCACCCAGTTGCGCTCGCGCTCGGTCGGTTTAGCTACATATGTCCTCGTCGAGGGCGCCATGGGCGTGAAAAAGGCCACGCGTGCCGGTCATCCGGACGCGCGGCGAGGCGGACATCATAGGCGAACCAGCCCTACTTCGTAAGGCACCGCGGCAGTCTGGTTCGGCCCGCCGGGCGTCCAGGCCGACGGATCGTGGTTCCTGGCAAGGACGCAGTGAGCGAAGTGGCTTCGCACACGAGCGATCGAGGACGCAGCCAGGGGCCGCGAGACTAGGTCTGGGTCACTCCCACTCGATCGTGCCGGGAGGCTTCGAGGTGATGTCAAGAACCACCCGGTTCACCTCGCGCAGCTCATTGATCATGCGCGAGGCGATCGCCTCGAGCAGCTCGTAGGGCAGGCGCGCCCAGTCGGCTGTCATCGCGTCGTCGCTCGTGACGGCGCGCAGCACGACGACATATCCGTATGTGCGCTCGTCGCCCTGGACGCCGACCGTGCGCACGTCGGGCAGGACGCAGAATGACTGCCACAGCTCGCGATAGAGGCCGGCGCGTCGGATCTCCTCCTGCAGGATGTGATCGGCCTCGCGCAGCACGTCGAGGCGCTCCTTGGTCGCTTCGCCGCCGACCACCCGGATCGCGAGGCCGGGACCCGGGAACGGCTGGCGCCAGACCAGGCGCTCGGGCAGCCCCAGCTCGATGCCCACCGCGCGAACCTCGTCCTTGAACAGCGCCCGCAGCGGCTCGATCAGCTCGAACTGGAGGTCCTCCGGCAGCCCGCCCACGTTGTGATGGGACTTGATCGTCGCCGCACCCGTGCCGCCGCCCGACTCGATCACGTCCGAGTAGAGCGTCCCTTGCACGAGGAAGCGGGCGTCCTCGCCGCCGCTGCGCTCGGCCAGCTTCGCCGCCTCCTCCTCGAACACGCGGATGAACTCAGCACCGATCGTCTTGCGCTTGGCCTCCGGCTCGGTCACCCCCTTGAGCTTGTCCAGGAAGCGTCGCTCGGCGTCGACCGCCACGAGCGGCACCTTGAACGTGTCGCGGAACGCGCTCACCACCTGCTCGCCCTCGTCCTTGCGCATCAGCCCGTGGTCGACGAACACACATGTGAGCTGGTCGCCGATCGCCCGGTGCACCAGCAGCGCGGCCACCGAGGAGTCAACGCCGCCCGAGAGACCGCAGACGACCTGGGCGTCGCCGACCTGCGCCCGTATGCGGCGGATCTGTTCGTCGACGATCGACGCCGCCGACCACGTCTGCTCGCAGCCGCAGATCTCGGTGAGAAAGCGCGTGAGGATCTCCTGCCCATAGGGCGTGTGGACGACCTCGGGATGAAACTGGATCCCGTAGATGCCGCGCCCGGTGTCCTCCACGGCCGCCACCGGCGAGGAGCTCGAGGAGGCGAGCGCGCTGAACCCCGGCGGGGGCTCATACACCGTGTCGCGGTGCGACATCCAGCACGTCTGCTCGCGCGGGAGGTCGTGCAGGAGCCGGCCCGGCTCGGAGACGTGCAGGTCCGAACGGCCGAACTCGCCCACCTCGGCCTGCTCGACGCGCCCGCCCAGCTCGTGCACGAGCAGCTGCATGCCGTAGCAGATGCCCATCACCGGCACACCCAGCTCGAGCAGCTCGCGTTGCAGGCGCGGCGCCCCCTCCGCGTAGACCGAGGCCGGACCGCCCGAGAGCACGATCCCGCACGGCTTGCGCTTGGCCACCTCCTCGATTGTGACCGTGTGCGGCAGCAGCTCTGAGAACACGCCGCAGTCGCGGATACGGCGGGCGATCAGCTGGCTGTACTGGCCGCCGTAGTCGAGCACCACCACCTCTTGCGTGGCAGTCTCGATCGTGCCCGCCTCACCGGCGACCGCCTCGGGCGCCGTGACGGCGGCGTCAGTCATTGACGAGGGCTGCAGCCTTCCCGTTGGTGGCGCCCATGCCGACCTGCTGGTCGCGTTGCAGCGACTTGCCCTCCGTCTGCAGCGACGGCGCGATCACTACCTCCGCGCGGTTGAACTCCGCCAGGTCCTTGTGACCGCACGTCGCCATCGACGTGCGCAGGCCGCCGAACAGGTTGAACGTGCCGTCGTTCTCCCGCGCCGGGCCGACGAGGATCTCCTCGAGCGTGCCGTTCTGGTGCGTGGCAACGCGCGCGCCCCGCGGAAGGCTCGGGTGGAACGTCGCCATGCCCCAGTGGAAGCCTCGGCCCGGCGCCTCGAAGGCGCGCGCCAGCGGCGAGCCGATCATGACAGCGTCCGCGCCGAGAGCGATCGCCTTGGAGACGTCGCCGCCGTTGCGCATGCCGCCGTCGGCGATCACCTGGGCGTACTCGCCCGTCTCGAGCATGTGCGTCGAGCGCGCATGCGCCACGTCCGCGATCGCGGTCGCCTGCGGCACGCCGATGCCGAGCACGCCCCGCGTGGTGCAGGCAGCGCCCGGTCCGACGCCGACCAGCACGCCCGCGGCTCCCGTGCGCATCAGGTGCAGGCCCGTGTGGTAGGAGGCGCAGCCGCCGACCACCACCGGCACGTCGAGCGAGGGGATGAACTCCTTCAGGTTGAGCGGCTCCGAGACCGTCGAGACGTGTTCGCCGGAGACGACCGTCCCCTGGATCACGAGCACGTCGAGCCCCGCCTCCATCGCGATCTCGTGGAACTGGAGCACGCGCTGCGGCGTCAGCGACGCCGCCACCACCACCTTCTGTTCCTTGATCTCCGCGATGCGCTGCGCGATCAGCTCTGGCTTGATCGGCTCGGAGTAGATCTCCTGCATCTCACGCGTGGCGAGCTCCTTCGGGAGCGAGGCGATCCGCTCGAGCTGCTCCTCGGCGTCCTCGTAACGGGTGAAGATGCCCTCGAGGTTGAGCACCGCCAGACCGCCGAGGTTGCCGATGATCCCCGCCGTGCGCGGCGAGACGACGCCATCCATCGCCGATGCGAGCATCGGCAGCTCGAACTGGTAGGGCCCCAGCTTCCAGGAGATGTCGATGTCGTCGGGGTCGCGCGTGCGCCGCGACGGCACGATCGCGATGTCGTCGAATCCGTATGCGCGACGGCCCTTCTTGCCGCGCCCAATCTCTATCTCCATCGGTTGATCCTCGCAATCGCTCCGGACGAGACGACCCCGCTCAGGGCGGGGCCGAAGAGGCGTCGGCGAGGCGCCTGGATGGTGTTGTTACTGACGTCGGCCAACGGATTTTGAGCATAGCAACGGCCCCCTCGCGCGAAGGTCGGATGGATATCCTCGTCGGACATGAGCGAGGGAGATGAACATGGGCTCGCCCACGAGCTATGACCCACACGCGATCGAGGCCGGCAGGCAGGCTGCCTGGCGCGCGCGCGATGCCGCCCGGACGCCTCCGCTCCAGGACGATCAGCCGCACCTGTACATAAAGCCCTCGGCGCCGTTCACCTCGGGCAATGTGCACATCGGGCACGTGCGCAGCTACACGATCGGCGACGCCTACGCCCGCTTCCGACGCGCCCTCGGCGATCAGGTCCTGTTCAACTTCGGCTTCGACGCCTTCGGCCTGCCCGCCGAGCTCGGGGCGATCGCCGGCGGTGTGCCGCCGAGCGAGTGGGTCTCGCGCTGTGCCGCGCACATGACCGGCCAGCTGCAGCGGCTCGGCTTCTCCTTCGACTGGGAGCGCACCTTCCTCAGCTCCGACCCCGTCATGTACCGCTGGTCGCAGTGGCTGTTCCTGATGCTCCTGGAGGCCGGACTGGTGTACCGCGGCACCGGCACCGTCGACTGGTGCGACACCTGCCAGACGACGCTCGCCACGATCCAGGTCGAGGACGGGCTCTGCTGGCGCTGTCACAACCCGGTGCGCCTGATCGAGCGGCCGACGTGGTACCTGCGCCTCAGCGCCTACGTGCCCGAGAACGATCGCCGTCTGCAGGAGCGCGCCGCCTCGGGCAAGTGGGACGAGGTCGCGCTGGCGAGCCAGCGCTTCGTGCTCGGCCGCGTCGACGGCGTCGAGGTGCAGCTGAGCGCCGAGGACGCTACGACGCTGACCGTCTTCACGCCGCACGCCGATGCGCTCGCGCAGGCGCGCTTCGTGCTGATCTCGCCCAAGCATCCCGAGATCGACGCCTGGGCGGTCGAGCCGGACGTGCGTGAGCGCCTGGAGGAGCTGCGCTCGGGAGGGCTCGAGCGAAGCTCGCGCGACGCGGCCGCGATCGCGCTCGTCGACACTCACCGCACGCTCCCCGCGCCCGGCGGCGGGCCATCGCTGCCCGTGCTGATCTCCCCCGGCGTCGACGGGCGCTTCGGCGCCACCGCGGTCTTCGGCATACCCGAGGCCGACCGCACCGACGACGTCATCGCCGATCGCATCGGCGGTCTCGTATCAGACGCCCGCGAGGGCGTCTCATCCTCATCCTCCACACCTGGCGGCAAGCCGCACGAGATGCCGGCAGCTCGCCCCGCCGTCCGCTACAAGGCCGAGGACTTCTCGATCTCGCGCCAGCGCTCGTGGGGGACGCCGATCCCGGTCGTCTACTGCTCCGAGCACGGCGCTGTGCCGCTGCCCAAGGAGCAGCTGCCGGTGCTGCTGCCGCTCGACATCACCCCCACCGGCGCCGGCAACCCGCTGGCCGAGCTGCCCTCGTTCGTGCAGACCGTCTGCCCGCTCTGCGGCGGCCCCGCCGAGCGCGAGACCGACACCCTCGACTGTCATTTCGACGCGCTGTGGCTGTGGATCCCGGCGTGCGTGCCGCCCGAGTCGCGCGAGGACCCGCTCGAGCAGATCCTCGCCCTGCCCGACCTGCGCCACTGGCTTCCCTCCGAGCGCGTCGTCGCCGGCTCGGACAGCGGCAACTTCGTCTTCGACCAGCGCATCGTGACCAAGGCGCTGCGCGACATCGGCCCGCTCGCGTTCCTCGAGGACGGCGAGCCGTTCGCCGGCTGCCTGTTTCACGAGATGGTCATAAGCGACGGGCGCAAGATGAGCAAGCATCTCGGCAATGTCGTCGACCCCGACGCGCTGGTCGAGCGCTACGGCGCGGACACCGTGAGGCTTGCCGTGCTGTATGCCGCGCGGCCGCAGAAGACGCTCAACTGGAGCGACTCGGCCGTGCTGCGCGCGCACCGCTTCCTCACGCAGGTGTGGGAGTTCACGCAGTCGCGCCTCGACACCGCGCGTGAGCTCGCCAGCACCGACGAGGTCGACCGCGAGGTCGGGGCGCCGGCCGCCGACGGGTCCGCCGGCGCGGGATCCGAGCCCGTCCGAGACACGACCGAGCACCTGCGGCTGAAACTGTCGCAGTGGTCGGAGAAGGGCGTCGAGAAGATCACCGAGGACATGGAGGGACTCGAGATGCACAGCGCCGTGCGCAACGTGATGCGGCTGTTCGATCGCATCAAGGACTTCGAGAAGCGTGCGCTCGCGCGCGAGGAGCGCCTCGGCGCGGCCGACACCGAGGCGCTGCTGCGGGCCCTGTCGCTGCTCGCGCAGGTGCTTGGCCCCTTCGCCCCGCACATGGCCGAGGAGCTGTGGATCGCGCTCGGCAACGACGAGAGCGCTGTGCAAACGCCGTGGCCCGGCGTATCGTTGCAGGGGATAGCCGCATGAGCCCCCAGACGATCGAGAGCCCCGCGCAGGGGTCCAGGCAGCGAACGCGCTCGTGCGCGACCGGCCTCGTCTGCCATCGCTGCGAGAACAGCTATCCGCTGGAGTCGACCGTGTTCTCGTGCCCGGATTGCGGCAAGGGCCTGGACATCCTCTACGACTACGAGCTCGCCGCCAGCCACTTCCGCGACTTCCCCAGCTCCGAGCGTCCGCAGAACATCTGGCATTTCGAGGAGCTTCTGCCGATCGTCGACGCCGGCGCGCAGGCGCGCGTCGGCCGTCACTCCGGCTACACGCCGCTTATCCGCGCCGACCGGCTAGGCGCCGAGCTCGGCATCGGCAACCTGTACCTCAAGGACGACTCGAGTAACCGCCCGAGCTTCTCCTACAAGGACCGCGTGGTCTCGATGTCGATCGCGCGACTGCTCGAGCGCGGCAAGTCGGAGATCGGTTGCGTCTCGACTGGCAACGTCGGCACCGCCGTGGCCTCTTTCGCCGCCAAGGCAGGCGTCGACGCGTTCGTCTTCTACCCGAACCGTCTGGAGGACATGAAGGCGCGCGCCTGCATGGCGCTCGGCGCGAAGGTCGTCCAGGTCGAAGGCAACTACGACGAAGCCAACCGACGCTGCCGCGAGGTCGCCGCGGCGACCGGCATGGACTTCGCCAACATCACGCTGCGCCCGTTCTATGCCGAGGGCGCCAAGACGGCCGCCTTCGAGATCGTCGAGCAGCTCGACTGGAACTCGCCCGACCACATCGTCAGCCCCGCCGCCGGCGGCACGCTCTCCTCGCGCATGCACAAGGGCCTTGGCGAGCTGGAGCTGCTCGGCCTCGCCGAGACCGCCGCGACCGCGATCCACATCGCACAGCCGAGCGGCTGCAACCCGATCGCCTCGGCGATTCTCGCCGAGGAGGCCGAGGTCCATCCCGTGATGCCCGAGACCGTCGCCCACTCGCTCGCGATCGGCGCGCCCGGCGACGGCTACCTCGTGATCGACGCCGTGCACAAACGGGGCGGGACCGCCGCCTTCGCGAGCGACCCCGACATCTTCGCCGGCATCGACCTCCTGGCGGCAACCGAGGGCCTCTTGACCGAGCCGGCCGGCGGCACGACCGTCGCCGTGCTCGAGAAGCTCGCCGCCGCCGGGCGCTTCGCCGCCGGCGACACCGTCGTCGCGCTGATCACCGGCAACGGGCTGAAGACGCTCTACGAGCACCCGCAGAAGCCCTGGCCCGACAAGATCGCTTGCGAGCTCGACGCGATGCGTGCGGCGCTCGAGGAGCTGAAGGATGCGCCTACCTTGATGCAGACCGCGCATCAAGCGCTGCAACTCTAGGCGCGGCGCAGCCGCCCGACGGCCGGTAGAGTGCTCGCATGGTCGCCGAGTTCCCCTCCGACCCGCTGCTCGATCTCGACGAGCGCCGGCGCAAAGAGCGCGAGGCGGTCGAGGAGGCCGGAGGCGGCGAGTCCGAGGGCTTCGAGCAGGCCGAGCAGGAACTGATCGAACACACCTCGCACGGGGACGGTCACGCCCCCGCCAAGATCTCGCAGGATGCTTTCCGAGAGGGCGAAGAGGAGCCGTCGCAGAGCGAGTACGGCGAGGCCGACGAGGAGCACCTGCCCGACTAGGGCCGCCGTTGCAGGCGCACGAGCAGCGGCGCGTGATCGGACAGCTCGACGTGCTTGCCGTCCAACGGGACCTCGCGGGCGAGGATGTGAACATGGTTCGACGCGCCTTCCCCCCCGGGCGCGAGCTCGTCCACATCGGCGCCTGCGAGGCCGCGCGCGAACAGGTGATCGACCCCGCTCCCCGCCACGTGCTCGATCGGCCCACCCTCGGCCTGGGCGCGCTGCGGCGCCGAGGGCGAGCGCAGGTTGAGGTCGCCGCCGAGGATCAGCGGGTCGGCTCCGGCCCAGGCCAGCGCCTTCCGCCACAGCCGTGACAGCTCCTGCTCGGCGCGCGCCGGGCGCGTGCTCGCGTGGAAGTTGACAACGCACGTGCCGTCCTGCAGCCGAGCCAGCTGGGCTACCCGCCGCTCGGGCCAGCGGCGCAGGCGCAGCTTGGTGTGCTCCGCGATCGGGATCCGCGAGAGCAGCGCGTTGCAGCCGCCGCCGTTCGCCTTCACCAGCTCGGGGCGGTGCTCGGCGAGCGCACGGCGCACCGGCAGCAGCGAGTTGCGCGACGTCAGCGCCCTGCGCTGCGCCATGCCCAGCTCGCGCGCCAGGCGCTCCGGCCACCACGGCGGAGCCTCCTGCAGCAGCGCCAGGTCCCAACGCCACCGCCCGAGCGTGTCCGCGAACTCGCCATAGAGCGAGCGCCGTGCCGGCGGAAGTGAGCGCCCGTGGAAGAGGTTCCAGCTCAGTACGAGCATGATCGGGTCATGCAGGGTCGTGCAGCCATGTCCTCACGCCCTTAGAGCTTCGCGCAAGTCGTCCGCTGGCGAGCCTTGTCCTCGTGCCGAGCCCGACGCTCGTCCCGAGCCGGGGTGCCCGCTCCCGGCTCGGGACTCGCGTGGCGCATCGCCACCGGCACGCTCAGCCGGTTTCACCGCCGGGGGGCGGTCCACCGGCCTGCCCACCGATGCCGTGCGGGCCTGGCGTGCCCGGGCCGGCCGGCTGGAAGGAGGAGTCGGTCGCGAAGACCCTCGTTGCTTCCGAGGAGGAGCTGACCGAGACGCGGTCTTTCGCTTTGATTTCGCCCAGTGAGGCGGCCTTCCCATTGCGGACGATCGTCGCCGAGGACGGAACGCTGAGCGTGACCGTCTTGTAGGTCGCGCTCGCCGTTCCCTCCACGATCGTGATCGTGCCGGCGCCGCTGTCGACGCTCTGAACCGTGCCGCTGTCGCTGGTCACCGTGATGAAGTCCGTGCCGGCCTTGTCGGGCACGACGCTTACCGAATGAACGGTGCCCCTCGGTCCGGCGCCGTCTCCCATCATCCCCGCGGGCGGGCGACCCGCGGCGGTCGAGCCGGCGCTCGCTTTCGACGCCGACGTTTTGGTGCCGCTGCTCGAGCCTGTCGTTCCGCTGCTCGAGCCCTGCGCGATCGCAGCCACGGATATCGCGATCGCGCATGCCACTGCCAGCACACCGATCAGCATCTTGCGGTTCATCGGAACCTCCTGCTTGCGGTTTTGCCGAGCACTTGTGCCACGGCCTCGCCGCAATGCTCCGGCGTGGCGCTAAGCCATCCGTGTGAGCCGTCTAAGAGTTCCGTCGGACCCGCGGGCCCGCTCCCGCGCGCCCCGCCTCAATAGAAAAGCCCCGCCGGAGCGGGGCCTTTCCTTAGCGGGTCGATAAGCCGGATTCTGTCTCGAGCAGCCATCCATCTGAGCGGCCTACCTGGACCTTGGCGGGCTACCTGCGAACGGTCCCGTTTGGCCTTGCATCGGGTGGGGTTTACCCAGCCGCCGCGTCACCGCGACGCTGGTGCGCTCTTACCGCACCATTTCACCCTTGCCTGTGGGCCGTTCACGTGGGACGGCCCCATCGGCGGTGTGTTTCTGTGGCACTTTCCCGCGGGTTTCCCCGGGTCAATCGCTCGACCACCCTGCCCTGCGATGTCCGGACTTTCCTCGAAGGTGCGAGCCTCCGCGGCTGCTTGACCTGCATGTCCACGGTAGCGCCTGCGCGGCGCCATGGGAAGGGGCTGGTCCGCCGCGCTCGCCGTCGCGCCCCGGCTGGACCCGACAGAGCGACGCCGACTCGGCGCTCAGACGCTTCTCAGCAGGCCGACCACGCGACCGAGCACGGTGACCTCTTTGCTGCGGATCGGCTCCATCGCGTCGTTCTCGGGTTGCAGGCGAATGTGGTCGGACTCGCGGAAGAAGCGCTTGACCGTCGCCTCCTCGCCCAGCAGCGCGACGACCACGTCGCCATCGCGCGCCGTGTCCTGCGGGCGCACCACGACGAAGTCCCCCTCGATGATCCCGGCGTCCTTCATCGAGTCGCCGCGGATGCGCAGCAGGTATTCGCCTTCGCCGCCGCCGGCAATCTCGGGAACGGTCACGTAGTCCTCGATGTTCTCCTCCGCCAGCATCGGCTGCCCGGCGGCGACGGCGCCGAGCAGCGGAAGTCCGTCTGAGCGCACCAGCCCGCGCACTGTCTCCACCGCTCCGCCCATCGCGCGGTCGAGCAGCTCGATCGCGCGCGGCTTCGAGGGATCACGCCGCAACAGGCCCAGTTTCTCGAGGTTGGCGAGATGCGCATGAACGGTCGAGGAAGAGGCCAGGCCGACCGCTTTGCCGATGTCGCGCACCGTGGGGGGATAGCCGTACTTCGCCGAGTACTTGCGAATGAAGTCGAAGATCTCTTGTTGGCGCTTGGTCAGATCCATCTCTGCTCGACTCCCTGTTCGGGTGGACGATGTCCTAAAACGAACACCTGTTCGCACTGTAGCGGCGGCTGTGGACGGATGCAAGGACCGAGGCCCATTTGCAAGCCCGCCCTCGTAGGCCAGCTCGATCTCCGACGAGGCCGCGCCACCGGAGCACACGATTTCGGACGGCCGCGCGGGGCTATACTCGCGCACTCTGCGCTCGTGGCGGAATTGGTAGACGCGCAAGGTTGAGGGCCTTGTGGGGAGTTTTCCCCGTGGTGGTTCGAGTCCACTCGAGCGCATTGGGCAATGCGTCCTGCACCAGTGAGCGCGGGCGCGCCTCGGCTTACCCTCCTCATCAGCAGGCGGGACGGCGCCGGTTCTCGGACACCGGTTGACCGTGCCACGCGACCACGCATAGACTGGGCCCGATTCGCGTGAGGACAAGCGAGGAGGCAGGATGAGCCAGGCCGCGAACACCGCAGGGGCGTCGGGGATCACGCTGCGGGAACCCGGGGAGGCCGACGTGCAGGAGTGCGCGCGCATCTGCTACGAGGCGTTTGGGCAGATCGACGACCACCATCGCTTCCCGCGCGACTTCCCGTCCGTTGAGTTCGCCGCAATGGTGATCGGCGGCTGGGTCCAGCACCCGAACGTGTGGGGCGTGCTCGCTGAGCGTGACGGGAAGATCTTGGGCTCGAATTATCTCGATCAGCGGGGGCCGATCGCCGGCGTCGGCCCGATCTCGGTCGATCCGGAGGCCCAGAACTCCGGCGTCGGGCGACGGCTGATGGAGGCGGTGATCGAGCGCGGCAAGGACGCACCTGGCGGCGTTCGCCTCCTGCAGGACAGCTTCCACATGCGCTCGCTCTCCCTCTACCAGTCGCTCGGGTTCAATGTCACAGAGCCCGTGGTGATCATGAGCGGCAAGCCGCGCGGCGGGCCGGTCGGCGGCGCCGAGGTCCGGAGACTCGAGGCGGGCGACATCGACGCCTGCGAGGCGCTCTGCAAGCAGGTTCACGGCTGGGAGCGAACCGGCGAGCTGCGCGATGCGATACAGGCCTTCGCGCCGTTCGTGGTGGTGCGGGATGGAGAGGTGGTCGGCTACCTGACCACGGCGACCATGTGGCCGATGGCACACGGCGTCGCTGAGACCGAGGAGGACATGGAGGCGCTCCTGCTCGGCGTCGCGGCGCAGTCCGAGGAGCCTCTTTCGTTCCTCGCGCCGATCCGCTGGGAGCTGTACCGCTGGGCCCTGCGCGAGGGCTTGGCCGCGGTGAAGCCGATGAACATCATGGCGCGTGGCCCCTACCAGGAGCCTCGCGGCGCCTGGTTCTCGAACGTTCTGTACTGAGATCGAGCTGCCGGCGTCGTTAGTGGGACCGCCGCCGTCGTAACGGGGGCCTCTGCCGTCTCCGAGTCCTCATGGACGAATGCGGATGACTGTCTTGCCGTTGCGTCGCACGGTCGGGTTGAGGGCGGCGACGGCGTCGTCGAGGGTCGCGATGTTGCCGATGTTCGTCCGCAGCCGTCCGTCGCGCACCCGTTGGACGATCTCAACCAGTTGGGCACGATCGGACTCGACGACGAAGTCGATCGCCAGGCCGTCGGCGGGCCGCGCCTCGGTCGGGCCGACGATGGTCACCAGTGTTCCCCCGGCCCGAACCAGACCCGCGGACCGCTTCTGGATGTCTCCGCCGATGACGTCGAATACCAGGTCGACGCCGCCGACGTCTTCCAGCGCGTCGTTCTCGAGGTCGACGAACTCCTGTGAGCCGAAGTCGAGTGCCTTCTGACGGTCGGCGGCGCGTCCGGTGCCGATGACGTAGGCGCCGAACTCACGTGCGAGTTGCGTCACCATCGTCCCCACCGCGCCGGCCGCGCCGTGCGCGAGGACGCTCTGCCCCGCCCGAAGGCGGCCGTGCTCGAACAGTCCCTGCCACGCGGTCAGACCCGAGATCGGCAGGCTCGCGCCCACCGTGAAGTCGACGTCGCCCGGAAGCGGCGCGAGGTTACGCGCCTCGATCGCCACACACTCCGCCAGGGTGCCATCGCGATACCAGTCCGCGAGGCCGAAGACCCGCTGTCCCACCGACACCCCCGTCGTGCCGTAGCCGAGCGAGATGACGACCCCGGCCAGCTCGTGCCCAGGGATCGACGGTGTTCGGTCACGGTCGCGGCGATCGGTCCAGGTCGAGGGCCACTCCATCTCAGTCGGGACGAATCCCGACGCATGAACCTCGACGATGACATCGTTGATCGCTGCGTAAGGCTCGGGCCGCTCCACC
>DATNDZ010000019.1:0-57008 GCA_035553095.1 Solirubrobacteraceae bacterium | reverse complement strand
CCCAGGAGACGCCTGCACCCGTGGCACAGCAGACCCCTGCACCCACGGCCCAGGAGACGCCGACGCTGTACGTCTGCCACGGCGACGACAGGGGTCCGCGCGTGCATCCCTGCCGCCGCGTGCAGGAAGCCATGCGCGACGCGGGGATCGAGTACGAGAAGGTGATCGCGGCGCACGGCAGTCCGATCCCCTTCCTGCGCAAAGGCTCGCGCGAGGAGCTGCGCGCGGCGACCGGCGACACGAAACTGCCGACGCTGAAGCTCGCCGACGGAACCGTGATCAAGCCCTCGCGCGCGATCCTCGCCTGGATCGACGAACAGAAGCAGTCCGCGCCGGCGAGCTGACGCCGGCCCTTCGCATGCTCGGCCGCGTCCGCTAGCTCCCGGCCCGCAGCGAATCGAGCATGCGCGCCACCGAGGCGCCGACCTGCTCGCGCGTCCGGCCGCCGTCGTCGGCACGCGCCACGAGCATCGCGCCCTCGTCGATCGCGCCGAGCAGCAGGTGCGCGAGCGGGCCGGCCGGTTGCGCCTCGATCAGGCCGGCGTCGATCGCGCCCTGCACGGCGCCTTCGACGAGGCCGAGGCCGTAGCGCATGCCGATCTCGCGCCATTGCTCCCAGCCGAGCACCGAGGGCGCGTCGAGCAGAGCGATCCGCTGCACCGCCGGGTCCTCGCACGCGTCGAGGAACGCCTGCGCCCCGGTCTGCAGCACCTCCAGCGGATCGCGGGCCGAGCGGTCGGCCAGCTCGGCGATGCGCTCCAGCAGCGCCTGCTCGACGTCTTCGTAGACCGCCTGGAACAGCTCGCGCTTGCCGGCGAAGTGGTGATAGAGCGCGCCCCGCGTGACGCCGGCGGCGCGCACGATCTCCTCGGTGCCGACACCTGCGTAGCCGCGCTCGGCGAACAGCGTGCGCGCCGCCGAGACGAGCGCCGCGCGCGTCGCCTCCGACTGCTCGGCCTTTGGCGTACCCGCGGGCTTCCCCCGCTCCCCCGCTCCCGATTTGACATGCATACTGTCTGTATGGTAGACACATACCAGCTGTATGTGAATCGCCGGCGACGTCGCGAACCCTCTCACATGCTGCGTCGCCTCCCCACCCGACGGCCGAAGGGAGCCAGATCGTGAGCGCGCCGAGCATCACCAGCGAGATCGAGACAGCGAGCGCCCCGCGCGCCCGCTCACAGGCGAGAACGCCTGAGGAATGGGTCGCCGAGTTCGCCGAGGGATGGGGTGCGCGCCGCGGACCCGACGCCTTCGTCGCCCACTTTCGCGACCTGCTGGCTGACGACGTGCGGCTGATCCAGCCGCAGCTGCCGACCGTCGACGGCTTCGCCGCCTTCGAGCGACAGTTCGTGCGGCCGCTGTTCGAGCTGATACCCGACCTCTACGGCGAGGTCGAGCGATGGGCGGCGCGGGAGGACACGCTCTACATCGAGCTGACCCTGCGCGGCACCCTCGGTCGCAGGGCGCTCGCCTGGCGCGCGTGCGACAGGATCGCCCTGCGCGACGGGATCGCGGTCGAGCGCGAGTCCTACTACGACCCGACGCCGCTACTGGGCGCGCTCGCGCGCACGCCAAGCAGCTGGCCGCGGTTCGCGCGGCTGCGCGCGGCGCGTCTGGCGGGGCCGCTGATGAGGAGCGCGGCACGATGACCGCCCTCAGCGAGGCTCCCGTGCGCGAGGCGCGGCTGGCGCAGGGAACGATCCGCTATCGCGAGCTCGGCTCCGGCGAGCCGATCCTGCTCGTGCACGGCCTGCTCGTCAACGGCGAGCTGTGGCGCGATGTCGCGCCGGCGCTGGCGCGCGAGCACCGTGTGATCGTGCCCGATTGGCCTCTCGGCTCGCACGAGCTGCCGATGAACGCCGGCACCGACCTCTCGCCGCTGGGCCTGACGGCGATCGTCGCCGACTTCATGACGGAGCTGCAGTTGGAGCGGGTCACGCTCGTCGGCAACGACACCGGCGGCGCGATCTGCCAGCTCGTGACCGTGCACCACCCCGAGCGACTGGCCCGCCTGGTGCTGACGCCGTGCGACGCCTATGAGAACTTCCTGCCGCCGATGTTCCGCCCGCTGCAGGCGCTGGCGCGCGTCCCGGGCGCGGTCTTCCTGATCGCGCAGTCGCTTCGCCCCCGTCCGGCGCGACGGCTGCCGTTCGCGTTCGGCTGGCTCGCCAAGCGCGGCATCCCCGCCGAGCTGAGCGACGCCTGGATGGCGCCGGCGCTCTCGCGCGCCGCGATCCGCCGGGAGATCGCGTCGGTGCTGAAGGGCATCTCCAACCGCTACACGATCGAGGCGGCGACGCGCTTCGGCGAGTTCGACAGGCCCGTCCTGATCGCGTGGGCGCCGGAGGATCGCTTCTTCAAGCTGCGCTACGCCGAGCGCCTGCTCGGCGCGTTCCCCAACGCGCGGCTCGAGCGGATCGAGGACAGCTACACGTTCGTGTCGCTCGATCAACCCCAGCGCACGGCCGAGCTGGTGGCGGCGTTCGCGTCGGATCGACTGATCGCAGCGTAGCGCCGGCGGCGCAATAGGCTTGCCCGGTGAGCGCACCGGTATTCCGCGAGCGCCCCGCTGCGGGCGAGCCGAGCGGCCTGCTCGTGCTGCACCACGGCCGCGGCACCGACGAGCACGACCTGCTGCCGCTCGCCGACGCGCTCGACCCCGAGCGCCGGCTGCACGTCGTCACGCCCCGCGCGCCGCTGACGCTGCCAGGCTGGAGCGGGCACCACTGGTACGTCGTGCCGCGCGTGGGCTACCCCGATCCCGAGACCTTCTTCGCCTCCTACGCGCTGCTCAGCGACTTCCACGACGAGCTGTGGCGGCGCACGGGCATCGCGCCCGAGCGCACCGTGCTCGGCGGCTTCTCGATGGGCTGCGTGATGAGCTACGCGCTCGCGCTCGGCGCGGACCGCCCGGCACCGGCCGGGATCCTCGCCTTCTCCGGCTTCATCCCGACCGTGCCCGGATGGGCGCCGCGCTTCGAGGACCGCACCTCGATGCGCGTGCTGCTGCGACACGGCAGCGGGGACCCGGTGATCGGCGTCGAGTTCGCACGCGCCGCGCGCGAGGCGCTGCTGGGCGGTGGCCTCGACGTCGACTACGGCGAGTTCCCCGGCGGCCACTCGATCCCGGCGTCCACGCTCCCCGCCGCACGACGGTGGCTGGCCGAGCTCATTCCGTGAGCAGGCGCACGATCGCCGCCAGGCCGACGAGCACGATCAGGGCCCGCAGCGCGTCCGGCGGCAGACGTCGGCCGTAGCGCGCGCCGAGCTGCCCGCCCACGATCGACGCGCCGGCGATGATCGCGGCCGGCCCCCACTCGACGTGCGCCGCGAACACGAAGTACACGCCGGCGACGCCGTTGACGAGTCCCGCCAGCACGTTCTTCAGCGCGTTCGTGTCGTGCAGGCTCTGCGCCAGCGTCACGCCCAGGATCGCCAGCAGCAGGATCCCCTGTCCCGCGCCGAAGTAGCCGCCGTATACGCCGGTCGTGAAGATCGCGAGCGGCAGCAGCAGCCTGACGCGACGCGCCCCGCTCGCCACGTGCCCCGAGAGGCTCCGGTTCAGGCGCGGCTGCGCGACCGTGAGCACGAGCGCGAGCGCAATGAACCCCGGCACGATGTCATTGAACACCGAGGCCGGCAGCACGAGCAGGAGCACGGCGCCGGTCACGCCGCCGAGCAGCGAGGCGACGCCGAGGCGCAGCGCCCTCCTCCCCTGTCCGGCCAGCTCGCGGCGATAGCCGATCGCGCCGGAGATCGAGCCGGGCACGAGCCCGATCGTGTTCGACACGTTCGCCGTCACCGGCGCATAGCCGAACGCGAGCAGCACCGGGAACGTGATCAGCGTGCCGCTGCCCACGACCGTGTTGATCGTGCCCGCCGCCATCCCGGCGAGCGCGATCGCGATGATCTCTCCGGCGCTCAAGGAGCCCACCCAAGCACGTCCGCGGCCGCGGCGACACTCTTGGGCATGGGCGTGCTGCGCGATATCGCTCTGACGCTGCGCCCGGGACCCGAGGACCCACATGGCCCGCTGGTGCCGATGCTGGTCGGGCTGACCGTGCTCACCGGAATCGTCGACGCGGCCAGCTACCTCAAGCTCGGGCACGTCTTCGTCGCCAACATGACCGGCAACGTCGTCTTCCTCGGCTTCGCCCTGGCCGGCGCCGGCAGCCTGTCGGTCGCCGCCTCGCTGATCGCGCTCGGCTCGTTCCTGCTCGGCGCGCTCGCCGGCGGCCGACTCGTCGCGCGCCACTCCGATCATCGCGGCCGCCTGCTGTTTGCGGCGAACATCGCGCAGGCGGCGCTGATCCTCGCCGCGCTCGTGCTCGGCCTGCTCGCGCGCGAACCGCTGGGCGAGGGCGCCCGCTACGCGCTGATCGTGCTGCTCGCGCTCGCCATGGGCGTGCAGAACGCCGCCGCGCTGCGCCTGGCTGTCCCGGAGCTGACGACGACCGTGCTGACGCGGACGCTGACCGGGCTCGCCTCGCAGAGCGGTCTCGTCGGCGGCGCCGGATCGCAGCTCGGGCGCCGTGGCGTCGCCGTCGCCGCGATGCTGCTCGGCGCGCTCTGCGGCGCGCTGCTCGTGCTCAAAGTCTCCGTCGCCGCCGCGATCGCCGTCGCGCTCGCGCTTGCCGCCGCGATCGCGATCGCCGCGGGCGCGCTCTCCGGGTCCCACGCGGCCTGGACCCGGAGCTGAGCGCGCCCGCGGCGCCGGCGAGCGGGAGCGCCAGGCGGGGCTACTTGACGGTCAGCGTCCCTTCCATGCCCGCCTGTCGGTGGCCGGGGACCGAGCAGTAGAACTTGTACGTGCCCGGTTTGAGGGTCACCGAGAGCGTCTTCGAGCCGCCGCTGAACGTGGGCGTGGCGCCGTCCTGCTGACCCGAGGAGGATTCGATCGTGACGTTGTGCGGCACCGGCGAGGAGTTCTCGAAGTCGACCGTGACCTTGCCCGCCTTCGCGCTCAGCGACTTCGTGTCGTAGGCGAGCTGGCCTTCGGAGTTGGCTTCGAGGCTGACCTTTGCCGAGCCCCCCGTTGCGCCGGCCGGCGCGGGCGTCGACGTCGTCGCCGAGCTCGTCGTCGGCGCTTCCGAGGCCGGCGCCGGCGCGGAGGAGTTGGACGACGAGCCGCCGCAGCCGGCGAGCGCGAGCAGCGTCGCGGCGAGCGCCGTCATCGAGAACAGGGCCTTGCAACGCATCAGATCCTCCAGTGGTCGGGGTCGGAACTAGAGGACACCGCCCGGCGTCGATCCTTCCCGCTCGCGCGCCCCGCCATGCTCGGGCGCCTGCGGTCCGGGCGGCATCGTCGCTGCGAGCATACGCCTCCGCCGCTCGCGGCCGCCCGGTCCGCTATGGAGCCGCCGGCACGACCACGAGCGGGCCGTCCGCGCGCGTCAGCTCGGCCGTCTGGAACGCGCTCTGCTCGAGCCGCTCGACGGCGCCCGCTCTCTCGAGGAAGTCGTCGGCCATCTCGAGGAAGCCGATCCGCGGCGTGCGGTAGTGCATCGGCACGCGCACCCTCGTCGAGCTGACCGAGCAGGGGCTCTCGATCCTCGAAGCCGACCGGCGCCAGCGCGACGGCTGGCTGGCGCAGGCGATCGAGCAGGACCTCACCCCGGCCGAGCAGAAGCTGCTGGCCGACGCGCTCGAGCTGATCGAACGGCTCAGCGAGAACTAGTCGGTCGCGTGGGAGGCGCGGGCGCCTCTCCGCCCTGACCGCGCCCGACCGGCGACGGCGGTATACAGAGGGGCGCGATGGGCGCGGCGCACCAGGCCTACCTGCTGGAGGCGCGACAGATGCAGGCTCTGTCGTTCGCCGTGCACATCCCGCTCGTCTGCTTCGGCATCGCCTTCCCGGCGATGGTGCTGTTCTGCGAGTGGCTGTACCTGCGCTCCGGCGACGAGCTGTACCGCACGCTCGCGCGGCGCTGGACGCGGATCATGGCCGCCCTGTTCGCCGTCGGCGTCATCACCGGCACGATCCTCAGCTTCGAGATGGGCCTGCTCTGGCCCAACTTCACGGCCACGTTCGGGAGCGTGTTCGGGCTCGGCTTCGCGATCGAGGGCTTCTCGTTCTTCCTGGAGGCGATCTTCATCGGGATCTACATCTACGGCTGGGATCGGCTCTCGCCGCGCGCGCACTTCTGGAGCGGGATCCCGATCGCGATCGCCGGTGTCACCGGCTCGCTGACGGTGATCTCGGTCAACGCCTGGATGAACCACCCCGGCGGCTTCCGCATGGTCGACGGCAGGGCGGTCGACGTGCATCCGCTGAAGGCGCTGTTCGCCAACAGCTTCCTGTGGCCAGAGCTGACGCACATGTACATCGCGGGCTATATCGTCACCGGCTTCCTCGTCGCCGGCGCCTATGCGATCGGCAAGCTGCGCGGCAAATGGGGCCGCTACGAGCGCACCGCGCTCGCGATCCCGCTGACGATCGCCGCGCTCGCCGCGCCCGTGCAGGTGCTCGTCGGCGACTGGGCGGCGCGCGAGGTAGCCGTGCAGCAGCCGGTCAAGCTGGCCGCCTTCGAGGGTCTCGCGCACACGACCAATGGCGCCTCCGAGCACATCCTCGGCTGGTACGAAGACGAAACGGTCAAATACGGGATCGCCATCCCCAAACTGCTGTCGCTGCTCGCCTACCACAACCCCGACGCGACCGTGCAGGGGCTCGACACGGTGCCCAAGGACCGCCAGCCGCCGATCAACATCGTGCGCCTGGCGTTCCAGACGATGGTCGGCATCGGCACGCTGCTGGCACTGCTCGGCGCGTGGCTGCTCGGCGTTCGCATCAGGCGCGGGCGACTGCCCGAGTCGCCGTGGTTCTATCGCGCCGTGGCGCTGGCCGGGCCGGCCTCGCTGCTCGCGCTGATCGCCGGCTGGGTGACGACCGAGGTCGGCCGCCAGCCGTGGGTCGTCTACCACGTGATGCTCACCTCCGAAGCCGTCACCGGCGCCGGCGGCATCATCGTCGGCTACACCGCGCTCGCGCTCGTGTACCTCGGCGTCGCCGCCGGGGTCGTCTGGATCCTGCGCCGCCTCTCGCGCGCGCCGCTGGAGCTGAGCGCCTGATGCACCTGTACTCCGTGCCGCTGATCTTCGTGCTGATCGGGCTCGCGCTGTATGCCGTGCTCGCCGGCGCCGACTTCGGCGCGGGCTTCTGGCAGCTCCTGGCCGGCGGCGGCGAGCGCGGCGAGCGCCTGCGCGACCACGCGCACAACGCGATGGCTCCCGTGTGGGAGGCCAACCACGTGTGGCTGATCTTCGTGCTGACCGTCACCTGGACCGCCTACCCGGCCGCGTTCGGGGCGATCGCCTCGACGCTGTGCGTGCCGCTCTTCATCGCCGCGCTCGGGATCATCATGCGCGGCGCTGCCTACGCCCTGCGCGCCGGCGCCGAGCAGGCGCGCGAGCAGCGTCGCATCGACCTCGTCTTCGCCGGCGCCTCCGTGCTCACCCCGTTCGCACTCGGGACCGTGATCGGCGCGATCGCCTCGCAGCGCGTCCCCGTCGGCAACGCCGCCGGCGATCTGTTCTCGAGCTGGCTGAACCCGACCTCGCTGATGATCGGCGTGCTGGCCGTCGCCAACTCGGCCTACGTCGCAGCCGTGTTCCTCGCGGCCGACGCGCGCCGGATGGGCCTCGACGCTCCCGGCGAGCGCGAGCTGGAGGACTCACTGCGCCTGCGCGCGCTCGTCACGGGGCTGGCCGCCGGCGCCGTCGCCGCGGCCGGTCTCGTCGTCGTGCACTCCGACGCGCACTTCCTCTACGAGCGCCTGCTCGAAGGCGCCGCGCTCGCTGCCGTGATCGTCTCGGCGCTGGCCGGCCTGGCGACGCTCGCGCTCGTGTTCGCGCGGCTCTATGAGATCGCCCGCTACAGCGCCGCGCTGGCCGTCGCCGCCGTGATCGCCGGCTGGGCGCTCGCGCAGCGACCAGTGCTGCTGAAAGGGCTGACCGTGCAGCAGGCGGCCGCGCCGCACGACACGCTCGTGGTCGTGATCGTCGCCGTGCTCGGCGGCGCGCTGATCCTGTTCCCCTCGCTCGCGCTGCTGTTCCGGCTGGTGCTGCGCGGGCGCCTGGACCACGGCGGATCGGGCGAGCCCGCGCCGAGCGTCGCCGCCGCGGACTCGACCGGGCTCGCACGCGTGCTCGCCGCGTCGGCCTCGGGCCTGCTGGCGCGCATCGCCGGGGCCTGCCTGCTGACGGGCTTTGGCCTTCTGACGATCGCCGAAGCCGGCTGGGCGCATGCGATCGGCCTGGCCGCCCTGCTCGGCTTCATCTGCGTCGGCTTCGTCGCGATCGTGCCCGCCCAGCTGGCCGCCGAAGAGCCCGACTAGTCCCCGGGCGACAGCTGCCCGGGGACCACGGGCTCGGTCTCAGTATTTGTAGGGCGGCGGGCTCGGCGTCGTCTGGGTGCTGGGTGCGGTCGTGGTGCTCGGCGCCATCGGCGTGCTCGTGGCCGAGCTGCTCGACGCCTTGATCGCGTGCCAGATGCCGCCGAAGGTTTCGATTCCTTCGCCGTTGGCCTGACCCTTGGCGCTGTCGCCGGCGTAGCGATACAGCGGCAGCCCGTTCAGCGTGACCTGGAAGGTCCCGTTGCTGCGGCGGAAGATGCCGAGCCTGCCCTTCACGCCCGCGCCGGCCTTCAGCTTCGTCTTCGCCGACTTGACCGTCAGCGGCGGCCAGTTGGTCAGGCATTCCTTGCTCTTGCACAGCAGGTGCCTGGTCGTCTCCGGGGAGAGGCGGTAGAGCGTGCGGCCCTGCGGGTTGACCACGACCGGGTGGCCCAGCCTCGAGTTCGAGGCCGAGCTGAGCGTGAGGGCGGAGCCGGCGGCGAGCGCGGTGGCCACGACCGTGACCAGCGCCGCTCCCGCCAGTGCGGCGAGGACGAGCCACGCGCGCGGGCGGCGCGGGCTGCGTGGTCGGGCGTCTTTGGCTGGCGTTGGCATGGGCATGGGGCTCCCTTTCGCTCGGTCGGTATCCACTGCTCTCTCCTAGACGCCGCCCGCGTCCGAAGCTTCCCGCCCGGCGGAGCGGGCCAGCTTGCAAAGCATCACGGATCGGTGCGGATCACGACGTCTGCGACGTCGGGCACGCGCTGGCGCAGGTCCTCCTCGAGCTCCGAGGCGAGCCGGTGCGCCGAGGTCAACGACTGGCCGGGGTCGACCGTGAGCGTGAGGAAGACCACGCGCCCGGCGTCGGTCGAGAGCAGCTTGACGCGCTCGGGCGCGGCGCCGGTGCGCTCGCGCACGAGCCGTTCGATCTCGCGCGTGGCGTGCATGTCCGCGCTGACATCGGCCGAGCGCGCCGACAGCGTCCGCTCGAGCGGCTCCAGGTGCGTCTGCGCGGCGGCGACCTCGGGGCGCTCGCAGATGGCCCGCTCGACGCGGCCGGCGATCTGCGCTGCCTCGCCCAGGTCGAGCTCGGCGGGGAACTTCAGGTGCAGCGACACGTTCACCCCGTCGCGCTGCTCGAAGATCGTGACGTCATGCGCCTCCATCACGAGCGGCTCGGCGAGCGCGATCGCGAGGATCTCCTCGCGCAGCTCCAGGCCGCGCCGGCGCGGCTCGACGTGCACGACCACATCCGAGCCGGGCAGCGCCGACTCGACGGCCTCCTCGATCATGTTGGCCGACTGGTGGCCCTCGACGACGGCCCGGCCCGGCGGCACCGTGACGACGACGTCGGCGAAGTAGCGGCCGGCCGACTCGCGCAGGCGCAGACGGCTCAGCTCGATGTCGGCGCCGAGCGCGGCGATCGCGTCCTCGGCCGCCGCGCGCGCCTGCTCCGGGGTGCGGTCCATCAGCACGTTCGCGTTCTCGCCGATCAGGCGCACCGCGACGGCGCACACGATCATCGCGACGATCAGCGCCGCGAGCGCGTCGGCCTGGTCAAAGCCGGCGTTGACGAGCACGAGCCCTACGAGGACGGCCAGCGACGCGGTCATGTCGCTGGCGAAGTGGAACGCGTTGGAGCGCAGCGCAGGGCTCGAGAAGCGCCGTGCCCCGCGCAGTGAGACGAGCGTGCGGCTGAGATCGACCACGAGCGCGGCGCCGATCACGGCGAACTGGTACCAGTGGATGCTCGGCGGGCTCGAGTCGCGCACGAGGCGAAGGACGGCCTCGACTGCGACGAGCAGCCCCGCGACGAGCAGGATGCCGGCCTCGCCGAGCGCGCCCAGGTTCTCGGCGCGGCGGTGGCCGTAGGGGTGCTCGGGATCGGCCGGGCGCCCGCCGAGGCGCACCGCGAAGAACGTCAGCACGGCCGCGATCACGTCGCCGCTGGACTCGATGCCGGTCGAGATCAGGCCGAGGCTGCCGGTGCCCAGCCCCACGCCGAGCTTCAGCGCGACGAGCAGCGCGGCGGCGGCGATCGAGACGAGCGTCGTGCGCCGCGGCGTGAGCGCCTCGTTGCTCTCCGCGGCCTGCGCCATCGCTAGAGACTAGTCAGCGCCTCCGCGGCGAAAGGAAACGGGCGGTGGCGGAGTCTGTAGGGCAGTGTTCGCCCGCAAAGCGCCAGCGTTCCGCCATCCAGCCACGCCAAAGGAGCCTCGATGCGCCGAAACGTGAAGTGCCTCATGCCCGTCCTCGCCCTCGCCGCTTCCGTGACGCTGGCCGCCTGCGGCGGCAGCTCCTACAGCGCGGGCACCTCCTCGAACGCCAAGACGACGGCTGCCGGCGCGCAGTCCGGCACGTCCTCCGGGCAGGCGGCCGGCGGCGCCGTGCGGACGGCGGCCAACTCGACGCTCGGCGCCACCGTGCTGACGAACGCCCGCGGCATGACGCTCTACGCACTGAGCGCCGAGCGGGGCGGCAAGTTCATCTGCACGGGCTCATGCCTTCAGGTCTGGCACCCCCTGAGCGCGGCCGGCGGCGCGCAGCCGCAGGGCAGCGTCGGCTCGCTCGCCACGATCAAGCGTCCGGAAGGCGGCGAGCAGGTCACCTACAAGGGCATGCCCCTGTACACGTTCGCCTCCGACACGCAGCCGGGCGACGCGAAAGGGCAGGGCATCAAGGACGTCGGCACCTGGGCCGCCGTGACGGTCTCTTCGACAGGCGCTCCGGCAACGACGACGAGCCCGAGCGCAACGCAGTCGGCGCCGAGCAGCTCCGGCGGCGGTTACCACTACTGATCGCCGTCTGGGAGCTTGAGCATCGCCACGATCGCAGCGGGCGCTGCCCGATCGGGCGCCCGGATGTCCTGAGACGCCCGGATGCCTGCTCGTGCGTATCGTGAGCCGGGATGGCCCACGATCACCACGCACACTCGCACGCGGTCGGTGCCGATGCCGATCGCGGGCGGCTCCTGCTGGCGCTCGGCCTGATCGTCGCGTTCATGGCGGCCGAGGTGGCGGCCGGCGTGATCGCGCACTCGCTCGCGCTGCTCTCCGACGCCGGGCACATGCTCACCGACGCGGCCGCCATCGGCTTCTCGCTGTTCGCGATCACGCTCGCGGCGCGCCCGGCCAAGGGGGCGATGACGTTCGGCTTCAAGCGCGCCGAGATCCTCTCTGCGCAGGCCAACGGCGTGACGCTGCTGATCCTCGCCGGGTTCATCGCCTACGAGGGGGTCCACCGCCTGTTCGACCCGCCGACCGTGCGCGGCTGGCTGATCCTGGTCGTCGCGCTCGTCGGCGTGCTGGTCAACCTCGCGGCGACCTGGACGCTCGCGCGCGCCAACCGCCAGAGCCTCAACATCGAGGGCTCCTTCCAGCACCTTTTGACCGACCTGTGGGCGTTCATCGGCACGGCGGTGGCGGCGATCGTGATCCTCGCGACCGGCTTCCAGCGGGCCGACCCGATCGTCTCGCTGCTGATCGCCGCGCTGATGATCCGCTCGGGCGCGAAACTGGTGAAGGCGTCGGCGCGGATCTTCATGGAGGCCGCGCCCGAGAGCCTCGACCCGCAGGCGATCGGGCGGGCGCTGGTCTCGGCGCCGGGCGTCGTCGAGGTGCACGACCTGCACGTGTGGGAAATCTCGAGCGGCTTTCCGGCGCTCTCGGCGCACGTGCTGGTCAGGGCCGACAGCGACTGCCACGAGGCGCGGCGGGCGATGGAGGCGATGCTGCACGAACGTTTCGCGCTCGATCACACGACGCTGCAGGTGGACCACTCGGCCGGGGATGGCTCGCAGATCCTTCAGCTGGAGATCGACGCGGCCGACCGGACGGGCAAGCCGGCCTGAGCAGCACCTTTCAACCGACCAGAACGAACACATGAGGAGACGAGGATGAGCAAAGCTCTGTACACAGCCGAGGCGCACGTCACCGGCGGGCGCGCCAACGGCCACGGGCGCACGTCAGACGGCGCGCTCGAGGTCGACCTGCGCCTGCCCAAGGAGATGGGCGGCGAGGGTGGCGCGACCAATCCGGAGGAGCTGTTCGCCGTCGGCTACGCCGCGTGCTTCGAGGGTGCGCTCGGGACGGTCGCGCGCAGGGCCAAGCTCGAGACGGGCGACGTGGCGATCGACTCGAAGGTCTCGCTGATCACGACCGAGGAGCGCGCCTTCACGATCGAAGTCGAGCTGCACGTCTCGCTGCCGTCGATCGAGGACCCGCAGGCCGCGGTCGAGCTCGTCCGCTCCGCGCACAAGGTCTGCCCCTACTCGAACGCCACGCGCGGCAACATCGACGTGCTACTCACCGCCAACGGGCAGGCCGTCGACTGATCCTCCGGAGCCCGGCCGAACGGGACCCGGCGGAGCGGCCGCCGCCACGTGCGACCGCCTCCGCCGAGCCGTGCCTCCCCCATCCCCTCGATGCCGGCCGCGATGGCCCGGCGCGAGTGCCGAGGGCCTAGCTCTCGTCGACCTTGTTGCCGCTCGGCGCGAGCACGTACCACTCCGCGCCAAATGCCTTCTCGCCCTGCCCGTATGCGTCCCCGGCGTCCTTGTCGTCGTCGTAGAAGTACAGCGGGTGGCCCTTGTAGGTCACCTGTTCGGTCCCGTCCGAGCGCTTGGTCGTGCCGAGGTCGGCGCTCACCGCGGCGCCGCCGGCGGTGGGCGCGCCCGCGGTCGTGACCGGCGGCCAGGCCTCGGCGCAGGCGCCGCTGCAGCTCGACGTGGAGCCCTTGTCGGCCTCGAACATGTACACGGTCAGCCGCTTCGGGCCGGCAGCGAGGATCGTGCCGAGCTTGTCGTGCTTGGCCACGACGATCGTGCCGGAGCCGGCGGCCGCCGTCGTGCTCGTCGAGGTGGTCGATGCGGCCGTGCTCTGCGTCGCCGCCGGCGTCGCGGCGGCGCTCGAGCTGCTCGTGTTCGATTTGCTGCTGCTGCCGCAACCGGCGAGCAGCAGCGCAACGACGGCCGCGGCCGCGCCAAGCGCAAGGGAACGTCTCACTGTGTGGCCTCCTGATGGTGGGGGTCGATGCCTGGAGCTTCAGACCCTCAGACGCCGCTTGGCAGGGAACCTTCCCGCGCGCGCCGTGCAGGTGTGGGACGCCTCGGGCTCAGCGGGTCTGGCCGCGAGGGCGAACCAGCACCTCGTTGACGCTCACGTTAGGCGGCTGGCCGATCGCGTACAGAACCGCGTTCGCGATGTCCTGCGCCGCCAGTGGCGGAACGCCGGCGAGGACCTGCTCGATCTGCTCGCGCACCTCAGGTCGGTTGTGGCTTGGGAGCTCGGTCGCGACCGCCCCGGGCTCGATCAACGTGACCCGCACCCCGAGGCGCACCCCCTCCTGGCGCAGCGACTCCGAGAAGGCGCCGACGCCGAACTTGGTGAGGTTGTAGACGCCCGAGCCCTCGCGCGCGAAGCGGCCGGCCACCGAGCTCACGTTGACGATGTGGCCCGAGCCCTGCTCGGCCATCAGCGGCAGCGCCGCGTGCGTGCAGTAGAGCACGCCGTACACGTTGGCGTCGATCATCCGCCGCCACTCCTCGGTGGGCGCATCGAGGATCGGACCGAGCAGCATCGCGCCGGCGTTGTTGACGAGCACGTCCAGGCGCCCGAGGTCCTCGCGCGCGCGTCGCACGAACGCCCGCGCCTGCTGCTCGTCGCCGACGTCGGTCGCGACCGCGATCGCGCTGCCGCCCTGCTCGACGATGCGTTGCGCGAGCGCGTCGATCCGCTCGCCGCGGCGCGCGGCCAGCGCGACGGCCGCCCCCGCGTCGGCGCACGCGACCGCCGTCGCCTCGCCGATACCCGAGGATGCGCCGGTCACGGCGACGACCTGGCCCGCGAGGTCTAGGTCCATTCGCCGAGCTTAGCCCGCCGCGCTCAGCCGCGACGGTAGGCGGTCCGATAAGCCCCGGAACAGTTGCTCCGGGTTCTTTCGGGACGCAGAGCCTTTTGTGGGTCGTGCGGGTTTGATCCCGGTGGCGCCGCATACTTTCGCGCCCATTCGGGCAGGTAGTTGCGCGGGGAACGTCGAACGAGACCCCGATATCGGTGCGCCCAAAATATAATTGACAACGCAACTATCGCGGCGTATAATTCCGACTCCAAGCATCGGATTAGAAGGTTCACATGCCAGATTCCCCAAGAAGTTCAACCCCAACACTAGAGCGGCCGACGACCCAGCTCACGGCTGAGCACGAGCCTGAGACGGTCGAGGAGTCCACCCCGAAGGCTGCGCCGGACCGGCTCGACAGCCCGATCGAGCGCGTCGATCTCAGCACGCCCGACTCGTTCATCCCCGAGGCAGTCGACCAGCTGCTGGCGCACTCGCGCCGCTACCCGTTGCTCACGCCGGCCCAGGAGATCGACCTGGCCCAGCGGATCGAGCGCGGCGACCTGCACGCCAAGGAACTGCTCGTCAACTCCAACCTGCGCCTCGTCGCCTCCAACGCCAGGCGCTACCAGAACCAGGGCCTGCCGCTGGGCGACCTCGTCCAGGAGGGCATGCTCGGCCTGATTCGCGCGAGCGAGAAGTTCGACTGGCGCAAGGGCTTCCGCTTCTCCACGTACGCCACCCTGTGGATCCGCCAGGCGATCCAGCGCGGCCTCGAGAACTCGGGCCGCACGATCCGCCTGCCCGTGCATGTCGCACAGCGCTCGCGCAAGGTCGGCCGGGTCGAGCGCGAGCTGTCGGTCAGGCTCGGGCGCGAGCCCACGATCGAGGAGCTGGCCGAGGAGACCGGGCTGCCGATCGAGCAGGTCGAGGAGGTGCGCCACCAGCGCGCCGCCCTCGTATCGCTCGACCAGCAGATCGGCGAAGACGGCGACACCGCGCTCGGCGACCTGCTCCCCTCCGACGCCGAGCCGCCCGAGGAGACGGCCTGGGACAACGAGCGTGAGCGGATCGTGCACCGCGCCATCTCCGAGCTGCCCGAGACCGAGCGCACCGTGCTGACGCTGCGCTTCGGCACCGGCCGCGAGGAGCCGCAGACGCTCACCGCGATCGGCAAAAGGCTCGGCTTCTCCGCCGAGCGGGCCTCGCAGCTCGAGCAGCGGGCGCTGAAGAAGCTCGCCGAGTCTCCCGAGCTAGCGGCGCTGCGCGAGGCGGCCTGACGACCAACCTAACTACGCAGTCGAGGCCCTGTCGAGAGACGGGGCCTCGCTGTTTGAGGCCTCACAGGATCTTCGACGCTCGCGCGCGGTAGGGGGCGAAGTCGGGCTGGCGTTTCTGGTCGAACGCGCGCACGCCCTCCTGCGCCTCCTCGCTCGAGGCGAACTCGCGCAGGCCACTGAAGGCGAGCGCGGCCTGTCCTGCGAGGTGCTCGGTGTCCTGGTTGAAGGCCTGCTTCAGAAAGCGCAGCGACGTCGGCGAGAGCGCCAGGATCTCATCGGCGTAGCGGCGCACCTCCGCCCGCAGCTGCTCGGGCGGCACGACGCGGTTGACCAGCCCCCAGCGCTCGGCCTCGGCGGCGTCATATTTGCGGCACAGGAACCAGATCTCCCGCGCGCGCTTCTCCCCCACGACGCGCGCGAGGAAACCGGTGCCGAAGCCGGCGTCGAAGGAACCGACGCGCGGGCCGGCCTGACCGAAGCGCGCGCTCGCGGCGGCGATCGAGAGGTCGCAGATCACGTGTAGCACGTGGCCGCCGCCGATCGCGAGGCCGTTGACGGCGGCGATCACGGGCTTCGGGATCTCGCGGATGGCCCGGTGCAGGGCCTCGATCTCGAACAGACCGCTCGCCGAGGGCCCGTAGTCGCCCGACTCGGCGCGCTGCTTCTGATCGCCGCCCGTGCAGAATGCCTTCTCGCCCGCCCCCGTCAGCGCCACCACGCCCACCTCCGGGTCCGCCCAGGCGTGCTTGAAGCAGCGGGTCAGCTCGTCGACCGTGTGCGCCGTGAACGAGTTGAGGCGAGCAGGCCGCTCGATCGTGATCCAGCAGAGGCCGTCCTCGACCACGTAGGAGGTATCCGTCAAATCATCCATATCCCGCTCCTTGCTTTCGAGGACTCCACTCCGATGCCCGCGCGCCCGGGTTGCTCACGCCATCGTCAGACCGCCGCTGACCGAGAGCGTCTGGCCGGTGACGTAGCCGGCCTGCTCGGAGGCGAGGAACACGACCGCTGCGGCGACGTCCTCGGGGCGTCCGAGCCTGCGCATCGGCACGGCGCGGGCCAGCGCCGAGACGAGCCGCTCGCTGTCGGGCGCCTGCTCGGCCATGCCCTGCAGCATCGGCGTGTCGGTCGGTCCGGGGCAGACGACGTTGACCGTGACGCCGTGACGTGCCGCTTCGCGCGCGATCGTCTTGCCGAAGGCGACCACGCCGGCCTTGGCGCCGGCGTAGACGGCCTCCCCGCTCGAGCCCACGCGCGCCGCGTCGGAGGCGATGCTGACGATCCGTCCGCTCTCGCGCTCGATCATGCCGCCGAGCACCGCGTGCGTGACGCGCAGGCAGCCTTCGTAGTTGATCGCCACGACCCTGCGCCAGAACGCCTCGTCGGTCTCGAGGAACGGCCTCAGCTCATCCCAGCCCGCGCAGTTGACGAGCACCGCGACCGAGCCGAGCGAGTCGCTCGCGCTTTGCACGGCAGCCGCCACCGACGCGCTGTCGGTCACGTCCATGCGCAGCGCCAGCGCGCGGCCGCCCGCCGCCTCGATCTCCCCCGCCACCTCGCCGCCGGCCTGCTCCTGGACGTCGGCGACCGCGACCGCGCAGCCGTCCTGGGCGAGCGCGAGCGCGCAGGCGCGGCCGATGCCGCTGGCGGCGCCGGTCACGAGGGCCACGCGGGTCGAGGACATCGCTCGACCATAGGCGCCGCCGCGGATGGCGCCGCTCGGCCGACGCGCCCGCGCGAGCGCGTCGGCCGATGCGACCGCGGATCGTCAGCGAGCGCTTCAGGCGCCGGCCACGAACGCTTCGATCTTGGGCGTGCCACGACCGGTCACGTAGTCCCAGCCGGGCGTGTCTGCGAACAGCCCGTTGCCACCGATCGTGATGTCGTTGAACGCCGATTCGGGCTCCGAGCCGTAGATCACCGGCCCGGCGAACCCGAGCGAGCCACCATGGGCCCCCTGCGCACGCGCCCAGATCCCCTGCCAGGAGGGCGCACTGGCGCTCGTGCCACCGATCACCTCTTCTTCGCCGCCCACGATCACGTCATAGCCGCTGTTCGGGTCGGCGTCGAGCGCCACATCGGGCACGCCACGCTGCAGTCCGAGGAAGCTGCCGCCGGCGCTCTGCTGCCACGCCGGGGTCGGCTCGAACACGCTCGAGCCGCCGCCGCCCGCGTACCAGCCGATCTCGGTCGGGCCGGAGCCGAGCACGGTCGTGCCGCCGACGCCGATCGCGTTCGGGCTCGAGGCCGGGTAGTTGACGCCCGGCAGGCCGAGTGGAACGCCGTTGAGGCCGACCAGCGCCGGGCACTGCGAGCCCGTGTCGCCGCTCGAGGTGAACAGCGTCTGGCCCTGCGCAGCCGCCTCGGCGAGCACCGCGTCCAGCGATTCGGTGAACCCGGCCACGTTCGCCAGCAGCTCGCACTCGCCCGCCGAGAAGCTCGCCTGCGAGCTGGTGTCGTCGGTCACCCAACGATCGACCGTCGCCAGGATGTCTTCGTTTTCGAGCGACGAGCCGACGTAGACGTTGACCTGTTTGACGCCGGGCGCGAAGCCCGTCGAGTACTGCGTGTCCAGATCCCACTCGTCATCGCCTTCGGTGTCGTTCGACGGCGCGCCGACGTTGATCTGGTTCCAAGTGACCGCGGGCAGGCCGAAGTGGCTCTCGAACTGCGCAAGGTCGGCCTTGGGCTTTGAGAGGTCGCCCTCGGCGATCACCGAGACGGTCTGGCCGGCGCCCGTCTGCGACGCCGTGGCTCCATACAGCGAGCTGAGTTCCTGCGGGCCATAGCTCGCGGGGAAGCTCAGCCCCGGCGTGGCCGCGCCCGAGCGGTGCACGAGGTTCAGCTGCACCCGTCCCAACTCCGACAGGCCTGAGATCGCGCTGACCGTACCGGCGAGCGAGTTCGGCAGGGCTGCACCGCCCGTGCTCGAGACGTAGGAGGAGCCGTCGGCCGCACGGAAGCGATGGAACGAGATCCCGAGCGCCGAGCCGAGAGCGGTGCTCGAGCCCGAGAGTCGCACGAGCAGGCGATCGGGCGAGACGCTGTCGACCGTGAGCATGTGGGCGGTGGCCCAGGACCGGACCGCGCCGACCGCTTCCTGGCTCGGAGCGAAGCGTTCGGCGAACTGCGCCGGGGTGAGGAGCGGATGACCCGCCTGCGCGTCGAACGCGCGCAAGCCCGCCGCGTTGCGTGGCGCGAGCGTCAGCGTGACCGAGCGCGTCTGCGTGACTGCGCCCAGGTCGCTGGAGCCGCTCGTGCGCAGCGGCGTGGCGCCGGCGGGCGCGAAGGCGGCCGCTGCCTGGGCAGATGTGAGGGCTGCCAGCGCGGCGATCGCGACCGACGACGCGAGCCTGGAACTTCGGGACATCTTTCCTCCTCGTTGAACTGTTGGATGGGGCGGGTCTCCGCCAAATTGACCGGCGCCGGGATACCCCAACTCGACGACCGCGAAACACATCCCAGCGGATGTCTCAACGGCGCCCGTTCCGGGGAGGGCCTTCGCTACTCTGCGGACGGCGGTCGCCGGCGGCGACCGAACGGCAGGCAGCCAGCGCAGGAGGTGTGGAGCGTGTCCAAGTCGCTGTGGGAGCGGATCGTCGATCTGACGATCACGGTGGGCGAACGGATCCTCGCGCCGATCGAGCGTTTCATCGGCAAGCGCTCGCTCGTCGGCGACGCGACGTTCTTCCCGCTCGAGCGCTTCCCCTGGGTCGAGCAGATCGAGGCCAACTGGGAGGTCATCCGCGAGGAGGCCGAGCGGCTGCTCGACGACCGCGACGGGCTCGCCAACTTCCAGGACATCTCGAAGGACCAGATCGAGATCACCGACGACGACCGCTGGAAGACGTTCTTCCTATACGGATACGGCTTCGAGGCCAAGCTCGGCGTCGAGATGTGCCCGCGCACGGCCGCGCTGATGCGCGAGATCCCCGGCATGAAGACCGCGATGATCTCGATCCTCTCCCCGCGCAAGCACATCCTCGATCACCGCGGCCCGTACAAGGGCGTGCTGCGCTACCACCTCGGCCTGATCGTGCCCGAGGACGCCGAGAGCTGCCGCATCCGCGTCGGCGAGGACTACCGCCACTGGGAGGAGGGCTCCTCGATGATCTTCGACGACACCTTCAACCACGAGGTCTGGAACGACACCGACGAGACGCGGGTGGTGCTGTTCGTCGATGTGATGCGGCCGCTGCCATTCCCCGAGTCGGCGATCAACGAGGGGATCGTCAAAGCGATCGGCTACTCCCCCTTCGTGCTCGACGCCAAGCGCAACCAGGAGGCGTGGGAAGTGCGGTATCGGGAGCGCCTGGCGGCGGGGGCCGCCGGCACGCCTGCCCCGTCCGCCGGCTGAGCGTCGCGAGCGTGCCCGCCGAGCCGGGGATCGCCGGCGGCGGCTTCACCTCGTGCGCCGACACGGAGCTGTCGTTCGGCCATGCATCGCTCGACGCGGCCGTGCTGCTGAGCGCGGCCGCGCCGGGGGCGCCGCCGCCGGCGCTACCCGGCGGGCAGCCTGTCCGCGGGCACGGAGCGCACGGCCTCCTCGGCGCGCCCGGATGGGCCGGTCCGATCCTCGCGCCCGCGTCGGCGACGCGTGGCTTGCGGTCGAAGGCGGGCGCGGGCTGCGCCAGCGGGAGAAGGTGCTCGCCCACCTTCGCGCCGGCGTCCGCCTGTACGGACGCGCGCCGCTCAGACCCCGGAGACGTCCAGCCCGGTCCCCTGCAGCAGCTTGTTCGCTTCCGAGTTGAGCACGGTGAACTCCCCCGTCACGATCAGCACGCCGAGCACGACCATCACGGCGCCGCCGATGGCGATGATCACGGGGAAGTGGCGCTTGACGATGCTCAGCGCGCCCGCCGTCCGCTCGAACGCCACGGCGATCAGCAGGAATGGGATCGCCAGCCCGGCCGAGTAGAAGGCGAGCAGCAGCGCACCATGCGCGGCCGAGCTCGAGACGGCGGCCTGCGTGAGGATCGCTCCCAGCGTGATGCTCGTGCATGGCGTCCAAGCGATCGCGAAGGCAGCGCCCGCCACCAGCGGTCCCCCCCTCCCGGCCAGCCGCAGCAACGTCTCGGAGTGCCACTCGCGATTGAGCATGCCCACGAATGGAGTGGCCAGGAAGACGATACCCAGCGCGATGATGACGGCGCCGCCGATCCGCTCGAGCATTTCTTTGTGCTCGTTCAGCGCCGAGCCGATCACGGTCGCCGAGAGTCCGAGCAGGATGAAGATCAGCGAGAAGCTCGCGATGAACAGCAGGCTCGGCACGAGCACGCGGCGTAGCCCCACCCCGGCCTTCAGGTCGTTCGGGGTCACGCCGATCACGGTCGAGAGGTAGCCCGGGACGAGCGGCAGCACGCACGGCGAGAGGAACGAGACGAAACCTGCCGCCAGCGCCAAGGGGATGCCGACGCCCGTCGCCGTGTCGGCGCTAGCGGCGAGGATCAAGGCTGGATCGGTCATCGGCGGGCTCCTGCACTCTCACCGAGAAGGATTGCGCATCACGAGGCCAAGTCCCGCCGGCACGGCGTCCATCGCTAGCGCCGGATCGCCGAGCGCAGCTCGTCTACGGCCCGCTCCAGGCGCCCGACGCGCTCGCGCAGCTCCTCCAGGAGGTCGCCGCCACGGACAGCTTCGTCCTCGTCGGGCGTCGGCTCGGCGCGCTCGGACGATCCCGCGACGGCGCCGCCGTTCGCCGCAGCGTCCGGGCCTGCCGCCTCACCGTCCTCGAGCAACTGCACATAGCGCTCCTCCTTCTGCCCCGGGCGCCGGTCGAGTCGCCGTACGAGCTCGCGTGCGATCAGGCGCTCGAGCACCTCCTGCACGCCGGCCAGGTCCTCGAAGGAATGCATGCGCTCGCTGCGCTGCTTGAGCTCCCCGGGCGTCTGCGCGCCGCGCAGCATCAGCGCCGTCAGAACCGCGCGTTCGCGCTCGTCCAGCGGCAGCGCTTCTTCGAGCAGGTGGCGGTACTTGGCGGCGCGGCTGCCGCTGGCGAAGCGCACGAGTCGCCGGCGCTCGAGCCTGTGCAGCGCGTCGCGGATCGTCGCCTCGTCGTAGTCGACGACCGGGTCGCGGTTGGTCGCCTGGTTGCAGGCGAGGCGCAGCGAGTTCAGCGACAGCGGATAGACGTCGGGCGTCGTGCGCTGCTTTTCCAGCAGGCAGCCGAGCACGCGCGTCTCCACGGGTGAGAGGCCGGAAACCCCAATTCCAGAGCCAATCTGGGACATCAGGCGGCGCGTCCCGTCGCCAGCTCGATCGGGACCACATCGCCGTTTGGGCCTTTATGTGCCTTTTCGCCGGCCACGAGCGAGGCGAGGCTAGCGAGCTCTCCCTCGCCGCGTCGCATCGCCTGGGCGTACACCTTGAGCGCCAGGTTCGGACTCCTCTGACCCATTTCGGCCATGACCACCGGCGGGCTCTCGCCAAGCGCGTACAGGACGCTGGCGAACGTCCTGCGGAGGCTGTGCGGCGTGAGGTTGCCCGGTAGCGCCGGGACATCCCGCTTCGCGAGGTTGGCGTTGGCCCGTTTCACGGCGCCTCCAAGCGTACCCTCGCGGACCTTGCACTCGTACTGCCTGCGACCCGTGCGCGTCGGGAACACGAACCCGTCGTGGTCGATTGGTTGGAGGCTCCGAGGCCGGCTCAAATGAGGATGGCACCGCTCAGACGGTCGGTAGGGCGCCGGGCGCATCGAAGTTCCGGCTGGTGCCACGGGGCCGGTCGTTAGCGCGACGCGGCCCCACATGGTTTGTGCGGAGCACCCTACGCCGCGCTTCGGAGGGCGTCGAGACAATGGCTTCGCTGGGCGCCGTCCGCGGCTCGAGCGAGGGCTCGTCGTCCGAAAAGGACGACCCGCGCGTAGGCCTTTTGTCCAGAGAGGCGCGCCGACGCTGAAGCTCGACGGGAGCCGACCCGATGTGCGGGGCGTACACCCAATACTGAAAAGGGCAAACCCGGCGCGAGTCGGGGACGCAAAGCCAGAGGTCTCGCACACGGTGAGATAGCTCGGCCGCCAGTACACACCAGGAAGGTGCGTACTAGTCATGAAGAGCCTTTTCAGCAGCAAGCTCGCCGCAGCTTTCGCCGCATCGAGCCTCCTCGCTGCAATCGCCGCAATCCCCGCACAGGCAGCCGTCGACACGTCAGGCTGCGAAACTCCCGAATACACCCAGCCTTTCCAGTTCGCCAAAGACCAGAACTGGTACACGCTGCTTCCGGGCGAGAGCCCCGGCAGCTTCCGCGGTGACGGCTGGCAGCTGTCCGGCGGCGCTCAGGTCGTCACGACCACGCTCGCGGACGGCTCCACCAGCCAGGTGCTCGACCTGCCCAGCGGTTCGAAGGCGGTCGGCCCTGTGATCTGCGTGACCTCCGAGTACCCGACGGCGCGCGGGATGGTACGCAACGTCAAAGGGTCCGAGGGCGTCTTCTACTACGTCGAATACGAAGGGACCAGCACCTGGGGCCACCCGAAGAACACGGGCCAGGTCCACGGCAGCGGCACCGCATGGACGGCGGTGACGCCGGTGAACATGCAGCCCTACAACACGCCGGGCTGGCAGCCCATGCGCATCACCCTGATCCCGGGCGGCAAAAAGAGCGACTTCCAGGTCTACGACCTCTACGTAGACCCGCGCATGTCGCGCTAGACATCCAGCCAGTACGCACCTGGGGGAGGCCCGTCGCGCGCATGAGCGGCGGGCCTTGGGCTGCAGCGATGGGCCGGCCTCCGTTAGACCGAGCAGTCCGCCCGAGGCGAGGGGACGTGGGCCGAAGGATGCAAAGGGGGATACTGGGCGGGCGATGTACGAGGAGCACATGGAGGTCATCAAGGAGGCTTGGCGTGCGACGAATCGAGGCGATGTCGACGCCCTGCTCGCCACCCTGACCGAGGATGTGGACTTTCGCCCCCCGTCCCACATGATGGATGGGACCGTCTTTCGAGGCCACGCCGGCGTCCGCGCCTGGATGGAGAGGATCGAAGAGACTTGGAGTGAGTTGGAGGGTCGGCCTGATGTCGTGGCGAGCGTGGGCGAGCAGGTCGTCGTGGCGATTGACGCGCGCGCGGTCGGGCGCGAGAGCGGCGTCCCAATCCACGAACGCGCTTTCGTGGTCTTCTCGCTGCGCGACGGCAAGATCGCAGCGAGCATCGCTTGTCCCGGGAAGCACGAGGCCCTCAAAGTCGTCGGCCTTGAGGAGTAAGCGATGTCGGAGAACCTGGACCTCGTGCGCTCGATTTACGCGGCCTGGGAGCGCGGCGATTGGACCTCGACCGAGTGGGCAGATTCGGAGATTGAGTTCGTCATCCCAGACGGGCCGGACGCGTTCAGCTCGACGGGTGCGGCGCGGATGGCAGAGTTGTGGCGGGAGTATCTGAGCGCCTGGGAGGGCTACCGCATTGAGGCGGATGAGATCCGCGAGCTCGACGACGAGCGCGTCCTGGTGCTCAGCCACTACAGCGGGTCGGGCAAAGCCAGCGGAGTGGAGCTCGCTCGGATGTCGGCGCTGGCCGCACAGGTGTTCTACTTCCGTGACGGCAAGGTGAGCAGGATGCTCGGCTACAACGACCGCACACATGCCCTCGCCGACCTCGGCCTGGAGGAATAGGCGATGTCGCAGGAGAACGTGGAGATCGTGCGGGGAAGCTTCTTGGCCGTCAGCGGCGGCGATCCGATGGCCGCCCCGCGTTTCTACGACCCCGCGATCGAGTGGGACATGTCTGGCGTGACCGGATGGGTCGAGAAGCCCGTGTATCGAGGCCGCGAGGTGATCCCGTTCCTGCAAGCGTGGGCCGACTCCTGGCAGGACTGGCATTTCGATGTGGACGAAGTACGCGATGGGGACGGTGAGCGGGTGTTCGCCGCCATACACGAGTGGGGAATCGGCGGCGATACCGGCGTCCACGTCGATCAGCGCCGCTACTTCGCGGTCACTTTGCGCGGAGGCAGGGCGGTACGTGTGCAGATGTTCAGCGAGCGGGACCACGCCCTCACAGCCGTGGGCCTCAAGGAGTAGGCGATGGATGGTTAATGGCATTCAGGTGGAAGGCCACCCGTTCGAGCGGATCGGCGTCGACCAGGTCGTCGGGAAGCCGCTGGCGATCTACCGCCATGTCCGCCCGGGCGATTAGGCACACGGCGCGCGTCGTGCCTAATCCCCGCTGAAACCCCAACAACTCCGGACACTCCCGGCGGGCGTCTCTACCCGCCGGGAGGCCCGGACGAACGGCTCTGCAACGCGACATCCCGCCTCTCGACACCCGCGCTTTCCGGCAGGCAGCCGAGCACGCGCGTCTCCGCCGCCGAGAGACCGCCTATACACGCCGTCGAGCCAAACTCCGGGCTCATGCGGCTTGCTGCTCGCGTGGCATCACTTGAGCATTCTGCCGTCGGCGGCCGCTCCCCGAACCCACCTCCGGGAGTATGGTCGCTTTGAACAGGTGCAATCGAGAAGCTGGAGGAGGTCGACATGGCTGGTGTCCAAGCGCTCAACTTCGACTCACCGGATGAGACACGCACCCCCGAGAAGACTCGCGTCGACGTCGTTCATACGGGCAACACGACCGCTGCGCGGTTCACGTTTGAGCCGGGTTGGAAGTGGTCGGAGTGCGTCAAGCCCGTGGCGGGCACGGACAGCTGCCAGGCGCGCCACGTGGGCGTCGTCCACTCCGGCACGATGCACGTCGCGCACGAGGATGGCTCGGAGCTCGAGTTCGGGCCGGGTGACGCCTACGTGATCGAGCCCGGCCACGACGCTTGGGTGGTCGGCGACGCACGGTTCGTCGGATTCGAGTTCGAACCACATGCCGCCGAGGAGTATGCGCGCGGGTGAGTGGCCAACGGCCGCGTGAACGACGCTGGCGAGCGGCGGCGCGCCGCTAGAGTCGGGGTGTGAGCAGCCAGCCCTTCTCCCAGGGCCGCTCGGGGGAGGGACGCCGTGCGTCGCGTCCAGAGCTGCGGCCCGAGGACATTCCCTCCACGCCTGTGTCGCTGCGGCGCATCGCGCGGCTGTTCGTCCCCTATCGGCCCCGCCTGAGCCTGCTGCTCGCGCTGATCTTCCTCTCAGCCGGCCTGGGCGTGATCAGCCCTTTCCTGCTGCGGGAATTCATCAACGTGGCCTACCCGCAACACGACACGAAACTGGTGATCGAGCTCGTCGCCGGGATGATCGCGCTGTCGGTCATCACGAGCGTGATCGGCGTCGCACAGACCTGGATCTCCAACCAGGTGGGCCAGCGCGTGATGCACGACCTGCGCGCGGCCGTCTACGCGCACCTGCAGCGCATGTCGCTGGCGTTCTTCACCCGCACCCGCACCGGTGAGGTGCAGTCGCGGATCGCGAACGACATCGGGGGCGTCGACAGTGTGGTGACCTCGACGGCGACATCGATCGTCCAGAACGTCACGACCGTCGTGGCGACCGTCGTGGCGATGTTCCTGCTCGACTGGCGCCTGGCCGCGTTCTCGCTGTTCCTGCTCCCCTTCTTCGTGTGGCTGACGCGCCGCGTCGGCGAGGAGCGCAGGCGGATCCAGTCGGTCAGGCAGAGTCGCCTCGCCGACATGTCGACGCTCGTCGAGGAGTCGCTGTCGGTCTCGGGCATTCTGCTGGGCAAGACGATGGGCCGCTCGCCCGAGCTGGTGCGCCGCTTCGGCGGCGAGTCGGTCGAGCTCGCCGATCTCGAGGTGCGAGCGCGGATGGCCGGGCGTTGGCGCATGGCCTCGGTGCAAATGAGCTTCGCGATCATGCCCGCGCTCGTTTACCTGTTCGCGGGTGTCGATCACGGCTCCGGTGGCAACGCGATTTCGATCGGGACGGTCGTCGCCTTCACGACGCTGCAGACGCGCCTGCTGTTCCCGATCCAGTCGCTGCTCTCGGTGGGGCTGGAAGTCCAGACCTCGCTGGCGCTGTTCGGCCGGATCTTCGAGTACCTGGACCTCCCGGTTGACATCGTCGAGCGCCCGGACGCGCGGGCGCTGAGCGTCGTGCGTGGCGATGCGCGCCTGGAGGACGTGTGGTTCCGCTACGCGCCCGGCTCGCCGTGGACGCTGTCGGGCATCTCCGCCGAGATACCGGCCGGCACCACCACCGCCCTCGTCGGTGAGACCGGCTCGGGCAAGACGACGCTCGCCTATCTCGTCGCGCGTCTGTACGAGCCCGAGCGCGGAAGCGTGAGCATCGATGGCATCGACATCTGCGACATGACCCTCGCCTCGCTCGCCGCGACGGTCGGACTCGTCTCGCAGGAGACCTACCTGTTCCACGCCTCGATCCGCGAGAACCTCCGCTTCGCGTGTCCCGATGCGAGCGACGAGCAGATCGAACAGGCGGCTCGGGCCGCGCAGATCCACGACCTGATCTCCTCGCTGCCCGACGGCTACGACACGCCCGTCGGCGAGCGCGGCTACCGCTTCTCGGGCGGGGAGAAGCAGCGCATGGCGATCGCGCGCACGGTGCTGCGCAACCCGCCGGTGCTGATACTCGACGAGGCCACCTCGGCGCTCGACAACGAGACCGAGCGCGCCGTGCAGCAGGCGCTCGACGAGCTCGCGCGCGGTCGCACGACGATCGCGATCGCCCACCGCCTCTCGACGATTCGCGACGCCGACCAGATCCTCGTGCTCGACGCGGGGCGCATCGTCGAGCGCGGCAGCCACGACGAGCTGGTCGAGCTGGGCGGCCGCTACGCGGAGCTCCTGCGCGGCGCCGACGTCGGCCTCGACGCGGAGCGTCCCGAGGACGATCCCTCGGCGGCGCTCGCCTGAGGCGAACGGTCGAGAGGCGGTCGCGCCGGCCCTGCACGCCCCAGTGGTCCTGCGCGCTCAGGCCGTAGCGTCGATGTTCAAGCGCACGTAGTCGACGACGACCGGCTCGCCGAGCTCGGCGAGCACGTCGTCCATGAAGGGCTCGCGCAGCTCCTGCGGCAGGTGCTGGTAGTGCGGGCCGAGCACGATCGTCGAGAGGAACTCGCGTGGCTCGTCCGGCTGCTTCGGCGCCGCCTGGAGCCAGCAGTCGGCGTCCCTGAAGCCGGTGCCGAGCAAGCGCTCGCGCGTGTCCTGTGGCGTGGCGTAGTTCCAGGGCGAGCGAAAGCCGACGTACGCGGCCGCGTACGGTTCGCGCGCGAGCACGTCCTTGGCGTGGCCGCGCAGCACGTCGATGTTTCCGGCACCGCCGCACTGGGCGAGGAGCCTGCCGCCCGGACGCAGCACGCCCCGCAGCCGTTCGAACAGCGCCTCGTGGTCGAGGATCCAATGGAACGTGGCAGTCGAGAGGATCGCGTCGAGCGGGCGCTCGAGCCCGAGCGCCGGCAGGTCGAGCTCGAGCAGGTCGAGCCGGCGTACGTCCGCGCCCTGCAGTCGCGCTCGCGCGGCGTCGACCATCGACTGCGAGGCGTCGACCGCCACCACACGGCCACGCGGGAGCCGCTCGATCAGCGCCTGCGTGATCCGCCCGGAGCCGCAGCCCGCGTCGAGCACGGTCTCATCGCCGCGCAGCTGCAGCCGGGCCAGCACGGCGAGGCCGAGCGCCTCCATCGGACCGGAGATCCGGTCGTAGCAGGCGCCGTCCCATGTTCGCGTCTCTGGCATACGCGCGTACGTTATCACGTATGTCCGCGAACACGATCAGCAAGCTTCGCGGGTCTCTGAGATCATGCGTCTCACCCGAGAGGAGGTGGCCAGACATGCCCAAGTACTTGATCGAGGCGTCCTACGGAACCGAGGGAGTCAAGGGAGTCGCAGCCAAGGGGGGAACGGCTCGCCGCGAGGCCGTCGGCCAGCTGATCGGCTCGATGGGCGGCAGCATCGAGAGCTTCTACTTCGCGTTCGGCGACGCCGACGTCTATGTGATCGCCGAGCTGCCCAGCGACGAGGCCGCGGCCGGGCTCGCGCTGAGCATCAACCAGTCCGCCGCGACGAGCATAAAGACGGTGGTGCTGCTCACGCCCGAGCAGGTCGACGCAGCGGCGAAAATGGTGCCTGAGTACAAGCCCCCGGGGGCCTGAGACCGCCTCCCGGCTCGCCGGGACAGACGCGTCTGCCGAGCCGCGCCGGCGGCCCGTCATCTCTACGCGCGCGCGGCCAGCTCGCCGATCACCCGCGAGAGCTGCCCGCCCTGCCACGCGGTCGGCGAGCTGCCCGGCTCCTCGACGACGAGGCTCGCTCCGGGGATGGCTGCGGCGTAGCGCTCTGCGACGGCCAGCGGGTGCCCCGGGTCGGCCCCGTCGCGGCTGCCCACCACGACGGTCGGCACGCGCAGCGCGGTGAGCTCGTCGAACCGCTCGAACGGCCGCGAGCGCGGCACGGCTTCGAGCGCGTCCGCGACCGCGAGCGGGTGCTCGTGCGCGGCGAGCCGCTGGCGCAGCACGGTCTCGACCGTCCCCCGCCAAGCCTCGGGGACCCCGTCCAGCTCGTACGCGTCGATGAAGCCCTCGACGCCCTCGCGCAGGCCGCGCGCGAGCGCGTCCCAGCGCGCGAGCTCGGCCTGCTCGCGCGAGTTCTCGGGGTCGAAGGAGGGCGTGATCAGCACGAGGCCGGACACGCGCTCGGGCGAGGACAGCGCCAGCCGCAGCGCCGTGTGCGCGCCCATCGAGGCGCCGGCGAGCACGACCCGCTCGAGCGCGAGCTCGTCCAGCACCGCGACGAGGTCGCCTGCCAGCAGCTCGTAGCCGTAGGCTCCCGGCTCGAGCGCCGGGGATGAGCGCCCGTGCCCGCGGGCGTCGTAGGAGACGACGAGGTGGCCGGAGCGCTCGAGCGCACGCGAGCCCATCACCACGTAGCGGCGCGTGGCGGTGAGACCATGCAGCAGCACGACCGGCGTGCCCTCCCCCGCGCGGTCTCCCGACAGCGTGACGCCGTCGGCACCGACGACGCTCAGCTCGCTCTCGGGCGTGCGCTCGCCGGCGGCCGGCTCCACGCTCAGGCGGCCACGGACGCGTGCCCGCGCACGAGCTCGGCCGAGCGCTGGGGGCGCTCCCAGAAGAACAGGTGGCCGACGCCGTCGAATATCTCCAGCTGCGAGCCGGGGATGCGCGAGGCGATCAGCTTGCCGTTCTGCACCGGCAGCAGTTCGTCCTCGGTCCCGTGCATCACGAGCGTCGGCAGCTCGGCCAGCTCGGGCAGGCGCTCGTAGGTGTTGTGCGCGGCGCAGGCCTGGAGCTGTTGCATGATCACCTCGACGGCGACGGCGCGCCGGTCGCCGATCTCGCGGAACGTCGCGTAGGCGGCGTCGTCGGCGGCCATCGTGGCGGAGACGTTGATCTCCCACCCGGCGCGGATGGCACGCTCGCGATCGCCCGAGGCCATCGCCGCGGCGAGCTTGGTCATGACGGCTTCGGATGCGAGCGCGCTGCCGGGACCGCCGCAGTAGGTGCAGCCGAGCGTCAGCGTGCGGATCGCGTCCCGGTGGCCCAGCGCGAGCTCCTGGGCGATCATGCCGCCCATCGAGATCCCCATCACGTGCGCGGAGTCGAGTTCGAGCACGCGCAGCAGGCCGGCGGCATCGTCGGCCATCTGGCGGATCGTGATGGGCCCATCCAGCGGCGTGCTGGCGCCGACGCCGCGGTGGTCATAGGCGATCACGTCGAAGTCCGAGCGCAGCAGCGCGAGGAACGGCTCGCCCCAGTGCAGCGCGGTGCCGCTCATGCCCATGATCAAGAGCAGCGGCGGGCCGGAGCCGCTGCGTTCGTAGTCGAGCTCGATCTCGCCGACGGGGACGACGGTCATGGCGGGATCCTAGACGGGCAGCGCCATCTGCGGCACGCCGTCGGCCTGCGCGGGATGCGGCTCGGCCTCGCCGTGGACGAGCCCGGCGACGCGGACGCCGAGCAGCCGCACGGGCCGTTGCGGGGCGTTCTCCTGCAGCAGCGCCAGCGCCACGCCGGCGACCGTCTCGTACGCGCACGTCGGCTCGGGGATCGAGCGCGCGCGCGTGATCGTGGTCCAGTCGTCGAGGCGCACCTTGATTCCGATCGTGCGCCCCCGCCGGCCGTGCGCGGCGAGGCTCTCGCACAGCGTGGTGGTCATCTTCAAGAGCGCTTCGCGCAGCTGTGAGAAGTCGTTCAGGTCGTGGTCGAAGGTGCGCTCGCGCGACTCGGAGACGACCTTGCGCGCGGCGCCGACCTCGCCGTCGCTTTCGAAGCGGGCGCGCCGCTGAAGCTGGCGCCCGAGGTTGGGACCGAAGCGCTCGATCAGGCGCCGCTCGGGCGCGGCGGCGACGGCGGCGAGCGTGCCCAGGCCGAGCTCGGCCAAGCGCGCGGCGGTCTTCGGACCGATCCCCGGGATCAGGCCGGGCGGCGACTGCGCGAAGCGCGCGCACGCCTGCTCGCGCGTGAGCACGACGAAGCCGGCCGGCTTCTCGGCGTCGGAGGCGACCTTGGCGACGAGCTTGTTCGGCCCGATCCCGACCGAGCAGGTCAGCTGCGTGGCGCGCTTGATCTCGGCGACCAGTCGCCGCATCGCGGCGTTGGGCGAGTGCAGGCCGGCGAGGTCGAGGTAGGCCTCGTCGAGGCCGACGACCTCGACCCGCTCGACGTGCGCGCGCACGAGCTCCATCATCTTGCGCGAGACGGCGCGGTAGGTCGTGAAGTCGGGCGCCAAGAACACGGCCTGCGGGCACAGCCGCCGCGCCCGCGCGGCGGGCATCGCCGAGCCGACGCCGAACCTGCGCGCCTCGTAGCTGGCGGTCGTGACGACCGCGCGCGGCCCCGTGCCGGAGACGACGACGGGCAGGCCGCGCAGCTCGGGCCTACGGGTCAGCTCGATCGAGACGTAGAAGGCGTCGGCATCGAGGTGCGCGACGCGCCTGCTCGGATCCTCGGCGGTCATGGAGAATCAAAATTACTCCCGCTTGCGGCGCACCGATCCAGCGTGCCCAGAGCGGCTCAGGTGAGACGGAAGGGCCCGCGTGTCTCGCATCCGCCAAGCCCCGTGCTGGGGTAGGCTTGCTGGCGATGGACCTGACCTTCAGCGAGAAGGAGATCGCGTTCCGCGACGAGCTGCGCGAGTGGCTGGCGAGCAACCATCCCGACGCCGCCCCGACGGAGGGCGGCGAGGACGCCCACTACGCCTGGCGGCGCGACTGGCAGCGCCGCCTCTACGACGCGGGTTGGGCGGCGCCGGCCTGGCCGACCGAGTACGGCGGCCGCGGCGCCTCGCTGAGCGAGTCGGCGATCTACTTCGAAGAGCTCGGCCGCGCGCGCGTGCCGATGGCGGCCAATGTGCTGGGCCTCCTGCTGGGCGGCCCGACGCTGATGGTGTGGGGCACGGACGAGCAGAAGGAGCGCTACCTCTCACCGATCCTCTCGGGCGAGGAGATCTGGTGCCAGGGGTTCTCAGAGCCCGACGCCGGCTCGGACCTGGCCTCGCTGAAAACGCGCGCGGTCAAGGACGGCGAGGAGTGGGTCGTCACGGGCCAGAAGGTGTGGACGAGCGGCGCGCAGTACTCGAAGTGGTGCATGCTGGTGGCGCGCACGGACGGCGACGTCCCCAAGCACAAGGGGCTCACCTATTTCCTGATGGACATGGAGCAGGACGCCGTGCAGGTGCGCCCGCTGCGCCAGATCACGGGCGAGGCCGAGTTCAACGAGCTGTTCATCGAGGAGGCGCGGATCCCCGACGCGAACGTCATCGGCGGCGTCGGCAACGGCTGGAAGGTCGCCCTGACGACGCTGATGAACGAGCGCGCGGGCCTCGGGTTCGCGCTGCAGATCCGCCTGCGCCAGCTGCTCGACGACGTGATCGCGGTGGCCGCCGAGCGGGGCCTGCTCGAGGACCCGGTGTACGCGGACGCGCTGGCCGAGCTGCACGTTCGCTGCGAGTCGATCCGGCTGCTCGCCTGGAAGGGGCTGACCGACGTCGAACGCTACGGCCAGCCCGGCCCGGAGGGGTCGCTGGTGAAGTGGCTGTGGTCGGACACCAACCAGCGCCTGACCCAGCTCGCGGTCGACATCGTCGGGCCCGACGCGCTGACGCTCGGCACGAGCTGGGGCTATGAGCTGCTGCGCGCTCGCGGCAACACGATCGAGGGCGGCACGACCGAGGTGCTGAAGAACATCGTCGCCGAGCGCGTGCTCGGGCTGCCGCGACTGAAGGCGGCCGCATGATCGCCTTCGAGTTCGATGGGCTCCACCCCTGTCGGGGTTCCGCCGGGATGGCGGCCTAGCGAGATGGACTTCGGCTTCACGGACGACCAGCGCGAGATCCAGCGCACGGCGCGCGACCTCCTCGCCGAACGTGCGACGCCGGCGCGCGTGCGCGAGCACGCCGAGGCGCGCAAGCTCGACACGGCTCTTTGGCAGGAGCTGAGCCAGCTCGGCTGGCCCGGGATCGCCGTCTCCGAGCAGTACGGCGGGCAGGGGCTCGGCCAGATCGAGCTGTCGATCCTGTGCGAGGAGCTCGGCCGCGCGCTCGCGCCGGTGCCGTTCCTTCCGAGCGCGATGGCGGCGACGGTGATCGAGCACGGCGGCTCGAGCGAGCTGTGCGAGCGCTGGCTGCCGGGGCTGGCCGCGGGCGAGATCGTCGGCGCGCTCGGCGCCGCCGTCGACGGTTCGGCGGAGCTCGTGATCGGCGCGCCCGACGCGCAGGTGATCGTGCTCGTGGAAGGCGACGGCAGCGCGCGCGCCGTGGCCGCCGAGGACGCCGAGCTGACGCCGATCGAGTCGATCGACCCGACCCGCTCGGCGGCGAGCGTCACGGCGAGCGGCGAGGACGGCGCGCTTCCCGACGGCTGCGTCGGCCTCGGACGCGCGCTCGTCTCGGTCAGCTCCGAGCTCGTCGGGGTGTGCGACCGCGCGCTCTCGATGACGGTCGACTACGTCAAGGACCGCAAGCAGTTCGGCGTGCCGGTCGGCTCATACCAGGCCGTCTCGCACCGCTGCGCGCAGATGCTGCTGGAGACCGAGAAGGCCCGTTCGACGGCGGCGTTGGCCGCGTGGACAGCCGACGCCGACCCCGAGCGCCTGGCCGAGACGGCGGCGATGGCCAAGGCGGCCGCCTCCGACGCCGGTCGCGAGGTGACGGCGGCGGCGATCCAGATGCACGGCGGCATCGGCTTCACCTGGGAGGCCGACGTGCACTGGCTGTTCAAGCGCGCCCAGGTCGACGCGGCGCTGCTCGGCGGCGCGGGACGCCACCGCGCGCAGATCGCCGCGATCCTGGCCGACAGGCTCGGCGCCTCGGCGGCCGCCTGAGTCGGGGCTGCGGGCCGGCGCAGGTGTCCGTCTCCGAGTCCAGCATGGCCGCCGCCCGGCTTCGCGAGCGCCGCGAGGCGATCGTGCGCGAGCACATGGCCTCGGAGAACGTCCACGACTTCGACACGACGATCGACACGTTCGAGCACCCCCGCTACGAGCTGATCGCGACCGGCGAGGTGTATGACGGCGAGGAGGAGGTGCGCCGCTACTACGCCGAGAGCCGCACCGCATTCCCCGATCAGCGCAACGAGGTCGTCGCCCTGCACCACGCAGACGACGTCGTGGCGGTCGAGTTCGACCTGCTCGGCACGCATCTGGGGCCGCTGCGCGCGTTGCCCCCCACGGGCCGCTCGTTTCGCTGCCGCATGACGGCGCTGTTCGTGTTCGACGGCGATCGGCTCATCGGCGAGCGCGTCTACTTCGACCAGGCCACGATCCTGCGCCAGCTCGGCCTCGCGCGCGACCCCGGCTCGATCGCGGGACGGCTCGCGCTGGTGCTCAACCACCCGCTGACGATCGCCCGCGCGCTGCTGCGCGGGCGCGGCGGAGCTGCGGCGTAGATCCTCGGCGGGCGGGCGTGTACGCTCGGCGGACACGGCGAAAGGAGCGGCGATGAGCGAGGTTGTGCTGAAAGAGCTACGGGAGGGCGTGGCGGTGCTCACGCTGAACCGCCCCGATCGGCTGAACGCGTGGACGGCGGAGCTCGAGCAGGCCTACTTCGACCTCTTGAGAGAGTGCGCGGCGTCGGAAGAGGTGCGTGTGATCGTCGTCACCGGCGCCGGGCGCGGCTTCTGCGCAGGCGCCGACATGCAGTCGCTGCAGAGCATCGGCCAAGCCGCGCAGGGCGAGGATCAGGGCGACGCGGGCTCCAACGGCGGCGCCCCGGACGGGTTCGAGCACACCCCGCAGACGTTCACGCTGAGCGTGCCCAAGCCGGTGATCGCCGCGATCAACGGGCCCTGTGCCGGCATCGGGCTCGTGCAGGCGCTGATGTGCGACATCCGCTTCGTCGCCGAGGACGCCAAGCTGACGACGGCATTCGCGCGCCGCGGGCTCGTCGCCGAGCACGGCATCTCGTGGATCCTGCCGCGCCTGGTCGGCCCGGCGCGGGCGCTGGACCTGCTGCTGTCCGGCCGCGTCGTGCTCGGGCGCGAGGCGGTCGAGCTCGGGCTCGCAAACCGCGCGATGCCGGCCGAGACGGTGCTCGAGCAGGCGCTCGCCTACGCCCGGGAGCTCGCCACGCAGTGCTCGCCGGCGAGCATGGCCGCGATGAAGCGCCAGGTCTACGCGGCGCTCGACGAACCGCTGCCGGACGCGCTGGCCGAGGCCGACCGCCTGATGCTGGCCTCCTTCGGCCAGCCGGACTTCGTCGAGGGCGTCTCGAGCTTCGTCGAGCGGCGTGAGCCCAGGTTCGCGGCGCTGGCGGGCTAGGACGCGGCGCGCAGGCGCACGCCGCCCACCTCGACGCCCTCGCGGTTGAGGCCGGGCACCTCGGCGAAGGCGATCTCGACGAGTCCCTCGCCAGCCCCCTCGGCGGCGGGCCGAAACCGCACCTCGGCCCCCTCGAGCGCAAGCGCGGCGTCGCCGGCCGCCGCTCCGTCGCCGTCGAGCGGCACACCAAGCACATGCGACCAGCGCGCGGCCACCGCGCCGGGATCGGCGACGGCGAGCGTGACACCGGCGACCCGACCGGGCACCTTGCTCTCAGCGATCTGGCCGGTCCACTCGGCGCCGCCCCAGCGCCAGCTGCCATACGGTTTGGAGCCGTCGATCGAGACGATCGCGGCGCCGATGTCGGCCGGGTGCAGGTGCGTGCCGGAGATGTCGGGGAGGTCGATCTCCCAGACGACCCGAACGCCGCCGGCCGCCGCCCGCGCCCTCGCCGCCGGGAGGTCCTCGAGGTCGAACATGACCATGTAGCCGCAGTCGCCCCCGTGGCGCTCGATGTAGCGCCCGGCGGCGGTGTCGGGCTTCGCGGGCGAGACGATCTCGAGGAAGCAGTCGCCGATCGCGAAGACGGCATTCTCGAGGCCGAAGAGGCCGACGCCGGGGTCGCGGAACGGCTCGCCCAGCCCGAGCGTCGAGCGCAGCCGCTCGGCAACCGGCTCGAGCTCCCCGGCGGCGAGCACGGCCTGGCGCAAGCGTACCCGGGGTCGCTGCGAAGCCATCCGGCGAGCCTGTCCGTGTCCCGCGCCTAGCCGGCCAGGCGCACGGGGAGCGTCTTCATCTGATTGAGGAAGCCCGATTCGACGTAGCTCGGCTCGCCGTCCATGCGAATGTTCGGGAAGCGCTTGAGGGTCTCCTCGAACATGATCCGCAGCTCCAGGCGCGCGAGCGCGGTGCCGAGGCAGAAGTGGCGCCCGCCGGCGCCGAAGGCCTGGTGCTCGGGGTTGCGTTCGACGTCGAAGCGGTCGGGGTCCTCGTAGCGCGTCTCGTCGCGGTTGGAGGAGACGTACCACATCACTACCTTCTCACCCTTCTTGATCTTCTTGCCGTGCAGCTCGACATCGCGCGTGGCCGTGCGGCGGAAGTGCGCGAACGCGGGGAACATGCGCAGCGCCTCCTCGACGGCGGCCGGGATCAGCGAGGGGTCGTCGAGCAGCTTCTGCAGCTGCTCGCGGTCTTCCATCAGCGCGCGCATGCCGCTCGAGTACGTCGCCTTCGTGCTGTCGTTGCCCGCGGCCACGAGCAGGAAGAAGCCCATCACGATCTCGTGCTCCTCGAGCCTCTCGCCGTCGACCTCGGCTTTGACGAGCACCGTCGTGAGGTCGTCCGTCGGGTTCTCCTGGCGTTCGGCGATCATCCGGTTGCAACGCTCGAAGATCTCGGGGATGTCTTTCTCGAGCACGCCCGGGATGCCCTCGGGGTTGAGGTCTTTGTCATCGCCGGCCAGCGCCGAGTTCATCAGTCGCGCCCAGGCGGCGTCGTCCTCGGGCGGGATCCCCATGAAGCTGCCGATCACGCGCGACACGGCCGGCTGGGCGACGTCGTTGACGAGGTCGCAGCGCTCCTGACCCTGCAGGCGGTCGAGCAGCTCGACCACGATCGCGCGGATGTCGTCCTCGTGCGCCGCGATCCGCTTGGGCGTGAAGCCGGCCTGGAACAGCGCCTTCAGTCGGTCGTGCTTGGGCGGGTCCATGCCGATGAACATCGCCTGCGTCAGCTCCAGCGGGAACACGTCGGAGACGGCGGTCACGCCGGTGGCGGAGGAGTAGGTCTGCCAGTCGCGCGAGACCGTGTGGATGTCATCGGCCGTCGTCACCGACCAGAAGCCGCGCTCCTCGGGGTACTCGGTGACCCCGGCTGACCAGTGCACCGGACACTCGGAGCGCATCTGCTTGAAGACCTCGTGCGGCGGACCCTCCTGCCACAGCGCGCGCTCGGCCATGAGCGTGTGCTCGAGATCGCTGCCAACGGAAGCCATGTTGTCTCCCCTCCTCGTCGCGGATGGCTGCGCCGATGATACTGGCCGAGCGGCCAGCCGTGGGAACGCTCCGCGCCGCCCGCAGGCGCTCGACAGCGGGCAGCCGAGGGCGCGCGGGCGACGGCGCTAGTTGCCGGCGTGCCGCTCGACGGTCAGCTCTCCGACCGTCAGTCGCCGCACGTCGAGCTCGCCGACCTCGAGCTTGCCGATCGCGCCGCGGCCGACGGCGGCGCGACCGATCGCGAGCCTGCCGATCGCGAGGGCGCCGAGGGCGACAGCGCCGCCGGCGAGCGCACCGATCGCGATCGCACCGGCCGATCCGCTGCCGAGCGCTCCGGCCGCGCGCACTCCGAACAGCTCAGCTCGCCGCCTGCTGCGGCGGGTCCTTGCAGGTAGGCGGCTCACGGGCGCGAGGGCGCCGAGCCGGCGGGACGCAGGCCGGCGGGCTTGCGCCGGTTCTCATACAGCGAGCGCCCGACGTACAGCAGCATGTGGTGCAGGTGGGCGGCGAGCGTTTCCATCGTGTGGCCGCCGACGTAGACGGCGCTGTGTGCGCTCGCGCCGGCGTCGCGCAGCCGCGTCGCGAACGGCGCGTTCTCGGAGGGGTCGGCGATCGAGTCCGACGCGCCGCCGTAGAGGTAGGCGTGCAGGCCTTCGCGTGCGATCACGGGCTGGGCCGCGCGCAGCTCGTCTTCGAGGCCGTTGAAGAAGCCGAGCCAGCTCTCGACGATCGAGAAGCGATGCGGGTTGCCGAGCGCCACGTTCATCGCGCCGTAGCCGCCCATCGAGTCGCCGGCGATTGCGCGTGAGGCGCGGCTCGCCTGCGTCGGCAGCATGCGATCGATCAGTTCCTGCACTTCGATCACGTAGCTCTCATAGCCGCGACTGCCGTGGTCGCGCCAGTTGTTGGCGCCCTGGCCTCCCTGGATCATCACGGCGATCAGCGGCGGCGCTTCATGCGCGGCGATCAGGCGATCGAGCTCGCCCTGGAGCCCGAGCTGCAGGAACGCGGTCGCGCGCTGTTCGTTGCCGTGCAGGAGGTACAGCACCGGGTAGCGCTCGTCGGTTTCGGCGAAGCCCGGTGGCAGATAGACGTGGAAGGACCCTTCGCCGCCGAGCGCCGCGGAGGTATAGCTGGCGCTGTCGATCGAGCTGCCGGCCGCGTCGGTGGGGCCGGGGAGCAGCGTCGGCAGCGGCGCGGGCGCGCTGGCCTCGGGAGCGGCGGCGACGCGCGGCGGCGCTGAGGTGCCCCGGCCGAGCACGCGCTCGAAGCCGCCGGGGCCGTGCAGCAGCAGCAGCGCGCAGCAGGCGGCGATCAGGCCGCTGATCAGCGTGGCGAGGACGACGAGCGCGGGGTTCGTCCGCGGCTGCTCGCCGGGGACGGGAGAGCCGCCGGTGGCGCCGGCGCTCGCGCCCGAGGTGAGCGGCTCCAGGCGCGGCGGGAACGCGGGCACCCACGACGGCGGCGCCGGCAGGGCTTCGACGGCTTCTGCCGCGCGCCCGGGCCAGCTCCACTCGCCGAGGCTGTCCATCCAGACCTGCGTGCGCGATTGCTTGGCTGCCGCGGACATTCACGAGATTCAACGAACGCCCGCCGCAAAACCCAAGCTCTGCACGAACGTGCCCAAACGCGCACAACGCTTGTTCACGGCCTCGAGGCCGGCCCGGCCTCGACCTAGCGGGTGCTCCAGACCTCGCCCGTGTCGCCGAAGCCGAGCGCACGCTTGGTCGCCTCGGTCAGGTCGAATTCGCGCCCGGCCACGTAGGGGCCGCGGTCCACGACCGGGACGCGCACGGAGCGGTCGCGGTAGCGAAGCGTGATCAGCGTGCCGCAGGGGAGCGTCTTGTTGGCGACCCCGAGCGTGGCGCTCGTGAGCGAGCCGCCGCAGGCGAGCGAGCCGCCGCCGCCGTACCAGGAGGCCTCGGCCAGCCGGTACACGTTCATGCGCGCCAGCGCGCGGTGCGCGGGCAGGTCACCGCCGTCGCCGGGGAAGCGCAGGCGCATGCGCCGGCTGCCGGTGGCGTGCGGCGTGTAGCGCAGGCGAAAGCGCCCGCCCGCGCCGGTGCGCGTGTGCGCCACGTCATGCCATCCGTGGCGGCCCTTGGCCTGCAGGTCGATCGTGCGACCTGCCAGCCCGGGCCTGAGCGTGCCGGCGACGCTGACGCGACCGCCTTCGAGCACGTTCAGGCGCGCCTTGCGCACGTGCAGCGAGGTGGCCGTGGGGCGCCCCAGTGCGCTCGCGCTCGACGCTGGCGTGCTCGAGGCGATCACTACGGGTGCCAGCGCGAGGGCAGGCTGCGCCGGGGGCGCGGGTGCGTACATCGGAATCCATACCTCCTTGTGGTTCCGCCTACGGGGTTAGCTGTCGGGCTCACAGCCCGGCGGCAGCGCGATCGGGCCGCGCATCAGCCGGGCGTTACGTCCACATCAGCGGGCGATTCGCCCCATCCGGGCCCATCAGGCAGCCCGGCAGTGGGTTCCCCGATCACCGCCGTTCGACGGCGGCGACTCGGCAGAGTCGAACAATTGTTCGCATCCTAGAAGCCCGCGACCGCGCGCTTCTGTGATCAAGCGCACACATGGTCACCGCGAGAAGTAGCCGCCATCCGGGGCGCGCTCTACGCATTCAGCGCCGAAAGGGGGTGACGGACGCCGTTCCCCCGGATGGCCGCTGGCCAAAGCTTATCGCAGGCCATACGGACACGATATGGCAGAGCTACGGCTGCTTATACCTGTCGGAAGGCCCGCGCGGCCAAGAACCAAAGCGTGGTCCCTGGCGAACACTGGTCAATCGCGGTCAGGAGCACACCGCACGGACGGGGTTCGGCGAGTTGCCCGGTTGAAAACCCGTCCAGCAGGGCAAATTTCGGACGGCTCAGTACAGACAGCACGAGGCTGACCGCGGCTGAGCCACAGGCCGCGGGATCGGCAGCGCCCACTTCCCTGTCCGGGTCTGTCGGTCCTGCGGCCGCATCGAGCCTGCCGATTGGAAAGCGGGCGCGAGTCCGAAGTCCCGCGCCCTAGCGCTCGGTGCCAAGTCCCCCAATTTGGACACCCAGCCCCCGCGCTGGGTCAATCGTACGCCTGGAGGCCGTTCAATGCCAGCCGCCTCTAGAGCGCGCGTGCGACGAGCTCGGGCTGCTCCGGGCCGCCGGCGCCAGCGCCGGCGATGCGTGCCGCGATGCGCGTGCCCCCGTCCTCCCAGACGCCCACGCGTCGCCGGCCCGCCGCCTTGGCGGCATAGAGGGCGCGATCGGCGGCGAGCATCAGCGATGCCGGATGAGGAGTGCGCTCGGAGAGCTCGGCGACGCCGGCGCTCGTCCCGAGCGTGGCTCCCTGCGCGCCCGGGCTGGTGGCCAGCCCGCTGCCGATCCGCTCGGCGAAGGCGACGGCCTCGCTCATGCCCACGCCGAACAGCACCACTGCGAACTCCTCGCCGCCGACGCGTGCCAGCGTGTCGCCGGCCCGCAGCTCGCTCTCGAGCAGGGCGGCGAAGTCGCACAGCACCCGATCGCCCTCGGCGTGGCCGAGGTGGTCGTTGACCTGCTTGAAGCGATCGAGGTCGAATGTCGCCACCGCCAGCGGCAGCTCGCTGCGCCGCGCGCGCTCGCACTGGCGGCGGAACTCGAGGTCGAACGCGCGCCGATTCAAGAGGCCGGTCAGGTAGTCGGTGTCGGCGGCGCGGGCGAGCTGGCGGATGACGCTCGTGACGTGATCGGCGAGCAGCTTCACGACGATGGTGGTGAGCGTGACCGAGACGCCGACGCCGAGGAACAGCACCGGCTTCATCGGATCGGTCGACCACACGAACAGGGCCAGCCCGAGCGAGACCCAGAACAGCACGAGGTCGGCGGCCACCTCGCGTCGCGAGCAGAAGTAGGCCGAGAAGACGAGCGGCCAGAGGTAGAAGAACGGCGTCGCCTCGATCGGTCGCGTCACGGCCACCAAGGCGCTGACGAGCAGAATCCCGTAGACGACGGAGAAGCGCGAGACCCAGCGCCGGCCGGGGCGCAGCAAGGCGACGATCACGGCGCCGAGCGCGAGCAGGCCCGCGATTATCTCGATCGCGGCGTGATCGCTGGTGTTCGGGTCGGGCAGCGGCAGCGTCGCCAGCAGCGTGGTCGACCCGAGCAGGAACATCGCGACGCCGACCCAGCGCATCAGGTGCTCGGCCGCGCGCGGGTCGGCGGGGAGGTCCTGGTGCGCGTCCGGGGACGCCACCAGCGCCCCGCTGCCCGGCTTCGTGCGACCCATGTATGCCGTCTCGGCCGCGGGCGCCGCCGCCTTGAGTCGCGCACGCCCGACCGGCCGAAGTGACGCCCGCGCGGCGCGCGCTTGGACGGCTCGTGCGGCGATCGTTGACTGCGGCTTGACAAACAGCGACAATCGGGCTCGTGGCCAACCCGGACCGCCTGACGGCGCTCGACTCGACCTTCCTGCACCTGGAGGACAACTCGACGGCCCACATGCACGTGGCGTCGGTGATGATCTTCGACGGCACCGCCCCGACGCCGCAGGAGCTCGTCGACCACGTAGTCAGCCGACTGCACCTGGTACCGCGCTACCGCCAGCGGCTCGCGTATGTCCCCTACGACCAGGGCCGCCCCGTGTGGGCCGACGACCCGCACTTCAATCCCCGCTACCACATCCGCCACACCGCGCTGCCCAAGCCGGCCGACGATCGCGCAGTGAAGCAGCTCGCGGGACGCCTCTTCTCCCAGCGCCTGGACCGCTCCAAGCCGTTGTGGGAGATCTGGCTGGTCGAGAAGATGGCCGGCGAACGCTTTGCGCTGATCGCCAAGACCCACCACGCGCTAGTCGACGGCATCTCGGGCGTGGACATCACGACCGTGCTGTTCGACGCCGCGCCGGACCCGGTGCCGACCTCGCGCCCGCCGGTGCCGTGGACGGCCAAGCCGCTGCCCGGGTCAGCCAAGCTGCTCGGGGAGGCGCTACGGGAACGCGCGACCGTGCCGGCCGAGATGGTGCGCGGCGCCCGCAGGCTGCTGCGCGCGCCGCGTCGCGCCGCCACGCAGCTCGTCGACGGCCTGCAGAGCATCGGCGCGACAACGATCGCCGGCGTCAAAGCGCCGGCACCGGACAGCCCGTTCAACGTCGAGATCGGCCCGCATCGCCGCTACACGTTCATCGACGCCGACCTCGAGCAGTTCAAAGCGATCAAGGACTCGCTCGGGGGCACGCTCAACGACGTCGTGCTCGCGACCGTGAGCCTCGGCCTCGGGCGCTATCTCCGCCGCGAAGGGCTCGTGACCGACGGGCTCGAGCTGAAGGCGATGGTGCCGGTCTCGGTGCGTGCCGACTCCGACCGCGGCGCGCTCGGCAACCAGGTCGCCGCGATGTGGGCGCCGCTGCCGGTCGGCGTGCAGAACCCGGCCGAGTCGCTGCAGCAGATCGCGCGCGCGATGGAGGACCTGAAGGCCTCCGGGCAGGCGGTGGGGGCGCAGGTGCTCACCAACCTCGCCGGCTTCGCGCCGCCCACGATCCTCAGCCAGGCGGCGCGTCTGCAGGCGCGCCAGCGCTTCTTCAACCTCGTCGTCACGAACGTCCCCGGGCCGCAGTTCCCGCTGTACGTGCTCGGGCGACGCCTGCGCGTGCTCTATCCAGTCGTGCCGCTCGCCCGGCGCCAGGCGCTCGGCATCGCCGTGATGAGCTACGACGGGCACCTCGGCTTCGGCCTGCTCGGCGACTTCGATGCGCTGCCCGGGCTCGAGTCGATCGCGGGTGACATGAAGTGGGCGATCTCCTCGCTGGCTCGAGCCGCAGGGCTTGCTCCGCCCGCCAAACGCCGAGCCGGCAAACGCGCCCCCTCTGCCGCGAGCAAGAGCGCAGCGGGCAAGACCGGCGCCGGCACGGGCGCTCGCAAGTCCGCCGCGCGCTGAGCCGGCCCCCAGCCGGCGACTCGAGATCCGTGCCCGGAGGCGGCGTGAGCAACGACGGGCTGCGACCATGGGCGCGATGCGCCTAGCCCTCTGCCAGATGAACGCGACCGTCGGCGATATCGCCGGCAACGCCGAGCGCATCCGCGCGGGACGCGGGCAGGCGCTCGCGGCGGGTGCCGACATCGTGCTCTTCCCCGAGCTCGCGCTGACCGGCTATCCGCCCGAGGACCTGCTTCTGCGCGAGCACTTCCTCGCCGACGCGGCCGCCGCCCTGGCCGAGCTGGCGGCGGACACGCACGGGGTGGTCGCCGTGGTCGGCTACCCGGAGCGCTCCGAGGACGTCTACAACGCGGCGGCCGTGCTCGCGGACGGGGTCGTGCACGCGGTCTACCGCAAGGTCTACCTGCCCAACTACGGCGTCTTCGACGAGGAGCGCTACTTCCAGGCCGGCTCGGTCGGCTCGGTGATCGACATCGGCCAGGAGCGGCTCGGGCTGACCGTGTGCGAGGACATCTGGGAGCCGGGGCCCCCTGCGAGCGATGAGGCGCTGGCGGGCGCGACGCTGATCCTCAACATCTCTGCCTCCCCCTACCACGCCGGCAAGGGTCAGGAGCGCGAGCGGATGTTCGCCCAGCGCGCCCGCGACAACCTCGCATGCGTCGCCTTCTGCGCCCTCGTCGGCGGCCAGGACGAGCTCGTGTTCGACGGCCACTCCTTCGTCGTCGATCACACCGGACAGACGATCGCGCGCGCCGCGCAGTTCCGCGAGGAGCTGCTGGTCTGCGACGTCGACCTCGAGGCGGCCGCTGCCGCGCGCCTGCGCGAGGCCGGGCACCGCGCGAGCACGCGCTCGCCGATCGGCGCCGGCGGCCCGGCGCGGGTGGCGGTGCTGCCGGGCCTGCCCGCAAGCGTCGAAGCCGGCACCGGCGGACGTCCGCCCGGGGGACCGCTGGCAGAGCCGCTCGAGCCGATCGAGGCCGAGATCTACGCAGCGCTCACGCTCGGCCTGCGCGACTACGTGCAGAAGAACGGCTTCGGCCACGTCGTGCTCGGGCTCTCGGGCGGGATCGACTCGGCGCTCGTCGCCTGCCTCGCCGTCGACGCGCTCGGCGCCGAGCGCGTCAGCGTCGCGATCATGCCCTCGCAGTTCTCCTCCTCGGCCACGCAGGAGGACGCAGGCGCGCTCGCGGCCGCGCTCGGCGTGCGGGTGCACGAGCTCGCGATCGAGCCCGTCTTCGACTCCTATGCCGACACGCTCGGCCCCGCCTTCGACGGCCACGAGCACGACCTCACCGAGGAGAACCTGCAGGCGCGCATCCGCGGCAACCTGCTGATGGCGCTGTCGAACAAGTTCGGCTGGCTCGTGCTCACGACCGGCAACAAGTCGGAGATGTCGGTCGGCTACACGACGCTCTACGGCGACCTGGCGGGCGGCTTCGCCGTGATCAAGGACGTGGCGAAGACGCTCGTCTACCGCCTCTGCGCCTGGCGCAACTCGCCGAACGCTGTGCCGGGGGGCGTCGTGGCGCCGATCCCCGAGTCGATCATCCAGCGCGCGCCGTCGGCGGAGCTGCGCGCCGACCAGCGCGACGAGGACTCGCTGCCGCCGTATGAGCTGCTCGACCGCATCCTGCACGGGTATATCGAGCTTCACCGCAGCCCCGAGCAGCTCGTCGCCGAGGGCCTGCCCGAGGAGGAGGTGCAGCGCGCGAGCCGGCTCGTCGACCTCGCCGAGTACAAGCGCCGCCAGGCCCCGCCCGGGATCAAGGTAACGCCGCTGGCGTTCGGGCGCGACCGGCGCATGCCGATCACCAACCGCTACCGCGACTGAGCGGATCGATGATCCGCCGCCGGACGCTCGCCCTGCTGCTCCCCGCCTGCGCACTCGCGCTCGGCGGCTGCGGCGACACGCTGCAGGATCGCCCGATCCCGCACAACACTCTCGAGAGCCTGCTGGTCGCCCCCTACCCCGTCTACTGGCTCGGACGCTCCTTCCAGGGCATGCAGATCACCGAAGCCTCGCATGATCCGAGCGGCGCCTTCTCGGTGCAATACGGCGACTGCGTCGTCGGGGGACAGAGCACGTGCGTCACGCCCGTGAGCATCGTCACCTCGCCCGACAACAGCTTCGTCGCGGGCGGCTCCACGCCTCAGACCGCGACCGTGCTGCGCGGCGTAGGGGCGGTGCTCGCCCAGCGCGGGCGCACGATCGCAATACCCACGGGCGGCGTGGTCGTGAGCGTCCACGCCGTGAGCGCCCGGCTGGCGGCCGCCGCCGCGCACACGCTCGTCCCGATCAACGAGGTCGGCGAACCGGGCGCGCCGCTGCCCGCGCGCCTGCCCGACACCGGCTTCGGTTCGACGCCGCTGCCCTCGCAGATGCCTTCGCCCCTGCGCGCGCTGCGCTGAGGCTGCTGCGCCCGGCCCGGCAGCCGCTCGGGGACCCCTGGGCGCGCGTAGCACCCGTCCCGACCCCGGCGCTCAGCCGGCGGGCGCAGGCACGCCCTCGGGCAGCGCCCGCACGGCGATCGTCATGCGCGTGACCGCGCACGTGCGCCCGGCGTCGTCGCTGAAGCGGACATCCCACACCCAGGTCGTGCGCCCGCGGTGCAGGCGCGTCGCGTGCGCATGGATCGTCCCCTCGGTGATCGGGCGCAGGAAGCTCGTGGCGTTGGCGAGTCCCATCGCCATGTTGCCTTCCGGGATCACCGCGAGCGCCGTCGCCATCGAGGCGATCGACTCGGCGATCGACGCGTACACGCCGCCGTGCACGAGCCCCGCCGGCTGCTTGAGCTCGTCGCGCACGGTCACCTGCGCCGTCACCTCCTGCTCGTCGTAGGAGAGCAGCTGCAACCCGTAGAGGCGGTCGAAGCCCTGCACCGACGCCGCGAGCTCCTGAGCAGTCGGCTTGGCCATCGCGGCGCCACGATAGCCTACGAATCCCCCTCCCGGCCGCGAGCGCGGTCCGCCGGCAGGAACTGAGCTAGACCGATGAGCCGACTGGACGACCTCCCTCCCGACCAGCGAGCGACGCTGTCGCTGCTGCTGCGCAGGGGCAAGAGCTACGCCGATGTCGCCGGCATGCTCGACATCGACGAGCGCGCCGTCCACGCCCGCGCCCATGCCGCGCTCGCCGTGCTCGCCGCCGCGCAGGCGCGCGAGCTGACCGCGGCTCAGCGCGAGGAGGTCGGCGACTACCTGCTCGGGCAGCGCTCGGGCGTGGCCGAGCGGCTGGCCACGCGCACCTACCTCGACGGCTCGCCGCAGGCACGCGCGTGGGCGACGGAGCTGGTGCGCGAGCTGGAGCCGCTCGCGGGCGCGCCGCTCCCGGAGATCCCCAACGGAGCGCGCCCGGCGCGGCTCGCGACGGGCGCCACGGCGAGCGACACGTCGGCGGGGGCCAGCGCGGAGAGTGGGACGCAGAGCGCCACCGGCGCACGCCGACGCTCCGCGCGGACGCCGCGACTTGCGGCGGCATCCCCGGCGCGCGTGCGCGGCGCGCTGCTGCTCGCGGTGATCGTGGCCGGGATCGTCGTCGCGGTCGTGCTGCTCACCGGCGGCGGCTCGCAGAGCTCGAGCGGCTCGAGCGGCGCCGAAACGAGCGGGACCGGCTCCTCGGGCAACGGCGGCGCGCAGAAAGCGCGCGCCAAAGAAGACAAGCGCATCACGCTCACCTCCCCCGACGCGGCCAGCAACGCGTTCGCCGTCGCCCAGGTGCTCTCCGAAGGCAACCAGTACGCCTTCTACCTCGCCGCCCAGCACCTGCCGCCATCGAAAGGCAAGGGCTTCTTCTACGCCGTCTGGCTCTACAACTCACCGAGCAGCTTCCAGGCGCTCAGCCGTGCGCCGGCGGTCGGCCCGAGCGGCAACGTCCAGGGCGGCGCGCTGCTGCCCAAGAACGCCGCCAAGTACCACACGATGATCGTGACCAGGGAGACCGACCCGCGCCCGACCAAGCCCGGCCCGGTCGTCCTGCGCGGCAACTTCGCGCTGCACTAGCCGCCGGCGCGGCGCTCGCCGATCAGCTTGCCCGGGTTCATGATGCCGCGGGGGTCGAGCTCGTCCTTGACCGCGCGCAACGCGCGCAGGCCGCCCTCGCCCACCTCCGCATCCATCCAGGGCGCGTGATCGCGGCCGACCGCGTGGTGGTGGGTGATCGTGCCACCGCCCTCGCAGATCGCGCGGCTGGCGGCTTCCTTGGCCAGGCGCCACTGCGCCAGCTCCTCGCCCTCGCGCTGGCGCGCCAGGAACGTGAAGTAGAGCGAGGCGCCCGTCTCGTAGAGGTGCGAGATGTGGCACATCACAAGGCCCGGCGTGCCGAAGTCGCGCAGCGCCCCGGCGATCGCCCGGCTCACGGCGCCGTGCAGGCGCTCGACGTTCGACCACTGCGTGGCCGTCTCGAGCGTCTCCACCATCACGCCCAGCGTGAGCAGCTCATCGCGCAGATAGGGCGCCGCGAAGCGCCCCTTCAGCCACGCCTCGCCGGGCGAGCGCCCGACCGCCAGCCCGCCGCTCTCGCGCGCGATCGCGATGCCGCGCTCGCGGCGTGCGCTCGCGTGCTCGCCCTCGTAGCCGAGGATCGCCACGCAGCCCTCGTCGTAGCCGCGCGCGCGCAGGTAGAGGCGCCCGAGCCTGCCCTTGGCCCCACCGGTTCCGGCGAGCGCGAGCGACATGCGCGTCTCGGCCTCGTCGGAGAGGCGTGCCACCTCGGGCGCCGCCCCGCCCTGGATCAGCTCACGCAGCGCCCGCGCCCCGGCGGCGAAGCTCTCGAAGAAGACGCCCTCATAGATGCGCTCACGCGGCGCCGGGCGCACCCGCAGCGCCAGCTCGGAGATCACGCCGAGCGTGCCCTCTGAGCCGATCAAGAGCTGGCGCAGCGACGGGCCGGCTGCGCTCGCCGGCTGCGCCGGCAGGGCGAGCTCGCCGCTGGGCGAGCTCATGCGCAGCCCCACGACCATCTTCTCGATCGCGCCGTAGCCGGTCGAGGCCTGTCCGGCCGAACGCGTCGCCACGCAGCCCCCGAGCGAGACGTACTCGAACGACTGCGGATAGTGCCCGAGCGTGAGGCCGCTGCGCGCGAGGTGGCGCTCGAGCGCGGGCGCGCGCATCCCGGCCGCGACCGTGACGGTGCGCGACTCGAGATCGAGCCCGAGAACACCCGCCATCCGGCTCGTGTCGAGCGCGATCACGCCCGCGTGATCACCCCGCAGCGGCTCAACGCCGCCGACCACGCTCGTGCCGCCGCCGAAGGGAACGACGGCGAGCGAGGCGCTCGAGCACAACGCGAGCAGCTCAGCCAGCTGCTCGCTCCCGTGCGGCAGCACGACCGCGTCGGGCGCGCCGTCGGGGGTGCCTGCGCGCATCCGCACGAGGTCCGGGTAGCCCTTGCCCGCGGCGTGCTGCACCCGTTCGGCGTGATCGACGCGCACGTGCTCGGCGCCGACGAGCGCGCGCAGCCGGTCGAGCGTGGTCGTGCCGAGCGCGCTCGGCGGAAGCTGCACGTGCGAGAGCGCGACCGGCGGTCGCGGTCGCGCCGGCAGACCGACCGCCTGCTCGAGGAACGAGAGCGCGTGCGTCGGAAGCCCGGGCGGGTGCGCCTCATCGCCCCAGCCCCACCAGCGCATGCGCGGCGCCTCCGGCTGGGCGGGGGCAGGCCGGGGCGCGGTGGCGGTCCCGGGCGCGGGCTCAGCCACCGATCCGCTCCAGCCCGTCGAGCGCCTCATCGAGCGTCCGCGCCGCCGCGCGACTCACCATGAAGCCACCGAAGCGCGGGAAGAAGCCGGTCAGCCGCTGGTGCAGCTCGAGCGTCACGCGCGTGCCGCGCTCCTGCGGCTCGAGCGTCACGCGCGTGCTCGCCTCGCTGAGCAGGCGTCCGAACGGCGTGCCCTCGAGCTGCTGCTGCCAGGTCAGCGTGCGTCCCGCCTGCTCGCGCAGCACGCGGAAGTCGGCGCGCACGAGTTTGCCTTTGGACGTGCGCATCACCTCGGTGAACGCCTCGCCGTCGACGTCCTCGACGCGATCCACGCGCGGCCACCACCGCGGCAGGTGGTGTGGGTCGTCGATCAGGTCCCACAGCTCCTCCGCAGGCGCTGCGATCGTACGGCTGCGGCGGGCGGTGGGCACGGGCTGTCCTGGCTCTCGCGGACGCGGCCTAGCCGTCGTAGCTCAACAGCGCGTGCGTCGGGCGCGGCGCGAGCCGCTCGCGGCCGCCGAGGAAGCCGAGCTCGACGAGGAAGCCGCAGCCGACGACCTCGCCGCCGAGCGCCTCGACCAACTCGCACAGCGCGAGCGCCGTTCCGCCCGTCGCGAGTAGGTCGTCGTGCACGAGCACGCGCCTGCCGTCCTGGACGGCGTCGGTGTGCAGCTCGAGCTGGTTGGACCCGTACTCCAGTTCGTATTCGGCCGAGATCGTCTCGTAGGGCAGCTTGCCGGGCTTGCGTGCCAGCACGAAGCCAGCGCCGAGCTCGAGCGCGAGCGCAGGGCCGAGCAGGAAGCCGCGCGCCTCGGCCGCGATCACGCACTCGACCTGCAGCGGCCGCGCCAGCTCGGCCAGGGCGCGCACGGCCGCCGATAGCGCGCCGGCGTCGGCCAGCAGAGGCGTGATGTCCTTGAAGCCGATGCCCGCCCGTGGGAAGTCGGGTATCTCGCGGATCAGCTCGCGCATGCCGCGCTCGAGCTCCGCGCGCGAGGGGCCGCTCGCGGTCTCGGCGCTCATCGCCGAGCGCTCGTCGCCGGACGCTGTCTACGCCGCTGCATCAACGGACGATCTTGCGCAGGTCGCGCACGAGCAGGAGGTGCTTCAGATGCGTCGCCACGGCCGCCAGGTTCTCGAGCGCCTCGACCGCCTCCTTGCGCCGCTCCGGGTTGCGCGAGCGCAGCGCCGGCGCGAGGATCTGCTGGAGCAGGTTGGCCTCGCGGTCGGCCGAGGAACGGAACACGCGCAGGTTGCGCCCGCCCACGCCGTAGCGCGCGAGCTCGGCCACGGCCGCGATGATCTCGCGCTCGGTCTCGTCGAAGTAGCGCACGCCGCCTCGCAGCTCGCCCTTGACGACGCCGTATTCCTCCAGCTCGCGCACGAGCTTCTCCTCGGCGTGGGTGTCGTCGAGCACGTCTTCGAGCGAGTACAGCGCGCCGGTGGCCTCGCGCACGCTCACGCTCGGGCGCAGCGCGCGCATGCCCTCTCGCGCGACCCGTCCCGGCGTCGGCGTGGCCTCGCCCTCCGAGCGTCCCGCGGCGAGCTCCTGGCGGATCACCCGCAGCGGCAGGAACTCGTCGCGCTGCATCCGCAGGATCGTGCGCAGGCGTGCGACGTCACCCTGGCCATAGAGGCGGTAGCCGCCGGGAGTGCGGCGCGGTGTCAAGAGCTTCTGATCCTCCAGGTAGCGGATCTTCGAGATCGAGATGTCGGGGAACTCCTGTGCCAGCGCCTTGCAGACGGCCCCGATCGTCAGCGACTTCTGGCGCGCCCCGGCCTCGCCGTCGCCGCCGGCGCGGGCGCGCGGGGCGGCCACTGCGGCGCTCGCCTCGCGCTCGAGCTCATCGACGTCCACCTGTGGTGCGCGCGCGCTCGGCATCAGCGCACGTGGAAGGTCAGCTTGTACTTGCCGATCTGCACCTCATCGCCCTCCTCCAGGCGTTGGGACTCGATCCGCGAGCGGTTGACATAGGTGCCGTTGAGCGAGCCCATGTCGTCGAGGTACCAGGCGTCGCCGCGACGGATCAGCAGCGCGTGGTCGCGCGAGACGGTCACGTCGTCGAGGAACACCTCTGCGTCCGGGCGCCGGCCGATGCTCGTGCGCTCGCGGTCGACCGCGAAGCTCTCCCCCACGCGCCCACCACCGGCGCGGATCACGAGCGCCGGGCCGCGCGCGGTGACCTCCTCGAGCTCGACCGGCACCAGCTCGCCCGTCTCGTCGATCTTGTACGTCGCCGTGACCGGCTCGCCAGCTTGCTGGGCGCGCTCGAGCAGCGTGCCGCAGCGCTGGCAGTAGTTGGCCCCCTCGGCGTTGAGGAAGCCGCACTCGGTGCAGTGCAGCGCCATCGTCAGCCGATCCGGGAGGCCGGCTCCACGCCCGCGGCCGCCAGCGCGCCGCGCGAGCACACGCACGGCCCCGCCGTTCTCATCCGGCCCCGTCCTCTGCGCCGGACTCGGGCTGGCGGTTGGCGAGGATGTCGGTCAGCTGCTGGACGTCCTCGCCGGTGATCAGCACCTCGCCGCCCTCGTGCTTCTTGCGCAGTCGGTTGACCAGCTCGGCGCGCAGGATGTCGATCTTGCCGTGCAAGATGCGCCGCCTGTAGGAGACCTCGGTCTCTTCCTCGGTCAGCTGACGGATGACGTCTTTGAGTTCGACATCCGTGAGCGAGCCAAGATCGGGAAACGTCTCGTCCATCTGGGGCTCTCTCCTCGTGCGGGCTTGGTCCGGGCCTGCACGAACGCGTCCGTGTGGCCGGCAGGAGCGCGCAGTATAGACCAAAAGGTCAGGCTGAGCTTGAGGCTAGCCGGGCGGGCCGGCGCGGACCTCGCGCAGGCCCGTGCGCACGTACAGCACGGTGGCGAGCAGCGCCATCGCGAGCCCCACGTAGAGCATCACTTCACCGACTTTGCCGAGCCCGACCATTGCGAAGAAGAACGAGCCCATCACGGGCGCAACCGAGAGCCGGCCGGGCCAGTTGATGCGCAGCTCAACGCCGCGGCGCAGCGCCACGCGCCCAAGCACGAGCATCGCAAGCTCGCGCGCGGCAAGCACCGCCAGCGCCCACCGCGGGAGCAGGTCAAACCGCCAGCACACGACCGCGCCCGAGACGACCAGTAGGCGGTCGGTGACCGGGTCCATCAGCGCGCCGAGGCGGCTGTATTGGCGCGTCACACGCGCGGCGATGCCGTCGGCGTAGTCGCCCCAGCCGATCACGGCGAAGAGGGTTGCCGCGAGCGCGTCGACGCCGTCGTCGCTGGAGAGCGCGACGATCAGGAACACCGGGATCAGCGCCAGACGCGCGAAGCCGATCGCATTGGGGATTGTCCACGGCCGCAGCGGGCTGCCGCTCTGGGTCGCCGCCGGCGGTGGCCCCGAACGGTCCAGGCCCGACAGGCGGGCGAAGGTCAGGCGCCGCCGCTCGGGCGGCAGACCGCCTGCATCGCCCTGCGAGGTCTCGTCTAGGGGAGGCTCTGCCACAGCTCGTCCACGGCGCGCAGCAATTCCTGCGGCTCGGCCGCGAGCGCCAGCCCCGGCGCCTCGGCGCGTCCGCGGCGCAGCTGCACCTCGATCTCGCCCGACTCGAGCGAGCGGCGCCCGACGGTCAGCCGCAGCGGGCACCCGAGCAGCTCGGCGTCGGCGAACTTCTCCCCCGGGCCGGCCTCGCGGTCGTCGTAGAGGACCTCGACGCCGCCCTCGCGCAACGTCTCGTAGACGCGCTCCGCCGCGTCGCGCTCGGGCGTCCCCGGGCTGCCCAGCGCGACCAGGTGCACCGCGAACGGCGCCAGCGCGCGCGGCCAGGAGATGCCGTGCTCGTCGGCGAACTGCTCGACCGCCGCCGCCACCACACGTGCCGGCCCGATGCCGTAGGAGCCCATCCAGATCAGCTGCTCCGCGCCGTTCTCGTCGAGGTAGCTCGCCCCGAGCGGCTCGGAGTAGCGCGTGCCGAGCTTGAAGATGTTGCCGATCTCGATCGCCTGCTCGACGCGCAGCGGCTGACCGTCGAGCGTGTAGCCCTCGCCCGCCTGCGCCACGCGCGGGTCCCTCAGCGCGACCTCGAGGTTGGCGGCGTAGCCATCAGCCAGCGCGACCTCGTCCTCGCCGGCCGGGCACGGGGCCATGTACTCGTGCGCGCCCAGCCCGCCCATCATGCCGACGTCTCCCTCGACTCGGTAGAAACGCAGCCCGGTGCGCTCCATCATGCGGTCATACGCGCCCACGTGCAGCTCGTAGCGCTCGTCCAGCCCGGCGCGGTCGCGGTCGAAGGTGTACGAGTCCTTCATGATGAACTCCCGCGTGCGCAGCACGCCCGCGCGAGGGCGCGGCTCGTCGCGCTCCTTGACCTGGAAGTGGTAGAGGATCAGCGGCAGATCGCGGTATGAGCGCACGAGCCGGGCGACGTGGAAGGTGACCGCCTCCTCGTGGCTCAGCGCCAGCACCAGCTCCGACCCCTTGCGGTCGCTCAGCTTGAACAGCTCGTCGATCTCCAGGCGCCCGGACCTGCGCCAAGGCTCAGCCGGCTGGAGCACCGGCATCAGCATCTCCTGGCCGCCGATCGCGTCCATCTCCTCGCGCACGATCGCGACCACACGCTGGTGCACGCGCCAGCCGGCCGGCAGCCAGGTCCACATGCCCGCACCCATCTGGCGGATCAGGCCGGCGCGCACCATCAGCTTGTGCGAGATCGCCTCCGCGTCCGCCGGCGGCTGCTTCTCGGTGGGCAGGAGGTATTCGGAGAGGCGCGTCATCGCTCGATCGCGACGCGCGCGCGCCGCGGAGCGTCGAGGGTATACGCCCACGCAGCGGCGCGCCTGCAACGCCGACCGTGCGCGGACTCCGGCTCGGCCACCGTGCTGGCTGGCCGAACCGGGAGTCGGCCTGCGCCGCGTCGAGCTCGCGGGGGATCGGGCGAGCCGACGAGCCGTGCGCGCAAGAGCTACACCGCGCAGCAGCTCCATTTAGACAGACCCTGGGACGCGTCTCAAAGGGTGTTTCCCGCTCGCCAGCTGGCCATGCCGGTGGCTCGCAGCCCGCCCCGCTCGGCGGTCGTCCGTCGCGCTCAGCCGCCGAGCAGCGCCGCCTCGATCTCGCGCAGGCGCTCGGTGTCGCCGCGGATGCCAACGATCGCGTCGTTGTAGAGGAACGCCTCGCCCAGGCGCACGATCGCGTAGGCGAGCACGCTCGGGTCGATCTTGGGGGCGTAGCGCCCGGCCGCGAGCTCATCCTCGACGAGCCGCTGCACGGCCGCCACGATCCGTGGCTGTACCACGCCGCCGCTCGAGGTGAGGATGCGCAGCGCTCGCTCCTGCTCCTGCGCGAGCAGCACGCGCAGCCCCTCGAGCCCCGCCAGTTCGCGGTTGAAGCGGTCGAACGTCTCGAGCAGCGCGGCAGCGCCACCGCCGCCGGTCTCGGCGCGGATCTCGAGCAGCCGCCGCTCGCCCAGCTCGGCCAGCAGCTCGCCGAGCAGCGTCTCGCGCGTCTGAAACCAGCGGTGCATGGTCGCCCGTGCGAGCCCCAGCTCGCGTGCGATCGCCTGCACGTCGATCCGTTCCCCCGCGAGGAAGCGCTTCATCGACAGCGCCAGTGCGGCCTCGCGCGTCGCCGCCGCCGGCCGTCCCGGCCGCCCCGTTGCCGCACGCGCCATCGCTTGAGGTTAGCCGCCGGGCCTCTGATAGAACAGCGAGCATCGACCGAACCGACGGAAACCGACAAGGAGTCCCCGACATGGCCTTTTCCGTACCGCCCCTCCCCTACGCCTACGACGCGCTCGAACCGCACATCGACAAGGCGACGATGGAATTCCACCACGACAAGCACCACCAGGCCTACGTCGACAAGGCAAACGCGGCGCTCGAGGGCACCGAGTGGGCCGACAAGCCCGTCGAGGAGGTGCTGCAGAACCTGGACAGCCTCGGCGACAAGAAGGGCCCCGTCAAAAACAACGGCGGCGGCCACTACAACCACTCCCTGTTCTGGGAGAACATGAGCCCCGACGGCGGCGGTGAACCCTCAGGCGAGCTCGCCTCGGCGATCGACTCCGCCTTCGGCTCGTTCTCCGACTTCCAGGCCAAGCTGAAGGAAACCGGCGTCAACCAGTTCGGCTCGGGCTGGTCCTGGCTCGTGCACGACGGCTCCGGCCTGGCGATCGTCGGCAGCGCCAACCAGGACAGCCCGATCTCAGACGGAAAGACGCCGCTGCTGGGTGTCGACGTGTGGGAGCACGCCTACTACCTCAAGTACCAGAACCGCCGGCCCGACTACATCGACGCCTGGTGGAACGTCGTCAACTGGGCAAAGGTCGCGGAGCGCTTCGCGGCAGCCGGCTGAGCGACCCTTACTCGTCTTCTTCATAGGCCCCTCGCACATGTGCGAGGGGCCTGCGATCCGCCGCATCCGGCGGATCGGGGTAGGCCGCATGCGGCCTACCCATCCCCCTACTCTCGATCTCAGCTGATGACTTCTCCCGCGAAGGGGAAGCTTTCGAGCTCGTCTTCCACTTCCAACCACACGTGCAGCGTGCGTGTCGGCGCACAGCTGCCGAAGCTCGATCAGGTCGACGGGTTTGCCGTGGTGTAAAGCGCTCCCAGCTGCATTCCGCTGCATTCTTCGATCAGCACGTTGATGTGCGATCGACGCGCGCGGCGCAGGGCGTGCTCAGCCGCGGCTGAAACGACGCCCGGCGACCGGCGATACGGCCTCGTCGAGCAGCGCGCCGTCGCCGTTCGCCGCGCCGTTGCCCGCGGGTGCGCCCGCCGGCTCCCCCGGCGGGGACACAGCGAGCATCGACTCAAGGACGTCGGCCGCGCTCGCGTCGTTCTCCGCTGCCGCCGCCTCGAGCGCGGCGATCCGCTCGGGCGTCATCGCCGTCGCGTCCTCGTTCTCCTCCAGCCAACGACGCGCCTCCGCGGCGGCGGACTCGTCGCGCTGGACCGTCTTGCCGGCCGCGTAGTAGCGGTCGATCTCCTTGAACAGCTCGTCCACGAGCTGCTCGGTCGGGACCTTCTTCAGCGGCTCGCCCTTCGAGTAGATCATCCCCATGTCTTTGGCGCCCGTGATGCCGAAGTCGGCGTGGCGCGCCTCGCCGATGCCGTTGACCGCGCAGCCGAGCACCGAGACCTCGATCGGGTCCTCGTACGCTTCCAGGCGCTGCTCGACTTCGACCACGACGCGGTCCATGTCGAACTGCAGCCGCCCGCACGTCGGGCATGCGATCAGGTCCGGCCCGCGCTCGCGCAGCTTCAGCGCCTTCAGGATCTCCCACGCGACCTTGACCTCTTCCTCGGCGTGGAACGTCGAGAGCGAGATGCGGATCGTGTCGCCGATCCCGTCGGCCAGCAGCGTGCCGAGCCCGACGGCCGACTTCAGCGAGCCCGACCACTTCGTGCCGGCCTCGGTCACGCCGAGGTGCAGCGGATACGGGATCCGCTCGGCGAGCATGCGGTTGGAGGCGATCGTGTTGGGCACTGACGTCGACTTCATCGAGACCTTGAAGTTCGCGAAGTCCAGGCGTTCCATGAGCTCGACGTACTCGACCGCGGCCGTGACGAGGGCCTCGACGGGACTCGAGAACTCGAGCTCGCGCAGGTGCTTGGGCAGCGACCCGGAGTTCACCCCGATCCGCAGCGGCGTCCCGCGCTCCTTCGCCGTCGCGACGACCTCGGCCGTCTTCTCCGGCCCGCCGATGTTGCCCGGGTTGATCCGCACGCAGTGCGCGCCGGCGTCGAGCGCCTTGATCGCGAGCGTGTGGTTGAAGTGGATGTCGGCGATCACGGGGATCGGCGACTCGGCGACGATCGTTCTGAGCGCCTCGGCGTCCTGCTCGCGGGGCACCGCCACCCGCACGATGTCCGCGCCGGCCTCGGCCACGCGCCGGATCTGGTCCATCGTGGCCTGCAGGTTGGCCGTCTCGGTCTTCGTCATCGTCTGCACGGCGACGGGCGCGCCGCCCCCGACGGGGACGCCGCCGACGTGGATCTGCCGGGCGGAAGCCATGGGTCTGAGTGTATTGGGACCCCACCCCCCACCCCCAACGCCGCCTCCCGGCCCCTACGCTGCACGAAGTGCCGGGTTCACAGGACGTCTACGCGACCGCCCGCGGGCGGCTGCGCGCCCGGGTCCTGGGCCCGCTCGCCGCGAATGCGCGCCGCCGCCGCCACGAGGCGTTCTTCGCCCGCACCGAGATCCGGCCGGGGATGACGATCGTCGACATCGGCTGCGGCTCGCTCGGCCTCCGCGGCCTCGAGCCGGATCTCGACATCACCGGCGTCGACCTCGGCCCGCGCCCCGACTACCCCGGCCCGTTCGTGCAGGCCGACGCCGCCGCGGGCCTGCCGTTCGCCGACGGCGAGTTCG
>DATNDZ010000018.1:0-57047 GCA_035553095.1 Solirubrobacteraceae bacterium | reverse complement strand
ACCGTGACGGCGCCGCCCGGGGAGGTCGTCGCCGTGTAGGCGGCGGACTGCAACGTCACGGCCTGGTCCAGGGTGACGGCGAGTTGGCGTTGCGCCGTCGGCGGCTGGGTCAGGAAGAGCTGCACATCGGTGTCGGCCACGTGGCGAACGGAGAGAACGTACGCCTGCTGGGCGAGCGCGGCCCGGCCGATCCCCGGCGTCGCCGGCAGCTCCGCGCTCTCCAGGTACCAGATGCGGTGGACCTTCGGCACCAGCCCCGCCACGGTCTGCTCCGCCTGTTGCGGCGTCGCCCCCAGATACGTGTCCCCGGCGGTCTGGATCACCGCGGCGGGCAACGGCTTGAAAAATCGCCGGTTCAACTCGTATTGGGCGCGGCGCGCGTGGTCGGACAAGAGTAGGCCGTCACCGGCCTGTGTCTTGTCCGCGAGAGCGGCGAAGACCGGATCGTTGTCCCAATCGATCGGCGTGCCGCGCACCAGGCCGGCATACCAGGAGAGCTGCCCGGCGACGGCCAGCAGGAGGGCGACGAGCGCCAGGCATCGAAGCGCTGGTGGCCCCTTCAGCACGGCGATGCTCTGCAGGAGGACGACGAAGGGCAGGATGCCAATCAGGTAGCGGCCGAAGGCGTCCGGGTGCTGCCAGCGTAGCAAGATGGCGAGCACTTCGGCGCTGCCCAGGAACAGGCCGGCGGGCAACGCCAACGTGGCAAGGCGGCGCGTTGCCGGGGAAGATACGTCCGCCCTGGTGAGCACGGGATCGCTGGAGCACCGCCGGCACCACCTCAGGCCAATGACCAGGCCGACAAGCCACCCGGCAACGGCCAGCGCGGTCAGCATACCCCCGCTCCTACCGACAACGCCTCGGGCGAATCCTGCCGCCAGGGCCGGTAGGGCGGGCAGCGTCGGCGCAGTACCCACGACGTCGACGCCGGCGTGGAGCTTGGACCAGAGCAACGGCAGCACATAGGCATACCAGGGGGAGGCGAGCAGGCAGCCGGCGGCAAGGGCGCCGAGCCAGGGCCACGATGCGGCGGCTCGTACCTTACCTCCTGCCGGGGAGCGGGACAGCAGCAAGGCTTCCAGAACCAGGAAGAACGGCTGGAGATACCAGGCGAGCAGGGCCAGAGCGGTACTGAGGGCGAGCGCGAGCCAGAGGAGCCGCCGGCGGGCGACGGGCAGCCCCGACCGGAGGCTCAAGAGGGTGATGACGAGCGTCAAGAGCGAGCAGCAGAGGGCGAGGGTGAAGGGGCGAACCGTCGGCGCCAGCAGCAGGGCGGAGGAGGAGACGAGCAGCAGCCCGGCGCCGAGCAGGCCGACGGCCCGCCCCGCCAGCCGGGCGCCAATCTGGTACAGGAGGGCGAGGGCGAGCATACTACCGGCGATCGGGAGGAATTTAGCGGTGAGGTAGTGCATCCCGGCGAGGGCGAACCACCAGTGTAGCAGAGCGAAGAAGAGCGGGGGATGGACGTCGTGGGCGGTGAAGGTCAGCATGGCCGGCAACGGTCCCCAGGCCAGGTCGGCTGACAGGAAGCCGTCCTGACCCAGCTCGGAGACCCCGAAGGTGTGCCAGTGCGCCGCCCAGGCGATCAGGAGCAACGCCAGCAGCGCAACGAGCGTTCGGCCACGTTCTGCGGCGCTTGCCGGACGGCGCACCGTGACCAATTACGACACGACGAGGCCGGCGCCGGCAGCGGCGGCGGTAATAAAGGTCGCCGGGGCGCGCCCGAACCGCTCCCGGAAAGCGCGGCGCACGCTGCGCTCCCACTGGCTCGCCGCCCGGCGCTCCATGAGGGTGACGGTCGAGCCGCCGAAGCCGCCCCCGGTCATGCGGCTGCCGACCACTCCGCGGACGCCACGGGCCGCGTCCACCAGGACGTCGAGCTCCGGCACCGTCACTTCGTAGTCGTCGCGCAAGCTGGCGTGCGAGGCGTACATCAGTTCACCAACGGCGGCGAGATTGCCGTTACGGAGCGCGTCGACGGCCGCCAAGACGCGGGCATTCTCGCCGACGACGTGGCGGCTGCGCCGGGCGACGCGCTCCGGCAGCAGCGTCGCGTGCGTCGCCAACTGCTCGGGGCTGACATCGCGCAACGCCCGGATGTCGGGCAGGACCTCCTGGAGCCGCCGCACACCATCGTCGCATTCGGCCCGGCGAGCGTTATATTCGGAGGCGACCAGCCCGTGCTTCACGCCGGTGTCGGCCACGCCAATGACGTGGTCGGCGGGGAGGGCGACGTGCTCGTAGCGCAAGGAACGGCAGTCCAGGAGCAGGGCGTGGTCGGCGAGCGCGAGGCCGGAAATGAACTGGTCCATGATGCCGGAGTTGACGCCGACGAACTGGTTCTCCACGCGCTGGCAGAGCATCGCCAGCGTGCTTGGTTCCATTTCCACGCCGGCCAGGGCCAACAGGGCGGTGCCGGCGGCCATCTCCAGGGCGGCGGAACTGGAGACGCCGGCGCCCAGCGGCACTGAGCTGGCGATCGCCAGGTCGGCGCCGGGCAGCGCAACCTCTTCCTCCTCCAAGAAGCGGGTCAAGCCCCGGACATAGTTGCTCCAGGGCTGGTCGCGGGAAGGCTCAATCGCGTCGAGCGACCACTGGGAGGCGCGGCGCAAGGTATCGGAATACAGGCGCACCTGGCGATCGGTCCGCGGCCGCGCCGCCACCAGGGTATCGCGGTCGATGGCGATGGGGAAGACGAAGCCGTCGTTATAGTCGGTGTGCTCGCCGATCAGGTTGACGCGCCCGGGGCCGAACGCACGCACGGGCGCGGCGCTCGGATCGGGCGGCACGACTGCTCGCTCGCTTCTCACCCGCCGCTCGCTCAGGCGGCGCGGGCGATCGCCTCACGCAGGACGACGGCGGTCTCCTCGGGCAGCGTGTCCGAGATGAACGTGCCCGCGCCCTGCTCGGAGCCGGCCAGGAACTTCAGCTTCTCGGCCGTGCGCAGGGGCGGGTAGAACTCGACGTGCAGGTGGCCCCTGCGCCTGGGCGAGCCGGGCGGATCGGCGCCGGCGTCGGCGGTCGGCGCCTGGTGCACGACCATCACGTAGGGGAACGGGCGCTCGAACAGAGCGTCGTACCCACGCGCGAGCGACTGCAGAGTCTGGGCGAGCCCGCGCAGCTCGCCCGGCTCGCACTCGAGCAGGCTGGGACGGTGCCGGCGCATGACGACGTGGACTTCGTAGGCCCAGCGGGCGGCGTGGGGCACGTAGGCGACCACGTCCTCGCTCTGCAGCAGAAGCCGCGCGCCGTCGGTGAGCTCGCGCCGCAGCAGCTCGCATGGCGCGCAGCCGCCGAGCCGCTCGTCGGAGGCCCACTCGGCAGCCGGCACCGGCGGGAGGAAGGGATACCCGTAGATCTGCCCGTGCGGGTGGTGGAGCGTCACGCCGACCTCGACGCCGCGATTCTCGAAGATCATCACGTAGGCGATGTCCTCGCGCGCGCCGAGCTCGGCGTAGCGGTTGCGCCACACCCACATCAGATCCTCGGCCCGTCCGGGCGCGAGCCCGCCGAAGGAGCCGTCGTGGCGGTCGGTGTAGACGACAACCTCGGCCGCCCCCCCGGGTGCCTCGAAGGCCGGGAAGCGGTTGTCGAACACGGCGATCTCGAACGAGGGAAAGGGGATCTCCGTTTCGGCGCCGCCGGGCACGGTCGGGTCGAGCGGACAGTGCTCGCGGTCCGGGAGGAACGTGCGGTCCTGTCGGTGGATCGCGTAGACCACCTCCTCGCCGCGCAAGTCGTCGAAGCGAAGCTCGCTCACACCTCGGCCTCCTCGTGGCTGAAGAGCAGCAGCGCACGCCCGTCGGCTTTGCGCGTGCGCAGCAGCGTCAGTGGCCCGAAGCGCTCCCGCGCCGTCTCCGCCTCCGGCTCAGGCGTCCGCTCAGCCGCGCCGTCGCCGCGCTCGGGCGGGGTCCGCTCGTGTGGGCCCGAGGTCATCTTGCGAGGGTATAGCGCCCGCTGGCGCGGCGTCCGGCCTCGCCGCGGCGAGCGGACGCGGAGGACTATTCGATCGCTCGCGGAAGGGTCCACGCAAAGTGATTGACTGAAGAGTAGATTCGCGGGAAGTAATGCGGTGGGCGTGGCGCCGCGAAGGCGCAGCCCTCGATCAGAGGAGAGTGAGATGTCAGAGATCGATCAGGGCCGCGACGCCCTAGCGCATCGAGATGGCGCCGACGCACCGGCGATCGACCACCCAGGGTTCGACAGACGTGCTTTCCTGCGCCGCACCGCCCTGACGGGCGTCGGCGTCGGCTCGGTGAGCACGCTGCTCGCCGCGTGCGGGTCCAGCGCCTCCAGCGGAGGCAACTCGTCGGACGTGTTCGGCTCGCACCCCAGCTACAAATTCGTGTTCGTCAACCACGTCACGACGAACCCGTTCTTCACTCCAACCCAGTACGGCATCGCCGACGCGTGCAAGCTGCTCGGCTGCACCTACCAATGGACGGGCTCGGAAAACAGCGACGTCAGCCAGATGGTGAACGCTTTCAACAGCGCCATTGCCTCGAAAGCGGATGGCATCGCCGTGTCGCTGATCGACCTGCACGCGTTCAACCAACCGGTCGAAAAGGCGCTCGCGGCGGGCATCCCGGTGGTCGCCTACAACGCCGACGCGGTGGGCAACGCGCGGCTCGCCTACATCGGCCAGGACCTGAAACTGGCCGGTGAAAAGATGGGCGAAAAGATCGTTGCGAAGGTTCCGTCCGGCGAAGTCGGGCTGTTCATCGCGACGCCGGGATCGGCCAACCTGCAGCCGCGCATCGAAGGCGCCGAAAAGGTGCTGAAGGCCAAGGGGATCTCGATCCACACCGTCGCCACGGGCGCGGCGGTTCCGGGCGAGGAATCGGCGATAGAGGCCTTCTACAAGAGTCACACAGGCGTGAAGGGCATGTACGCGGTCGACGGTGGCTCGACGGAAAGCCTCGCGAAAGTGATGCAGAAGCTCGGCCTGAAGGGCAAGGTCCACGCCGGCGGGTTCGATCTCACCGAACAGACCCAGAACCTGCTCAAAGCCGGCTTCATCGAATTCACGATCGACCAGCAGCCGTACCTGCAGGGATTCGTCCCGGCGCTGCAGCTGTTCTTCTACAAGGTCTCGGGCACCCAGACCGGCCCGTTCGAAGCCAACACCGGACTCAAGTTCGTGACCAAAGAGACAGTCGACCCGTACCTGACCAAGTCCCGGTACGAGGGCACGACCTCGTCGGCCGTGGTCGTCAAATAGGAAGCGCGTCGGGGACGAACGTGGCGAGCGTGGCGAGCGATCCCGCCTCGACCGGACCCGGGGGCCCGGAGGGCCCGGCGCAGTCGCGCCGGGCCTTGCCGAGCTGGCGGGAGATCGGCTCACGCCTCGTCGCGCTGCGCGAGGGCAGCATCATCGTCATCACGCTCGTGGTGGCGATCTACTTCTCGGTCAACACGAGCAGCTTCCTCACCGGCGGAAACCTCGAAACGCTGCTCCCTTACTTCGCGCCGTTCGCGATCCTCGCGGCGGGCGAGGTGTTCGTGATGATCCTCGGCGAGATCGACCTGTCGATCGCCGGGATGTACCTGTTCGCGCCGATCATCTACTACAAGCTGAACACCTCGGTCGGCCTGTCGCTCGGGCTCTCGCTGATCGGAGCGCTGCTGATCTGTCTGGCGGTCGGCGCGGTCAACGGCGTCTTCGTGTCCGTCCTCGGCATCAACTCGTTCGTCACGACGCTGGGGACCCTGTTCACGTTCGAGGGCCTGTCGCTGATCATCTCCAAAGGAACGCCGGTCGCGACCCCTGGCGGGCAGGTGCCCGTCGGCACGTTCGGGAAGGTCTTCGGGGCGGGCACGTATTCGGAGCTGATCTGGGCGATCGGGATCGTCGTGCTGCTTCAGATCGTCCTCACGTTCACACGCTGGGGGCTCTACACCGTCGCGATCGGCTCCAACAAGCTGGGCGCGGCCGAGGCGGGCGTGCGCGTGAACCTCGTGATGATCCGCAACTTCATGCTGTGCGCGCTCACCGCCGGCCTCGTGGGCATCTTCGAGGCCATCCGCGCGCAGACCGTCCAGCCGAACCCGGCGGGGCCGAATGAAATCCTGTTCTTCGCGGTCGCGGCGGCGGTGATCGGCGGCACGCTGCTGACCGGAGGCTCGGGGACGGTGGTGGGCGCGCTGATCGGTGCCCTCTTCCTGGGCATCCTCAAAGACGGGCTGATCCTGCAGGGAGTGCAGGCCAACTACCTGCTGTTCTACACGGGCCTGGCCGTGATCGTGGCGATGACGGCCAACGTGTTCGTCGGACGCGCGCGCAGGGGGCACACCGGAAGTGGTTGACCCGGACGAGCCCAACGGAGCGATCCCTGCGGCGGAAGCCCCCGACGTCGTCGCGCCCGCGAGCGCGTCGGACGACGTGCTGCGCGTCGAACACATCGCCAAGCGCTTCGGGCCCGTGACGGCTCTGCGTGACGTCAACCTGCACCTCAAAAAGGGCGAGGTGCTCGGGCTGCTCGGCGACAACGGCGCCGGCAAGTCGACGCTGATCAAGATCATCAGCGGCTTTCAGAAGCAGGACTCGGGCAACATGCTGCTGCGCGGCCAGCCCTACGCACCGAAAAGCGTCGACGACGCGCGCGCCCAAGGCATCGACACCGTCTACCAGGACCTCGCGCTGATCGACGAACTGTCGGTCTACCACAACCTGTTCCTGCGCCGCGAGCGCGTCTTCAAACCGCTGCCGCTCCTGGCCAACCGCCAGATGAAGCGCGAAGCGCGCACTGCGCTCGACGAGATCGGCATCAACATCCCGAAGATCGACGTCGCCGTCGCGCGCCTCTCGGGCGGCCAGCGTCAGGCGATCGCCGTCGCGCGCACGGTCAACTCGGACGCCGACATCATCCTGCTGGACGAGCCGCTCGCCGCGATGGGGGCGAAAGAGGGCGCGCAGATCCTCGACCTCGTGGCGCGCCTGAAGCAGGAAGGGAAAGTCTCGATCATCATGATCCTGCACAACTACGTCCACGTGCTGCAGGCGTGCGATCGAGTGAGCATGATCCAGGACGGCGTGATCGCGCTGGACAAGCCGACCGCCGAGACGTCGGTCGAGGAGCTGACCGACATCGTCGTGAACGAGTACCGCCGCGCGCGCGAAGAGGCGCACGCCGAGGCGGCGCAGCAGGGCGGCTGACGAGCGCGCCGGGCCGATGACGGCGAGCGACCTCGGCCTGAACATCCGCTTGCAGGGTCAACCGGGGTTCGCGCCGAAACGTACACTTGTGAGCGGGAGCGTCAGCCGACCGTCGCTCGCGGTCGCCGGCGCGCTCTCGGCCCCGCCGATACAGCTGGAGCACCGACGCATGCAGACTCGCCGTATGCCCAGATGAGCACGTCCACGATCGCACCTGCGCCGGCTACGGCGCCGCCCGCACGGCGCAGCCGCTGGCCGCTGGTGGTCGGGCTGGTTGCCGGCGTGATCGTGCTGCTGGCGGCCGCGATGTTCATCTACGACCACGCCAGGCGCGACCGAATCGCCAACGGCGTGACGATCGCGGGCGTTCCCGTCGGCGGCCTCAGCGAAGCCGAGGCGCGCGCCAAGATCGAGCGCGACCTGATCTCCGAGCTGAACAAGCCGGTGAGGATCCACTCGGGCTCGCACGATTGGACGTTGACGGCGCGCCGGGCGGGACTGACGGTGGACGCGAACAGCATGGTCGCGCAGGCCGTCAGCGCCAGCAGGGAGGGCTCGATCTTCAGTCGCACCGTGCGCGGGCTGTTCGGCGGCAGCGTCCACCGCGACGTGCCGCTCGCCGTCAGCTACTCGCACGGCGCGCTTCGCCACCTGACGGCGGAGATTCGCGCGGCCGTCAACCGCGCGCCGCGTGACGCGACGGTCACGCCGGGCGGGGGCGGCCTCGAAAAGGTGCCGTCGGTGACGGGTCTGGTGGTCGAGAACAAGAGGTTGGCGAGCCGGCTCGGGCATGCACTGGCGGCGACCGGCCCCGGACGCTCGATCGCGGTGCCGGCGCGAAGGGTCAAGCCGGGCGTGACGACTGCGCAGCTCGCCGAGAAGTACCCCGCCTACATCGTCGTCAACCGCTCCGAATTCAAACTGCGCTTCTACGAACACCTGAAGCTCGCGAAAAGCTACGAAATCGCGGTCGGCATGGAAGGGCTCGAAACGCCCGCCGGCCTTCACCACATCGAATGGGAGCAGGTGAACCCGCCGTGGTACGTGCCCAACAAAGCGTGGGCCGGAGCACTGGCGGGGACGGTCGTGCCGCCCGGTCCCGACGATCCGCTGAAGGCACGCTTCATGTCCTTCGAAGGCGGGGCCGGCATCCACGGGATCGATCCGAGCGAGTACGGCTCGATCGGCAGCGACGCCTCCCACGGCTGCATTCGCATGCGCATCCCGGACGTGATCGCCCTGTATGACAAGTCGCCGGTGGGCACGCCGGTCTACATCATCTAGCCGGGAGTCGAAGCTAGGAGTCGAGCATCCGCTCGCGGTATTCCTGGTTCTGGCGGCGCTCGCCGCGGATCTGGATCGCGATGTAGACGAGGATGACGTTGACGATCACGCCGATCCCGACGAACGTGACGATCAGTCCGATGTCGGTGACGAGTGCCTTGCTCATGCCCAGGACCATCGCGCGGGAGCCTAGCAATGCCGAGCGCGGGCGCGCGTCGGCGGTCGGCGCCCGCGTGTCGTAGCCTTCCTCGCTGCCGCTTTTTGGAGAGGTGCCGGAGCGGTTGAACGGGCGCGACTGGAAATCGCGTAACGGGGGTCAACCTCGTTCGAGGGTTCGAATCCCTCCCTCTCCGTGCAGCCTTCGCCAGGGGATCGATCGATCGGGTATTAAGCTCTGTCCGATGTCTAGCGCGGATCGGGCGGCTTCATCGACGTGCCGGTAGCCGCTTTGATGAGCGACGCCGGCACGCGCCAGGCGTTGGTGGCCATGCGTGAGCTCGGGCAGGTGGGCATCACGAGCTGCGCGGTCGCCGTCAGCGACCGCGTGCCGGCGTTCGCCTCGCGCTGGTGCGACGAGCGCGCGATCGTTCCGGACATCGCGCTCGGCGAGCGGGAGTTCGTCGATGCGCTCCTCGCCGTGTGCGCCGAGCACCGACCGCAGGTCCTGATCCCGTCGCACGATGGCACTATCGAGGCGCTGCGCCGGCGGCGTGCGGACTTCGAGCGGGTCGTGGGTGTGGCCCTCGCGGCGGAGGAGCCGTTGTCGATCGCGGTGGAGAAGGTCCGCACGCTGGCGATCGCCAAGGAGCTGGGTCTGCGCACGCCCCGCGGCGGCTTCGTGGTCGCGGCAGGCGAAGCGGAGTCTGTGCTGGACGAGGTCGGCCTGCCGGCGGTGATCAAGCCGTCGCGCTCCTGGGTCGGAGAGCCGGCGCCGGGCGGCGCCGAGGGTCCCGCGCCGACCGCGCCCGGGCACGCCGAGCCGGCGGGCCGGCGGCTCAGCTCGAGCGTCGCCACCGACCGCGCAGAGGCACTCGCGGCGATCGAGGCGATCCTCGCCGATGGCATCGAGGTGCTGGTCCAGGAGTGGCTGCCGGGGGATCGCGAGGCCCTGAGCTTCCTTTATGCACGCGATCGCATCTGGGCCCGCTTCGCCCAACGCGCGGATCGAACCTCGCCGCCCTTGGGCGGCTACTCGGTGGCGCGGGTGAGCATCGCGCTGCCTGAAGACGTCACCCCGGGCGCCGAACGGCTCGTGCGCGAGATTGGCCTCGAGGGCTACTCGGAGGTAGAGTTCCGCCGCGACGCCCACGGCGGCGCCGCGCTGATGGAGATCAACCCGCGCCTCTCGGCCTCGGTGGAGATCGCATCGCGCGCGGGCGTCAATTTCGCGCCGCTCATATACAACTGGGTCGACGGCGGCAGCCTCGAGGAGGTCGGGGGCTATCGCGTCGGACTGCGGATGAGATGGCTGGGAGGCGACATCGATTGGCTGCGCAACGCGATCGCACTGCAGGGACATCCGGACGTGCCGTCGCGCGGCCGCGCGGCAGGCATCTTCATGAGGGACTTCCTGCGACCGACCCACTACGACTACCTCGATCCCCACGACCCGGGGCCATCGCTTCGCGTGGGCGCTGAGATGGTTCGCGGCCTTCCCCGGCGGCTCAGGCGCCGCATACGCACGGTCGGCTCGCGCGGGCTCGACACAGAGGTCGCGATCCTGGGCGCCGGACCCTACGGCCTCTCGCTCGCGGCCCACCTCGATCACCGCGGCGTCAGCCATGAGGTGTTCGGAGAGCCGATGGCAGGCTGGGAGCGCTACATGCCGGAGGGCATGTTCCTGAAGTCGGAGGGCTTCGCCTCCAATCTCTCGGACCCCGCCGGCGAGCACACGCTCGAGCGCTTCTGTGTTGAGCACGGCATCGAGTACGGCGACGTCGGCGTGCCTGTCGCTCTCGACACCTTCGTGGCCTACGGGCGCTGGTTTCAATCGCGCCTCCTCGACGGCTTGCGTCGCGAGCTGGTGGACGACGTCCGTCGCGTGCCTCACGGTTTCGAGCTGCGCTCGAAGGCGGGTGACACTCTGCGAGCTCGCCGTGTGGTCGTGGCGACCGGCATGCATGGATATTCGGTCGTGCCCCCCGAGCTGCGGGACCTGCCCGCGGGCTCGATCCTGCACAGCTCCGAGCTGCGCGACACGGGACAGTGGCGCGGCGAGACGGTGGCGGTGATCGGCGCCGGGCAGTCGGCGCTGGAGGCGGCGGCGCTGCTGCGCGAGCATGGCGCGGACGTCCGCGTCGTGGCGCGCGGCGCCCAGCTCTCCTGGAATCCGGTTCCGACGGTCGGCCCGCGGCCGCTTCGCCGGCGCATCCGGTACCCGACGTCGGGCCTGGGCAACGACTTCTGGCTGTGGTTCTACGCGACTCATCCGCGGCTCGTTCACGCGGCGTCCGAGAGCTATCGCCTGAAGATCGCCTTCACGACGCTTGGCCCCGCCGGCGCATGGTGGCTGCGCCCGCGCATCGAGGGTGAGGTCGAATGCCTGCTGGGCCGCGAGCTGACGGGGGCGCAGGCGCAGGACGACGGCGTGCACCTGCAGCTGAACGGGCCGTCGGGCGCTGAGGAGCTCGTGGCGACGCGGGTGCTCGCGGGCACCGGCTACAGGCCTGACGTCAATCAGCTGGGCTTCCTCGATCAGGCGATACGCGATCAGGTCGGGTGCGTGGGAGGCGCCCCGGTCCTGACGGGCGGGTTCGAGAGCAGCGTCGACGGCCTCTACTTCGTCGGCTTTGGCGCGGCGATCGCGTTCGGTCCAGTCATGCGGTTCGCTTACGGGGCCGATTTCACCGCGCGGCACCTCGCGCGAGAGCTCGCCTGAGACGATCGATCAGGCTCCCCGATCAAGGAGTAAATTGCGATCGAGTCGGCCCGACTTGGCTCGACGCGAGGGAAAAGGGCAGTTCAGTCGCGCACCGGTCTGAGTCGACTTGGACATCGCCGTCGCCTCACGACGGCGGCCACGATCAGGGAGGCCATTCCATGTTGCGAGGGATTTCGGACATGCCCACGGGGACGATCGGCTTTGAGGCGATCGGTGAGGTCGAGGACGACGATTGGGAGGAGACGGTCGAGCCGGTCCTGCGCCGGGAGATCGCCGAGGGACGTAACGTCCGGCTGCTCTACCTCATTGGCAGCGAGGCGCGCGAGCTAGAGGGCGACGCGATGACGGCTGACACGGGCTTCCGCGTGCGCCACGCCACCTCCTACGAGCGTGTGGCCGTGGTGAGCGACGAGGACTGGATACGCCCCGCGCTACGCACCCTGTCCTTCCTGCTTCCGGGCAAGGCTCGGGGCTTCCGCGTCCGCGACCTCGCGGAAGCGAAGGCGTGGCTTGCCGAAGACCCGTCCTAGCTCGAGCGGCCAGATCGCATCGCCCATTAAGCTGCGTTCGGGCTCGCGCGACCAGCGCGTGGGCGTCAACGGAGGAGGGCTCGATGGGCTTCAAGCTGGCACAGCGCGCGGAGTGCGAGACGGTGGGCAACTGGCAGCTCGTTCGCCGCACGCTCGAGGTCGACTCGTTCGGGATCAATATCGTGCAGATCCCGCCGAGCGAGCAGATCCCGGAACACGACGAGCTCGTCCGCGACCAGGAGGAGCTCTTCTACGTGATCAGCGGCGAGCCGACGATGGTGATCGACGGCGAGGACCGTCCGGCACCGGCGGGCACGTTCGTCCGGCTCGACCCGGAGCACAGGCGCACGGTGCGCAACGACGGTGACGAGCAGGCGGACGTGATGATCGTCTCGGCGCCGCGCACGAGCGGGTACGAGCCGATGGAGTGGGCGTGACGGATGAAGCGGTGAGCGCCGTCCCTGGCCTGGAGGGCTTGCGCGAGACGATCGACGCGTACAACGACGCTTGGAACGCGCACGACGTCGAGCGGATCGGCTCGATGCACGCGCCGGACATGGTGTTCGAGAACCACACGGCCGGCGAGCGCGCGCAGGGAGCGCAGGCGCTCGAGCACATCGCGGGCATCTTCGCGTCGTGGCCGGACATCGTGTTCACGACGCGCAGGCTCTATCTGCGCGAGGACCTTGTAGTCCAGGAGTGGACGGCTAGTGCGACCCACGTCAAGCCGCTCAGTCGGGGTGAGATCGTGGCGGAGCCGTCGGGCAGGCGGATCGAGTGGGATGGCATGGACGTGATCCCGTTCGAGGGCGGCAAGGTCAAGCGCAAGGACGTGTACTCGGACTCGGTCTCGATCCTGCGCCAGGTCGGGCTCCTCTAGCGCTCGGCTCAGCCGGAGGCCCTGGGGGAGGTGGGCCGGCTGGCGCGCAGCGACACGACGGTGCCAACGGCGAGCACGAGCAGGACGGCGCCGAGGCTGGTCAGTGGGCCGACCTCGACGGTCTCGGCGGCGAGCAGCTTCAGGCCGACGAGCATCAGAAGCACGGCGATGGTCTGGTCCATGTAGCGGAGCCGCTCGCGCGCGACGGCGACGAGCTCGTACAGCGCGACCAGGCCGAGCAGGGCGAGCAGGTTGGCCGTGAGCAGCAGCACGGTGTCGCTGCTGATGGCGAGCGCGGCCGGGATCGAGTCGACGGCGAAGGCGAGGTCGGCGAAGACGATCGCGATCAGGCACAGCAGCATCGGCGTGACTTCGCGCCGACCGTGGCGCACGACCAGCCAGCGCCGGGCCACGTGCTCTGAGACGGGCAGGCGGCGCTGCAGGTAGCGGACGACACGGCTCGGGCCGGGCGAGGTGTCGTGGCTTGAGCGCGCGGTCTGCCAGGCGAGCACGAGCAGCAGCGCGCCGAGCACGTAACTGACGAAGTGGGAGGCGTTGAAGAGGGCGACGCCGAGCAGGATCGCGGGGACGCGCATGACGAAGGCGGCGATGGCACCGATGGAGACGAGCCGCTCGCGATCGGAGAGCGGCACCTCGAAGGTGGCGATCAACACGGCGAAGACGAACACGTTGTCGAGCGAGAGCGCGCGCTCGATCAGGTACACGGCGGCGTAGGAGCTGGCGGCGTCGGCGCTGTCGAACAGACCGAACCAGACCGTCGGCAGGAGGCCAAGGCCGAGCCAGGCAACGCTCCACAGCACGGCCTGGCGCGCGCCGCTCACACCGGTGCGGCTCTCGCGCCAGAAGGCGAATGCGATCAGCACGAGCTGCGCGCCCAGGGCGGCGTAGAGCATCCGGCGGACTCTAGATCGCGCGCTGGCGCCGCGTGCTAGTGTCGCCCGCCCGAGGGTTCGGCCGGGAGCCGGGCCAGAGGTCCGGCAGGCGGTGAGGGAGAGAGAGATGCAGATGCCTACGTTGCTGCGTGATCGGCCGCGACCCGTTCAGATCGTGCTCGGCGGCCTGGTGCCGTTCGCTTTCGGCGCGGTGGTGGGCGTCGTCCTCGGCATCTCGGCGGGCGTCTACTGGGCACTCGCGGTGCTCGCCGGATTCGGTGCGATCCTTGCCGGCCTCGAGCACCAGGACGGCTGGGGCGGTGCGGACCGCGGCCTCGTCGGCGGTGCGCTGTTCGGTCTCGGCGTGCTGCTGGCGCACTGGATCGCCGGCACCGACGCGAAGGTCTCGCTAGGCAGCTTCCCGCCGTTCTTGATCGTGATCGACGCGATCGCGGGCATGCTGCTCGGCGCGCTGGGCGGGCGCCTGGCGCGTGCCATGCGCGAACGCGAGCACGAGCGCGAGCAGACGGTGGCGAAAGCGGCGTAGCGCTCGCAGCAGCGCCGCCCCGGGTCGGTATGCACGTTCGGGCGTCTGATCTCGATGGTCGCTGTCGCGACGATTGCCGGCGGGCTGCGAGACGCCACCCGTTCCCTTCGCCTCGCGGCCGGGATCGAAGCGGGCGTCTAGACTGGGCCGCTCTGCGCCCGTAGCTCAGCTGGATAGAGCGTCGGTCTACGGAACCGAAGGTCAGAGGTTCGAATCCTCTCGGGCGCGTGCACCAGGATCGTCCAGAAAAATGGACGTCATCCTGTAGGGTCGGATCGTGAACTGGGCGAAGCTTCTGCCGATGGCGTTCGTGATGATCGCCGGCCCGCAGATCCTCAGCGCCGTCTTCCTCGCCACGAGTGAGAACTGGCGGCGAAACTCGGCCGCGTACGTCACCGGCGCGGCCCTCTCGATCACCGCGATCGTCACGATCGCGTTCTTCGTGAGCAGCGGCGCGTCCGACGAAGGTGCGTCGGACGACGCGCTCTACATCGTGGTGCTCGTGCTGCTCGCCGCGGCGGCCCTGCACACGTTTCTCGCGCGCAAGACGGCCGAACCGCCGAAGTGGATGGGCAAGCTGCAGACGGCGAGTCCGAGGTCTGCATTCACGCTCGGGTTCCTGCTGCTGGGAGTGTTCCCGACGGACATCCTCACCTCGTTCGCCGTCGGCGCGTGGCTCTCGACCGAAGGCGATCCGTGGTGGCATCTGCTTCCCTTCCTGCTGCTGACGCTGTCGTTCCTGGCGCTGCCTGCGCTACTGCTGCTCGCGTTGGGCGAGCGGGGGAAGGCCTTCCTGCCCAAGGCGCGCGACTGGATGAACACGAACTCATGGGTCGTCAACGAGATCGTGATCGCCTTCTTCATCGTGATCGTGGCCAAAAGCCTCGCGGGATAACGGGCGCCGGCTGCGCCCGAGCAGCGCCAAACTCCCGCAAACGGCCATATCATGCGAGGCGGAGAGACGCGGTCTCAGGCGCGCTCGATAAAGGCGTGGCCGGGACGGAGACGCAATCGGAGCGAAGGCGGATGGTTCACGGAATCGGCAGTAGGGGGCTTGGCAGACTGGTCTCGACGGCATGCGTCGGGGCGGTCGCGCTCGCGCTGGCGCCGGCGATCGCGCGGGCCGAACCGCCGACGGTGACGCTCGAAACCCCCGGCCAGGGAGCGCTGACCAATCAGCGGTCGGTGATCTTCGCCGGCACGACCGATGACCCGCTCGACACGGTCACGCTCCAGATCTATGCGGGGGTGGGCACCGGCGGAGCGCTCGTGGCCGAAGAACTGGCCGTGCCGGCGGAAGGCGGCTGGAGCGTGCAGGCCGAACCGCTCGAAGACGGGACCTACACGGCGATCGCCAGCCAGGGCGCCGCCGAACCGGGCTTCAGCGAAGAAGTGACGTTCACGGTCGACGCGACTCCGCCTGACGTGACGCTGGACGCGCTCCCGGCGGCGACGAACGACTCGACGCCCTCCCTCGGCGGCACGGCGGGCACGGACGCGGGAGACGCCGAAGCGGTGTCGGTCGTGATCTATGTGGGGAGCTCGGCGAGCGGGGAAGAAGCGGCATCCGGCTCGGTTCCGGTCGGAGGCGGCGCCTGGTCCTACAAACCACCCCCGTTGGCGGACGGCACCTACACGGCCCAGGCCTCGCAGAGCGATACGGCGGGCAACGTCGGGACGAGCTCGGCGTCGACGTTCCGCGTCGACACGGTCGCACCGGCACCCCTGACTCTGAACCCGATCGCCGCTGCGATCCCGACTGCGACTCCCTCATTCGAAGGCACCGGCGGCCAGGCCGCTGGCGACGGACCGGTCATGGTGCTGGTCGACGGCAAAGTCGTCGGCGAAGCCTCGGTCCTCGGCGGCGCCTGGACGCTCACGTCCCCGCATTTGGCCGACGGCGCGCACACGGTGCGAGCCGAACAGGTCGACGAGGCGGGCAACGTGAGGGAAACGGCAGCGCGGTCGTTCCGCGTCGACACGACGCCGCCGGCACCGACCGTGACGGGCCCGAAAGCCAGCGAAGTGCTCAAATCCTCCCTCGTCGAATTCCACGGGGGCGCGGGCAGCGCCACGGGCGACCTCGAAGAAGTCACGGTCGAAGTGTTCAACGGCGAATCGACGGCCCCCGCGAACCTCGAACAGGAATTCTCGGCGCCGCGCAACGGCTCGACCTGGAGCAGCGGCGACGAAGGCCCGCGCCTGGCGAACGGCTCCTACACGGTCCGGGTCAAACAGCTCGACTCGGTCGCCAACGTCGGCGCCAGCAATCCCGTCACCTTCAAAGTGGACAGCCCCGCGCCGACCGTCACGTTGAAAGAACTGCCGCGCTTCACCAACGATGCCACGCCGAGCTTCAGCGGCTCGGCAGACACCTCGTCCGACGCCAAGCCCGAAGTCAGGGTCAAGATCTACCACGGCACATCGGCGTCGGGCGAACCCGCCCAGCCCAAACCGCTGAAAGGACCGGCGAGTGGCGGCGGGTGGGCGCTGTCAGCGTCCGAACCGTTGACGGACGGCACCTACACCGCGCAGGCCGAACAGCCGCCTGTCGTGGAAAGCCAACAAAACCCGGCTGGCGTCAGCGAAGCGACGACGTTCACGGTCGACACGCTCGCGCCGGCGCCCACGCTCACCGGGCCCAGTGTGAGCAGCGGCCTCGAGACGGTCTCGGGGGAAGCCGGCACCGCGCCCGGGGACCGCGGCCAGGTGACGGCCGAACTGTTCGGCGGCTCGGCCGCCGAAGGCTTGCCGATCGAGACGATCACGGTCAAACGCACCGGCGCAGAAGAACGGCGCTGGACCGCCAACTTCGCGGGCCTCGCCGGCGGTCAGTACACGGTGCTGGCGCGGCAGTCCGACGAAGCCGGGAACACCGGCTCGAGCTCGCCGCTGACGTTCACGGTCACGGCCCCGCCGATCGCGGTCGCCGCCACGCCGACTCCGCCGGTGGCCTCGTTCACCTGGGTTCCGGCGACACCGACGGTCGGCCAGAGCGTCTCGTTCGTATCGAGCTCGACCGATGTGTCCAGCCCGATCACGGGCTTCGCCTGGGACACGGCCGGCAACGGCCCCCTCGTGGCCGGTGGCCCCCTGAAGACGGCCACCTTCTCCACGGTCGGGCCGCACGTCGTGCGCCTGCTCGTGTCCGATGCGAACGGGCTGTCGAGCACGGTCGCCGAGACGGTGAACGTCGTGGCGGTGGGATTGAGGCTGATGCAGCCGTTCCCGATCGTGCGGATCGCGGGCACCGAGACGGCATCCGGGGCAAGGATCAAGCTGCTCACCGTGCAGGCGCCGCCGAAAGCGATCGTGGCGGTCTCATGCAGGGGAGGCGGCTGCAAGACCAAGTCCGAAAATCGGGTGGTGACGGCAGCGAGCAAAGGCAAGAGCAGGCCGGGCGTGGTCACGCTCGCCTTCCCGCGCTTCCAACGCGCGCTGAAGGCCGGCGCCCTGCTGCAGATCCGCGTGACGAGGGGCATCGAAATCGGCAAGTACACGAGCTTCAAGGTCAGGCGTAAGAAGCTCCCGGTCCGCAGGGACGCCTGCCTGCGCCCGCCGAGCACCAAGCCGAGCACGTGCCCGAGCCAATGAGCGCGGTGCGCAACACGCTCAACGCCGTGCGCTATGACTGGCGCGGCCTGCGCATCGGCGGCGGCGAGGCGAGCATGAGCGGTCTCTGGCCCGCGTTGATCGTGCTTTTGCTCGTCGTGTTCGCCTGCTTCTTCGCGATCGGGCGCCTGTTCGTGGGCGACAGCTCGCAGTCCGAAGCATCATCGGCGGCGCCGGTCGTTAAAGCCGCGATCCCCTCCGCGCTGCAGGGCTCTTCGCCGATCGCCGGACCGGTGCCGAGCTCGGTCACAGAACCGCCTCCGCGGCCCAAGCCGGTTCCGGTCAGGCACACCCAAGCGCCGCGGGCCGCCTCGCCGAGCACGTTGGGCGGCGAATCGAGCAGCGGCACGAGCCTCGAAAGCGCACCCGCCGTGGAAGCGGCCCCGACGGAAGCGCCGGTGCCGCCGCCGAGCTCCAGCGGCGGCTCGGGCTCCTCGGGCGGCGGCTCGGCGCGCGGCGGCGGCTCCGGTGGGAGCGGCTCCGGCGGCGGCTCGTTCGACACCTCGGAATAGGAACGTGGCGCTGCGCATGCCATCGGAGTGGGCCCTGCCCGTGCCGCGGCGACGAGCCAGGACGGGACGGCCACCGCGCAGACGGCCGGTGCTGCCGATCGAGGTCGTGCCGGTGCTGATCGCCGTCGCGATCCTGGGATACGTGGTCGGGCACTCCGGCGGCAAGGCCGGCTCCTCCGAACACAAGCCCACGGCCGGCGCCGAAGCGGCGCTCGGCTACCCCGCTGGCTGGCGGATGGCCACGACCGCCCCTGGCATCCCGCAGCTGTCGATCGCGAAGGTCATCGTGGTCGCCCCGCACGGCGATGCCGCCCGCGCGGGGCTGATGATCGGCGGGCTGCCCGCCGGCGACCCTGCGCCGCTGCCGGCGAGCTTCGTCGCCACGTTGCCGCGACCACCGTTGCCACAGGTCGTCAACCTGGCGGAAACGCAGGCCTACAAGTACTCGCACCTGGAGGTGCCCGGGTATGGCCGGGAGCTGACCCTGTTCGTGATCCCCAACCCGGGTGGGCGCGCGATGGTGCTCGCCTGCTATGCCGCGGCGGCCGGCTCGACGCAGCTGCACACGTGCGAACAGTCGGTGGCCACGGTCACGCTCGTGGGCCAGCCGCAGGCCGACCAGCTCACCCCCGAACCCCGATACGCGGGCCGCGTGAGCGCGGCGATCGCGCAGCTCGATCGCGCGCGCGCGTCGCTGAAGGTCCTCCACGACGCCTCCCTGGCCGAGGCGCAGCGGCTGGCGAGCAAGCTTGCCGCCGGCTACGACGCGGCCGCCGCGGCGCTGGGGACGGTCCAGCCACCGACCGCGGCGAGCTCCGTCCACGCCACGCTGAGCGAAGCGCTCGCGCGCGCACACGAAGGCTACGTGGCGCTGGCCGCGGCGATCGGCGACCGCGATCGCGCGCGGTACGTGGCGGCGCAGAAGCGGGTCGAAAGCGCCGAAGCGGCGGTCGACACGGCCCTTGGGGGCTTCGCGCTGCTGGGCTACGGCTCCCCTGCGCAGCCCGGCTCGGCTTCCTAGCGGCGGCGCGACGTCGAATCGGCCGCAAACACTGGCCTGGCGGCCAGTACGTCGGTTGGAGAAATATGGGTTTTGTCTCCGAGAATCATGGTAGGCTTCCTGGCCACACGCGCTCCAGGACGGGTGGACGCGTTGGAGCACTGCATCGCAGGGCGACGACTAGGGGCTGGAGCCGAACGGGGCGTCCGGCGACGAAGAGGCGACAAGGGAGACGCTGGAGTTATGAGACACCTCAGATTGGGCTTGGGGCTTCTGGCCACCATGTGCGCGTTCGCGTTCGGCGCCGCGCCGGCGCTCGCGCACGAATTCATCTCGAGCACGACGAATGCGACGCACGGGATAAGCGAATCCGAACAGCTGTTCAAACTCGGAGCCATCAAAATGAAATGCGCTAAAACGAGCGCCAAAGGCTCGGTAGCGGCAGGCTCCTCGCAGACATACACGACGGCCATCAAATTTTCGAAATGCCTGACGACGGCGAAAGTCGGCACGCATACAATCTTCCTGGCCACGAGATTCTTGACCCCGCTCACGGTCGAATACCACGCCAACGGGTATGTCGTGATCCCGGAAGGCTCGGGCGAAGTCAAAGTCAACACGGGCAAAACCGAAGAATTCGAAAAATCGGAATGCCACATTCGCTGGCTGGGACAGACGATTCCGGCCAAAGCCGTGAAAAACCCTGAAGAAGAATTCACGGCGGCCACATTCTCGAACACGGCGATTCCGAAGAAAGTCTCGAAAGCGTTCCCGGACGGGCTGCAGCACGGCATCGAAATCAACAACGCCTTCACAGGGATCAAATACGAACTCGAAGGCGAACCGTGCGAAGAATGGGGCAAAGAAGAAGGTCCTGAAGGCGGCGGTGGGACGTACTTCGGCTCCTTCCCGCAGTTCGTCACCGGCGGCAACCTCGAATACCTGTAGTTAGAAGCATCGCTTGACCTCGCAAGGGGCGGAAGGCGGGTAGCAGGACCGCCCTCCGCCCCTTCTGCGTCGCACGGCCGTTTACGCGGCGCGGGCGTGCCTCACTCGGCGCGCGAGAGCTCGGCCATCTGCTGGAACGCGGCCAGCGGGTCGAGCGGCTGGACTCCGTCGAGCTCGGCGAAGATGTTGGCGAGGTTGACGACGAGGCGCTCGTCCTCTTTCCAGTCCGCCCAGCGGTCGAGCGCGAGCGCCCTGGCCGCCTGCAGCGGGCTCATGCCGTCGCCGTGCAGCCGGCGCGCCTGCTCGTAGAGGTACTCGAAGTAGGCCCTGAGCTCGCGCACCTGCTCGACCGTGCTCAGCGGGCCGTGTCCCGGCACGATCGCGACCGGATCGAGGGCGAGGATCCGGTCGCACGCGGCGATCCAGTTCGATACCGGGCCGGCCCAGGCGATCGGGTGCGCGCCGGAGAAGAGGATGTCGCCGGTGTACAGGATCCGCTCGGAGGGCACGTGGACGATCGTGTCGCCCTGCGTGTGCGCCGGTCCGAGCTCGATCAGGATCAGCTCGCGCTCGCCCACGTGCAGCGTCAGCTCCCCGCTGAACGTCCGCCTGGGCAGTACCGGCTCGATCCCGTCGAACTCGAAGCCGCCGAAGCAGCGCAGGAAGAACTCGCCGAGCGCGCCCAGCTGGGGCGCCTGCTGCACCAGCGCGGCCATCGCAGCCGGCGGCAGCTCGGTCATCTCCTCGGCCGTGCGCGCCGAGGAGACGATCAGGGCGTCCCCGACGAGCTGGTTGCCGTAGCAGTGATCGCCGTTGGCGTGGGTGTTCACGAGCGTGTCGATCCGCGCCGCGCCGGGCACGGCGCGGCGCATCGTCGCGAGCATCTGCTCGGTCAGGCGCAGGTCGAACAGCGTGTCGATCAGCAGCGTGCTCTCGCCGTCGACGACGAGCCCCGCGTTGCTCCAGCCCCAGCCGCCGTCCGGCTGCAGGTATGCGAACAGCCCCTCGCCGACCTCGTGCAGCCCTCGCGTGTAGGCGGCGCCGGACGCCATCTCAGTCGCCGAACGGCGCGATCGGCACGCCGTGGTCGCGCTCGCGCATGCCCAGCTCATAAGCGCCGCCGTGAGCGCTGCGCAGCGAGCGCGGCGGGCCCGCCCCTCGCCGCTCCAGATCGAGCTCGAGCCCGGCGATCGAGCAGTTGACGACGTCGTGCTCGGACCCACCGTCGGGGTCCGCGTAGCGCCAGCCGGCGGCCGTGCCGGCAGGAACGGAAGCGCGCACGTGCACCACCACGCCATCCTCGCCGGGCAGGCGCAGCGTGCAGCCGTCCGGGCCCTCGCGCACCTGCAGGCCGCCGGCGCCGAGCCCACCCAGGCGCAGCCTCTGCCCGTCGAGCGAGAAGGCCCCGTTCGCCAGCCACGGCGTCAGCCGCCCGGCGAGCAGGATGCGACCCAGCGCCACGTCGATCCAGGCGTCGGGCGCTCCCTCGAAGCCGACGCCGTGGAGCCAGATCCATCGCTCGGCGTGCTCGGCGCCCCAGTTGTGGCCGACCATGCCGCGCCACCCGGCCAGCTCCATCTCCGCCCGCGACTCCACGCGCAGCCGGCCCGAGAAGGTCGCGCTCGGCGCCGGGCTCGTCAGCTTGGTGCGCGGCAGCGGCGCTCGGTACAGCCACTCGCGCGGGAGGTGGCGCAGCTCGGGCTCGAGCGCCTCGAAGCCAAGCGCCCAGTCGGCCGGTCCGCAGGCGCCGCGCATCCCGTCGGGGCCGAACGCGCCGCCCTGCCCGCCCGCGTCGCCGACCTCGATCCAGCCGCCGTCCGGTACGAGCAGCCGCTCGCTCGTGAGCTTGTGCATGAACGGGGCGCCGCGGGCGGCGTCGAACACGGTGCACCAGACCGAGCCACGCGCGCGCTCGCCCGGGGGCTTCTGCACGGTGTGGCGGATCCACACGCCCACCGGCTCCTCGGGGGAGACGGCTCGCAGGTAGAACGACTCGTACATCCCCGCCCGGGCGCGAGCCCGCGGGAACATCGCGCCGGTGCTCGCGCTCGCGACCATCCGGCCAGGATCCTAGCCCGCATCCAATTTCGTGGCAGGATCCCGCCATGCAACGCGACCCCCTCGTCCGGCTGCCGCCCGAGCTCGAGCGCCCCGACGCCCGCTCGCCGGCTCGATACCTGTTGGGGATCGACGGCGGAGCGACCAAGACGCTCGCCGCCGTGCTCGACGTCGAGCAGCACTTGATCCACCTCGCGCAGAGTGGGCCGAGCAACGAGGACGCGATCGGCTCACGGGCGGCCGTCGCCGCGCTCGTCGAGGTCGCCGAGCGTGCGCTCGAGCGCGCGGGCATCGAAGCGGCTGAGCTCGGCGCCGGGGTGGTCGCGGTCGCCGGCACCGACACGGAGGCGATCGTGCGGCAGTTCAGCGCCGCGCGGAGCGATGATTGGATCGTCGTCAACGATGTCGTCGCCGCGTGGGCGGCGGCCACCGGCGCCCAGCCCGGCATCGGCGCGATCTCGGGCACCGGTTCGAACGTGTTCGGCGTCGGCCCCGACGGTCGCGCCTGGCGCGTCGGCGGATGGGGACACCTGCTCGGCGACGAGGGCAGCGGCTTCTGGCTTGGCGTCGAAGCGATCCGTGCCGCGCTGCGCGACCGCGACGGCTCCGGGCCCGAAACGGCGCTCAGCGACGCTGTAGCAGCGTTCTTCGACGCGCCCAGCGTCGAGGCCGTGGCCTCGCTCGCCTACTCCAGGCCGCTCGGCAAGAGCGAAATCGCGGCGTTCACCGTGGAAGCATGCAGGCTGGCCCAAGCGGGCGACGCAGTCGCCTGCGGCCTCTACGAGCGCGGCGCCGAGCTGCTCGGCGCACAGGTGGCAGCGGTCGCGCGGCATACGGCGCTCGCCGCGGCCGCCTCGTTCCCGGTGGGGCTGATCGGCAGCGTCTTCAAAGCGGGTGCCATCTTCGTCGACCCGCTGGCCGCCGTCGTGCACGAGTCCGCTCCCGGCGCTCAGCTCGCGATCGCCGAGATGCCCCCGGTCGGTGGAAGCCTGCTGCTCGCCCTGCGCGCGTGCGGCCGGGGCGGGGAGCTCACCGCCGCCGAGCTGCAGCGCCTGCTCGATCAGGCGCCCGTGCACGCCGGCTGAGCGAGCGCTCAGCCGGAGTTCCCGACCCGCGCTTTTATGCTCGCTCGGTCGCCGATCGCGTCCGGGCCCTCGCCGGACAGCCGCACAGCCGCGGCCGCGTTGGCGAACGCGGCAGCCGCACTGGCGTCCTCGCCGTCGGCCAGCGCGACGAAGAAGGCCGCTGCGAACACGTCGCCGGCGCCGATGTCGTCGCGCAGTCGCTGAACCGCCGGTACGGCGAGCAGGATCGGATCGCCGTCGGGCGCCAGCAGCTCGGTGGGCGCCGCCTCGTCGGTCACCGCGACCAATGCCCCCGTATCGAGCAGCGCGGCGCAGCAGGCGCGCTCGATCACGCTGAGGACGGCTGCGTCCACGCGCTCGGGCAGCTGCGAGGCACGCAGCGGGCGGAGCACGACGCTCCCGTCGGGCTCCGACCAGTCGCGTACGAGTCCCTGCGGCGTCAGCCCGACGAATGACGCCTCGCCGCTCCACGCGGCCGGCGTCTCGCGCGCGACCGGCGCCAGGTGCAGCACGGCGGTGTCCACGAGCGGCTCGGGCTCGATCGGTCCGGCCCAGCTCAGCACGCGCTGGCTGCGCCGGCGGCCTTTGCCGCTCGTCTGAAACGAGGTCGTGCAGGGCGCCTCCTGCAGTTCGAGCGCAAGCTCGCCGGCGAAGGGCGCCAGCAGCCGCTCGATCTCCTCGGCGACGCCGCGGGTGCGGATCAGCGCGCGCTTGCCCAGCCGCGCTGCCTGCAGCGCGCTGTAGAAGGCGCTGCCCCCGGGACGTCGGGTTCCGTCGGCCATCACGTCGGCCGTGACGTGGCCGACTGTCGTGTAGTCGAAGCGCACCCGGCCATGCGTATACCAAATCGATCGACCGGCTCGCCTGTTGTCGTTGCTAACGGCATGAGAATCCGCCCCGCGCAAATCCGCCGCCGGCTGGCACTGCCCGCTCTGGCGCTGTCGGCCGTCGCCTCGATCACGTTCGCCGGCGGGGCCGAGGGGGTACAGGCCGCCGCCGCGCCCTCGGCCGACGCCGTCAAGCGCTCGGCCGCGCGCGGGACGACGGCCCTGGGCGACTCCGGCTCGCGCTACCCGGCCGGGGTGTCGCGGCCGCGCAAGCACGGGGGCTCGGCGCCGCGCGCCAGCCCCGCCGCGGCGAAGAAGCGCGCCAAGAAGCCGCGCAAGCCGAAGCTGCGCGGTAACCCCGCCCGCGCGCTGCTCGCGTTCGAAGCGATGCAGCGCTACTACTACGTGCGCGGCTCGGGGCTGTACGCGGGTGAACCGTTCTCCTACCTGTGGCCGTTCTCGCAGGCCCTGGCCGCGACCGTGAGCATGTCCAACATCGCCGGGCTGCCCGTCTCGCTGAAGGGCGAACTGCACGCTCGGCTGATCGGCCTGCGCACATACCTCGACCAGAACAACTCGGGGGCGCCCGAGGGGACGTACACGAGCACGCTCGCCGCCTTCGACGGGACCGTCGCACCGCCGGTCGGACCGGGCGGGGCCAAGTACTACGACGACAACGACTGGATCGGCATCGAGCTGGCGCGCAACTACTCACAGACGCACAACGCCGGCTCGCTCGGCTACGCCCAGGGGATCATGGCCTTCGAGATGGCCGGCTACTCGACCGACCCCTCGCTCGCCTGCCCCGGCGGGATCCCGTTCTCCAACGATGTGGACAACACGGACCGCAACACGATCACGACGGCACCCGCCGCCGAGCTCGCCGTGCAGCTCTACAAAATCACGGGCGACGTCCAGTACCTGCAGTTCGCCGAAACGGCCTACAACTGGGTACGCACCTGCCTGCTGCAGCCGAACAACCTGTACGCCGACCACATCCGCCCGCGTGGGGTGATCGACCGCACGTTCTGGAGCTACAACCAGGGCGTCATGATCGGCGCCGGCACGCTGCTGTACCAGGCCACGGGCAACAGCGCCTACCTCTACCAGGCACGACAGACCGCCCAGGCCGCGCTCGCCTACTTCACGCCGCAGCGGCTCGGCGAAGAGAACCCGTTCTTTCCCTCGATCTACTTCCGAAACCTGCTCTACATGGACTCTGTCACGCACGACCCGCCGGGGAAGAAGATCGCGCAGGCCTACGTCGACTACGCCTGGCAGCACCTGCGCCTCAGCAACAACCTGTTCGTGGCCGGCTCGCCGGCCTCCGCGCAGCTGCTCTATCAGGCGGCAATAGTGCAGATCTACGCGCTGCTGTCCTCCTCCCCGAGCACTTATTTCTGAGCTCGCGCCGGCGCGAGCGGACGCGGCGGCCGGCCGCGACGGCGCGTCCCGGCCCAGCCGCTAGGCTGCGCTGATGCCGGACGCCGCCAACATGATCACCGCCGCTGGCCTCGTCGAGCTCCAGGCCGAGCTGACCGCGCTCGAGGGCGACGGGCGCCGCGAGATCGCCGAGCGCATCAAAACCGCGCGCGAGTGGGGGGATCTCAAGGAGAACAGCGAGTACCACGACGCCAAGAACGAGCAGGCTCACCTGGAGACCAAGATCGCCAGGCTGCGCGAGCGGATCGGCGCGGCCGTCGTGGTCGAGGCGGCGCCGACGGGGGCCGGTGGTCAGGTCGGTTTCGGCTCTTCCGTGCACGTGCGCTATCAGGACGGCGTGGAGCAGAGGTGGACGATCGTCAGCTCGCACGACGCCAGCCCCGCCGAGGGTCGCCTCTCGGCCGAATCGCCGATGGCCGCGGCCCTGCTCGGGCGCACTGCCGGACAGACGACGTCGGTGGCTTTGCCCAAGGGCTCGCGCGAGCTGACCATCCTCAGCGTCGACTGACGCGCTCAGCCGGCGCGCGAGCGCCGCGCCGCCGTCTTGCGCAGGCGACGCACGAACTTACGCGGCTTGCGCCCGTAGAGGCGCTCGCCGTCGCGCAGCGCGCGCCTGCGCAGCTTGCGGCGGCGTTGTTCGATCAGCCGTAGGAGCAGCTTGCGCGTCCCCCGGCCCGGCGCCCCGGAGGCGCGGCCGGCCTCTGCCTCGCGCCGCACCCGCTCCGCCAGCACCGCCAGGTCGTGCTCTTCGCCGAGCAGTTCTCCCAGCGCGTCCGCGCGCTTGGCGACCTTGCCGGCGCCAAGCATTTCCGCCGCATAGCGCAGGTCCTTGACGCGTTTGCGCCATTCGTGCAGCGCGCGCGTGCGCTTGGCCCGTCCCGTGGCCTGAGCGGCGCGCCACATGCGCCTGCGGCCGCTGCCGTAGAGGCGCTCGAGGGCCGGCTCGATCGCCGCCATCCCGCCCGGCTCGGCCAGTCTCCATTGACCCACGCGCACGCGCATCGCGCGCACCTCGGACACGGCGCCCGTGCGCGTCGCATTGTCGTCCAGCACCAGCTCCGCGGCGCCCTCGCGCTCCTGCTGCAGGCGTGCGCGCAGCCGCAATACCCCGCGCCGAGTGCCGAGCTTGCGCTGATGGCGGGCGATCAGGTCCTCCAGCGTGCTCAGCAGGACCGCCGCGTCGCGGGCGCGGGCCAGCCGCCGGCCGGTGTCGCGCAGGAGCGCCGCCTCGTGCTCGTAGGCCTGCTCCCCCAGCTCGTCGCGCAGCACACGCAGCAGCGCGCGCAGCCGCTTCAGCGCCTTGCGCGCCTCGTGCACCCGCTGCTCTGGGGTTGCCCTCGCGTCGGTGCCCTCGAGCGCGTCGATCGCCACGTCGAGCTGTCCCAGCGCCATCCGGCGATGTCCGCTTCCAAGGTGCTCCCCCGGCAGCGGTCCGAAGCGCCGCCGCCGCCGCTCTCGCTTGCGCAGCGTGCGGCGCTGGCGCTCAGCGTGCGCCAACGCCAGCGCTGCGCTGAGGGCCACCGTCGCCGCCAGTGTGGCCGCCAGCGGCGCCACAATGGATGGATGTCCAGCCTTCCGAGCGCCCCATGGTGGACGGTGCGCCGTGCGGCGAACCGAAAGCCTGCGACGTATCGCTGTCCACTGTGTGGTCATCATCTCCCCGCGCTCAGCGAGCATATGCTGATCGCGCCCGAAGGCGATACCCGCCGCCGCCGTCACGCGCACACAGACTGCGTCCTGGCCGCGCGCAAGCGGGGGCGCCTGCCGCTGCGCGAGGAGTGGCAACGCACGCAGCCGCGGCCGCCCGCACTGTGGCGGCGGCTGCTGCGACGCGCCTGACTAGCGGTTCACGCGCACGTGCTCGGGCTCGATGCGGATGATCACCCGCTGTTCCCCCGGCTGACGGTAGGGGTACTCGTCCTCGCCGAGGTACTTCTTCGCGAGCGCGTTGATGTGCTCGTCCGCACCATCGTGCGTGCGCTCGGCGACGCGGCCGCGAATCTCGACGTACTGGTACGGGTTCTCCGCGTTCTGCACCGACAGCGTCACGCGCGGATCGCGTTCGAGGTTGTGCGGCCACGCGCGTCCCTCAGCGGAGTTCACGACCGGCTTGCCGTCCTGCACATCGACCCACACCGGCGCCACCTGCACCGATCCGTCGGCCCGCAGCGTGGCCACGTTCGCGAAGTTCTTCGCCTTCAGCAGCTCCTCAGCCGTCCCATCGATCGTCGCGCTCATCCTCAACCCTTTCGTCGTTCGCAGAGGCTCGTTACGCCCCTCACCATAGGACGACCGCGGTCCGTTTCCGGCAGATCCACGGACGCGATCGCGACCAGGGGGGCGCGACGACGAATGGCCGTGACGAGCAGTCCGCGCGTAGGTTGTGGCCGGCGAAGCCGGCGGACGGGGAAGTTGCGTGACCCCAAGCAGCCGCGCGTAGGGCGCCGCGGGCCAAGCCGGCACCGACGGCGAAGCCGTTGGTGAAGGACGCAGCGACCGTGGCGTGCTGGCCGAAACGGGGATGTGAGCGAAGCGAGTGTCTCCCGGCTTCGGCCGCAACGGGGATGTGAGCGAAGCGAGTGTCTCCCGGCTTCGGCACGCGAGTGAGCGAGGACGCCGTCTCGCGCCGACCCGCGGCGCCCTACTGGCGGCTGAGGCCGGTGGGGGAGCTAACCGGCGGGATAGTCCCTAGCGCAACGAGCTTGCCGTTGTTCAGCTGGAACCTCACGCGCGCTTCGCCGCCACTCGGATCGGCCAGGGGGTCGCCCTTGCGATAGAGCGGGTAGCCCAACGTCGCTTCCGTATCCGACTGACCGACGAGCTTCACCGTCGCGCTGGGCAGCTTCGTGTCCGTTCCCAGGTAGCGTCCGGCAACGAAGAAGAAGGCCTGCTGGCCGTAGCCGTCGGCTGAGCCCGTGCGAGTTCCCACCAGCACGCGCAGGGTCTGGTCGGGGTGATACTGCGAGGCGTCGTTCGGCGTGTAGCCGTGTGCGCGCACCACGGCAGCCGCCGCGCCCGCGCCTTCCGGCTTGGTTTCGCCCTCCGTGAACGCCGGCTCCGGCGCCGAGCGCGTCGTCCCGGTGCCGGTCGAGCCGGTCTGGGTTTGGGTCGGTGCCGTCTGCGTGCTCGTCGTCCCCGTGGTGCCGTGCGCCGTGGAGGTCGTCGGGGTCAGCGGAGCGCTCGAGACGGTCACCGTCTTGGCGCCGCCGCCGCAGGCGGCCAGCAGCAGCGCGGAGCTCGCCAGCAGCGCAGCTGCCGGGGCGATCGGGGGAAGGCGACGCATCTGGCCATGGTATTCGCCGCCCGCCCCGGCCCTCCTCGCTTGGTCGCCATTCGAGCCCTGGGCGCGCCGGGCGGCCGCGCCCGGCTCCGGCGCCTACACCACGCCGCAGGCCTTCGTCGACGGCCCGATCCCCGCCATCTGGGTCGGCGTCGCCGTGCTCGCCGCCGGCGCGCTCGTCGTGCTGCTGCTCCCCTTCCGGACGCCAGCCGTCGAGGAGCCGGAAGGCGAGCTGGCGCCCGAGCGCGTTCTCGCGCCCGCCGGGGCGGCCGTGCGCACCGTCCCTGCCGGCGCGCTGTCGGCTCGCGCCGGCATCGCTTCCGGGCTCCGCCGCGAGCGTCCACTCGGCGCCGGCACGCTGACCGCTGGCGGGCAAGCGCCCGTCGTGGTAGGAAGGGATACGTGAATGCCACCGTCAAGACCCCGCGCAGGCGCGTCCCCGCGGCCGAGCGGCGCGAGGAGCTGATCGCGGCCGCCGTGCACGAGTTCGCCCACGGCGGGCTGCACGGCACGCCCGTGGAGCGGATCGCGCGTCGCGTCGGCGTCGCTCAGCCGTACGTCTTCAGCCTCTTCCCGAGCAAGCGCGACCTCTTCCTCGCGGCGCTCGAGCGCGGCTTCGAGCGTGTCGCCGACACCTTCCGCCGTGCCGCCGCCGGGTACGCCGAGGGGCGCGCGCCGGCCGACTGCGAGGACGCGCTCGAGGCGATGGGCCGCGCCTACAAGGAGATGCTGCTCAGCGACCGCGACTACCTGATGCTGCAGCACCAGTCCTACGCCGCCTGCGACGACGAGGTCGTTCGCACCTGCGTCAGACGTTGCTACGCAGAGCTCGTCGACCTCGCCCGAGAGCTCTCCGGCGCCGACCCCGAGCGCATGGACGACTTCTTCCGCCATGGCATGGCGCTCAACGTCGCCGCTGCGCTCGGCGTCGAGGATCTGTCCGTGGGGTGCGCCTGGGTCGCCGAGGTGCTGCGCTCCTCCGACCAGTAGTCCGCGCGCCGGAAGCCCGAGCGCACGAAGCGGCGCCGCGCGCGCGGCCGCAGGCGGGCGGAGGGGGTAGGATCGGCTGAGCGCATGTCCGCTTCCGCACCGACACCCGGTGACCCGCAGGCGCCGGCCGCGCACGGTCGCGCGGGGCGCGGCGGGCTCGACAAGCGAAGCAGGCGTGAGCTCCTGCGAACGGGCTCGCTCGTCGTGCTCGCAATCCTGGTCACGCTGTTCGCCGTCTTCAACCTCGACGAGGTCAAGGTCAGCTACGTCTTCGGCTCGGGCAAAGCGCCGCTGATCATCGTCATCGTCATCTCCGTGCTCGTCGGCATCGTGCTCGCCTACATCGCCGAGCGCGTCCCGCGCAAGCGGCGCCGCTAGGCCGGGCACGGGGCGCCGCGCCGCCGGGCCGAGACCGCTAGGCCGCCTCCTCCAGGAGCATCGCCGCCGCCTGCTCGGCGCCGATGAACGGCGTCAGCGCGATGTAGGTGAGATAGTCCGACAGGACCGACAGCAGCTCGATCTGGCCGCTTGCCACGTGGCAGCGGATCGTGTGCGACAGGGCGCCCGCCACGCCCTGCACGACGTGCACTGTGCGGGCCTCATCGGGCGCGCCCTCCGTCAGGCGCGCCGCGATCCCGTAGGCCATGCGCAGGTTGCGAGCAGCCGCCTCCGGCCCGGCAGCGAACGCGCCTTCCGCGATCGTGTGCGCGTAGACCGGGTGCTCCGCCAGGTAGCTCATCAGCTCGCGGATCGTGCTGCGCACCGCTCGGGGCCATTCCGCCCCGCGCAGGTCCGGATCGCTCGCGACGGCCTTCAGCTGATCGCCGAGCATGTCGAGCGCCGCCAGGAAGCACTCGTCCTTGCCCGCGTACAGCTCGAAGAAGGCGTCGATCGAGACGTTCGCGGCGTCGGCGATCTGCGGCGCGCTCAGCTCGTGGTAGCCCTCGACCACGGCCAGCCTCAGCGCCTGCTCGAGCAGCTCCGCGCGCTCGTCGCGCCGGCCCGCGGCCCGGCCGCTCGTGCACCGCGGGCTGGGCGCCTTGCGCCCCTCCCGGAGCGCCTGCCGCGCGCGCTCGGACAGGCGCTCCGCAAGCTGCCTCGCCGCCGGCGTCTGGAATAGCAGCGTCCAATGCAGCATCTCCTCCGCCAGCTGCGGCGCCTTCTCCGCCGAGCTCTCGCGCAGGCACCTCGACATGGCTTCGTGCAGGCCACCCGCGATCCCGCGAATCACCGGCGCCGGCAACCGGTTCGAGGCCGAGCCGTACTCGAACGTCGCCGAGAGCATCTGCTCGAAGGTCTGCGAGGCGCGGCGCAAGCGCACCAGCGCCGGCGCGCCGACCTTCGGCGCCTCGAGGATCACCAGGCTCGCGCCGTTCCAGTTCCTCCCGATAGCCTCGCTGAGCTCGTCGAACGCAGCCTGCAGGCGATCCTCCGTGCCCCCGCCCGCCCCCCTGTAGGCGGCGCTCACCCGTCCCGCCCCGCGCGTGGCGATCACGTCGTACGTCGCCAGGAAGCACTCCTGCTTGTTGGCGAACTGCTCGTAGAAGGAGCGCCGCGACACGCCCGCCAGGCCGACGACCTGCTTCACGCTCGTGCGCTCGTAGCCGTTGGCCGCAACCGCCTCGATCATCGCGCCGTGCATGCGCGTGCGTTGATTGCGAAGCACCTCCTCCGTGCCCAGGCGATGCGGTCCATGTGGCAGCCGCCGATAGAGCGGGGCGATCGCCGGTTTGCTCGTGTCCGCGCTCGCCGTTCTACGCTCGCTGCTTGACATTCGATCCCCCAGAATCGCTCGCTTCAGTTGATCATGGCAAAGAGTCCGGCTGTCAGAATCGTCTCATGTTTGCGACCATTTGTCTACAGCCGCCCGAGTGGACGCAGCCGGGCCTGGGGGACGGAGCGTCTCTCTTGGTCAGGTCTTCCGCCCGGCGCGACGAGCGCGGGGCGGCTAGCGCAGGATGCCCTTGACCGCGAGGATCGCGATGCCCATCGTCACGCCCACGCCGGCCTTCAGCAGCAGTTCACCCAGCGTCGATTTCGCGCGGATGCCCGCCAGCAGCTCGAACACGACGATCGTCACGACCGCGGTGCGCAGCGCCGCTGTCACGCCCGATTCCTGGGGCGCTCCGGCGAGCCACGCGATCACGAGCGCCGCCAGCGGGATCGCCGCGCCGCAGACGATCGCCCAGTCGTGCGCCAGCGCGCCGCCCAGCGCCGCCGGGGTGAGCGACCCGCCCGTGGCAAGGCGCAGTCCGAGCAGCTCGGCGTAGGAGTGGGCCAGCCAGTAGAGGAGCGTCGCCACGAGCGCCGAGGGGAACAGCTCGACGTAGCTCTCGTGCCTTCCGCTCTCCGCCGCCATCAGCGCGCCGATCGTGATCAGCCCGTAGACCAGGCCGCCCGCATTGCCCGCCGGCGCCAACCCCGCGCCTGCCAGCCGGCTGCGTTTACGTACCATTGATTGGGCGGGCAGCCGGTCTTTACGGAAGCGAGGGAGCATTGCTCGAAGTGCCGCGAAACGTGAGACAGAAGGTAATCGCCGGTGCGGCCGTAGCGGTGGCCGTCGGCGGCGGCGCCTTCGCGGCGGTCTCGGCGACCGGGGCGGGCAACGGCCACAAGCGCGCTCTCGGGCTGCATCGCGTGCACCGCGCCTACCATCTGCACAGGCACGACCTGATCGCCGCGGCGGCCTACCTCGGCATCTCGGCCGAGCAGCTCGAAGGCGAGCTGAGGACCTCGAAGACGCTCGCGCAGGTCGCCGAGGCGCACGCCGGCAAGTCCCCACAGGGACTGATCGACGCGATCGTGCAGGCGCGCCGAGCGCGCCTGGCGAAGGCGGCAGCGAACCTGCCCCGGCGCGTGGGCGCCCAGGTGAACGCCCCGATCACACTGGTCGGCCCCGGAGCGGGCAAGGGCGGCGGCGGTCGTCACGCGGGCGTGCACGGGCTGCGTGCCCTTGGCCTGTTGGGCGCCGGGCGCCTCGGCACCGCGGCCGCCGACTATCTCGGCACCACTCCTGCGCGGCTGCGCGCCGAGCTTCGCTCGGGCAAGACGCTCGCGCAGATCGCCGAGGCGACGCCCGGGCGCTCGAGCGCCGGGCTGGTCGATGCGCTCGTCGCCGCGCGCAAGCAGCGCATCGCCGCCGGCGTGGCCGCCGGCCGGATCGAAACTGCGCGCGCCGCGCGCAGGGAAGGCCGCCTGCGCGATCGCATCGAAGCGCTCGTGACGCGTAAGTTCGTGCTAGCCGGCGAGCCGTAGCTAAAGCAAGCGTGCGCCGCTGCCGACAGTTGCAGCGGAAGGCCACAGGTCATCCGGGTAGAGGGCGACCGCGGGGCTAGTGTCTCGGCCCCCGGTCGCTCCATAGCCCGCACCGACGTCGCGCCTGTGGTTTGTGACAGGCTGGCGCCCATGCGCGAGGCTGTGATCTGCGAACCGCTGCGGACTCCAGTGGGGGGCTTCGGTGGCGTCTTTCGCGACGTCGCCGTGACCGCGCTCGCCGCGAGCGTGATCGAGGAGCTCGTGCGCCGCACCGCGCTGCCGCCGGAGGCGATCGACGACGTCTGCCTCGGGCAGGGCTATGCCAATGGCGAGGCGCCCGCGATCGGGCGCGTGGCCGCGCTCGACGCCGGACTGGGGATCGAGGTGCCCGGCCTGCAGGTCGACCGCCGCTGCGGCGCCGGGCTGCAGGCGATCATGCTCGCCTGCATGGAGGTGCAGACCGGCGCCGCCGAGCTCGTGCTCGCGGGCGGCGCCGAGAGCATGAGCCAGGCCGAGTTCTACGCGACCGGGATCCGCTGGGGCGTGAAGGGCGGTGGCGTCGAGCTCGAGGATCGCCTCGCGCGCGGGCGCGTGACGGCGGGCGGGCGCGAACACCGGCTGCCGGGCGGGATGATCGAAACGGCCGAGAACCTGCGCCGCGAGTACGGCATCTCACGCGAGCGCCAGGACGAGCTCGCGCTGCGCTCGCATCAGCGCGCCGTGGCAGCCCAGCAGGAGGGGATCTTCGCCGAGGAGATCGTGCCGGTGACGGTCTCCGACCGCCAGGGCGAGCGCACGATCGATCGCGACGAGCACCCGCGGGCGGACACGACGCTCGAGCGGCTTGCCGCGCTGCCGGCGATCATGGCGCGCAGCGACCCCGAGGCGACCGTCACCGCCGGAAATGCCAGCGGTCAGAACGACGGCGCGGCCGTCTGCATCGTGACCCACCCCGACAGGGCGGCCGAGCTGGGACTGCAGCCGTTCGCACGGCTCGTCTCCTGGTCGGTGGCCGGCGTCGCCCCGGAGACGATGGGGATCGGCCCCGTCCCGGCCACGCGGCGCGCGCTCGAGCGCGCCGGCCTGACGCTCGACGAGATCGAGCTGATCGAGCTGAACGAGGCGTTCGCCGCGCAGGCGCTTGCCGTGCTGCACGAGTGGCAGCTGCCCGACGGGCTGGAGCGGGTCAACGTGCACGGCTCGGGCATCTCGCTCGGCCATCCGATCGGCGCCACGGGAGGGCGGATCATGACGACGCTGCTGCGCGAGCTGCGCCGGCGGGGCGGCCGCTACGGCCTGGAGACGATGTGCATCGGCGGCGGCCAGGGGATGGCGGCCGTGTTCGAGAACGTGAGCGCAGGCAGGACAGCGGCGACCTCGACCCGTACTTGACAGGGGTCGGCTCCGTAGAAAGGATGGGGCGACCGCGAGCGCGAGAGCAAGGGGGAAGCGACCGTCGATGACCGGGGTGCTCTATCGGCTGGGCCATTTCAGCGTTCGGCACCGGTTCGCCGTGCTGGCCGTGTGGCTGCTCGCCGTGATCGCGCTTGTCGCGGTCTCTCACCGCCTCGGCGAAAGGACCAACGACAACCTCTCGCTGCCCGGCACCGACAGCCAGCGGGCGAGCAATGACCTCGAAAAGTCCTTCCCCAACCAGGCGAATGGCTCGAGCCCGATCGTGCTTCACGCCGAGAGCGGCAAGCTGACCGACGCCAAGAACGCGGAAGCCGTCGAAATGGCGGCGAAGGGGGTCGCCAAGGAGCCCAAGGTGGCGTCGGTCGTCAGCCCACTGACGCCGCAGGGGGCGGCGGCGCTCAGCAAGGACGAGCAGACCGGCTACCTGTCGGTCACGCTCTCGGTGAGCCCGGGCGAACTGTCGGTCGGCGAAGCCGAAGACATCATCGCGGGCGCCGACCCCGCCAAGGCCGCCGGGCTGCAGGTCGAGACGGGCGGTCAGCTCGGCGAGAAGGTCTCAAAACCCGCCACCGAGTCCAGCGAGCTGATCGGGATCCTCGCGGCGATGGTGATCCTCACCTTCACGTTCGGCACGGTCGTCTCGATGCTGATCCCGATCTTCAACGCCATCATCGCGCTGGCGGGGACGCTCGCGATCGTGCGGATACTCGGGCACGCCACGACCGTGCCGACGGTGGCGCCCACGCTGGCGACGATGATCGGCCTCGGCGTGGGCATCGACTACGCGCTCTTCATCGTCACGCGGCACTTCCGCGGCATGAACGCCGGCCTCTCCGTGCACGAGTCGATCGCACGCTCCGCGGCCACGTCGGGCGGAGCCGTGTTCTTCGCCGGCGGCACCGTCACGATCGCGCTCGTCTCGCTCGCCGTCGCCGGGATCCCACTGATCACGACGATGGGCCTGATGGCGGCGATCGCGGTGGTCGTCGCGGTGCTCGCCGCGCTGACGCTGCTGCCGGCCGTGCTGGGGATCACCGGCGGGCACATCAACTCCCTGCGTGTGCGCCACCCAAAGCCCGAATCCAAGGCGCACGAAGGCCTGTGGGCAAAATGGGCGCACGAGATCGCGCGATATCCGGTCGTAGCCGGGCTGGCCGCGCTGGCGATCCTGATCCCGCTGACGATCCCGCTGCTGTCGCTGACGCTCGGCCAGCAGGACACCGCGGCGCTGTCCGAGTCGACGACCGCGCGCAAAGCCTATGACCAGCTGACGAAAAGCTTCGGCGCCGGTATCAACGGTCCGCTGATCGTCGCCGTCACGCTCGGCTCGCCGGCCGAGGCGCCGTCCTCGACGTCGTCTTCGAGCGGCACGGGCGGCGAGAGCGGCGGCGCATCCTCGGGGGCGAGCACGTCCGGCGGCGGCGGTGGGTCCGGCTCCTCGGGCGCAGGCGGGACCGGCGCCCCGGCGTCCAGTGCCGGCTCCTCGACGTCCTCGAGCAGCGCCGCGACATCATCGGGCACCGATCCGCGAGCGGCCGATCCGCGGCTTGCGACGCTGCAGAAGGACGTGAAGGCGACCAAGGGCGTCGTCGCGGTCACGCCGATCCAGATCGACAAGGCCGGGACGACGGCGTACTTCAACGCGATCTCGGCCGAAGGCCCGTCAGAAGAAGAGACGACCGAACTGGTCGAAAAGCTCCGCTCGAGCGTGATCCCGAGCGCCGAGAAGGGCACCAACATGAAAGCGGACGTGGGCGGCAGCACGGCCGGCTACATCGATCTCGCCTCGCGCATCTCCGACAAGCTCCCGTTGCAGATCCTCGTCGTGATCGCGCTGAGCTTCGCGCTGCTGACCCTCGCCTTCCGCACGGCCGTGATCCCCGCGCAGGCGGCCGTCATGAACCTGCTCTCGATCGGCGCCGCCTATGGCGTGCTGACGGCGATCTTCCAGTACGGCTGGCTGGCCGACGTGATCGGCCTGAACGGCCCCGTGCCGATCGTCTCCTATGTGCCGTTGTTCATGTTCGCGGTGCTGTTCGGCCTCTCGATGGACTACGAGGTGTTCCTGGTGAGCCAGATCGAGGAGCACGTGCACGCGGGCGAGGACAACCGCCGGTCGGTCGCGTCCGGGCTGGTCACGAGCGCGCGAGTGATCACCGCGGCGGCCGCGATCATGGTGTTCGTCTTCGGCAGCTTCGTGCTCAACGGGAATCCCACGATCAAGCAGTTCGGCGTCGGCCTTGCGGTGGCCGTCGTGCTCGACGCGACCGTCGTGCGCTGCCTGCTCGTGCCGGCGCTGATGGTGCTGATGGGGCGCGCCAACTGGTGGATGCCGAAATGGCTCGACCGGATCGTCCCGCGCGTGAGCATCGAGGGCGCCGAGTTCTTCAAGGCTCGCGACAGGGCCGCGCAGGGCGGGGCTGCGCCCGCCGCGGCGGGCGCCGGCGCCGCTCCCGACGCCTGACCGCCGAGCGCGAGTGCCGGCGGCTCGCTCAGAGCACGATCTGCGTGCAGGTGAAGCTCGCTGCGAGCCGCTCGCCCCGGAACACCCGCACCTGCCAGACGTGCGTGCGCGAGCCGACGTGCAGCGGCTCGCCGAGCGCCGTCAGCTCGTCGCCGTCCTGGGCGGAGGCGAGCACGTTCACCTTCAGCTCGACCGTCGTGAAACCCTTGCCCTCGGGCAGGTGGCGCATCGTGCCCCACGCCGCGATCGTGTCGGCGAATGCAACCCAGGCGCCGCCGTGCACGTATCCCATCGGGTGCAGGTGGCGCTTGTCGACGCGCATGCGCCCGCGCACGTGCTCGTCGGTTATCTCGGTGAGCTCGATGTCAAGGTTGCCCGGGAACGTGCCTGGTAGGAGCTCGGCGCTCAGCTGCGGGGTAATCGCCTCGTTGGTGTGAGCCATCGCGGGCAGAGTCTCGCAGAGGCGGCGCCCGCGGCGCCGCGATCTCCGCTCACCGCCGGCGTTGAGGCGAAGCCGATTGGCCTGGCGCGTTCGGCCCGCGCCGGCGCCCGGCCGAACGGCCCGTCGGACGCCTCGAGCCGCCGAATACGGTCTTGTATGTTTCTCGGCGATGAGCGTGGCCCGGGTTCGACGACGCATCGGTCTGTGGCTCAAGCACCAACTCGCCGCGCTGTGGACCGCCAGCCTGCGTGCGCGCGGGGTACAGCTCGAGCCCGGCGCGTGGGTAGACGTCGGCTCGCACATCAAGCCCGGCACCGTCATCGGCCACCACACTCGCATCAATGGCGCTGCGTCGATCATGGGGCTGGGCCGGGCCGTGATTGGCCCATGCTGCGCCATCGGCACGAACCTCACTGTCTTGACGGACAATCACAAGACGAATCTCCCCAACATTCAGTTTCACCTCGCGGCTTTGATCGGGACCGAGTGGAAGCAGATGGCGGTACCCGAGGATGTTCACGTGGGACCTGCCTGCTGGGTCGGCGCTGGCGTGACTGTCCTTCCAGGTGTGACCGTAGGCGCCGGCGCCATCCTGGCGTCCGGCGCTGTCGTGACCAGGGACGTGGAGCCGTTCAGCGTCGTGGGCGGTGTTCCAGCTCGCGTGATCCGGAGGCGCTGCTCACCGGAGGTGGCGGAGGTCCTGCTCGCCTCGCAGTGGTGGGATTGGCCGATCGAGAGGCTGCGGCGCAACACGGAGTTCTTCGCGACAGATATCACGACGGTTGCACCCGCGACACTCGCAGCGATGATCCGCGACTAGCCGAGTTGGGGCCCGGCCGCCCCGCAACGGCCTGTCCCCGGTCCTCCTCAGCGCATCACGAGCGGGAACTCGAGCGTGACGGGCGGGGCAGTCGCGAACGCCCGTCGCATTGCGGTCTCGCTGTCATAGCGCGGGTCCAGACGGCGCGCCTCGCAGCGCACCTCGACGCGATCGGCTGCGAACGGCCAGGGGTCGAGCGTGTAGGAGCCCTCGCCGGCGTCCCGCAGCTCGACGTCGAGCAGGCCGTCGTGGCAGGGAACGTCATGAGCCGTGAACGGCTGCCAGCCGTTGCAAAGCGCCAGCGAGAGGCCGTCCCAGGTCCACATCTGGCGCTGGATCAGCTTTGCCTGCGACGGCGAGATGCCCAGCGTCTGGCACAGCCGCGCCTGCCGCGATCGCTCCGCGTCGATGTGCTCGGCCACGGCAGTTGCCTGCTCGGGCCGCACCTGCGCGCGCAGCTCGGACAGCGATCGGCCGTGCAGCGACACGACGAGCGCCGCGTGGAGGCTCTCGCTCAGGAGGTGGTCGGGGGCGTCGCGCCAGATCGCCAGATGCTCGTCCAAGGTCAGCTCGAGGAAGTTCCGCGGCAGCCCGGACTGCTCGTTCCAGCTGGGCTCGAGGTCGAACAGCGCCCAGCCGAGGTCGTGCTGCTGCGCGCCGAGCGCGATCTCCTCGCGGGGTTCGGGCGCGATGAAGCGATCGTTTCCCCAGGCGCGCGCAAGCTGACCCGAGAGCCATGAGTGCGAGAGCTGGCCGATCGCCAGCGCGCAGTCGTCATGTACCCGAACGAGCACGGGACGAGACTACTGCGGGGCCGGCGTCGGGCGGCGAGGCCGAGCCGCGGAGTGGGCGAGCCGACCTGCCGGCTCGAACCGTCGACCGCCGGCTCGACAGGGAGAAGGCGGGAGCCTTCGAAACCCAGACGAACCGCTAGGTCTCGGTCGCGAAACTAGACCAAACGCTAGATCTACGACGACGAGCCGGTCGTAGACTCGATCGCAAGCAAACGCCGAGATCAGCTATGGCAATCTTCCCTCCGCTCACCACGAACGAGACAGCCGTTTTCGACGTCCTCGCGTTCGGCCCCACCGGCGACTTCACGACGGCGATGATCGCTGAAGCCACTGGCCTGGATGAAACCCGGGTGGAGCGCGCGCTGCGCTCGCTCGAGTGTCGCAACCCGCCACTGGTGGTCGCCATGACGCTTGCGAGCCGGCATTGGCGAGTCGCCGGGCAGCACGACGACGACGAAGTCCGCCAGGCGCTTGCCGAGCAGCTGCGCCGCGGCTAGCCCACCCCGCGACGCTCGCGATTCAATCCGGGCGGCTACTCGCCGATACGCCCCGGGAACCTGGTGAGTCCGTCATCGGGAACCGGCTCCCACGCGGCCGCGCTCGCAGTGTGCTGGCGACACCCCGGGCGAACGCCAGGATCACCGTCGAACAGTCCCATGCGGATGAAGATCGCATCGCGCTGTTGCGGGTTCTGAGCGAACAGCGCCGAACCGCAAACCTCACAGAAGTCCTTGTCTGCGCCGTCGCCCGCGTTCCAGCGGCGGATCCGATCCTCCCCGGACACGATCCGAAAGGTTCCCGGCTTCGCGCCCGCCGATGCCGCCGCTGCCGTTCCGGTCCTTCGCTGGCAGCGCCTGCAATGGCAGTACAGCGCGCCCAGGAGTGGCTCGCTGATCTCGAAACGGACAGCGCCGCAATTGCAACCGCCGGTGAGCGGCAGGGTCACCTCGGGCACGGCAAATCATGCTACCCGTGGAGGCGGGTGCAGAGGCGGAGACGGGCGACTTAGAGGTGGGGCGAGCGGCGCTGCCTGGTCGGCGTTCGTTTGGCCTTCGCACCGACGAGCAGGAACGCCAGGTTCACGGCCAACACGCCGCCCACCACCGCAACAACCTCAGAAGTCTCCACGGCGAAGACAAGCACCCCCAGCATCGAATCGCAGACTACCTGGGCGGATGCGTCCGGCGAGCGCAGTTTCCGCACTTTCCGGAAGGTTCCGGGCTCCTGTCCGGCGCGGACGTAAAGCCCAGCATCGGACTTGAACCGATGACCCCTTCCTTACCATGGAAGTGCTCTACCAACTGAGCTAGCTGGGCGCGAGATGGGACTGTAGCGCGCGCGCTCGTTGCGGAGTCGGGATCGGGCGGGGCAGTTTGGGTTGGCTGCCTCGCGCGGCTACTCCTTGGGGGTGACCGTGGTGACGGGCAGCCCCGTGCCTGTGATCTTGCTCGGCAGGTCGATCCGCAGCCACTGCGAGATTTTCGACGGGAGCGTGGAGATGATGACCTCATCGAACCCGCGCAGGTTGATCGCGTCCTCGACCGCCGCGATCGGGTCGCTCGACCCGACGATCCCCTCCACGGGTGCCCCGGCGGCGTCGCTGAGAGCCGGCAGCGCGTGCGCGAGCACGGCGCTCGCCTCGCCGGCGCCCTGGTCCTCGGGGTCGACGACCCTGTGCAGGCCGGGGGCAGGATTGGGCACGAGTAGCGTGAAGGTCGCCTTCCCGCGTTGCGCGCGCTCGTGGACTGCGTCGAGCAACGGCTGGGTGGCGGCCGTCTTGTGGGCGACCACCAGCACTCGCGCTGGAACCTCGGAAGACGACTCCATCTGAGCTCCTTTCCGACGATTTACGATCCTGGCCAGGCGCGACGGCATACGCGACGGACCGGCGCTTGGAATGCCTTCCGCCATGTTTTACTCCGATCGCGGGTCGTCCCTCCCTACGACGGCGATTAGTCTCCTGCGCGTGCGCGTGCGCGTGACAGGGGAGTCGATCGAGGTCCTGCTGGCGCGCTGGGAGAAGATGATGGGGCTGATGAAAGACATCGCCGTGCCGCTGGCGGACGTCGGCGACGTGCGCCTCGTTGAGCAGCCGATGAGCGAGGTGAGGGGCACCGGGCTCAAAGCCGGGCTGAGGGTGCCGGGCGTGTACTACGTCGCCCGGACGATTGGGCTCGACCGCGCGTTCGTCGTCAAGCGCGGCCTGCCGGCACTGTCGTTCTCGGTGCGCAACCAGGACCCGCTCAAGGAGGTGCTCGTCAGCGTGCCCGATGCGCCGGAGCTCGTGCGCCGCATCGGCGGGGAGGCCGGATGATCGACTTCACCGTCGAGACCGAGATCGCGCGCCCCCCGGCGACGGTGTTCGCGTACGTCACCGATCCGGCCAAGCTCGCCACGTGGCAGACGAACACGCTCTCGGCCGTGCCCGAGCCGCCCGGACCGCTGCGGCTGGGAAGCAGGATTCGCGAGGTACATCGCGGCCCGGGTGGCCGCGAGCTCGAGTCGCTCGTCGAGGTCTCCGAGCTCGAGCCAGACCGTCTCTTCGCGCTGCGCATGATCGAGGGCCCGCTGCCCGTCGATGCGCGCATCTCGCTCGATCCGATCGAGGCCGGCACGCGTATGCGCTTCAACGTGCGCGGCGAGCCGACCGGGCCGCTGCGGTTCCTGCGGCCGCTGATGCGGGCCGCGCTCAAACGCCAGCTCGCAGAGCACTGCCGGAACCTGAAGCGCGTGCTGGAGGAGCCCGGGGCGTAGCGCGCGGGATGATATGGCGGGGGCAGGATTCGAACCTGCGAAGGCTGAGCCAATCGGTTTACAGCCGATCCCCTTTGACCGCTCGGGAACCCCGCCTAGGGCGATCCGAGGATAGCGATCAGGTCCGCCCAGAGACCAGCGGGCCGCTGGGTTGTCGTCTTGACCTGGACACGCTGGAGCGCGCGGCCGTCGTCGACGATCAGGTCGGTATCGGGGCTAGTGGCCGATCGGGTAGCCAGACCGCGTAGCCCTGGGAGCCGAGCCACTCCATCGCAGAGAGCTCGCCGAGATCGCCCTGTCGTCGTGGCGACATACGGCCCATGGGCGCAACCTACGCGGCGCTTGGGAGACAATCCTCAATCGTGCAGGCGCGACGCGAGAGCGTCTTGCGCCCGCGGTCGCTGGCGCTACGAAGCCTCGCGCAGCTGCTGCGCGTCGGGCAGGGTCTGCAGCTTCTTGAGCGTGCGATTCTCGATCTGACGCACGCGCTCGCGCGTGATGTTGAAGGCGCGCCCGACCTCCTCGAGCGTGCGGGCGCGGCCGCCGACGATGCCGTAGCGCAGCTCGAGCACCTCGCGCTCTCGGCGCGGCAGCGAGGCGAGCACGCGCGTGATGTTCTCGCGGCGCAGCGACTCGGAGGCGATCTCGAAGGGCGACTCGGCCGAGACGTCCTCGACGAAGTCGGCCAGCGCCGAATCCTCCTCCTCGCCCATCGGCTTCTCGAGCGACACGGGCTGCTGGGCCAGCCGCAGCACGTCGCGCACTTCGCGCACATCGCACTCGAGCTCGGCGGCGATCTCTTCGGCCGTGGGTTCGCGCCCGAGCTGCTGGATCAGCATCCGCTCGGCGCTGATCAGTTTGTTCAGGCGCTCGACCATGTGCACGGGAATCCGGATCGTCCGCGCCTTGTCGGCGAGGGCGCGGCTGACGGCCTGGCGGATCCACCACGTGGCGTAGGTCGAGAACTTGTAGCCGCGGCGATGGTCGAACTTCTCGACGGCGCGGATCAAGCCGAGCGAGCCCTCCTGGATCAGGTCGAGGAAGGTGAGCCCGCGGCCGACGTAGCCCTTGGCGATGGAGACGACCAGGCGCAGGTTGGCCTCGACCATGTGCTGCTTGGCCGACATGTCGCCGCGCTCGATCCGCTTGGCCAGCGAGACCTCCTCCTCGGCGGTGAGCAGCGGCACTCGACCGATCGAGCGCAGGTACAGGCGCAGCGAGTCGAGGCTCGGGTCGACGCTGAGGTCGGCTTCGGCCTGCTTGAGCTCGCGCAGCCGCGCGCGAACGTCGCCGGCTTCGTCGTCCTCGCGCTCCTCCTCGTCGAGCTCCTCGGAGTCGGGCATAGGCGTTCCTGCCTGGGGCGCCTCCTCGACGCCGTCGGCGGCGGCGACGTGCAGCTCGGCGCCGGTCTCCTCGGCCTCGACCAGCTCGATGCCGTGCTCCTCGAGGTAGCTGTAGAGGTCCTGGGCCTGCCCGCTCGACAGCTCGGCCTCCTCGATCGCGCCGCGGACGCTCGCGGCCGTCACGAACCCCCGCTCACGGCCGGCCGCGAGAACGCCCTGCAGCTCCTCCATCTCGACCACCGTGTCTGTGGCAATCACTGCACCCTCCGCCTTCTCCCTCAACCTGGACCCCCAGATCACCGGCTCCCACCGATCGATCGTCCGTTTGGCCGAGTGCGGATTGATACCAGAATCCGCGGCCGATGAGTGCCTCTGTCTCGAACGAGTTCGCCAGGCAAGTCGGCGACGGTGCCATCGGCCGCCGCTGCACGCAAGCTCCCTGGCCGATTGTCGGACGGCAAAGCACCACGCGGTGCTGCCTCCGTCGCTCCCCGGGCGCACGCCGAGTCGGCGTCTCCAACCCGTCGGCAGGCCGTCTCGAGCGCCGCCTCGCGCTACGCTGGCCGTCGTGCAGGCGATCGGCTCGAGCACCGCGCCCCCCGCGCTCGACGGTCTCGGCGAGGACGTGCAAGCGCGCTCGCCGCGCGTCGAGGTAGGCCTCTCGCGCGTCGGCGTCACGGGCGTGGAGAAGGTCATCCACGTTCGCGGCGAGCTGTTCTTCGCTCGTCTCGAGTGCTTCGTCGACCTCGGGGGCAGCCAGAAGGGCGCGCACATGTCGCGCTTCGAGGAGGTCGTCAACGAGGCGATCGGCGAGGTCGTGCTCAGCGAGTCGCCGTTTCGCGCGGAGACCCTCGCGCAGCACGTGGCCGAGCTGGTGCGCACGCGCCAGCAGGCCGAGCGCGCCGAGGTCACGATCTCGGCCCGCTACCCCGAGCACAAGCCGGCGCCCGTCTCGGGTATCCAGACGCAGGAGATCTACACGCTGCACGGCCGCGCCGTCGCCTACGCCCACGGCACGCGCCGCATCGTCGGCGTCTCGGCGACCGGCATCACGGCATGTCCATGCGCGCAGGAGCTGGTCGCCCGCGGCGCGCGCGAGCGCTTGCAGGCGGACGGCTTCGACGAGGGCCAGGTGGAGCGCATCCTCGAACGCGTGCCCGTGGCCACGCACAACCAGCGCGGCCTGGCGACGTTGCAGATCGGCTGCGTCGAGGAGTGCGTCGAGGAGATCGATGCAACCGCCCTGCTCGCGATCGCCGAGGCGAGCATGTCATCGGAGATCTACGAGTTGATGAAGCGCTCGGACGAGGTGGCGGTGGTCGAGAAGGCGCACCGGCGCCCGCGCTTCGTCGAGGACTGCGTGCGCGAGATGGTGGCCGGAGTCGTGCGCGCCTTCCCGCAGCTCGACGGTCGCAGCTTCGTCTCGGCGCGCCAGGAGAACCTGGAGACGATCCACCAGCACGACGTCGTAGCCGAGCGCCACAGCACGCTGGCGGAGCTGCGTCACGAGATCGAGACCGGCCAGACACCGGCGAGCCAGACGAGCCTCGAGCAATGGCTCGACGCCGGCCGCTGAGGCCGGAGCTGCGGCCTCGGGCGGAGATTCAGCTCTCGGCGCGAGGCGCGCGCCCGCGCGCCTGTGCCTGCAGGATCTGCCGGCGCAGGCCGAAGAAGTAGTCGAGGCCGGAGAGCACGGTCACGGCGACTGTCGCGTACAGCAGCGCTGTCACCCAGGACGGGTTGCCGTGGACGGCGATGACGGCGAGGATGGCCGCGATCTGCAGGCACGTCTTGACCTTGCCGAGCATGTTGGCGCCGGCGACGACGCCGAACTGGGTGGCGCCCATCCGCAGCACGGTCACTGCTAGCTCGCGCGTGATGATGACCATCGCGATCCACGCGGCCAATCGCTGCTGGGAGACGAGCGCGATCAGCGCGGCCACGATAAGGAGCTTGTCGGCGAGCGGGTCCATCAGCTTGCCGAAGTTGCTGACCGAGCCGCGCGCGCGCGCCAGGTAGCCGTCGACGAAGTCGGTCAGCGAGGCGAGCGCGAACACGACGGCGGCCAACACGTCGCCGGCCGGCGTGTCTCCGAGCAGCGCCACGACGAGCACCGGCACGAGCATGATCCGCAGCACGGTCAGGACATTGGGTAGGTTCAACGGGAACACCGAGGCGCACGATATCCGCGTGACGCCGGCACGGTCGAAAGGACAGCGCGATGGCATTCCAGAGGACGGCGCGATGAGGACCCGCACGCTCGGGCCGGCGGGCCCGGAGGTCGCCGAGATCGGCCTCGGCTGCATGGGCATGTCGGCCTTCTACGGCGCCGCCGACGAAGGCGAGGCGCGCGCCACGATCGCCCGTGCCCTCGAGCTCGGCTGCAACTTCCTGGACACCTCCGACATGTACGGGCCGTACACGAACGAGGAACTCCTCGGCAGCGCGATCGCCGCGCATCGCGACGAGGTCTTCCTGGCGAGCAAGTTCGGCATCAAGCTCGTCGAAGAGGGCAACCTGATCGACCGCGTCATCGACGGCAGCCCGCAGTACGTGCGCAGCGCCTGCGAGGCATCGCTGAAGCGCCTCGGCACGGACCGCATCGACCTCTACTACCAGCACCGCGTCGACCCGGACACGCCGATCGAGGAGACCGTCGGCGCGATGGCCGAGCTCGTGCGGGCCGGCAAGGTCCGTCACCTCGGCCTGTCGGAGGCGAGCGCCGCGACGATCCGCCGCGCGCACGCGGTGCATCCGATCACGGCCGTGCAGACCGAGTACTCGCTCTGGACCCGCGACGTCGAGCCCGAGATCCTGCCGACGTTGAGGGAGCTCGGGATCGCGCTGGTCGCCTACTCGCCGCTCGGCCGCGGCTTCCTCTCGGGGCGCTTCAGCTCGGCGGAGGAGCTCGAGCCGGGCGACTACCGCCGTCACGGCCCGCGCTTCACGGGCGAGAACCTCGAGCAGAACCTCCGCCTCGCCCGGCGCGTGCGCGAGCTGGCGAGCGAACGCGGGATCACCCCGGGCCAGCTCGCGATCGCCTGGGTGCTGAGTAGCGGCGAGCACGTCGTGCCGATCCCGGGGACCAAGCGCGTGGCCTTTCTGGAAGAGAACCTGGCGGCGGCCGAGGTGAAGCTGAGCGACGCCGAGGCCCAGGCGATCGCGCAGGCGCTGCCGGCGGCCGCCGGCGAGCGCTACCCCGAGCCCGTCATGCGCTCGGTCAACCTCTGAGGCGCCGCCGGCGGCCCGGGCTCGCCCGGCCGGTCAGTAGCCGACCGAGTAGAAGCTGATGCGACGGCAGCCGCGCAGCTTGTAGTGCGGCCGCGCGTGATGGCTCGTGTATACGACGATGTTGGGGTTCTGGCAGTGGATCACGCCGGACCCCTCGTGCGCGTGCACGACGGTCGCCGGATTGGTGCCGGTCCAGACGTAGTTGACCGTGTCGTTGGAGTAGATGAAGTTCTTGCCGTCGCCGGCGTGGATCACGGCCGTCTGACGGGCCGGCCAGCCGGATGGGTGGTAGTCGCCCCAGATCACGTCGCCCGCATCGCCGCCGTAGATCGTGTCGTCGCCGTAGCCGCCGAGCAGGTAGTTGTGCCTGTGCGGCAGGCCGACGAGCGTGTTGCTGCGGCCGGCCGGGCCGCGGTCCATCACGAGGTGCTCGTCGGCAGGCCAGCCGGCGTGGCTGGTCATCGCCACGGCGCGGGCAACGACCGCGAGCGAGGCGAGCAGGACGGTGAGCGCGCACAGCGCCCCGAGCGCCGGCAGCCCGATCGTGGTACTCGGCTTGGCGGTCGTCGCCGGCCTCGCGGGCGGGGGCGAGGGCGGGGTGGGGGCGGGCTCGTGCCCGTGTGTGGGGTGCATCTTCGAGGTCATCGTCTTCGTCCGGCTCGAGCCCCACAACACGCGAGATCGCTCGGACATGCGGCCATGCCGCGGAGAGGGGGACACGGCCGCGCCCGGTCTCGAGGCGTCGGCTGTCGGTCGCTCAGCGTAGGCGGCTGCCGGCTCGGGCGTGTGCTGACGCTAGGGTGGCGTGCCATGCCGCTGATCCCGATGGTCATCGAGCGCACCGCGCGCGGCGAGCGCGAGTTCGACATCTACTCGCGCCTGCTCAACGAGCGCATCATCTTCCTGGGCACCCCGATCGACGACCAGATCGCGAACCTGGTGGTGGCGCAGCTGCTGCACCTGGAGAGCCAGGACCCGGAGAAGGACATCTCGATGTACATCAACTCGCCGGGCGGCTCGATCTACTCGGGCCTGGCCATCTACGACACGATGAACTTCGTCAAGCCCGACATCGCGACCATGTGCGTGGGCGTGGCGATGTCGATGGGCTCGCTGCTGCTGGCCGGGGGCACGAAAGGCAAGCGCGCCGCGCTGCCCAACTCGCGGATCCTGATCCACCAGCCCTCGGCCGGCTTCCAGGGCCAGTCGACCGACATCGAGATCCACGCGCGCGAGATCCTGAACGTGCGTGCGCGGATCGACGAGATCTACGCCGAAGCGACGGGCAAATCCCCGGCGGTAGTCCGCGAGGACATGGAGCGCGACCGCTTCTTCTCATCCGAGCAGGCCCAGGAGTACGGCCTGATCGACCGCGTGCTCGAGAGCCACTGAGAGCGGCTCCTGCCGGATTTCGATGATGGCGGCCTTGCGGCCGCGATCCGGCCGCGGGCTGGGCGCGACCGCGGCGCGCGCCGGGGTCTGCAGCTGGGGCTAAGCTCGCCCCGGTCGTGAACGCTCTGACTAGGTTCGAGCGCCTGGCGCTGGTCGCAGTCGCCTCTATGTCGGCGCTCGCCGGCGTGGCCAACTACGCCGGTTGGGCGCCCGTGCCGCGCTTCCTGCTGGCGACGCTTGCGCTGGCGGGCCTGGCGTGGGTCGTCTCGTTCGCCACCGAGCAGCTCGGCGAGCGCTTCGGGCCGGGGGTGACGGGCCTCTTGCAGTCCACGCTCGGCAACCTGCCGGAGCTGTTCGTCGTGATCTTCGCGCTGCAGAAGGGCGAGCTGATCGTGGCGCAGACGGCAATCGTCGGCTCGGTGCTGGCCAACGCGCTGCTCGTGCTCGGCCTCGTGATCGTCGTCGGCGCACGCCGCTCCGAGGACGGGCTCATGCGCTTCTCCAAGCGCCTGCCGCGCGACACGGCGACGCTGCTTCAGGTGACGGTGTTCATCATCGTCCTGCTCGGCCTCTCGCTGAGCTCACACGACCCCGCCAGCCACCACGTCAAGGCGATCTCGGTCGTCGGCGCGGTCTGCCTGCTGTTCGTCTACGCCACCTGGGTCGTGCCCTATCTGCGATCCGACTCCCCGCCGGGGCAGCTCGCCGGCATCGCGGCCGAGCGCGGCGCCGCGATGGAGCCCACGCGCGGCTCTGGCTCGGGGAGCGCGGGCGCGGCGGCGGGGGAGCGCCGCGAGCCGCGGCTGGCCCTGTCGGTCGTGCTCGTCATGCTGCTTGCCGGCGGCGTCGCCTCGGCGTTCGTCTCGGACTGGTTCGTCAGCGCGCTGAAGCCGTCGATCGAGCAGCTGCACATCTCCCAGGCCTTCGCCGGCCTCGTGATCGTGGCGATCGCGGGCAACGCCGTCGAGAACGCGGCCGGCATCGTGCTCGCCTGGAAGCGGCGCTCCGACCTCGCCATCTCGGTCGTCAAAAACTCGGTCGCGCAGATCGCGGCATTCCTGTTCCCGCTGCTCGTGCTGATCTCCTTCGCGCTCAGCACGACGCTGACGTTCACGCTCGCGCCGGTGTACATCGGCGCGCTCGTGCTGACCGTGCTCGCGCTCGCGCAGATCACCGGCGACGGCGAGGCGGCCGAGTTCGAGGGCTGGGCGCTGGTCGCCCTCTATGTCATTCTCGCCACGCTCACGTTGTACGAGTAGCGGCCAGATCGGCCCCGTGAGGGGCCCATAGAAAATGGTTTTCCTCGCCTGTCCGACGATCGGGTCGAGCGATTGCGCCAAGCCAGAGAAACACGATCAGCGCACGGCCGGGCGGGCGCTCGCAGCGCCGGCGCCAAGCTCGCCCCCACCGGCCGCGCAAGCGCGCTAAACTGGCTTTCACCTCGCGTCTGGGCGGGGTTTTTCTTCGTCCAGACCCGGAATGCAAACCCCTTACGCAGGGATTACACATGGCCCGCGGAGACGTTCGGATCGCCGTCACCCTCGCTTGCGAGGAGTGCAAGCGCCGCAACTACCAGACGAACAAGAGCAAGCGCAACAACCCCGATCGCATCGCGCTGCGCAAGTACTGCCGCTGGTGTCGCAGGCACACCAGCCATCGGGAGACTCGCTAGCGCGGGAGCGCAGCCGTGGCCCGTGACCGCAAACGTGCAAAGCAGCGTCGCCAACGGCGTGCGCCGGGCTCGCGCGGCTCGTCGCCCACCCAGCCGACCCGCTCCGAGGTCCCCGGCGCGCTCGACCACGCCTCGGGCGAGGCCGACGAGTTCGAGGCCGCTCTCGTGCGCGGCGCCGGCGGCGTGCCGGTCACGCCCGAGCCGACCGGCGACGCCGAGGTCGACGCCGACGTCGACGTCGAGCATCTCTCCGAGGGCGAAGTCGAGGCCGAGGCGCTCTCAGAGGGCGACATCGGCGCGGACGAACTGCAGGAACCGGCCGGCAGCACCGTTCGGCGAGAGCCGCGCGGCGGGGTCGGGGGCGGCGTCACGCCCGAGCAGGCCTCCGGGGCTCCGATCCGCGGCGGTAACCGTGCGCTTTCCTTCTTGCGCGCAAGCTGGGCCGAGCTGCAGCGCGTACAGTGGCCCGACCGTCGGCAGGTCACGCAGGCCACGGCCGTCGTGCTCGGCTTCGTCGCCGTCGCCGGGGTCTATCTCGGCGTCGCCGATTTTGTCGCCAAAGAAATCGTCGAATTCATCCTCTGAGGCCCGATGACCTGCGCATCTCTTCGTCCTCGGTCGCTCGCGTGCATAGCACGCCACGCTCCTGCGTCCTCGATCTGCTTGATCCTCGGACCTCAGAGCGCGCCACCCCCGCAACGTTTCCCAGGAGTCTCTGAATCTGAATGTTTCGCTGGTACGTCGTCAACACATACTCGGGTCACGAGAACAAGGTCAAGCACAACCTCGAGCACCGCGTGGTCTCGCTCGGGCAGCAGCGCGCCGTGCGCAACGTGGTCGTTCCGACCGAGTCGGTCTCCGAGATGAAGGACAACCAGAAGGTGACGGTCGAGAAGCGGACCATGCCCGGCTACGTGCTCGTCAACATGGAGCTCAACGAGGACTCCTGGGGCGTCGTCAAGGGCACGCCCGGCGTGACCGGCTTCGTCGGCGCCTCGCAGGAGCCCGTGCCGCTGACCCAGGTCGAGGTCGACCGGCTGCTGCACAAGGAGGTCGCCACGGCCACGCGCACGCGCGCACAGTTCACGATCGGCGAGAGCGTCAAGGTCGTCTCCGGCCCGCTGTCCGACTTCTCCGGCGAGATCTCCGAGATCAACGACGACGCGGCCAAGCTCAAGGTGCTGGTATCAATCTTCGGCCGCGAGACCCCGGTGGAAGTCTCGTTCGACCAAGTCAAGAAGCTCTAGAGGACGCGCGATGGCCAAGAAGGTTCTGACGACGATCAAGCTGCAAGCCAACGCCGGCCAGGCGAGCCCGGCGCCGCCGGTCGGTCCCGCGCTGGGTCAGCACGGGATCAACATCATGGAGTTCTGCAAGGCCTTCAACGCGCAGACGCAGAGCGAAACGGGCACGGTCATCCCGGTGGTCATCACCGTGTACGAGGACCGCACGTTCACCTTCATCACCAAGACGCCGCCCGCCGCCGTCCTGATCCGCCAGGCGCTCAAGATCAACAAGGGCTCGGGCGAGCCCAACCGCGTCAAGGTCGGCACGATCACGCAGGCCCAGCTGCGCGAGATCGCCGAGCGCAAGCTCCAGGACCTCAACGCGAACGACGTCGACCAGGCCGCCAAGATCATCGCCGGCACGGCCCGGTCGATGGGCGTGGACGTCGCATGAGCGCGCATGGCAAGCGCTACGCCGAGGACCTCGGCAAGGTCGACCGCGAGCGCGAGTACGAGCCGGCCGAGGCCGTCGCGCTCGTCCGCAGCCTCGCCAACGCCAAGTTCGACGAGTCGATCGAGATCCACGTGCGCACGGGGCTGAACGTGCGCCACGCCGACGAGCAGCTGCGTGGCACGATCGCGCTCCCCAACGGCGTCGGCAAGGACGTCAAGGTGGCCGTGTTCGCCCAGGGCCCCAAGGTCGCCGAGGCCGAAGGCGCCGGCGCCGACGTCGTCGGTGGCGAGGACCTGGCCAAGCGGATCGAGGAGGGCTTCGACGACTTCGACGTGGCCATCGCCACGCCCGACATGATGTCCGTGGTCGGCCGCCTCGGCCGCATCCTGGGGCCGTCCGGAAAGATGCCCAACCCGAAAGTCGGCACCGTCACGATGGACGTTGCCAAGGCCGTCGAGGAGTCCAAGGCGGGCAAGGTCGAGTACCGCACCGACCGCACCGCGATCGTGCATCTCGTGATCGGCAAGGCGAGCTTCGGCGAGGAGCAGCTGCTCGAGAATTACGCCGCCGTCGTCGAAGAGCTGGTGCGCGCCAAGCCGTCGGCCGCCAAAGGCCGCTACCTGCGCTCGATCACGATGACCTCCACGATGGGGCCCGGCGTCAAGGTCGACCCGAGCCGCACGCGCGAACTCACCGGCGAGCCGGCAGCCGCCGTCGCCTAGCGCGCCCGACCGCGCCCGCGGTCCGGCCCCGGGCTCCGCGAGGCGGGCGGCTAGCGGCTACACTCCGCCGAGCAAACGCACCGCCCGAGACCCTCGGCGCCGGCCGATTTCGATCGACGGAGAAGACCGGGGCAGGTTGGAGCGAGCAGCAGCAGCGGTTCAGCCGCGCTCTCTCGTCGCCTGCGCATGGGCCAACCGAGACTTCGAGAGCGACGGAACCAAATGAACCGAGAGCAGAAGGCGGTTGCGATCGAAGAGATCGCCGCCCAAATCGACGAGTCGCACGCGATCTTCGCCGTCGACTACCGCGGCATCTCGGTGCCGCAGGTCGCCGAGCTCCGCGCCAAGCTGCGCGACGCCGACGCGACCTTCAAGGTCGTCAAGAACTCGCTCACCGAACGTGCCGCCGATCAGGCCGGCGTGGAGACGCTGAAGGAATACCTCGCCGGCCCTACCGCGCTGACGTTCGTGCGGGGCGACGTCGCGACGGCCGCCAAAGCGATCGCCGACTACGGCAAAGCCACCCAACTGCTCCCCTTCAAGGGCGGCCTGATGGACGGCGCCACGCTCGACGTCGAACAGATCAGATCGCTCTCGCGCCTGCCCTCGCGCGAAGTGCTCTACGGACAGCTCGTCGGCGTCGTCGCCGCCCCCGTCACCGGCGTCGTGCGCAGCCTCGCCGCGCTGCTCGGCGGGCTCGCCTCGGCCCTTGGTCAGGTGCAGCAGAAGAAGGAGTCCGGCGAGATCCCCGCCGGCGAGGCGCCCGCCGCAGAGGAGGCGCCCGCTGCCGAGGAGGGACCCGCTGCCGAGGAGGCACCCGCCGCGGAGGCTGAGGCCGACGCGCCTGCAGCGGAGGAGGCTCAGGCTGAGGACCCCGCCGCCGAGGAGCCGGCGGCCGAGGCCGCCACCGAGACCGCGCCGGCCGAGCAGTCGGAGGCCGAGGAGCCCGCCGGGCAGGCGCCGGCCGAGGAGCCGCAGGACAAAGCTGAGTCGGCGAGCGAGCCGACCCAAGAGAACGAAAACGAGGCGGACGCATCGGCCGAGGCCGAGCAGGACACCGCCGATGCGAACCCCACCAAGGAGGACTGACGAAGATGGCAACCAGCACCCAGGACTGGATCGAGGAGCTCAAGGGCATCTCGGTGCTCGAGCTCGCCGAGCGGATCAAAGCGCTCGAGGAGGAGTTCGGCGTCTCGGCCGCAGCCGTGGCGGCGCCCGTGGCCGCAGCCGGCGGCGGCGGTGGCGGCGGCGACGCCGCTGCCGAGGAAGAGGGCGGCACGGTCGACGTGATCCTCGCCGGCGCGGGCGACAAGAAGATCCAGGTGATCAAGGTCGTGCGCGCGGCGACCGGGCTCGGGCTGAAAGAGGCCAAGACGCTCGTTGACGAGGCCCCCAAGCCGGTCAAGGAGGGCATCGAAAAGGAGGAGGCCGACAAGCTCAAGCAGGAACTCGAGGAGGCCGGGGCGAGCGTCGAGGTCAAGTAGGGCTGCGCCGATCCTCGGAGGGTCGCGGCTTCGCGGGCGACCCTCCGACGATCGGCTCCGCCCGGCGGCGGGGCGAGCGCAGTAGAACGTGGCCGTGCCCGCCAACCGCTCCGTTCCGTCCAGCACGGTCATCCCGGAACTCGTGTACGACGACGTCGAAGCGGCCGTCGAGTGGCTGTGCCGGGCGTTCGGGTTCTCCGTGCGCTGGCAGGCCGGCGATCACCGCGCGCAGTTGCACGTGGGCGACGGCGCCGTGGTCGTGCGCGACCGGCCGCCCGACGTCGAGCAGGGCGCGCCCGTGCCCGGGGCCTGCTCCTCGGTGCTCGTGCGCGTCGAGGACGTCGACGCCCGTCATGCCGCGGCGCTCGGCTGCGGCGCGCGCGTCGTGCGCGAGCCCTGCGACCACCCCTACGGCGAGCGGCAGGTCACGTTCGAGGACCTCGCCGGGCACCGCTGGACGTTCACGCAGTCGATCGCCGACGTGGCTCCCGAGGAGTGGGGCGGCGTCTCGGTCGACATCTCGCGCTAACGGATCGGTTCCACAGCCGGCGGCGCTCACAGTCGGGGTGGCGCCGAGACGCGACCCGCGAGGGCGTCTTTAGGTTTCGTTCACATCCGCGCACTTTCCGGTAAGCTTGCGGACGCTGGCCAATAGCCGCAGCCGTCTAGAGGCACGACGCCGCGCCACATACGCGGATGTCGAGGGCGGGGTCCGTGAGCGTCGGCAGCCCACTTCAGGGCGCCGATAGCCTGTGCTATCTTTACGAGTCGCGCTTCGGCGCGCTCCTCTGCCCGTTTCTCGCCCTCCGAAGGAGTCGTTTCTTGGCCGCTGCAGATGCTCTCCGGACGCGCCGCAATTTCGCGCGCCTCAACAAGACCGTTGATGTACCCAACCTGATTGACATCCAGCGCCGCTCGTTTCAGTGGCTGACCGACCCCGAGAAGGGCGGCCTGCGCGAGACGATCGACGACATCTCGCCGATCGAGGACTACACGGGCAACCTCGCCGTGCAGTTCGGCGAGTTCGTGTTCGACGAGCCGGTCGCCTCGCTCGAGCAGTGCCGCGAGAAGGACCTCACCTACGCGCGCCCGTTGACGGTAACCGTCGCGTTCATCAACCGCGAGACGGGCGAGATCCGCGAGCAGTCTGTGTTCATGGGCGACTTCCCGTGGATGACCGAGCGCGGCACGTTCGTGATCAACGGCACCGAGCGCGTCGTCGTGACGCAGCTCGTGCGTTCGCCGGGCGCGTACCTGATGGAGCCCAAGGACCGCGAGAAGCAGGTCTTCATCGCCAACCTGATGCCCGCCCGCGGCTCGTGGCTCGAGCTCGAGATCGACAAGAAGGGCAAGGTCTTCGTCCGCATCGACCGCAAGCGCAAGCTGCCCGTGACGGTGCTCCTTCGCGCGATGGGCTACGCCACCGATGAGGAGATCCTGCGGCTGTTCGAGAACTCGCTCTACATCCGCAACACGATCGACGCCGACACCGAGGCCACGCGCACCGAAGAGGGCGCGCTGATCGAGCTCTTCAAGAAGCAGCGCCCGGGCGAGCCGCCGAGCGTCGACAACGCCAAGGCGCTGCTCAATCAACTCTTCTTCGACCCCAAGCGCTACGACCTAACCCGCGTCGGGCGCTACAAGCTCAACTCGCGGCTCGGTCTCGACGTCGACATCGACACGCGCACGCTGACCCAGGACGACATCCTCGCGCTGGTTCGCGAGCTGGTCTCCCTGCCCAAGCGCCTCGGCATCCCCGAGGACGGCGAGGTAGAGATCAAGGACTACGCGGCCGAGGCGATGAGCATGCCGCGCGAGCCCGTCGCAGAGCACCTCGACGAGTACGAGCACTTCGGCAACCGCCGTCTGCGCACCGTCGGCGAGCTGATCCAGGAGGCCTTCCGCATCGGCCTCTACCGGATGGAGCGCGTCGTGCGCGAGCGTTTGACGACCGAGGACGCCGACACGATCACGCCGCAGACGATCATCAACATCCGCCCGGTCGTGGCGGCGCTGAAGGAGTTCTTCGGCTCCTCGCAGCTGTCGCAGTTCATGGACCAGACGAACTCGCTGGCCGGCCTCAGGCACCGCCGCCGCCTGTCGGCGCTGGGCGCCGGCGGCCTGACCCGCGAGCGGGCTCCGATCGAGGTCCGCGACGTGCACCCGACCCACTACGGGCGCATGTGCCCGATCGAGACGCCCGAGGGGCCGAACATCGGCCTGATCGGCTCGCTCTCCTCGTTCGCCGAGGTCTCCGAGTACGGCTTCGTGACCACGCCCTACCGCGTCGTCAAGGACGGCGTCGTGACCGACGAGGTCGTGCGCCTGGACGCGACGCAGGAAGAGGAGCTGCTGATCGCGCAGGCGAACACGCCGGTCGACGCGAAGTCGGGCAAGCTCAAGGGCAGCGAGATCCTGTGCCGCACGCAGGCCGGCCAGTACGTCACGGTCGGCCCCAAAGACGTCGACCTCGTCGACGTCTCGCCGGAGCAGATCTGGTCCATCACCACGGCGATGATCCCGTTCCTCGAGCACGACGACGCCAACCGCGCGCTGATGGGCTCGAACATGCAGGCCCAGGCCGTGCCGCTCTTGAGGACCGACGCGCCGCTGGTGGGCACCGGCATGGAGCGTCGCGCGGCGCTCGACACCGGCGATGTGCTGCTGGCGAGCGCGCCGGGCACGGTCGAGTACGTCGACGCCGACCAGATCGTCGTGCAAGGCTCGAGCGCCAAGGAGGAGTACGAGCTGCAGAAGTTCATGCGCTCCAACCAGGGCACGCTGATCCACCACAAGCCGAGGGTCTCCAGCGGCCAGAAGGTCAAGGCGGGCGACGTGCTCGCCGACGGCTCCTCGACCGACCGCGGCGAGATGGCGCTCGGCAAGAACCTGATGGTCGCCTTCATGTCCTGGGAGGGCTACAACTTCGAGGACGCCATCATCCTCTCCAAGCGCCTCGTGCAGGACGACGAGCTCACCTCGATCCACATCGAGGAGTACGAGATCGACGCGCGCACGACCAAGCTGGGGGAGGAGGAGATCACGCGCGACATCCCCAACCGCTCGGAGGAGTCGCTGCGCAACCTCGACGACCGCGGCATCGTCCGCGTCGGCGCCGAGGTCATCTCCGGCGACCTGCTCGTCGGCAAGGTCACGCCCAAGGGAGAGACCGAGCTGACGGCCGAGGAGAAGCTGATCCGCGCGATCTTCAAGGAGAAGGCGCGCGAGGTGCGCGACACCTCGCTGAAGGTCCCCCACGGCGAGGGCGGCGTCGTGATCGACGTCAAGAGGTTCAGCCGCGACGCGGGCGATGACCTGCCCCCGGGCGTCAACGACCTCGTGCGCGTGTTCGTCGCCAAGAAGCGCAAGATCTCCGAGGGCGACAAGCTCGCGGGCCGCCACGGCAACAAGGGTGTGATCTCCAAGATCGTCGACCAGCAGGACATGCCGTTCCTGGAGGACGGCACGCCGGTCGACGTGATCCTCAACCCGCTGGGCGTGCCCTCGCGCATGAACGTCGGGCAGATCCTCGAGACGCACCTCGGCTGGGCCGCAGCTCAGGGCTGGTATGACGACGGCACCGAGGCCTACAAGGAAGCTCACTCGAACGGCGGCAACGGCAGGGTGTACGTCGCCACGCCGGTGTTCGACG
>DATNDZ010000017.1:0-4435 GCA_035553095.1 Solirubrobacteraceae bacterium | reverse complement strand
CCGTTGTTGCGTGCCTCGGCGAGCTCGCGGGCGCGACGGTCCTCCTCGGCGTGGGACTCGGCGTCGGAGACCATGTTCTTGATCTCGTCGTCGGAGAGCCCGGAGCCGGCCTTGATCTCGATCTTCTGCTCCTTGCCGGTGCCGAGATCCTTGGCGGAGACGTTGAGGATGCCGTTGGCGTCGATGTCGAAGGCGACCTCGATCTGCGGGATGCCGCGCGGCGCGGGAGGGATGCCGGTGAGCTGGAACTTGCCGAGCGACTTGTTGTACTGAGCCATCTCGCGCTCGCCCTGCAGCACGTGGATCTCGACCGACGGCTGGTTGTCCTCGGCCGTGGAGAAGACCTCGCCCTTGCGGGTCGGGATCGTCGTGTTGCGCTCGATCAGCTTGGTCATCACGCCGCCCTTGGTCTCGATGCCGAGGGTCAGCGGGGTGACGTCGAGCAGCAGCACGTCCTTGACGTCGCCGGCGAGCACGCCGGCCTGGATGGCGGCGCCGACGGCGACGACCTCGTCCGGGTTGACGCCGCGGTGCGGCTCCTTCTTGGTCAGCTCTTTGACCTTCTCCTGCACTGCCGGCATGCGCGTCATGCCGCCGACGAGCACGACGTGCTCGATCTCCTTGACGCCCTTGTCCTTGGCGTCGTCGATCGCCTGGCGCACGGGGGCGACGACGCGGTCGAGCAACGCGGAGGTCAGCTCGGCGAGCTTGGCTCTCGTCAAACGGGTGTCGAGGTGCTTGGGCCCGGAGGCGTCGGCGGTGATGAAGGGCAGGTTGATCTGCGTCTCCTGCGTCGTCGACAGCTCGATCTTGGCCTTCTCAGCCGCCTCGTACAGACGCTGCAGCGCCATCGGGTCGCTCGAGAGATCGATCGCCTGAGACTTCTTGAACTCAGCTACGAGCCAGTCGACGATCGCCTTGTCGAAGTTGTCGCCACCGAGGTGGTTGTCGCCGGCGGTCGACTTGACCTCGAACACTCCGTCACCGATCTCGAGCACGGACACGTCGAAGGTGCCGCCGCCGAGGTCGAAGACGAGGATCGTCTGGTCGGACTCCTTGTCCAGCCCGTACGCCAGCGAGGCGGCAGTGGGCTCATTGATGATGCGCTTGACGTCGAGGCCGGCGATCTTGCCGGCGTCCTTCGTCGCCTGGCGCTGGTCGTCGTTGAAGTACGCGGGGACCGTGATCACGGCCGAATCGACGGCCTCGCCCAGATAGGCTTCGGCGTCGGTCTTCAGCTTCTGCAGGATCATCGCGGAGATCTCGGGGGGCGAGAACTGCTCCCCGTTCGCCTCCACGCGGGCGTCGCCATTGGGTCCGGAGACGACCTTGTAGGGAACGATCGACTCCTCCTCGCGCACCTCGGCCTCCTTGCGGCCCATGAAGCGCTTGATCGAGAAGATCGTGTTCTGCGGGTTGGTTACGGCCTGGCGCTTGGCCACCGTGCCGACCAGGCGCTCGCCCGAGCTCGTGAAGGCGACCACCGACGGCGTCGTACGACCGCCCTCGGAGTTCTCGATCACGGTGGGCTCGCCGCCCTCGAGCACGGCCATGCACGAGTTCGTCGTGCCGAGGTCGATGCCTATGGTCTTGGCCATGGGGATATTGCTCCTTCGATACGCGGTATAAAAATCTGAGTCACATTGTGACAGATTTCCTGAGAGGAATCAACCCAATAATCGCCTACGCAGGACCGCCCTCCGCGCGCCACCTGGAGCCGGCGCGGGCGGCCAGGACCGCGCAGAAGCGGGCGCTTGGCGCGTGACAAGCGCCCGTGCACGCGCTACCTTCCGTCGATGCCCGCCCTATCCACAGGTGCGGCTGCGCTAACGGAGTCGCTGCCGGTCAAGCCGCGGCTGCGCGGCGTCTTTCACCAGTACGCGTTCTTCGTCTCGCTGGCGTGCGGCGTGGGGCTGATCCTGGGCGCCTCCGACGGGCGCGCACGGCTGGCGGCGATCATCTACGCGATCGCCGTGTCGGCGCTGCTCGGCACGAGCGCTCTGTACCACCGCGTCACGTGGCGGCCGAAGGCGCGACGCTGGATGCGGCGCCTGGACCACTCGATGATCTTCGTGCTGATCGCCGGCACGTACACGCCGGTGGCGCTGCTGGCGCTGAAGGGCTCGCTGGCGAGCACGATCCTGATCGTGCTGTGGGCGGGCGCGCTGGGCGGCGTCGTCTTCAAGCTCGCCTGGATCGACGCGCCGAAGTGGCTGCTGGCGGTCATCTACGTGCTGCTCGGCCTGGTCACGGGGGCGGTCTTCGGCGAGCTGCCTGCCGCGATCGGCTGGCTCGGCGCGATCGGGATCGCGCTCGGCGGCGTGCTGTACGTGACGGGCGCCGTCATCTACGCGAGCGAACGGCCGAACCCGTGGCCGAAGGTGTTCGGCTACCACGAGATCTTCCACGTCCTCGTGCTGGCGGCGGCGGCGCTGCACTACGCCGTGATCGCCTTCGCCGTCCTGCCCACCGGTTAGTCCTCGCCGCCGGGGGGCGGCTGCATAGGTGATTCGAGCGCGCGCTCGCGCCGGCGCACGCGCTCGCCCGCGCGTCGCTTGGCGCCGCTTCCGAGCAACCTGGACAGCTGCGTACGGTGCTGGGCCGTCCAGCGGTAGCAGCGCTCGGTGATACCGGGGAGCCGTGCGAACGGAGCGGCGAGGGCGTGCCCGCGAGGCAGCAGCTCGAGCAGCGGCACGAGCGCGGCGCCCGCCGAGAAGCGCACGCCGGCCTCGGATATGAGGTGCCAGGAGTCGAGTCGCTCGGCGGGCGCCAGGTCGGCCAGCAGCTCGTCGGCCTCGGGCCGCTGCAGCGCGATCGGGTGCAGGCGCTCGGCCCGGTCGAGGCGCAGCAGGCCGGCGAGCAGCCACGTGCACAGGCCGCAGTCGCCGTCGTAGAGGACGAACGCGCGCTCGGCGCGGGGACGATGGGCGCGCGATCGCTCGGCGGGGAGGGCGGCGGGCATCTAGGCGCGCGCCGGCGTGGGCTCCTCAGCGCCCGCGCCGGCCTGCCAGGCCCGGCCGATCTGCCGCATCAGCGCGGGATAGACGATCAGATGGCGAAACGGCTTGATGGCGGCCATGTAGCCGGCGCCGAGCAGCCCGTTCGGCTTCACCAGGATGGCCATCTGGCCGCGGTAGCCACCGGCCTCGTCGGGCACCCAGCCGAGGTGCATGACCCCATGCACGGTCCGGTTGGCGATCTCTCCCGCCCACTCGTCGTCGAGCAGATACAGCGACTCGAAGGGCAGCGCGTCGAAGTCGGGGCCCGGCGGCCCCTCACGGAGATCCGGGGGCAACCGATCGCGAAGCGTCGGCACCCTGGAGCCGACGCCGGCGTCGGGGCCGTCCCAGCCGAGCAGCTCGCCTGCCTTCATACGAATCGCCCACAGCAGCCGCACGGCGGGCGAGGAGGCGCCGGAGAGCGAGCCCGCGGCGATCGCCCGCACCAGGCGCGGGAAGCCATCGCGCTCGCCGGGCGTCGGCAGCGCCCATACGTCCTCGAGCAGGAAGTCGGGAGTCAGCTCGTGGATCCGCCAGGGCCGGGACGTGTGCTCGACGTCGGGGAGCCTCATGTCTGCACCTCCATCCATACGGTACTGCTCCCCGCGCGAGCGGGACATCGCCGGGCGCCTTCGGCGAGGGCGAGCTGCGCGGCTCAGTCGAACAGCCCGCGGCTGGGGCACATGCGCGCAAGGGCGCAGCTGCCGCATGCGGGCGAGCGGGCGTGGCAGGTGCGCCGCCCATGCCGCAGCAGGTTCACGTGCAGCTCGAGCTCCTGCCCGGGCGGCGTGAGCGCGAGCATCTGGTCGTGCATTCGCTCGAACGGCGCGCCACCCTCGAGCAGGTTCAGGCGCGCGCCGACGCGCGAGACGTGCGTGTCGACGGGGACGTCGCGCAGTCCATAGGCGAACAGCAGCACGCAGGCGGCGGTCTTGCGCCCCACCCCGGGCAGGGCGGTGAGGTAGTCGCGCGCCGCCGCCAGCTCCACGCGCGGCAGCCAGTCAAGCGAGGGCTCATCGGCCTGCTCGGGGCGGTCGCCGGCGCCTGCGGAGCCGCGCTCGGGCGGAGCGGCGTGCTCGGTGATGGCGCGCAGAATGGCCCGGATGCGCTGGGACTTGACCTTGGAGATGCCGCCGGGCCGGATCGCCTCCTCGACCTCGGCGACGGGCGCATCGCGCACGGCCTCCCACGTAGGAAAGCGCCGGCGCAGGCGCAGGTAGGCGACATCGCGGTTGCGGTCGTTGGTGGACTGCGAGAGCACGGTCAGCACGAGCTCGGCGATCGGGTGACCGTGTGGGGCCATCAACGGGACGCCGTAGATCTCGCGCAGGCGGTTGCGCACGCGCAGCACCCGCGCGCGCGAGGGTGGCTTCCACGAGGGGGAGGGCACGCGAGCACGGTATCTGTGCCTATATCCTCGCGCGGTGCCCGAGGTG
>DATNDZ010000016.1:0-207710 GCA_035553095.1 Solirubrobacteraceae bacterium | reverse complement strand
GCGGGTGGCGTTGCGCGCGGTGGCCACCAGCGCGGCGGTCTTGCCCAGGGTCCAGAGCAGGTGGCGCTCACCGTCGGTGAGCTCGAAGCGTCCGCCGCCGCGGTCGGCGCAGATGACGCCGTAGGCGCGTCCGGCCGCGCTCAGCGGCGTGCACACCAGCGTCGTGATCCCGAACAGCTCCTTGTACTCGGAGGGCACCTGGTCCTCGATCCCCTCCGAGACCACCACCACCTCATCCTCGATCAGCGCGCGCCGGGCGATCGGCGCCGAGATCAGCGTCGGCGTGGGCTCGAGCGTCGCCAGCTCAGAGAACGAGGTGCCGTAGGCGCCGACCACGTGGGCGCGGCGACGGCCGGCGTCGGCCATGAAGATCGCCGCCCGGCGCATCGTGGTCAGCCGGCAGATGGCCTCGCAGATGCGGTCGTAGAACTCTGTGGAGGTGGTGTCGGTCTCGAGGTCGGCCAACAGCTCGACGAACACCTCCAGCGGCTCGACGCCGGCAAACAGCGACGGCGGGCGCTCAACGCTCATCGCCCGCTCCACGATCGCTCGTTACGATCGGCCGCCACGGCCCTAGGCCGCCAGCGGCTCCGGATCGAACCGGCGCCGGATCTCGTACAGCGTGGTGCGCTCGGCGGCAGGCCGTCCGGCCGCGCGTGCGGCGGCGACGAGCTCGTCGGGCTCCAGGCGCACCCCGTGATAGCTGCCGGCCATGCGGCTGATCGACTCCTCCATGAGCGTGCCGCCGAGGTCGTTGACGCCCCAGCGCAGCGCCTCGGTGGCGGCGTCGAGCCCCATCTTCACCCACGAGGCTTGCACGCTTCCGATCGTGCGCCCGAGCGCGAGGCGGAAGACGGCGGTGTGCTTGAGGTTCTCCTCTCGAGAGATCTCCTCGACGCCATGGGTTCGGCCGAGCAGGGTCTGGAAGGGGATGAACGAGAGCGGCACGAACTCGGTGATGCCGCCGGTGCGCTCCTGCAGCTCGCGCACGACGCGCATGTGCTCGGCCAGCTCCCACGGCTCCTCGATGTGGCCGAACATGACGGTCGCGGTCGAGCGCAGCCCGGCCCGGTGTGAGGCTTCGATGATCTGCACCCATCGCGCGACGGGCAGCTTGTTCGGCGAGATCCGCTCGCGCACGCCGTCGTGCAGAACCTCGGCGGCCGTGCCCGGGGTCGAGCCGAGCCCGGCGTCGCGCAGCCGCGCGAAGACCTCGTCCGGCGCCAGGCCCGAGATGTCGCACATGTGCGCGATCTCCATCGGGCTGTACGCGTGCAGGTGCAGCTGCGGCGCGAGCTCCTTGGCGAAGCGCAGCCAGCCGAAGTAGTCCTCGAGCGTCCAGTCCGGGTGGATGCCCGACTGGATGCACAGCTCGGTGGCGCCGTAGTCGACGGCCTCGTGTACGCGCCCGGCGAACTCCTCGCGATCGTGCTCGTAGGCGTCGGGCGAGCGCTTGCCCTGGCCGAAGCCGCAGAAGGCGCACCCGACGGTGCAGACGTTGGAGACGTTGATGTTGCGGTTGACGACGAACGTCACCGTCTCCCCTGCCAGCTCGGCGCGCAGCTGATCGGCGGCGGCGCGCATCTCCTCGATCGCCTGCGGGCGGGTCTCGGCGAACAGCGCCGTCAGCTCCTCGGCGCTGAGCGACTGGCCGGCGCGAGCGCGCTCGATCGCGCGCGGCACCAGATCGAGGCGGATCGGCGCCGGCGGCTCGGTGCGGCCGGATCCCCGGCGCGGGATGAAGCTCCAGTAGGAGACCTTGATCGTGTCGAGCACCCCCGGCGCCACCCACTCCTGGTCTATGTACCTCGGGTACACGCACAGCCGCTCGGTCAGCGCGTAGCCGTCGCGCTGCAGCTCCTTGCGCACCTGGTGCGGCGAGGGGAACGGGTGCTCCGGGGAGATGTGATCGCCGTTGGCGCTGAGGCCGCCGAGGTCGGTCGCGCCGGCTGCGACGAGCTCGCCCCACCAGTCGGCGAGGTTCGGCGGGACCTGGATCCCGACGTCCGGGAGCAGGCGCCGGGTCTCCGCGATCAGGCGCTTCATCTCCTCGATCGAGACTGGGCAGGCCCAGTCCGGCAGCGGCAGGCTCGGCCGCTCCAGCTCGGCGCCCTCGTGCTCGCCACCCTCGTCCTGAACGTCCGGCGCGGGGCGCTCGCCGCCAACGCCGCTGCGCCAGTAGGCGCGCGCGGCGGCGTCGGCGATCTCGGCCGGCTCCTGCCCGTAGTAGCGCTGGTGGGGCACGAAGTTCTGCAGGATCAGCTCCTGCAGGTGCCCGTGCTCGGCGTGCACGGCCGCGAGCGCTTCCAGCGACTCGATGCGCTCCTGCTCGGACTCGCCGATGCCGACGAGGATGCCGCTGGTGAAGGGGATCTTCAGCTCGCCCGCAGCGCGGATCGTCTCCAGGCGCCGCTGCGGGTGCTTGGTGGGCGAGCCCGCGTGCACCGTCTGCATCAGGCGCTCGGAGATCGACTCGAGCATCAGCCCCTGCGAGGCCGTCACCTCGCGCAGCCGCGCCAGGTCCTCGCGGGAGAGCACACCAAGGTTCGTGTGCGGCAGCAGGCCGCGCTCGAGCGCTCGTTCGCATGTCCACACGACATATGCCGTGAAGTCGCCGTGCCCGTACGACTCGAGCCGCTCGCGCACCTGTGAGTTGACCTCGGGCTTCTCGCCGGTCAGGACGAGCAGCTCCTTGACCTGCCGGTGAGCCGCACCGTCGAGGATCTCGATCACCTGCTCGGGCGAGTACAGGTGCGCCCGGTGCGTTGCGAAGGCGCAGTACTTGCAGTAGCACTGGCACGTGCGCGACAGCGACAGCGTCAGGTTGCGCGAGAAGGTCACCCGGCGACGCATGGCTGGAGTCTATGACGCCACGGCACCGCGCCCGGCCGGTGCTCGCGCCACGCGCGGCGGTCGCGTTACAGTCGAGGCGTGCCGACCCGTCGCGTGATGATCGACCACATGACGATCGGCGTCAGCGACCTCGAGCGCAGCCGCGACTTCTATCTGCAGGTGCTCGCGCCGCTCGGCTTCGAGGAGACCAACACCAGCGAGGTGCTCCCGAGCGAGATCGAGTTCGGCAGCGCCGAGAAGATGGATTTCGCGATCTCGACCGACTACGACGTCGGCGCGCCCGTGCATGTGGCGTTCGCCGCCGACAGCGTCGATCAGGTGCACGCGTTCCACGCCGCCGCACTCGCGGCCGGCGGACGCGAACACGGGCCGCCCGGTCCACGGCCGCACTACGGCGAGGGCTACTACAGCGCGTTCGTGCTCGACCCCGACGGGCACAACGTCGAGGCCGTCACGCGGATCTAGCCAGGCGGGCGCTACGGCAGCACGTCGACCGGCCGGTCGCCGGCGCGGTCGGCGGGATCGAGCACGAGCAGTTTGTACCCGAGCGCGGCGAGCAGCCCACCGACGATCGGCCCGACGAGGTAGGCGACGGCGAACTTGCCGAATCCGTCGACAAATTCCCCGGCGACGATCGCCGGCCCGAGCGCGCGAGCGGGATTGATCCCGGCGCCCGTGAGCGGCCCGAACACGAACACGGCGAAGCCGAGCGTCGCGCCGATCACGAAGCCGGCCCAGTCGGCGTCGGCCCGCGGGTTGACCGCGACGCCCATGATGGCCCAGACGAGCGCGAACGTGCCGATCAGCTCGCACAGCGCGCCCAGGATCGTCTTGCCTGCGAGCGCCGATCCGATCGAGACGTTGCCGAGGTTCGGGCCGCCCGGCAGTTCGTCGAGCACCAGCTTGGCCAGGGCGGCGCCGGCGATCGCGCCGACGACCTGCACGACGATGTAGCCGCCGGCGTCCCGCAGCGAGATCTTGCGTACGCTGGCCAGCCCGATCGTCACAGCTGGGTTGAAGTGCCCTCCCGAGACGCCGCCGAGGGTCTGTATCAGCATCATCAGCAGGAAGGCGTGCAGAAGGCCGATGACTGCGAATTCGGGCGATGAGCTTCCCTTGCTCGCGTACACGCTGACGACCAGCGCGATGAACAGCACGAGCAGGAAGGTCCCCACGAGCTCGGCGATGTAGGCGGACAGGCCTCGGCGTTCCACGTTTCCCCCTCTCCGGGATCGACTGAGCGGCGATCTTTACAGGGGGGCCGGTCGAAACCGCGGGCGCACCCCGACGCTCAGGCACTGCCATCCGCGCGCGGCTATGCTGCCGCCATTCCGTCAGCCGACGCCAGCGTGTACCTCGCCCGTCACGGCCGCACCGCCTACAACCTCGAGGGACGCTTCCAGGGCCAGCAGGCCGTTCCACTCGACGAGCTCGGACGCGAGCAGGCGGCGGAGCTCGCGGCGCACGCCGTCTCCTACGACTTCGCCGCGCTCTGGTGCAGCCCGTTGCTCCGCGCGCGCGAAACGGCCGACGCGGTCGCCGCCGCGACGGGGCTCGAGCTCCGCGAGGACGCCCGCTTCATGGAGACCGACGCGGGCGACTGGACCGACCGCACGTTCGCGGACGTGCACGCCGAAGCGCCCCAGCGCTTCGCCGCCTTCGCCAGCGCCCACCCCGATTTCGCGTTCCCCGGAGGCGAGTCGTTCGTGCAGCAGGAGGAGCGCGTGGGCGCCGCGCTCGACGATGTCGAGGAGGGTCCCCTGCCGGCGCTCGTCGTCTGCCACGGCATGGTGATCCGCGCTGCCCTGTCGGTGCGCATCGGCCGCTGGCTTCCCTACGGCCAGCGCGTGCCCAACGGGGCGATCGTGCCGCTCGAACCGAGCGAGGAGGAACTCGCGGCGATCGGCCGCGCGCCCGCGCCTGAGGCGAGCTGACCGGCCGACCCGCCGATCCCGCGCCCGGGCCGTCTCAGCGCAGGATCGCGCAGCCGGTCGAGCCGTGCGCGATCAGGGTCCCGTCCGCCTCGGTGTAGACGCGGCCCTCGGCGGTCGCGGTGCGCCGGCCGGCGTGCACGACGCGTCCCTCGGCGAGCACGCGTCCGGTGGCGCCGCCCATCGCGCGGATGTAGCGGAGCTGGACGTCGGTCGTCGTGTAGCCGACACCCGCCGGCAGCGTCGTGTGCACGGCGCAGCCCATGCACGAGTCGAGGATCGTCGCGGCGACGCCGCCGTGGACCATGCCGATCGGGTTGTACATCCACTCGGCCGGCGTCAGCGCGAACACGGCGCGGCCCTCCTCGGCCTCGACGATCTCCATCTCGAGCAGCATCGCGATCGGGGGCGGCGGCAGCGCTCCCGACTGAATCGCCCGGATGTAGTCGAGCCCGGCCAGCTTCAGGCCCTCTGCCGCCGCTGCCGCCGGGTCCTCCCAGCTGAACGTGCGCGTGCGCGGGGTCGCGGGGAGCCGGGGCTGGGCTCCCGGCTGCCCCTGCCACTCGCCCTGCGCCGCCTGTCGTGCCTGCATCGGCGCGCTCACGCTGCCTCCTCGGCGATCAGCGGCTCCGCGATCAGCGGGTCGGCGATCGGCTCGGAGATCACCGGCCGCGTCGGGCCGCCCGCGCCCGCCGCATTGAACGCGGGCGGCCCGATCGCGGCCAGCGCGAGGCCGGCGGCGAGGCCGCCGGCGACGGTTATCAGCGCGGCCTCGTGGAAGTCGGATGCCGAGGCGGCACCCGTCCCGAGCACGGCAACGAGCAGCGCGATCCCCAGTGCGGCGCCGATCTGGCGGCCCATCGTCAGCACAGCTGCGCCCGTGGCGAAACGCTCCGGCGCGAGCGAGGAGGCACCGGCGCCGGTCAGCGTCGGGATCACGAGCCCCACGCCGGCGCCCCCGATCATCCAGCCGGGGAGAAAATCTGCGGCGTACGCCGGCGAGGAGCCGGTGCGCGTGATGAACCAGACCGAGCCGGCCGCGAACAGCGCCGCCCCGATCACGCCCGGCACGCGGTAGCCGAAGCGGGCGCCCAGCCGCGCCGAGGGAATCGAGAAGGCCGTCGCCATCGCCGGCCCCGGGAACAGCATCAGCCCGGCCGTGAGCACGTCCTCGTGCCAGACGCCCGTGAGGAAGAGCACGCCCGAGAGCAGCATCGCGCCGAAGCCGGCGAAGAACAGGACCGACGCCCCGACCGCGAGGCCGAACGTGCGCACGCGCAGCATCGCCGGTTCTACGATCGGCGCCTCGTGGCGCTCCGAGCGCCACCAGATCGCGGGCAGCAGCGCGGCGCTCACGACGAGCAGGGCGATCACCTGCGCCGAGCTCCAGCCCCATTCCTGGCCCTTGACGATCGCCACGACGAGCGCGCCGACGGCGACGATCAGAGCGCCCGCGCCGACGAGGTCCGGTCGCAGCGCATCGCGCTCCCGGCGCTCGACGAGCGTACGCAGGCCAAAGCCGAGCCCGAGCAGGCCGACGGGCACGTTGACGAGGAACACCCAGCGCCAGTCGGCCTGGACGAGCAGGCCGCCGAGCGGAGGTCCCGCGGCGGCGGCGATACCGCCGGTGGCGGCCCAGACGCCGATCGCCACGTGGCGCTCGTGCGGGCCGAACTCGGGCAGCATCAGCCCGAGCGATGTCGGCAGCATCAGCGCACCGCCGACCGCCTGGGCGATCCGTGCGCCGATCAGGAACCCGACCGAGGGCGCGAGCGCGCAGGCGGCGCTCGAGGCCACGAAGATCGCCAGGCCGAGCAGGAACGCGCGCTTTCGCCCGAACGCGTCGGCCCATCGGCCGGCGGGCACGAGCAGCGCCGCGAACACGATCGCGTAGCCGCTGAGGATCCACGACAGCGAGCCGAGCGAGGCGCCGCCGAAGTGCTTGGCGATCGAGGGGAAGGCGATGTTGACGATGAACAGGTCGAGGCTCGCCATGAAGACCCCGACGCACACGATCAGAGAGACCGCCCATTTCCGCTGCATGGCCACCCGCCTTAGTTGCATGACGAAACGCACCCTAGCACAAGAGTTGCATGATGCAACTCAAGGCGGTATGCTGGTCGCCATGCTGGGAAGCGACTACAAGACGCAGGCGTGCAGCATCGCCGGCGCGCTCGAGGTCGTCGGCGAGCGCTGGTCGCTATTGATCGTGCGTGACGTGTTCCTCGGGCTGCGCCGCTTCGACCAGATCCAGGCGAACCTCGGGATCGCGCGCAACGTGCTGCAGGCACGGCTGCAGAAGCTGATCGATCAGGGCGTGCTCGAGCGCACCCTCTATCAGGAGCGCCCGCCCCGCCACGAGTACCGGCTGACGGAGAAGGGCGTCGACCTGTGGCCGATCGTCGTGTCGCTGATGCAGTGGGGCGACCGCCACACGCCCCCGCCCGACGGGCCGGCCGTCGTGCTCGAACATCGCGGCTGCGGCGGGCGGGTCGACGAGCACCGGATCTGCGAGCGATGCGGCACGCGCCTGAGCGCGTACGAGTCGCGCGCGCTGCCGGGCCCGGGCGCCGCGCCCGATCACCCGCTGCTCGCGCGCGGGCACGCGCGCGTCGCGGCCTGAGCAGCCGCGCCTGCGGCCACCGGCCGCGCGGGGGCCGGCGAGGCGGCTCAGCGGCCCGCTCAACCGTCGCCGGCGAGGCGCGCGACGAGCTGCGGGCCCTCGCGCGCCATCCGCGAGCGCGGCACGACCAGGTCGAAGCCGGCCTCGCGGGCGCGCTCGCCCGTGTGCACGTCGACGTGCGAGTAGAAGGCGAGCGTCTTGACCCCGTCGAGCAGCCGATTGGCCACGAGCGATTCGTGCAGGGCCGCGCCGTCGAGCTGCGCATTCGTCAAGTCGACGATCAGCACCTGCGCGCGCGGCGCCTCGGCGGCCGACAGCCGCTCGCGCAGCGCCGGTGCGTCGCCGAGCAGCTCGACCTCGTCCCCGGCGGCCGTGAGCGAGCCCTGCACGCGCGAGCCGAACAGGAGGTCCGGGACGAGCGCCAGCACGCGCGCCATCGGCTACTGCGCTCGCAGCCGGCGGAACTCCTCGCGGGCCGACTGCGGCCGCCCCCAGCCGGGGTTGATCTCGGCGCGCCCGCTGCGCGTCTCGCGCACGACCAACTCGGCATCGATGCCGGCTTCGTCGAGCAGCGCGAGCGTCCCGTGCACGGTCTCGGCCGCCGCCGCGTGGCCGAAGCGGTGGGCGACGAGCAGCCGCCAATGCCAGTCGTGGCGAGAGTAGGGACGCGCGTTGCACGTCGTCAGGTAGAGCGCCGCTTCGACGTAGCGCGACTCGTCGGCGATGCGCATGTCGAGCTCGAGGTCGGTCCAGTCGTCCGGCAATGAGGCGACGATCTGATCGAAGGTGTCGGCCAGGCCCATCGCCAGCAAGCCTAGCGTGGCTATGCTCGAATCGATGGCCGCGATCGGGACCGACTCCACCACCGCCGAGCTCGGCGCGCTGGTCGTCGAGCACCGCGTCCTGACCGAGGGCTGCGGCCTGCTCGACCGATCCGAGCGGGGCAAGCTCGCGCTGAGCGGCTCCGGAGCGGTCGAGTTCCTGAACGGCCAGGTCACGAACGAGCTCGAGGACCTCTCCCCCGGCGAAGGCGTCTACGCGGCCTTCCTGACGCACAAGGGCAAGATGCTCGGCGACCTGCGCATCCTCGCCGTCGGTGCGGGCGGCGATGGGCCGGCCGAACTGCTGCTGGACACCGAGCGAGTCGCGCTGCAGGCGCTGTTCGACATGATCCGCCGCTTCAAGATCGGCTTCGACGTGGAGCTGCACAAGCGCACGCTCGAGCGCGGCCTGATCTCGCTGATCGGACCCGCCGCCGACCGCGTCGCCGGCACGGACGCCGGCGAGGGCGGGGCGGCCGACCTCACGCGGCTCGCGCCGGCGGAGCACGCGAATGCGCCGGTCGAGCTCGACGGGATCGGGGCGCTGGCGATCCGCACCGATGTCGGCGTCGACCTGCTGTGCGACGCGGCCGACACCGATCGCCTGCGCGATGCGCTGCTTGCGCGCGGAGCGCAGGCCGTCTCGGAGGCGGCCGCCGAGTGCCTGCGTGTGGAACGCGGCCGCCCGCGCTACGGCGTGGACATCGACGAGACCACGATCCCCCAGGAGGCCGGGCTCAACGACCGCGCCGTCAGCTTCACCAAGGGCTGCTACGTGGGCCAGGAGACCGTCGCCCGCCTACACTACCGCGGCAAGCCCAACCGCCACCTGCGCGGGCTGCGCCTGGCGGCTCCCGTCGCAGGCGGCGCCGAGCTGCGCCTGGGCAAGCGCACGGTCGGGCACGTCGCGAGCATCGCGCTCTCCCCCGCGCTTGGACCGATCGCCCTGGCGCTCGTGCGCCGCGAGGCCGCCCCCGGCGGGACGGTCGATGTCGGCGACCGCGGCGTCACCGCGCAGGTCGTCGAGCTGCCGTTCCGCGCGTAGTCACGAACGGCGCGCTCGTCAGGCGGTCCTGGGCGGCCGCTCCGTCTCCGCATCGGCGCTATGTGATGCAGATCACATATGGAATGATTGTCGATTTATATATAATTACCTGAATGCAATCAATTTCGCCCGTCTCGCCGGCCTCCCGCGGTGCGCTCACGCGCGACATGTACGCGCTCGCGAGCTATCTGATGCGCAAGGCCAACGTGGGCACGTTCGAGAAGATCGGCGAGCTCGACCTCTCGTTCACGCAGCTGAAGGCGCTGTGCGTACTCGAGTCGGACGACGAGGGCGATGGCCGCTCGGTCAAGGCGCTCGCCGAATCGCTCGGCGTCTCGCTCCCGGCGATGAGCCGCGCCGTCGACGGCCTGTTCGAGCGCGGTCTGGTCAAGCGCGAGGAGGACCCCGGCGACCGCCGCATGAAGCGCGTGCGCCTGACCGACGCCGGCCGGGCCGCCCCATTGGCGCTGAACGAGGCGCGCCTGTCGGCGCTGCACGAGCTGATGGACTCGCTCGACGACGAGCAGGCCGACGCGCTCGCCCGCGCGCTCGATCTGATCCTGCTCCGCCGCGAGGAGATCGCCGCGTACAGGCCCGCAGACCAGGGGGCCGATCGATGAGCCGACGGATCGAGCTGCTGCGCCTGAGCGAGGAGAACCGCAAGTGGTGGACGCTCGCCGCGATGTGCTTCGCGCTCTTCATGATCATGCTCGACAACACCGTCGTCAACGTCGCGCTGCCCTCGATCCAGCGCGACCTGCACGCGACGACCTCCTCGCTCGAGTGGACCGTCAACGCCTATACGTTGTCGTTCGCCGTGCTGCTGGTGACGGCCGGTCGCCTCGGCGACCTGTTCGGGCGCAGGCGCATGTTCCTGCTCGGCGTCGTCGTGTTCGGCGCCTCCAGCTTCCTGATCGGCCTCGCCCAGAGCGACACCTGGCTCGTCGCCTTCCGCGCGCTGCAGGGAGTCGGCTCGGGCTTCATGATGCCGGCGACCCTCTCGATCATCACCAACACCTTCCCCGCGCAGGAGCGCGGCCGCGCGATCGGGACGTGGGCCGGGGTCTCGGCGATGGCGCTCGCGATCGGGCCCGTCGTCGGCGGCGTGCTCGTGCAGGAAGTCAGTTGGCAGTCGATCTTCTTCCTCAACGTGCCCGTCGCTGCAGTGGCCGTGATCGTCACGTTGTTCGCCGCGCACGAGTCGCGCGACGAGCGGGCGCAGGGCGTGTTCGCCGAGGTCGACCTGCCCGGCGTCGCCGCCCTCACGGTCGGCCTTGCCGCGCTCGTGCTCGGCCTGGTAGAGAGCAACTCCTGGGGCTGGAGCTCGACGCGCGTGCTCGGCCTGTTCGCGGTCGCGCTGCTCGCGCTGTCGGCGTTCGCCTGGATCGAGCGCCACCGCCGCTTCCCGATGGTCGACTTCAGCTTCTTCCGCTCGCGCACGTTCTTCGGCGCCAACGTGGTCGCCTTCATCGTCTCCTTCGCGATGCTCGCGATGTTCTTCTACCTCGCGCTCTATATGCAGGACATCCTCGACTACAGCCCGCTGCAGGCCGGGCTGCGCTTTCTGCCCTCCACGATCCTCGTGATGATCACCGGCCCGATCGCCGGCCGGATGGCCGACCGCATCGGCTCGCGCCCGCTGATGACCGCCGGCCTGTCGCTGATCGCCTTCTCGATGTTCTGGCTGACCGGCATCACCACCGACTCCGGCTACGGCTACCTGCTCGTGCCCTTCATCGCCATGGGCCTCGGCATCGGCCTCGTGATGTCGCCGATGAGCACCGCCGCCATGAACTCCGTCGAACAGGCCCGCGCAGGCGTGGCCTCGGGCATCCTCTCGATGGTCAGGATGGTCGGCGGCACCTTCGGCGTCGCCGTGATGGGCGCCATCATCGCCACGCTCGGGCGCGACCGGCTGGCCACGCTCCTGCCGCACGTGAGCGCAGCCAAGCGCGGCCAGCTCGTCGACGCGCTCGGCTCCGGGGCCAGCGGCAGTCACCTGCCCGTGGCCGTGCACCAGGCGGCGAGCCACACCTACGTCTACGCGCTGTCCAACGCCCTATTCGTCGCCGGCGGGCTCGCCACTATCGGCGCCTTTGCCGCGTGGCTGCTCGTGAAGGCGCCCGCGCATTTCGCGCGGCCGGTCACCCACGCGCCCCAGCCCGAGCCCGCGGCCCCTGCGCAGACCGCCCTCGCCGATGTCGCCGGCGAGGGGGCCGCGGCCCGGCGCGAGACAGAGCCGGTGCCGGCCGCTTAGCTGCCGCCGCTGCCGCTCGCCGCCGTCGCCCGCCACCGCCGCTCGCTCGCCTGAGCAGCGCGCTGCCTTGTCCGCGCCAGCCGCGGGGCGGCGCTCACCGGGCGCGTTCGGCCGGGTAGGATGGCGGCACCCGTCCCCGAACACGCGAGGTTTCAGCGGCAGTGGCACTCGACCTTCAGCAGGTATCAGACGTCAGCACCGAGCCCGGCGAGCTGCCCAGGACCATGGCCGCCTGGGTGATCCGCGAGGAGCGCCAGGGCGAGCCGAAGGACGCCTTCCAGGTCGAGGAGATCGAGGTGCCCGAGCCCAGCGCGTTCGAGGTGATCGTGCGCGTGATGGCGGCCGGCGTCAACTACAACAACGTGTGGGCCGCGCTCGGCGAGCCCGTGTCGGTGATGAAGTACGGCGACCACCCGCAGTACGGCCACCACATCGGCGGCTCCGACGCCTCCGGCGTCGTGTGGAAGGTCGGGGCCGGGGTCACCCGCTGGAAGCCCGGCGACGAGGTCGTCGTGCACTGCAACCAGGCCTCCTACGAGGACCCCGAGGTGCATGGCCTGGACCCGATGGCCGCGCCGTCGCAGAAGATCTGGGGCTATGAGACGACCTGGGGCTCCTTCGCCCAGTTCACCAAGGTGCAGGCCCAGCAGCTGCTGCCTAAGCCGCACGCCCTGACCTGGGAGGAGGCCGCCTCCTACGGGCTCGTGTACTTCACCGCCTACCGTATGCTGATCACGCGCTGCAACCTGCAGGCCGGGCGCAACGTGCTGATCTGGGGCGCCGCCGGCGGGCTCGGCGTGTTCGCCACGCAGCTGTGCGCCGCCGCCGGGGCCCACTGCGTCGGCGTCGTCTCCTCCGCCGAGAAGGGCGAGCTCGTCAAGCGCCTCGGTGCCGTCGACTACATCGACCGCGCCGAGTTCGCCGGCATGATGCGCACCGGCTCCGAGACGCCCGAGCAGGAGAAGGCGCGCTTCGGCGCCTCGCGCGAATTCGCCAAGCGCGTGAAGGGGATCCTCGGCGACGCGCCCGACATCGTCTTCGAGCACGTCGGCAAGGCGACCTTCCCGACCTCCGTGTTCACCGTCAAGCCGTTCGGCAAGGTCGTCATCTGCGCCGGCACCACCGGCTACAACCTCGACTTCGACGTGCGCTACCTGTGGATGAAGCAGAAGGAGATCCTCGGCTCGCACTTCGCCAATGCATACGAGTGCATGAAGGCCAACGAGCTGATCGAGTCCGGGCAGATCCGCCCCGTGCTGTGGCGCACGCTCGGCTTCGACGGCGTCGCCGAAGCGCACCAGCTGATGCTCGAAAACAAGCACCTCGGCAAGATCTCGATCCTCGTCGGCGCAGAGCGCGAGGGCGAGGGCAAGACCGCCGAGGGCCCCGGCGCCATCCACGCCGAGGTGGGGGCCTAGTGGCCGGCACCGTGATCGTCCCGTGGTACGCCACGGGCTTGCGCGCCGACGCCTTCGAGCGCGAGCTCGAGCCGGTCGCGGCCGCGGCGCTGCGCTACGGCGCCAGCTCGTACGCCATCTACCGCTCGCGCGATGACCGCTACAAGTTCCAGCAGTTCGCGACCTTCGAGCACCACCTGCAGTGGGACCGCTACTGGGCCGGCCCCGAGATGACCCACTTCCGCACGATCCACTCCAGCTGGTACCAGGTGCCGGTCCTCTACGGCTGGTGGGACAAGACCGTCGGCGGCGAGATCCTGGCCGACGGCGACGACGGCCCGGCCGGCAACGGGCTCACCAACGGCGCCCGCCGCGGCAGCGTCGAGTCGGTCTAGGCCAGTTCTCGGGCACGGCCTCGCTGAGACGGCCGTAGATCAAGCGAGGCAAGGACGCAGGGAGCGTGGTGTGCTGGCCGAAACGGGGATGCGAGCGAAGCGAGTGTCTCCCGGCTTCGGTACACGAGCGACCGAGGACGCAGCCGCGCGCAGCGTCTACGGCCGTCTCAGGCCTGCTCGAGCGGGGCCATGGTGAGCCCCGCGCCCTTGAGCAACTCCCAGTAGTGCTCGGCCGGCTCCTGCATGCCGGTGTAGACGATCGCCTGGCCGGAGTTGTGGATCACGTTGGCGATCTCGTGCCCTCGTGGGAGCGATATGCCCGGGATGAAGCGCGCCAGCGTGCGCGCGACGTGCTCGAAGGTGTTGTGGTCGTCGTTGCGCACGATCACACGCCACGAGCCGCCCAGGCCGCTGCCCGGCCCGCCGACGCGCGGAGCCTCGATCGTCTCTGCCACGCCGGAGAGGATAAACGGCGCGCCGCAACCGTACAATTGACTCTATGAGCGGCGATCATTCCGCGCGCCTGCCCGAGCCCGACCGGCCCTGGATGATGCGCACGTACGCCGGACACTCCACGGCGAAGGCATCCAACGAGCTCTACCGGCGCAACCTCGCCAAGGGCCAGACGGGCCTGTCGGTCGCCTTCGACCTGCCCACCCAGACCGGCTACGACCCCGACGACGAGCTCGCTCGCGGTGAGGTGGGCAAGGTCGGCGTGCCGATCTCCCACCGCGGCGACATGGCGGCGCTGATGGACGGCATCCCGCTCGGCGAGATGAACACGTCGATGACGATCAACGCGACGGCCGCCTGGCTGCTGTCGCTCTACATCGTCGCCGCCGAGGACCAGGGCGTCGCTCAGGAGCAGCTCCAGGGCACGACGCAGAACGACATCATCAAGGAGTTCCTCGCGCGCGGCACCTACGCCTTCCCGCCGGCCGCCTCGATGCGCCTGATCGCGGACATGATCGCCTACACGGTCGAGCACGTGCCCAAGTGGAACCCGATCAACATCTGCTCCTACCACCTGCAGGAGGCCGGCGCCACGCCGGTGCAGGAGATCGCCTACTCGATGAGCAACGCGATCGCCGTGCTCGATGCGGCGCGCGAGCGCGTGCAGGCGGCCCACGCAGACGACGAGGCGGCCGCGCAGGAGCTGATGGAACAGGTCTTCGGGCGGATCTCGTTCTTCGTCAACGCCGGCGTGCGCTTCATCGAGGAGCACGCCAAGCTGAGGGCGATGGCGACGCTGTGGGAGGAGCTCGGGCGCGAGCGCTACGGCGTGCAGAGCGAGCGCCACCTGCGCTTCCGCTACGGCGTGCAGGTCAACTCGCTCGGGCTGACAGAGGCCCAGCCGGAGAACAACGTCCAGCGGATCGTGCTCGAGGCGCTCGCCGTCACGCTCGGTCGCGACGCGCGGGCGCGCGCGATCCAGCTGCCGGCGTGGAACGAGGCGCTGGGGCTGCCACGCCCGTGGGATCAGCAGTGGTCGCTGCGCATCCAGCAGGTGCTCGCCTACGAGACCGACGTGCTCGAGTACCCGGACATCTTCGAGGGCTCGATCGTGATGGACGGGCTCGTCTCCGAGCTCTTGCAGGGCGCGCGCGCCGAGATGGCCGTCGTCGCAGAGCACGGGGGCGCCGTCGAGGCGGTCGCCTACATGAAGGCCGCCCTCGTCGACTCCCACCGCGAGCGAATCCGCCGGATCGAGGCGGGCGAGCAGGTCGTGGTCGGGCAGAACCGCTTCACCGAGACCGAGGACTCGCCGCTGACGTCCGACGCCGAGGGCGGCATTCTCGTCGTCGACCCGGCCGTCGAAGCCGAGCAGATCGACGAGGTCCGCGCCTGGCGCGCCTCGCGCGACCAGGCCGCCGTCGACGCCGCGTTGGCCGGACTCGCCGAGGCCGCTGCGGCGCCGGAGCAGACGACGAACCTGATGGACGCCACGATCGCAGCGGCCCGCGCCGGCGCGACGACCGGCGAGTGGTCGCGCACCCTGCGTGAGGTGTTCGGCAGCTACCGCGCCCCCACCGGCGTCGGCGAGGCCGCGGCGGCGCCGGCCGACGACGAGCTCTCCGAGCTGCGCGAGGAGGTGGCGCGGCTGCAGGAGCGCCTCGGGCGGCGCCCGAAGATCCTCGTCGGCAAGCCAGGGCTCGACGGCCACTCAAACGGGGCCGAGCAGATCGCCGTGCGGGCGCGCGACTCGGGCATGGACGTCGTGTATGAGGGAATTCGCCTGACGCCCGCGCAGATCGCCGCCTCGGCGCTGCAGGAGGGCGTCCACGTGATCGGCCTCTCGATCCTCTCGGGCTCGCACCGCGAGCTGATCCCGGCCGTGATCGGGGCTCTGCGCGAGGCCGGCGTCGACGCACCGGTCGTCGTCGGCGGGATCATCCCCGAGCAGGACGTCGACGATCTCCGTCGCGCCGGCGTCGCCGCCGTCTACACGCCGAAGGACTTCGACATCACGCGCATCATGCGCGACATCGTGGAGCTGGTCGGCGCCGGGTACGCGGGCGCCGGCGCCGCCGTCGCGAACGCCCCGGTGGCGGTGGCCGGAAACGGCTCCGCCAACGGCGCGGCGTGAGCGGGGCAACGGGCCCGCAGGGCGTGGACGGCGCCGCGCTCGGCGGGCGGCTGCGCGAGCGCGACCTCAGCGCCGCCCCGCCTGCGCTGAACCTGCTCGAGAGCACGGCCCCGGCCGACCGCGAGCAGGCCGCGGCGCTGCTGCGCGAGGTCTCCCCCGCTGCGCTTGGAGGCGAGGCGCCGGGGCACGTGATCGGCATCACCGGCCCGCCCGGCGCGGGCAAGTCGACGCTGCTGTCGGCGCTCTTGAAGCGCTGGCGTGCGGACGGGTCGACCGTCGCGATGCTGGCCGTCGATCCCAGCTCGCGCCACTCCGGCGGCTCATTGCTAGGCGACCGCGCTCGGGTCGAGTTCGACCCGAGCGATCACGAGGTGTTCATCCGCTCGACCTCCGCCGGCGAGCGGCTCGGGGGCCTGGCCTGGGCCACCCGCGCAGCCGCGCACGCCCTCGCCGCCGCCTTCGACGTGGTCGTGATCGAGACGGTCGGCGTCGGCCAGGCCGAGACGGAGGTCGCCGATGTCGCCGACACCGTGGCCGTCGTAGTGCAGCCCGGGAGCGGCGACGTGCTGCAGTTCTTGAAGTCCGGGATCATGGAGATCCCCGACGTGCTGGTCGTGACCAAGGCCGATCTCGGGCAGCTCGCCGTGCGCACGCGGCGCGACGTGAGCGCAGCGCTGCGCTCGCTCGGCTCGCGCGATACGCGCGTGCTCGCCGTCTCCTCGCTCTCACCGCCGCAGGGGATCGACGAGCTGGTGGCGGCCCTCGGCGAGCACAGGGAGCGCTCGTCGATCGGCGAGCGCCGGTTGCGCGCGCGGCGCGCCAACGCGCTCGCCGACTACGCCCACGAGCACGGCGAGCGCGGGCTGCGCGCGCTCGGCGGCCGCCGCGCGGCCGAGCAGCTGCTCGAGCGCCAGGAGCCCACGCTCGACACGGCCGCGCTGGTGGCGGCGCTCGAACTGGGCGCCAAGGGCGCGGGATGAGCTGCCGCTGGATCGCGTTGCGCGGGGCGGGCGCGTAGCCGATGAGCTGGCCGCGACAGCTGCTGCTGATCCTCGCCGCGTTCGCCCTTGCCAGCGCGATCGCCGGCGCGCTCGGGGCGATCAACCTCGGCACCGCTCTGTCGTTCGGCCAGATCGCGGTCGCGCTCACGGTCGTTTACCTGATGCTGCGCCGCTGAAACGGGCCGGCGCGCCCGGCTGCGATACTTCGAGCACGCCACAGACCGCGTCATGACCCCGATCCTCTACTTCGTCTTTCCGCTGGTGTTCGTGCTGTACGTGCTGATCCTCAGCATGACGCACGGCAAGCACTTCGCGCCGCAGGCCTACTACCGGAAAAAACGACGCGGGGCGAACGTCCTCTTGGGGCTCATGTCGAACGTACCTCGGGCCCGCAGGGAGCTGACCGAGCGCGAGCCGCGGCGCTGATCGGGTGCGCCGCGCGGGCTGCCCCGCGAGAAGCGGCGCCTGACGCGCCGCCCCCACCCTAGGCTCTGACCCGATGCTCGTTCTTCTGGGCTTCGCCGTGCTTGCCGGGGCGGGCACGGCGCTCTCGCCGTGCGTGCTGCCGGTGCTGCCGGCTTTGCTGTCGGCCGGCGGCGTCGGGGGCAGGCGCCGGCCGCTCGGCATCGTGCTGGGCCTGTCGATCACGTTCACCGTGACGATCGTGGGCCTCGCCAAGGTGGTCGACGGCGTCGGCCTCGGCAGCGATCCGCTGCGTGATCTCGCGATCGTGGTGCTGCTCGTGTTCGGGGCGGCGCTGATCGTGCCGGCGCTGGGCGAGCGGATCGAGGCGCCGCTGTCCCGACTGGCACGCTTCGGCCCGCGCTCGGGGGGTGAGGGCTTCTGGTCGGGGATGCTCGTCGGGTGCGCGCTCGGCTTCGTCTACACCCCCTGCGCGAGCCCGATCCTCGCCGCCGTCATCTCGGTGTCGGCGGCGAGCGGAAAAACGATCGCGATCGCCGTCGCGTACGCACTCGGCTCGGCGATCGTGCTGCTTGTATTGACGCTGGGCGGCCGGCGGCTGTTCGAGCGGGTTCGCAAGGCCGGCCGGGGCCCGGCGCTACAGCGCGCGCTCGGCGCGATCATGGTCGTCACGGCGATCGCAATCGCGACCAACCTCGACGTCAACTTCGACCAGTTCGTGGCGCAGCACATCCCCAACGTCAACCTGACGGCCTCGCTCGAGTGCTCGCGGACCGTGACCAAGCGCCTGCACGAGATCAGCGGGCGCGAAGTCAAGTTCGCGCCGGCCAACGGCTCCTCGGCCTGCGGCGGCTCGGGTTCGAACGTCGAGGTCGCGCCCGCGAACGCCAGCCAGGCGACGCTGCTCGCCGACGCGCGGGGCTTGCGCGCCCTTGGCCCGGCGCCCGAGTTCACGCATACGCAGGACTGGTTCAACACTCCCGGGATGCGGCCGCTGTCGCTCTCGGGCCTGCGCGGTCGGGTCGTGCTGGTCGACTTCTGGACGTACACGTGCATCAACTGCATCCGCACGCTCCCCTACCTGAAGGCCTGGGACGCGAGCTACCGCCACCACGGGCTCACGATCGTCGGCGTGGAGACGCCGGAGTTCGCGTTCGAGCGCGACGCGGGCAACGTGGCCAACGCGATCCGCCAGTTCGGCCTTCGCTATCCGGTCGTGCAGGACAACGAGATGGGCACGTGGAACGCGTATGGCAACGAGTACTGGCCCGCCGACTACCTGATCGACGCCAGGGGGCAGGTTCGCTACGCGACCTTCGGCGAGGGCGACTACGACAAGACCGAAACGGCGATACGCGCGCTGCTGGCCGAAGCGGGCAGCCGGCTCGGCGGGCGCAGCGCGCCGACGGACGTGATCGTGCCGAGCCGGCAGGCCACGCCCGAGACCTATCTCGGCAGCGAGCGCGCGGAAGGGTGGCTGCAGCGCCCGCGCGACGGCGTGCACGACTACGGGGCCGCGCCGTCCGCCGAGCTCCCGCTCAACGAGTTCGCCTACAGCGGCACCTGGAAGATCGGCGCGCAGCCGGCCGAAGCGCTGGCGGGCGCCGGGATCGACGTCGAGTTCCAGGCCAAGAACGTCTACCTCGTGCTGAGCTCGTCCGGAGGGCTGCCGCGAACGGTCCGCGTGCTGCTCGATGGCAGGCCGATCTCGGCGGCCGACGCAGGCGCCGACGTGCACGGCGGCGAGGTGACCGTGCGCGGGCAGCGTCTCTACACGCTCGTGTCGCTGCCGCGGGACGGGCGACACGGGCTGGCCTTGCGCTTCCCGCCGGGGATGAGCGGCTATGCCTTCACGTTCGGGTAATGGCGCGCCTGCGGCGAGGGCTACGCGCGGTTACCCCGGCAGGCGGGAGCGCGCTGTCCAGGCGTCCAGCGAGCCCGGCGGGGCGCACGGCTCGGGCGTACCCTTCGAGGATGCCAGGCGGGAACCCTTCATCGCTCGCAAGGGGCGCGGCGATCGCGGCCGGCCTGCTGATCGCGGCGGCGATCGGCGCGAGCGCGGCGGCGGCCACGACGATGCCCGGCGGGCCGCTGAGCGTCTCGGTGGGGTTGCTCGGGCAATGCCAGTCCAGCTACCCGACCGTGGGCAACAACTTCTATCCCGCGACCGGAGCGGTCGGCGACTGCGGCTTCTTCATGGGCTTCCCGGATGCGGGCAACCCCGCGTTCCTGCAGGGGAAGGTGTTCGGGTTCAAAGGCATCGAGGGACCGGGGCTCGCGTGGCAGTACACGGCCGTCGGCCAGCGCGCGGTGACGGGCACGGGCACCGCGTCGGATCCGTACGAGCTGGTGACGACGTTCACGGTCAGCGACCCGGGCAAAGCCGAAAAAAACGACTACGCGCTGATCGAAGAGACGACGCAGTACGTCAACGGCGAACCGCAGTTCACTTCGACGTTCGACGTGGAGAACGTCACCGGCGAATCGATCCCCGGGCTGAGCACCGCACCGGCGGCGCCGCTGAGGTTCCACGCGATCTTCGCCGGCGACCTGCGCGCCGGCGACAGCGACTTCGGCACCGGTGTCCTGTCGGCCGGTCCGCCGCGCACGCTCGGGGCCGCCAACGAAGCGACTGGCGCGTTCAGCGGGTTCGTCGAGGCGCCGGCGCCATCGCCTGCCTGGAGCAACTATCAGACGGGCTGCTGGGACGTGGTGCCCGAACTCGAAGGGCGCTGCCCGACGACGAGCCCGGCCGACGGCGGCATCTGGGCGGCGGTGCGCAGCGCCGGCGACGAAGCGCCGGTGTTCAACGGCGACGTCGACCCGAATCTGGTCGACAACGCTGCCGGCGTGAGCTGGGACGATCATCTCAACAAAGCGCTCAAACCGGGAGAACACGCGCGCTACACGATCGTCAACCGCGCCCGCATCCCGACTTCCTTGGTCGTCCAGCCGGCGACGCAGACGCAGACGGTGGAGCGCACGGCGACGGTGCTCGTCACCGCAACGGACAACACCGGCGTCCCCTACGCCAACCGCCGGCTCGTCTACTCGATCGGGCCGACGAATCCAAAATCCGGCAGCGTGCTGACGAGCCCGTCCGGCGTTGCGACGATCAGCTACGTCGGCACGGCCGCGGGTGCGGACACCGTGCAGATGTATCTCGACCTCGGCGGCAGCGGCGCACAGACGCGCAGCGACCCCGCCTCGGCCGCCCAGATCACATGGATCGGCGCCGCGCCCACGCCGAGCAGTCGCTTCCGACTCCGCAGCGTCCGCGCCAACGCCCGCGGCGTGGTGACGATCGCGCTCGTCCCGCTCCAGGACGGCAAGGCGACGGCCGAAGTGAGCGCCCCGACGGCCGCCATCGCGCGCAGCCTCGCGACCGGCGCCAAGCGCGCTGCGTGCAAGCGCGGGCAGGTCGTGATCAAGCGCCGCTGTCGTCCGCGCACGACGCTCACCGGCCGGGCCTCTGCTGGCGGGCACGCGGGGCGTACGCTGACACTCACCGTCAAGCCTTCGCGCAAGCTCAGCAGCGCTCTGGCGAAGGGCCGCGTCCTGCGGCTGACGACGAAGCTGATCTACCGCTCGCGTCTCGGCGGCGCCGCGGCGACGCGCACGCTTCAGCTGACGGTCAAGGGCAGGCACAAGCGCCACCAATGAAGGTCGCGGGTATTGACCACCGCGTTCGACGCACCGCGGGTGAGCCATCGACTCGGCCACATCATTCCAACTAGCCGACATCTCCCCGAGAGATGCACTATAACCCCGCCGTGGCCGCGAGGACGGCTGAACCACATCGGCGAAATAGGGGGCGGAGATGGAGGGCGGGACGCGAGCTGGGCGCACGCTTCCGGCAGACGGCGAACGCCGCTGTCGGTCGATCCGATCGCCCCTCGGGGGTCTCCGGCGGAGGGGCCCGTTCGGGGCGAACGTCGTGCTGGCGTCGGCGTGCGCGTTCCTCTTCCTTGCCGCGCTCTTTTGGGCTCCGGCAGTGTCGCTCGCCCAATTCCAGCGGAGCAATCAGGTTGCGATCGTGCGCGGTGATGGAGCCGGATCGGGCGGGCCGCTCCAAGTCTCCGGCACGGTCATCGGGTCGCCCGAAGACTCCTTCGATCAGTTCACGTTCACGGAACTCGCCCAGGAAAACCTCGAACCATCGGTGCTGTCGTCTTACGACACCGTGGTCCTAAACCAGGTCTTTACCAACTCGCTCTCAGAAGCCGAGAAGCAGACGCTCGCTGGTTTCGTGACCGCGGGTGGGAAGTTGATCATCCACGACGCCGATGGCACCGAAGGCAACGAGTACACCTGGCTCCCAGTCCCTGCCACCAGCGGCCATTCCTGCCAGAACTGCGGCAATGTCGACGGCGAAGCCGAAATCACCGAGAACAACACGATAGTGAGCAATGATCCGTCGTCGCCGTATTACGTCGACGTCAATGAGCTTCCGGGCAACAGCGACGCCGTCGGTGACGCCAACGTCCTGGTGACAACGGATCCTCGCTGGGACGAAGACATCCGTGCAAGGAACCAGCAGAACGTTGAAGGTGCCGCGGATGCGTACGCGAGCGACGGCGGACTCATCATGTACAACGGCTTCGACACTGACTTCATGGGTCAGTTCTTTCCATCCGGAAATGATTGGCTCGGCAAGATCTGGTACGACGAGCTCGCGACTCAGTGGAATCCGGACAGCCTTCCGCATTCCAATCCCGTTGTCGGCGCGAGCGGACACTGTGGCTACCGATCGATCAAGATCGGCGCCGTCCTGATCTGTGCGGAAACGATCTCGACGACCGGCACAGAAGCGACAGCAACCGGGAACGTCGTGCTCGACGGTGGTGTCGCCGTCGGCAACGGACCGCTTCAGATCAACCGAGAAACAAAGCAGATCTCGCTTTCGACACCTGCGCCAATCTCGCTATTGCGCGGGACTGGGCCCCTGTCACTCGGAAGCGCGGCCTTCTCGATCGATGCCAATGCAGCGACCGATCCGATCTCGGGCAAGACGGGCCTCGCGCGGGTGTCCCTCACGGGCGCCAATCTGGGCGGCCTCGCGAGCCTGCGGCTCGGGAAGCTGCCGTTCACGCTTCCGATCAGCGGATCCGTAGCCATGTATCTGGACAACGAGCAGGGCGGCGGGCTCGTCGGCACTGGCGCAGTGCAACTGCCGGTAATCGGGAAAGTCGCGAGCTCAGGGGCCGCGAGCATAGGCATCTTCGCAAGCTCTCCTGTCCCGGCTTCGCTGCTCGGCGGCTCGGTTCACTTCGGTGCGCTCGGGCTCGGCAAGGGATGGAGCTTCACGGGTCTCGACCTCGCCTATCAGCAGCCGAGCGACGCCTGGACGGCCAGCGGGGGACTTTCCGTGCCGATTGGCTCCCTGAGCGTCTCTGGCAGCGTTGTGCACGGCGGCCTCGACTCGCTTCACGTCGCCATCGGTGGACAGGACGTCCCGCTAGGCGACTCGGGCTTCTTCTTCACCGGATTTGGGGGCGGTTTGGCCGGCCTCGCGAGCGGTCCTCTGAAGATCGACGCCAACACCGAAGGGTTCTGGGGCGTGCCGAAGTCGCCGGTGGAGCCCTTCTACCTCGACAACCTCGGAGTGACCGTCGACTTCAGCGGCTCCGTAAGCCTCGACGGCGCGGTCAGCTTTGCCCTGAAGAATCACAGCCCACTGCATGGTCAACTCCACCTGAAACTGAACGTACGGCCATTTTCGGCGCACGGGAGCGCGTCTCTCAAGGGCGAGATAGCCGGCGCATCATTCGACGCTGACGGTGGCGCGGGCTTCACGACCAAGCACTTCACCGCGGCAGAGAGCGGCGAGCTCAAGGTCTACGGCCTCCGCGGCCAGGGCCAGGTGATCGCCTCCGACAAGGGTCTCGGTGCGAGCGCGACGCTGTGCGCGTTCGGCCATTTCGGATGCCAGACAATGGCGATGGCCGGTACCTGGACACAGATCAGTCACTTCGACCTTCCGTCGATCGTCGGCGGCAATCCCCAGCAGCTGATCACGGTGTCTGGGGTGGCAGCGGCAAGCAACGTCGGTCGCGTGCACGTGCCACGCGGACAGAGCTTGCTGCTCATCGCGATTCGCGGCGGCGTGACGCCGCCCGAAGTGCTCCTTCGTTCCCCCGGCGGCAAGCGCTACGACGCCAGCCGATCTGCTCGCGGTGTCGTCTTTACGCAGCAGGCGGTTTTCGGCCTGACGACGATCGCGGTACTCAAACCCAAGCCGGGCATATGGCGGGTCAGCAACCCGACCGGTGGATCGTATCTGCGGATCCAAGCGCAGACCGTCAGGCCCCTCCATCTCATCAGGGCCGGATCGATCGCGCCGAACAGCTCTCGCGGACGCCCCTTGAAGAAGCACGCGACGGTCCTCGTTCGCTGGAGCTCGCGCGGCCTGCCACACGGTGTGCGCGTGACGGTCGTGCGGCATTCGCAGGCCGATCAACTCGGGGTCGGGCTGGCGAGCAACCTACCGGCGACCGGTCATCTCAGAGTACCGGTGAGCAAGCTCGCCCCGGGTCGCAACAGCCTGACTCTCGCGGCGACCTTGAACGGAGTCCCCTTCCAACAGGTCGCCTTCCACGGTCTGGCATGGCGCAAACAGCCACCGGCCCCTCACTCGAGGAAACATCACACGCGCAGGCACAGACGCTGACAGCAGTCCAAGGGCCCACGCCCGGCGGCACTCCGACCATGACGACCTACCATCGCGATCGAAGGGGAGAGCGCAGCCCGGCCGTCCACTCGCGGCCGCTAGTTCGCGCAAAGACCGCTCAGGGCTTCGAAAACTCTCGTCCACGACGCTCGCCCGGCGCGTCAGACGCACTAGGCTGCACCGATCATTGACCGCGAGTAGGAGGTACGGGGTGATGAAGCGCGGGTGGCGCGGATCCTTCACGGTGATGGTGACGGGCTTGGTCGTTGCGGCGGTGGCCGCGCCGAGCAGTGCGAGCGGGCCGCTCGCTCACCCGAGTGCCGGCGGATGCACGCCGGCGACGAACATCGAGGCGATCATCGACGACTCGGGTTCGATGGCGGCAACGGACCCGAGCACGCTGCGCGTCAAGGGTCTGAAGCTGCTGATCAGCACGCTGAGCCCCGGCACGCTTCTGGGCGCCGTCGAGTTCGGCGGCAACTTCTTCAGCTCCACGCCCGCGGCCGACACGGTGTTCGCTGCGGCTGCAGTGGGCCCGAACGCCTCAGCGATGGCAGCGGCGCTCGAAAGCAAGATCATGGCCGACAATGGCGGCACCGACTACAACGCCGCCTTCGCACAGTCTGATGCGGACAACCCCAATGCCCAGGCGCGGATCTTCCTAACCGACGGCGGCCACAACGTCGGGACCTACAACAACGGCCATCTGACGCACAAGGTCCCGACCTACGTGATCGGCTTCAGCCCTGGGGTCGCCGATTCCGAAGCTCAGCAACGCCTGAACACGATCGCCAGCGACACCGGCGGGCAGTTCTACCCGCTGAACGATTCGAGCCAGCTACAGGCCGTGATGAACAACATCGGAGCGGCGCTCACCTGCATAACACCCCCGCAGACCTTCAGCGACCAGCTGAAGCAGGGCGCCAGCAAGATCCACAGCGTCACGATCGGCGCGAGCACGAAATCGCTACAGATCGCGCTCACATGGGCAAGCCCGCTCGACAGGTTCACGATCTCGAACCTGAAGATCGTCAGGCACGGCCGCACGGTCGCACGGGCCGCCCGTCGCAAGGTGAGGAAACTCAGGGTCAAAACCACCACGAGCCCGACGTTCACGGTCTTGAACGTCTCCGGACTCACGAGGGGCAAGCTGACGTTCAAGGTCAATGCCACGACGATCGGCTCTGGGCAGCCGCAGGTGACCCTGACCACGCAGGTGGGCCACAGCCAAGCGAAATAGCGCGGCAGTCTCGCCTGCGGCGAGTCGGCACGCAGGTCGGCGCCAACGGGCGCCGACCGTGCCGCGCCCCTACCGGGCCTACAATTGCGCCATGGAGGGCTCCACCCCAGAGACGGGCGCGCGCAGCTGGCTGCGCTGCTACCGCTGCTGGTCGCAGGACCTCGAGGTGCAGGTCCACTACGAGGGCATCCACAAGATCGACCCCGACACGGGCGAGCGCGCGGAAGTGATCGACGAGCTGCAGGAGGCCGTCGTGCAGTGCCTGGACTGCATGCACGACCAGCCGCACCTCGGCTTCAACAACAGCCGCGTCGAGCCGATCGAGGACCGCTGGGAAAGGATGATCGCGGGAACGCCCTGGGTGGCCTCGTGCACGGTCACGGTCGATGCCGACGAGGTCGAGAGCTGCTCCGGCCCGGAGGCCGGCGACGCGCTCTCCTACGCCGCCTTCGGGGACCACGGCGTGCGCGAGTTCTTCACGCACGTCCGCTTCCACAAGCACGAGGACGACGCGCGCATCATCGTCCACCTGCTGGTCGAGCTCTACGCGCGCTCGCTGGAGGAGGCCACCGAGGTGCTCGAGTCCTCCGCGCGCGGAGCGCTGACGATCACCTCGCTGGCCGAGGAGTCGCGCCCTCCGGCGGCCGCAGCCGGCGAGTCCCACGGACACGAATAGACGGTTCCGCCGGGGATCGGCCGCCGCCGGGCGGCCGCCGTCTGCGTCCGCCTGCGCCGGCGGCGCCGGATGACTGCGAGACGGCCGCCCTGTGGCTCGTGGACCAGGCCGAGAGTGTCTTTGGGACGGCGCGGCTGCTCATCGAGGCCTACGTGGGCCATGTCGCCGACCGGACTAATCCGGACATCTCCCCCCTCTACGGCGATCTCCTTGGCCTGCCGCCCGCCCTACTGACCGTCGGCACCTTGGACATCGTGTTGGAGCACAGTCTGGCGATGGCGGCCCGGCTGTCGGCGGCCGGAGGCGACGTCGAGGTCCGGGTCTACCTGAGTCGCCCCACGGCTTAAGCTCCTTCCCGACCGCAAATGGGCGCCGCCGCCGTCCGAGACATCGAGTCGTGGACGGCCGATCGACTGGTCGCGGAGACGCCCAGTCGGGGCGCTCTGTAGGTGAGCGTGAACGAGCGCGCCTACGCTCCGCGACTACAGATCGGCCCGCCTAACCCGTGGTGCCATCGGCCGACGCTCGCTACGGACCTGCGCCAGTCACGCCGGCGAGGACGCGAGCAAGCGCTTGGATGCGGGTCAAGTGTTCACGGGTGAGCGCTTCCAGCTGGCCCTGTCCACGGCTTGTGAGCCTGAGGTGGATCAAGCGACTGTCAACTGGATCGCGATTGCGTTCGAGCAGGCCGCCGGCCTCGGCACGCTGGCTGAGTTCGACGGCGCTGTGATGGCGCATGTGCAGCTGCTGCGCAACGTCTGCGATGCTCGGCGGGCGCTTGACCGGGTGACCGCGAACCGCGAGCAGCAGCTGGTGCAGCGAGGGTGTCAGACCCACCCCGTGGGCGGCCCGCTCACTCCAGCGCAAGAAGTCGCGCAGCTCGGTGCGAAACGCGAGCAGACGTTCGTAATCCTCGTCGCGCAGGGGCCCGTCCGGGCGGCCGCTCATGTGGTCTCGCGCGCCGGTAGCAGCGGGTCGATCCCCGAGATCAATCGTCGCGGGCCTAGTGGTCGCTCGCGATGACGCTCCTCGACCAGTACCCGCTCGTGGGCTCTGAGCAGATCAAACTGGCTGACCAGCCCAAGCAGGCGTGGCCGCTCGCTGTCATCGACGACCGGCAGTACGCCGTGTCCGCTCTCAACCATCCTGTCCGCCACGTGGCGAAGCGTTTCATCAGGGCGCGCGGTCAGCGGCGGGCGCGCCAGCGCGGCGAGCGGCTGCGCGCCCGGCTTTCGGCTCGCCGCAAGAAGCTGGGAAAACGCCAGTACGCCGAGCAACACTGCATCCTCATCGAGCACCGGATACAGACGCTGACGCCGAGCGGCCGCTCCCTCAGGGAGGCGTCGGTAGAGCTCATCGGCGCGCATGAGCGGATCCACTGTCAGCACATCGGTGTTCATGACGTCACGAACGAGCAGGGCGTGCAGCGGATCGATCTCATACTCGCGGCTTACGTGATAGCCGCGGCGAGCGACCTTCTCAGTCAGGATCGAGCGCTTTAGCGTAAGCACGCTCACAAGATGCGCGAGCGTGCATGCGACCAGCAGGGCGAACAAGCAGTTGACGTTGTGCGTGAGCTCCAGCGCGAACACGACGCTGGTGAACGGCGAGCGCGTCACCCCGGCGAGTGCGGCAGCCATACCGAGCAGCGCCCAGGTGCCCTCCCCGGCCCCTGGGAGCACGGCGCCGAGAAGCCCTCCCAGCGCGGCACCGAGCATCAGTAGAGGAGCGAGAATCCCACCGCTGGTATTCGACCCCAGCGCGACGGACCAGATGCTGAGCTTGACCACCAGCAACACCAGCAACGCGCCGAGCGCCAACTTGCCGGCGAGCTCGGCCCCGATCGTGTCATAGCCCACACCAAGCGCTCGCGGGTCGAGCAGACCGCCCACTCCGACCGCCACGCCACCGATCGCGGGCCACCACGACCAGTGAACGGGCAGCCTGGCGAAGAGGTCCTCCGCGCCGTAGACACAGCGCGTCATCACCCAGGCAAGAGCACCGGAGGCGACGCCGACGAATGCGGCCCCGCCGATCGCCGATATCGGCAGAGGGCCGTGAGCGCTCATGGCGAACAACGGTGCGCCCCGCAGCAGGCCGGCGTGGGAGAGCGCCTCGCGGACCAGCTCGGCCGCGCACGCCGCGAGCGCCACGGGGATCATCGAGCGCGGGCGCCACTCGAACAGCAGCAACTCGACAGCCAACAGGACGGCCGCCAGCGGCGTGGCGAAGACGGCGGTCATGCCCCCCGCCGCCCCGGCCACGAGCAGCGTTCGTCGCTCAGCCGCTGTCAGATGCAGCAGCTGTCCAACGATGCTCCCCAGCGCGCCCCCGGTCACGATGATCGGGCCCTCCGCGCCAAAAGGCCCGCCGGTACCGATGCTGACCGCGCTGGAGATCGGCTTGAGGATCGCCAGCCTGGGCTCCATGCGGCTGCCACGCAGGAGGATCGTTTCCATTGCCTCCGGGATGCCGTGTCCCCGGATGCGCTCGGAGCCCACGCGGGCCATGACACCCACGATCAGCCCGCCGAGCACCGGCACGAAGATGCTCCACGGCCCCAAGGCCGAGACGTCAGGAGGACCGATCCCCGTCGCGACGGTGCCGGTGTAGGCGAGGTGGGTGATCAGCCCGATGAGATCGAGCAGACCGAGCGCCAAGAAAGCGACGAGCACGCCGATGAGCACCGCCGGTATGCCGATCGCGAGGACCGAGCGAGAGGTCGTGAAATCACCCAGCCGACGCTCAGAAGCCGCAGCAGGCCAGGTGTCGGGCTCGACAAGCCCATCCCTGGGGAACCGTTGCTCAGACGCGTCCGACATGGCGCTGACAAGTGTATCGGGTGCCGATATATCCTCCTCCTCGCCCGGCACCTGGCCGGGGGCGCCAGCCCGGTGTGCAGGTGTGGGAGCACGCGCTCGTGTTCGTGCTACGCGGCGAGCCGCTCGTCAGCGCCGGCGCCAGCGAGCGGTCGCTGTCGGCTCCGAGCCTGATCCACTTCGACCCCGCCGAGCGCCACGAGGTGCGGGCGATCAGCGAATGTCAGCTGGTGATCTGTCTCGCCCCTGGCCCAGCGCCGGGCATCCCAGCAGGCCCGCCACCGCGTAGCCCGCGGTACTCAATGCTTGGCACGGCTTTCTGGCGTCGCGGACCGCTCCGTTCTTACGGCGAGAGTCATTTGAGCTGAATCGAGACGCATTCCGAGCGGTCCTCAAGCCGTCAGAGCGGCGCGACGCCGACCAGCTCGACGGCGCAGGGTGATGCGAGCGTGCGCGCCTCTACGGGGAGCGCGGGGCCGAATCGGAATCAACCGGGCGGGAGCTGCTGGACTCGGAAGGCCCAGCGGCCGGAACGGTTTGGTCCAGAGGCCTCCCAGGCGCATCGTGTCCGGCCACCATCTCGTAACGACCCGTCGCCGCCGTGCCGATGTTACCGCCCTCATTGGTCCAGCGTTCAATGCCAGAGCGCAGGTCGTCCATCGCGACATCTTCCTCTCTGATCTGGTGCGGACAAGCACTCCCCCCGCGCGGCTAAGCCCCACGGGACGGAATCAAGCTTCCCACGTTTCAGCGGCTACGCGACAGAACGCAGCTGCTCGCGCTGAATCTCAGCGAAGCAGCTCTCGTGATGGCTCGTGCCGCACGGCTCCCTCTCAGCAGAGCGAGGTCCGGCGCGGCTCATCCCGGTCTACGACGATCATCGGCTCGTAGACCCCGATTACGTCGCCACACTTGATGCACGTCCGCATACCTACACAGTCGCCGCTTGCGCCGAGCTTGCGATCCGTAGTCGGCCGCATGGCCGTGTGGCGGATCACTAGGAGCGCCTGCGACCCAGGCCGCGTTTGCGCCCCCAGGGCGGGGATTCGCGCCTGCTGCGGGACTCTTGCGAGTGGCAGCCCGCGCCTACGTCCTGAACCGCCGACAGCGCTTCGATCAAGCGCCGAACGCGATCTCCGGCCTTTGTTTCGACAGGCCACACCACCCCAGCCCCCGTCATCTGGGGCCGGGATGGTTCGACCTTCGGGCAGATGGTCGGCACGACTTGAGTCCGCGGCGCCGCCGGCCGATGCTGTCAGGAGAGGCAGCGACGACGGGAGCGGGAACACATGCAGCAGGTCTTGAAAGTGCTGGTCGCCGACGACCATCCGCTGATCGTCCAGGGGTTGCGCCGGACGCTGGACGCGTGCGACGACATCGAGGTCGTCGGCGAGGCGCACACCGGCGCAGAGGTGCTCCCGCTGGTCGAGCGCCGCAGCCCGGACATCGTGCTGCTCGATCTGCGCATGCCCGAGATGGACGGCGTCGAATGCATCGCCGAGATCAAGCGGCGCTGGCCGGAGGTCAAGGCGGTCGTGCTGTCCAGCTCTGACGACCGCGCGTCGATCGACGCCGCGATCAGCGCCGGTGCGAGCGCGTACGTGATCAAGAGCGTGAGCGCGCTCGACGTGCCGGCGCTGCTGCGCCAGGTGGCGGCCGGCTACACGTTGTTTCACTCGCCCAAGGACGACGCCGGCGATGGGACCTCGCGCGCCGGGCAGCCTCCCGAGGCGGCGCTGACCGAGCGCGAGCTGACGATCCTCGCCGCCGTCGCCGGCGGTCTCCCCACGAAGGCGATCGCGAGCGAGCTCTGGGTGAGCGAGCACACGGTCAAGTTCCACCTCACCAACATCTACCGCAAGCTCGGCGTCAGCAACCGCAGCGGAGCGGTGCGCTACGCCTACGAGCACGGCCTCGTCCCGGCCGCCAGCTAAGGCCTACGACGGCGCGGCGACCGGACCGCACCGACGACCGCGCTTTCGCTCGGCGCCAGATATGCGACAGTCGTGGCTTCAACGTCCACGAGGAGGTGGTTGCGATGGCTGATGGCGTTTATCGGGTGACCGAGGTGATCGGAGTCAGCGGCGAGTCCTGGGAGGCGGCCGCACGAAGCGCGGTGGAGACGGCAGGAAAAACCGTGCGAGACCTCCGCATCGCCGAGGTTCTCAGGCAGGACGTGTCGATCGAGAACGGGCAGGTCAAGAACTACCGGGTCCGACTCGCGATCTCGTTCAAGTACGAGTCAGGCGATTAGCAGACACATCAGTCGCCGGCGAGGGCGACCGAGCCCGTACGCGGTTCCCAGCGCGGGAGCGTGAGCGAGACGACGGTCGGCCCTCCCGGGCGGCTGTCGACGACGCACTCGCCCCCGAGCAGCCGCACGCGCTCGTGAATGCCGGCGAGACCGATCCGCCCGTGCCGCGCCGCGCCGAGCAGGGCCGCCTCGACGTCGAACCCGCAGCCGTCGTCGCGCACGCGCGCACTGACGCCGCCGTTGTCGAGCGCGACGCGGATCTCGACCTCGCTCGCCCCGTGCCCATGCTCGCGGACATTGTTCAGGGCCTCGCCGACCACGCTCAGCAGTGCGATGCGCTGTGAGGACGACATCAACGTCAGATCGCCGTCGAGGCGCAGCGATGGAGCGATGCCGGTGCGCGCCGCGAAGGCATCCGCCATTTCGCTCACCGCCTCGCCGAACGGGCCCGCCGCGGGGACACTCGTGTGCACGGCGGTCGAGATGCGGCGCAGACCGCGCTCGAGCGCGGCCAGACGCGCGTCGAGGTCGTCGAGGCGTCCCTGCAGCAGCCATGCCTGCCGATCCGCGCCCAGCACCGAGGCGAGCTGACCGCGAAACACCCGCAGATCCTCGCCGAGCAGGAGCAGCTCCTGCATCGGCCCGTCGTGCAGATCGAAGCTCAGGCGGGTGAGGCGGCGGTCGCCGCCCTCGACCAGGGCCAGCAGCATCCGCGAGGCGAAGCCCCTGCGCTCGTCGGGCAGCTCTGGCACATCGAGCAGCTCACGGGCGACGTCTACGCGAGGCTCTCCCAGCTCGTCGGCCAGCCGGTCGACCAGGCGCGCGAACATCCGTGGGTCCCGATCCAGGCTCCGGGCCGCCTGCGCGAACAGGGCGCGCGCGAACGACAGCGTCGCGGCCTGGGGCTCTGCCGGGTCGGCATCGCTCGACGCCGCGACCGCCGCCGGGGGCTCGTGCTCAGCGGCGTCTGCGAGCAGGCCGAGCTCTGCGAAAACAGCCTGTACGGGCTCGAGATCGGGCGCGTGCGCGTCCTGTTGCGGGGTTTGGCGTGTCATCGTCGCGGGCGCGCGCCGTCGCTGCGGGCACGCGCTGCTGTTATCGGCACTTCCGCGATCGATCTCAAACGGTGAGAGGGCCGCCGATGGGGGCTCGAAGGCCCTGTCTGCGGGGCGCCAGCCGCGCGCAGGCCCCGGTCCGCGGCCCGCAAGCCGCGATCGGCGCAGCGGCGTGATCAGTCGAGGGAGTGGGCGGCCCGCTCGTCGACGACGGCCGGGGCGGGGCCTTGATCGCGCACGCGCGCGCGGTCGGCCCGCACGATCGCGGCGAAGAGCTCCTCGAAGGGCGCCCACCGCTGCAGCACCGGCGCGCCGTCTGGCCCGATCTCCCCGGCGTTGCCGGCGCAGACGACACCCACCGGCGGCACCAGGTCGGCCGTGACCGTGAGCTCATCCGCGAGCGCTCGTAGGCGTCGCGGACCATCGACGACGACCACATCGATTCGCTCGCGCGCGATCAGCTCCGCCGCGGCGTACGCCCCGGTCAGGCTGAAGACGCGACAGCCGCGCCTGGCGATCAGCATTACATTGACGGCACGGAACGGCTCGTCTTCGGAGACGACGAGAACCCGAAGCGGGCGCAATCTGATCACCCGGGCACCCGCTGTCGTCTCACCCCGATCCATGTCTGAGAGCTTTGCGCCGCGGGGCTCGGCGTCATACTGGACCTTGGTCTAGACACGCGATTACGGCGTTTACGCTCGCGCTCGCGGCCGCTCACGCCCTAGCGAAAGGTGTAGGTCGGACTAGACAAAGCTCCGGCGATATCCAGGCGGGCGCAGTCCACCATGACCGCCACTGGAGCGCAATGGCTCCAACTGAAAGGAAAACCACCCAAGGAGGAGCCTGTGTTCCGCAAACTACTCAAAAAGCGCACCGCCATGGTGCTCGGCGCCGTTGCAGTCCTGGCGGTCGCCGGAATCGCAATCGCCTACTGGACGACCAGCGGCTCGGGCAGCGGCTCGGGCGCAGTCGCCGAAAGCAACGGCACGCTCGTGCTTCACGGCACGATCACCAACCCCCTGACGCCCGGCGGCAACTCGCCGGTCGCCTTCACGGCCGACAACTCGAACGCTTCGAGCGAGCAGGTCGGCACGGTGAAAGCCGTCGTCACGATCGACGAAGCGCACGCTGAAGCTGGCTGCAAAGCGTCTGACTTCACGATCAACGACACGGTCGAGAATCAGGTCATCGCGGCTGAAAGCTCGAAAGTCGCGCTCGAAAAAGAAGGCTCGATCTCGATGGCTGACACCGCGGCCAACCAGGACGCCTGCAAGGGCGCCACGATCTCGCTCGCTCTGTCGAGCTAGCGACGAGGGGGTTGTGGAGGGGAAGCACGGACGCTTCCCCTCCACACGTCCCCCGATTGACAGCTCGCCGCCGCGCGGTGGCCGGCCGCGAGGCATTGACTCACCCACACGAACTTTGAACTTCAACTAGGAGAACGAGCGGTAGCGACATGCGTCTGAGAAGGGACAACAGCACAGGAGAGGAGCGGCGAGCAAACGGCGCCGCCGGCGAGCAGCGTGCTCACCGGCCGATCGGCAGCCGACGCCCGCTGCGGCTGCTGGTCTCGCTGGGCGTCCTGCTCGCGCTGGGCGTCTCGCTCGCTGCGACCGGGACCTTCGCCAAGCTGCTCGGCACGTCCGTGAAAGCGCCGGCACCGGCGGCGCCGCCCGCGCCCACGATCGGCGCGGCTCCGAGCGACCCCACCAACCAGAACATGGCGCACTTCACGTACACCGACAGTCAGGCCGGCGTGACCTACGAGTGCCAGCTCGACGGCGCCGGGTTCAGCTCGTGCCCGAGCACCGGCATCACCTACGGCCCGCTCAGCGACGGCTCGCACACGTTCAAAGTGCGGGCGGTGGCGGGCTCCAAGACGAGCTCTGCGGTCTCCTACCCGTGGACGATCGACACCAAAGCGCCGAGCGCGACCGTGTCCTCCCCCGCCAACGCCGCCACCCTGGCGGCCGGCGACTGGGGCGGACGCTGCTCCGAAGGAGCGACGATCTGCGGCAACGCGACAGACTCCGGCGGCGTCAGCGCGGTCGTCATCTCGATCCAACGCGAAGGCGGTCAGTGGTGGGGTGGCAGCTCGTTCGACCAGGGCTCCGAGCACTTCCTCACCGCGCACGTGGAATCGCCCGGCAAAGACTCCACGCGCTGGAGCTACCAGCTGCCGCTGCCGGCGGACGGCGCATACACGGTCCATGTCCGCGCGACCGACCGGGCCGGCAACCAGACGAGCTCGGCCGCTCAGGCGAGCACCCACTTCGTGATCGACACGACGCCGCCGCCGGTGCCGAGCATCAACACCAAGCCCGCAGCGGTGACGACCGCAAAGGACGCGACCTTCACCTTCAGCGACAGCGAGGGCGGCGTGAAGCTGCTGTGCAAGCGCGACGGCGCCAGGTTCTCGACCTGCACGAGCCCGACCTCCTACAGCAAGCTCACGGTCGGCGAACACACCTTCCAGGTGCAGGCGCGCGACGCCGTCGGCAACCTCAGCGCGCCGGCCTCCTACTCCTGGACGATCGTCAAAGAACTGCCGAAAGAAACCGGCAAACCGTTCACGGTCTCCGGCGACGCCTCCGGCCCGCTCGCCCCCGGCGTGACGCGGACGCTGGCGATCACCGTCTCCAACCCCAACAACGTGGCGATCTCGGTTACCGCGCTGACGGCGAGCGTCGTGTCGGGCTCGACCAAAGCCGGCTGTGACGGGCCGACGAATCTGCAGCTGACTCAGTCCAACGTCTCCGAAGCGAACGTGCTCACGGTTCCGGCCAACGGCCAGGTCACGCTGCCGGCGGGCGCGGTCAGCGCTCCACAGGTGCTGATGAAGAACCTGCCGGTCAACCAGGACGCCTGCAAGGGCGCCACCTTCAGCTTCTCCTACAGCGGGAGCGCGCACTCATGACGCGGCTGCTGAACATCTTCACCGGGCGCCGCCGCGCAGTGATCGCGGTTGGGCTCGCCCTGCTCACGGCCAGCGTCGCAGCCTGGGCCTATTGGGCGGCATCGGGCAGCGGAAGCGCGGCTGGGAGCGTGGGGACCTTGGCTGCGCCGAGCGGCGTGACGGCCTCGGCCGCCGGCGCCGGCGTCTCGGTGAGCTGGAGCGGCGTCACGGCCCCCGGTGGCGGCGCCATCGACGGCTATTACGTGCAGCGCTACTCTGGCTCGACGCCCTCGCCCGCGTGCGAAAGCTCGCCGACAAACCTGCTTTCCTCCGGCACGAACTCCTGCAGCGACACGGTGGCGGGCGGCGCGTACACCTACAAGGTCACCGCCGTCTGGCGCTCGTGGACCGCACGAAGCGCCGCCAGCAACGAAGTCGAAGTCGCGCAGCCGTCTGTCACATCGACGAGTCCGAGCTCGCGCGGGCAGGGCGCCGGAAAACAGGCGATCACGATCAAAGGCGCGAACTTCGTCAACGGCGCGACCGCGTCCTTCGGCGCCGGGATCACGGTCGAATCGACCACCTTCACGAGCTCCACCGAACTCAAAGCCACGGTCACGGTCGAACCCGGCGCCGCCACCGGGGCACGCACGGTCAGCGTCACGAACCCGAACGGGGCCGTCGGGTCGCTCGCCGGCGGATTCACCGTCAACGCCGGCCCGGGGGTCGAAGCGACCAGTCCCAGCTCGGGCGATCAGGGCGGCACTCAGAACGTGCTCGTGAAAGGCGCGAACTTCGTGAACGGCGCGACCGTCTCGTTCTCGGGCTCAGGCATCACGATCAACTCGACGACCTTCGAAAGTGCCGGTCAGCTGAAACTGAACGTCACGATCGCCTCGGGCGCAAGCACGGGCGGGCGCACCGTGACCGTGACGAACCCCGACGCAGGCGTCGGCTCGCTTGCGGGCGGCTTCACGGTCAACGGCGCGCCGACGGTGACCTCGACGAGCCCGAGCTCTCGCGGTCAGGGCGCGAGCAAACAGGTCGTCGCGATCAAAGGCACCAACTTCGAGAGCGGCGCCACCTCGTCGTTTGGCGCGGGCATCACCGTCGAATCGACCAGCTTCGTCAGCGCGACCGAACTCAGCGCCACGGTCACTGTCGAATCGGGCGCCGCCACCGGCGCGCGCACGGTCACGGTGAACAACCCCGACACGACCTCCGCATCGCTTGCGAGCGGCTTCACCGTCAACGCCAAACCGACCGTCGAATCGACGACCCCATCCTCGCGCGGCCAGGGCGCGAGCAAACAGATCATCGCGATCAAAGGCAAAAACTTCGTCAGCGGCGCGTCCCTCGCAGCCTCGTTCGGTGCAGGCATCACGGTCGAATCGACCACCTTCACGAGCTCCACGGAACTCAAAGCCACGATCACCGTCGAATCAGGCGCGGCGACCGGCGCACGCACGGTCACCGTCACCAACGGCGACGCGGGCGTGGGATCGCTCGCCAGTGCCTTCACCGTCAGCACCAAGCCGACCGTCGAATCGACCAGCCCCTCCTCGCGCGGCCAGGGCGCCAGCAAACAGGTGATCACGATCAAAGGCAAAAACTTCGTCAGCGGCGCATCGCTCGCCGCCGCCTTCGGCGCGGGTATCACGATCGAATCGACCACCTTCACGAGCTCGACCGAAGTCAAAGCCACGGTCACCGTCGAATCCGGCGCGGCGACCGGCGCACGCACGGTCACCGTCACCAACGGCGACGCGGGCGTCGGCTCGCTTGCCAGCGGCTTCGCCGTCAACGCCGCGCCGGAAGTCGAATCCACGAGCCCCTCCTCCCGCGGCCAGGGCGCGAGCAAACAGACGATCACGATCAAAGGCCAGAGCTTCGTCAGCGGCGCGACGTCCAACTTCGGCGCGGGCATCACGGTCGAATCGACGACCTTCGTCAGCTCGACCGAACTGAGCGCGAAAGTCACGGTCGAATCCGGTGCAGCCACGGGCGCCCGCACCGTGACGGTCACCAACCCCGACCAGGGCACCGACCCGCTGCCGGGCGGCTTCACCGTCAACGCCGGCCCGACCGTCCAGTCGACGAGCCCGAGCTCAGGCGACCAGGGCGGCACGCAGAACGTGCTCGTCACCGGGACGAACTTCGTGAGCAGCTCCGCCGTGTCGATCTCCGGCACGGGCGTCACGATCAACTCGACGACGTTCGAAAGCGAAACCCAGATCAAGCTGAACGTCACGGTCGCCGCCGGCGCAACCACCGGTGGGCGCACGGTCACCGTCACCAACCCGGATGCCGGCGTCGGTTCGCTCGCGAGCGGCTACACGGTCAACGGCGCACCGACGGTGACCTCGACGAGCCCGAGCTCTCGCGGTCAGGGTGCGAGCAAACAGACGGTGGCGGTCAAAGGCACGAACTTCGAGAACGGCGCCATCGCATCCTTCGGGGCCGGCATCGCCGTCGAATCGACCAGCTTCACGAGCTCGACAGAACTGAAAGCCGTCATCACCGTCGAAGCGGGCGCGGCCACCGGCTCACGGACGGTCGCCGTGACCAACCCCGACACGACATCGGCATCGCTCGCGTCCGGCTTCACGGTCAATGCGGCCCCGGTTGTCGAATCGACGAGCCCGAGCTCCCGCGGTCAGGGCGCGAGCAAACAGGTGATCGCGATCAAAGGCAAAAACTTCGTCAGCGGCGCCGCTCTGTCCGCCGCCTTCGGCCCCGGGATCACGGTCGAATCGACCAGCTTCACGAGCTCCACCGAAGTCAAAGCCACGATCAGCATCGAATCCGGCGCGGCCACCGGCTCGCGCACCGTCAGCCTCGTCAACGGAGACGCCGGCGGCCCCGGTTCGCTCGTGAGCGGCTTCACGGTCAACGCCGGCCCGACGATCTCGACGCCGACCAAAGCCAGCCCGATCAACCCCGGTCACAACGGAACCGCGAGCTTCACGATGACCGGCGGCAACTTCATCTCCGGGCTGACCGTGACCGGCAACGGCACTGCGATCGTGAAGAAATTCACCCGGCTCGGCGCGACATCGATCAGCGTCGAAGTCGAAGGCAAAGGCGAAAACGGCGGCCCCGGCAGCTTCACGGTCACGAACCCCGACGGCGGATCCGCCACCTCCGAAGAAGGCAGCTTCAAAAACGGCTGATTGTCCTGCTCGCCGGACGCCGACAGGAGAAGCGGCGCTCGGCCCGATCGACGGCCGGCGCCGCGTTGGGGAGCGCGGCGCTCGGCCGCTAGCCCAGCCGCTCTTCGAGCGCCCGCAGCTGCACCTCCAGCGCGTCCGGCAGACGCTCGAACTGCGCGAGGTGCGCCTGCAGCTGCGGCAGCTGCGCCTTCCACTCGGCGCTGTCGATCCGCAGCAGCTCCGCCATGTCCGTCTCGGAGACATCGAGGCCGCGGGTGTCGATCCCGTCAGGGCCGACCGGCGGGATCCTCCCGATCGGCGTGTCGGCGGCCGCGCCGTGTCCGGCGCAGCGCGCGAACACCCATGCCAGCACGCGCGAGTTCTCGCCGAACCCGGGCCAGAGGAAGCGACCCCCCTCGTCCTTGCGGAACCAGTTGACGTAGAAGATCTTCGGCAGCTTGGCGCCGTCGCGGTGACCGATCTCGAGCCAGTGCGCGAAGTAGTCGGCCATGTTGTAGCCGCAGAAGGGCAGCATCGCGAACGGGTCGAAGCGCAGTTCGCCGACGGTGCCGGCGGCGGCGGCCGTCTTCTCCGAGCTCATCACGGCGCCGAGGAAGACGCCGTGCTCCCAATCGAACGCCTCCGTGACGAGCGGCACGACGGTCGAGCGCCGGCCGCCGAACAGCATCGCGTCGATCGGCACGCCCTTCGGGTCCTCCCACTCCGGCGCGATCGCCGGGTCCTGCGCCGCCGGCGTCGTGAAGCGCGCGTTCGGGTGCGCCGCGGGCGCGTCGGACGCCGGCGTCCAGTCGTTGCCGTGCCAGTCGATCAGGTGGGCCGGCGGCTCCCTGGTCAGCCCCTCCCACCACACATCGCCGTCGTCGGCCTTGGCGCAATTGGTGAAGATCGAGTTGCGCTCGATCGTGCGGATCGCGTTGGGGTTGGTCTCCTCGCCCGTGCCCGGCGCCACGCCGAAGAAGCCGTACTCCGGGTTGATCGCGTAGAGCCGGCCGTCGTCGCCGAACTTCATCCAGGCGATGTCGTCGCCGATCGTCTCGACCGTCCAGCCCTCGAGCGTCGGGATCAGCATCGCGAGGTTGGTCTTGCCGCAGGCGCTCGGGAAGGCTCCGGTGATGTACTTGACCTCGCCCTCCGGGGATGTGAGCTTGAGGATCAGCATGTGCTCGGCCATCCAGCCCTCGTCGCGAGCCATCACCGAGGCGATCCGCAGCGCGAAGCACTTCTTGCCGAGCAGCGCGTTGCCGCCATAGCCCGAGCCGAACGACCAGATCTCGCGCGTGTCGGGGTAGTGGACGATGTACTTGTTCTCGGCGTTACACGGCCACGGCACGTCCTCGGCGCCATCGGGCAGCGGCATCCCCACCGAATGCACGCACGGCACGAACTCGCCTTCGGAGCCGAGCGCGTCGAGCGCGCCCTGGCCCATGCGGGTCATGATCCGCATGCTCACGGCCACGTAGGTGGAGTCGGTCAGCTGCACGCCCACATGGCTCTTGTCGGAGCCGAGCGGCCCCATCGAGAACGGCACGACGTACATCGTGCGCCCCCGCATCGAGCCGGCGAACAGCTCGCGCAGCGTCGCGCGCATCTCCTCGGGGTCGCGCCAGTTGTTCGTCGGGCCCGCCTCGTCCTCGGTCGCCGAGCAGATGAAGGTGCGGTCCTCGACGCGCGCCACGTCGCCCGGGTCCGAGAGGGCGAGGTAGGAGTTCGGGCGCTTGGCGTCGGAGAGCCGCTCGAACGTGCCCGCCTCGACCAGCTCGCGGCAGAGCGCGTCGTACTCTTCGGCCGAGCCGTCGCACCATCTGATCTGATCGGGTTCGGTGAGCGCGGCGACTTCTCCGACCCAGCTCAGCAGGCGCTTGTTCTTGGTGGGGGCGGAGGCGGTCGTGTTCATGGGCAAAGCGGGCTCCTCGATCGCGGTCATGATCGGCACGCCGACTCGCTCATCTGTCGGTCGGCGCCGCTCGAAGGGGCGCTGGACGGCCCCCGGAACGGAAAAACGCCCGTACGGGGCGATCGAGAAAGCCTATCGCACGCCCTTGCGCGGGTAGCGCGAGCGTGGACGGGAAATGGGCTACTCGACGTTGCCCTCCGCCTCGCCCGCCCCGGGGGTCTTGCGCGGAACGAGCACCAGCCGCTTGAACTCGGCCACGAGCACGCCGTCCTGGTTGAGCACGCGCGTGTGCACCTTGACGGTGCCGCGGTCGGGCTTTGACTTGGACTCCTTCTTCTCGAGCACCTCGGACTCGCAGAACAGCGTGTCGCCGTGGAAGACCGGAGCCGGGTGCTTGAGCTCTTCGGTGGCGAGATTGGCGATCGCCTTGCCGCTGACGTCGGAGACCGACATGCCCAGCGCGAGCGAGTAGACGAGCGGGCCGACGACTACGTTGCGACCCTGCTGGGACTTGTGCGCGTAGACGTCGTTGATGTGGAGCGGGTGGTGGTTCATCGTGATCAGGCAGAACAGGTGGTCGTCGGACTCGGTGACCGTCTTGGCGGGCCAGTGCTTGTAGACGGCACCGACCTCGAACTCCTCGAGGTAGCGGCCGTAGGGATGGGCGCCGCTCGCCTCGCGCGCGGCCTGGTCGGTCTCGACGGGATGGGTCTCGCTCATTGGTCTCCGAAGTCTCCTTTGAACTGATTCTGCGGTGCAGCACTCTAGTGCGCTGCGCTCGAGAACTGCGGCCTCCTCGGCGCGGCTACAGCGGACAGGCGACCAGCTCGCTCTGAGGCCAGCACGCTATGGCCGATCCGGCGCCCGGCGCAGCCGCCAATGGGCACGATCGGCTGGGGCACGGGCACGGCGGGCAAGGGGGCGGCGGCTGTGGTGGCGGCGCCGGGGGTGGCACGCACACCGCATTTGGCACGCAGCATCCTGAGCCGGCAGGCCCCGCTTCGCAGCCTGAGCTCGAACCCTGGGTGACGGCCTGCCTGAACGCCGCCGAATAGGGCTGGGCGCAGACGACGTCGTAGGCCTGCGCGACGGCGGCTGCTGGGCTGAACCCGCCGAGCCCGGCGCCGTGGCTGAGCACTGCACGCAGATCGCCGGCCGTGAGGGCGCGGCCGCGGATCGGGAGATCGCACAGTGCCGGCGTGAGGCCCGGTGCGGGGCGGGTGAGCGGATTGGCGAGCAGGAACAGACGCCCAGCACCGAGGCGCCGGGCAGCCGTAACGCGCAGTCCGACCCGCGCGAGGTCGGGCGCGAGCGAGCCGCGCGGTCGCCGGTTGACCACGAGCACGAGCACGCGCGGGCGCCGGTGCACGTTGTAGCGCGTCACGGCGGCGACCAGATAGTTCAGCCCGGCCGTGCCACGCAGCGCTATCCGCAGCGCGCTCCTGTAACGGCGCGGACCGCCGGCGTTAGCCAAACGTGCGGGCGCCCGGAAGCTGATCTCGGCGAGCGACAGATCGAACTGGGCGGGCGCGGCGACGTACTCGGTGAAGATGCGTGGGCCAGCGGGGCCGGTCGCGCGTCGCGCCGCCGACGCCGTCTCCACACACGCGCCGATGGTCAGCACGCAAGCCAGCAACGCCAACGTGACGCGAAGCCTCATGCGTGGTTCCTAGCAGCGCAGCGCGCCCCACACAAGCGTCAGACAGCTGGGAAGCGGGTAGCAGATGGTGGATGCATCGCGTCGTGGCTCTCTTGCCGGCCCTGGCCGTGGCCGCGTCGTTCGGAGCATGCGGGCAGGCCGGAGAGCACGGGGTCCGCGCCGGCATCGAAGAACTCGCTTCCATCTCGGCCGAGGGGGCCCTGATGGCCGGCGACGTGGCACGTGCTCGCTCCAAGACGACCTTCGTTCGCGTGCATGGCTCCGAGCTGAGCGCCCAGGCGCAGCACGAGGCGGAAAAGCTCAACGACGATCCCGTCGCGCCGAGCCTGAAGCAGCCAGTCGAAACCGCGATCACGCTCGCGTCGGACATCGGCGGCGCGATCGACGATCTGCGCGTCTCCCCGCAGGATCGCGGGCAGGCGCGTGAAGAGGCCGCAAAGCTGCGCCGATGGGCAGCGAAGGCCCGGGCATTGGCGGAATCGCTGTGAAGAAGCTCCTCCAGATAGCCCTCGGGATCATCGCGGCCATCGGCGGATTCGTCGACATCGGAGAGCTTGTCTTCAACACCCAGGCGGGTGCCGGCTTCCGCTATCAGCTGCTCTGGGCCGTGCCTGTCGGCGTGATCGGAATCGTGGTGTTCGCGGAGATGACCGGCAGGATCGCGACCGTTTCAGGGCGTCCGATCTTCGACGTGGTGCGGATGCGGATGGGACTGAACGTGGCGCTGGTCACGCTCGTGGCGTCGCTTCTGATCAACCTGATCACGTTGGCGGCGGAGGTGGGTGGCGTAGCGATCGTCCTTCAGCTCCTCTTCGACCTGAATGTCTCGACCCTCATCCTGCTGGCCGTCGTCGCCCTGATCCTGATCGTCTACTTCGTGCCGTTCGGCGGGATCGAGCGGATCTTCGGTTATCTGGGCTGCGGGCTGCTCGTGTATGTCGCCGCAGCCGTCCACCTGAACCCCGACTGGCATCAGATGGCCAGCGGCCTGCTGCCGAGCTGGCACTCCTCCGCGCTGTACGCCTACTTCGTGGTGGGCGTGATTGGCGCCGCCCTCGTCCCGTACGAGGTGTACTTCTATTCCTCGGGTGCGATCGAGGATCGGTGGAAGATCGGCGATCTCAATCTCAACCGCGCCAACGCGATCCTGGGTTTCACGCTGGGCGGGATCCTCTCGATCGCGCTGATCGTCGTCGCCGCGGAGGTCTTCTTCGCCCCTCACGTCCGTCCCGGATATCTGGGAACGACCGCCCTCGGCGCCCAGCAGGCCTACGGCGAGGCCGGACTGCTACTCGCGCTCCTTGGGATGCTGTTCGCGGTCGGCGGAGCGGCGGTCGAGTGCGCCTTCTCAGGGGCCTATACGCTGGCGCAGTTCGCCGGCTGGGAGTGGGGCAAGTATCGTCGCCCCCGCGACGCACCCCGGTTCACGCTCGCGTGGCTGATCTTCTTCGCGCTCGCGTTCGTGATCGTCGAGACCGGCGTGGACCCGGTGCTGCTGACCGAGTATGCGGTGATCTTCTCGGTCGTGGCGCTGCCACTGACCTACCTGCCCGCTCTGCTGATAGCGCGCGACCGGACGTTCATGGGGGATCACGCGAACGGCATCCTCGCCAACGCGCTCGGCTGGCTGTACTTCCTGATCATCCTGGTCGTCTCGCTCGCGGCGATCCCGCTGATCCTGGTGACCGATGGAGGCTCGGTCTGATGGAGCCGGACGCGCCCGAACGGCCCGACCGAATGGACCTCGTCTACCGAATCCTCGACGACCAGCTCGTCGACGTCGATGGACGTCGCTGCGGACGGGTCGATGACCTCGAGTTCGAGGGGGGTCCCGGCGAGCGGCCGCGACTGAGCGCGATCCTCAGCGGCTCGGGCGTCTGGCATCGGCGCATGCCCCGGGCACTTCGGGCGACCGCCGCGCGCATCTTCGGCACGGGCACCTTCGGAGTGGACGTCATCCGGGTGCCGTGGGAGGAGGTCGACGACGTCACGAGCATCGTGCGCCTGAAGGGCAAAGCCCGTGACCTCGGCCTGGCGCAGGGCGATGACCGCGATGCGAGGTTCGTCCAAAAATTTCCCGCCTCATGATCCGCGCGAGCGAACTGATCGGCGCCGAGCTGCGCACGGAGTCGGGAGATCGGCTGGGTCGCGTTCACGACCTCCGCGCCGAACGAGCGGGCGAGGGCTGGCGCCTGAGCGGGCTGGTGATCGGGCGGCGCGGGGTCGCTGCGCGCCTGCTCGGCACCGCGGCCGAGCCAGTGATCAGCGGCGAGGTGGTCGCGTGGGATGCGGTCACCAGACTGGAGGACGGTTGCGTGACCGTCCGAGATTCGGCTCGGCGCCAGGGCTGAAGCACTCTCGGGCTGCCCGAGCGGGCACCATCCCCGCCCTTCGCCGGGCGGCGCGTAGGTGGCTGGTCTCGGGCCTTGAACCCCGCTGCGCGCGGCCGAGCCGATAGCGTTGAGAGCGCAGCGATCCGAGATCGCAGCCGACGGCAGTTCCGACCGCAGACCCAGGAGACCCGACTTGCGCAACCCCCGCGACTTCCTCAAGCCCCTCGCGATCGACGCCCCGGAGCCGGCGCGCGAGATCCCGTTCAAGCCGTCCCGGATGATCCACTTCATGGACTTCTCGAACCCGAAAATGGTCGAGAAGACGCCGGATCTGGCGCCGAAGGTGGACATCCTGCTGGGCAACCTCGAGGACGCGGTCCCGCTTGAAAAGAAGGAGGCGGCGCGCGCCGGGCTGATCAAGGTCGGCAAGGAGATGGACCTCGGCGATACCGCCCTGTGGACGCGCGTCAACGAGCTGGCCTCGCCATACGTGCTCGACGACATCACGCAGCTCGTGACCGAGATCGGCGACAAGCTCGAGGTGATCATGATCCCGAAGGTCGAGGGCCCGTGGGACATCCACTACGCCGACCGGCTGCTCGCACAGCTCGAGGCGAGGGCCGGGATCGACCGCCCGATCCTGATCCACTGCGTGTTGGAGACCTCGCAGGGCGTCGCCAACCTCGAGGAGATCGCGAGCGCGTCGCCTCGCATTCAGGGGATGAGCTTCGGGCCGGCCGACCTGGCGGCCTCACGGCGGATGAAGACGACGCGCGTGGGCGGCGGACACCCTGGCTACCGCACGATCGCCGACCCCGACCCGGATGATCCTGACGCGCCGCGGGCGAGCTACCAGCAGGACCCGTGGCATTACTCGATCGCGCGCATGGTCGACGCCTGCACTTCGGTCGGCGCGCTGCCCTTCTACGGCCCCTACGGAGACATCTCGGACGAGGAGGGCTGCGAGACGCAGTTCCGCGCGGCCTTCCTGCTCGGCTGCGTCGGCGCCTGGTCGCTGCACCCGGGCCAGATCGCGATCGCCAAGCGCGTGTTCTCACCCGAGCCCGAGGAGGTGGCGTTCGCGAAGAAGGTGATCGAGGCGATCCCCGACGGCCGCGGGGTGCACATGATCGACGGCAAGATGCAGGACGACGCGACCTGGAAGCAGTGCAAGGTGATGGTCAACCTCGCCGAAATGCTCGCCAAGAAGGACCCGGAGCTGGCGGAGGCCTACGGCTTCGCCCCGGCTCCCGCCGCCGCCTAGCGCCGGCGTATAGGCTTCCCGGCCGCATGAGGTCCCCTGCATGAGGTTCTTCGAGTTCGAGGCGCGCGAGGTCGTCAAGCGCGCCGGCATCCCCGTGACCGACTTTGGCTTCACGACCGACCCGGCCGAGGCTGCTCAGATCGCCCGGCGGATCGGCGGTCCGACGGTGATCAAGTCGCAGGTGCTCTCAGGCGGGCGCATGAAGGCTGGCGGGGTCAAGTTCGCCGACACGCCGCAGGAAGCCGAGGACTACGCGAAGGACATCCTGCAGCTGGAGATCGGCGGGCACAAGCCACGGGGCGTGCTCGTCGACCCGAAGGCCGAGGTCGAGCAGGAGTACTACGCGGGCGTGGTCTGGGACGGCACGCGCAAGCAGCCGGTGATGATCTTCTCGCCGGTCGGCGGCATCGACATCGAGCAGGTCGCGCAGGAGCAGCCGGAGAAGGTCGGCCGCCGCCACTTCTCCAACATCCTCCCTTTCGGCGACTTCGAGGCCAAGGAGGTGATCGCCTCGACCGGCGTCACCGGCTCGGCCCTGAACAAGCTCGTCCCGATCGTCACGCGCCTGGCCAAGCTGTTCGTGGACAACGACATGACGCTGGCCGAGATCAACCCGCTCGGGCAGCTTGCGGACGGTTCGTTCGTCGCCCTGGACGCTCACATGGAGATCGAGAACGAGGCGCGCGGGCGCCACAAGCGGTTGCTCGCCGAGCTCGGCGTGGGCGACGAGGAGACGCGCCAGGCGCGCGAGGCGACGCCGTTCGAGATCGCCGGCGAGGAAGTTGACGCGCAGGACCACCGCGGAGTTGCCGGCAACGTGACCGAGTTCGACGGCAACCTCGGCCTCGTGATCGGCGCGGGCGGCGGCTCGCTGACGCTGTTCGATGCAGTGCGCGCCCATGGTGGCGACCCGGCCAACTACTGCGAGATAGGCGGCAACCCTTCGGTGTCGAAGGCCTGCGGCCTGGCCAAGCTCGTGCTGCAGAAGCCCGGCGTGGACAAGATCGCCGTGATGATGTCGATCGTGTCGAACACGCGCGTGGACATCGTCGCGCGCGGCGTGATCAAAGCCTGCGTGGAGCTCGGCCACGACCCGGCGGAGAAGATCGCGATCTTCCGCATCCCAGGTGCGTGGGAGGAGGAGGGCTTCAAGATCCTCGAGAAGTACGGCGTCGACTATGCCGACCGCAGCGTCTCGCTCAATGAGGCCGCGCGCCGCGCGGTCGAGAAGATCGGGGCCGCGGCATGAGCGTCGAAGACGCGATCACGCGAGCCACGACGGCGTGCGTCCCCATCAAAGACGCCGACTGGATGACGGCATGAGCATTCTCATAGACGCAGACACGGCGTTCATCGTCCAGGGCATCACCGGCCGTGAGGCGGTCAACCTGACGCGAGAGTGCCTCGACTACGGCGAGGGCGCGAAGGTCGTGGGTGGCGTGACGCCGGGGCGGCTAGGGCGCGAGGTCCACGGCGTGCCGGTGTTCGACACGGTGGCTCAGGCGGTCGAGCACAACGGCGGCCCGATCGACGGCTCGGTCGTCACGGTCCCCCCCGCCTTCACCAAGGACGCCGTGTTCGAGGCGATCGAGAACGGTGTCAAGCTGATCGTGATCGTGACCGAGCGCATCCCCCGTCGCGACGTGGCGCAGATGGTCGAGCTGGCGAACCTCCGCAGCGCGCGCATCATCGGGCCCAACTGCCTCGGCATCATCGTGCCGGACGTGATCAAGATGGGCGGCATCGGCGGCCCCGCCAAAAACGCGGCACAGGCGTACAGGCCGGGGCCGATCGGCGTGATCTCGCGCTCTGGCGGCATGACGACGGAGATGTCCTCGACCTTGTCGGCGGCGGGGCTGGGCCAGTCGACGGCCGTCTCGATCGGCGGCGACGCGATCATCGGCTCGACCTACGCCGAGCTGATGCCGCTGTTCGAGGCCGACGAGCAGACCGAGGGGATCGTGATCTACACAGAGCCGGGCGGACGCATGGAGGCCGAGCTGTCGCGCTGGGTGACCGAGAACGACTCGCGCCTGCCGATCGTCGCGTTCATGGCCGGCCGCTTCATGGACGAGATGCCGGGGATGAGCTTCGGCCACGCCGGCACGATCGTCGAAGGCAAGGAGGACACGGCGGGCGAGAAGATCGCACGCCTCGCGCAGGCGGGAATCGCGGTGGCGGAGAGGATCGAGGACATTCCGACGATGATCGAAGAGAAGATCGCCGGGCGTGCGGCTTCGGGAGCAGCGCGTTGAGAGCCGACGGCATGTTCATCGCCGTGGAGGTCGACGACGCGGCAGCCGCCGACGGCGAGCTCGCGCGCAGGCTGACCGAGGCGTGCCCGGTCGACATCTTCGCCCAGACCTCCAGCGGCTCGCTCGAGCTCGTCGAGCAGAACCTCGACGAGTGCGTGCTGTGCCGCCTGTGCCTCGACGCGTCGCCGGACGGCGTCGTGAAGATCATCAAGCTGTACGACAGCGACGCCGTCCTCGCCTGAGGGCCTGCAACACCAGGGCTGGCAGGGCCTCCAGACGGTCCGTAAGCTGCGCGGTGAGGAACGGGATGAACGATAAGGGCACCGGAAACGGCAAGGTCGTCGTGAACAGGTGTATGTCGCTGGACGGCTTCATCGCAGCTGCCGGCCATGTGATGGACTGGGGCGCTGGTCGCCAGCTCGCCGACTTCGTCGGGCGGGACGAGTTTCACGAGATCGCGGCGGCCACCGGCGCGATGCTCGTCGGCCGGCGGACCGCCGACGTCGGCGCGCGGATGCAGGCCGAGAAACCGGGCAGCGTCGACTACCCCTTTTCGGGACCCGTGTTCGTCCTCACCCATCGGCCACCGGAGCCACCGGCTCCGGACATCACGTATCTCACGGGTGACATCGGCGAAGCGGTCGCTACGGCGCGCAGCGCCGCGGGCGACAAGAGCCTGGAGATCCTCGGCGCCGACGTGGCCGCCCAGTGCCTGCGGCGAGGCCTCGTCGACGAGGTCCTGGTGTACGTACTGCCGGTGCTGCTCGGCGACGGCATCCGCTTCTCGCCCCCCGGCCTCCCCCGGATCGACCTGGAACCCGTCAGCACCACGCGGTCGGGCGCCGCCACCATCCTCCGGTTCCGCGTCCGCAGGTAGGCCTGCGTGCGGTTTCCGGGTCGCGACTCTGCTGACCTCGCAGTTGGGGTTATCGGCGCGGGGGGGTCGGGCATCCTCGCGGCCGCTGCGCTGCGGCGCCGCGGAATCCCGTTTGAGGTCCTCGAGGCGCGCGATGGGATTGGGGGGACCTGGCGCTATGACCCCGATGGGGACGGGTCTGCCGCCTACGACTCACTCGTCATGAACACGAGCAAGCTGGCCACGTCGCCCGCCGCGATGCGGATCCCGGGCGCGCCGTGGCAATTCGCAAAGCGCAGCGAAATGCTCGACTACCTGGAGCGGCTGGCAGACAAGGAGGGCGTCGCTGAGGACGATTCCGGCGACGTTCCTGCGTGTGACCGTCGCGGTGTGAGCCGTGGCAACCGCCGCGGCGACTTGGCGTATCCTAAGAGACGCAAACGGAGCGCCGCCACCGCGGTGTATCGTCGTACGAGAGCCATGAACGAAAACTTCTCGCTCATAGTCATGTGCCTGTTCCTGCTCGGCTCGCTGGCGTTCCTAGCCCAGCAGCTGACGTCGTATCACTAGGCAGCGCTAGGCGGACTTACGCGCCTTGCGCGTGCGCTGGCGCTCCTGCTGCTTCTCGACGACGTTGACGATCAACTTCAGGAACTGCTCGGGACCGGTCGCCTTGGCCTGCCCGTATGTGAAGGCCTCGACCCAGTCGGGCACCTTGCCTTCGCGGGCCATGACGTTGAAGAACTCGCGTCGCATGTCGACGCGCACGCGCGCATCGGCCGCCGGCCCCTTGGTGACCTTGACGTCGGGCATCTCCAAGCGGAAGTGCTGGACGTCGCCGCGACCGCGCAGTTCGACGCCGACGACGAGCTTGATCGGCGCCAGCGCCGGAACCTCCTCGATGAACCTCCTCGTGGCTAGTTCGATCAGCGCCTTGGCATCCTCTGCCATCGGGTCAGATCTTATGCCGCTGCAAGAGCTTGCGGCCGATCACCATGCGCTGGATCTCGGAGGTGCCCTCGCCGATCAACAGCAGCGGCGCGTCGCGGTAAATGCGCTCGATCTCGTACTCCTTGGAGTAGCCGTAGCCGCCATGGATGCGCAGGCACTCCTCGGCGCAGAAGCGCCCGGCCTCGGAGGCGAACAGCTTGGCCATGCCCGCCTCCAGATCGGAGCGCTCGCCGGCGTCCTTCATCGCCGCGGCCCGCCGCACGAGCAGCCGCGCCGCGTCGACCTGCGTGGCCATGTCGGCGAGCTTGAACTGAATCGCCTGGTGCTCTGAGATCGGCTTGCCGAAGGTCTTGCGCTCCTGTGAGTAGCGCAGCGCCAGCTCGAGCGCGCGCTGGGCAAGCCCGACTCCGCGGGCGGCGACGTTCACGCGGCCGAGGTCGAGCGCGTCCATCATCTGCACGAAGCCCTTGTTCAGGCCCTCCTCTTCGCCGCCGAGGATGTTCTCGGCGGGACAGCGGTAGCCGTCGAACACGAGCTCGGTGGACTCGACGCCCTTGTAGCCCATCTTCTTGATCTTCGGAGGGACGTTGAAGCCCTTCAGCGGACCCGAGTTCTCGCCGACGCCCGGCTCTTTCTCGCAGATGAAGCAGGTCATGCCGCGGTAGCGGGGATCGGCGTCCGGGTCGGTCTTGACGAGCGTGAAGACCAGAGAGGAGAGCAGCCCGTTGGTGACCCACATCTTCTGGCCGTTGATCTCCCAGGTACCGTCGCCCTGCTTCAAGGCCCGAGTCTTGATCGCCTGCACGTCGGAGCCGAGCTCCGGCTCCGACAGCGAGAACGCGGCTCGGATCTCGCCCGTGGCCATGCGTGGCAGGTACTCCTGCTTCTGCTCCTCGGTGCCGAACTTCATCAGCAGGTAGGAGCCGATGAAGTGCGTGTTGACGACGCCCGAGATCGAGATCCAGCCGCGCGAGAGCTCCTCGACGATCATCGCGTAGGTCGTCAGGTCGAGCCCCATGCCGCCGTACTCCTCGGGGATCGTGACGCCGAACAGCCCGAGCTCCTTCATCTGCTCGACGATCGGCTCGGGGAAGGAGTCCTCGTGGTCGTAGTGCTCGGCGTTCGGCAGGATCTGCTCGTCGACGAACTGGTGGACCATCTCGGTGATGGCCTTCTGCTCGTCGGTCTTCTCGGTGTACGGCGTGGCGGCTACGGCCATTCGGATTAGCGCTCCAAAGTCGTTTTTTTGCTGTTGAGGAGAGAATACCGGCGTGAACTTTGCCCGTGAGGTCGTCGAAGCAGCGCCCGCCGAGCGCCTGGCCCTGCTTGAGCTGACGCGAGCCGGAGACCGCCGCGAGTGGAGCTTCCGCGAAGTGACCGACCGCAGCGCGCGCCTCGCGGGGAGCCTTACGCGCCACGGCGTCGGGCGCGGAGACGTCGTGATGACCTTGATCGGCAACCGCCCGGACTGGGTCTTCGCGATGGTCGCATGCTTTCGCATCGGCGCCGTCGTGCTGCCGTGCACCGAGCAGCTGCGCGCCAAGGACCTGCGCCTGCGCCTGGAGGCGGTGCGCCCCTCGCTGATCATCGCCGATGAGCGCAACAGGACGGAGCTCGAGGCGGCGGCGCCCGAGTGCGAGGTCGTGCTGGTGCCCGACGAGAGCCTCTACGCGGCCGCACCCGCCCCGGCGGCGGAGCTGGCGCCAGGAGATCCGTGCCTGATCACGTTCACGAGCGGCACCGCCGGTGAGCCCAAGGCGGTCGTGCATGGCCAGCGCTATCTCGACGGGCAGCGGCTGCAGGCAGCGCAATGGCTCGGGCCGGAGGCGGACGAGCTCGTCTGGTGCACGGCCTCGAGCGGTTGGTCGAAGTCGGCCCGCAACGTCTTCATCGCCCCCTGGCTGCAGGGCGCGTCGGCGCTCCTGCACGACGGGCGCTTCGAGGCGCAGGAGCGTCTGGAGCTGCTCGCGCGCGAGCGCGTGAACGTGCTCTGCATGGCGCCGACCGAGTACCGCGTGATCGCCAAGCGCGCGCGGCTGGAGCCGATGCCCCAGCTGCGCGGCCTGGTGGCCGCCGGGGAGGCGCTGAACCCGGAGGTGCTGCGCGCATGGCGGGAGGCCACGGGCCTCGAGATCCGCGACGGCTACGGACAGACCGAGACCGGCCAGCTCACGGGCGCTCCCGCGGCCGAGCCGGCGAGGGCGGGGTCGATGGGCAGGGCGCTGCCCGGGATCGGGCTGCTCGTGAAAGAAGGCGAGCTGACGGTCAACCCAAGCACCGTGCCGACCTTCTTCCTCGGCTACCTGGACGAGCACGTGAAGCGGGGTGACGACGGCTCCTGGACGATCGACGACCGCCGCGCCGGACCGATCTGGCGGACGGGCGACCTGGTCGAGCAGGACGAGGACGGCTGGCTTCGCTTTCAGGGGCGCGACGACGACGTGATCATCTCCTCGGGCTACCGCATCGGCCCGTTCGAGGTCGAGTCGGCGTTGGTCGCGCACCCGGCCGTGGCCGAGGCGGCGGCCGTGGCCGCGCCTGACGAGGAGCGCGGCTCGGTCGTGCGCGCGATCGTCGTGCTGCGCGACGACGGCTTCGCGCCATCTGAGCAGCTCGCGCGAGAGCTGCAGGAGCACGTCAAGCGCGAGACGGCCCCGTACAAGTACCCCCGCATCGTCGAGTTCGCGGCGGAGCTGCCGAAGACCGCCAGCGGCAAGATCCGACGGGCGCAGCTTCGCTCCGAGCCCTAGCGTCGGCCCCGTGTGTCAGGGCACCTGCACCCCCGTGCGCTCCGCCGCACGTGAGCGCTGAAGCGTGGCCGCCCGCCGCCCCGGGGGGAGGGCGGCGGGCGGCGTGGCGCCGGGTGGAGGCGCCGCGTCGGGCGGCGGCTCAGACCAGCTGCTCTGCGGTCTGAGCGCTGGCGCTCGCGCGCCCGAAGTCGTGCTCGAGCTCCTCGACCTCCTGCATCACCGAGCGCGACGGCGGGCGCAGAGTGAGGAAGGCGGCGAGGATGCCAACGGCCACCGTCGCCGCAGCGACGATGTAGGCTAGGTGGTAGCCGCCGGTGAGCGCGCTGCGCAGGGCCTGTCCGCTCGTCGTCAGCGCTTTGGTGTGGTCGGTCGCGATCGTCCCCATCGTGGCCAGTCCGATCGCGCCGAAGAGCTGCACCGAGACGTTGACGATGCCCGACGCAAGGCCGGCGTCACGCTGGGGCGCGTCGGCCATGCCGATCGTCAAGAGCGGCAGGAACGATGAGCCGGCCCCGAGCCCCAGCAGCAGGAACGCAAGGAACAGGCCGGGGAAGTAGCTCGCGTGCACGCCCTGCGTGGCGAGCAGCACGAGCCCGGCGATGATCCCGACGAGCCCCGCCGCGAGCGTGTTGACGGCGCCGAACCGCTCGACGATCCGCGCCGAGACGCCCATCGACATGACCGCGATCGCTGCCGTCAGCGGCAGGAACGCCAGCCCGGTGCTGATCGCGTCGTACCCGAGCACGTGCTCGAGGTAGAGCGAGCCGAGGAAGAAGGCCGAGAACATGCCGGTGATCAGGAACCCGCGCACGAGGCTCGAGCCCATCAACGAGCGCAGGCGCAGGATGCGCAACGGCATGATCGGGTTCTCCAGGCGCGACTCGAGCCAGAGGAAGCCGGCGAGCAGCGCGAGCGCGGCGCCGCCGACGCCGAGCGTCCGCGCCGAGGTCAGGCCGTAGTCGCTGGACTTCACGATCGCGAAGGCGCCGGCCATCGTCGCCAGCGTGATCAGCACGGAGCCGAGCCAGTCGACGCCGCCGCTCAGTCCGATCCTCTCGTTCTCCACGATCAGGCGCGAGCCGAGCACGAACGCGACGATGCCGATCGGCACGTTGACGAAGAAGATCCAGTGCCAGTTCAGCGACTGCGTCAGCACGCCGCCCGCCAGCAGGCCGATCGAGCCGCCTCCGGCAGAGACGAACGCGTACATCCCCATCGCCTTGGCCTGCTCCCGTTTCTCGGGGAACTCGGTGACGATGATCGCGAGGATCACGCTCGAGGCGACGGCGCCGCCGACTCCCTGCAGGAGGCGCGCACCGATCAACACGCCCTGGCTGTCGGCGATCCCGCACAGCACCGAGGCGGCTGTGAACAGCACGAGCCCGCTCAGGAACACCCGCTTGCGCCCGACGAGGTCGCCGAGACGCCCGGCCAGCAGCAGGAAACCGCCGAAGGTGATCAGGTACCCGTCGAGGACCCAGGTCAGATTGCTCTGGGAGAAGCTCAGGTCGTGCTGGATCGAGGGCAGCGCGACATTCACGATCGTGGCATCGAGCACCATCATCAGCTGTCCGAGGCAGAGGACGGCGAGCGCGATCCAGCGACGGCGCTCGCTGCGCCGCTCGGCCTCGGCCGAGGTGACGGCCGCGCCAGCAGCGACCTCGGCCGTCTGGGCGACCTGGCCGGCGGTGCGCGTGACGGTCTGTGCGACCGCCGGGTCCGCGGATTGCGTCGCCCGGCGGCGCCTGCGGCCGGCCGGACTTCTACGCTCGAGCTGTTTGATGATCGTGCTCATATGGCTCCCTTCAGTTGCGATGGGAGCACCATAGCAAGGATCATCCCTATAACAAGGAAGATCTATCTAAAATTTAACATCGCTGCTATAGTGACAACTGATGCGAAATGGTGTAAAATCACGCGCGATGGGTTCGGAGAGGCCTTGTGCTCCCGGTTCGATGGCCCTGCTGACGCGGCTGGCAAAGCAGGTCTACCGCCGCAGCTCGGAGGATCTGCTCGGCATGCACATCCGTCATCTGATGACGCTGAGCTACCTGCGCGACCACGACGGCGGGCCCCAGCAGGAGCTCGCCGAGGCCCTCTGCATGGACGCCAACAACGTCGTGCTGCTGCTCAATGAGCTGGAGGAGCTCGGCTACGTCAGCCGCAGACGAGACCCGAGCGATCGTCGTCGCCACCTCGTCGACCTCACCCCTGCGGGTGCGAAGGCGCTGAACAGCGCCGAGCATCGTCAGGAGACGATCGAGGACGATGTGCTCGGGGCTCTCAACCCCGACGAGCGGGCGACCCTGTGGCGTCTGCTCGGCCGCGCGCTCCGCGGCGCCGAGCCCGAGATCGACGAGTCGCTCGAGCCAGCCGACTCCTTGAGCCCTACCCCCGCCTAGAGGGCAACAATCGCGTCGATCTCGACCAGTGCCCCCTTGGGCAACTCGGCCACGCCGACCGCGGCGCGGGCGGGCGGGTGCTCGTCGAAGAAGGAGCCGTAGACCTCGTTGATCTCGCCGAACGCGCTCAGCCGCGTGGTGTAGATCGTGAGGCGAAGCGCCTGCGCGAGCGACGTGCCCGCGGCCGCGCAGACCTCGCTCAGGTTCTGCAGGCAGCGACGCGCCTGCTCGGCGGGCGTGTCCCCGACGAGCTCGCCGCTGCGAGGGTCCAGCGGGATCTGTCCGGAGCAGAACAAGAGGCCGGCGGCACGCACGGCGTGGCTGTAGGGGCCGATCGCCTGTGGCGCCGCCGCCGCGTCGACGATCTCGCGTTCGCCGGGCATCGGGCAGAGGCTATCGCGCGCCCTTGGTTCCGCGCGCGGCAGCTCGGGTAGGTGCCTGACATGGCGAACCGCCTGCAAGTGCGTCCCTTCGAGGACGCGTGCCGCTAACGTTCGGCCGCATGTCACGGCGAACGCTGACCTCGATTCTCGCCGTGTCGTGTGTGGCCTGCGCGCTCTGCGCAATCGCAGCCGCGCCGGCCGGCGCGGCGCTCGCGTTCGCCCCGTGTCCGAGCATCGCCGGCTTCACCTGCGCCTCGCTTGCGGTGCCGCTTGACCGCAGCGGCAAGACGCCGGGGACGATCGTGCTGCCGATCGAGCGCAAAGCGGCCGGAGCAGGTCAGACGCAGAGCGCAGTCGTGGCGATCGCCGGCGGGCCCGGTCAGGCGGCAGACCCGCTCGGCGAAGAGCTCGCCGCGGCGATCGCGCCGGCGCTGAGCTCGCACGACCTGCTCGTCTTCGACCAGCGTGGCACGGGCACGGCGAGCCCCCTCAACTGCCCGGTGTTCGGCGACGTGGCGACGCTCGAAAAGGCGACCGAAAGCACCCTCGGCACGCTGATCGAACTGTGTGCGCTTCAGATCGGCCCTGCCCGCGGCGCCTTCACCACTCAGGAATCGGTTGAAGACATCGAGTCGATCCGCCACATGACGGGCTACAAGAAGCTGATCCTGTACGGCACCTCATACGGCACCAAGGTGGCGCTCGAGTACGCCGAACGCTACCCCCAGCGCGTCGAAGCGCTGGCGCTCGACTCGGTCGTGCCGAGCGCGGGCCCGGAACCCTTCGGCGTCAACCGGCTGCAGGCGATCACGCCGGTCCTGACCGCGCTCTGCGCCAACGGCGCCTGCGCAGGCATCACGCCGAGCCCGGTCGCCGACCTGGCCAAGCTGCTGGTGCGGCTGCGCAAGCACCGCCTTCGCGGCTCGGCCTTCGACGGGTCCGGAAAGCGTCACTCCGTCCTGCTGAGCGAGCTCGACGTGCTCGGGATCCTCCAGGCGGGCGACCTCAACCCGGCGCTGCGCGCCCTGCTACCGGCCGCCGTGCGCTCCGCGCTCAGGGGCGACCCCGACCCGCTGCTTCGCTTGGCCCTGATCGCCGAGGGCCTGGTTCCGAGCGTTCCGATCAAGCCCGAAGCAGAACGCGAACGGACGGGCAGCGAAGAAGAAAACAACGCCCTGTTCATCACGACCTCGTGCGAGGAGACGTTGTTCCCCTGGCAGCGCACGGCGACCGCACAGACCAAGCTGGCAGAAGCGCTCAACGCCCTGCACGCACTGCCGAGCGCCGACTTCTACCCGTTCGACGCGACCACGGCGCTGCAGAGCAGCCTCGTCCCGGTGTGCAACGCCTGGCCGGACGCATCGCCCCCACCCCCGCCCACGGGCCCGCTGCCAAGCGTGCCGACGCTGATCCTCTCGGGCGAGCAGGACCTGCGTACGCCGACGGCCGATGCGAAGGCGGTTGCGGCGCTGATCCCGGGCGCAGAGGTGCTGACCGTCCCCTACACCGGGCATTCCGTGCTCGGCAGCGACTTCAGCGGGTGCGCGCAGACCGCGGTCGGCGCCTTCTTCGCCAATGCGCCGGTGAAACCGTGCAGCGTGGCCCCCAACCCGTTCGCGCCGACGCCGGTCGCTCCGCGCAAGCTCGCCTACGTGCACCCCCCGCCCGGGCTCCGCGGTAAGCCGGGGCGCACGCTGACGGCGGTGCTCGACGCGATCGTCGACCTCGACCGCCAGGTTGTGGCGGCGACGTTGCAAGCCGAGCAGGAACTGCCGAGCGGTTCGAGCTTCGGCGGGCTTCGCGGCGGCTACGCCAAGATCACCTCCACGGCGGCCACGCTTCACAACTTCTCCTTCGTCAGCGGCGTCAAGCTGAGCGGGACGTTCCCCGTGCGAAACCACGAACTGCAGCCCGCCACGATCCGCATCTCGGGCGCCAGCGCGGCGCCGGGCAGCGTCAGGCTCTCCTCGAACAAACGCGTCACCGGCATGCTCGGAGGGACGCGCTTCAGCGTGAGCCTCGCCCGGATCCGACTCTCGCGCCACGGCGGCGCGAGCGAACCGGAATGGCCCGTACGGGCGCGCTTCCCGCTCCCCGGCCTCGTCGGCGAAGGCTCGCACCGGCTGCCCTGACCGAAGCAGTCCAGCGGCGCCGCGCGTCGCACGCGAGCCGCCTCGGCGGCAGGGCGGTATTAGGCTGACTGGAGATGGCCAACGCGCTCGCCGAGGAGACCTCGCCCTACCTGCGCCAGCACGCCGAGAACCCGGTCGATTGGCTGCCGTGGGGCGAGGAGGCCCTGCAGCGGGCCGCAGAGCGCAACAAGCCGCTGCTGGTCTCGATCGGCTACTCCTCCTGCCACTGGTGTCACGTGATGGAGCGCGAGTCCTTCGAGGACCGAGATACGGCGGCGCTCATGAACGAGGAGTTCGTGTGCGTGAAGGTCGACCGCGAGGAGCGACCGGACGTCGACGCTCTGTACATGGAGGCCGTGCAGGGGATGACAGGGCAGGGCGGCTGGCCTCTGAACGTGTTCCTCACGCCCGAGCAGTTGCCGTTCTACGGCGGTACGTATTTCCCGCCCCAGGCGCGCCACGGGATGCCTGCGTGGACGCAGGTGCTGCAGGCGATCGCCGAGGCCTGGCGCGAGCGCAGCGACGAGATCCGGGCCGGCGGCGAGCAGCTGCGCGAGCGCCTCTCCGGCGGCGCGTTGCTCGCGCCGTCGACGGAGCCGATCGACGAGGACGCGCTCACGCACGCAGTCGAGCGCCTACGCGAGTCCTTCGACGGCCGCGATGGCGGCTTCGGCGGGGCGCCGAAGTTCCCGCACGCCTCGGCGCTCGAGTTCCTGATGCTGCGCGGCGAGCGGGAGATGACGCTGACGACGCTGCGCGCGATGGCGGCCGGCGGCATCTACGACCAGCTCGGCGGCGGCTTTTCCCGCTACAGCGTCGACCGTTCCTGGACGGTGCCCCACTTCGAGAAGATGCTCTATGACAACGCGCTGCTCGCGCGCGCCTACCTGCACGGCTGGCAGCGATTCGGCGAGCGTCGACTGCTCGAGGTATGCCTCGACACGCTGAACTGGGCGATGCGCGAGATGCGCGGTCCCGAGGGCGGCTTCTACTCGGCACTCGACGCCGACTCGGGGGGCGTCGAGGGCCGCTACTACGTGTGGACCGCCGCGCAGCTGCGCGACCTGCTCGGCGAGCACGCCGAGGCGGCGATCGAGCGGTTCGCCGCCACCGAGCAGGGCAACTTCTCAGACCCCCACCATCCCCAGGTGGGCCTGAACGTGCTTCAGGGCCCCCGCCGTGCCGATGAAGACCCGGACGAGCCCACGCTGAGAGCAATCCGCGAGCGACTGCTCGCCGCCCGCGCCGAGCGCGTGCGCCCAGGACTCGACGACAAGCGCCTCACCTCGTGGAACGCACTGATGGTCTGCGCCCTCGCGGAGGTCGGCGCCGCGCTCCGCGGGGAGCCGATCGCTGACGGCGCACAGGCCTCGGGAGAACGGGCACCGATCGATCCGGCGCTCGGCCAGCAGCTGCTCGACGCCGCCACGGCGTGCGCCGAGTTCATCCTGCGCGATCTGCGCGACGAGCACGGCATGCTGCTGCGCACCTACAACGACGGCCGCGCCAAGATCAGCGCCTATCTGGAGGACCACGCGTACCTGCTGGAGGCGCTGCTGGTGCTGTTCGAAACGACCTGCGAAGAGCGCTGGTTCGAGCACGCGCTCGCACTCGCCGACCAGCTGATCGAGCGCTTCTCAGACCCCGAGCGCGGGGGCTTCTTCTCGACCGCCGCCGATCAGCAGCCGCTGATCGCCAGGCGCAAGGATCTAGAGGACTCACCGATCCCCGCCGGCGGCTCGAGCGCCGCGATGGGCCTGTTGCGCTTGGCGCAGTTGACCGGCGAGGAGCGCTACGAGCGCCAAGCCGTCTCGGTGCTGCTCCTGCTGGCCGAGATCGCGCCGCGGCACCCGACGTCCTTCGGACACCTACTGCAGGTGATGCACTGGCACCTCTCCCCCGCGCGGCCGATCGCCTGCGCTGTGCCGGCGCGCGAGCAGAGGCAGCCCGGCTAGAGGATCCCCAGGTAGCGGTCGTGCTCCCACTGCGTGACCTGCACGCGGTAGTCATCCCACTCCTGGCGCTTGATCTCGACGTAGCGGTTGAACATGTGCTCGCCGAGCGTGCGCAGCACGAGCTCTGACTGTGCGGTCAGCTCGATCGCCTCGCCGAGGCTCTCGGGCAGCTGCTCGATGCCCAGGCGTCGGCGCTCCTCACCGGAGAGGTGGTAGAGGTTCTTCTCCATCGGCTCCGGCAGCTCATAGCCCTTCTCGATCCCCTCGAGGCCGGCCTGGAGCAGCGCGGCAAACGTCAGGTAAGGGTTGCAGGCCGGGTCGGGGCAGCGCAGCTCCATGCGCGTGGCCCGCTCGTTGCCCGGGTGATACAGCGGCACGCGCACGAGCGCCGAGCGGTTGCGCCGCGACCAGGCGACGTACGTCGGCGCCTCGAAGCCGGGAACGAGCCGCTTGTAGGAGTTGACCCACTGCGCGAAGATCGAGCAGATCTCCCGGGCGTGCTTGAGCTGTCCCGCGATGAACGCCTTGCCGACGTCCGAGAGGAAGTACTGATCCTCGGCGTCGTAGAAGGCGTTCCGGCCGTCGCTGAACAGCGACTGGTGCGTGTGCATGCCCGAGCCGTTCTCGCCGTACAGCGGCTTGGGCATGAACGTCGCATGCCAGCCGTACTTCATCGCGTACTCCTTGACCGTGATGCGGTAGGTCATGCAGTCGTCGGCCATCTTCAGCGCGTCGGCATAGCGCATGTCGATCTCGTGCTGGGAGGGGCCGACCTCGTGGTGGGTGTACTCGACATGGATGCCGAGCTGCTCGAGCGCCAGCACCGTCTCGCGCCGCACGTCCGAGCCTGCGTCGAGCGTCGTCAGGTCGAAATAGCCGCCCTCGTCGAGCACCTCGGTCGAATGGGCGTCCTTGAACAGGAAGTACTCGAGCTCGGGACCGACGTTGAAGACGTCGAAACCCATGTCGTGGGCGCGCTTCAGCGCGCGACGGAGCACGTGACGCGGATCGCCCTCATACGGCGTGCGCTCCGGGGTGACCACGTCGCAGAACATCCGTCCCACGCCCTGCTCCTCCGGGCGCCAGGGCAGCACGGCGAACGTCGCCGGATCGGGCATCGCGATCATGTCGGACTCCTCGATCGCGTTGAAGCCCGTGATCGAGGAGCCGTCGAAGCCCATCCCGGCGTCGAACGCGTCGTCGAGCTCATCGACGTTGATCGAGAACGACTTCAGCTGGCCGAGGATGTCGGTGAACCAGAAGCGGATGAAGCGGATCTCGCGCTCCGCCACGATCGCCTTGACATCCTCCGCCGTTGTGGGCAAATCGGTCATGCCCGCCTGACCTTAGCGATGGCCCCCGCCCGCCGGTATCGACGGTTGGCCAAAGCGACGGGGGTCAGTGTCCGGCGACGGCGGCGACGAAGTTGGCGACGTCTTCGGCTTCCTTGCCCTGGTAGAGCAGGGCAGGCATCTGTCCCAGCCCGCGCGCGCGGCCTTCGGCGATCGCGTTCAGCACGAGGGCTTTGCGCCCCGCTGGGGTCGAGATGTCGGCGCCCACCCGGACGTCGAGATTGGGACCGATCTCCCCCACGGACTTGGTTGCCGCCAGCGTGTGGCAGACGGCGCAGGACTTCGAGAACAGTTCGCGGCCCTTCTGCTCGCCCGCGTTCAGGTGCACGCCACCCACGCCCACGCTTGCCTTGTGCTCGCCGTTGAAGGCCAGCACGATCGCCGGCACGGACAAGCCGAAGGCGAACAGCACGATCACCCCTGCCGTCACCGACCGGCGGCTGGCCTTCGATTCGGTGTGCAGCGCCTGACGTGCGCCGCGGGGACCGCCGCGCATCGCCACGAAGAACACGGCAAGCCCGAGCAGCGCCCAGCTGAGGACGATCACGATGACCATGCGCGCGAGAACATATCGTCTGGGGCCGGGGAACGGTCGATCGAAGCGCTCGGCGAGGCTCACGTGGGCGCGACTCCTCGCCCGCCTCTTTAGCCGGCGCCTAGGTCCGGCGCTAACCTGGAAGTTGCATCGAGACCCGTCCCCAGAGGGGGCCAAAGACCAATGGAAGCGTCGTCGTGAACATCCTCCGCCGCCTCCCCCTCTCGCGCCTGCTGCTGCTCTGCGCCCTCGTCGTCGTCCTCGGCGGGTCGCTGACCGCGCTGGCGCTCGCCCTCGGGTCCGGGCCGACGCCGCCACCGAAGCCGCTCGCCCAGGCCGTGCACGATGCGCTCACCGCGCCGCCGGTCGAGGGCGTGAGCGCAGAGATCAAGCTGACCGATCGCCTGCTCGAAGGCGCCAACCTGGCCAGCGCGGACGGGCAGGGCGGCCAGCTCTCCTCCAGCCCGCTCGTGGCAGGCGCCTCCGGCCGGCTCTGGATCGCCAAGGATGGGCGCATCCGCCTTGAGCTGCAGGCCGAAATGGGCGACACGCAGGTGCTCTACGACAACCACGCCCTGACCGTCTACGACGCATCGTCGAACACGCTCTACCGCGTCAAGCCACCCGCGGGCGAAGGCGCGAGCGCAGGCCCCACGCCCCCGAGCAGCTCGGACGAGCACGAAGTCCCGAGCGTCGCCAAGATCGAAGAAGCGATCGCCAAGGTCGAGCACGTCAACGTCTCGGGCGCGAAGCCCACCAACGTCGCCGGTCAGCCGGCCTACACCGAGCGCATCACGCCCAAGGAAGGCGGCAGCCTGCTCGGCGCTGCCGAGGTGTCCTGGGATGCCCTGCACGGCGTGCCGCTGCGCGTGGCGCTGTTCTCCTCGACCAGCTCCAGCCCCGTGATCGAACTCGCCGCAAGCTCGGTCTCCTATGGCCCCGTGCCCGACTCCGTCTTCGACGTGAAGGCCCCCGCAGACGCGAAGGTCGAAGAACTCACGCTGCCGAGCGGGCAGGAAGCCGAGCAGGCGCGCCCGCGCAGCTCGGGTGCCGATGAGCACCCGAAGCTGACGGTGCGCGGCGAAGGCATCACGGCCGTCGCCGTCGCCGAAAGCCAGACCAAGCCGGGCGAGAAGGCGCCACAGCTGCCCGAACAGCTGCCCAAGGTCAAGATCGGTGAAGCGACCGCGACCGAGCTACCGACGTCGCTCGGCACGCTGTTGACATTCGAGCGGGGCGGCGTGCGCTACCTGCTCGCCGGGGCCCTCTCGCCGGCGGCCGTCGAGGCAGTCGCACGAGGGCTCTAGGCGTGCGCGCAAGGGCGCGGCTTCACCAGCGAGCGACGGAGGGATCGTCGTTCCTGACGAGGACGCAGGGAGCGTGGCGTGCCGGCTAGCACGCGAGCGAGCGAGGACGTGGTCCGGGGCGACGAGGCCCTGCCGGTCCGGGCGCGAGGCTTGGTCAAGCGCTACAAGGAGGTCCTCGCGGTCGATCACGTCGACCTGAACGTTCGTGCCGGGGACGTTTACGGGTTCCTCGGCCCCAACGGCGCCGGCAAGACAACGACCCTGCGCATGGCGCTCGGGCTGATCAGCCCGAGCGAGGGCACCGTCGAGCTGTTCGGGCGCGACCCGATGCGCCACGGCGCGCGGGCGCTCGAGGGGGTCGCCGGCTTCGTCGAGGCGCCTCGCTTCTATCCCTACCTGACGGGGCACAAGAACCTGGAGCTGCTGGCCGCGCTCGACGGCGACGGCGCGCGCGGGCGCATCGGCGAGGTGCTGGAGATCGTCGAGCTCACGCCGCGCGCCGGCCATCGCGTGCGCGGTTACTCCCACGGCATGCGTCAGCGCCTGGGGATCGCCGCCGCGCTGCTGCGCCGCCCGCGTCTGCTGATCCTCGACGAGCCGGCCACCGGCCTGGATCCCGCCGGCATGCGCGACATGCGCCTGCTGATCCGCCGCCTCGCCGATCAGGGCATCACCGTGCTGCTCTCGAGCCACCAGCTGCCGGAGGTGCAAGAGCTCTGCGATCGCGTCGCCATCGTCGACCGCGGGCGCGTCGTCTACGAGGGCGCGCTCGCCGACCTGCGCCGCCAGGGCGGCGCCGGCTACCGCCTGCGTACGACCGACGACGCGCAGGCGGCGCTGGTGCTGCGCGCGCAGCAGGGGGTCGAGCACGTGATCGAGAGCGAGACCGGGCTCGCATTCCAGGCCGAGGAGCGCGTCGTTGGGGAGCTCTCGCTCTCACTCGCACGCGCCGGTGTGGGCATCCTCGCGTTGACCCCCGAGCTGGCGACGCTCGAGGATCTGTTCTTCCGCCTGACCGAGGGCGTCGAGGGCAACGGCGCGCACGACGCCGAGCGCACCGGCGGCGGCGCAGAGGCCGCCGTGGAGGTCGCGTGAGCGCCGCCAGCGTCGCGCCCGGAGCCGGCGCCGCCCCCTTGCGGGCGCGCCTGCGCAGGCCGAGCACGGTGACGATCTGGCGCTGGGAGGTGCGCAAGTTGATCTCGCAGAAGCGAACCTACCTCGGCTTCGGGCTCGCCGTCGCCCTGCCGCTGATCTTCGTTCTCGTGCAGAACTTGCGCCAGCCGCACGATCACGGGCGCGGCGGCGACAGCATCTTCACCTCACAGATAAGCCAGTCCGGGCTGGCCACTCCCGTGCTGATGCTGCTGTTCCTGTCAGTGTTCATGCTGCCGCTGATCGCCGCGCTCGTCGCCGGCGACGTCGTCGCCAACGAGGACGGCAACGGCACGCTGAAGACGATCCTGACGCGCTCGGTCGATCGCGGTCAGGTGTTCGCCGCCAAGGCGCTCGCCGCGATGCTCTATGCGGTCATCGCCGTGTTCCTGTCGGCCGCCGTCGCCACCGTCGCGGGCGTGGCCTCGTGGGGCTTCAACAGCATCACCACCTACTCCGGCACGGTCGTCTCCGCGCCCAGGGGCCTGCTGCTCGTGTTCGCCGCCAACGCCTGCTACCTGATCCCGCTGCTGACCGTGGCGAGCATCGGCGTGCTGCTCTCCACGTCCACGCGCAACAGCGCCGCCTCGGTCGTCGGCACCGTGGGGGTCGTGATCCTGCTGTTCATCGTCGCCCAGATCCCCGGCCTCGAGGGAATCCGTCCCTACCTGCTGACCGAACAGTTCCAGAGCTGGCACGGGCTGCTGCGCACGCCGACGGACTGGGCGCCGATCTGGCACTCGCTGTGGGTCTGCGCGCTCTATGCCGGGCCGTCGCTGGCCGCGGCCTACCTCGTGTTCCTCCGCCGCGACGTCGCCGGCGGCTGAGCGTCAGCTGACCTGCGCCGGCAGCTCGATCGGCGAGAGCTCGACATCGCCCATCAGGCGCCGGGCCTCGCGCGGGTCGATCAGTCCAGCTTCCAGGCGACCCGTCGACTCCGCGCCGCAGGCCACAGCCAGACGCAGGCAGTGATCGGGCGGGCGACCCTCGTAGCGCGCCGCCACGTAGCCCGCCAGGAAAGCGTCTCCCGAGCCGCGCCGGGCGATCGGCTCGCGCTCCTTGATGCGAGCGCGTTTGGCGTGCGCATGCCCGTCGACGCGCAGCTGCGCGATGCAGCCGTCCGGGAGCGTCATGATCGCCTCGTGCGGGCCGATCGCGGCGATCTCGCGCACGACCTGCAGGCGCTCCTCCTCGCCCGCGAACTCGTGTCCAACCAGTTCCTCCGCCTCGAGCACGTTGGGCGAGACGACGTCCGGCTCGGCGCGCGCCGCCTGACGCAGCGGCTCGCCGTCCGTGTCGATCACCGTCGTCACCTCCAGGCGCTCGAGGTCGCGGATCAGGCCCGCGTAGAGGTCGGGCTCGACGCCGCGGGGAAGCGAGCCGGCGAACACGACGATCGCCGCGCCGCGCGCGAGGTAGAGCAGCTTGTCGCGGAACAGTTCGACCTCGCGCTCTGTGACCGCCGGTCCGCGTTCGTTGATCTCCGTCTGCTCGCCCGTCGTCGGGTCGAGCACGGAGGTGTTCGTGCGCGACTCCTCGCGGATGCGCACGAAGTCGTTGAGGATCGACTCTTCGGTGAGCTGCTCGACGATGTGCGTGCCCGTCGCGCCACCCGCGAACCCCGTCGCGATCACCGGCTGTCCCAGCGCCTTCAGCGTACGCGCGATGTTGACGCCCTTGCCCCCCGCCATCGTGCGCTGCTCGACCGTGCGGTGGCGCCTGCCGAGCTGGAAGTTGGGCACCGAGAGCGACTTGTCGATCGCGGCGTTGAGGGTGACCGTGATGATCATGGTGGGCTGCCGTGCACCTTCCAACCGATCCCTCCGCGGGCGTGCCGCGGCGCGGACCAAAGGCTAGCGAACGCCCGCCGCACCCACGAACACTCAGGCGGGCACGGCCGAAAGCGCCCACGCCGCCTCGCGCAGCCGCTCGGCCTCGGCGCGCGCCGCCGCCGCCGGCGCCTCGGAGGCGCCAGCCCCGCCGCGCGTGAGGTGGGCGCCCACGATGCTGCGCGAGGCCGTGATCAGGCCCCCCGCGCGCCCCGGGGCGAACGCCGGCGCCAGATCCTCCACGCGCCCGCCCTGCGCGCCCACGCCTGGCAGCAGGAACGTCGCGTGCGCCATCAGCTCGCGCGCACGGTGCAGGTGGGCCGGCTCGGTCGCGCCGACGACGGCGCCCACGTCGCTCAGCCCCTCTGCGCCGATGCCATCCGCCCCGAGCGCCTCGACGATCGCCGCGATCCGCTCCCACACCGCGCCGCCGTCCTGCAGTCGCAGGTCCTCGAGGTCGGCCGCGCCCGGGTTGGAGGTGCGGACGAGCACCAGCACTCCCGCGCCGGTCGCGCGCGCGGCCGCCACGAACGGCGCCAGCGCGTCGACACCCATCAGCGGGTTCACCGTGGTCATGTCCGCGCTCAGGCCGGTGATCCTGCCGAACGGGGTGTCGAGGCCCTCGATCATGCCCGCCGCGTACGCACCCGCGCTGACGTCGATGTCGCCGCGCTTGCCGTCGGCGATCACGAGCAGGCCGTGCCCGCGCGCGTGCGCCGCGACCTCCGCGAGCGCCTGCCAGCCGGCGGCGCCCATCAGCTCGAAGCGCGCCAGCTGGAGCTTGACCGCGACGCACGCCGGTGCGGTCGCGTCGATCACGGCACGACAGTGACGGAGCACCGCCCGCGCCGCCCGCGCCGCCGGCTCGCGCCCGCGCTCGAGGTCGGTTTCGTCGGCCTCGCCGACGCCCAGATCCGGCCACAACGCGCCCGGGTCCGGGTCGAGCCCGAGCACGATCTGCGACTCGCGCTCGGCGACGCGCGCCGCGAGCAGGTCTCCGAACGGCTGCGGCCCGGTCAGCGGCCCTTCACCGCGCTCTTCAGGCCGCTGCCCGCCGTGAAGCGGGGTACGCGGCTGGCGGCGATCTGGATGCGCTCGCCCGTGCGGGGGTTGACGCCCATCCGCGCGCCCCGATCACTCACGTGGAACTTCCCGAATCCCGCCACCGTGACCTCGCTGCCGCGGCGCAGCGCGTCCTCGACGGTGGCAAGCACCGCGTCCACCGCGCGCCCGGCATCCTGCTTGGTCAGATCGGCGCGATCCGCCACCTGGTCGACCAGCTCGGCCTTCGTCACTTGGATCCTCCTCGTTCGTGAAACCGGTTTGTTGACGCTAACACCACGCACGGACACGGCGCAAGCCGCGCGTGGACTGGTTCACGGCGGCGACTCGGCCCCGTCGCGGGCGCCGGCACCGGGCCATCCGCCACAATGCTCCGATGAGCGTCACCCGGATCGCCTGGCTGGTGACAGTGCTCGTCGCGCTCCTGACCGGGCTGCTGCTGCTGCTCGGCGGATACAACGGCTACGCGGGTCTCGGACTGGCCGTCGCGATCGCGGCCGCCATCAACCTGCTCTAGCGCGCTCGCCCAACCACTCGAACAGCGCGCGTGCCGCGCGCCCTCGGTGGCTGATCGCGTCCTTCTGCTCGTCGCTCAGCTCCGCCATCGTCAGTTCCCTCGGGCCCTCCTCGGGCAGGAAGGCCGGGTCATAGCCGAAGCCGCGCTCCCCACGCGGCGCCTGCGCGACCGTCCCCGCACAGCGGCCGTGGAACAGCCGCTCGATCCCGCTCGCCGGATCGACGTAGGCGATCGCGCAGACATACTCCAGGCCGCTGCCGGCCGGGGCCTCGCGCAGCAGCTTCGCCAGGTTCTGCTCGTCGCTCGCGTGCTCGCCCGCATAGCGCGCAGAGCGCACGCCCGGCGCTCCGCCGAGCGCCGCCGCCACGATGCCCGAGTCGTCGGCGATGCTCGTCCGGCCCGTCGCCGCCGCCGCCGCGCGCGCCTTGTCGAGGGCGTTCTGCGCGAACGTCGCGCCGTCCTCGGGCGGGAGCGCCACCTCGTCCGGGAGCATCTCCAGCCGCCAGGGCTCAGCCCCACCTGCCGCCTTCGGCAGCAGCCGCGCGAGCTCGCGCCGCTTGTGCTCGTTGTGCGTCGCCAGCAACAGCCTCAAGGCGAAGCCGGCTGCCCCTCGCCGGCTGCAGCGGCGATCGCGCGCCCCTGCGCGTCCTGCAGCACCGCGATGCCGCCCGCCGCCAATGCCAGGAGCTCGTCCAGGTGTGCGCGCGAAAGGGGGGTGCGCTCAGCCGTCGCCTGCACCTCGAGCAAGCCGCCGTCGCCGGTCATAACGACGTTCGCGTCGACCTCGGCCGTCGAGTCCTCCGCGTAGTCCAGGTCCAGCAGCGCGCGTCCGCCGACGATCCCGCACGAGACCGCGGCGACCGAGCCGGTCAACGGCGAGCGCTCCAGCAGACCCTGCTCGAGCAGGCGCGCGCAGGCCAGCGAGAGCGCCACGTACGCGCCTGTGATCGATGCGCAGCGCGTGCCGCCGTCGGCCTGCAGCACGTCGCAGTCGAGGTAGATCGTGCGTTCGCCGAGTGCCTTGAAGTCGACGACCCCACGCAGCGATCGACCGATCAGCCGCTGGATCTCGACCGTGCGCCCGTCCTGGCGGCCGCGGGTGGCGTCGCGCTGCTTGCGCTGCCCCGTCGAGGCGGGCAGCATGCCGTACTCCGAGGTCACCCAGCCCGTGCCGCGGCCCTTCATCCAGCGCGGCACGCTCTCCTCCGCCGAGGCCGTGCAGATCACGCGCGTCTCCCCCGCGGAGATCAACGCCGAGCCGGTCGCCGTGCGCATGAAGCCCGGCTCTATCTCGATAGGCCTCAGCTCGTCCGGGGCACGACCGTAGCTGCGCTCGGCCTGTGCGGCGGCGCTCGCCTGCGCCGTCACGAACGTTCCCCCACGCAGCGCACGGAGCTCACGCGGCCGCCTCCGCCTCGGCGAGCTGCACCTGCTCGACATCGCCCAACGGCATCTGCAGGAAGCGCGTGCCCAGCTCGTGGAACGCGCGCGTGTCGCCCGTGCAGAGAAAGCCGTAGTCACCCTCCCCGCGCCGAGGGTTGCCGAGCGCTCGCGTGCTCAATGCGTGCTCGACCTGACGCGCCAGCGCCGCCCCCGAGCTCACCAGCGTGACCCGGGGTCCGAGCAGGCGCTGGAGCATCGGGCGGATCAACGGGTAGTGCGTGCAGCCGAGTATCACCGTGTCGACGTCGGCCTCGCGCAGCGGCGCGCACGCCTCGCGCACCGTCCGCACGGCGCGCTCATCGAACTGCTGGCCCGCCTGGATGATCCCGGCGAGGTCGGGGCACGAAACCGAGGACAACGTCACGTGCGGGTCGATCGCCGCGACAGCCTGCTCGTAGGCGCCGCTCGCCACCGTCGTCGGCGTCGCCAGCAGCCCGATCCGACCGGTGCGCGTCGTCGCGACCGCCTGCGAGGCCTCCGGGCGCACGACGCCCAGCACGTCGACGCCCAGCGTCGTCTCGAGCATGCGCCTGCGCAGGCTCGGCAGCGCCGCCGCCGTCGCCGAGTTGCACGCCACCACGAGCAGCTTCGTGCGCCGACGCAGCAGCTCCTCCGCGATCTCCACCGAGAAGCGCGCCAGCTCATCCGGCGTACGCTCGCCGTAGGGAAAGCGAGCCGTGTCGCCGAGATAGAGAAAGTCCTCGTGCGGCAGCTGCACCAGCAGCTCGTGCAGGACCGTCAGGCCGCCGACGCCGGAGTCGAACACGCCGATCGGCCGCGTGCGCGGATCGGATGGGCTCGGCGACGGGCTTGCCACGGGGCCCATCATTCCAGAGCGCTACCGTCGTGGACTCGTGCGCGCGCTCGTGCTCTCCAACATGCGGCCCGACCCCGCGCACCCGGAGCGCGGCAGCTTTGTCCGCGACCAGGTCTCCGCGCTGCGCCGTCTCGACGGGTTCGAGGTCGAGCTGTACGAGTTTCCCCCGGGCGCCGCCGCGCTTGCGCACGCAGCGCGCGAGCTGCGCCGAACCCGAGCCTCCGGGCACGGCCGCGCCGTCGGCGGCGACGCCGGCCGGCGCTTTGACATCGTCCACGCCCACTTCGGGCTAACCGCCTGGCCCGCGCTCGCCGCCCCCGCGCACGCGCGCGCGCTGACCCTCCATGGAACGGACCTGAGCCATCCGCGCACGCGGTTGCTCACGATCGCCGCGCTGCCGAGCGTCGACCTGCTCGCGGTCGCCTCCTCGACGCTGCGCTCGGCCTTGCCGGCTCGCGCCGCGAGCCGCGCGCAGGTGTTGCCCTGCGGCGTCCAGCTCGACCGCTTTCGTCCGCTGCCCCGCGCACAGGCGCGCGCAGAGCTCGGCCTCGCGCCGGACGGACGCTATGCCCTGTTCGCGGCCGACCCGGCGCGCCGCGAGAAGCGCCACGACCGGGCCGTCGCGCTGGCGGAGCAGTCCGGCGCCGAGCTGATCACGCTCGGCGGCGTCGAGCCGGCGCGTGTGCCGCTGCTCGTCAACGCCGTCAACGCCGTGCTCGTTCCCTCCGAGCGCGAGGGCTTCGGGCTCGCCCTGCTGGAGGCACTCGCCTGCGACGTGCCCGTGCTGGCGACCCCCGTCGGCGTTCACCAGGAGGCGCTGGCCGATGTGCCCGGCACGCTCTGCGCGCCCTTCGAGCTGGCGCGCTGGGTTGCCGCGCTCGAGCCGCTGCTGGCCGAAGCCGACCCGCGCGTGGCCGGACGGGCGAGCGCCGAGCGCTACTCCGCGACGCGCATGGCGCAGCGCGTAGCCGAGGCATGGCGCGCGGCCCGGGGACGCGCTGAGTAGCATGGAATGGCCGTGGACAGCCACACATCCGCCACGACCCCCGCAGCCGCACCCGAGCAGCCGCAGGGCCAGCCCGGCGTGGGCGCGGCCCACACCGACGGGCCCTCGGCCGGCCCGCCCGGAGCCGGCGCATCGAGCGCGCCTGCAGGGGCCAACGTTACCGCCGCCACGTCGGCGACGGGCGAGGACGGATCCGACCCCCAGGCCCTCGCACAGGCGCCGCAGGCGGGCTTCGGCTCGCGCGGACGCCGTCGCCGTCGCGCGCGATTTCTGCGCAAGGCGCGCGAGCTCGCCTACCGGGACCTCGGCGGGCTCGTCTTCAGCCTGCACCGCTTCGGCCAACGCAACGATGCGCTCGTGCTCGCCAAGCTCTCGACCCTGAGCCGCATCGACGCCGAGCTGCGAGCGCTCGAGGACAGCCTGTCCGAGCGCCAGCCCGTCACCGTGCTGCGGGAGGCCGGCATCACGGCGTGTCCCCGGTGCGCCGCGATCCACAGCAGCGAAGACCGCTTCTGCCCCAGCTGCGGCCTGTCCATGAGCCGGCGCAGCGACCTGCCGATCGCCGGCGCCTCGGGCCCGGCGACCGGGCCGGGCACGGCCGCATCGGGCGCCGTCGCGGCCTCGCCCGCGCCCGGCGCTGCCGCTGCGCCGACGGCGCCAGACCCCGCCACCGCTCAGCACGCAGCCGTCGCCGGCGGCCAGGCACAACCGCACCCGGCAGGGACGCCCGCCACGCAGGCCTTCGATGCGATCACGCCCGCGGCCCCAGGCGCCGCCGGACGATCGCCGCTGCCGCCGTCGAGTGCGCGACCGCAGGAGCAGCCCACGGCGAGCGACGACGATCAGCCGACGGAGATCATCCGCCCGCCGGCGACCGGTTCGTGACGCTCGCCGCCTCCGCCGAGCGAGCGCCCGGGAACGGGTCGCCGCACGCTGGTGAGAGCGGCGCGCCCTCCGTCCGCCCAGCGGGCGCCGAAGCCTGCCCTCTGTGCGGTGCGCCGCTCGACCCTCGCCAGGACTGGTGTCTACGCTGCGGCGCCGCCGCCCGCACACGACTGGCCGCGACGCCCAATTGGAGGGCGCCGATCGCCTCGATCGCCGTCGTCGGCGCGCTCGCCCTGGGCGTGCTCGCCGCGGCGCTCGTGAAGCTCGCCGGCGACTCCGGCTCGAGCCCGGTCGCCGCGACGAGCACCGTCACGACCACGGGGCCGGCCGCAGCCGTGCCCACGACGCCAACGAGCACCACCCCCGGCACCCCGACCACGGGCGTCGCCGGTGCGCAGAGCTCGAAGACGACGACCCCCACCGTCACGGCGCAGCCCAGCAACGCAGGCGGCATCGTGCCGCCGAGCACGGTGCCCACGATCACAGCCAAGCTCGGCCACAATCGGCCGGCCACGAACTCGACGCCATCCCAGAAGCCGACAGAAGAACCGGCCCACCAGGGCGCCAAACAGCGCAGCAACCGCTGACGGCGAGCGGCGGCGGAAAGATACGGTTCCGGCGATGCCCGCCCCCCGCACGGCGACGGTCTCGCGCCAGGTCTCGCGCCGGATCGACGTAGCGGTGATCGGGGCCGGCGCGGCGGGACTGTATGCGGCGCTGTGCGCCGCCCGCGAAGGCGCCTCGGTGGCGCTCGTGTCGGCCACGCCGCTGGCGCGCACCGCCAGCTACTGGGCGCAGGGCGGCCTCGCGGCCGCGCTCGCAGCCGATGACAGCATCGAGCTGCATCTGCGGGACACCGAGCGCGCCGGGCGCGGCCTCGTGCGTCACTCCGCCGCCCAGATCCTCGCGCGCGAGGCTCCCGAGTGCGTGCACGACCTCGAGCAGCTGGGAGTGCGCTTCGACGCCGATCGTGACGGGCATCTCGCGCTGGGGCTCGAGGGCGGGCACTCGGTGCGCCGCGTGGTCCACGCCGGCGGCAGCGCAACCGGCCGGCGCGTCGTGCGCCAGCTCTCCGCGCTCGCCGTCGCCGAGGAGCGCATCGCCGTGCTCGAGGGCGCCCGCGCCCGCGCGCTCTGGCGCAGGGAGGACCGCTGCGCCGGGCTGATCTGCGAGGACGGCCAGGTCCTCGCCGCGCGCGCCGTCGTGATCGCCACCGGTGGATGCGCCGCGATGTGGGCGCGCACGACCAACCCACCGGGATCGCAGGGCACCGGCCTCGTGCTGGCCCACCGGGCGGGGGCCGACCTCGCCGACCTCGAGCTGCTGCAGTTCCACCCAACTGCCGTGATCGGCGTCGAGGGTCGCGAGGGGTTTCTCGTGACCGAGGCGATCCGCGGCGAGGGCGCCACGCTGCACGACCACACCGGCGAGCGCTTCGTCGATGAGCTGCTGCCCCGCGATGAGGTCTCGCGCGCGATCCAGGCGCGTCTGGAGGAATCCGGCGAGCGCTCCGTCGGACTCGACATGCGCGGGGTCGACCCCGCCCGCTTCCCCAACGTCGTGGGCGCCCTGCGGGAAGCCGGACTCGATCCCGTGCGCGAGCTGATCCCCGTCGCACCGGCGGCGCACTACACGATGGGGGGAATCGTGGCCGACGCGCACGCGCACTCGACGTTGACCGGCCTCTACGCCGTCGGCGAGTCCTCCTGCACCGGGCTGCACGGCGCCAACCGGCTCGCCTCCAACTCGCTCAGCGAGTGCTTCGTGTTCGCGCGGCGCGCCGTCGTCCACGCGCTCGGCGACCCCGGGCCGGACGACGCTGCCGACGCGGCGCGCGCGAGCGCGGCCGAGCTGGACGAGCTGGCGGGCCTGCCCGCGCCGGCCATCGCCGACCGCGACACGCGCGCCGCGCTGTGGCGCGACGCCGGCATCGTGCGCAGCGCCGACGGACTGTCGCGCCTGCTCGACAGCCCCCACCCGCTCGTGCGCGCCGTGGCCCGATGCGGGCTCGCGCGAAGCGAGAGTCGCGGCGCGCACCAACGCAGCGACTGTCCCGAGCGCGACCCTGCGCTCGACCTGCGCCACGCCGTCGTGAGCGACCACGCAGGCGCGGACAAAGGCGAGCCGGCGCGGGCGGGCGATGTCGTCTGGCAGACGTGGGTCTGAGGATCGGGCCCAGCACGCGCCCGCAGCCTCAGGCGGGGGTGTCCATCTAGATAAAAAAATCGCCTTTACGTCTTTATCTCGGTCCTTTTGAGATCGGCGGCGTGTTCAGGTGCGTAGAAGGAACCGATGCGATCGGCGTCTTCAACAGCAGGCGGGTTTGCTCCAACCGAGAAGGAGGGCCAGGAGTAACCATGTACCAGTTCAGCCGCGCCATCTATCGGGAGCTCGCTCCCCAGATCCTGCCTGCCCCGCCCGGTGAGCCCGCCGGCGCCAACCACAGCGCCGTGGTGCGCGCATGCGAGGCCGTCGTCACCCGCCTGGCCACCGACCGCCACTACTTCGCGCGCCCCGAGCGCACGCTGTTCGCCGATATTCGCAACTACTTCCCGATGTCGGCGCAGTCGCACGTGCACCAGGTCGTCTGCCGCTACGTGCAGCTCGCGCAGGAGTACATCGCGCTGCACCCGCACGAGGGCTATGCCGCCGTCAGCGGCGCGCCGCCGCAGTGTCGCGCCACCACGCGCAAGGGCGCGGCCTGCCAGCGCGTGCCGCTGCCGCACAACGGCTACTGCCCCTCCCACCAGCACCTCGCCGACACCGAGGACCGGGAGCTGGCCGCCGCATAGTCGTGACGTAGGCTCCGAGGCGTGCTCCTCGGGGTCGATGTCGGCGGCACCTTCACCGACGCCGTGCTGGTCGGCGGCGATCGCGACGGCGGCGCCAGCTCCGTCTACACGGCGAAGGTTCCGACGACCGCCGCTGAGCAGGCGCGCGGCGTGCTCGAAGCGGTCGAGCTGGTGCTCGAACGCGCCGGCGCCCAGGCCGGGGAGGTACGCCGCTTTGCCCACGGCATGACCGTGACGACCAACGCCCTGCTCGAGGGTCGGGTCGCTCGCACCGCGCTGATCGCCACCGAGGGCTTCACCGACGTGATCGAGCTCGGACGCCAGGCGCGTCCGCACCTCTACAGGCTGTGCGATCGCCAGCCCGAGCCGTTGGTCGGACAGGAGCTGCGCTTCGCCGCGCCCGAGCGGATCGCGCCGGAGGGCGTTCTGCGCGAGCTCGAGCCCGTTGCCGCGCGCGAGCTGGTGGCGCGCCTGGCCGAGTCGCGGCCTGAGGCTGTCGCCGTGGCGCTGTTGCACGCCTACGCCGATCCGCGCCACGAGCGGCTGCTGGGCGAGCTGCTGGCCGAGCTGCTGCCGGACGTGCCCGTCTCGCTGTCGAGCGAGGTCGTGGGCACCTTCCGCGAGTACGAGCGCACCGCGACCACCGCGCTCGACGCCGCACTCTCGCCGCTGCTCGAGAGCTACCTGACCACGCTCGCCGAGCGCTCGCTCGAGCGAGGGCTGCTCGAGCCGCAGGTGATGCAGTCCTCCGGCGGGCTCACCGACATGGCGCGCGCCTCCGCCCATGCCGCGCTGACCGTGCTCTCCGGTCCCGCCGGCGGCGTCGGCGGTGCCCTCCTGCTCGCCCAGCTCGCCGGCGAGCGCGACGTGCTCTGCTTCGACATGGGCGGCACCTCGTGCGACGTCTGCCTGATCGCCGACGGCGAGGTCGCCGAGACCGCCGAGCGCGTCGTGGCCGGGCGCCCGCTCGCGCTGCCTGCGCTCGACATCCACACCGTCGGCGCCGGCGGCGGCTCGATCGCGTGGCGCGACTCCGGCGGAGCGCTGCGCGTGGGACCGCAGAGCGCCGGCGCCGACCCCGGCCCCGCCTGCTACGGGCTGGGCGGGGGCACCGACACCGGAGGCGTTGGTCTGCCGACCGTCACCGACGCCAACCTGCTGCTCGGGCGCGTGCTCGCCGACTCGCCGCTCGCCGGCGGCCTCGTGCTCGACCGCCGCGCCGCCGAGCGCGCCGTCGAGGCACTGGCGCGCGAGCTCGGCATCGAGACGCTCGACTGCGCCGAGGGCATCGTGCGCGTCGCCGAGCACGAGATGCTCGGCGCGCTGCGGCTGATAACGGTCGAGCGGGGCATCGATCCGCGCGGCTACGCGCTGATGCCCTTCGGCGGTGCCGGGCCGCTGCATGCCTGCGCCATGGCCGAGGAGCTCGGCATCCGACGGGTGCTGTGCCCGCGCGCCTCCGGCGTGCTCAGCGCGCTCGGGCTGGCCGCCGCCGCACCCCGCCACGACGTCTCGCGAACGCTGATGCTGAGCGGCGCGGAGCTGACCCGGGAGCGCCTGCGCCGCGCCTGCGAGGAGTTGATCGCCGACGCCGAGGCGGCGCTCGCCGACGAGCGCGCCGGCATGCGTGTCCTCTACGAGCTGCGCTACGCCGGGCAGTCCTTCGAGCTGCCCGTCGAGGCTCGGGCCGAGGCGATCGCTCCCGAGCCGGCCGTGCTGAGAGAGGCGTTCGCCCTCGCCCACGAGCAGCGCTTCGGCTACCGGGACGAGCAGGCCGCCGTGGAGCTCGTGAACGTGCGCGTGTCCGTGTGGGGATCGGCGCCCGCGCTGCGACCGCAGGTCGACGCCGACGCCCGGCCGCGGACCTCGACCGCCTCGATCGTGTTCGATGGCGAGGCGCTCGCGGCGACGGTCCTGCACGGCGAGCTCGCGCCCGGCACCGACGTGAGCGGGCCCGCGCTGTGCGCGCTTCCAGAGGCCACCCTGCTCGTACCGCCCGGATGGTCCGGCGTCGTCGACGAGCAGGGCACCTGCGCGCTCGAGCGCCGCCGCCCCCGCGATCGCCTGGAGTCGGATGACAGGCGAGGGTCCGCGAGGCCGTGATCGTGAGCGCGCTGGACCCGATCGAGCTGCAGGTCGTCGCCGGAGCCCTGCGCGCCGCCTGCGGGGAGATGGGCGTGGCGCTGATCCGCTCGGCCCACTCCTCCAACATCAAGGAGCGCCGCGACGCCTCTACCGCCCTGTTCGACGCCGACGCTCAGATGGTGATGCAGGCCGAGCACATCCCCGTGCACCTCGGCTCGATGCCGGCCGCCGTGGCCGCCGTCCTCGGCGAGCGCCACCTGCCCGGGGTCTCCTGGGTGCTCAACGACCCGTTCCAGGGCGGTACCCACCTGCCCGACATCACCGTGATCACGCCCGTGTTCGCCGACGATGAGCTGCTCGGCTTCGCCGCGAGCCGGGCGCACCACGCCGACGTCGGCGGGCGCGTGCCCGGCTCGATGCCGGCCGACAGCCACACGCTGGCCGAAGAGGGCGTCGTGATCTCGCCGCGCGTGCTCGACCAGGAGGCGATCGAGGAGCTCGTCGCACGCATGCGCCAGCCGCAGGAGCGGCGCGCCGACCTGCGTGCGCAGCTCGCCGCAAATCGCATCGGCGCGCTGCGATTGTCGGGGCTGGCTGCGCGTCTGGGCCCGGAGCGCCTGCGCGAGGCGACCGACGCCGTGCTCGACTACGCCGAGCGGCGTACGCGCGCGTGCCTGGCGGCGCTCCCGGATGGGGCGCGTCGCGCGGAGGACGCGCTCGAGGCGCCCGAGGGCGACCTCGAGCTGCGGCTGCGCGCGGACGTGCAGGGCGAGCGCCTGGTGCTCGATTTCGACGGCAGCGCGCCACAGCACGCGGGCAACCTCAACTGCCCGCTCGCCGTCACGCGCTCGGCCTGCCTGTTCGCCGTGCGCGTGTTGACCGACCCCGACATCCCACCCTCCGCCGGCGCCTACCGCCCGATCGACGTGCGCGCGCCGCTGGGCTCGCTGCTCAACGCACGGCCGGGCGCCGCCGTGGCCGCCGGCAACGTGGAGACCTCCTCGCGCGTCGCCGACCTCGTGCTGCGCGCCTTCGGCCGGGCGCTGGGGCAGGGGACGATGAACAACCTCACCCTCGGCGACGACTCGTTCACCTACTACGAGACGCTCGGCGGCGGTCAGGGCGCGTGCGCCGACGCCGACGGTCCCAGCGGCGTGCACGTGGCCATGAGCAACACCCTCAACACGCCCGTGGAGGCGCTCGAGCGCGAATTCCCGCTACGCGTGCTGCGCTATGCGCTGCGGCGCGGCTCCGGCGGCGCCGGGCGCAGGCGCGGCGGCGACGGCGTGATCCGAGAGCTGCAGGCGCTGCGGCAGATGTCCTTCTCGCTGATCGCCGAGCGGCGCCGGCACCCCCCGCCGGGAGCCGAGGGCGGCGAGCCCGGAGCGCCCGGCCGCGACGAGCTCGACGGCGAGCCGCTCCCGGGCAAGGTCACCGGCGTGCTCCGCCCAGGTCAGCGGCTTCGCATCGAGACGCCCGGCGGGGGCGGCTTCGGGCCACCTCGATGAGAGTCTGAAATCCCGCCCTGGCGCGCCTTGTCGGCAGAACTGGCTGCGCAGACAGTCCGGGGCCGCTCGAATAACAGGGCCGTTTGCAGGGGATTTGGGATTTCCGCCTGGGTTTCGTATCTTTAACGGGCTCGTGACCCGTCGAATCGGACGGCAGGCGGGCGAGATAGAGACGCATCCCCAGCCTCATCCTTCTATGCCAATTGCTTTCAGAGAATGGGCCGTCACCGTCCGCGCGCTAGCGGAAGGTGAGCAGCTCCTCACGCTCCGCAAGGGCGGAATCCGTGAACCGGGCCGTTCTGTGCGCCTCGCGCACGAGCGGTTCTTCCTCTATCCGACCTTCGACCACCAGACGGGCGATCTCGTGCGCGAGTCCCACCAGCCGGAGCTGCGCCGGGCGCTCGAGGAGGGCGTGTGGAGCGACGGCGAGCCGCTGCTGCAGGCATTCACGTCGGGCGCCCCCATGCAGCAGCCCGATCGCGTGCGCATCCGCGCGTGGGCCGAGGTCGCGGACCACTTCACGATCGCCGATCCCCGCTGCGTGGACGCGCTCTCTCCGTTCTACGTGTGGACGCCCGACTACGCCGAAAAGCGCCTCGGCTGGCGACGGCACCAGCCGCTGCACGTGCTGCTGCTGCCCACCTACCGCATCCCGCGGCCGGTGACCGTCAAGGTCAAGGACGAGTACACCGCGACGCAGCCATGGATCGAGCTGCAGCGCGAGCTGCCCTTCGAGGGCACGCCCGTGCTCTCAGACGCCGAGTTCGAGCGGGCCTCCGAAGAGATCCGCGCCATCACGAGCGAAGCCGGCGCCGGCGCCGGTCAGCCCGTCCTCGCCTGAGCCGCCGCAGGCCCTTTGGTCAAGCACTGAGGCCCATCCCGCCCCGCCTCTAGACGGTGGCCGGCCAAGCGAGGGAAGGACGCAGGGAGCGTGGCGTGCTGGCCGAAACGGGGATGCGAGCGGTGCGAGTGTCTCCCGGCTTCGGTACGCGAGCGACCGAGGACGCACCCTCGCGCCGGCTAGCCGCCGTCTAGAGCTTCGCGGGCGGCTTCGGCGCCGGACTCGGGCACGAGCACGTCGCGTGGCCCGGCGGCGAGGAAGTCGGGCACGTCGGCGCCGCCCGAGCGCCGCGACATGCTCGGGATGCCCTCCTCGAGCAAGAGCGCCTCGATCAGCTCGGCCTCGGGCTGGTTGCTGGCGCGGGCGACCTTGACCAGGCGTCCTTCGGAGTACTGCGGCTTGATCTTGCGCGCCTTGCGCTGGCGCTCGCTGGCCGCGCCGTGCTCGCTGCCGGGCAGGTAGACGAGGGGCATCTCGCAGTTGGCGCAGAAGCGCTCGGAGCGGGGATACTCCGCACCGCACTCGGGGCAGATCAGTGGCTTCTCGGTCAGCTCGCCGTCTCCTCGACGGCGACCTCGGCGACCTCGGCCCCGTCGATCAGGTAGGAGCGCACCTCGGGCTCGCTCTCGCCGGCCAGGCCGACGATGATCCACTCCAGGCCGGGCCAGCCGGCGGCGAAGCCGATGTCGGTCTGCGACGGATAGGGCGCGCTGCGCACGTGCGAGTGGTAGATCGCGCCGATCTCCCAGCCCTCCTCTTCGATCTCCTCGTTCAGACGGTACAGCTCCATCGGCCCGATCTCGAACTTGAGCGCGCTCGCGTGCACGTTCTCGGCGCGGTAGACGCGGGTGGCGGTCCTCGCCGAGCCCTCGCCGCCGGGCAGCGCGGCGACGATGCCGCAGCACTCGATCCGCGGGTTCTCGCGCGCGTGGGCGACGATCTCGGCGAGCAGCTCGCCGGCGATCCTCACGCGAGCCTCGTGAATCTCGGCCGGCGCGGCGCGTCGGACGCGCGCCCTACCACCAGACGGTCGCGTCCAGGTTCTCGATCTGATCGACGGGCAGCGTGTAGATGCCGCTGGAGAGGTACTTCCAGCCGTCGTCGGCGACGACGAACACGACGTTGCCCTCGTCGAGCTCTCCGGCGATGCGTACCGCGATGCTCGCGATCGCGCCGGTAGAGACGCCGGCGAAGACGCCCTCCTCGTCGAGCAGCTTGCGCGTCCAGGTGATCGCGTCGGCGTTCGTCACGAAGATCTTGCGGTCCAGCAGCGACAGGTCGATGATCGGCGGGATGAAGCCGTCGTCGAGCGAGCGCAGACCCTGCACGGGCTCGCCCTGCATCGGCTCCGCCGCGACGATCTTGCAGGCGTCCCCGAATGTCTCCTTCAGGCGCCTGCCGTTGCCCATCAGCGTCCCGCCCGTTCCCAGCCCTGCCACGAACGCCGAGATCTCGTCGAGCTCTTCGAGGATCTCGAGCGCCGTGCCGTTGTAGTGGGCGCTCGGGTTGGCCTCGTTGCCGTACTGGTAGGGCATGTAGAGCGAGGAGTCTTCGGCGGCCAGCTCGAGCGACATCGCCACGGCCCCGTTGGAGCCTTGGTCGCCCGGCGAGTAGACGATCTCGGCGCCGTACATCTCGAGCAGCTGCGTGCGCTCGGGGGTCACGTTCTCGGGCATCACGACCCTCAGCTTGTAGCCCTTGCGCCGGGCGATCATCGCCAGCGAGATGCCGGTGTTGCCCGAGGTGGGTTCGAGGATGGTCTGCCCCCGCGAGATCGCGCCCTTCTCCTCGGCATCCTCGATCAGCGCACGCGCCACGCGGTCCTTGACCGAGCCGGTCGGGTTGTGCGACTCGAGCTTGGCCCAGATGTGAACGCCCGGCTTCGGCGAGAGGCTCGGCAGCTCGATCAGCGGCGTGTTGCCGATCGACTTGACGATGTCGCCGTAGCGGCCTCCGCACGGCCGGTTTCGCAGCCTCTCAACCGCCATTACTTCACGGAATATAGCGGGGTCTGGTCTGGCCTGTGCTCGTTCTGCTCGCCGTCGTTGCCGTGGCGCTAGGGAGGCAGGCGGTCCGCTTGTGGCGGCGGTGCGCGAGTGACCGGGCCGCCCTTCCGAGTTGACCGATCCGATTGGGGGGCAGGCTCCGGCTGGCCAGACAGCCAGAGCCGGTAATATGGCCGAGCGCCGGGGGACGGCGCCTGCGACGAGGGAGCGGCGCCAATGGGCTCGAGAATGGACAGTTACGACTTCGACTGGCTCGTGATCGGGTCGGGCTTCGGCGGCAGCGTCTCGGCTCTGCGGCTCACCGAGAAGGGCTACTCAGTCGGCGTGCTCGAGTGCGGACGGCGCTTCGCCGACAACGAGTTCCCGAAGAACACAGCCGACCTCAGGCGCTACTTCTGGAACCCGCGCCTGGGCATGAGGGGCATCTTCCGCCTGACCAACTTCAAGGACGTGGCGGTCGTCTCGGGCTGCGGCGTGGGCGGCGGCAGCCTCGGCTACGCGTGCACCCTCTACGTCCCGCCGAGGCAGTTCTTCGAGGATCGCCAGTGGGCGGGGATGGCCGACTGGGAGAGGGAGCTCGCGCCCCACTACGAAGAGGCGCAGCGGATGCTGGGGGTGGTCGAAAACCCGCACGAGGACCCGGCCGACCAGCTGCTGCGCGAGCTGGGCGAGGAGCTGGGCGTGGGCGACACGTACAAACGCACGCCCGTCGGGATCTACTTCGGCCAGCCCGGCACGACCGTGCCGGACCCGTTCTTCGGCGGCGACGGTCCCGAGCGCACGGGCTGCAAGCTGTGCGCACGCTGCATGGTCGGCTGCGTGCACGGGGCCAAGAACACGCTCGTCAAGAACTATCTCTACTTCGCCGAGAAGCGCGGCGCGCGCGTGATGCCCGAACGCACGGTCATCGACGTGCGCCCGCTGGGCGCCGCCGACGGCAGCGACGGCTACGAGGTCGAATCGGTCCGCTCGGGGGCGTGGGTGCGCAGGGAACGGCGCGTGCAGCGCGCGCGCGGAGTCGTCATGGCGGCGGGCCCACTCGGCACCAACCGGCTGCTGCAGAAATGCCGCCTGGAGGGCTCGCTGCCGCGCATCTCCTCGCGGCTGGGCGAGCTGGTGCGCACCAACTCGGAGTCGATCCTGACGGTGACCGTGCCCGAGGACTACCCCGAGAACCTGATCCGTCGCGTGGCCATCACCTCCTCGATCTATCCCGACCCGAACACGCACATCGAGACGGTCACCTACGGCGACGACGGCGACTCGATGCGGATGCTCTACACGCTGCTGACCGGCGACGGCACCCGCGTGACCCGACCGCTGAAGCTGCTCGCGCAGCTCGTTCGCCACCCTGGCCGCCTCGCGAAGGTCCTGTTCGCCAAGCACTGGTCGCGGCGCACGATCATCCTGCTCGTGATGCAGACGCTCGACAACGCGATCGCCCTGCGCCCGCGCAAAGGCCCGCTCGGCTCGTTCTGGCTGCAGACCGAACAGGACCCGGAGCGCCCCAACCCGACCTTCATCCCGATCGCCAATCAGGCGGCCGAATGGTTCGCCAAGCGCACCGGCGGGATCGCGCAGAGCTCGATCATGGAGGCGCTGTTCAACATCCCCTCGACCGCGCACATCCTCGGCGGCGCCGTGATCGCGCCCGACGCCGAGCAGGGGGTACTCGACGCCTCACAGCGCGTGTTCGGCTACGAGAACCTGCTCGTCTGCGATGGCTCGGCGATCCCGGCCAACGTCGGCGTAAACCCGTCGCTGACGATCACGGCCCTGGCCGAGCACGCGATGAGCCGGGTGCCGGCCCGCGGCACGCCGCAGGCCGAGCCAGCCCCGCAGACGGCGGCGGCCTGAGCCGAGCGCCTAGGCGCGGTAGCGGTCGAGCACCCTGCGCCCGCAGCCGACGAGCCTGAAGTGCCGGTTTGCCGGCAGGTAGCGCACGACGAGCGTCTTCAGTCCCGGTCCATTGCAATAGACGGTCCCGTAGCCATAGACGAGCGCCACGTGGTCGTTGCCGGCGCCCGTCCAGATCACGTTGTGCCCATGGCTGGCGTAGAGCCAATCGCTGCCGGGACCACCGTGCAGGAGGTCCTTCTGCGAGGTGGGCTGCCCGCCCGGGTGAGAGTCGCCCCATATCACGTCGCCGGAGTCCCCGGCCCAGATCGTGTCGTTGCCGTCGCCGCCGAGCAGCTCGTTGTGCCGCCCGTCCAGGCCGCGCATCGTCCCGCTTTCGTTGTTGGGGTGTCCCCTGTGATGCGTCGCGTGGGGCCAGCCCGCGTGGCTGGCCATGCCGAGCGCGACCGCAGCCGACACCAGCCCGCCCGCGCACGACGCAAGCGCCGCGCCGACCAGTAGCCGGATTCGATCTGAGCGGCCCATGACGCGGAGCAGGGTAACCGCGAGCCGAGATGCAGGCGGCGCCTTGGACACAGATACGAACCAGTTCGTATCGTCAGCCTCGGGTTCGGCGGCTGCGATCGTCAGGCGATCGTCGGCTTCAATCGGCGTCGCCGAACTCCGTCAGGGCGGCGAGGTCTTCGAGGTCGACCGGGCGGGCGCTCGCGCGCTTCATGCTGATCAGATCGTCGCGCCCGGCGACCGCCAGGCGGATGTCGCCGAGCTCGATCTCCAACGCTCGTGCGCGCAGCTCGTCGTATGGCGGCGCTCCAGGCGCATCGTGCAGCACATCGACAGAGCCGTGGCGCGTGTCGAACTGCCACAGCGTCGCACGCGGCAGCATCGCTGCGTCGACAGGGAGGCCCTCGCTCCCGGCGTTCAGCGTCCTCGCATCGAGCTCGCGCAGCGCGGCGGCCAGCCGCTGCAGGTTGACCGGCTCGGGGCGCGGATACACGTCGATGTCGACCGTCGTGCGGACGTGCCCGTGCGTCTGCACCGCAAGCCCACCGACGATCACGTAATCCACCGAGTGGGCGGCCAACGCCGCGAGGATGCTTTCGGCATCGAGCGGGGTCTCACCGTGCACCGCTCGCCTCCGCTCCGGCACTGCGCAGGCGTCCGGCGAGGCGGTTTGCCGAGATCGCGAGCGCAAGTCGCTCGCCGGGCGGACGTTCCAGCGAGGCGGCGAGGTGCACCGGGTCCCACCTCCCCCGCAGACGGCGCACCCCGAGCTCGGGCTCATAGCCCATCGCCAACAGCAGCGCGCGAACGGTCTCCCACGTCGGCGTCGTCAGCCCGCGCTCGATCCGGCTGACAGCCGCCTGCGTCGTGCCCGCGCGACGCGCGAGCGAGCGCTGGCTCAGTCCGAGCGTCAGGCGGCGTTGGCGAATCAGCTCTCCCGGCGACATTATATATAATTATATATCAAAATAAGAACGCAAGCGGGACGGGAGGCGCCGGCCGCGCCGGGTCGGTCAGCCGTCGAAACCTGCCGGCGGCGGCAGCTAGCCGAGAGCGCCGCCGGCCATGGCCGGCAGGATCACGAGCGTGTCGCCGTCGCCGACGGAGGTGTCGAGCCCGTCGAGCACGCGCACGTCCTCGTCGTTGAGGTAGACGTTGACGTAGCGGTTGAGCTGGCCGTCGGCCGAGAACAGCTGGCTCTCGGTTGCGGGGTGGCTCGAGGCGAGATCCCTCAGCACGGCACCGACGTTCTCGCCGGAGGCGCTGACCTGCTTCTCGCCGCCGACGGACGCGCGCAGCACGGGTGGGATCTTGATCGTGGCCATCTCCAGCGCGCCAGCCTAGCGCCTAGCCTGCTGCTGCGCAGAAAGCCTCGTAATCGGGGAACACGCCGAGCTCCTCGTCGGCGATGTCCTCGGGGTCGCGCGAGCAGATCGGGCACTCGGGGTCGCGGTGGACCTTGACCTCGGTCAGCGTCGCACCGAGCGCGTCGTACAGCAGCAGGCGCCCGATCGCGGGCTCGCCGATGCCGACGATCAGCTTGACGACCTCGGTGGCCTGCAACAGGCCCATCGTCCCGGGGAGCACGCCGAGCACGCCGTTGGCGCCGCAGGACGGGGCGAGCTCGGCCGGCGGCGGCTCGCGGAAGAGGCAGCGATAGCAGGGGCCCTCGTAGGGCTTGAACACGGACAGTTGACCATCGAAGCCGAGGATCGAGGCCGAGACGACCGGGATCCTCAGGCGCACGGTCGCGTCGTTGAGCAGGTAGCGGGTGGGGAAGTTGTCGACGCCGTCGACGACCACGTCGTAGTCCTTGATGATCTCGACGATGTTGGAGGCGTCGATGCGCGTCTGGTACTTGACGACCTCGACGTCCGGGTTGAGCGCGTGAATCGACTCCTCGGCGGAGTCGACCTTGGGGATCCCGATCCGCTGCGTGGAGTGGATCACCTGCCTTTGAAGATTTGAGATATCGACTACGTCGTCGTCGACGATGCCGATCGTGCCGACGCCGGCGGCTGCCAGGTAGAGCGCGGTGGGCGAGCCGAGGCCACCGGCGCCGAGCAGCAGCACCTTCGCATCGAGCAGCTTCTGCTGGCCGTCGATGCCGATCTCCGGCACGAGCATGTGCCGCGAGTAGCGCTCGCGCTGCTCGGCCGTGAGCATGCGCGGGACCTCGACCTCGTAGCCGCGGTCCTTCCACAGCGTGATCCCGCCGGTCATCGAGGCGACGTTGGTGTAGCCGAGATCCTCTTCCAGCGTGCGGGCGGCCCAGGCGGAGCGGTTGCCCGACTGGCAGTAGAGGACCACGTGCGCGTCGCGGTCGGGGACGACGCCCTCGATGCGCGTCTCCAGGTAGCTCTTGGGAACGTGCTTTGCGCCGGGCAGGTGGCCGGCGCCGAACTCCTCGGTCTCGCGCACGTCGATGATCGCCACGCCCTCCTCGAGCAGCTCGTGCACTGTCGAGGGATCGATCTCCTCGATCCGGCTCTTGATCTGGCGAAGCAGCTCGGCTCCGGACGGACTCATCGTGAAACTCCTAAACCATGGTCAGGTTTTATTAACTTCAAAAAGTATAGCGCCGTGACGTGGACCTCCGGTGGGGCGTACCGACGTCCGCCGAGCGTCGGTCTGCCATCGTCGTCGATATGCGGGGAACAGCTTCGATCGAGCGCCGTGGCGGCTGCTCTCGGTCGCCCGGCGCGGCGCACGGCGCTCCGAGCCCGCTCACGGCTCTTGCGCTCGTGACGACGCTCGCCTGCCTGGCGGGCGGCTGCTCGTCGGGCGGGTCGGGAACCACAGCCCCTGTGCGCTCCCCGCAGGCTCCGGGCGTTTCGGGCTTCGACGGCGCCGCGCTTCCGGCCGGTCTGCCGAGGCCGGCGGACTTCAGGCTGACCGAAGTGCTCGGCGGCGCTCGGGCACCTGTCTCTCTGGCGAGCTATCGCGGGCGTGTGGTCATCGTCGCGTTCGTCTACTCGACGTGCGGAGCACCGTGCGAGGTGATCGCCCAGCAGATCCGCGGCGCCCTCGACGAACTGGGCGAGGCGCCGCCCGTGCTGCTGATCAGCGGCGATCCGGGCGTGGACACCCCGACACATGTGCGGCGCTTTCTCGCGCGCGCCTCGCTCGTGGGCCGTGTGCGCTACCTGAGCGGCTCGCTCGAGCAGCTGCGGCCGGTGTGGCGCTCCTTCCACATCGTCCCGGCGAGCGCGGGACGCGCTCGCTTCGCGCGCTCGGCGTCGGTGTTCCTGCTCGATCGAGTCGGACGCGAGCGCGTGATCTTCCAGCTCGAACAGCTGACCCCGGAAGCGCTGTCGCACGACGTACGCAAGCTGCTCGGATGAGCCGGGACGCCGCCGGCCGGTTGATACCCTAGCGCCCAGGTAGGTATTCGAGCGAATGATGTTCTCAACCAAGTCCGAGTACGGAGTGCGCGTGATGGTGGAGCTGGCCCGCCAGGCCGGCGAGGAACCGCTCCCGCTCGCCGAGATCGCCGAGCGCGGCGGGCTGCCGCTCGCCTACCTCGAGCACCTCGTCGCCCGCCTGCGCAAGGCCGGCCTGGTCGACTCCCGGCGCGGCTCTCGCGGCGGCTACCTGCTGGCGCGCTCGCCGACGGAGATCACGATGGCCGAGGTCGTGGAGGCGCTGGAGGGATCGATCGCCCCGATCGAATGCATCACAGAGGGCGCCGACGGCTCGATCGTCTGCGCGCGAGAGACCGACCCTGGGCACGTCTGCCCGACCAAGCTCCTGTGGACCCGCGTGCGCTTCTCGATCGTGCGCACGTTGCAGGAGACGACGCTCGCCGACCTCGTCCTCGGCCCGTCGCTGCCGGCCGGTCCGCTCTCGACCGGCCCCGCGCTGCCGTCGCTCGGCGCCGTCGGGCGAGCTGTTTCATCCGCAAGCTGAGCAAATCCCCCGACACCTGGAGCACGAACGGAGAACATGGCCGACCTAGAGATCAGAGACCTGCACGTGCGCATCGAGGAGCGCGAGATCCTCAAGGGAGTCGACCTGAGCATCTCGCGTGGCGAGATCCACGCCCTGATGGGTCCGAACGGATCGGGCAAGTCGACGCTCGCGAGCACGCTGCTCGGCCATCCCTCCTATGAGATCACCGAGGGCACGGTCACGTTCAAGGGCGAGGACATCACCGAGGCCGAGCCTCACGAGCGCGCCAAGGCCGGACTGTTCCTGGCCTTCCAGTATCCCGTCTCGATTCCGGGCGTCTCGGTCGCGAACTTCCTGCGCATGGCGATCAACGCCAAGCGCGAGGACCCGATCCAGGTCAAGGAGTTCCGCACGCACCTGCAGCATGCGATCGAGCTGCTCGACGTCGATCGCTCGTTCACCTCGCGCCATCTCAACGACGGCTTCTCCGGCGGCGAGAAGAAGCGCGCCGAGATCCTGCAGATGGCGATGCTGCAGCCCGACGTGGCGATCCTCGACGAGACCGACTCGGGACTCGACATCGACGCGCTGCGCACCGTCGCCGAGGGCGTCCAGCGATTGCACGACGAGCAGGGCCTGGGTGCCCTCATCATCACCCACTACCAGCGCATCCTCCACTACGTCAAGCCCGAGTTCGTGCACATCATGATGGACGGGCGGATCGTGCTCGAGGGCGGCGTCGAGCTGGTCGAGCGGCTCGAGCGGGAGGGCTATGACGAAATCCGCCGCGAGTTCGGCGGCGCCGAGGCCGACGCCGTGGCCGCCGGTGACAGCGGTGTCTGAGGCGGACGGCCCGATGGCCGACGTCAGCGGGGGAAACGGCGCCGTCCCCACGCCCAACGGCGCGAGCCCCGGCGGCACGGGCACGCCGGGCGGCGCGGCGCCGGCTGCGATGAAGGCCGGGCGCCACCGCGAAGCGACCCTGTATCACGCGCTGCACGGCGCCGGCGCGGGCGACGGTCGCTCGCTGGCGCAGCTGCGCGAGGCGGCACGCGACGCGTTCGAGAAGCTCGAGCTGCCCGTCTGGCGCCGATCGGGCTTCTGGACGACGAGCCTGGAGGGCCTCGAGCTCGACGCGCTCGCCAACGACTCGGACGAGCCCGGCCCCGGGCGGATCCCGCACGTCGTCGGGCGCACGCTGCCGGGGCGTCCGCGCGCCGGGCGGATCGTGCAGAGCGCCGGCACGGTCGTGCACGTCGAGCTCGACGAGGCCCTGCGCGAGCGCGGCGTGATCCTGTGCTCGCTCGAGGACGCCTTCCGCGAGCACGGTGAGCTCGTCGCACCCTGGTACTCCAAGCGCCTGCCGTTCGACCGCCACAAGCTGGAGGCGGCCAACGCGGCCTTCTGGAGCGGCGGTGCGTTCCTGTACGTGCCGCCCGGCGTGGTCGTCGAGGAGCCGTTCGAGATCGTCTACGCGATCGAGCAGCCGGGCGTGGCGCAGTACGGGCGCACGCTCGTGCTCGGCGCACCGACGAGCGATTTCCGCGTGCACGAGTACGACCTGGCTGAGGACTTCGATGGGCAGGCTCTGCATGCGGGCGCCTTCGAGCTCTACCTCCAGGACGGCGCCCGCTGCCGCCTGGCTCAGGTGCAGGACTGGGGCTCTGGCGAGGTCTACGACGTCTCCACGCGTTTCGTCGGCGTCGGCCGCGACGCCTACTGCCACTGGCTGCCGGCGCTGCTCGGCGGCCACCTCGTGCGCCAGCACCTCGAGCTGGCCGTCTCCGAGCCCGGGGGCGACATGGCCTTCCGTGGGCTGTTCTTCACCGAGGAGCAGGAGCACCTGGACATGTTCGCGGTCGACCTGCACGAGACCGGCCCCTCCGGCGGCGACGTGCACTGGCGCGGCGCCGCCACCGGCCAGAGCCGCGCGAGCTTCGAGGGCCTGATCCAGATTGACCCGGGCGCGCAGCAGACCCACACCTACCTGCAGATCCACTCGATGATGCTCTCGCCCAAAGCACGCGTGGACGCGATCCCGTCGGTGCTCGTGTCCTCCGACGACGTCTCGGCCTCGCACGGTGGCACGGTCGGAGAGCTCGACGAGAAAGCGATCTTCTACATGCAGACGCGCGGCCTGGACCGCCCCACCGCGGTGCGCGTGATCGTCGAGGGATTCTTCGAGCCGCTGATCTCCGAGCTCGACGACGAGCCGCTCCAGGAGCTCGTGCGCGCCAAGGTGGCCGACAAGCTGGCGGCGGCGCGGGAGGACATCGAGGCCTATGCCACCAGTCGTTGAGTCCTCGCTCGGCGTAAGGGCCGACTTCCCGATCTTCGAGCGCCGCTTCGGCGGGCGCGAGCTGATCTACCTGGACTCGGGCGCGACCGCGCAGAAGCCGCGCGTGGTGATCGATGCGCAGGCCGAGCACCTGCGCGCCCACAACGCCAACGTGCACCGCGGCGTCTACGCGCTCGCCCAGGAGGCCGACGCCGCCTACGACGATGCCCGCAAGCGCGTGGCGCGGTTCGTCGGCGCCGAGCCGCGCGCGACGATCTTCGCCAAGAACGCGACCGAGGCGATCAACCTCGTGGCGTACTCGTGGGGGCGCGCCAACATCAATCCCGGCGATGCGGTGCTGATCACGCAGATGGAGCACCACGCCAACCTCGTGCCTTGGCAGGTGCTGTGCCGCGAGCGCTCGGCCGAGCTGCGCTACCTCGAGGTGGACGACCGCGGCGAGCTCTCGCTCGATGCCCTCGATGCCGAGCTCGCGCGAGGCGACGTCAAGCTGGTCGCATTCGCGCACGTCTCCAACGTGCTCGGCACGATCAACCCGGTCGCCGAGATGACGGCGCGCGTGCGCGCGGCCGGAGCAGTGTCGGTGGTGGACGGCGCGCAGGCGGTGCCGCAGCTGCCGGTCGACGTCGGCGCCCTCGGCGCCGACTTCTACGCCTGGACCGGCCACAAGGCGCTCGGCCCGACCGGCGTCGGTGTGCTGCACGGGCGCGAGCAGCTGCTCGAGCGCATGGAGCCGTTCCTCACCGGTGGCGACATGATCGCGTCGGTCGACTTCCAGTCGGTCAGCTGGAACGAGCTGCCCTACAAGTTCGAGGCGGGCACGCCGCCGATCTCGGAGGCCGTCGGACTGGCGGCCGCCGTGGACTACCTGGACGGGCTCGGCATGGAGCGCGTTCGCGCCCACGAGCGTTCGCTGATCGCCTACATGCTCGACCGGCTCGGCGAGGTGCCGGGGCTGCGCGTCGTCGGTCCGCCCGAGGCCGAGCGCCGGGGCGGCCTGGCCTCGTTCCTCCTCGACGGCATCCACCCTCACGACGTCGCCGAGCTGGTCGACCGCGGCGGCGTCTGCATCCGCGCCGGGCACCACTGCGCGCAGCCGTTGATGCGCTGCCTCGGCGTCGGCGCCACCGCCCGGGCCTCGGTGGGCGTGTACAACGAGGCCAGCGACATCGACGCGCTCGTGCAGGCGCTGCTGGCCGGACGCGAGGTCTTCGGACTATGAGGGCCCGAAGGGCCCGGCCATGGGCGGCCGGCGCAAGCCCTATGAGATCGGAGGGCAGGGCGGGACTCCTCGCCGAGCGCCATGGATGATCTCTACCGCGACTACATCCTCGACCACTACAAGCACCCGCACAACTTCGGCGAGCTCGAGCCACACGACCTCGAGGCGCTCGAGCACAACCCGCTCTGCGGCGACGAGCTCGGCGTGCACATTCGCGTCAAGGACGGGCGCATCGAGGACCTCCGCTTCCACGGGCAGGGCTGCGCGATCTCGCAGGCCTCCGCATCAATCGCCTCGGAGGAGCTGAAGGGCATGGAGCTCACCGAGGTGGGCGAGCTCGGTGCCGATTGGATGATCGAGCTGCTCGGCATCCCGGTCTCTGCGACGCGGCGCAAGTGCGCGCTGCTGAACCTGAAGGCCGTCCGCGGCGCGGTCACGGGCGAGAACGACTGGCCCTCCTGAGCCCTGGTGCCAGCGGCGGGCGCGGCTGTCAGCGGCCGTCCGAGCCGCAAAAACCGGCGCTGCCACGGGTTCGCGACCGCGCTCGCGTTACAATTCCTAGCTCAGCGCACGGGATTGACCGAGCGCTTGCGCCAAGGATCTGACAGCCCCCGGTAAGGAGCCTCATGGCAACGATTGACCGCACGAAGATCACCAAGCCCAGCCCGATCGTCGAGGACGACCAGGGGCAACTGCACGCTCGCCAGGGCATCTCGCGTGAGGTCGTCGCCGAGCTGTCGAAGATCAAGGGCGAGCCCGACTGGATGGCCGAGAAACGGCTGAAGTCACTGGAGATCTTCGAACGGAAGCCGATGCCGAACTGGGGTCCGGACCTGAGCGGCCTGAACCTCGACGACCTCGTGCTCTACTCCCCTCCGACCGCCGGTCGCTACAACAGCTGGGACGAAGTCCCGGCGGAGATGAAGCAGACCTACGAGGACCTCGGCATCCCCCAGGCCGAGCGCGAGCACCTCGCCGGCGTCGTCGGCGTGTGGCGCCAGGAGCCGGTCTATGAGGGCCTGAAGGAGGAGTACGCCAAGCTCGGCATCCTGTTCTGCTCGATGGACACCGCGATCAGCGAGTACCCCGAGCTGGTCCAGAAATACTTCATGAACAAATGCGTGCCGCCGCAGGACAACAAGTTCTCGGCGCTGCATGGCGCCGTCTGGTCGGGCGGCTCGTTCCTGTACGTCCCCAAGGGCGTCAAGGTCGACCTCCCGCTGCAGGCGTACTTCCGCATGGAGGGCGCCGGCGAGGGCACCTTCGAGCACACGTTGATCGTCGCCGACGAGGGCTCGGACGTGAACTACATCGAGGGCTGCACCGCGCAGACCTACTCGGTCAACTCGATGCACTCTGCCGTGGTCGAGATCTTCGTGCACGAGGGCGCCAAGGCCCGCTACACGACCGTGCAGAACTGGTCCAAGGACGTCTACAACCTCAACACCAAGCGCGCCGTCGTCGACGCCGAGGGCACCGTCGAGTGGGTCGGCGGCTCGATGGGCGCAAAGTACGTGATGCTCTACCCGGGCTCCTTCCTACTGGGCGAGGGGGCGCGCGCCGACCACCTCAACGTGGGCGTGGCCGGCAAGGGCGTGCACAAGGACACGGGCGCCAAGGTCGTGCACATGGCCCCCAACACGACCTCCAACATCCTCGCCAAGTCGATCTCCAAGGACGGCGGCATCATGGGCTACCGGGGCCTGGTCAAGATGGGCTCGGGCTCGGCCGGCTCGAAAGCGCGCGTTCAGTGCGACGGGCTGATGATGGACGGCGAATCGCGCTCGGACACGTGGCCGGACATCCAGATCCAGAACCCGCACGTCACGGTCGCGCACGAGGCGACCGTCGGGCGCATCTCAGACGACCAGCTCTTCTACATGGGCTCGCGCGGCTTCACCGAGGACGAGGCGGCCGCGATGATCGTCAACGGCTTCATCGAGCCGGTCACGAAGGAGCTGCCGATGGAGTACGCGGTGGAGCTCAACCGCCTGATTCAGTTGGAGATGGTCGGCTCCATCGGCTGAGGGACGCGATTCGCGGCGCGTCGCTGCGCCCTCACCGATCGTGAAGCCAATACGCTCCACGATCGGCCAGCTCGTGTACCGAAGCCGGGAGACACTCGCTCCGCTCGCATCCCCGTTTCGGCCAGCACACTTCGCTCACTGCGTCCTTGCGACGCTTGCGACTCCCGTCCCTCAGGAGCACACATGAACACCGAAGGATGTCGACGATGAGGCCCGCTGGCGCGGGCCGGGGCCGGCGCATGCGCCGGCCCTCGGCGGCGCGCATGCGCGCCGCCGGCGAGCCGCACATGTGCGGCTCGCGCCGGGTCCGCACATGTGCGGACCCGGGCCTGGCCGCATGCGGCCAGGCCACGGACGCGGAGTTCGGTGGGTCGCGATGAGGGCGCCCGTCGACACGATCGTCGCGCCGTTGTTTCCGCGGCAGCTGCCGTGGGTGAACGTGCCGGCGGGCGGGCAGGTGAGCATCATCCAGCGTGACCGCCCGCTGCTGGTCGAGTTCTGGGACTTCTGCAGGCCGAACTCGATCAGGACGCTGCCCTACGTCAAGGCCTGGCACGAGCGCTACGCGGCGGAAGGCCTGCGCGTGGTCGGAGTCCATTGCCCGGGCTTCGAGCTTTCTCGTGACGAGCAGAGCGTGCGTGAGGCGGTCGTGCGACTCGGGATCGAGCATCCGGTGCTCGTCGACTCCGAGCTCGAGCTGTGGCGCGAGTACGAGAACGAGGGCTGGCCGGCGCGCTACCTCTTCGACGGCCGCGCGCGGCTGTTCGAGTACCACCTCGGCGAGGGCGGCTACGAGGAAACGGAGCTCGCGATCCAGGAGCTCTTGGGCGTGGAGCGCGAGACGCTGCGACCGCTTCGGCCCGAGGACGCTCCGGGCACCGCGCTGGCGCGGCCCACGGCGGACCAGCCCGGGGCCTACTCGGGCCCCTACGAAGCGGGTGGCGTGTGGGCAGTGCTCGGGGGGGCAGGCGAGGTCCGCGTGACGCGGACGGGCGAGCCCGCCGAGGAGGCCGAGCTGGTGCGCGTCGAGCACCCGGGCGCCTACCCGCTGATCGAGCACGAGCGTCACACGGCGGGGGTGCTCGAGCTCGAGCTCGGCGCGGGCGTGCAGTGCGTGGCGACCTGCTTCACGCCGGGCCTCGCCGCCTGAGCGGGGGCTGCCCGAGGCGCGCGCCCCGAATCAGGCGTGGGCCGGCCGACGCGTAGGTTTCAGCTCGGCGTGTGCCCTGTCGAGCAGGAGTCGCTGCAGCACGGGAGCGCCGATCTCGTCGACCACGGCGCAGGTGCCGGGCCAGTACGGGCTCTCGCCCGAGCTCTCGGTCAGGAAGATCGAGTCGTAGGTCCAGCAGCCGACGTTGACGAGGCGGGCGCCCGGGCCCTGCCCGCGCGCGGGCGAGGCGGCCGCGGCCGGCCCGTTCCACTCATCCGCATCGTCACCGGGCAGCGGCCCGGCGCGATGGGTGTGGCCGAAGATGACGAACGCGTCGTCGAGGCCCAGGCGCGCGGCGACCTCGCCCATCGCGCGCAGGCCGGCGCCGCGCAACTCTGCCGAGGAGATCTCGGCGTTGAGCGGGCCGAGCCCAGCGCGGTTGAGCGCGGCGACGGCGAGCGGAAAGCCGTAGATGAGCGCCCGCCTGCGCAGGTTGGCGCCGAGCGAGTCGAGCGCTTGGCGCACGCCGCCCGATGGGTCGCGACGGCCGTTGCGACTCCCGCGGCGTCCGCTCAGGGCACGCCATGCGTGCACGGTGCCCACGCCGTTGAGCGCGTCGCCGGTCATCGCGTCGCGTGCCACGGCGTGCCGCCACGCATACATCGGCGCCGTGACCGCCTCGTAGTCGTCGACACGCTCGAACGAGCTCATCGGTCGGCGCATCAGCCGGCTCATGACGCCGACGCTGAGCCGCTCGATCGTGGGCACGGTCAGGTGGCAGTCGAGGTAGTGCCCATGGGTTGCGTAGACGTCGGGACGCAGCCACAACCCCGGGTAGGCGAAGCGGACGCGCGCCGGGGCGGCCCACTCGGCCAACCGCTTCACGGTCGGCGAGGCTTCCTCAGGTTCGATCAACTGCTCCAAGGCAAGCGGTCGGCGCTCGGGCAGCTCGGCTCGCAGAGCGAGCCACGGCTCGATCAGGGCGTGGTCGTGGTTGCCGGCAACCAGCACCAGCTCACGCCCGGCGAGGGCGCGCCCGAGATCCTCGAAGAACGGGCGTGCGACGGCGAGTGCTTCGCGAGGCGGGCCGTGCCGCAGCTCGAGCACGTCGCCGAGCAGCACGAGACGGTCGGCGCCCCTCGCGAGCTCGAGCAGCGGCTCGCGCAGCTCGGTGCGGCGGAGCAGGTCCGAGCGCGAAACGCTGCCCAGGTGCAGGTCGGAGATGACGAGTGTGCGCATCGGATCGTGCGCTCCCTACCGCCCGGCGCGAGGCGGGTCGACCGGCCCCCGCTCCGCACCCCCGCCTGCGGTCGGGTGCGAGCTTCGGTTCGTCAGCCCGCCTCGCCGACGGTCGCCGCTTCGCGGATCGTCTTGGGCAGCATGAAGCGGACGTCCTCCTTGATCACATGGAACTCGGAGATGTCGCTGACGCCGCGATCGCGGAACGCCTCGACGAGATCCTGCACGAGGTTCTCCGGGGCGCTCGCGCCGGAGGAGATGCCGACGACGCGGGCGCCGTCGAGCCAGTCCTCGCGCACCTCCTCGGCGCGGTCGATCAGGTGCGCCTCCGCGCCGCAGTCGCGCGCGACCTCGACGAGCCGAACCGAGTTCGAAGAGTTGCGCGAGCCGATCACGAGCAGCAGATCGCAATGCTCGGCCATCTGCTTGACCGCCGCCTGGCGATTGGTCGTGGCGTAGCAGATGTCATCGGTTCGCGGGCCGACGATCTTCGGGAAACGCTCGCGCAGGCGCGCCAGGATCGCGCTCGTTTCGTCGACCGCGAGCGTCGTCTGCGTGATGTAGGCGACGCGGTCGGGGTCGTCGATCTCGAGCGCGTCCACGTCACGCTCGTCCTGCACCAGCACGATCCGCTCGGGCGCCTCGCCCATCGTGCCTTCGACCTCCTCGTGGCCATCGTGGCCGACGAGCACGATCGTGTAGCCCTGCTCGGCGAAGCGCACGGCCTCGCGGTGCACCTTCGTCACGAGCGGGCAGGTGGCATCGATCGTGCGCAGGCTTCGCGCCTGGGCGCCTTCGCGCACGCTCGGGGCGACGCCGTGCGCGGAGAACACGCACACCGCCCCCTCGGGAACTTCGGTCTCCTCCTCGACGAAGATCGCGCCACGCCCGTGCAGCTGTTGGACGACGTGCTTGTTGTGCACGATCTCCTTGCGCACGTAGACCGGTGCGCCGTGGATCTCCAGGGCGCGTTCGACCGTCTGCACCGCCCGGTCGACGCCCGCGCAATAGCCGCGGGGCGCCGCGAGCAGCAGCCTCTGAACCGTGTTCGGCACGATTGCCATTGTAGGGCTCGCCCAGGTACGCTAGGCGCTCGTGCCCCAACGCCACCTCGACAGGCTGACGCCGGTAGACGCCTCGTTCCTGCATCAAGAGGGGGCCCAATCGCACATGCACATCGGCGGGCTGACCGTGGTTGAGGGTCCGCCCCCGAGCATGGAGGAATTCCTGGAGCAGATCCGTCGGCGCCTGCACCTGGTCCCGCGCTACCGGCACAAGCTCGCGTCGACCGCGCTCGACAGCGGCCGCCCGGTCTGGATCGATGACCCGAACTTCAACCTCGAGTACCACATCAGGCACAGCGCCCTGCCGACGCCCGGAGGGTGGGAGCAGCTCTGCGGCCTGACCGCCAGGATCTTCTCCCAGCAGCTGGACCGCTCCAAGCCGCTGTGGGAGATGTGGCTGATCGAGGGGCTCGAGGACGACAACTTTGCGCTGATCACCAAGACCCATCACTCGCTGATCGACGGCATCGCCGGCGTCGACCTCGCCACGGTGCTGTTCGACCTCTCGCCCGAGGCGGCGCCGATCAAGCACTCGGGCAAACCCTGGCAGCCCCGCCGCGAACCGAATTCGGCCGAACTCCTCGCCGCCGGCGTGCGCGGCGCCGTCAGGGCCGGGGTCGAGCTCGTCGAGGGCGCGCTGGACGCGCTCACTCACCCCGAGCACGCGCTCATGCGCGCTCGCGAGGCAGCTGAGGGCGTCGGCGAGATCGTGTGGGCCGGCCTCAACCCGGCTCCGGAAACGCCGCTGAACGTGCCGATCGGCCCGCACCGCCGCTTCTTCGGGATCGGTTGCCAGCTCGAGGACTTCAAGATCGTGAAGAACGCCTTCGGCGGCACCGTCAACGACGTCGTGCTCGCCGTGGTGACCGGCGCGCTGCGCACGTTCCTGATCTCGCGCGGACGTCCCACCGCCGGCGTCGAGATGCGCGCGCTCGTGCCGGTCTCGGTTCGCGTCGAGGACGAGCAGGGCCAAGGCGGCAACCGCATCGTCGTGATGCGCGGACCACTGCCGGTCTACATCTCCGACCCCGTGCAGCGCCTGCGCTTCGTCTCGCATGCGATGGATGGCCTGAAGGAGTCCAAGCAGGCGCTCGGCGCCGAGGTCATCGCCGGCGCGCAGAACTTCGCTCCGCCGACGATCCTCGCGCAGGCCTCGCGACTGAACTTCTCCACCAGGCTGTTCAACCTGATCGTGACGAACGTGCCCGGGCCGCAGTTCCCGCTGTACGTGCTCGGGCGCGAGATGCTCGAAGCCTACCCCGTGGCCTTCCTGCCCGAAAACCACGCGCTGGCGATCGGGATCATGTCCTACAACGGCCAGATGAACTTCGGCCTGCTCGGCGACTTCGACGGGCTGCCGGACATCGACGCGATCAGCGACAACATCGCCGAAGAGCTCGCCACGCTCGTCGCGCTCGCGCAAGAGCAGGTTCCGGCACCGGCGTAGCCGGCCGCCGGCCCCGCTCAGGAGGTGTTCAGCGCCACGGCGGCGCGAATGAGCGCCTTCAACGCCTTCTCATCGATCTCCTCGCCCTCGTGCAGATCGATGGCACGCCTGGTGTTGCCCTCGAGGCTCGAGTTGAAGAGGCCTGAAGGGTCCTCCAGCGAGGCGCCCTTGGCGAAGGTCATCTTCACGACATTCTTGTAGGTCTCACCGGTGCAGATGATTCCGGCGTGCGACCACACCGGAACCCCTCTCCATTTCCACTCCTCGACCACTTCGGGGTCGGCCTGCTTGATCAGAGCTCGGACCCGAGCGAGCGTCTCGCCCCGCCAATCGCTCAGCTCCTCGATTCTCGCGTCGATCAGCTGAGAGGGAGAGTCTCCCCCGCTCCCACGTGCCTCCATCGCCGGTACCTTAGTGGCGTCGGTTGGTGTGTGCTCGATCGAGCCGGCGCGGCAGTCCCGCAACCCATCGAGGCTATGCTGGGGACACGCGAGTTCTGACTCGATCGGGGGGACCCGAGCGAGACGGAGAGCGCGGACAGCCTGCACGGATCTCATTCGTCTCTCTCCTTCTTGCGCGCTGTCCGACCTAGAGGGAGGCGAGATCGGGGCCGGCGATGCGCGGCACCAAGCTTGACCGTCGGACCGCACGAGCAAGCGCGGCTGCGAATCGAAACGATGAGCTGATCGCACGCGCGGCGAAGCGCACCGACCTGGCAGGAGCTGCTCTGCAGAGTGCTGCCGGGGACCTGGAGGCCGCCCATAGCTGCGAGGGGAACCCCCTGACGGGACTCGCTGAGCTGGTCCTGGACGAGGCGCGGCGCGTCTCGCACCTCGCCGAAGACATCTCGAGCCAGGAGCAGGACTCAAACGACCGCGCCTGGACCTAGCCCGTTGAGCGGCCCAGCGGCTAACGCACGAGCTCGCTCGAGTCTGACCGCGCCCGCTCCGGGCGAGCATCCGCTCGCGATGACGCCTGGCAGACCACCACGACGAAGGCCGTGACGGCCGCCCAAGCGAGAGGGATGAGATCCAGCGGGCTCACCGAGTCAGAGTGCAGCACCGAGCCGGCTTTCGCACCGTACAAAGGTCTAGTTTCGCGTCCGCTCACGGCCGGTGAGCCGGACCGGTCGCCTGCGGGATACTGGACGGGCGATGTCGGAGGAGAACGTGACGGTCGCTCAGCGGTCAAACGCGCTGTTCAACGCAGGCGAGATTGATGCCGCCTTCGAGTTGTGTCACGCCGACATCGAGTTCCGCGACCTCCAAAGCGCGCCCGATGTGCCCGAAGCGGTTCACGGCCGCGAGGCCTTGCGTCTCGTACTGGGGCAGTGGATCGATAGCTTCGCCGAGCTCAGGGTCGACGCTTCCGACTACACCGATGAGGGTCCGTGGGTGATCGCTGACGTGCGCTGGCGCGGCAAGGGCAAGGGCAGCGACGTCGTCGTCGACACGCGGCAGGCGGACGCATGCAGGATCGAGGACGGCAAGATCGTCGAGTGGATCGTCGGCTATCGGGATGTCGAGGCAGCCCTCGCCGACCTCGGCCTGGCGGACTAGGCGATGTCGCGGGAGAACGGGGAGGATCGTCCTCGGATTGTCGAGGCGTTCAACTCAGACGATCCGCGCACAGCGAACGCTGGACGTTCGCCCGTATTTCCTGGGCGGCGTCAATACCCGAGCGCGAACTTGGCGTCCTCGCTCATCTTCTCCGGCGACCACGGCGGCACGAATACCATCTCGGAATCGACCGTCTTGACCCCGTCCAGTTCACCGACGAACTCGTCGATCTGTTCTGTCACCTGCGGGCCGATCGGGCAGCCGGGCGTGGTCAGGGTGAAGGTGACCTGGACGTTGCCGTCCTCCACCTCGACGCCGTAGATCAGACCGAGCTCGACGAAGTCGAGTCCGAGCTCCGGGTCGATCACGTTGGACAGCGCGTCCATCACGTCATCGACCGTCGGCGAGGCGGCGGTCGCACCGGCCGCGTTCTCCGGCGCCGGCCCTGAGCTGATCTCCTCGGACATGCTCCGAGTCTAGCTACGAACCCCTAGTTATCGGAGCCGAGGCGGTCCCACATGTACAGCTGGATGCACTCGCTGGCAAGCTCGATCGCGCGATCCCGAGAGAGCCGAGGCAGCACGGTGTCGAGCGCCTGCTCCTCCGATACGCCGGCCTGGAAGGCTTCCTCGCCACGAAAGCCGGCGGCGATCTTGAGCGCCTCGCGGCGGTTCTCGCCGAGGCTCGGGAAGACGCCGACGAGGAAGTCGGTGTTCGGTATCGGCTGGCCGACCTCGAGGGATGCGTGCCAGGCGGCAAGCAGGTGCAGGTCGTCCTCGTCGAGATCGGCGACGGCCTTGGCGTAGTGGACCGACAGCTCAGGCTCCGGGATGTCATCGACCCACGCGCGCACGACCTCCCCGACGAGCTGACGGCGCGCCTCGCGGCCGACGGACTCGGCGATCACTCGAATGGCGTCCTGGGGCTCGATGAAGCAAAGTGGCATCGTGACTCCCGCGAGGGTGGGAAACAGGTGACGAGATGGACTGTAGGGAGCCGTGTGGACGGCACTTTCGCCCGATTACGGGCCGCCGAGCCGCGTCAGAGCCCGAAGGCGGTGCGCGCCCGCTGCAGCGTTTCGTAGTCGCCCGCCTCGGGCGGGAAGCCGAGCGTGACGCGATCACCCTCCTGCCAATTCGCAAGGGCCAGCTCGAGCGCTGCGATCGGCAGCGCGACGGCTTCGGCCAGCGCCCGCGCGCGGCGCTCGAGCAGCAGCGGGTCGCCGATCCCGAACACGCGCTTGCAGGCGAGCGTGGTCGCATCCTCCAGGCCGCTCCCCCGCGCGGCCGAGAGGTGCAGCGAGTCGGCCTCCAGAGCGGCCACGTCGAGTCCGCCGAGCAGGACCAGCAGCTCGTAGCGCGCAGCTCTGGTGAGCCCTGGCAGCGCGAGGCGCTCGAACAGGCGCTCGAAGCGCCGCGTTGGGCTCCACTCTGGGTCGCCGATCAACGCCTGCGCTTGCGAGCTCATTTGCGACCGCGCCGCCTGCCCATACCAGCTGCGATACGCCCTGAGCGTCGCGGCACCCCGCGCGGGATCGTGCGAGCTGCGCGGCCCGAGCGGAACTCCGGAGAGCTCAGGCAGCCCTTCGGACTCGCTCGCCAGGGCCAGGCTGATGCCGGCGAATGGGTCCTCGCCCTCGAGCGGGCGGAGATAGGCGATCAGGAAGCAGATCCAACTCGCCCGCTCGAGTTCTCCGGCCGCGGCCAGCAGGTGGACCTCCTCATAGAGCTGCGGCCGAGCCGGCGCGTCGGGCGCGCCCGCGAGAACGCACAGACGCCCGTTGGAGAAGGCGAGCTCCTCCGCGAGGCGGGCCGCATCGGCCGAAGCACGCAGGCCCGGCAGCAGCGGGCTTGTGTATCCGTCCTCGACCGCCCGCTCCTGTCGCCTGACCCGCAGCCCGTTGCCGCGCCCTGCGCCCGCAGCACGGTGAGCGCCGGGCGTCGCGCGAGAGGCGCCGCCCGTGCGCCGCTTGGCGCCCGGCCTCGGATTAGCCGGTGCCGCGCCGGGCAGCGTCTTGCTGCAGATCGGGCAGCGCTCTAAGAAGCGGCCGTGACGGCAGAAGGTAGGCACTCGCTCGGTGGCTGGAACCCGTTCTGGCGCGCGCGCTCGGCGCCGGCCGCCCGCTCCTTCTCCAGCGCGTACATGTAGTCGTCGAAGTCGACCTGGATCGTGTGGCGCTTGGACGTGACGTAGCGCTTGCGCATGGCAGACTGATCCGCCGCGATGTCCGCCCGCACGACGGCGTTCGGCGGCAGTCGGTAGTCGCCGCGCAGGTAGTCCCCGACCCACGCGCCCTGGGCCTCGGCGATCGGCATGATCGCGCCGAGCGGCTGCAGCAGGCCGACGAAGAACACGTTCGGGACGTCCGGGTGAAAGACGCGCCGATAGAGCTCGATGTGGTTGTCCGGTGCCGAGATGAAGTCCTCGTCGAAGAATGGGAAGGAGATCTGATAGCCCGTGCAGTAGACGACCACGTCGGCGTCCACGGCGGTCCCATCGACGAAGCGCACCTGGGCGCCCTCGAGCGCCTGGATGTTCGGCTTGGGCGTGATCGTGCCGTGCTGGATGCGATCGAGGATCCGCCCGGAGACGGTCGGGTGGGCCTGGCCGAAGCGGTGGTTGGGCTTGGGCAGTCCGTAGCGCTCGGGCGGCCCGACGTAGCTCTTGATCAACTGCTGGATCATGCGCTGACGGACCGCGAACGGTACGCGCGGGTCGTTGCGCATCTGGTCGACCGGTTTGCCGAAGACGTACTTGGGCAGTATCCAGACGCCCGAGCGCGCCGCCAGGTAGGTCCGCTCGGCCACATAGGAGGCCTCGACGGCGATGTCCATCGCCGAGTTGCCCATGCCCAGGATCACGACACGCTTGCCCGTGAAGATCGAGTTGTCCACGTAGGAGTGGGCATGCAGCTGCTCTCCCGCGAACGTGTCCGCGCCCGGGAACGCCGGTTCCGGCCAGCGTGGCTTCCAGTGATGACCGTTGGCCACGAGCAGCGCGTCGTATTCGCGCGTCTCGCCCGTGTCGAGCCGCAGGCGCCAGATCCCGTCCTCGCCGCGGGCGGCGTGCTCGACCCCGGTCTCGAACGTGATCTGCTCGCGAAAGCCGAAGTGGTCGACGTAGTCGTCGAAGTACGCGGCGATGTGGGTGTGGTGCGGGAAGTCCGGATAGGACGTGGGCATCGGGAAATCCGAGTAGGCCATCCGCTGGCGCGAGGTATTGATGAACAGGTCGCGGTAGGCCGCCGACATCCCGTTCTTGTTGGCGAACACCCAGTTGCCGCCGACGCGATCGGACTTCTCGAAGCAGTCGAAGGGAATCCGCCGCTCGTGCAGCGCCTTGGCCGCGGCGATCCCGGAGGAGCCGGCGCCGATGATGCAGCTGCGCGGGAGTTGCACTAGTCCTTCGCCGGGATTCCCGGCCCGGCGTGCCGCGGCGGGCCCGCGGGACCCGTGTCGGCGTCCTGGTGCCCAGCGATCCCCTCATCGTGCGCCGACGCCGCCGCGGCGCCGGCGCCGTTGCGTCGCCCGGCGAGATAGCGGTCGACCATGCGGGCGCACTGGCGGCCCTCGTTGATCGCCCAAACGATCAGCGACTGGCCCCTGCGTGCGTCGCCCGCCGCGAACACTCCCTCGACCGAGCTCGTATACGGCGCCTGAGTCTTCACGTTGCCGCGCGGATCCTTCTCGACGCCGAGGCCGTCGAGCAACGCCGGTTCGGGGTGCAGGAAGCCCATCGCGAGCAGCACCAGCTGCGCCTTCAGTTCGCGCTCGGTCCCCGCCACAGGCCCGAATGGCGGCCCGGGCTCGGCCTGTGCGACGTGCAGCGCGGCCACGCCGCCACCGCCGTCGTCGGAGAAGCGCGTCGTCACGATCGAATAGTCCTGCTCGCCGAGCTGTGCCTCCTTGGCCTCCTCCATCGCATAGCTGAGCCGGTACTTCAACGGCCACTCGGGCCACGGCGTGCGCTCGTCCGGCCGCTTCGGCGGCGGCTCCGGCAGCAGCTCGAGCTGCGTGATCGAGCGGGCGCCCTCTCGCAGAGCGTTGCCGACGCAGTCGGCGCCGGTGTCGCCGCCGCCGATCACGACCACGTCGCGGTCCTTCGCCGAGATCACGCGGGAGACCTCCGGCTGCGTGGCCATCGGCTCGGGGCCGAACTCGCGCGCCGCCCAGCGGTTGCGCTGGTAGAGGTAGTCCATCGCGAAGTGCACGCCGTCGAGCTCACGCCCCGGCGCCGGCAGATCGCGCGGCACGCGCGAGCCGGTCGCCAGCACGACGGCGTCATAGCCGCCGCGCAGCTCCGCCACGGTCACGTCGCGGCCGACGTCGACGCCGCAGCGCAGCTCGACGCCCTCGGCCGCCATCTGCTCGACGCGGCGCTCCACGACCGTCTTCTCGATCTTGAAGTCTGGTACGCCAAAGCGCACGAGCCCGCCGATCGACTCGTCGCGCTCGAACAGGGTCACGTGGTGCCCGGCGCGGCGCAGCTGCTGCGCCGCGGCCATCCCCGCCGGTCCCGAGCCGACGACCGCAACGGCCTGCCCGGTCTCCTTGCGCGGTGGCATCGGCGCGACCCAGCCCTCCTCCCAGGCCCGGTTGATGATCGAGTTCTCGATCTGTTTGATCGTGACCGCGTCGCCTTCCCGGATCTCCAGCACGCAGGCCGCCTCGCATGGCGCCGGGCACAGGCGCCCGGTGAACTCGGGGAAGTTGTTGGTCGCGTGCAGCTGCGCGATCGCGTCGCGCCAGCGATCCCGGTAGACGAGGTCGTTCCAGTCCGGGATCAGGTTCCCCAGCGGGCAACCGTTGTGGCAGAACGGCACGCCGCAGTCCATGCAGCGCGCACCCTGGTCGCGCAGCTCGGCCTCGGGGCGCGTGAGCAGGAACTCCTTGTAGTCGCGCGCGCGCTCGGCCGGGTCCCTGTAGGGGACCCCGTGCCGCTCGATTTGCAGGAAGCCGCCGAGCTTGCCCATCAGGCGGGCACCGCCAGCTGCTGGCCGATCTTCGATCGGCCGACCCGTTCGGCCAGCACGCGCTTGTAGTCGTGCGGCATCACCTTGACGAAGGCGCCCTGGGCGAGCAGCTGCTCGAACTCGCCCAGCACGCGCGCCGCGACCGGTGAGTCCGTGCGCCTTGCGTGCTCTTCGATCAGCTCGCGCAGCTCGCTCGCGTCCTCCGCCGAGGGAGCTTCGAAGCCGACCATGCCCATGTTGCAGCGCTCGGCGAAGTCGCCGTGCTCGTCGAGCACGTAGGCGATGCCACCGCTCATCCCGGCCGCGAAGTTGCGTCCGGTCGGCCCGAGCACGACGACGCGCCCGCCCGTCATGTACTCGCAGCAGTGGTCGCCAACGCCCTCGACGACCGCGCAGGCGCCCGAGTTGCGCACGGCGAAGCGCTCGCCGGCGAGCCCGCGGAAGAACGCGCGCCCGCGCGTGGCCCCGTACAGCACGGTGTTGCCGACGATCACGTTGCGCTCGGCCGCGAAGTGCTCGCCCATCCCCTCGCGCGGGCGCATCGCGACGGTCCCCCCCGAGAGGCCCTTGCCGGCATAGTCGTTGGCGTCGCCGCGAAGCGTGAACGTCACTCCCGGCGCCAGCCAGCCGCCGAAGCTCTGACCGGCCGAACCCTCGAAATCGACGACGATCGAGTCCTCCGGAAGCCCCTCCGCGCCGTGCTCGCGCGCGATCCGGCTGGAGAGGATGCCGCCGACACAGCGGTTGCGGTTGCGAATCGGCAGCTGCAGCCGCACGCCTGCGCCCGCGATTCTCCCGCGCCCGTCGAGCGACGGGTCAGCGGTCGCGAGTGCGGGCTGAGCGCGCTCGAGTAGCTCCCAGTCGAGCGCGTCCTCGAGCACCGGCGGCGGTGGTTCGATGCGATGGCGAGGCGTCCCGTCGGGCAGCTCGATGTGGGTGAGGATGTGCGTCAGGTCGACGCCGCGTGCCTTCCAGTGGTCGATCGCCTCGCGCACCGAGAGCAGGTCGACGCGACCGATCGCCTCATCCAGCGAGCGCAGCCCGACCGACGCGAGCAGCTCGCGCACTTCCTCGGCAACGAAGAAGAAGAAGTTCACGACGTGCTCGGGCGTGCCCTTGAAGCGCTTGCGCAGCTCCGGGTCCTGCGTGGCGATGCCGACCGGGCACGTGTTCAGGTGGCAGGCGCGCATCATGATGCAGCCCGTCGCGATCAGCGGAGCCGTGGAGAAGCCCATCTCGTCGGCGCCGAGCATCGCCGCGATCACGACGTCGCGGCCCGTCTTCAGCTGGCCGTCGGTCTGCACCTTGATGCGCGAGCGCAGGTCGTTCAGCAGCAGCGTCTGCTGGGTCTCGGCGAGACCGATCTCCCAGGGGACGCCGGCCGACTGGATCGAGGACAGCGGCGAGGCGCCGGTGCCGCCGTCGTGGCCCGAGATCAGCACGCGGTCTGCGTTCGCCTTCGAGACCCCCGCGGCGACCGTGCCGACCCCGATCTCGGAGACGAGCTTGACCGACACCTCGGCCTCCGGGTTCGAGCAGCGCAGGTCGTAGATCAGCTGCTTGAGGTCCTCGATCGAGTAGATGTCGTGGTGCGGCGGGGGCGAGATCAGGCCGACGCCGGGGGTCGTGTGCCGGATCGAGCCGATGTAGGCGTCGACCTTGTGACCGGGCAGCTGGCCACCCTCGCCCGGCTTCGCGCCCTGGGCCATCTTGATCTGGAGCTCGTCCGAGTTGACGAGGTAGTGGATCGTCACGCCGAAACGGCCGGAGGCGACCTGCTTGATCGCCGACCGGCGTCGGTCGCCGTTGGCATCGGGCGCAAAGCGCGAGGGATCCTCGCCGCCCTCACCCGTGTTCGAGCGCCCGCCGAGGCGGTTCATCGCGATCGCGAGCGTCTCGTGCGACTCGCGCGAGATCGAGCCGAGGCTCATCGCGCCCGTGCAGAAGCGTCTGACGATCTCGCTCGCCGGCTCGACCTGCTCGAGCGGGATCCCCTCGGGCACACCGCCGGCGGGGCCGAGCCGCAACAGCCCCCTGAGCGTCGCCTTGCGCGAGGCATCCTCGTTGATCGCGTTCGCGTACTCGCGGTACTTCTCGAAGGCGGCGCTGCCGCGCACCTCGTCATAGGCCTCGGCGTCGCCGTTCAGCGCTGCGTCGACGTTGCCGTTCGCGGCGCGGACCGCGTGCTGGACGAGGGCGATCGTCTCGGGGTTCCACTGGTGGTGCTCGCCGTCGCGACGCCAGGCATAGACGCCGCCCACCGGCAACAGCTCATCCTGCGGGACCGGATAGGCCCGCGCGTGGCGCTCGATCGCCTCGGTCGCCAGAACGTCGAGCCCGACGCCGCCGATTCGCGACGCGGTACCGGTGAAGAACCGCTCGATCACCTCGGGCTCGAGCCCGACGGCCTCGAAGATCTGCGCCCCGCAATAGGACTGGACCGTCGAGATCCCCATCTTCGAGATCGTCTTCAGAAGCGCTTTGCCCAGCGCTTTGACGACGTTCTCGGCCGCCTCGACGGCGTCCACCGCGACCTCCCCGCCATCGGGGCCCGGGCGCTTGATCGCGTTCTGGTTGAGAACCAGGTCGTCGAGCGTCTCGAGCATCAGGTACGGGTTGATCGCGACCGCGCCGTAGCCGATCAGCGTCGCGAAGTGGTGCACCTCGCGCGGCTCGCCCGACTCGAGGATGATCCCCGCACGCAGGCGCGTGCCTTCACGCACGAGATGGTGGTGGACGGCGCCGACAGCGAGCAGCGACGGCACCGGTACCCGGCGCGGACCGACGAGGCGGTCGGACAGCACGATGATGTTGACGCGTTCCTCGACCGCCTCCGATGCTTCCCTGCAGATCCGCTGCAGCGCCTCGGCCATGCCCGCGGCGCCCTTCTCCAGCGACCACGTCGTGTTGATCGTGCGCGCCGCGAACACATCGTGATCGACGTGCCGGAGCGTCTCCAGCTCGCGGTTGAGCAGGATCGGCTGGTTGAGCACGAGCTTGTGCGCGTGCTCGGGAGTCTCCTCGAACAGGTTGCGCTCGGAGCCGAGGCTCGTCGCCAGGCTCATCACGATCTCCTCGCGGATCGAGTCGATCGGCGGGTTCGTGACCTGTGCGAACAGCTGCTTGAAGTAGGAGAACAGCGGCGGCGCCTGCTCGGAGAGCACGGCCAGGGAGAGGTCGTTGCCCATCGAGCCGACCGGCTCGGCGGCGTCGCGCGCCATCGGCGTGAGCAGCACGCGCAGGTCCTCCTGCGTGAAGCCGAACGCGCGCTGGCGCGTGCGCAGCGGCTGGTCTGAGATCGTCACCTGGTCGGAGGGATCCAGCTCCGAGAAGGGCACGGCGTTGCGCGCGTACCACTCGCCGTAGGGCTTGCGCGTCGATACCTCGCGCTTGACCTCCTCGTCCTCGACGATGCGCCCGCGCTCGAGATCGACCAGGAACAGCTTGCCGGGCTGCAGGCGACCGAGCCGGCGAATCTCCTCCGGCGGGATGTCGAGCAGGCCGATCTCCGAGCCGAGCACGACGTGCCCGTCGGTCGTCTCGACCCAGCGACCGGGGCGCAGCCCGTTGCGGTCGAGCGTCGCTCCGACCACGCGCCCGTCGGTGAAGGCGACCGAGGCCGGCCCGTCCCACGGCTCCATCAGACACGAGTGGTAGGCGTAGAAGCCGACCAGATCCTCCGGCAGGTCGTCGCGATTGCGGTAGGCCTCCGGGATCATCATCATCGCCGCGTGAGGGAGCGAGCGTCCGGCGAGCATCAACAGCTCGAGCACGTTGTCGAACGTGGCCGAGTCGGAGTCGCCGGCGCTGACGACGGGAAGGATCTTCGGCAGGTCCTCGCCGAACAGCTCGCTGCGCAGCTCCGACTCGCGCGCGCGCATCCAGTTGATGTTGCCGCGCACGGTGTTGATCTCGCCGTTGTGGCAGATCACCCGGTAGGGGTGCGCGAGCTCCCAGCTGGGGAAGGTGTTCGTCGAGAAGCGCGAGTGCACGAGCGCGAGCGCGCTCTTGCAGCGCTCGTCCTTCAGGTCCGGGTAGAACGCCGCCAGCTGGAAGCTGATCAGCATCCCCTTGTAGTTGACCGTGCGCGAGGAGCTCGAGGCGATGTACAGCTTCGGCCGCTCCGACGCCAGCTCGCAGACGCGACGGATCACGTACAGCTTGCGCTCGAAGGCGTCCCTGTCAGCCGCTTGATCTGCTCCGGCGCCGACGAACAGCTGGCGGATCGTCGGTCGGCAGGCGCCGGCCACCGCGCCCGCGTGGCTCGGGTCCACCGGTACGTCACGCCAGCCCAGCAGCCGCTGCCCCTCGGCCTGCACCGTCCGCTCGAGCAGCTGCTCGGCACGCGCGCTCTCGCTCTCGTCGGTCGGCAGGAAGCACATCAGGACGCCGTACTGCCCGAGCGGCGGCAGCTCGAAGTCCACGACCGCGCGCAGCAGCTCGTCCGGCATCTGCATGAGGATGCCCGCGCCGTCGCCGGTCAGCGGGTCGGCGCCGTTGGCGCCGCGGTGCTCGAGGTTCTCGAGCGCCGTGATCGCCCGCGCGATCACCTCATGGGTCGGCTCGTTGTCCAGCCGCGCCACCATGCCGACGCCGCACGCGTCGTGCTCATAGGTGGGGTCGTACAGTCCGACCGCCTGTGGAGGCTGCTTGATGTGCGGATTCATGGAAGTGCTCCCTTGGGGCGGTGCATCCCCCGTGGCGCGGGCAGGCGGGCACCTGAGGCTGAGCCAGAAAGCGTAGCAGTGCGGGGGGTTTGCAATCGAGCGATTCAGGGGTGCTCGCGCAGCGTCTCCGCCTCGCCCCACGAGCACAATCCCACCCGCCCCGGACAGGTCAGGCAGAGCCCGCGATGCGGCGACGGGCTAACCGCGAACGGATGTTCCCCGGTGCGCGCAATGCGCTGCGAGAGCTGCTCTTCCAGCACCAGACGATCGGCCGCGTCGAAGCGAGCGACCGCCCATTCGCGCCGCTCCAGGAACCAATGGACGATCTCGACGGCGGGGGCGCCGTCGCGCAGCACGGCCAGCGCGTAGATCAGCCTCTGCGCTCCGTACTCGCGTTCGACGAGCTCTTCCAGGTCGACCTCCGCGCCGACGCGGTCGCTCTTGTAGTCGAGCACCAGCCGTTCGCCGTCCGCCTCGAGCGCCAGCAGGTCGATCACGCCGCTGATCAGCGGCTCGCTCGGGGCGAGTGAGAACGCGAACGGGTGCTCGCGCCGCAGCGTCGGGGCGGCGGCCACACGCGCGAAAAGCTCCGTCTCGCAGCTCGAGGCGATCAGCCGCGCCAGCTCCTCGCGCTCGCCCGAGTCGACGCTAATCCCGAGCTCCCGCGCGCGCTCGCCGACCTCCTCGGCCGACGGCGGCTGCGGTCGGGCGAAGTCGATCAGCTCCATCAGCCTGTGCACGAGCGTGCCGCGCGCACGCGCCTCGAGCCCTCCCTCCCCGTCGTGGCCATGGGCAGCCGTGCGCTCCTCCGCGATCCCGAGGACCCGTTCGAGGTAGTAGCGATAGCCGCAGCGCTCCAGCTCGGTGAGCGAGCTGTAGCTCAGGGTTGAGATCCGCACCGCATCGGCCGATGCGTCGGCGGCACCCGGCTCCCCGGATCCGCCCGCCCGCTCCGCCGACGGACGCACAGGGCCCGCAGCTCGCTCCAGACCCACCAGTCCCCCGGCGCGTGCCGGCTCTGCGCCGGCGCCAACGACCTCCGCGAGCCTGGACGGCGTCTCCTCCGCCCCCTGCGCGGGCGCGGGCGCGTGCTCGAGAGCCGGCGAGCCCGGCGAGCTCAGCCGCAGAAGGACGCGCGCGGCGCCGCCCGTGCCCGCCCTCAGCTCGAGCGGCGCGGAATGCCCGACCGACAGCAGCTCGGGCAGTTGCTCTGAGACGGCCGGGCCGAGCCACGAGATCGGCGTCGCACCCGGCCCCTGTCGTGGCCAGCGCGCGAAGTCGACCGACGCGCTCAGCACGAGCAGGTCGCGTGCGCGGGTCATCGCCACGTAGAGGATCCGGTCCTCCTCCTCGGCTTCGCGCTGGCGGCGCTCGGCGCAAAGCTCCTCGTAGGCCAACGCCGCACTGGAGCCGGCGCCGTCCAGGCGCATCAGGCGCAGACCGACGCGGGGACCGTCCACGAGCAGGTCGGGGACGCGCGCGTTGGGCTGGCGTCCCAGATCGGCCACGCACACGATCGGGAACTCGAGGCCCTTGGCCGCGTGCACCGTCATCAGGCGAACGGCATCAGGCTCGGCACCCTGCACCGGCGCGTCCGGCTCGACCCGCGCCGCGTGCTGGAGGTACTCGACGTGGTCGAGGAACCCGCGCAGGTCGCGCCCTTCGCCGGCCTCGAACTCGCGCGCAAGCCGCAGCAGCTTGTGAACGTTGGCCAGGCGACGCTCCCCCCACTCGAGCCCGAGCACGTGATCGCGGTAGCCGCTGTCCTGCACCGCGCGCTCGATAAGCGAGGCGATCGGGCGCCGCGAGGCCCCCTCGCGCTCGCGCTCGAGCATCGGCACGACCGCAGCGAGCGCGCTTCGGTCGGCCGGTCGGAGACTCGCCAGCAGCCGATCGGCTTCGGCGGGATTCCCGTTCGTCTCGCGCTCGAGCACCGGCTCCGGCGCAGAGGCCGCGGCCCGCCTGGCGATGTCCCAAAGGCCCGTTCGCGCCGCCTGCCCCGCGCGCGCGAGCAGCGCCAGGCAGTCGCGCGAGCAGCCGCCGAGCGGCGAGGCGAGCACCCCGTAGAGGGCCTGCTCGTCGAGCGGGTTGGCGAGGGCGCGCAGGTAGGTCACGAGATCGCCGATCTGCTGGTGTCCCCAGAACGCGCCCACCGCTGCGAGCGTGCGCAGCCCGGCCAGCTGCAGCGCCCGCTCGAACACCTCCAGGTCGCCGGAGGCCCGCAGCAGCACGACGATCTCGCCCGCTCGCGCGCGCCCGTCGCGCACGAGCTCGGCGATCCGCTGGGCCAGCAGCCGCGCCTCGGCCTGGCGCCACGTCTGCGCCGGAGGCAGCCCTGCGGCGATGCGCTCCGCGGTGGCCTCTTGCAGCTCCCAGCCCTCGATATCGGTCAGCAGCAGCTCCACCGCCGGCGCCGCGTCGGGCGGCTCGGTCTCGACCCTGCCAGCCGTCAGCTCGGGAGCGTCGGCGAAGCGCTCGGCGAACACGGCGTTTACGACGTCCAGCAGCTCGGCGCGACTGCGGAAGTTGAAGGTCAGCGGCAGGCTTCCACCGCGCCGCTCGAGCGTCGCGCGCCGCTCGCGGAAGAGGCTGACGTCGGCGTGCCTGAACCCGTAGATCGACTGCAGCTCGTCGCCCACCGTGAACAGGTTCTCGCGATCGAGCGCACGCAGGATCGCGAGTTGGCGCGGGTTTGTGTCCTGGAACTCATCGACCATCAACAGCGCGAAGCGCTCCGCCCAAGCCCTGCGGATGCCCTCGCGCTCGAGCAGCAGGCGCTGTGCGAGCAGCTCGAGGTCGTCGAAGTCGACGGCCGAGCGAGCGCGCTTGAGCAGCTCGTACTCGTGACCGAAGCGATCGAGCAACTCGTCGAGCAGGGCGCACGCCCCGGCCGCCTCGCGGTCACTCTCGGCGGGGTCGCCCGCCGGCATCGGCAGCGGCAGGCGGGGCCGGAGCTCGCCGCGGCTGCGCAGCTCGAGGTAGACCTGCTCGATCATGGCGCGGACGCGGTCGACCCCGTAGGCGGCGAGCAGATCGGCCGCCTCGCTGCGGTTCCCGTCCATGAAGGAGCGCGCGGCCAGCTCGAAGGCGCGCTCGCGCAGGCGTCCCGCCAGGCCCTCACCGAGCACGCCGTAATCGGGGTCCAGGCCCGCCGCCAGCGGATGAGCGCGCAGCAATCTCGCGCAGAACCCGTGGAAGGTGCCCACAAACGCCGCCTCGGTGTCGCGCGCCGCCTGGCGCTCGCCCAGCTCGAGCAGCCGCGCCCGCACCCGCTCGCGCAGCTCGCCGGCGGACCGCTCTGTGAACGTGATCGCAAGGATCCTCCCCGGCGCAAGCCCGTCCTCGCGCACCGCGCGCACGAAGCGCTCGACGAGCACGGAGGTCTTGCCGCTCCCGGCAGCCGCCGAAACGAGCAGCGGCTCGGCGCGCCGGGAGACGGCCCGCTCCTGCTCGATCGTGAGCGGCGGGCCCTCGCCGTCGGGCGTCGTCGCACCGTCGGGCTCCATCCCGGGAAGGGTCTCCAGCTGCGGCACGCGCCGCGCCCTCACCGCTCGCACCTGCAGATCGTGGGGTACTTGCAGCCGCCGCGCCAAGCGCACGTCTGCGGCCTTGCCTCCAGCTCGCCGCGTGCGGTCTGCTCAGCCACGGCGCGGGCCGTGGCGAGCGCCTGCGAGAGCAGCTCGGCGACCTCGGTGCGCTCGAGGATGTCCGTCGAGACGCAGTCGAGCTCGAGGCCGCTGTCACCGTCGAGCACACCGCGCGCGCGCAGGTCGCTGCCGGCGAGCGGCTGATAGAGACCGCCGACGACGTCGAGGCCGAGCAGCTCCTGCGCGGCGCGCATGTACAGCGCCACCTGCAGCTTGCCGTCGCGGATCCAACGCGCGGCCGCCGGCGCGTCTCTGCCCTTGTAGTCGTACACGACCGCCTCTCCGCGCTCGCCCACGTCGATGCGATCGATCCTGCCTCGCAGCTTGAAGCCTCCACCGAGCTCGAGCGCGGGCAGCCCGCTGGGCTCGCCCCGTTCGTCGGTCCCGTCGAAGCCGAAGCCGAGCTCGAGCTCGCTCGGCTCGAGCGGGCTGTCTGCCTCGGCCGCGCGCGTCAGGTAGCGCTCGAGATCTGCCTGCAATCGCCGGCGCTCCGCGGCTCGCCGCGCGGGCGAGACCGACAGCGGGCGCTCGGGCTCTCGCGCCGCGAGCGACGCATCGAGCAGCTCGCGCGCGAGCGCCGCCGTTTCCGGCCGCAGCCGCGCGCTGCCCGTCCGGCTGCGCAGGCCTTCGAGCGTGTCCAGCAGCGCGGCATGGGCGAGCCCGCCTCGAGCGAATGGCTCGGGCTCGGGCTCGAACTCGTCCGGTCGCAGCAGGCGCTCGACGAACCACGCGACCGGGCAGCCGATTCGCCGCTCCAGCGAAGAGGCCGACCACGGGCGCGCCTCGAGCTCCGCGAGCAGCAGCTCGTCGCGCAGCGGCTCGTCCGAGCGCCGGTCGGCCGCCGACGGCGCGATCGGCTCGCGCCGATCGGCGCCGGCGCCCTCGACGCGATCGTCGACCGCCCCCATCGCGCGGCGCCTGCGCCGCTCGAGCAGGCTCGCCTCGAACAGGTCGCAGACATCGTCGACGAACAGCGAGCGTGGCGTCGCCTGGCCTTCGTCGTCCGAGGCGTGCCAGCTCAGCACGAGCAGCTCCTGTGGTCGCGAGACCGCGGCATAGAGCAGGTAGCGCTCCGCGGCGAGTTGATCGCCCTGCGTGCCGTCGACGTGCTCGCCCAGGCGAAGTCCGGACACCTCGCCCAGTCGCCGGCGCTCCTCTTCCGACAGCAGCGGCTGCGGCCGCGAGCGCGCCGGGAAGGCTCCTTCCTGCAGCCCGCACACGAACAGGGCGCGCACCCGGCGGGCACGCAGCGCCAGCGGGTCGAGCACCGCCACCGACCCCGGCGCGGGAGCCTCGCCGCTGACGAAGCTCACCTGTTCGAGCAGATCGGCCAGCTCGCGCGCGCCGGCCGGAGCCAGCTCGGGCGCGATCCGCGCGAGCTCGCGCAGCTCGCCGAGCGCGCGCCGGCCGGCGGCGAGGGCGCCGGCCTCGTCGAGCTCCTGCCTCCCGAGCACGGCGGCGGCCGACCGCCGCGGCGCGCAGAAGAGCCAGTAGAGCTCGCGCGAGGCACGCTCGATCAGCGCGGCCGGGCCGCGCACCTCGGCCTGTTTAAGCCGATCGATCGTCTCGAGCGGCCAGTGACGCTCTTCCCACAGCGCCCTTCCCTGGGCCGCGCTGCGGACGCCCGCGCGACGAGCGCCGAGCTCGAGCCTGTCGGCCAGTGCCGGAACCTCGAGCAGTCCTGGCGCGCGCAGCCAGGCGAGCAGGTCGGCGAGCTCGCCGCCCTCGTCGGGCGGGTGCTCGGCCCCATGCGCGGCGGGCACGCAGCGAAGAAGCCCGAGCAGCGCCCGACCGATCGAGGAGTCGCGCAGCGGGCGCCGGCGCTGCAGCGCGTACGGGACGCCGGCGGCCGCGAGGATCTCCCCGAGCAGCTCGGTCGAGGTGCCACTCCCGCGCACGAGCACCGCGATCTCCTCCGCCGCCATCCCCTCGCGCAGCAGCGAGGCGATCTCGCTCGCCACCAGCTCGAGCTCGGCGCGCTCGCCCCCGCCCTCCAACAGGCGTACAGCTGTGCCGGCGTCGACGCGTGCCGCACCGGGCTCGAACAGCGAGCGCTCCAGGTGGCCGAGGGCGCGACGGGCGTGGGGAGCGTAGTGATCGCCGCGAGCCTGCAGCGCGCGGTGCTCGCCGCGCCCTGCGAGCAGCGGAGCGAGCGCCTGGAAGGTCGTGGCGCGCCCGCCGAATGCCGTTCTGCCCGGCTCGTAGGGCAGCGAAACGGTCACGGGCGCGTCGACGATGCGCCCGAGCGTCTCGACCGCGTCGAGCTGGAGCATCGTCAGATCGTCGAACCCGTAGAAGAGGACGGGCGTACCGCCCCACAGCGCCGGCCGCTCGCGCAGGGCATCGAGCGCGCGCACGGCCCGCTGCTCGGCATCGAGTCGCCCGAGGCGCCGGAGCGCGTCGCGGTATCCCGCGTAGATGCGGCCGAGCTCGACCGGCGCGACGTCCGCGCCATCGGCCTCGCGCCAGTCGGACAGCGCGCCTATCAGCCTGCCGGGACTCACGCGCCTGCTCTGCAGTACGGCCACCAGGTCGGAGAGGGCGCGGGCGAGCCCGCGCCGAGAGCCGTCGACGCCGACGGGGTGCTCCGCAGCCCCGAGCGACTCGAGTAGCCGGTCGCGGGCGAGCCCGCCGAGCACCGGCTCAGAGACGCGGGCGCGCAGGACCGTCTCGCCGATCAGCCCCGCAAATCTCTCCACGCGAACGCCGATCACGGCCCGATCGCCTGCGAGCTCGCGCAGATAGTGCTCAGCGTCGACCCTGGTGGGCACGACCAGCAGCGGCTCCTGGCCGCGGGCGAGGTGCGCGCGGAGCGCATCCATCACGAGCTCGGCCTTGCCCGCATTGGCGGGCCCCGTGATCAGCGTGATCGGCATCGCGACCCATCCTGGCGCAACCGTCCGACATCGCCAGGTCTCGTGCGCGGCCGCGCCGGGCGGCGCTCAGGTCGGCGCGACGCTCAGGCTGCGCTGCGCTCGCCGACGGCGCGGGAGCGCTCGGACTTCGACTTGGCGGCGCCCAGCGCGTCGGCGTCGGCCTCGGGCGCTTTCGCGCCCTCCTTGGCCCAGTCCTCGTCGAACTCGACGCGCCATTTGCCGTCCTCCGTCTGGCTCATCGCCAGGTGGGCCCTGAACGAGCGCCCGCTGCGGCCGCGGAAGCCGGTGACCGGCTTCTCCGTGTAGCCCGTCTTGATCAGTTCACGCGCGATCGGCACGGTCAAGGTCTTGCCCGCTTTGGCCTTCCAGATGACGAAGCCGCAACCGGGGTCCTCGCGCGCCCAGCACGAGTAGCCCTTGCGGTTCTCGTTGATCTCGTGCCCGCAGACCGGACAGGGGCCCAGCTTGGCGCGCGGAATGCGCACGTCCTTGAGCGTCTCGTCGAGCTTCTTGACCGTCTCCTCGGCGAAGCCCGCGATGTCCCCCATGAAGTCCTCGCGCGAGTCCTCACCCCGCTCGATCCTGCCGAGTCGATGCTCCCAGCTGCCAGTCAGTTCGGGCGAGGTCAGCTGGTGCGCGTCGAGCAGGCGGATCACGTTGAGTCCCTTCTCGGTGGCCACGAGCGCGCGCGCGTCACGCTCGACGTAGCCGACCGTGATCAGCCGCTCGATGATCGCGGCACGCGTGGCGGGGGTGCCGATGCCCGACTCCTTCATCGCCTCGCGCAGCTCTTCGTCGTCCACGAGCTTGCCGGCGGTCTCCATCGCCCCCAGCAACGAGGCGTCGCTGTAGCGGCGCGGTGGTTTGGTTTCCTTGCGCTCGGCCGCGATCTTGGCCGTGCGCACGCTCTCGCCCTGCTCGAGTCTCGGGAGCTGCTGGTCGATCCCCTCGTCCTCCTCGCCCTTGGGGCGCGCGTCTGCGGCGACCTCGTCGTAGACCCCGCGCCAGCCCGGAACGAGCAGCAGCCTGCCGCGGGTGCGGAAGATGCGGGCCTCCTCGCCCTCGCCGACCGTCGTCTCGACGCGTGTGTTCTCGAACACGGCCTCCGGGTGGAACACGGCGAGGAAGCGCCGCGCGACCATGTCGTAGATGCGCCGATCGTCCGCGCCCATCTTCTCGAGGTCGTGCTGGGAGCGGGTCGGGATGATCGCGTGGTGGTCGGTGACCTTCTCGTCGTTGACCACCCGCGCGAGCGGCAGCAGGTCGAGGCTCGTCACATACTCGGCGCCCTTGGCGTAGTCGGGGTTCTCGCCCACGAGCTCGGCCGTCGGCTTGATCTCGGCGACCATGTCGGTGGGCAGGTAGCGGGAGTTGGTCCTCGGATAGGTGAGCGCCTTGTGCTCCTCGTAGCAGCGCTGCGCGGCGGCCAGCGTGCGTTTGGCGGAGAAGCCGTAACGATTGTTGGCCTCGCGCTGCAGCGTCGTGAGGTCGTAGAGCATCGGCGCTTTCTCGCGCTGCTCCTTCTTCTCGAGCTTGGTGATCTCGCCGGGCTTGCCCTCGCAGGCGGCGACGACCGCCGACGCCTCCTGCTCGGTGGCGATGCGCGGCTTGGCGCCCTCGTGAAAGCGGCCCTCGTAGCTGCGCCGCTCCTCAGCCTCGAATGTCGCGTCGACCAGCCAGTAGGGCTCCGGCACGAACGCTTTGATCTCCTCCTCGCGACGGGCGATGATCGCGAGCGTCGGCGTCTGCACGCGGCCGAGCGAGACGGCACCGTCGAAGGAGCTCCGCAGCCTGATCGTCGCCGCGCGCGTGGCGTTCATGCCGACGATCCAGTCGGCCTCCGAGCGCGAGCGCGCGGCCTGCTCGAGGCGAGCGAACTCGTCCGCCGGTCGCAGCGCGCCGAAGGCCTCCCTCATCGCGGCGCTCGTCATCGAGTTGAGCCAAAGCCGCCGCACCGGCTTCTTGCCTTTGGCCTTCTCGTAGAGATAGGCGAAGATCAGCTCGCCCTCGCGCCCGGCGTCGCAGGCGTTGACGATCTCGTCGATGTCCGCGCGCCCGATCTGCTTGGTCACGACCGACATCTGCTTGCGCGAGCGCTCGTCGCGAACGACGAGCTTGAAGCGGTCGGGCACGATCGGCAGGTCTTCCATGCGCCAACGCTTGAACTTCGGGTCGTACTCGTCCGGTTCGGCGAGCTGGACGAGGTGCCCCACGGCCCAGGTGATCACGTGCTCCGGTCCCTCGAGCACGCCCTCGCCCTTCTTGAACGGCCCCGGCAGCACGCGCGCGAGGTCCTGCCCCACGGAGGGCTTCTCGGCGATCACGAGCGTCTTCGACATGGCGGCAGCGTAGCGGGTGCGTGCGGCGCCGAGGACGCGCCTCACCCAGCCGCGCAGCGCTCGGTGCTGACGCTGACTCCGGCCGCCGCGCGGGCTGCCGCCTGCGCGAGCACGCGGGCGACGGTCGCGTTCGCGACCCCGTAGCCGCCGCGCGGACCGTCGCCGACCGTGCCGGCGAAGACCGTCGTGAGGACGCGCCCAGCGCTGTCGACCACCGGGCCACCCGAGTTGCCCGGCCGCACGAGCCCGCGCAGCGGGGTGAGCAGCCGGTGCACCGGGCCTTCGCCGTAGGCGTCGTCGGTCAACACGGTCTGCGTACGCCCGATGCGCGCCGAGCGCGCGTCGAACGCTCCGTTCTCGGGATAGCCGAGGATCGCCCCCGGCTCGCCCGAGGGCGGGTCCGTGACGAGCTGGAGCGCCGGCTCCTCGAGGCCGTCCACGCCGAGCACGGCGATGTCGTGGGACGGGTCGTAGGCGAGCGTTCGCGCGGACAGGCTCGGCGGGTTCCCTTCGACCTCGACCGTGGTGTCCTGCTCGCCGGCGATCACATGTGCGTTGGTCACCACCTCGCCCGGACCCGCGACCCAGCCGGAGCCCTCGATCGCCAGCCCGCACGCCGTGCCGAGCACGCGTACGACGCTCGGCGAGGCGCGTCGCACCCCCGGCGCGCGGGCGATGCCGGCCGGCGGCGGCGAGACGTCGGGCGAGGGGCCGGAGATCGAAGGCAGCGGGTCCAGACGCGCGAGCGCGTTGAGGATCGGCCCCGACGGCGGCAGCAGCTCGTTCAGCTCGCGCAGGATCACCGAGCGCTGGATGTCCTCGCGCAGCTGAGTCTCGTTCGGCGCCTGGGCGACGACGGCCGCCACGACCCAGACGACGCCGAGCGCCAGCGCGGCGCCGAGGGCCGCTCCGAGCACACCGTCGAGGGCGCCGATCCCGGGCACGATCAGGGCGCGCCTGACCCGGAAGCCGACGCCCTCGGCGCCGCTCGCGAGGATCGCGCCGGCGAGCACCGCACCGACCAGGCCGAGCGCCGGTGCGTACGGCGAGGAGGATCCCTGCTCCAGCAGTAGAGGAGCCAGGCGAGTTCCGAGGAATGCTCCTAGGGCGAACCCCCCGAACGACAGCACCCCGACGATGAACCCTCTCCTGAAGCCGAAAGCCGCGAGGATTGCGGCGAACGCGACGATGATCCAGTCGAGCTCCGTCACCCGCCATGTTCTACCGCGCCCTGAGCGAAGAGCAGACGCTTAGGGTCAGGCGCGCGCGTCCGGTGCTCGCGCTGGCCGCCGTGGCCTTCGCTGTCGGCGCGATCGTCGGCGCCAACGGCGGCGCCTCGCCGGCCGACTCGCTCGCGGAGAGGTTCGTCGGCCAGTGGGCGAAGGGCGAATACACGGCGATGTATGCTGAGATCGACGCCGCCTCGCGCCGCTCGAGCTCGCGCGACGAGTTCGTCTCGGCCTACCACGCGGCGATGACCATTGCGACCGCCACGAGCCTGCGCGTCACCGGCAGGGCGCGCTCCGCTCCCGACGGTCGCGTGGCCGTGCCCGTGAGGGTGTCCACGCGCCTGTTCGGCCCGCTCGCGCTGAACGTCGAGGTCAACGTCCGCAGCGATGTCGAAGGGGGCGCCAAGATCGTCTGGTCGCGCTCGCTCGTCTTCCCCGGCCTGCTCCCGGGCGAGCAGCTTTCGCGCAAGACGACGCTGCCCGAGCGCGCGAAGCTGCTCGCGCGCGACGGCTCCGTGCTCGCCGAAGGCCCGGCCGACACCACCGGACCACGCGTCTCGCCGCTCGGCGAATCGGCGAGTGCGGTCGTGGGCGAAGTCGGACCGATCCCGAGCTCGCAGCGAACGGCGCTCGAATCGGTGGGGGTCCCGGCCGACGCCGTCGTCGGCACGAGCGGGCTCGAGCGGACCTTCGACGCGCGCCTGCGCGGCACCCCCGGCGGCCAGCTGCTCGCCGGTCACCGCGTGCTCGCCACAGCAGCCCCGAAAGCCGCGCACTCCGTGCGCACGAGCGTCTCACCGTCCGTGCAGAGCGCCGCCGTCAGCGCACTCGGCTCGCAGCTCGGCGGCGTGATCGCGCTACAGCCCTCAACCGGTCAGATCCTCGCCGTCGCCGGAATCGCGCTGAACAGCGTCCAGCCCCCGGGCTCGACGTTCAAGATGGTCACGCTCACCGGCGCGCTGGCGGCGCACATCGCCACGCCGAAGACCACGTTCCCCTACGCGACCTACGCGACGCTCGACGGCGTCAAGCTCAGCAACGCAAACGGCGAGGAATGCGGCGGCTCGCTCGAGCTCGCGTTCGCCGTGTCGTGCAACTCGGTCTTCGCGCCGCTCGGAGTCAAGCTGGGGGCGCCGCGGCTGGTCGCCACGGCCGAACGCTTCGGCTTCAACCACGACCCCGGGCTCGCGGGCGCCGTCGAGAGCACGCTCCCCGAGGCCGCCGACATCCAGGGAGAACTCGACGTCGGCTCGACCGCGATCGGCCAGGGTCAGGTGCAGGCCAGCACGCTGCAGATGGCGATCGTCGCCGCGACGATCGCCGATGGCGGCCGCCGTCCGCGCCCGACGTTCGCCGTCGAACACCCGCCGCCGGGCCCGGCCGTGACCAGCGAGGCCGTCGCGCGCACCGTGCGCCACCTCATGATCGACGTGGTCAAAGAGGGCACCGGGACCTCCGCCGGGATCGCCGGAGTGACCGTCGCCGGCAAGACCGGCACGGCCGAACTGAAGACCCAATGCAAATCCCCGAGCGAAGAAAGCGGCGGCGAAGAATCGCACCCCAACGGCTGCGTCGGCGCCGAGACCGAAGCGAGCAACACCGACGCGTGGTTCGCCGCCTTCGCCCCCGCGCTGCGCCCGCGGATCGTCGTCGGCGTGATGCTCGTCAAAGCCGGGGCCGGCGGCGACACGGCCGCGCCCGTCGCGCGCGAAGTGCTCGAGGCCGGCCTGCAGGCCAGCCGCTAGACGTCGAGCTCGGCCGATGCGCGCTCGGCCGTCTTCGAGGAATCGACGATTGTTAGCTTCAGCGGCCGGTTGTCGAGCGAGACCGTCCGGATCTTGAACAGCAGCATTGTGCCCTGGGTCGGCGCGTCGGAGGCGACCGTGTTGAGCACCGGCAGCCGTTCTTCGGCGGGGACCGTGCCACCGCTGTAGGCGAACGAGTTGTGCCCGACCGGCGTTATCCGCGTGTAGGTGTTGCCCTGGGTGTCGCTGATCCGCATGTCCGTCGAGGCCGGGTGCGGCTGAGAGTGGTGGTTGAAGACCTGCACGAACACCGCGAACCACTCCTGGCCCGGTTCGAGCTTGGCCTGTTCGCCGGACAGTCCTTCCAGGTAGGCCGCGTCCTCGACGTCGTACGGGTTCAGCTGGCGCGAGAGCTGGACCTCGTACACGAGCGGCCCGACGTCCAGATACGGGGCGTTCTGGCCGGACTCGCCGGCATACGTTCCGGTGGTCACCTTCGTGTGCGAGTCGCCACAGGCGACGAGGGCGCCGGCGGCGAGCAGGATGAGCGCGAGTAGCGGGAGCTTGCGCAGACGGCTGGACATGCGACGCGGCAGTCTATCCGGCGGCGACCGTCACGCGACGCCCGCGCTGCTCGCCGCGCTCGATGATCGCGCGCAGCCGCCGCATCGCGCGCGCGTTCTTGCGCTTGACCCAGCCGCGCCCGCCGAGCGACTCCATCAGCCGGTCCGACAGCGTCGACGGCGCCGTCTCGAGCGTGAACCGCACCCGCGTGGTGCCCGACGCAGCGGGCGCCAGCTCGTAGGTGCCGAGCGTGCGGATGCGGTTGTTCTTGCCCATCCGGCCCGCCTCGACGATGCGATACGGCCGGTCGACCTCCACGAACGTCGCATCGCCCCAACCGAAACGATTCCCCGGCGCCTTCACGCGGAAGCGCGCGCCGGCGCCGCGCCCGATCGAGTCGATCCTCGTCAGGTGCCAGTCGACCATGAAGTGATCCGTGAACTCGCTGTGGTTGGCGATGTCCTGGAGGTAGTCGAACACCTGCTCGCGCGGAGCGGAGATCACTGTCGAGACGGTCACTGGATCCACGGCGCCCGCCAGTCTAGAGCGCGCCGCAGGGGGCGTGCGCGCGCCGCGCGGGGGTGCCGCCCGCGGCGGGACGCGCTGCGCGACGCCGGCGCGGCTAGGCGACGCGAGCGGTGAGACGAACGGTGTGGCCGTGCTCGCAGTGGCGCACGATCTCGCTGGCGACCGGCGGCTGACGACGAAGCGTGCGGCAGAGCTCGCAGACGAGGCCGCCGCGGCGCCCGTCGTAGAGGTGCACGTGCTCGCCCGTCAGCGGCGTGCGCCCGCAGTCGGTGCAGCGATCGCGGTCGGCCTCGAGCGCGCCGACTCCCCGGCGCAGCAGGAAGCGCTCGAGCCGATCGAAGTCGATAGCGGTGGAGGCCATGTGCGCCGGATTTCGCCGTCAGCGTCGGGCTTCCTGCCGCTCGCGCGAGCACACCGGCGGCGCGCACGTTTCTGCGCCGCTCGGGCGGGTAGATCTAGCCCTGCGAGGCGTGACGCCAGGTCGGGCGATCAAACCTTCGTTGACCTTCTCGGAAAATGCGGGAATATTCTTTGTGCCGAGTTGGACAACTTGTTATGATCGCCACGATCTTTCCCTCGACGGAAGCACCCTGCAGCGGATCGCGGAGCGCCGAGCAAGAGGAAGGAGGAGGGCAGCATGGATCTACTGAGCAATGAACCCCGCGCGGGCGACGAGGCCACGTCCGGGGCCCCCGGAGGCTACGTCGGAGCCGGCTCGTTCTGCTGCAGCAACTGCGGCTACGTGCTGACCCTGAGCGGCGAGGACACCCTCGGCGACTGTCCCAGCTGCGGCGGCAGCGACTTCGTGCGGGCCTCCCTGTTCAGCTCAGCATCTTCCGAGACGCGGAAGCGCGGCGAGCAGGAGACGCTCCGCCACGGCGGCGTGCTCTCCGAGCCCGCCCCGGTCGAGCGCAGGGGGATGATCGCCGACGCCCGCCGCGAGATCGCCAGGCCCGGGGAGTACCTGTGCTTTACCGAGGGCAGCGAGGCACGGACCGTGCCGCTGTCGCGGGAGTGGACGCGGATCGGGCGCAGCCTCGCCGCCGACGTGCGCTTCGACGACCCGACCGTCTCGCGCAGGCACGCGCTGATCGTGCGCCAGCCCGACGGCGTGCGGGTGCTCGACGACCGCAGCCTCAACGGCGTGTTCGTCAACGGAGAGCGGATCGACGGCCGGCTCCTGCAGGACGGCGACGAGATCATCGTCGGTCGCTACCGGCTGAGCTACCTCGTCGTCTCGCCGTAAACGCACGGTCCGAGCGCCGATTCGACCAGACCACCGCGCGCGCGCAGGCTCGGCGACGTAGGATCCGCCGATGGCCGACACGATCGCGGTGCTCTCCCAGAAGGGCGGCACGGGCAAGACGACGACCGTCCGCACACTGACCGACGCGTTCCGCCGAAGCGGCGTGCGCACCCTCGCCGTCGACCTCGACCCGCAGGGCAACCTCTCCGACTACTTCGACGTCCCGCCCGATGCCGCGCCGACGATCGCCGACGTGCTCGCCGGCCGCGCCCGCGCCGACGAGGCGATCCACGAAGACCTGATCCCCGCGAACCTGACACTCGCCGAGGCCGAGCTGATGCTCGGCGGCAAGATGGGGCGCGAGCTGACGCTGCGGCGCGCGCTGACGAAGCTGCCCGAGGGATACGACCTGGTCCTGATCGACTGCCCGCCCTCGCTCGGCCTGCTGACCGTGAACGCGCTCGTCGCCTCCGATCGGGCGCTCGTCACCGCCGAGGCGCAGTACTTCGCGCTGCAGGGCGTCGAGCAGGCGATGGAGGTCGTGGAGCTGGCCCGCGACGGGCTCAACGAAGAGCTGGCGCTGCTCGGCGTGCTGCTCAACCTCGCCGACATGCGCACGATCCACTCGCGCGAGGCCCTCGCATCGTTGAAGGAGCGCTTCGGCGAGCTCGTCTTCGAGACGACGATCCGCTCGTCGATCGCCTACGCAGAGTCCGCCGAGCGAGCCCGCTCGATCCTCGACTACCGACCTGACCTCGGCGCCGACTACCTGGACCTCGCCGGCGAAGTGCTCGAGCGCCTGCCCACGCTCGGCGTCGCCTCCGAGCGACTCGCGCAGCTGCGCTAGGCCCGACTACAGGTCGGTCACGTAGGCGCCCTGCGGCTCGAACGGAGCCCGCAGCAGCGTCGCCCAGCCCTCGATCTCCTTTTGCAGCGCCTCGGCGACCGTGCCCGTCTGCTCGTAGAAGCACCACACGAGCACCGTCGGCCCGGCACCAGAGATCGTCGCCCCCAGCGCCCCCAGCTCGCGCGCGCGCAACGCCAGCTCGTAAGAGCGGGGGAACAGGTGCGAGCGCTGCTGCTGATGGAGACGATCCTGCAACCCGCGCGCGAGCATGTCCCAGTCGCCGCGCGCCAGGCCCAGCGTGAGGAGGGCCCCGTGTGCCACGTTGAACACCGCATCGGCCAATGGCACCTCGCCCGCCAGCGCCGCCCGCGCCTCGCTCGTGTGAACCGCATCGGCCGGCACCACCGCCAGCGCCTCCAGGCCCGTGGGCGGCTCAAAGCGCGTCGCCTGTCCGTCGGCGCAGATCACGAAGCCGCCCATCAGCGAGGCTGCGACGTTGTCAGGGTGGCCCTCGAGCTCGCTCGCCAGCGCCAGCAGGTCGGCATCGAGCTCGAACAGGTGGTCGGCCGCCGTCAACCCCGCCACGATCGCCGCCGCACTCGAGCCCAAACCCCCCGACAGCGGCACCTGCGAGGCGATCCTGAAGGTGAAGCCGTCAGCTGGATGCAGTCGCTCGAAGCCGCGCACGCATAGGTTCTCGCGCCCCCGCGCGACCGAGAGCTCCGTCTCCACGGCGAAGCTGCCCGTCTCGAGCACCTCCAGCTCGACGTGCAGCGCCAGCGCTGACGCCATGCAGTCGAAGCCCGGCCCCAGGTTGGCCGAGGACGCCGGCACGCGTACCAGGCGCCTGCGGATCACGCAGCCGCGCCCACTAGATGGTTGATTCCACGGTCGCGTGCCGTTGTCCGGGGGTGCGGATAGTCGAGCCGGCCGCGGACGCAGGCCGAAGGCCTTGGTGGTGCCAAGGGCGAGGCCGAGGACAAAGGCCGGCGAAGGCTAGACGTGCCATCCGGCGGTGCGGGACCGTGGAATCAACCATCTAATCGCCGAGCACCGCTTCCTCGATCGCCACCGACTCGGCCACGCACTGGATGATGCGCCCGTCGTTGTTTGCCAGCGCCGTTTCCGGGTCCTTCAGGCCGCGACCGGTGAGCACGCAGACGATCTGCTCGGCACCTTCCGCGCCGTACTTCAACAGGCCCGCCACCGACGCGGCCGAGGCCGGCTCGCAGAACATCCCTTCCCTGGAGGCGAGCAGGCGGTAGGCGGTGAGGATCTCCTCGTCGCTCACCACGCGGATCGCCCCGCGCGAGTCCGTCGCAGCCGCCATCGCGTCCTCCCAGCGGACCGGGTTGCCGATCCTGATCGCGCTGGCGATCGTTTCCGGGTGCTCGATCGGGTGGCCCTCCACCAGTGGCGCAGCCCCGGCCGCCTGGTAGCCGAGCATCCTCGGCGCCGCCCCCATCTCGCCAAAGCCACGCCAGTAGGAGGTGATGTTGCCCGCATTGCCCACCGGGATGCACAGCGCTTCGCAGCCGCCTTCCAGCGCCTCGTGGATCTCGAAGGCCGCCGTCTTCTGGCCTTCGATGCGGAACTCGTTGACCGAGTTGACGAGCACGATCGGGTGCGTCGCAGTCAGCTCCCGCACGAGCGTCAGCGCCTGGTCGAAGTTGCCTGCAAGCGAGATCACGCGGGCGCCGTGCACGAGCGTCTGGGCCATCTTGCCCTGGGCGATCTTGCCCTCCGGCACGATCACCGCGCAGGTGATCCCCGCCCGGGCCGCGTAGGCCGCCGCGCTCGCCGCCGTGTTGCCCGTCGAGGCGCAGATCACCGCCCTGGCGCCGTCGCGCGCGGCGGCCGACACGGCGCACGTCATCCCTCGATCCTTGAACGAGCCCGTCGGGTTGGCGCCCTCGAGCTTGAGCCGCACCGTCGCGCCGACCATCTGCGAGAGCACCGGAGCACGCAACAGCGGCGTAGAGCCCTCCTGCAGGCTGACCAGTTTGTCGCCCGGCTCGAACGGCAGGCGCTCGTGGTAACGCTCGATCAGCGGCACGTGCGTGCCCGAGAACGCCGCGCCTTCCACGCGCGGCAGCGGCACCGGCGGCAGCTCGTTGATGTCCGCCGGGACCGTCATCTCAACCGAACTCCTCTTCGATCACGCGTATCGCTCGGGTCGGCGCGCGGATGAAGTCGAAGGCGTCGACCTCCCTCACGGCCGCGCGCAGGCTCGACTCGAGCACCGGGTGGGTCACCATCACCAGGCGCGCGTGCTCGGCGATGCCGCGTTGCACGACCGACCTGATCGAGACGTCGTGATCGCCCAGCACCCTCGTGACCGCCGCCAGCACGCCCGGTACGTCCTGCACGTCGAGGTGCAGGTAGAAGGCGCTGGCCACGTCCTGGATCAGCTCGAGCTTGAGCGGCGGCGCCGGCGGGCGCGCACCGCCCGTCATCACGCTGACCACGTCGCCCAGCACGGCGCTCGCCGTCTGCCGCCCCCCGGCGCCCGGGCCCGAGATCGTGATCTCGGTGATCGTGTCCGACTCGACCGTGACCGCGTTGAATGGGCCCGAGACCGAGGCGAGCGGATGCCCTGAGTACAGGAAGGTGGGATGCACGTGCACCGACAGGCCGCCGTCGCGGCGCTCGGCCGTGCCGACCAGCTTGAGTCCCAGCCCCAGCTCGCGTGCGTACTCGAGGTCGTCCGCGTCGAGACGCTCGATGCCCTCATAGCGCACGTCCTCGAGATGGACCGGCGAGCCGAACGCCAGGCGCGCGAGGATCGCCATCTTCGCCGCCGCGTCGCGCCCGGAGACGTCGTCTGAGGGATCCGCCTCGGCGTAGCCCACGCGCTGGGCCTCGGCGAGCGCCTCGGCATAGCTCGAGCCGGCGGCCATCTCCGAGAGGATGAAGTTGGTCGTGCCGTTGACGATCCCGTGGATGCGCTCGATCGGCGTCGCCGAGAGCGACTCCTCGAGCACGCGCACGACCGGCACCGCCCCGGCCACGGCCGCCTCGAAGCGCAGCCGCACGTCCTGCTCGCGGGCCGTCTCGAACAGCTCCTCGCCGTACTGGGACAGCAGCTGCTTGTTGGCCGTCACCACGTGTTTGCCGCCGCGCAGCGCGCGCAGCAGGTACTCGCGGGCCGGTTCGATGCCGCCCATCACCTCGACCAGCAGGTCCGAGTCGGCGAGGATCTGCTCGAAGTCGCCGCGAGAGCGGGTGAGCACGCCGCAGATGACCGGGCGCCGGCCGTTGAAGCGCTCGATCTCATCCGCGCGCTCGTGGAGCAGCGCGGCGAAGGCGCTGCCGACCGTGCCGTGTCCGAGCAGGCCGACCTGGAACGGCCTGCGTCCACCGGCCGCGCCGGCGGCCACGTCCTCCGCGGTGCGCGCCTCAGCCGGCATCGCGCGCGGTCAGATCGTCGAAGCGCTCGCGCCTGACCACCACGCGCGCATCGCCGTCCCTGCAGAAGATCACCGGCGGCCGCGGCACGCCGTTGTAGTTGTTGGCCATCGCATAACCGTAGGCGCCCGTGGCGGGCGTCACGATCACGTCGCCCGGGCGCGGGTCGGCCAGCAGCGCCTCGCGCACGATCACGTCGCCCGACTCGCAGTGCTTGCCGGCGAGCTCGCAGCGCACGTCCCCGTCGAAGCGATCGGCCACGTGCGCTTCGTAGCGCGCGCCGTACATCATCGGGCGCAGGTTGTCCGACATGCCGCCGTCGACCCCCACCCAGCGCGAGACGTTCTGCTTGACCGACTCGACCGTGTAGAGGGTGACGCAGGCGTTCGCGCACAGCGCGCGTCCCGGCTCGACCAGCAGGCGCCTACCGGGCGCGCCCATGCCGTGCTCGCTCGCCGCCGCAAGCAGCGTCGAGACGTACTGCTCGATCGAGGGCGCCTGCGGCTGGTCGCTCGTGTAGCGCACGCCGAGCCCGCCACCCAGATCCCAGACCGGAAAGTCGCCGAGCTTCGCCAGCTCGGCGACCTCCAGACGAAACGGCTCGAGCGCGAGCAGCTGCGAGCCGATGTGGGCATGCAGGCCGGCGAGCGACAGCCCCTCGATCGCCTGCACACGGGCGACCGCCTCCGCCGCGTGCGCCGGCGAGAAGCCGAACTTCGAGTCCGCCTGGCCCGTGGAGATCTTCTCGTGCGTCTCGCCGCGCACGTCCGGCGTGACCCGCAACAGCACCCGTTGAGCCTCCGAGCGAGCGACGACTCCTCCCGCGCCCTGCGACTCCACGAGCCGCTGCAATCGATCGATCTCATCAAAATTATCGATGACGACCAAACCGACGCCGCGCTCGAGCGCCGTGCACAGCTCATCCTGCGACTTGGCGTTCCCGTGCAGCACGATCCGCTCGGGAGCGAAGCCCGCGTTCAGCGCGAGGTGAAGCTCGCCGCCGGAGGCCACGTCGCACCACAGCCCCTGCTCGGCGAAAAGCGCCAGCACCGCCGTACAGGGAAAGGCCTTGGAGGCGAACACGACGTGGAAGTCCGCGTGACCGGCTTGCGCAGCGGCGTCTCCAAACGCGCGCGCCCGCGCCAGCAGATCGTCCTCGGCCACCACGTATGCCGGCGTGCCGAACTCGCGTGCCAGCTCGATCGTGTCGCAGCCACCCACCTCCAGCCGCCCGGCCTCGTTCAGCCGGCTGCCGAGCGGGAACACGTCGGAGAGCATCGTCTCGGTCGCCACGATCGGGATTATCGCGTGCCGCGAGCGCATCACGCTCGCGCGCTTGGGGAGCGCGCGCTAGGCCGGCGAGGCGCGCAGCGACGCCGCCCCGCCGCGGCGCGCCATCAGCGCGAGCCAGGTGAGGCCGATCGCCATCAGCGCGAGGCTCTCCAACTGTGGCGGGGTCAGCCCCGCGAAGACCTCCGTGTTGCGGCGGATGAACTCGACCAGGAAGCGCTCGAGCCCGCTCAACAGCAGGTACAGCGCGAACACCACGCCCGGCCTGACGCGGTCGCGCAGCTGCCACAGCCCCCATGCCAGCAGGCACATGGCGACCGTCTCGTAGATCGGCGTCGGCTGCACCTCGACCCCCGGCGGCGTCGGCAGCGTGCCGTGCGGGTAGCCCATCGCCCACGGCAGGCTCGAGCGGATCCCGTAGTCGCCGTCGCCCGAGACCTGGCAGCCGATGCGCCCGATCGCATAGCCGAGCGCGAGCGCGATGGCGCATGCGTCGAGCAGGCGCCATTCGAGAACCTTGCGCCAGCGCATCCAGCCGATCACGCCGATCGCGCCGCCGATCGCGCCGCCGTACCAGACGAGCCCCGAGCCCGAGAAGATGGTGCCCAGCAGGTCGTGCTTGGCCGTGTCCCAGTGCTGGACCAGGTAGTAGGCGCGCGCACCGACCACGCCGCCCACGAGCGCCGCAAAGGTGATCTCATACGCCCAGTCGACCGGCCTGCCGAGCTCGCGCAGGCGCCTGGCCACGACCGCGCCGCAGGCGATGAAGCCGAGTGCGAACGCCACTCCGAACGTCTTGATCGAGATGCCGAGGACCTGGATCTCGGGCTTCATCGCAGGGAGGTGTCGAGCATCGTCGGGGGTGGCGGAGCGCGCTCCGACCGGTCGATCGACGCGCCCGCGCAACTTTAGGGCACGTGTATGTCCTTCTGCGACAATCTGGCCATGGTCGTGACCCGACGTAGCTTCGGCAAAGACACGGGCCTGCAGGCTCGCATGCTGCTGACGCTGTTCCTGCTCGGACTGCTGTATGCCGTCTTCATCGGCGTGCTGTTCGCCGCCGGCGCCGGCGCCGGCCTGATCGTGGTCATCGCCCTCGTGCTGCTGCTCATGCAGCTGTTCGGCTCGGACAAGCTCGCGATGGCCACGATGGGCGTCAAAGAGGTCTCGCCCGAGGAGGAGCCCGAGCTGCACGGCATCATCGACCGGCTCTGCGTACAGGCCGACCTGCCCAAACCGCGGGTCTGCGTGATCGAGACCGCGATGCCCAACGCGCTGGCGATGGGGCGCTCGCAGAAGTCCGCCAGCGTGTGCGCCACGCGCGGCATCCTCGACACGCTCTCCCCCGCCGAGCTCGAAGGCGTGATGGCGCACGAGCTCAGCCACGTGATCAACCGCGACGTGATGGTGATGACGCTCGCGAGCTTCTTCGCCTCGCTCGCGTCGCTGATCGCCCAGTTCGCCTTCTTCTTCGGTGGCGGCTCCGACGAAGAGGAGCGCGACATCATGATCGTGGTGCTCGTGTCCGTGGTCGTCTACGTCGTCTCCTTCGTCCTGCTGCGCACGCTCTCGCGCTATCGCGAGTTCGCCGCCGACCGCGGCTCGGCCGTGCTCACCGGCCGCCCGAGCGCGCTCGCCTCCGCGCTGATCAAGATCAGCGGCGCGATCGAACGCGCCCCCAGCCAGGACCTGCGCCGCGTCGAAGGCTCGAGCGCCTTCTTCATCATCCCGCCGCGCGCCAAGAAGTCGCTGATGAACCTGTTCGCCGACCACCCGCCGCTCGAGCAGCGCCTCGCCGCGCTCGAGCGCCTGGAGTCGCAACTGCAGGGTGGCCTGAGCACCGCCAACGCCTGAGCAGGCCCTACCGGGATAGGCTCTGAGCAGTGGGCCTGCGCGACATCCTCACCGGCCGGCACCAGGTCAAGGGTCCCGCCCCCGACCGCCTGTTCGCGATCACCACCGCCTACGTCGACCTGCAGGCCGAGCACCAGGTCGACCCCGCCGGCAGCGCCGCCATCGTCTTCCAGGCGCTCGCCACGAGCGAATTCGAATCGACCCTGAGGGACATGGAAGAAGTCGTCACCGCCACCGGCGGCGACAGCGGCACGACCGTCAAGACCCAGGACGACAGCTACGGCTACCGCTGGATGATCCTGCGCAATCCGGAGGGCGCCGCCAACGTCGAAGACCTCGCCGTCGGCATCAACGCCGTCTCCGGCTCGATCGAGACCGCCGGCTTCGGCGAGCGCATCCTCTGCGCAGTGTTCGCCTTCGTCGACTCGCGCAAGCAGCGCATCTACTTCATCTACAACTACAAGCGCGGCAACTGGTACCCGTTCGTTCCCGCCCCCGGTGGCGAGCAGGAGCACTCCGTCGAGCGCGAGCTGCAACTGAAGGCTCAGGTCGGCTCCGAGCTGCCGCTCGAGCCCGAGATCGAGCGGTGGTTCCCGCTCTGGGGGATTCCGATCTAGCCGCAGCTAGTCCGGAATCAACCCGTCGCCCGTGAATTCGTGCTCGGCCTCGGCGAGCGTCAGGTCGGGGGGCGGGAGGATCAGGTCGGAGCCCGCCAGTTCGTCGTCGTCGACACGCTCGCCGACGGAGCGCACGAACTCGAGCAGCTCGGCGAAGGAGCTGTCGAACGCCGCCTCGTCGTCTGCCTCGACCGCGGCGACGACGGCGTTGTCGAGGACGTTGAGGCGGGCCTTCTGCTCGTCGGCGAGCCGGTACTGGTCCTCGCCGGAGATGCGGACGATCATGCCTTGCCGCTCTCGCCCGAGCCGGCGCCCTCGCCGGCGCCTCTCCCCGAGGCGATCTGCGGGGTATCGCCACCGCCCTGCCCCAGTTCGCTCTTCATCTTCTCCAGGTCGTCGTCGACGGCCGGCTGGCTGGAGAGCTGCTTGAGCTGGCGGTCGATGTCGTCTTCGCCGGAGCCGAGCGCCGTGATGTCGTCGAACGTGCCCGCCGCTTCCAGCTCGGAGACGGCGTCGGCGCGCGCTTTCATGTTTTCGGTCTTGTCGACCGCGCGCTGCATGGCCAGGCCGACGTCGGCCATCTGCTCGCCCACGCCCGTCGCGGCCTCGGATATGCGCACCTGGGCCTCGGCGGCCGAGTACTGCGCCTTGATGACCTCCTTCTTGGTGCGGAACGCCTCGATCTTGGCCCGCAGCTTCTGCTCGGAGTCGGTCAGTTTCTCCTGCTGGGCTTCCAGTTCGTTGACCTGCGTGTCGAGGCCCTGCAGCTCGGTCTGCGCCACGTTCTTGCGTTCGAGTGCCGTGCGCGCCAGGTCTTCGTTGCCGGCCGACAGCGCCTGGCGCGCCTGCGTGTCGAGCTTGACGACGCTCTGCTGAAGCGTCTTTTCCTGCATCTGCAGCCGCTTCTTGGCGGTCACCACGTCGGCGATGCCCTTCTTCACGTTCTGCAGCTGTTCGACCTGCTTCTGGTAGCTGTAGTCGAGCGTCTCGGCCGGGTCTTCGGCGCGATCCAGCAGTTTCGAGACCTTCGCCTTCACGACGGTTGACATGCGCCCGGTCAGACCGGCCATCTGTTCCTCCTATTGCTTCGCGGGGGCGGCCGACCGCGATCGGCCGGCTCTCACAAGCCTAGCCGACCACGGGCGATCCGAGAGCGACTACAGCCCCAGCGGGTGGCGGACCGTGTAGCCCGCGTTTTCCGTGCGCAGCGGGCGCCAGCGAGGACCCTGCTGATTGCTCGGGTCGTCGGCCGCGCTCGTGTCCAGGCGCAGCCCCGCGACATCCATGTAGGCGTGACCCGAATTGCCGAACACCGCGATCCAGCGGCCGGCGCCGTGCGAGCCCCACTTCATGAATTCGGAGGAGTCCATCGGCGTTGTCAGCAGGCTGCCGCCGTGCAGGGCGTAGGACACCGTGCCCGAGCAGTCGTAGCCGGGCGATTCGAAGGACGCGTGTCCGCCGCCGTATATGTAGGGCAGCCCGATGATTTCGTTGCCCGCCCAGATCACCTTCTGCACGGCTTCCGGAGCCGACATCGGCGCCGCTGCGAGGCCATTGACGTAGCGCGCCAGCGAGCCCGGCACGAGCAGCTGCGGCTTCGTGTCGGCCGTCGTGGCCGTGGTCCCGCTGGCGGTGCTGCCGCCGGTCGCGTTGGTCAGCTGCCCCGCCGGCGCCGGTGTGGCGTAGGGAATCACTTCGCCGGTGGCCGTCCTCTGGTAGATCGGGCCTTTGTATGAGAGCTTGCGCGACTTCGACGTGATCGGCGTAAGGCGTATCGCCGGAGCGCTCGTCGGAGCCGGCGTCGCCGTTGTGGTGCTGCCGGCGGCGGCTCCGCCAGTGGTGGTCGCCATGGCCGGGGTGGCCGCGATGGCCGTGATCGTCAAACTGCCTAGGAACGTGCTGAGGGTGGGCACCCGCAAAACAACAACCTCTTTCGTCGGCCTCCGGGGTTAGCTGACGGGCTAGCGCTGAAAGAGCCTGCGCTTCCCACGACTCTGCGTGGGATTCGCCCCAACAACCTGGGTCCCCCGGTCTCTGACATCTGGTCAGGGACTCGGCGTTCTTGGCGCGGCACGCTAGCAAACTGCAATGACGCTTGCAGCGGGTGGGCGCCGGTGTGCACTTTTTGCCTGCAAACAAGCAAAATTTTCGCCTCACATACCCGAGTGGCGAGCACTCGAACCTAGGCTTTCCCCGTCGGCACCACGACTCCTGCGCCGACCCGGCGAACCTCGCCTCGCGCGCCGACGCTCCCGCTAGTGTGCGCGGGGATGCGCGCATCCCCGCTTCGGCTGCTCGCGGCGCTTGCGCTCTGCGGGGGCACGATCGCGATCCTCGCCGGCTGCGGCAAGGGTGGTCATGAGCGCGGCACGAGCGCCGGCACGCGCTCGGGGACTGTGCCCGCCCCGCAGGCGCGCGGCGTCGCGGGCATCTCAACGAAGAACACGACCAGACTCGGAGGCGCCGAGCCTGCCGACGACGCGGCCGCCGTCGCCCAGGCCATCTATCCGGGCCTCACCACCGCCACGCGCCCCCAGGTGGTCGCCCTCGTCGACGAAGGCGACTGGCCGGCCGCGCTGGCCTCCTCCTCGCTCGCCTCGGCCCCACTCGGCGCGCCGCTGCTGTATGCCCGAGACGGCTCCCTGCCCGAAGTCAGCGAGCAGGCGCTGCAGACGATGCGCCCGATCGGCGCCTCCGCGCTCGCCGGCGCGCAGGCGATCGCCGTCGGCGCCGCGCCCGCCGTCCCCTCCGGCTACCGGGTCAGGACGGTCGCCGGTGCCGCCGGCCGCGGCTCCGCGGGCACAGGCACGCCGGGAACCGGCACGGGCGGTGGTGGTGGTGCGGGGACCGGCTCGGTCGGCAACGGCGCGCGCGGCGAAGGCGAAGGCGACGGCGTCGCTGCGTCGAGCACAGCCGTCGGCGTCCTCCGTGTCCTCGAACAGGCACGGGGGCGCCGACCGCGCGATGTCATCGTGATCGCCGTCGAAGCGCCGAAGGCCCTGCAGATGCCGGCCGCCGCGCTGGCCGCCGTGAGCGGCGCGCCGATCCTGTTCGCCACGCGGGCGGGCGTGCCCGCGCCCACGGCCGAAGCGCTGAAGGCGCTGTCGCATCCGACGATCTATGTGGTCGCGCCGACCACCTTGCAGCATCAGGCCTACGCCGCGCTCGCTCGGCTCGGGACGGTCGTGCGCGTGATCGGCGAAGCCGGGGGCGGCGAAGGCACGGCCCAGGCCAGCGACGACCCCGTCGAAAACGCGATCTCCGTCTCGCGCTTCTCGCACGGGTCGTTCGGCTGGGGCATCCACGAAGCGGGCCACGGTCTCGTGTTCGCCAACGTGGCGCGCCCGCTCGACGCGCCCGCCGCCTCGCCGCTGTCAGCGCACGGCGACTACGGCCCGCTGCTGCTGCTCGCACACAGCGCCTCCGTGCCGGCCCCGCTGACGCAGTACTTGAGCAACATCGAGCCGGGCTACACGAGCGCGATCCCGCCCGTGCGTCAGGTCTACAATCACGGCTGGCTGATCGGCGACGAAAGCGCGATCTCGGCGCTGGCACAGGCCGAACTGGATACCGTGCTCGAGATCGCCCCGCGCCAGCAGTCGCCCGCCGAACAGTCGGTGGCCGAAGCCGAATGAGTCCACGGACGAGCACACGACAGCACCCAGATCTCGAGCGGATGAGGAGCCGGTGAGCGAGGCAGAGGATCCGCGGACGCTGCAGAAGGAGCGTGCCGGCGGGGTGACCGTCGAGGACGTGCGCAAGCTGATGGGCGCCTCCACGCCGCACTTCGCGCTGCAGCTGCGGGCGCGCATCGCCAAGCTGATCGCCGGGCTGCCCGAGGAGGACCCGGCCTATATCGAAGGCGCCCGCGAGATAGCTCGCCTGGAGCGGCTCGGCTTCGACGGCGAGGTGCGCGGGGAGCCGGGGGCTCCCGGCGAGCGAACTCTGCCCTCGCTCGACGACCGCGCCGCCGGGCGCGTCTAGCGCCGCCCCGCGAACACCCGCTCGCGGCGGGCGTCCTGGAAGCGCGCCCGCAGCAGTTTGACCAAGACCGAGAACACCGGCACGTCGATCGCAAGGGGCACGAGCACCCACGTGACCGGGGGGGCGCCGAGCGCATAGAGGCCCAGCGCGATCGCCCCGTGCATGAGCGCGGTAGGCACCGACGCGAGCAGCCCCGCGTGGGAGCGGTAGCCGCTGAGGTGCTCGCGGATGGTCGTGTCGAGCGTTCCCAGCACGACGACGCCAACGCCGAGGAGCAGCAGCGCTTTGCCCGATTCCCCGCGCGCGGCGCCGATCGCCACCGCGATCAGCCCGACCAGGATCGCGAGCTCGGCCAGCGGGAAGGGATGCCAGGGCGCGTGCGGGCGCTCGCCGACAGAGCCGGGCGCGCGGTAGCCGCCATCGGGCTTGGACTGCGCCCCGGACCTCCGCCGATCGCTCGCGCGGACTCGTCCCCCCGTCTCCCGACGGGCGCCGGCGGGCGGCGCAGCGGCCGGTGAGGAGCTGGACGCGCTCTCCTGCTGCTGCTCGCCGAGCGTCTCGCCCGCGCCGGCCACGGCCGCGCCGGCTTTGGCGCGAGCGGCCGAGCGACGCTTGCGCGAGCGCCCGCGTCCGCCCTTGCTGCGATTCGCCACGGCGCCCGCCGCTAGGCGCCGGAGGGCAGGGATCGAGTGCCGCGCATTGATGTCGATCGTACCGCCTATGCTGGCTCTGCATGGCCCCTACGGACCCCCCGATCGAGCCGCTGCGCGCCGACGGCGGCATCCCCGAGAGCGACCTCGCCGGGCCGTTCGCGGTGGGCGAGTACGCCGCCGCGCTGCGCGGCAGGCTGCGCTCGTTCGCGCGGGTGCAGGTGGTCGGCGAGCTCGTCAATCTGCGGCCTTCGCGCGCGCGGGTGTACTTCGAGCTGCGCGACGCGAACGGGGCGCTGCCATGCGCCGCGTGGCGCGCCGACTGGGAGGCGATCGTGGCCCGGGCGGGGCACGCCCCGAGCGAGGGGGTCCAGGTGGTCGTGGCGGGCGGTTGCGACTACTACCCCGGCAGCGCCACCTCCTCGCCAAGCTTCTCCTTCGCCGTGGCCGACCTGCGCGTGGCCGGCGAGGGCGACCTGCTCGCGCGTATCGACCGGCTTCGCAAGCAGCTCGACGCGGAGGGATTGCTCGAGCCGCAGAAGCTCCTCGCCCGCCCGCTCGTGCCGCGCTCGATCGGCATCGTCACGGCCGAGCAGGGCAAGGCGCGTGACGACCTGACCGCCGCTCTCCGCCGCCGCGGCTGGGCCGGGCGGCTCGTGTGGGCGTTCGCGCCCGTGCAGGATCGCCACGCGGCGCCGGCGATCGTACGCGCGCTGGGCGACCTCACGGCGCTGGCCGAGGTCGACGTCGTGATCGTCGCGCGCGGCGGCGGCTCGCTCGCCGACCTTCTCTGCTTCTGCGACGAGACCCTCTGTCGTACGGTGGCGCTGCTGCGCGTGCCCGTGATCGCGTCGGTCGGGCATCACACCGATCGCACCCTCCTCGACGACGTCGCGGCGGTGAGCTGCTCGACGCCCACGCACGCGGCCGAGGCGGCCGTCGGAATCGACTGCGCCCTCGCGCGGCTGGAGCAGGCGCGAGCGGCGCAGCGGCTGCTCGAGCACGGCAGGCGGGCGATACAGGCGCGCGCCGAGCTACCGGGCGTGGCCGGACGCCTGCGCGAGCACGGGCGGCGCGCGGTGCTGTCGCGGGCACGGCTGCTGGCTACGCTCTCGCGCGCGCCGGGAGCGCATGTCGAGCGCCAGCGCACACGCCTGCACCAGCAGCTGCGCGAGATCCGGGCCGGCTCGCGCCGGCGCCTGGACGGGGAGCACACGGTGACCGCGCGACGCGGGCTGGTCGTGCAGCGCAAGGCCGAGGCTGCGCTGCTGGACTGCCGGCGCCGCCAGCGCCGCGAGCTCGACCGGCTGGCGCTGGCGCTGGCCGCGCACGACCCCCAGCGCACGCTCGAGCGCGGCTACGCGGTCGTGGAGTCGGCCGCCGGCGATCCGCTCACGAGCGCGGCCCGGGCGCGCGAGGCGCGCGAGCTGCGCCTGCGCTTCGCCGACGGCGCGGTCCCGGCAGAGGTGCGCGAGCGATGAGCGAGGGCGCTGCCGCGCCGCTCCCCGAACAGGGGCAGGCAGGCTCGCAGCCGCTCAGCTACGAGGCGGCGTCGGCGCGTGTCGAGGAGATCATCCGTCGGCTCGATTCGGGCGAGGCGAGCCTGAACGAGACGCTCGAGCTCGTGAAGGAGGGCAAGGCGTTGATCGAGCTGTGCGCACGGGAGCTGAGTGCGGTCGGCGACGCGCTCGAGGAGCTGCGCCTGGACGAGCTCGTCGCCCGCCTCGAGCGCGAGGCGGCCGGATGAGCACATGGGAGCGGCTCGCCGAGCTGCCGGTCGAGATCGAGGGCTACGAGCTGCAGCCGCTTCAGGCAAGCGTCTCGAGTGAGTTCACGCGCAAGAGCACCGTGATCGCCCTCCACGGCAAGGGCGAGCAGGGCCTCGGCGAGGACGTGATCTACGACGCAGTCGACCACGAGATCCTGCAGGGTGCCGGCCCGTCGCTGCCGCTCGCCGGAAGCTTCACGATCGCGTCGTTCGCCGAGCACCTGGCGGGCCTGTCGCTGTTCGCAGAGGCGCCTCAGCGCGAGGTCTCCCAGCGCTACCGCACGTGGGCGTACGAGTCGGCCGCGCTCGACCTCGCCCTGCGCCAGGCCGGCACGACGCTTCACGCCGCGCTCGGCCGCGAGCCCCAGCCGGTGCGCTTCGTCGTCTCGCTGCGCCTCGGCGAGCCGCCGACGCTCGCGCCCGTGAGCAGGCGGCTGGAGCTCTACCCGGGCCTGCGCTTCAAGCTCGATCCGACCAGCTCCTGGGATGAGCCGCTGATCGGTGAGCTGCAGGCGACCGGCGCGGTCGACTCGGTCGACTTCAAGGGCTTCTACACCGGCACCGTCGTCGACCAGCCGGCCGATCCCGTCCTCTACCGGCGCGTCGTCGAGGCCTTCCCACAGGCCTGGATCGAGGATCCCAAGCTGACGCCCGAGATCGATGCGCTGCTGGCTGGACACCGCGAGCGCTTCTCCTGGGATGCGCCGATCCACTCGATCGCGGACATCGAGGCGCTGCCCTACCCCCCGCGCATGGTCAACATCAAGCCGTCGCGGCTGGGCGACCTGCGCAGTCTGCTCGACGCCTACGACTACTGCGCGCAGCGCGGCATCGGCAACTACGGCGGCGGGCAGTTCGAGCTGGGCGTCGGGCGCGAGCAGATCCAGTACCTGGCCGCGCTGTTCCACGCCGACGCGCCAAACGACGTGGCGCCTGGCGGCTTCAACCTGCCCGACACGCAGCCCGGCCTGCCCGCGAGCCCGCTCGCGCCGACCCCGTCCGCGGCCGGCTTTCGCTGGGGCTGAGCGACCGGCCCCTACAGGGCGCGTAGGCGGGTGTGCACAGGCGCTCCGCCCAAATGTCGGACCGGGTTGCCTTAGGGTCAAGCACGCAACTTCTATGGCGCAGGCCGGTTCTCCAAGAGAGAGCGGCTAACCTCTGACGCCGCCCGATCGGAGTCGATGTTCGACTCGCCGTCGAAAGGATTGTCTTGGCGCCAGTTGCCGTCCACAAGCGATCCGGGGCTCGACACTCGCCTCGCGCTGCAAGGATCGCCTTTGCGCTGCTCTTCGCGTTGATCGCGCTGTCAGCGGGCGCGCCGAGCTCGGATGCCGAAGGCGCCGGCGCCGCCTCGCAGGGCGGCGTCAGCGGCGGTGCCGGCCCCGTGGCAACGGCGCCGGCCAACAAGGGCCGCGCGACATCAAGCCCGCACGTGCTGAGCGTGCGCATCACGAGCGTCAACTGCGTGCCGAGGGCCAGGTGCAGCGGCGACCCCCACCAGGTCTCGACGCGCGGGACGCTGCAGATCGGCGGCAAAGGGCTGGCCGCGGGGTCGACGATCGCGTTTCCACGAACCCCGGGAGGGCGAATCGTGCGGCGCTCGCCGATCTCGCACCTGCGCAAGACGCGCGCTGGCCTGTTGTTGACGGTGCCTAGGGCGGCGCGCTCGGGACACATCATGGTCCTGCTCAGCCGCGGGCGCCACTCGAGCTCCTACGGCCCGATCTACATCTACAAACACGCGCTTCACCCGCCGCCCAAACCTCACCCCCTGCCGGCGACGGTCGGCGCGGTCAGCGGCTCGGCCTTCGACGGCCAGGGCATGTGGATCTGGTACGTGAGCAAGTCCAACGGCGGCAACGTCGCCTCGATCGTCGCCCAGGCGCACGCGGCGGGCGTGACCACGCTCTTCATCAAGAGCTCCGACGGCTCGAGCAACTACTGGAGCCAGTTCTCGCCGCAGCTGGTCGCTGAACTTCACGCCAACGGCCTGAAAGCGTGCGCGTGGCAGTACGTGTACGGGACCAACCCGACCGGCGAGGCCAACCTGGGCGCGCAGGCCGTCGCGAACGGCGCCGACTGCCTCGTGATCGACGCCGAGGCGGAGTACGAGGGCCATTACGCAGCCGCCCAGACCTACATAAACACCCTGCGCGCCAAGATCGGCCCGGCCTATCCGCTCGGGCTGGCCACGTTCCCCTATGTCAGCTATCACCCCTCGCTGCCCTACTCGGTCTTCCTCGGGCCGAACGGGGCGCAGTACAACGCGCCGCAGATGTACTGGAAGACGATCGGCACCTCGGTAGACACGGTCTACGCCAACACGTACATCGCCAACCGCATCTACTCCCGCCCGATCTTCCCGCTCGGTCAGACCTACGGCGGCGTCAGCGCCAGCGACGTGCTGCGCTTCCGCGAGGAGGCCGTCGACTATGGCTCGACCGGCTTCTCCTTCTGGGACTGGCAGGAGACGCCGGCGAGCGGCTGGAGCGCGCTGGCCGCGCCGCTCCAGCCGTTGACGAGCGTGACGCCCAACACCTCCTACCCGGAACTCAAAAAAGGCTCCAAAGGCGATCAGGTGCTGTGGCTGCAGGAGCACTTGGCAAGCGCGATCCCGAGCCAGGAAGTGACCGGCCTCTTCGGCGCGCAGACGACCGAAAACCTGCGCGCCTTCCAGGCCTCCCACGCGATCCCGGTCAGCGGCGTCGCCGACGCGGCCACGTGGGTGGCGCTGCTGGCCCTCCCCCCCGTGCCGGTGGACTGGACCGGGGGCGGCCCGCAGGGCTGACCACGGCTGAGGCCCGCCGCGGTCGCGACGGGCCTCGCCATGCAGTCGAAGCCGGCCGCTGAGGCCGGCCTATTGATTAGACCCGCTGAATCAGCGTGCCGGTGCCGAGCCCGCCGCCGCAGCACATGGTCACGAAGCCGATCTCCTTGTCGGAGCGCTCGAGCTCGTGCAGCAGCGTGGTGATCAGCCGGGCGCCGGTGGAGCCAAGCGGGTGGCCGAGGGCCATGGCGCCGCCGTTGACGTTGACGCGATCCATGTCGGGGCTGAGCTCGCGACGCCAGGCGGCGACGACCGGCGCGAACGCCTCGTTGATCTCGATCAGGTCGATGTCGTCGATCTTCATCCCGTTGCGGTCGAGGATTTTGCGCGTCGCCGGGATCGGGCCCTCGAGCATTTTCACGGGGTCACAGCCGACGGTCGTCTGGTCGACGATCCGTGCGCGCGGGGTGAGGCCGAGCGCCTTGGCCTTGTCCGCCGACATCAGCAGCACGGCGGCGGCGCCGTCGGAGATCTGCGAGGCGTTGCCGGCCGTGATCTTGCCGCCCTCCTTGAATGCGGGCTTCAGCTGCGAGAGCGCCTCGAGGTTGGTGTCGGGCCTGATGCCCTGGTCGGTCACGAACTCCTGGCCGTCGACGGTCATCGCGACGATCTCGCGCTCGAAGCGCCCCTCCTCGGTCGCCTGGGCGGCGAGCTTGTGCGAGCGCACGGCCAGCTCGTCGAGCTCAGAGCGTGGGATCTCCCACTGGTCGGCGATCATCTCGGCGCCGAGACCCTGCCCGACGATGTTGTGCTTGGCCATCAGCTCTGGCGTGAAGGCGTAGCCGAAGTCCTCCTGCGTCTTCATGCCGGCGGCGAACGGCAGGTGGCCCATGTGCTCGACGCCGGAGCCGATCATGGCGTCGTGCACGCCGGCGGCGATCAGCGCGGCCGAGAAGTTGACGGCCTGCTGGGCCGATCCGCACTGCCTGTCGATCGTGGTGCCGGGCGTCTCGATCGGCAGGCCCTCCTGCAGCCAGGCGTTGCGGGCGATGTTGAAGCCCTGCTCGCCGAACTGCTGCACGCAGCCGGCGACGACGTCCTCGACCTCGATCGGGTCGATCCCCGAGCGGGCGATGACCTCGGAGTAGGTCTTGCCGAGCAGTGTGTTGGGGTGGGTGTCCTTGTAGTAGCCCTTCTCCTTGTGCCCGCGTCCGATCGGAGTGCGCACAGCCTCGACGATTACGACCTCGCGGCCCTCTGCTTGCCTCATTTGGGTCATCCTCCTAAGGAGTTTTTGCGCGGCGGTTCTGGGGAAAACGCGGGGCGCTCCCGACCGGCGGGCGCGCTCTGAGATGGTGCCCGGCCCCTGCAGCACATACTCTACCGCGGTGGCGCCAGTTATAGATTGACTGGTCAGTCAACCGCCCGACGAAGACCGCTGCAGGGGCAAGGAGATCGCCGAACGTGAACGAGCCGACCAAGGACTCACCAAAACGCCTAGCCGTGGCGGGCAGCGGCGCGATCGCATGCGGCCTGGCCGCGACGGCGGCCCATCACGGGCCGGTGCAGCTGCTGGCCCGCTCGACCAGCTCGGCCGAGCGGGCGCGGGCGACGGTCGAGCGGACGCTGGCGCGGCTCGGCGCCGAGATCGACCCGGAGCACGTCGAGATCGTGACCGACCCGCAGGAGCTTGCCGACGAGGAGTTCGTGGTAGAGGCGGTCGTCGAGGATCACGACGTCAAGGCCGGCCTGCTGGGCGAGCTGAACGCGATCGTCGGGCCGGAGGCGATCCTCGCGAGCACGACCTCCTCGCTGTCGATCGAGCGCCTGGCGCAGGCCAGCGGTCGCCCGGAGCGCTTCGTCGGCCTGCACGTCTTCAACCCTGTGACGAAGATGCGGCTGGTCGAGCTGATCTTCCCCAAGGACGCGAGCGCGGACACGCGCCAGCGGGCGCTGACGCTGTGCGAGACGTTCGAGAAGACGCCGGTCGAGGTGCCGGACGTGCCCGGCTTCGTCGTCAACCGGCTGCTGTTCCCCTACCTGTTCAGCGCCGTGCGTCTGCAGGAACAGACGGGGATGGAGGCCGAGGCGATCGACACGTGCATGCGGCTCGGCGCGGGACACCCGATGGGCCCGCTCGCGCTGCTCGACCTCGTCGGACTGGACGTGAGCCGCGCGATCGGCGAGACGATCGGCGAGACGGTCCCGCCGCGAATGGATGAGCTGATCGGCGAAGACGCGCTGGGCCGCAAGAGCGGGCGCGGCTTTCATTCTTATTGAGGCGCTTGCGCGCCTCGATGACGGCGCCGCGCGCTGAGCTGATCGGCCTTGTGGGGTTCCGCACATCGCGCCTTGAGAAACGCTCAGGAGACTTTTAGCTGGCGTTCATCGACCGGGGCATACTGACTATCAGCGACATCAAGTCGCATGCACACCCGCCTCCTCCCAGTGCAACACGATCCGGTCCGCTCCCCCCGCGGGCCGGACGTGTTTAAGCCAGAGAACCGAGAGCCGGCGCGATCCGGCGTCCTCGGTCGCTCATGTGCTGTCGCACACTTCGCTCCCTGCGTCCTTGACCGATCGTGAGTCAGATGCTCCTCACGATCGGCCAGCTTGGCTCTCGTCCGTCTGGCGGGCGTAGCGGCGCCACTCGCTCGGGGCACCGATCACTCCTCGCGGCCATCGCCACGCGACTCGCCGCTCTGCACGGCGCGGCGCTCGCGGATGCGGACGGCCTCGATGCGGTTGTCGCGCACCGACTCGACGCGGACGGAGAAGCCGTTGACGGCGACCGTGTCGCCGCGCCGCGGCAGCCGCCCGAGCTCGGCGAACACGAGGCCGCCGATCGAGTTGTAGGCGTCACTGTCGGCCGGCAGGTGCAGGCCGTAGTCGACGAGGTCGGTGACCGCCACGTGGCCGCGCACGAACCAGTCACCGTTGGCGAGCCGGCGCACCTCGCCGCCGGCCGGGTCGGTCTCGTCTGAGATCTCGCCGACGACCTCCTCGATGATGTCCTCGACGGTGACGATGCCGACGACGCGGCCGTACTCATCGACGATCACGGCCATCGAGGTGCGCGCGCGCTGCAGGTCCGCGAGCAGATCGTCGAGCGGCTTGGTCTCGGGCACGATCGGCGCGTCGTGGACGAGCGGCTCGATCGGCGCGCGCGGGCCATCCTCCATCAGCTGCTGCACGAGCGTGTTGGCGTGCACGATCCCGCGCACGCGGTCGCGATCGTCGGCCTCGGTGACGACCAGCCGCGTGTGCCCGCTGGAGACGCACAGCGCCAGCGCCGCCTCGACGTCCTGTGCAGCGTCGACGGTGACGACGGCCGGAATCGGCGTCATCACCTGTCGCGCCTCCTGCTCGTGCAGGTGGAAGACGCCGCTGAGCATCCCGGCCTCGCCGAGGTCGATGTGCCCGCCGGCGTGGGACTCGGCGATCAACCGCTTGAGCTCGTCGGGCGAGCCGCCGCGCCGCTCCGCATCCATGTCGACGCCGAGAAGCCGCAGGATGCGGTCGGACACGGCCGTGACGGCGACGATCAGCGGGCGGAACAGGACGCTGAAGGCATACAGCGGCCGCGACACGCGCCGCGCGACCGACTCGGCGCGGTCGATCGCGTAGAACTTCGGCACGATCTCGCCGCCGATCAGCTGCGCGAAGGAGATGATCGCGAACGCCACGGTCGCCGAGATCGCCACGGCGGCGCCGTGGCTGAGGGTGTCTCCGAGCGCCCCTTTGAGCACGTCGGCGACGGCCGGCTCACCGACCGCGCCGATTCCGATCGAGGTCAGCGTGACCCCGATCTGCACGGCAGAGATGTACTCGTTGATGTTGTTGAGCTGGTCCAGCGCCAGCCGCGCGCCTTTCGTCCCTTCGTCGCGCATCTGCTCGAGCGTCGTTCGGCGCGAGCGCACGAGTGCGTACTCGGCGATCACGAAGAAGGCGTTCACCGCGACCAGCACAGCCGCGACGATGATGCCGATCGCGTTCACGGTGCGGTTCGCACCCGTGGGACGCGTCCGCGCCCGAAGCGGAGGCGCCGGTCGATTGGACGGCGGCGCGGGTGGCCCCTCGGGGCCGAGCTACTTCGTGGAAGTTCTTCGTCGTCGTTCATGCTTTGCCGACCCGCCAAAGGTAGCAAGGCACGGCGTCGGAAGCGGGCGGATTCGTGCCCCGGGGCTCAGCCGTCGAAGACGGGCCCGACCGGCTCGTCGATGCGCTCGGCCAGCGCGAAGTCGGACGCGGTCAGCCCGCCCTGGGAGTGCGTCGAGAGCGTCAGGCGAACCTTGTTCCAGCCGTGCACGAGGATGTCGGGGTGGTGGTTGGCAGCCTCGGCCAGCTTGGCCACGCGTTCGACCAGCTCGATCGCAGCGACGAAGTCGGCGAGCTCGTAGTCGCGCACGATCTCGTTGCCCTCGCGCCGCCACTCGGAGCCTTCTAGCTGCTGCTCGATCTGCGCATCGCTGAGCAGGGTCATCTCCAATGCCGAGCATAGCGAGCGTACAGTTGGGTGATGCGCATCGTGAGCCTCGTTCCCCATGCCACCGAGCTGCTGTTCGCGCTCGGGCTCGGCGAGGAGGTGGTGGCGGTCACGCACGAGTGCGACTTCCCGGCGCCGGCGCTCGCGCTGCCGAAGGTCACGCGCGACGCGCTGCCGCAGGGGCTCAGCGCAGGCGAGATCGACGCGGCCGTGCGCGAGCGCACGCTCGCGGGCGAGGCGATCTACGAGCTCGACCGCGAGACGCTGGCCGAGCTGCGCCCGGAGCTGATCGTCACGCAGGAGCTCTGTCCGGTCTGCGCCGTCTCCTACGAGGAGGTGGCCGAGCTGGCCGAGCAGCTGCCCTCGCAGCCGCGCGTGATCGCGCTGGACCCGAAGACGCTGGGTGAGACGCTCGGCGACGTGCGCACGCTGGCCGAGGCGACCGGCCGGCGCGAGCAGGGGGTCGAGCTCGTGGCCCAGGCGGCCGCGCGGATCGACCGCGTCAAGCTCGCGGTGCGCGGGCGCCCGCGCGTGCGCGTGGCCGCGCTCGAGTGGCTCGACCCGGTATACGTCGCCGGCCACTGGACGCCGCAGATGATCGAGCTGGCCGGGGGCGTGGACCTGCTGGGGCTGCCGGGCGAGCACTCACGGGTGATCGATTGGGAAGAGGCGGCGGCGAGCGAGCCGGAGGTGGTCGTCGTGATGCCGTGCGGCTACGACGCCCGGCGCGCACACGAGGAGGCGGTCGCGCACGCGAGGGAGCTGGCGGCGCTCGGCGCTCGGAGGATCCTCGCCGTCGACGCCTCGGCCTACTTCTCGCGGCCGGGGCCGCGCTTGATCGACGGCCTCGAGCTGCTCGGCCACATCCTGCACCCGGAGCGGCTGCCGGCGGCGCCGGCCGAGGTGCTCGCGCTAGAGCTGCCCGCTTCGGCGGCGCGCTAGCCGGATTCGATCGACGCCGGCGCGCCGGCGTCGGCTTGGCTTGACTCCGACACGGCGATCGAGCCGGCGAAGCAGGCGAAGCCGAGCACCACACAGGCCGCCAGCGACGCGGCCTGCGCGCGAAGACGCCCCCCGAGCTGCAGCGCCAACGCGGCCAGGGTGCCGCCGATCAGGCCGCCGATGTGGCCGCCCCAGGAGATCCCCGGGAGCGTAAAGCTGATCACGAGGTTGATCAGGATCAGCCCACCGACGCCGCTCTGCATGAGCGGAATCTGGCGAGCTCGGATCTCGACGGCGGCGGCGCCCATCACGCCGAACACGGCCCCCGAGGCGCCGACCGTGACCGAGTGGGGCGTGACGATCAACGCGCCGAGCGACCCGGCAAGCAGCGAGACGGCGTAGATCAGGCCGAAGCGCAGCCGACCGAGCACCGGCTCGAGCATCTGCCCGAGCACGTACAGCACGTACATGTTGAAGCCGATGTGAAGGAGGTTCTCGTGCAGGAAGCCGCTGGTGACGACGCGCCACCACTGGCCATGCGCCACCCCCTGATCGGGCAACCCTTCGAGGCTTCCGAACAGCGCCCCTTTTTCAAAGACCTTGTTCGTCGGCTGCCCGGTGATCGTGACGTTGCCCTCCGCGAGGAAGACGATCACGTTGGCGGCGATCAGCGCGAGCGTCAGCTCGGGGCGGCTCGTGACGCTGCGGATCGTCTTCACCTTCGTGCGCTCGCTGGCGCACTCGGGGCAGCGCATGCCGACGGGCGTGGTCGTCATGCAGTCGGGGCAGATCGGCCGCCCGCAGTTCGAGCACGAGACCCCAGTCTCGCGCGAGGGGTGGCGGTAGCAGGTGGCCATGCGCTGCGAAGAGACTAGCTCGGCGACGCGGCGCGTCCGCCACCACCCGCGGCGGCGGCCCCCTCAGCGCTCGCCGAACAGCCTGCGGGTCTCTCGTCCGATCTCCCGGAGCGTGCGCTCGGCGCCGGCGCGGTCGAGACTTGGAAGGTTGACGCCGAGCGGCCCGCTCGGGCGCCGGGCGCGCCGGCGAGCGCGCAGCACCACGAGCGCGGCGCCGGCCGCGCTGCCGGCGACGATCGCCGCGGCCGGACGCACCCAGTTGCGCGGGTCACGCATCGCCGAGAGTTCCCACGCCTCGAGCTCGTCGGCGGCGAGCTCGGTGATCGCGGTGAGCGTCGACTCCAGGCGCTCGACCAGATCCTCGGGCGGCTCGACCGGCGCGAGCGCTTCGCGCAAGAGGCCCTCGAGGTTGGGGAGCGCCTCAGTCATCGCTGGACTCCTTGCGCGGGTCGCCCACGATCTCCTCCAGCTGTTTGATCGCGCGATGTATCAGCACCTTGGTGGCACCGTCCGTGCGGTCCATCGCCCGCGCGATCTCGCGGTTGTCCATGCCCAGCGCGAAGCGCATGATCAGCGCCTCGCGCCGGTCGTCGGGCAGCTGCTGCACGCCAGCCAGGACGCGGCTGAGCTCGTCGCGACCCTCGACCAGCTGCTCGGTCGTGTGCATCGCCGTCAGGTTGCTGTTCTCGTCGATCGGCGAGGCCGGCTTGCGCGAGCGGTCGCGGTAGAGGTTCGCGGCGAGGTTGTGCGCGATCCGGATCAGCCACGGGCGCAGCGGCCGCCCGTTCGACTCCTGCTGGGCGCGCTCGAAGTGGCGGTAGGCCTGCAGGAAGGTCTGCTCGGTCAGGTCCTCCGCGTCGTGGTGGTCTCCCACGCGGTAGTAGGCGTAGCTGTAGACGTCGCGAAGGTGGGCGCGGTAGAGCTCGGAGAACTCCGCGTCGAGCTGCGCCTTGGACTTCTTGACGTGCGCCTCGGTCACTCATCGCACACCCTATCCCGCAGTCGCTGGCGCCCAGCCGTCCGGCCCGTGCGGGCGCGGCGGTCAGGCCGCGCGCGTCTCCTCATCGCTCGCCGGCTGCGGGCGGGCCGGCATCTGAGGCCCGCCGGCGTCGCGCGCCTGGCGCCGGTCGCGCTCTGCCCCGAGCGCCGACTGCTCGGCCCGCGTGCGTCGCGCCGGCGCCCTGGCCGCGCGCCTCACGGCGGCGCCACTCTCCACGGCGGGAGCACCGCCGAGCCACTCCCACTGCAGACTGACGCATGACCACACTCGGTCGGTGACGCCCTCGGCGAGTGACGGCGAGGAGCTGCCGGCGGTCGGGAAGTTGAGTGGTCGTCCGACACGCACTCGCACCTTGCGCGGGCGGATTCGCCAGCCGCGGCGCACGTCTTCGGTGCCGATCACGGCGACCGGCGCTACCGGCACGCCGGTCTCGAGCGCCAGCCGCCCGACGCCACGGCGCGGCTTTGCGAGCGGGCCCGAGCGCACGCGGGTGCCCTCCGGGAACAGCACGACGCAGTCGCCACGCTGCAGGATCGCGCGGGCCGTGTCCATCGCCGCGCTGTCGCCCTGGCCGCGGTCGACCGGGAAGGCACCGAGGGCGTTGAGGATCCAAGCCTGCCAGCGCTTCTCGAACAGCTCGCGCTTGGCCATGTAGTACACGGGGCGGCGCAGGAGCATGCCGATCACGAACGGGTCCAGAAAGCTGCGGTGGTTGGAGGCGAGCAGGAGCGGGCCCTGCTTGGGCAGGTGCTCGCGCCCGATCCGCTGCATGCGGAAGTAGACGAGGAAGGCCGGCACGAGGATGCCCCGCAGCGTCCAGTACAGAAACGGATTGACGCCGCGCCGCAGCGAGCGGTCGCGGAAGGATTCGAGATCGGCCCCCGGCGCGCGCACGGGCCCAGCGCCGGTTGCGGCGACTTTCCCCGCGGGGGCGTCTGCGACGCGCTGGCGCTGCTGCTCCATGCCCGAACTACACCGCCCGCGAGCGCGCCGTTACATGCGACCGAGGCGACCACGACCGCCACGCCCGGCAAGGAATCGAAGCAGTCAGAGTTTGCGCATGGCCATGCGGGGCAACAATGCGCCGAGGACAACCAGGCGCGCCCGCATCCCGTCCCCTCGCGCGGGCGCGCCGTTTTTCTGGAAGCCGGCGAGGTCAGGCGGGGGCGAGCCGATGCGCGGCGGAGTCATGAACGTGGGCGCGTTCATGTCACCGCTGCGCGCGCGGCGTGCGTGTCGTACCACCCGGGAGCGGCCGTTTCAGCCTGCGCAATGCGATCCCGTGCAGGCGGCGCCCGATCCGGGTTCGGCGCAGCAGCTAGCGGGCGCCGATCAGTCGGTAGGCGAGGAACACGCGCCGGTAGCGCGCGATCGCGGCGGGGCGAGCCAGCCATGGGCCGACGTCGGAACCGAACGGGCCGCTCGAGTCCTCCTCGAAGCGGAACGTCAAGGGCATCCCCGTTTGGCGAAGCTTCTCGGCGAAGTTCACGGCGGGGACCTCGACGGCTTCGCTTGGAGCGACCATCAGGTTGCGCGAGACCATCTCCTCGCTGGTCGTGCCCCAGGTGCTGAGTGGGTGACGGTAGAAGCGAACGGTGGCCTCAGCGGAGTCCGTCACCGCCCCCTCGACGAGCTCGAGCCGCCCTTCGGCGATCTCCTGCGCAAAGCGATCGGCGCAGCCGCGAACGAGCTCGGCGTTGGCCTCGAATGCCAGCACGCGGTAGCCCTTGGCGAGGTAGTACGCCGCGTCCTCGCCCTTGTGCGCACCCACGTCGTAGACGAGATCGGTTACGAGCGCCGGTTCGTCGGCCGGCCCGGCGGCGGAATGCGACGCGTGCGCTGACATCGGCCGGGATCCTACATCGACGTTCTCCGCTGCCGGCCGGCTGCTGGCAAGACGCGAGCTCGGCTCGCGCCAGCCCGTCCGCGCCGGCGAGTGCGCAGATAACGCGCTATTGTCGTTGCGTAGGCAACTACCCGATCGGAGAGCCATGAACTCGCACATCGCTGCAGCCCTGGCCGCAGAGCGCACCTGTGATCTTCAGGAAGAGGCCCGGGCCCAGTCGGAGCCTCGCCCGCGTCGGAGCCTGCGCGAGCGCCTGCGGGCGTACCGGCCGCAGCTCAGCAAGCGCTAGCCGGGACGCCCGCCCATACGCGAGCCGGGCCTAGTTGACCGTGCTCGCCTCGACCTTTTCTTCGTTGCTGAGGATCGTCGCGAGGCTCAGCCCGAGCTGTTCGAAGGGGCTTCCGCTGTTGCTGAGTTCGAGGATGTGTTCCCCTGGCGCGCCGAAGGCGAAGTGATCGGGTTTCTGGATTCCTTTGGACGCAACGAATTTTTCGGTGATGGTCAGCTTCATCGCGTTCGCCGCGACCTTGTGCAGCACGGAGCCCCTGACCACCTCGGAAAGCAGGCCGCCACAGGTGAATTCGACGAAGTTCTGACCGGCGGGGGCGTGCAGTTCGATCGCCAAGGTGTCGTTGAGCGGCGTGTTGGTGCCGACTTTTTCGACGCCCAGCAGCCCTTCGAGCGTGGCCGTCGCAACTTCGCCCGTGGCGCGGCCTGTCGAGTTGCATTTGTTGCCGCCCACTTCACAGCCCTTGAATACGATCAGCACCCCGCCGACGGTTTTGGGGCCCGTGTATTCGCCGCTGCTTGTTTCGCCGGTGCACACGATTTTGGTGCCCGCGACCGATTCGAGGGTGACGAGCGTCCCTTCTTTGAGTTTCGTCGTGAATTTGGCTTTCACGACGCCCGAGAACCACTGGTAGTTGCCTTTTTTCAGCTTTTCTTCTTCGTTCCCGGTGTCTTCGGACGCGAGTTTCACGCATTTTGCGTTGTCGAAGTTGCTCAGGGATTTGGTGGCCTGTTTGAGGCAGCGCCCGAATTCCGGACGTTCCGCCGATGCGTTGGCGACGAAGATCGCGCCGCCGACGAGCGCGACCACCAGAAGAAGCCCCACGACCCGAACCCGCTTGCCCATGTCTCCCGCTCCCCGTCGTCGAACCCCGCAGACCGTCGAACAGCCCGGCTATACCCTGCCTTCGGCCCTGCAAAACGCCGCGGGCATCCCGGTTCTCGGCCGCGGTGGCCTTGGCGCTGGCGATAGCCTGTGTCGCTGGGATGCCGGAGTAGCTCAGCTGGTAGAGCACCTGTCTTGTAAACAGGAGGTCTCGGGTTCGACCCCCGACTCCGGCTTGGACAGAAAGCCCTGCTAAGGCGGGGCTTTCGCCTGCTGACGGTCGCACCGCACGGTCGTATCGAGACCGGAGTGCCAACGGAAGTGTGAACATCGCCCATAGCCGCGCAAACGCCGATCAAATGCCCGCGGGATACTGGGCGGGCGATGTCTGAGGAGTCCACAATGCCCGACGTGCTTGAGCTTGTGCAGCGGGGCGTCGACGCGACGAACGCAAGCGACTTCGATGCCGTGATGAGCTTCTTCGCTCCCGGTGCGGTGGTGGTGGCGACTGGGATGAGCACGAGCTTCGAGGGTGTCGCCGCAATCCGTGGCTTCTTTGAGGAGTGGATCGGCTCCTACGACGAGCTCGCGTTCGAGGTGCTGGACATTGTCGATCTCGGGGCCGGGGTCGTCCTCACGGTCAACCGCCTGCGAGGCCGCCTCGCCGGTAGCTCGGGCGAGGTCCGACTGCGGGGCGGATGGATCTACGAGTGGACAGATGCCCGGATCGCGCGGCTCACGCTCTACCTCAATCCCGACGAGGCCCGCACAGCCGCCGAACGCCTCACCGAAGAACGGGAGTAGGCGATGTCGCAGGAGAACGTGGAGCTGGTGCGTGCGCTCACCGACCGCTGGAACACCGGCGCGCGGGACTTGAGCGCTTTCCAGCGATACATCGATCCCGCGTGCGAGCTTGAGAGTCCCTTCTCCTCGCTCGCGGGGGAGCCGTATCGAGGTTACGAGGGGCTGGAGCGGTGGCTGCGCGACAATGACGAGCAGTTCTCTGAGTGGCAGATCGAAGCCGATGATGTGCGTGACGTCGACGACCACGTGATCTTGATCGCCACGGTCACCGCCAAGGGACGACAAAGCGGCCTCGTTTTGAGGTTTCCTGTCGCAACGGTATTCACGTTCGGAAGCGACCGCCGGATCTGGCGGGCACGGATCTACATGGAGGTCGACGAGGCCCTCAACGCCCTGGGCCTGGAGGAGTAGGCGCGCACGAGCAGGCCCCAGCGTCAGCGCACGAGCAGGCCGGAGCGCTAGCGCGCGAGCTACCCGCCACCTGATCCCCAACGGTCGAGTCGCCTGCGGGATACTGGGCGGGCAATGTCTGAGGAGTCCACGACCCCAGACGTACTCGAGCTCATGCGAAGCCGGGTGGAGGCTGTTGGCAGCGGCGACGCTGATGCGATGACGAGCTTCTTTGCGCCGGACGCAGTGTGGGACTCGTCGCACATGGGCATGGAGGTGTACAAGGGTCGGGCGGCAATTCGTCGCTTCTTCGAAGACACTGCCGCCCAACGCCTCGCCGAGGAACGGGGGTAGGCGATGTCCCAGGAGAACGTGGAGCTGGTTCGCGAGTCTCTTGAACGGTTCGTCGCCACCGGCGAACCGGCTTGGGACATGCTGGACGAGGAGATAGAGGTGCACGACCACGACATCGTGGACGCGGGCGAGTATCGCGGTCTCGCAGGCGTCGAGCGGTGGTTTGAGGACTGGGCGGCCGCCTGGTCGGAGTTCAGCATGGAACCCGAAGCGTTCATCGACGCTGGCGAGCGTGTGATCGCCGTGGTCCGCATGAAAGCGACCGGACGAGGCAGCGGCGTGAGCGTCGACCGGCAGGACGCGATGGTCTGGGAGATTGGGCCTGATCGAAGGCTCGTGCGCGTCGATTACTTCAACAACCGACAGCAGGCCCTCAAGTCGGTGGGCCTGGCGGACTAGGCGATGTCGCAGGAGAACGTGGACGTCATTCGAGCCTTCTTGGACGCATACAACGCCCGCGACATCGAGGCCTTCGGTGCCCTGCATGACGCCAGGGTCATCTGGGCGGCTTTTGAGGGTTGGCCCGAAGCGGAAACTCTCGTTGGTCGAGACGCTTGCATGCGCCAGTGGGAGCGCATGCGGGCGGCGTTCGACGTGGACGCGGTGGAGCCGATCACCGAGTTCATCGCCGCGGGCGATCGGGTTGTCGTGCGGGTCGCTTGGCGTGCTATGGGCCAAGGTCCCGAAATGAGCATGGAGTTGACGACCGTCTATACCGTCCGCAAGGGCAAGATCTTCATGATCGAGAACTTCTGGGAGCAGGCCGAGGCCCTCAAAGCCCTGGGCCTGGAGGAGTAGGCGATGTCCGAGGAGAACGTGGAGCTGGTGCGTCTGCGCTTTGACGCCGTCAATCGCGCCGACTTCGACGCCTTGGCGGAGCTGACCGACCCGAACGCCGTCTGGTGGGACCGAGCTGATGATCTGGGGGCGAGTACGCATCGAGGTCGCGAGGCCAGTCTGCGACACCTCGCTGAGATCCTTGAAGACGTTGAGCTTCAGGCTCGCCCTGACGAGTTCATCGACGCCGGTGACCACGTCGTGGTCGGCGTCCGGCTTACTGGTCGTGGGCGCGCCAGTGGCGTCGACTTCGAGGAGTATGAGTTCCATGTGTTCACCTTCCGCGACGGCAAAGTGACCGAGCAGCGCGAGTACCGCGAGCGCAAGGAAGCCCTCGAAGCCGTTGGGCTGGAGGAGTAGGGCATGTCGGAGAACCTGGACCTCGTGCGCTCGATATGTACCGCTTGGGGGCGCGGCGACTTCAGCTCCAACGATTGGGCCGATGAGCGGATTGAGGTGGTCGTTGGCGACGGTCCCGAACAGGGCAGATGGCACGGCCGTGACGGGATGGAGGCCGGATGGCGTGGGTTCCTCGGAGCCTGGGGCGACTATCGCGTGGAGGTCGACCAATTCCGGGAGCTGGATTCCGAGCGTGTGCTCATCCTCATGCGTCACGGCGGCTACGGACGAGCCAGCGGCCTCGGCGACAAGCAGCTCACGACCGAGGGAGCGAACGTGTTTCAGATGCGTGACGGCAAGGTGGTGAGGCTCCTCCTCTACTGGCATCGCGACCGCGCTCTCGCCGACCTCGGCCTGGAGGAGTAGGCGGTGTCGCAGGGGAACGTGGAAGCGATGAGGGCGGGGGTCGAGCGCTTCAATCGCGGAGGAGAAGATGACGCGGTTCTCGACGTCCTGTACGACCCGGACGCCGTCTTCCGTTCCCGCTCTGATGAGCCCGATACGGGTATCTACCGTGGACGCGAGGCCATACGGGCCATGATGCGAATGTGGCGAGACACCTTCGAAGGGTTCGAGTTCGACGTAGACGAGTACATCGATTTCGGCGACGTGCTGGTACTGGTCGGATGGGTCAAGGTTCGCGCCCGTGGTAGCACCACAGAGGTCCGAGAGCCCTACGCATGGGTCGCGAGCATGCACGACGCGAGGGTGAGCGAGATCAGCGAGTACCACTCCAAGGACGAAGCCCTCAAGGCCGTGCGCCTGGCGGAGTAGGCGATGTCGCAGGAGAACGTAGAGCTCATGCGACGCGCCTACGACCTCGTCAGCCGGGGAGACATCGCGCGGCTGGTTGAGATCATCAGCCCGCAGTTTGAACTGCATGAGAACGTGCTCGCGCCGGATGCCGCCGTCTACCACGGGCCCGAGGGCCTGAAGAAGTGGCTCGACGCCACGCGGGAAGCATTCAGCGATTTTCGGTTTGAACCGGAGCGGTTCATCGAACGAGGCGACTGGATCTTCGCTGCGGTCCATTCCTTCGGGCGTGGAAAGGGAAGCGGGGCACCGTTTGACGCGCGGTACGTCACCGCCTTCAAGGTCGAGCTTGGGAAGGTCGTCTTCGCCGCCTCCTACGAGGACCTGTCCGAAGCCCTCAAAGCCGTGGGGCTGGAGGAGTAGGCGATGTCGGGAACGCGGCATTTACCAGCACGACTGCAAGTACGAGCAAGGCGACGACCAAGTGGCGGGAAGTCATCTCGACTCTCCCATCCCCCCGGTAAGGCCGATCAAAGCCCAGCCGATCAGTACTCCGAGAAGTAAGCCGATCTCAGGCGCGAACAGAACGTCCGTCAGAACGCTGACGATGATTCCCACGGCCAAGCCGGTGGCTCCCCCCATCGCGAGTCCGCGAGCCATTGGGGCGAGCATAGGCGCACCGGAGCGGTGTGGGAATGGGGCCTCGGCCCCATGTCTGTCAGAACGGGCACGCGTCTGCGCGTGCTAGACGGTGGTCGTCGTCGGGAGTAGGCGCCCTGCGGGATACTGGGCGGGCGATGTCTGACGAGTCCACGACCCCCGACCCGGTGGAGCGTGTGCGCAGGCAGTTTGAGGCTGGGAATCGCCGTGACATCGATGCGGTGATGAGCAGCTTTGCTGTGGATGCGGTCCTTGAGGGGCGGGCGGTGGGGGACGTCTTCGAAGGCCAAGCGGCAATTCGTGCCTTCGTTGAGGGGTGGTTCGGCATGTATGAGGAATTGGACTTCAAGCTTGAGGAGGTCCACGACGTCGGCAACGGAGTTGTGTTTGCTGTGGTCCTCCAAGAGGCTCGGCCTGCTGGCCTCGCCGGTCACGTTCAGCAGAGAGAGGGATGGATCTACGTCTGGGTGGGAGGCTTGATCGCGCGCCTCACCATTTCCGACATCGACGAGGCCCGCGCAGCCGCCGAACGCCGCGCCAAGGAACTGGGGTAGGCGATGTCGCGAGCGAACGCCGACGTGGTGCGGCCTTTGTACGCGCTTTGGGACGCCGCTGACGTCGACCCCATGGTCGGGCTGCTTGACGCCGACGTCGTAGCCTCCGCGCCGGAGGGATGGCCCGAGTCGGGGCCAACGCTGGGCCGGGCCGACGTACTCGCGCAGATGCGCAGCGTGAGGGCCAACTTCGAGGACCAGACGATGCTTATCGATCGGATCGAGACGAAGGGCGACCGCGTCGTAACGGGGCATCGCGTGCTTGCCCGGGGCAAGCGAAGTGGGTTGGATGCCGAGTTTGCGAACTCGGGCGCCTTTCGCCTGCAGGCCGGCAAGATCATTGAGGCCCGGTTTTTCTGGGACCACGACGAAGCCCTCAACGCCGCAGGCCTGGCGGAGTAGGCGATGTCGGAGAACCTGGACCTGGTGCGCTCGATCTACGCGGACTGGGAACGCGGCAACTTCAGCTCCGCTGCTTGGGCGGACCCCGAGATCGAGTTCGAATCGTTTGGCTTCGACGCTACGAAGACCACAGGGGTGGCCAATATGGCGGAGCGTTGGCGTGACTGGATGAGGACGTGGGAGGACTACCGCACCGAGGCGGACGAGTACCGCGAACTTGACGGAGGGCATGTCCTCGTTCTCATGCACCACGGCGGGCGCGGCAAAGCCAGCGGAATGGGCATCGAGAGCATGAAACTGCCGGGGGCGAATGTGTTCGAGATTCGCGACGGGAAAGTGACGGCGCTCGCCCTTTACTGGAACCGCGAGGACGCGCTCGCCGACCTCGGACTCAGGGAGTAGCCGATCAATCCGCGCCAGTCGGGCGCCTAGCTAGGGCCCCCCGGAAGGAGCAGGCTCATGTCGCTATGAGCGCCGTCGGGTCGCGTGGTTCGCCGATTCTCGGGTCCAGAGCCCGCCAGCCAGTCGCGCCGGGCAGAGGGCAACGGCCGGCGAGAGGTCCCTGCTGCGGCTGTAGCGGGATACTGGGCGGGCGATGTCGGAGAGCCCTGTATCGCTCATCGCCGCGAACGCACTCGTTCGTCTTGCCTACGGCGCTGCCGTCGTCTGCGCTCCGTCGCGTCGGCTGGCCGGTCGAATCTCGCTCGCCCCAGACACGGACGACGCCCCACCTGCACGGCTGTTCGTGCGGGGCTTCTCGGCTCATCAGGTCACGGTGGCGCTGATTGGCATCGCGAGCATCCCTCGGGCCTCGCTGCGTCGGCCGGCGATGATGCTCGCCGCCGCGATCGACGCCGCCGATATCGCATCCGCGGTTATCGAGAGCCGCGCCCGTGCGAGCTTCGACCGCGACCTGATCGGCGGCATCGTGTTCTCCGCCGCCGGACTCGTGTCGGCACTCGCCGGCTCGCGCGCGGCCTCGCCGCCGACGGCCACGGAACTGCTCAACGGGTAGGCGATGTCGCAGGAGAACGTCGAGATCGTGCGCCGTATCTACGCGGAGGTGAGTGAGCAGAAGGCGCTTCCGGCCGAGTTCTTCGCCCCAGACTGCGTCACGGACTGGACCGACGTTTCTCCCGATTTCAACCAGCTTCGGGGCATAGACGCCGCGCAGAAAGCGCTCGCCCCCTATTTCGAGACGTTCGATGACTTTCACGTCGAGATCCGGGATATCGTGCAGGCGGACGGGCATCGTTTGGTCACGGCCCTGCGCGATGGCGGACGGATCAGGGGAAGCGGCGCAGAGGTCTGGAACCACTATTTCCACGCTTGGACCTTTCGTGGGCGGAAGGTGATCTGGCTCTCCAGCCACACCAATAGGGACGACGCCCTCCGAGCCGTGGGGCTGGCCGAGTAGCCGATGTCGCAGGAGAACGTCGAGATCGTCCGTGCCGCCATCGAGCAATGGAATCGTGGGGAAATGGACGCCGTGGCCTTTCATCCGGATGTCGAGTGGCTGCCGCTTCGCTCCGCCACCGAGGGGACCTACCGTGGTATTGCCGGCATTGAAAGATTCAGGGCGGACACCGAGCAGACGTTCGGCAAGTTCGAGCTTCGGTTCGAGCTGGTCGATCTGGGCGACCAGGTGCTCGCGTGGGGCACAATCGAGGTCCAAGCGGCGCAGAGCGGTATCGAGATGAGCATCCCGACCGGCGGTCTGGTTGAGCTCCGCAACGGGCTGATCGTGCGATGGGAGGACTTCGGTTCTAGGGAGAACGCCCTCCAAGCCGCAGGACTGGCGGAGTAGCCGATGTCGCGGGAGAACGTTGAGATCGTGCGTCGCGTCTACGCGCATCGTCAAGCTACCGGGGACATCCTCACGGACTTCATCGCGCCCGAGTACGTCTGGGACATGTCGCATTTCCGGGGCTGGCCGGAGCAGCAGACCTACGCCGGGATCGACGGTGCGCGGCGGTTCATCCGGGAATGGACCGACGCGTTTGACGACTGGGCGATAGAGGTCATCGCGATCCACGACGCGGGCGATGACCGCGTCGTGGGAGTCATCCAGCAGCGCGGTCGCTCCAAGTCCACCGGCTTGCCCGTGGACATGCGACTCGGGCAGGTCTTTACGATCCGTGACGGCAAGCAGGTGCGGATGGAGATGTATGACGACCCAGACGACGCGCTCAAAGCCGTGGGCCTGGCGGAGTAGGCGATGTCGCGGGAGAACGCGGGAGATCGTGCGCCGATCGTTCGAGGCGTATGCCAGCGGTGGAATAGAGGCCACGCTACCTTTCTACGCGCCTGATTTCGTCTGGGACCCGGGACCTGAATGGGTTGAGGAGGCGGTCTACAGAGGCCACGACGGCGTTCGTCGGCTCGACGCCATCTTCTCCGACAATTTCGACGACTACAGCGTTGAGCTTCGCGAAGTTCGCCCCGTTGGTGACCGTGTCCTTGCGCTGTATGAGGCGATCGGACGAATCAAGGGCTCGAACAGGACGATCCGACAACCCGTCGGAATAGTCGTCGACGAGATCCGTGATGGAAAGATCGCCGCAATTCGCTCCTACTTCACCTGGCCGCGAGCTCTCAACGCCGTGGGGCTGGCGGAGTAGGGCGATGTCGCGGGAGCACGCGGAGCTGGCTCTTGCAGTCTGACGCGGACTTCGCACGGGGAGCGGCCCTCAACGAACAGGAGTTGTGGCGGGAGATGGCCCGCTGGTCGGCCGGGCTGGTCCACGAGGAGGGCGGGCTGCTGTTCGTGGCGGGTCCGAGCCGCTACCTGCGTGTGGTGATTCGGCTGGACCGGAACATCGTTGGTACGGCCGCGGTACGTCGTGCCCGTGAGTTCTTCGTCGCCCGGGAGGACGGTCACATCGTGCTCGTCCGCGAACCCGACGACGCTGACGTTGCGAAGGCGGCGTGCGCGGCCAAGTACACCCCGACCTGGACAGAGCGCCCGATGGCGCTCCATGACCCGCCGGAGCCCTCGCCACTCGCCGGGGATATCGATGTCCGCGTCGTGTCGCGCAGCGAGCAGGTCCTCGACTACGGGAAGGTTGTGGCCGAGGCAAACGATGACCCCGGCGAGCGCGAGCGCGCGGGACTGTTGTTCCACGACCGGACGATCCTCACCCCCCACATCGCCGCGTTCGTCGCCTACATCGACGACGTGCCGGTCGCGTGCGCGATGACACTCGTCAGTCATGGCGTGGCCGGGGTCTTCTATGTCGCCACCGTCGAGAGCGCCCGTCGACGTGGCCTCGGCGATGCGCTCACGCGAATGTCAGCACGCGCCGGGTTCGAGCTGGGAGCCCGCGCGGCCTGGCTGGGCGCCTCCGAGATGGGAGCCGAGCTCTACCGACGGATCGGGTTCTCCGACCTGGGCGCCAGCGTCATCGAGTACGAGTCGCCCCCGACCGCCATGGAGGCCATCAACGCACGCCCTACTTGAACGCCTTATGGCCCCTGATACCCGCTCGGCAGCAGCTCGGTCTGGCGCGGCTGCGAGCCCGGCCTCGCCGAACGACGTCGGGTCGCGCGCGTTGCGAGTCTCCTGCGGGCCCCCTGCGCAACAACCGTTTGATTCCGGCCGAGCCCCTTGGCTTCGTATAGCGCCTCATCTGCTGCGCGACTCAGCATTTCCGGCGTCAGCCCGTCTGCCTCCCATTCCGCGATCCCAAGACTCATCGTCAGCGGGACGTCGTCTGTCTCCTGCGACATCCGAATCCCCTCCCGCATCCGCTCGGCGAACAGGAAGGCTCCTTCGGCATCGGTGCCGGACAGGATCGCCGCGAACTCGTCTCCGCCGATCCGGGCGGCGTAGTCGGCACCTCGTGAGACCTGACGTGCGGTGTCCCCAACGATACGCAGCGCCGCATCTCCGCACGCGTGTCCCTGACTGTCGTTTCTCTCCTTGAAGTAGTCGATGTCGGCCATGATCAGGGCTAGAGGCTGTCCATTTCTGCGGCATCTGGCCAGCTCGGTCTTCAAACGCTCATCGAATGCCTGACGATTCAGCAGACCGGTCAGCGGATCGGTACGAGCCGCCCTGGCGAGTCGCTCGAGAAGGTCATCGGTGCGGATCTTCAGCGCGTGTACGATCAGCGCCGCCGCCGAGACCATCCCGACGGTGATCAGCCAGCGGGTGAGACCGACGGGTCCAGGGTGGATGACGATCAAGACCCCGGCGTAAAGGGCGGCGATCACGCCGAGCTGAGCGACCATCGCTCGCCGTGAGAAGAAGTAACCGGCATACAGGGCCACCCAGACATAGAGCACCTGGTTGCCCGCCGACGGACCCCCGTGGCGCTCGCCGTTGAAGTACAGCGAGAGGGTGATCGTGAGGCTGGCGATGAGCATGCACAGCTCGTAAGACCGAACCGATAGCCGTTGGGAATAGTGGAAGAGGAGCAGCGCAGCGAGACCGGTTCCGCCGGCCATCGCCCAGAACCCGCCGACATCCACCTTCGGCGAGTGGGGCAGCAGGATCCCAAGCACCGTCATCGCCGAGCCGATCAAGAACAGCGTGCCGGCAACGCGGCCCATCGTGGCGCGGCCGTCGTCGGTTGGGCGCCACGAGGCGGGCATAGCCTCTTATCGGCGTGCCCGACGGTTTCCTGAGAGGCCGCGTGACGTCTCGCATGCGCCTGCGCGGCGGTAGATCTGCCCGTTTTGAGCGCTCTGGAGGTGGTCGCGAACCGCCGGCGCCAGGCTTGTCGTCGAGTGGCCGCCCGACTAGGGTCGGGCGAGCAGCCATGTTGCGGACACAAGGGGCGAGGCGGGGGTGGAGATGAGATGGACACCACACCTACTGCGACAGCTCGACCTCCTCACCCAGCTCGGCTTGATGAGGGACGCCCAGCAGGTGTCCGCGTCTCGCCAAGCGCCGTCAGCAGCGCGTCCTCGGTCACGTTCATCAGGTGGATGCCCTCGACCGTCAACCAGATTCGCTGATCGGTCTCGTCGTCGCCGTACTCCGCGTACCCGAGCTCGACGAGATCCTCGACCCGCTGTGTGACGCTTCGCGGATCGGCGCCGATCCGCCGTGCAAGCTCGGACGCAGTAGTGCCGTCCGGCCCAGGCGGATACATCAGCGGCACCTGCTCTCGATCGAGCTCCTTGTGATCCGATGCGGCCCAGCGCGAGACGACGAACTCGATCGTTTTCTCATCCAGCGCCCCCGCCGCGTCGGGCAGTTTGGCCAACTTCTTGCGGTGGCGGCGACTCCACTGTCGACCGTAGACGTAGAGCGCGATCACGGGAACGATGAAGGGGGCGTACTCCTCGACGGGGATCTTGCCGATGTGGGCGATCACGAACATGCCGGTCTGACTAAGTATTCACCGCCGAGAGCAGCCACAGGCCGAGGCTCGTGAAGCCGACCATCACGACGAGCATCCAATACTGCGAACGAACGGCCTCCTCGGCCGAGCGATAGGTCGCCAAGGCCCGATCGTGCGCGAGGGCCAGCCCGCAAACGTGCCCCGTCACGAGCGCGGCGACCTCCACGTACCAGATGCCGGTGGAGCCAATGAAGTTGTAGTTGACGTGCCAATGGGCCGTCCCGAAGTAGTCCGTGCCGTGCCCGAGCGGGTCGGAGGCGAGGTAGCCGATCGCCTGGCCCTGCCAGACCAGCAGCGAGAAGTAGTGCGCCAGCACGTAGGCGAAGCCGATCGGCACGAGCGTGTGGGCGAAGGATCTTGCGAGCCAGCGCGTGTCGAAGCGGGCCGAGACGGATCTCATGCCCAGCACGCCGACCCAATAGAAACCGACCACGACCGCGATCGCGAGCACCAGACCTAGGCTGTCGGCGATCTCGTCCGATGGGCTGTCGCCCAGCCCCAACCCTGAGAAGAAGCTCTGTACATGAGGTTGCAACGTGTTCCAGACGACGCCGTTGGATGCACCGTCGAACGTCGTGATGCCGATGATCACGAGCACCAGCGCCACCGCCCCCGACTCGCTCCCGTAGGAGCTGAGCGCCGACAACGGACGCCGCAGCCACAGCGCACGGTCGTGGACGGCGAAGCCGGAGAGGCGCCCGAACAGTCCGAAGTAGCCACCGAACGCGTCGCCGCGCTCGCTCCACTGCTCGATCCCGAACAGCGCCATCCCGACCAGCATCAGCGTGAGGTAGGCGAGCGACAGCGATGCCAGCAGCGACGGGTTGTCGCGGTCGTGGTAGATCAGCTCGAGCCAGGCGAACGCGAGCAGTCCGGCGACCACCGGCCATCGCCCGAGCCAGTCCGGGTAGGAGAGGGGCGCCCGCCAGCGCAGGCCCAAGCGCGCGCCGATCCAGTGAGCCGCTCGCGCACACGCACGCCACGGGCTGAAGGCCCGGAACCAGTCCCCGAACACCGCACTCGACAGCGGCACGCCCACCCAGAAGATCACGAAGATGAAGGTCGGATCGAAGTTTTCCTTCGAGCCGGAAACGCCGTCGTAGCCGGCATAGATCACGAGCGCGAACAGCGCGAGGCCGATCGCTCCGGCCAGCGGCGTGAGCAGTGCTGGCCAATTGCAGGCGCGGCGCTCATGCACCTCCTGGAGGCGCGGGCGCGACCACATCGTCGAGAGCAGCACGAAAGACACGACGAGCACGATTGCCGCCGCCCAAGCGAACAGCCACGCGGGCACGGGCAGGCTCGCGCGGCCGGAGATGCCGTGAGCGCTGGCGCTCAGCGGCCACAGGCAGCTCCCGATGAGCAGGGCGACGGTGAGGGCGGCGGCGCGGCGCAGGGTCGGCGCGCGGGTGCGCCCACGCCGCGTCGGCATGGGGCTGAAAGGCATGATCCTCCTGGCTGTGGTTGGCGTGCGCCGGCGTGCGAGCGTCGGCGCGGGCGCCGGCTAGTGCAGGGCGGGCAGCGCCGGAGGAGGGCGAACGGCGAGCGAAGATGCGATCAGGCGCCCGCCTCGGGGCAGTAGCGCGCGCGGCCGCACGCGAGGCGCACCGATACGCACGCTGCGCATGAGCGAACCGCGGCGACGCTCTTCGATCGCCGCGACCAGCGCCCGCTCGCCGGGGTAGCGCCTGCACGCGAGCACCGCCAGCAGAGCGAGTGCCGGGAGCAGATAGCCGAGCGCCGTCAGCAGATGAACCATTGCCGCGCGCCACCCTACCGGGCCGCTGCCGAGGAGATCACCGGCCACGGAACCGATCGCGCAGCGCTCTGGGCGTGATCCGCGACAGCTTGCGCCATTGGGCAATCCGCCCCCGCCCTCGGTTGGCGGGATACTGCGCAGGGGATGTCAGAGAACCTGGACCTCGTGCGCTCGATCTACGCGCGCTGGGAACGCGGCGACTTCACCGGGACCGACTGGGCGGACCCCGAGATCGAGTTCGTGATCGCCGACGGGCCGGACCCGAGGAGCCTCAAGGGGCTGGCCGCAATGGCGGCGGGCTGGCGCGAGTTCCTGACCGCCTGGACGGGGTACGGCGTCGAACCCGACGAATACCGTGAGCTGAGCGATGGGCGCGTGCTCGTGATCCTGCACGCGGTCGGGCGCGGGAAGGCGAGTGGCGTGCAACTCGGGCAGACCAGCGAGAGGGGTGCCAACGTGCACGAGATCCGCGGTGGGAAGGTGACGAGGCTCGTCATCTACTTCGACTGCGCCCGCGCACTCGCCAACCTCGGCCTGGAGGACTAGGCGATGTCGCAGCAGAATGTGGAGAAGGTTCTCGCCGCCTACGCTGGCTTCAACGCGGGCGAGAGGGAGCCATCGCTCGAGTATTGGCACGGGGACGCCGAATACGTCGCCTCGAGCAGCGACCCAGATTCCGATACCCATCGCGGGATCGACGCGATCCGCCGGCAGTTCGCTCGCTGGGTTGACGCATATCCCGACCTTCGCGTCGAGCCGATCGAGGCCAGAGGCAGCGCAGACAGGGTGTTCGTTTGGGTGCGCTTCATCGGACATGGCGCAGCCAGCGGCCTGCCGATCGACATGGAGCTGGGGCACGTGTGTACGGTGCGCGACGGCAAGACGGCGCGCCTCGTTGAGTACGACGATCGAGAGGAAGCGCTCAGAGCCGCGGGGCTGGCGCACTAGCGGTTCCGCAGCCTCGATTCAGCCGCCGATCAACTCGCGCCCGTCGTGGCCGTGCCGCTCGGCGCTTTGGGCGCGAGGCAGCTCTTGGTCTTCTCTCCCTTCTTGGCGGCGCCGCAGCCGAGTCCGCCTTCGCCTTTGTCGACCTCGGTGAGCAGGAACTTGCTCGGGTTGTGCGGATAACCGCTGGGCGGTCCGTACCCCATCACGATGCTGTCGTCTTTGTGGAGCACGAGCGCGGCCGGGTTGCTGAGCGGCTTGCCGTTGAGATAGAAGTGCAGGCGATCACCGCCGTAGCCCTTCAGCCCGCCGACTTGCGCGGGGCCGAGCTTCACACCCCACACCGCGAAGAAGTCACCGAGCGTGTACTTGAAGGGGTGCGGTGCCTCCATGTGGATGATGCCGGTGCCGTCGTGCGTGTGCATGCTCGACTCGATCCCCTTCGCCGGATCGAGGCCGATGTTCGCTGGCAGCGGCCGCAGGAGCCCGTTGACGTAGATGTGCAGGAGCGCGTGGATGTGGAACTTTTCCTGACCTCCTGGGGGGATCCCGATCTGCTTGAGGCGCTGGGCCAGGTGCTCGTATTCCGGCTTCCAAGCGGGTCGGTTCGGTCCTGACGCCGGCTGGCTCGTCTGCAATCCGGGCCCCGAGATGGTGAGACCGGGCGGGGTGCTCGCGCTCGATCCACAGCTCGCCACGAGCAACGTCGCGGGCAGGATCAGTGCGCCCTGTAGGAGCCTCCGAGTCAGTCTGTGTCGCGCCATCGGGATGCAGCGTATTGCCGCAAGGCATGCAGCGTATTGCCGCAAGGCATGTTCTGCGCCTTTAGAGATATGGGTAGAGAGCGGCCAGCCGGGTAGTCCCGCGTCAGGCAGTGCGATCGGAGGCCGGCATGGACAGCGGGCTGGGAGAGGGCGAGAGATGACGGTCGAGCCCCAAGCGCGGGAGACCGGCGGAGCCGGTCCGGCCCTGACCGTCGGTGCCGTGACGGTCTGGGCTCTGGGCGAGGAGCGGTTTCGGATCGAGTCGCCGCAGGGCTACCGCCATGTGCGGGGCTACAAACTTGCCCGTGTGATCGCGTACGAGATCGCCGAGAGGCTGGACTCCCCCAGCGCCTCCCGGCGCCCTCCTGGCTGAGCCGGGAAGTCGGGCACACGGCGCGTCCCGTTAGCGAAGGTTTGCACGGGGGTACCATTGAGTTGGGGCAGGAAGCCCCGAAGGGATGGCCAGGATTCCGGCCTTCCCATCCGCACAGCCCTCAGAGGGAGAGGGCTCACAGGGCGAGGGGGGTCAGGTTTGGCCACGACGCTCACGGCGCGCTCATCCCCCTGCGCGCCGTGAGCCGTTTCTTCATCCGCGCCTGCACGCCGACGACGACGCGGCCGGCGCGGCGCGGCGCCGGCCCGCCGGCGCGCCTGCCGCGGCGCCGCCCCGAATCGGCCAACCTGCCGGGGATGGCGAACATCGTCTTCTCCCTCTGCGCCGCCGTCGCCTGCCTGGTCGTCGCGATCCTGGCAGCGGCCAAAGGAGCGCCGGTCGTGGCCCTCGTGTGGGGCCTGCTCGCGGTCGGCTTCGCGATCAGGGCGGCCTACGGGCACGCCCGCACGCGGCGCCGCTGAACACCTGGCGCGCAGAGGCTGCCGTCGCCGACACGCGAGCCTCGCGACCGTGCTGGCGTATCCTCGCGCGATGTCACAGGAGAATGTTGATCTCGTGCGACAGATGCTGAGCGCCTTCAACAGCGAGGACATCGAGCGTGTCCTCGCGCTGACCCACCGCGACCTCGTGATCGAGATCCCGCCGTCCGTCTCTGCCGAGCCGGACACCTACCGGGGACACGAGGGTATGCGCCGCTATTTCCAGTCGTTCCGAGAGGCCATGTACGAGATCCGCTTCGAGCCCGAGGTCCTCCGCGACGCGGGCGAGGCGGTGGTGGTCTCGCTGCGGTTGACGGCCAGAGGCAGACAGACGGGCATCCTCGTCGAGCAGCAGAATGCGGGCGTCTGGACGATCAGCGATGGCAAGCTCATCGGCGCGTGCACGTATCCGTCGATGAGCGACGCGCTCAAGGCCGTGGGCATGGCGGAGTAGGCGATGTCGCAGCAGAACGTCGAGCTCGTGCGGCGCGCCTACGAGCAGTTCAGCGACACGGGGCGATTTGTCGCGGACGCAGCGACGCCGGACTTCGTCTGGGACATGTCCAACTTCCACGCCTGGCCAGAGCAGCAGCTCTACGAGGGCGTTGCGGCGGCAGAAGGCTTCCTGCGCGACTGGGCCGCGGCATGGGATGACTGGGAGCTCGAGGTGGGAGAGCTCCTCGACGCGGGGGACAAGGTGGTCGCCCTGGTCCACCAGCGTGGCCGATCGAGGGCGGCGGGGATGTCGGTCGAGATGTCCTTTGCCCAGGTCTGGACGATGTGCGAGGGCAAGCAGGCACGCATGGAGATGTACTCCGACCCGAACGAGGCGCTCGCAGCCGTGGGGTTGGCCGAGTAGCGATGCCGCGAGAGAACGTGGAGATCGTGCGCGCGGCCTTCGACGGCTACTTCGGCGGCGATCAGGCGGCGATGCTCGACCAGGTGGCGCCCGACATCGTCGTCACCCAGTTTCCAGATCAGCTCGACGTGCGCGACTACCGCGGACACGAGGGCCTCATGCACGTCATGGCCGAGTGGATCGGTACGTGGGACGACTGGTCGATCGAGATCCTGCGCGCCCGGGAGCTAGGTGACCACGTGCTCGTCGCAGCGCGCCAGCAGGGCCGCGGGCGAGGTAGTGGCGCTCCGATGGAGGCCGAGGTCGCCTTCCTCTTCACGATCCGCCTGGGCAAGATCGCCCGCTGGCAGATGTTCCACTCCGAGCAGGACGCACTCCAGGCGGCAGGGCTCACGCAGTAGCGGTCTCCCGCCACATCGCCTAGTCCTTCAGCCCCGCAACGTCGAGCGCCTCTTCCTGGTCGAGAAAGATGTCCACACGAACGATCCGTCCCTCTCGCATGGTCCAGATCAGGGCGGCGGGCGCTTGGACCTGCGCCCTGCTCTCTCGCCCGCGAGCGCTGATCCTCTGCAGCGCGACCACCTGCTGGCCGGCATCGATGTGCCGATCGTTGACTTCGGAGAAGTCCTCCCACGCCTCCGAGATCTCCCTGATCAGTCGGCGCAGTCCGTCGTGGCCGTCATAGACGGCCGGATTGAAGATACGGCGCGATGCGTCCACGCGGATGTCGGGCGCGCAGAGATCGAGCAGGTCGGCCGTTGCCTCGCCGCGCTCGAACGACACGCTCAGGGCCTCCTCCGCCCGGCGCACGATCGCCACGTTCTCCTGCGACATCGCCTCCGCCTCCCCCGGTGTCATCGGTCGGGCGCGGCGCGGAACCCAATCGCGTAAGCAAGCCTGTAGTTCATCGTCGGCTCCTTTCGGATCGCGGACCCCTCGAAACACGCCGCCGCCCAGTATCCCGCACGCCCTGCGATCCCGGCTCAGCTGAGACCGCTGCGGCTGGAGTATCGTTGCCCCACCGCGAGGAAGGGGAGCCAGATGTACGACTACGTGATCGTCGGCGCAGGATCGGCGGGTTGTGTGCTCGCCAACCGTCTCAGCGAGGACCCGGACATACGGGTACTGCTGCTCGAGGCCGGCCCCCCGGACGTGAACGAAAACATCCACGTGCCGCTCGGCTACCTGCAGCTGGGCTCGACGGAGGTCGACTGGGACTATCACTCGGCGCCGGAGCTGGAGTGCGACTACCGACGCATCACGCTGCCTCGCGGGCGCGTGCTCGGCGGCTCCTCGTCGGTCAACGCGATGGTCTACATCCGCGGCAACCGCCGCGACTACGACGAATGGGGCGTCAGCGGCTGGAGCGCGGCCGACCTCCTTCCGTACTTCGTCAAGGCAGAGGACAACGAGCGCGGCGCCTCGCGGTGGCACGGCGCGGGCGGCCCGCTGCCGGTCAGCGAAGAGCGCTCGCACAACAAGATCTCGCACGCCTTCGTCGACGCGGGCGAGCAGGCGGGCCTGCAGCGCAACCCGGACTTCAACGGCGACGAGCAGGACGGCGTCGGCCTCTACCAGGTGACCCAGCGGGACGGCATGCGCGCAAGCACGGCGGTCGCCTACCTGCGGCCGGCCGAAGAGCGTCCGAACCTCACGGTGATGCCGTACATGCTCGTCCACCGCGTGCTGTTCGAGGGAACGCGCGCGGTCGGCGTCGAGGCCAGCCAGCTCGGGCAGCTGCAGGAGCTGCGCGCCGAGCGCGAGGTGATTCTGTGCGGAGGCGCCTACAACTCGCCGCAGCTGTTGATGCTCTCGGGGGTAGGCCCGGCCGAGCACTTGACGATGCGCGAAATCGACGTCCTGCTCGACCAGCCGCAGATCGGGGAGAACCTCTCCGACCACCCGGCGACGCAGCTCGTGTGGACGACGCCCGAGCCGGAGAGCCTCTTGCTGGCGCTCGAGCCGGAGGCGCTCGAGGAGTTCGAAGCGACGCAGACGGGGCCGTTCACGTCGAACCTCGCCGAGGCGGGCGGCTTCGCGCGCGTCGGCGATGGCGCACCGGCACCCGACATCCAGTTCCACGTCGCGCCGGTGCACATCATTGAAGAGGGCATGCGCGACCCGGAGGCGCACGGCGTGTGGGCCTCGCCCTGCCTGCTGACCGAGCAAAGCCGCGGCACGGTGCGCCTGCTCTCAAAAGACCCGACGGCCAAGCCGGTGATCCACAACGCGTTCTACACGGCCGGCGACGACATGCAGCGGATGATCGCCGGGCTGCGACTGCTGCTCGACATCTGCGCGCAGCCGGCGATGAAGCCATACGCACAGACCCCGTTCAACACGCCGGCGGGCGACAGCGACGAGGCGCTGCGGGCGCACGTGGCACGCACGACGTTCGCCATCTACCACCCGGTCGGCACGTGCCGCATGGGCGAGGACGCGGGCGCGGTCGTCGATGCCGAGCTGCGCGTCAACGGCCTCGAGGGCCTGCGCGTGATCGACGCCTCGGTGATGCCGGTCGTGCCGCGCGGCAACACCAACGCCCCGACGATCGCGCTGGCCGAGCAGGCGGCCGACCTGATCCGCCACGGGCGCGCGCTGCTGGAGCCGATGGAGCTCGCCTCAGCCGTCGCTTAGCGGCGGCTCGGGCAGCACGCGCTCGAGCCACGCGCGTGCCGGGCGCGTTTCGATCTGCGGGCGCAGGTCGAGGCGGTAGGCGATCAGCGCGAGGCTCGGCGCGATCATGAAGTCGGCGGCGTTCAGCTCGGTCCCCCCCAGCACGCCCTCGCCGATCAACCGGTCGATCTCGTCGAGCATGCCCGGGAGCTCGGCCAGCAGTTCGCGCTCGGCTTCCTCGCCGTCGGCCTTGAAGACAAGGCGCGCCGCGACCTGGTTGCTGACCGCGCGCGCGCGCTCGCCCTTGGCCAGCAGCGCCCCGAGCCGCCCGTCGTTGGCACGGTCGCGCAGCGCACCCAACCCGTGCTGCCCACCTGCCAGGGTGATCCGCCGAGCTGCCATCTGAAAGACCTCGTCGCCCCACTTCTCGGCCTCCTCCACGGCGCTCCTGCGCTCGGCGTCGGCCGGGAACAGCGGCGGCTGCGGCTGCACGCGCTCGAGCCAGCGCGCGATCGCACGATTGGTCTGCACGCGCTCTGAGCCGCTGCGCAGCGCCGGCACGGTGCCCATCCGGTCGAGCAGCGCGAGCGAGCGATGCGCGCGTCCGCGCACGCTGCGGATCGGCTCGCGATGACCGGCGAAGCGACGCGCGCGCAGCAGCATCGGATGGGGGCCGGTCGGCAGCGTGACCAGGCGATAGGGCAGCTGCTTGTGCTCGAGCATCAGCATCGCCGCGCGGCACGCGTGCGAGCCCTGGATCACATAGAGGATCACGTCCTCGCGGACGTCATATGGCTGCGGGCTGCTCGCGCTCATGTTTCCACGAGGATCGTGACGGGTCCGTCGTTGACGAGCGTCACGGCCATGTGCGCGCCGAACACGCCGCGCTGCGCGCCGGCGCGCTCGCAGAAGCGCTCGTACAGGGGCTCGGCCTGCTCGGCCGGTGCGGCCGCTACGAAGCTCGGGCGATTGCCCTTGCGCGCGTCGCCGTACAGCGTGAACTGGCTCACGCACAGGATCTCGCGATCGCCGAGCGGCTCGTTCATGCGCCCGTCGGCATCGGTGAAGATGCGCATCGCGCGGACCCTATCGGCGAGTCTGTCGGCGGCGCCGATCCCGTCCTCGCGGGCGATCCCGAGCAGCACGAGCAGGCCGGGGCCGATCTGCGCGACCCGGCGCTCCCCCACGTCCACGCTCGCGCTGGTGACTCGCTGCAGAAGGGCGCGCACGCCCCCAAGTGTCGCTCAGAACAGCGCCGAAGGCACCTCGACGAGCTCGACAGGGGGCCATAGCGCCTGGCTCGATGCGTTCCCCAATAGCATCGCGCCGTGGGCTCGGTGAGGTGGTCTCCGATCCGGCGCCCCGTCCGCCCGCCGTTCTACCCGGAGGAGGTCAGATGTCCTTTCAGACGCTGCTGTACGACAGCGAGGACGCGATCGCGACGATCACGCTGAACCGGCCGGAGCGACTCAACACGATCGTGCCGCCGATGCCACACGAGCTCGAGGCGGCGGTGCAGCTCGCGATCGAGGATGCGGGGGTGAAGGTGATCGTGCTGCGCGGCGCCGGGCGCTCCTTCTGCGCCGGCTTCGACCTGGGCGGGGGCTTTCACCACTGGGACGAGCAGATCACGACCGGCGGCGAGTGGGACGCGGGCAAGGACTTCGTCTTCGCCACGGCACAGGCGCTCGGGCCGGTGCCGAAGTTCATGAGCCTGTGGCGCTCGCCCAAGCCGGTGATCGCACAGGTGCACGGGTGGTGCGTGGGCGGCGGCAGCGACCTGGCCCTGTGCGCGGACCTCGTGATCGCCTCCGAGGACGCACGCATCGGCACGTCCTATTCACGCATGTGGGGTTGCTACCTGAGCGGCATGTGGCTGTACCGCCTCGGGCTGACGAAGGCGAAGGAATACTCGCTGACGGGCAAGCCGCTGTCGGGCACCGAAGCGGTCGAGGCGGGGCTGATCAACGCGGCCGTGCCGTTCGCGCGCCTGCAGGACGAGGTGCGCGAACGTGCCGAGCAGCTGGCGGCGATCCCGCTGTCTCAGCTGTCCGCGATGAAGCTGATCGTCAACCAGGCCTACGAGAACATGGGCCTTGCCTCGACGCAGGCGCTCGGCCCGATCCTCGACGGGCTGATGCGCAACACGCCGCAGGCCAAGCGCTTCATCGAGCAGGCCGAGCGCGAGGGCGTGCAGAGCGTCGCCGCCCAACGCGACGGGCCCTTCGGCGACTACAGCCAGGCGCCGCCGGGGGAGCAGCCCGATCCGAACAACGTCATCGTCCCCTAGCCGGCTTCCTCGCACCGTACCTGCGCCAATGACGCTCTGGTATGTCGTCGGGATCCTTGTACCAGTACCAGGTGCAGGGGTCTGAGGAGTAGTCCTCGGGCGGGTCGGACGGGTACAGCGGATAGCCCGACCACTGGATCGGCATCGACTCGTTCATGAAGCTGCAGTGCGTGCAGTACAGCGGGAACCCCTTGCGCCCGAACGACCAGTCGTGCGCCTCGCGCGTGCCGCCGCCGTCGGGCAGTCCCTCGTAGGCGCCGTTTCGCACGAGCCGCTGGCCCGAGCCGCAGGGATTCATCGTGAAGGTCACCTTCTCGTCGTCCTCTGAGATCGTGAAGCTGCCCGGGTTGGGACCGACGCCGGAGCAGGAGTGCGCGCGCCAGGTCGCGGCGAGCAGCTCGACGAGCTCGCGGCGATCGAGCGCGACGATCGCGTCGTGGTGGCGACGCCAGCCGCGCCCCATGCTCTGAGTCCACGCCTCCTCCACCCCCTCGTCGCCGAGGCGCTGCTGGATGAACGACACGAGGTCGAGCACGCCGGAGGCCATCAGGTCGTGCAGCATCTGCCACTCGTGCTTCATCTCCGTGCACAGGCGCCGCGCCTCGTCGAGCTCGCCGGCGTCGATCGCCTCGACGGCGCGGTCCATCGTCGGCCGCGAGAGCCGCTGCAGCTCCTGCTCGGAAAACCAGCGGTCTGTCATCGTCTCCTCCTTCGATGGTGAAACGGGCCTCATTGTGACCGAGTCGCGCAAGGCGCTCGTCACGGGTGCGTCGCGAGGGATCGGCGCGGCGATCGCAGAGCGCCTCGCGGCAGACGGCCTGGACGTGCTCACGCTGGACCTGCGCGAGGGATGCGACATCGCGCTGGACGTCGCGCGCGACGAGTTCCCGCCGCTGCCCGACATCGAGGTGTGCGTCGCCAACGCGGGCATCACGACGACGATCGCACCGGCGCACCGGATGAGCGAGGAGCAGTGGCAGCGCGACATCGACGTCAACCTGACGGGCGCCTTTCGCACGGTGCAGGCGTGCATCGGCGGCATGCGCGAGCGCCGCTTCGGGCGCATCGTGGTGATCTCCAGCGTGGCGGCGACGGCCGGGCTTCCGGGGCAGGTCGCATATGCGGCGTCCAAGGCCGGCCAGCTCGGGATGGTGCGCACGCTCGCCGGCGAGAACGCCGCGCTCGGGATCACGGTCAACGCCGTGCTGCCGGGCCTGGTGGCGACCGAGCAGGTGCTGGCGATGCCGGCGGACGTGCGCGAGCGCGCGGCCGCGTCGCTGCCTTCGGGGAGGCTCGTCGAGCCGCGCGAGATCGCGGCCGTCGTGGCGTTCCTCGCGAGCGACGGCGCGGCTCAGGTCAACGGGCAGTCGATCGCCGTCGACGGCGGGGCGTCGCTCTCGCAGCTGACGCTCGGCAGCGAGCGCCGCTAGCCCCACACGGGTCGGTCCGGTTGCGGCTCGGGGCCGGAGGCCGCCTCGCCGAGCCGTCGGTGCCGCCGATCAACCGCTCTGCCAGGCGAAGAACCCGGGCTTCTTGACGCCGTTCGCCGCGATCAGGCCACCGGCGCTCACGGGCGGTTCGTCGTAGAGGTGGATCCAGCCGAGCGCGTAGATGCTCGGCGTCCGCGCAGCGATGCTCAGGGCGTCCTTGATCCACCGCGCCTGAATGCCCAGATCGACGTGGAAGTTGAACTCGTTGTCGACGCCGGTGGGAATCGTCCACTCCGACAGGAACAGCTTGGGGCGAGGGTTCTGCGGGCGACCGAGGTTACGATTCACGAGCTCAGTCAGGCGGCCGAGATCGGAGAAGTCGATCTGCTGCGCCGGCGACGGCGGGTTTGCAAGGTTGGGCGCGCGGATGCTGAACGGGTTGTGCCCGTACATGTCCAGGCGCGGTGGGCGCCCGTTGGGGAGGCGCATGTTTTCGATCCACTGCGGCGTGGAAATGCTCGCGGCGGCGTCCGTCATTCCTCCAATCACGAGGTTCGAGGAGCTGACGCCCTTCAGCGCTCCATAGGCGGCGTCGAGCATTCGCGAGTAGAGGTGCGGCGCGATCAGCTGATTGCCGGCGAGCGGCACATACGGTCGCGCGGGCGTGAGCGGCCTGAAGTTGTGCGAGCGCGATGGCTCACCCCAGATCATCCACATGTGGACCGAGCGGTAGCGCTTGGCGGCGGCGACCGCGAAGTCGGCGAAGTCGCGTGCACGATGCGGCGCCCACCGGGGTGTCTTGCCACCGTTTGCCCAGCGCGGGGAGCCGATGATCTCGAGAGCCACCCGCATTCCGTAGTGCCCGGCTTCGGGCACCGACGAGTCGACCTCCGCCGGCCAGGCGTACGCGGGGTCATTCGGATTGCGGGGGTGCCTCGGCCGCTTGCGCGCGATCAGGTTCCAGCGCAGAACGTCCTCGTAGATCCGGTCTCCGAGCTGGCGGTAGATCGGAAACTGCGACACGCCGTTGTGCGTGGCCGGTCCCCAGATCGCCTTCAGCGCTGGGCTCGCCGCAGCCGCGCTGCCCGCGACGGCGCCCCACAGCAACGCGCCGAGGAGGACGCTCACCGTGATCCACTTGCAGGGCAGACGGCGCGCGCGATCCCGACCGAATGCCCGCATTCGCGGCAGACTAGCGCTTGATCGGAAGGGACACGCCGGTTCGCCCTGACGACGTGACAGGGTACCCACTCCGCTCCCAACGCCCTGGCGCATCGACGATCGCACCCGCTTCGGCGGGCCGAGCACAATGAGTGGCCACCCACCAGGAACCGCAGGCTCGACCACGGCAGACTCCGACCAAGCAGGTCGCGTCGAGCGGACGGCGGCCATCCGCGGCGGCGCGCTGAGGGTGATCGGATATGCGTGCGGCGTCCTCGTCTCGCTCGGCACGGCCACCGTGCTGGTCCGTCACCTCGGGATCGAGGGATTCGGCCGCTACGTCACCGTGACCAGCTTGGTGGCGCTCGTCGGCGGGGTGACCGAGGCCGGCATCGTCGTTCACGGCATTCGCGAGTTCCTGCTGAAAGCTGACCTCGATCGCCGCAGGCTGATGGGCAACCTGCTGGCAATGAGACTGACCCTCGCCGTGGTCGGCGTGGTCCTGGCGTTGTGCTTCGCCGTCGCGATCGGCTACGGGCAGGCGATGGTGATCGGCGTGCTCGTTGCCGGCACCGGCCTGCTCGTCCAGGTGAGCTCAGACGTGATGTCGGTCCCACTGCAGGCCGAGCTGCTGCTGGGCAGACTGACGGCCGTCGAACTGGCCCGCAGGACGCTCGCGCTCGTCCTGATCGCCGCGCTGGCGCTGCTCGGCGCGGGGCTTGTGCCTCTGCTCGCCGCCTCCGCGCTCGCGGGCGCGGCCGCGCTCGCTGCGATCGCCTGGATGGTCCGTGCCCGCGCGTCGCTGAGGCCGACCTTCGACCTGCGCGCGTGGCGGGAGCTGCTGGCAGAGACCTCGCTCTACGCGATCGCGCTGTCGATCGCGGCGATCTACCTCTATGCGACGGTGATCGTGATGTCGGCGATCGCGACGCCGACCCAGACCGGTCTGTTCGCGACGTCGTTTCGCGTCATCACGGCAGGCCTCGCGATTCCGGGGCTTCTGCTCACGGCCATCTTCCCGCTGATGACGCGCGGACGTCGCGAGCAACCACCGGACGCCGGGGCCGGGGCCATCGGCAAGGTGCTGGTCGTGGCCCTGATCTGCGGCGTCTGGATGTCCTTGGTCACCGCCCTCGCCGCCAGCTCCATCATCGACGTGATCGCTGGAAGCCAGGGGCGCGGCGCGACCCCGGTGCTGCGCATCCAAGGGCTGATGTTCACGATGAGCTTCGTCTTCACGGCCGGCGCCCTCTACCTGATCTCGATCCGCCGCTACCGGCCGCTCGTGATCGCGAGCGCGTCGGCGCTCGCGCTCAACGTGATCCTCGCGCTCGTGCTCGTCAACGAGCTCGGCGCCGAAGGCGGGGCGATCGCCGACGTCGTCACGGAGGCCGTGGCGGCCGGCGGCCTGACGGTGGTCGTCCTGCGCTCGCTGCGCGGGCACCCGCTCACGCTTCGCTTCGCGGGTGCCCTAGGTCTCGCCTGCGCTGCTTCCGGAGCGACGGTGCTGCTGCCGATCGGCGCCATCGGACGAGCGTGCGCGGCGACGATCATCTACTTCTCGATCCTGCTCGGCACGGGCACGATCCCGCGCGAGCTGCTCGAAGCGGCGCGGCGGCTCGGTCGCACGCGCGCGGCCGCCTGAGGGCGGGCTGGCTGGACGCGTACCGGTCGCCGCGGCCACGCGGCTCAGCGCGAGATGCCGTGCACGCGCTCCATCTCGTCCAGGAAGGACTCGACATCACGCATGAACCATCGCTTCTGCGCACGGATCTCCTCGTCCGACCACTCCCACCATCGCAGCGCGAGCAGGCGCTCGCGGGTCTCGCTGTCGAAGCGGTAGCGCAGAATCCGTGCCGGATTGCCGGCGACGATCGCGTAAGGGGGAACGGACTTGGTCACGACCGCCCGCGAGCCCACTACGGCGCCATCGCCGACAGTCAACCCGGTCAGCACCGTCGCGCCCTTGCCGATCCAGACATCGTTGCCGATGACCGTCGGTCCCTTGTCCATGTCGTCCGCCGCGTTCCTTTTGCCGCGGTCGAAGAGGATCGCGTTGAGCGGGAAGGCCGCAGCCCTGGTGATGATGTGTGCACCGCCGCCGTGGATTCGCGCCTCGTTGTCAATCGCGCAGAACGCGCCGACGACGATGCGAGCGCCTTCGGTGAAGATCGGAAAGGTGTGCTCACCGAAGCCGATGGCGTGACGCCCAATCTCAACGCCGCGAGGAACCGCCGGACGCTCGGGTTCACCGGCCAACCGTCCCGGCAGATAGGAGCGGATGATCGAGTTCCTTACCTCTCGTCGCCGTCGCCGGTCCATCGCGCCTCACTATACGATCGGCCGACGCGGTGCGGGGGCCGGCAGGCTGCGTGCGGCACATGAGACAAGCGTCTCAGGCGAGGAAGACGCGCTCCGCTGTCGAGGGTCGGCCAGCGGATCGCAGGGCTCGACGAGCTCTATCGCTCCGAGCATCCTCGCCACCGAGCTCGGCAGCCGGTACGCCTAGCAGATGTTCGACCATACGCAGATAGATCCGGGTGAGGCGCCCTTGAAAGGAACGCGCGAGCGGATAATCGCGTCTTCAGCCGGCGCCGGCCTGCTCTGTGCATCGTGGCGGGGCAGCATACGTCCGGGTATCCACGGCGATTGCCCAGGTCGGGGCGGGCGGGTCTGTCACTCTGGTCGGCACCGTGCCCGAGCCGAGCCGGCAGGCGATCGACCGCGTGCAACCGACGCAAGCGTGTCGGGTCTGCGGCGTCGCGCTGCCCGGCTCCCCCTCCATCCGCGGCTCCGACCGGCTGCTCGGATCGCCCGGGCAGTTCGCAGTGCACACGTGCACGGCGTGTGGCGCCGGATGCACCCTCCCGGCTCTTACGGCTGCCGAGCTGGCGAGCTTCTACGGCCGTGGCTACGCGTCGCACGAGGTGGCATCGCACGGTGTCGTGGCGCGCATCGTCGGAGCGGCCAAGCGGGCGCAGCTGCAAGCGATGCTGCGTGTGGCGCCATTCTCAGCGGCGGTCGGCGGCGAGCCGGGCCGAGCGCTGGACGTCGGCTGTGGGCGAGGTGACCTGGCCGACGCGCTGCAGACGCGAGGCTGGCAGGTGGCCGGCATCGAGCCGTCCGAGCGGGCCGCAGCGGCCGCCAGGTTGCGTGGCGTGGAGATCATTGGCTCGACGCTGGACACGGCGACGCTGCCGCAGGACGGCTACGACCTCGTCGTGTTCAGGCATTCACTCGAGCACCTCCCTGACCCTGTCGCAGACCTGCGGCGGGTGCGCGGCGCGCTCGCGCCGGGAGGCCGTGTCGTCATCTCCGTGCCCAACTTCGGCTCCTGGCAGCGCGCTCGGTTCGGAGCCGATTGGTTTCACCTCGATCTTCCGCGTCACCGCGTGCACTTCACGGCGTGGTCGCTCGCGGCTGCCCTGCGAGCGGCGGGACTGACGCTGCGAATGCAATCAACGTCGACGAGCGCGCTCGGGTTGCCCGCGAGCCTGCAGTACGCGCTCGTTCACCGCTGTCTCGCGCCGAGCGGCACGCGCTTCCGCGCGAGCGCCGCTGTCTGCCTCGCGCTGTTCGGGCTGACCTGGCTGACCGACCGCGTCGGTGGCGAGCTCGACACGCTTCACGTAGTCGCCACGCGCGATTGACAAGGCTCGCGCCGGCGGCGCGGAGCTATGCTCGCGCAATGGCGGGCAGCGAGCAGCGCCAGGACTGGGAGGATCTGTCCGTCCTCGATCCATACTGGGCGATCCTGTCCGAGCGAGCGGGGCGCTTCGGGCGCTGGGACAGGGAGGCCTTCCTGGCGCGCGGCGAGCAGGAGATCGACGCGGTCCTGAACGCAGGGATGCGACTCGGCCTGCCTCGCGAGCGCGACGACGCACTGGACTTCGGCTGCGGAGCCGGGCGGCTGACGCTGGCGATGTCGTGCCACTTCCGCCGCTGCCTGGGACTCGACATCTCGGAGCGGATGGTCGAACAGGCGCGCGAGCTCGGTACGGGTATCGCGAACTGCGACTTCGCAGTCCACGACGCTTCTGACCTGGCCGCCCTGCAGAGCGCAAGCTTTGATCTCGTGGTCAGTCGGCTGGTGCTGCAGCACATCCCGTCGGCAGAGACCAAGGCGCGCTACATCGCGGAGTTCGTCCGCGTGCTTCGTCCCGGAGGCCTGGTCGCATTTCAGCTCCCCAGCCGGATCCCCGTGCGCCATCGCATGCAGCCTCGGCCGCGCCTGTACGGCGTACTGCGCCGAGCAGGCGTCCCTCCACGCAGGCTGTATCGACAGTTGCGCCTTCACCCGATCCGCATGAGCGCACTCGCGAGATCGCGCGTGCTGGAGTCGATCGAGGGCGCCGGCGGCCAGCCGCTCGACGTGCGCGAACAGACGGTCGCCGGAGGCGTGATCTCCTGCGACTACCTGGCCACCAAGGCCTGAGGTCGGGCTCGCGTCCGATCGCGCGAGCGCGCGCTTGGCGCACACGTCTTCGCGTCGACGGCGCCACGGGATCAGAGCTGCACGCTCAGAGCTGCGCCGCGAGGGTCGCGGCGCACCGCTCCCAGGAGAACCGGGCGGCCGCATCGATCGCGAGCTTGCGGGCACGGTCGTGCTCGGCGTCGTCATCGATCAGCGCCTCGATGGCAGCCGCCCAGCGAGCGGGGTCGTCGCTATCGACGTACCTCGCGCCGGCGCTGGCGGTTTCGCGGAGGCTGTCGATCGCGCGGACGACGGCAGGCACCCCGCACGCCATGCTCTCGGCCAGCGGCATGCAGAAGCTCTCGTGCTCAGACGCCACGACGAACACGCGCGCGCCCCTGTAGGCGCGCACGAGCCGCTCGCGCGACACGCGGTACTCGAGCTCGATCGAGCCGGCTTGCGAGAGCTTCGCGATCCGCGTGATCAGGCGGCCGTGCGCCTCGGGGTCTACGTCGGGATTGCCCACGAGGCGAAGCACTGGGCGCGGTGCGCGCAGCAGAAGCCAAGCGTCGATCAGCAGATCGTGTCGCTTGTGCGCATAGAAGTCGCCGACGCAGAGGATCTCGCTGCCGGCCGTCGTTGCAGGCGAGAACACGCCGTGATCGACGCCCCACGGAAGGACTGCACAGGGCCGACCGACCGAGCTCGAGACCAGCCCGGCCATCAGCCCCGAGGGAGCCGCCAGATAAGTTGCTTCGCGGGCCGTGCGGCGCACGGCCCAGCGCCGCAGCAGGTTCGCCCCAGTGCTGGTCTCGTACATCACCGGATTGCCCAGCAGGCAGACGACGCGAGCGCCCGGCGGCCGCCGAGGCAGCCACGACATCGTCAGCACGACGTCGCATCGTTCCCGTCGGACAAGGCTCGGAAGACGGCCCACCTGCCATGCGATGCGCCGGATCAGCTCCATCCGTGGGGCGGCGTTTACCACGATGCACCTCACCGCCTCGTCGCCGACCAGCCCGCGCTGCACGATCGATCCACGGCGCGCGACGACGACCAGCTCCGCCACGTCGGGGGTCGCGGCAAGCTTTCGGGCGAGCTGGATCGCGGCGTAAGCGCCGCCTCCGTAGCGTGCCGCGAGAGCGTCGAAGAGGACCCGGCGCCCCATCCGACGGCTATCTGGCAGGCGAATCGGGGGACAGCGCAGCGCGAAGCAGCGCCGCGTATTCGGTCAGGCGGCCGTCGCGACGGCCGCGAAGTACCGCCACGCCGCCGTACACGAGCAGGCGCATGAGCCCGTGCATGAGCAGCACGCAGCGGGCAGCTAGCTTGGCGCCGGGACCTCTGCGCGCAAACCACGCCAGCTCGAAGCTGGCGCGCTGGCGCTGGGCGAAGCGACGATCCTGGCTCTGATCAACGCTCGCGCGCCCGATGTGGATCGCTGTCGCGCTCGGCTGCATCCAGGTCTCCAGCCCGGCCTCGCGGCAAGCCAGCGCCCATTCGACGTCCTCCCCGTACATGAACGACGTCGTCGGCAGCGGGCCGATGTCGGCACGGGCGGCGCAGACGGCTGCGCACACCCAGTCGACTCGGCGCGCACGGCGGTACAGTCGCTCGTCGGCGAGGTAGCCGATGCCGGCTCGTGACAGGCCGGGAACGCGGTGCAGGAAGAGAGCGACCCAGAGCCCGCCGAGCAGGGAGGGAAAGGTTCCAGCGGAAGGCTGAAGGCGGCCGGAGGGATAGCGCAGCTTGGCCCCGACGATCCCGGCGCGAGGGTTCCTCTCCAGCGTCTCGACGAGCTCGTCGAGGCACCCAGCGTCGGGGAAGGCGTCGCTGTTCACGAGCGCAAGATAACGGCCGCGCGTGAGTGTCATCGCGAGATTGACGGCCGCGGCGAAGCCGATGTTCTCGCTCAGCTCGATCACCTTCACCGGCTGCTCGGAAGCGGCCAGCAGATCGCGTGTCGCGTCGGTCGAGGCGTTGTCGATCACGATCACCTCGCCCCCGTGCCTGCGCAGCGAGCCGTCGATCGCCCGCAGGCAGTCGCCGATCAGCTCGCTGTTGTTGTGAGTCACGACGACAACCGAAACCGGCGCGGCGTCGTTGGGTTCGCCGCGGGTCGCGAGCACGCCCTAGAAGGTAGCCGCTCGGCCCGGCGGTCGAGGCAGGGCAAGTAGGCTTCGGCTACTGCGACTGCGACAGGCGGAAGGCGTATGGGTGAGGCCAAGCTGTGACTCGGGTCGGAGTCGTCATGGTCACGTTTCGCGGCGGCGCCGCCGTCGCGCGCGCGCTTGACTCGCTCGCCCGAGCGGCGGTCCAGAGTGACGCGGACGCGGAGCTCGACCTGGTGATCGTCGACAACGCCTCGCGCGACGGCACGGCCGACCGCGCGCGCCGCCACGCTCCCGCGGCGCGCTTGATCGAGTCGCCTGAGAACATCGGGTTCGCGGCCGCCGTCAACCTCGGAATCGGCTGCCTGCCCGAAGCGGATGTGATAGTGCTGCTCAACCCAGACGTCGAGGTTCGCGCAGACTTCCTCGAGCGCCTCGTGACCCTGGACTGGCCGTCGAACGTGGCCGCCCGCGGCCCGCAGGTGCTCGACGAGCAAGGGCAGCTTGAGCAGTCGGCACGCGGATTCCCTCGTGCGAGCACCGGCGTGCTCGGACGCTCGTCCTGGCTGGCTCGGGTGCATCCGAGAAGCCGCCTGCTGCGACAGGATCTTCTCGCCGACGCGCGTTCTGGAGCGCAGGTGGTCGACTGGGTATCCGGGGCATGCATGATCGCGCCGGCCGACAGGTTTCGCGCAGTCGGCCCGCTCGACGAGCATTACTTCATGTACTGGGAGGACGCCGACTGGTGCCTGCGTGCAGCGCGACATGGCTACCAGGTCGTCTACGAGCCCTCACTCGTGGTAACTCATCGCCAGGGATCCAGCAGTGCAGACCGCTGGATTGCGAGCACCGTCGCCTTTCATAGAAGCGCGCTGCGCTACTGGCGCGTCAACGTCGCGCGTTCTCCGCTCTCGGTTGCCGCGGCTGCGGCCGCGCTGACGCTCCGCTGCATCCTGAAGCTCGGTTCGCAGGCGATCCGCCGCGGCGTCGGCGGCGTCGCGCGGCGAGGCGAGCCATGAGCGCAGTGGCGGTCGTGATCCCGAGCTGGAACACGGCTGCGCACCTCGGCCACTGCCTCGACTCGCTCGACGCGCAGGACGGCGTGGGCATGGTCGAGACGTTGGCCGTCGACAACGGCTCGACCGACGGCTCGCTCGCGCTGATACGCAAGCGAGGCGTACGGCACCTCTCATTGCCCGCGAACGTCGGCTTCGCCAAGGCCGTCAACCTCGGTGTCGCGAGCACCGACGCGCCGCTGATCCTCGTGCTGAACGCCGACTGCTTTCTCTCGCCTGGCTGCCTTCGAGCGCTCGTCGCCGAGCTCTCGGCCGATCGCCGGCTCGGCGGCGTTCAACCGCGCATCCTGCAGGACGCAGCAGGCGAAGCCGTCAACTGCATCTACAGCGCGGGACAGTGCCTGACCCGCTACGGCAGGGCATTCGAGCGCGGGTGGGGGGAGCCCGACGGGCCGCCCTATCGCAGCCGCGACGAGGTGTTCGGGGTATCGGGCGCGGCGTGTCTTCTGCGGCGCGAGCTGTTCGCCGATCTGGGCGGCTACGACGAGGCGTACTTCGCGTTCTTCGAGGACGTCGACCTAAACGCACGCGCGCGTCTTGCGGGCTGGAGCTTCGCCTACGTCCCGGAGGCGGTTGCGCTGCATGTGGGACACGCGGCCTGGGGCCGGGCTCGCCAAGCGCAGAGGTTCAACGTCGAGCTGACAGTGCGCAATAGGCTGGCGACGGCCGTGAAGGTGCTGCCGGTCAGCGGCGTCGCGGGCGCGGTAGGGCTGACGATGCGGAGTGTCGCGGCCGGTCCACTGCGCGGCAGCGGCTCGGCGGCTCTCGCCGGCGCTGTGAGCGCGTTGACGTGGCTGCCCAGGCTGCTGCGTGAACGGCGACGCCTCAGGCGAGGATCGACCTCGGCGCTGGACGGGTGGCTTTCGGCGGCGCCTGCGCCGGGCCCCGATCCCCGCCGAGCGCAGGGCGCGGCGGGCTGAGCGCGGCCCCCCTCAACCGGTAGAAAGCTCAACCCGCTGGTTGCACGGGGCGTCGCGAGCGAGACGTCGTCAACGGCGCCAGGACGCGCGCGAGGAGCAGCAGCACCGCGGCAAGGACAGCGGCCAGGAGGACCAACTCGATCAGGTTTTGGCGGTAGGCGAACACGAGCGCGGGAGCGGAAATCGAGTAGACAAGGATCGCAACGGTCGCACCGGCCCGAGCGCGCGCCCACAGATAACCGGCAATCGTGCCTGTAGCCGCGACGAGCACGAGCGTCAACGCGGTTCCTCCGTCGATCAGGAAGCGGTCGAGGAAGGTGTAGGCGTTCCACTGCAGCGGCGCCCTCGTGAACGGTGCCGTGACGGGCACGCGCACGGCCGGAACGCCGAGTTTGCGAACGACGCCGCAAGCGATCGGCGCCGTCGCACAGCCGTGTGCCCGGCCCCAGGTCGTCGAGTTGTGCACCAGCACGTCTAGCGCCGGGATGCCCGCCGTCAGATCCTCGTAGGGGAGCGCGAGCGAGCTGACGGCCGGATTCCGCGAGAAGAAGTTGTCGAACTGTCCGATCCCGCTGCTGCCGTACGTTTTGCCGATCACCGCCCCGAGGCCGAAGAAGAGGGTGAGGATGGTCACAGCCGCGGCGAGCCCCATTGCGAGAAGCGTCCGACGGCTGAGGCTCACGCCGGCCACGCCCACGGCCGTCAAGGCGGCGATCAGCCCGATCGCGATGAACCCGCGGCTAGTCGAGAAATAGGCGGTCGCGGCGCAGGCGAGCGCGCCGATCAGCCAGCGACGACGGGCGGCGACGTTGCCAGCGCGGGCTCCGGCCAGAGCGCATAGCGCCGCGCCGGCGACGGCGGCCTCGACGTATACCCCGGACAGCGGCGCCTCGGCGCTGGCGAGATACACCTTGACCTCAACCGTAATTCGCAGGGCGCGCGTGAGCCCGAAGCGCGAGACCAGCTGCGCGAGGAACACGGCCAGCGTGAGGGCCAGCAGACCGAGCGCGAGCCAGGCTGCCAATTCGAGCGGCGCCGCGTCCTCGCGCGCCGATGGAGACTCGCGACGACGTCGCGCGATCCTCGCGCCGAGTGGAGTCGCGACGGCGAACACGACGACCGACCCGCAGATCAGTCCCGCCGTGAGCCAGCTGAGGCTCCTGTAGGGCAGCAGTCGCAGCGAGTAGAGCGCGGTCGAGACGGCCCAGGAGCCGGACCAGAGCTGGATCGGATGGAGCAGGGGCAGGCGCCTGAGCGCTACGAGGAAGGTCACTCCTGTGAACACCGCGGGCACGATCGAGCTCAAGGCGGATGAAGGATGACAGGGCGAGCGCGGGTGCACTCGGCGCGAGTCACGGGGCGCCGCGCCCGCGCCGGCGAAGCCGGGCGATATGTGAGAATGGCCGCGATGAGGCTCTCCGCCACCGGCCGTCCGCGATCGGCGAGCCGCCGGGGTAGCTCTGCCGGGGAGCGCGTCGCGCGCCGGACGACGCGCGGGCTCGCCGGCGTCGTTGTAGGCATCGCCGTCTTGGTTCTCGCAACGCTCGCGCTCGGATGCGGCGACAGCGCCCAAAAGCGCGAGGCACAAGCGCTCGAGAACGCAAGCATCCTCTCCGCCACGGCACCGCTCGACCGACGGCTGATCAAGGAATCTGAAATCGCGGCTACGCCCGACTCGGCAGCGCAGCAAACCTTCCTGCGACTCTGGTCCACCCTGCAGTTCGGGGCATGGGATCAGGCTGAGCAGTTCTTCCAGCCGGGGCTGCGCAGCACGATCGGCGCGGCCGTGCTCGCCCAGGCGCTCGAGCAGTACATCCTGCTCTGGCAGGCGACCAAGCCGCGCATCGTGACGGCCGAGGTGAAGGGCGCGACCGCGACGATCGCGTTCCTGGCGCGCGACGAAAAGGACACGGTCGTCCCGGCCTCGATCTCGTTCCAGCGCAGCAACGGCGCCTGGCTGGTCTCGTACTTCTCGATGCTCGATGGGGCGCTTCAGCGAGCGGTGCAGTTGCGCGTGCAGTCCCAGCTCGAACCGCTGGGAACGAAGCCTTCGGCCGAAGCGGTTCGCCAGGGAAACGCGGCGGCGGCGCTGCAGAGCACCTACCTCGAACGCCAGGTCCACTCGAAGCCCGCGGGGGAAGCCGGCGGCGCAGGCCGGCGGCGCTGACGATCGACTGACGGGCGTGGGGGGCATTTCGTGCGCGACTCGACAGCAGGACCGTCGTGCGTTGGGGGTTGCGGGCGTGGATCGCGCCACCGCGGCCGGCAGGTGGGCCGAGCGCTTCGCCGGAGCGCCGGGAGCTCGATTTGACCCTCGCCGAGCGGGTGTCGTTCGGGTTCGTGCTGGCCGCCGCGTTGGCCTACGTGGCGACTCCCTATGCCATCGCGCTTGCGAAGCGGTTGCAGTTCTACGACCGGCCGAGCGGCTACAAGGGGCACCTCGAGCCGACCCCGTACCTCGGCGGCGCGGCCGTGATCAGCGCCTTCGTGGTGGCCGTGCTGGCGTTCGCGGGCGACTGGGAGAAGACGCTGCCGCTCCTCGGCGGGGCGGCGCTGCTGTGGCTAATCGGCACGATCGACGACCGTCGCCCACTCTCCCCTGCGCTGCGCGTCGCGGTCGAGCTGGCCTTGGGAGTCGCGGTCTACCGCGCCGGGCTTGGTTGGGATCTGCACGCGGGCGACGCCCTCGACCTCGTCCTGACCTGCCTGTGGGTGTTGGCGATCGTGAACGCCTTCAACCTCTTCGACAACATGGACGGCGCGGCCGCGACGATGGCGCTCGTGGTCGCCGCCGGCGCGGCGTTGATCGGCGTCGTCCGCGGCGAGGTTTGGCTGGCCGCCGGGGCGGCCGCGCTCTGCGGCGCCTGCCTCGGCTTCTTGCCGCGCAACCTCTCCCTTCCAGCGCGCATCTTCCTTGGCGACGGCGGCAGCATGCCCGTCGGGTTCGCGGTCGCCGTGTTCGTGATGGTCGCGGCCGGGACCACGACGGTCGCATGGCGCTCGCTGCTCGTAGCACTGCTGCTCGTCGCCGTGCCCGCGCTGGACACCGCGCTCGTGATCGTCTCCCGCCGCAAACGCGGCGTATCGGTCCTTACCGGCGGCCGAGACCATCTGACGCATCGGACGCGCAGGTATCTGCCGAGCGCCCGCGCCGTCGCGCTTTCGCTCGCAATCGCGCAGGCGGCGCTGTCGGTGCTGGCCGTACTGGCGAGCCGCGGCGGGTCCGCCCTGCTCGTGATCACCGCCAGCGCATACGTGCTCGCGGCCGGCTGCGCGATCGTCCTGCTCGACACGCAGGAGCTCGAGGAGTTCGAGGTCCACCCGGCCGAGCGAAGGGGCCGCTACCTGAGCAAACGCGCGCTCGCCTGCCTGCTCGTGATCGGGCTCGGAGCCGGGCTCAGCCCGCTGTTCTACGCCTACTTCGACGCCGGTGTGTGGGTCCCGATCGGGCTGGCGATCACGCTGGTGTGCGCGATCGCGCTCGTAGTCAGGCCGATCCGCCCGGGCCTGCCGGCGACGCTGAGCGTGGCGGGGGCGTTCGGCCTGGGCATCTGGTCGCTGATCTCGAGCGCGTGGGCTGAATCGATCGGCAGCGCCGTCGTCGGCGCCAACCGCTGGCTCGTCTACGGGGCGCTGCTGACGCTGCTGATCGTGCTCCTCGCGCATCCACGCCTCGCCGCGGCCCTGTTGGCGGCGGTCATGGTCGGCATCTGTGTGGTCGCCGCGAGCGTGCTCGCGCGGATGCTCGGCGGAGACCCGGCCTCGCTGTTCCTGAACGCACGACTCAACTCGCCGCTCGGCTACATCAACGGGGAGGGCTGCCTTTTCGCGATGGCGCTGTGGCCGTGCCTCGCCGTCGCCGAGTCCGGTCGCGCGCTCGTCGCCGGACCGGCGGCGGCGATCGCGACCGTGATGGCTTGCTTGGCGATGCTCTCGCAGTCTCGCGGTACGGCGCTGGCGGTGGCCGGCGCGATCCTGCTGGTGATCGCGCTGGCGCCGGGACGAACGCGGCGCGCGTACTGCATGCTCGTGATCGGCGGAGCCGTCGCGCTGGCCGCGCCCGACGTGCTGCACGTCTACGGGCACGCCGCCGGCGGCTCGGTCGCGGCGGACGACGTGCACGCAGCCGCACGCGCGACGCTGCTGGCCGCCTTCCTCGCGGGCTGCACGTGGGCGCTGCTGAGCCGTTTGGCGAGCCGAGCCGGCAGCGCCCCGCGGCTGCGAACGGCTTGGTCCTGGCTGCTCGCGGTACCGGTGCTCGTGGCGCTCGTGCTGGCGATCGCATCCGCCGACAGGATCGGGCGCGACGTCGAAAGGCAGTGGCACGCGTTCACTCACCTCGCCGAACCCGGCGAAAGCGCCACTCCCGGGTCGACCTCCGCGCGCTCGCGGCTGCTCTCGGGAGCCGGCAACCGCTACGACTACTGGCGCATCGCATGGGGGCTCTGGCACACCCATCCGCTTGCGGGGGTCGGCGCCGGCAACTACCCGCGACCGTATTACGAACGGCGCGCGACCACCGAGGATGTCGAGCAGCCGCACTCGCTCGAGCTGCAGGCCCTTTCCGAGCTGGGTCTCGTCGGCGCGGGGCTGCTGGCGTGCCTTCTGACCGGGGTGTTCTGGGGGGCGGTGCGCATGCGACGCCCGGCGCAAAGGTCTGAGCTGTCGCGGGCGCTGCTCGTCGGCGCGCTCGGCATGTTCACGGCGTGGCTCGTGCAGGCGAGCGTGGACTGGATGGCGCTGCTGCCGGGGCTGACGGCCATCGCGCTGGCTGCGGGCGCGATCCTGGTGTGGCCGCGGGGCGCGCCCGCTCCCGCGCAAGAGCCGGCGAGGAGCGCACGCCAACCGGCTCGCGCCCTGGCCGGGCGCCCCGCCCTGGCGGCGGGCGCCTTCGCGCTCGTGGTGACGCTGATCGTCGCCGGCGCGAGCCTCAGCCGGCAGGGCCTCGCCGACCTCTACCGCGCACGCGCCGAACATGAGCTCGCCCGCAATCCGCTGGCGTCGCTCGTCGACGTCGGTCACTCGCTCGAAATCGACGCGAGCTCGGTACAGGCCTATTACGTCAAGGCCGCCGCGCTGGCGCGCTTCAACCAGGGCAGGGCGGCCGAATCGACGCTGCTGGCAGCGCTCGAGCGCGAGCCCGGGAATTTCGTGACGTGGGTGCTGCTGGGCGACCTCGGTGTGCGCCGGCACGACCTGGCCGCGGCCAGCATGCGCTACCGGCGCGCGCACGCACTGAACCCGCGCGACGCGGGGATCTCACAGCTCGCGCGGGCGCCGACCGCACTCCTGCAGGCGCTGGCCAAACAGTAGACGACCGTTTATCTTGAACTCATGCGCTCCGCGCGCGTGTCAGCGGTCGTTGCGCTCGCGCTGATCGCGACGAGTTGTTCGGGGCTGCTCGCGCAGGACGCGCCGGCGCTCGAACCGGGCGTGCACGTCGACCCTGGCTCCCCAGCGGCAAAGGAATACGCGCTGCCCGTCAACCAGGCCCGCGGCACGGGCGGCGGCACCGGCGGCGGCGGCGCGTCCGAAGGCTCTGGAGAAAAACTCTTCGGCGCGGGCATCAAGCCACCGAGCTCGGACTCGTCTCCTCCGGCGTCCGGGGCCACCCCCAACCGCCGGCACCCAAAGAGCTCGGCGCGGGGTTCAGCCGGCTCGCCGGGCTCGGCCGGAACCACGCAGAGCTCGAGCGCACAGTCGCCGCCGCTGCTTGTGCGGCGTGTGGCCGATACGGGTTCGAGCGGAAGCTCGTCCCTGTTGGTGCTGCTCGCGGGAGGCGTGGGCGTCCTTGCGCTGGGTGGCTTTGCAGGCATCGTGCTCAGGCACACGCGACGGCCGACTTCCGCCAGGTGAGCGCCTGCGGACAGCCGGCCTGATGCGCTATCTGATCACCGGCGGAGCCGGTTTCATCGGCTCGCATCTCTGCGACCTGCTGCTGGCAGGCGGCGACGAGGTCCACGTGCTCGACGATCTGTCCACGGGGCGCCTCGAGAACGTCGAGCACCTGCAGGAGAACCCGGCCTTCGCCATCACGATCGGGACCGTGCACGAGCACGCCGCCATCGCCGAGCTCGTGGCCGAAGCCGATGCGGTCGTGCACCTGGCCGCGGCGGTGGGCGTTCGGCTCGTGGTCGAGCGCCCGGTGCACGCGATCGAGACCAACGTGCACTGCACGGAGGTCGTGCTCGCCCACGCCGACGAGCACCGCCGGCCCGTGCTGCTCGCGTCCACCAGCGAGGTGTACGGCAAGAGCAGTGCGCTGCCGTTCAAAGAGGACGGCGACCTGCAGATGGGCGCGACCGACAAAGCCCGTTGGGCATATGCCTGCTCGAAGGCGATCGACGAGTTCCTGGCGATGGCCTACTGGCGCGAGCGCGAGCTTCCGATCACGGTCGCGCGCCTGTTCAACACGGTCGGCCCGCGCCAGACCGGACGTTACGGGATGGTCGTGCCGAGGCTCGTCTCCCAGGCGCTCGCCGACGAGCCGCTTACGGTCTACGGCGACGGCATGCAGACGCGCTGCTTCTGTCACGTATCGGACGTCGTCCGCGCACTCGCCGACCTGCTGCGCGAGCCGGGCGCCCATGGCGGCGTCTTCAATGTCGGTGCCACCGAGGAGACGTCGATCCTCGAGCTTGCGCGCCTGGTGATCGAGCTGACCGGCTCGCAATCGGAGATCCGCTTCATGCCCTACGACCGCGCCTACGGCAAAGGCTTCGAGGACATGTACCGGCGCGTCCCCGACACCGCCAAGATCCGGGGACTGACGGGGTGGTCGCCGCAACGCTCGCTCGAGGACGTGATCCGCGACGTCGCGCAGGAGCGCAGAGCCCCTCGCAGCTTCGCCGACGCGGCGTTTGAGGCGGGGGAAACCGGGTAGATGGCTCTTGTCTAGTGGTTGTGACGTTGGTAGCTTGTGGGGAGGCCGCAGGAGAGCGGCCTCCCTGAGGGACATTCTGGGGCTGGATACAAGGGAAACAAGGAGGGGACGAGGCATGAGACGAACTGGGACGTGGCTTTGCCTCGTCGTGATGCTTGCGGTAGGGGCGGTCTTCGCATCGACGGCGTCGGCTTCCGAATACGAACTTCAAGGAATCCCGGAATTCGGGCACTGCATCCCCGCGAAAACCCCCCACACCGGGGAATACACGGGGAAGAAATGCCTCGCGCTTGCGGGCGGCAAAGGCAACTGGGACTGGGAACCCGGCCCTGAAGGTCCGAAAAAGAATTTCGAAGGCCAGCTGTCGCTGTTCAAGCTCGAGACGGTCGGCAAAAAATTCGAGGTCCAGTGCGCCTTTGGCGTCGCGAAAGGCGAATACAAATCGGGCAAGACGCTATCGGTGACGTTCGAATTGATTGGATGCCTCAGGCAGGAAACGCACCAGAAGTGCCAGCTGACTCCGCTCAAAGAAGGCGAAATGGAACTGCAGTTCGAAGGCGAACTCGGCTTCATCAAAGGCGGCGAACAGCCGAAGGTCGGCCTGGAGCTCAAACCGACCTCGACGCTCAGCTTCAACTGCGGGATTCCGCCCGAAGTCGTCACGCCGGTGACCGTCGAAGGCGCCGCGATCGGTGCGATCAAACCGGTCAACAGCATGCGCGAAGTGCTCAAGCTGAGCTACTTGGCGCCGGGCGGCAAACAGAACCCTGAAGCCTTCGAAGGCGGCGAAAAAGCCACGCTGACCCAGAACTGGGTCACCTTCCCTGAAGCCCCGATGAGCGAACAGGTAGGGCTCACGATCATCGGCGTCGAAGAAAAACCGAAACCGCTGATCATCGAAAACGAAGAACCGATCGAGATCAAAGCGAAGTAGCCGTTGACGGCGGCGCGGGCGATCCCGCGCCGCCGCTTCAGCTCCAGCCTCGGCCGCCGCTTCGATCTGCGGCAGCCAGCAGATCGAGACATCCTGCCGCGATGCCGCGCGTACGCGCGGCATCGCATACGTCGAGTGCAGGGCCGGCCGGGCCGCCGGTCTGAGCCCTGGATTCCCGCGCCTCCCTCGGCGCCCGGCCGATCGTCCAGCTTCGGCGGGCCACCGCATCGACGCTCCCGTTCGTGGGTTACCTGCACGGCAGCACCCCCCGACCGAGCCCAAAGGAGACGCGATGCGTTCGATCAAGCTGACTTGTGGCCTATTTGCGACAGCGGTGCTCACCGCCGCTGTGCTCCCAGCGACGGCGCCTGCCCAGCGCCACGCACCCGGCCAGTTCCAGCGCCTGGCGGCCGGACTCGGCGGCTGCCGTCTCAACCTGAACGCGGCGCCGCGATTCATCCAGTCCGGCGAAACCACAGTCGTGTTCGGTCAGCTGCGCTGCCCGGCGGCCGTCGCGGTCGGTCGCCAGACCGTGACGATCTTCGCCGCCCCGACCAGCGGAGGCGCGGCGGCCATCGTGGGCACGGCCGCCACCGACCCTGCCGGCTACTACCAGTTCACGACGTCCGCGCTGAGCGCGAACACGCAGTTCTACAGCGTCGTGTCGGGGGTTCACAGCGGCCGCAGGGGCGTGAAGGTCTCGCCCAGGGTGACGCTGGCCGGACCAACGGACGGCTCGCAGCTCTTCACAGGCGGCGGCCCGCTGTTCCGCTCGCACGCCCGTAGGTTGGGCCTCACCAACAAGGTCGTCTTCAGCGGCAGCGTGAGCCCGCAGGACGTGGGCGCGGTGGTCGCATTGCAGCGGGAGAACTCGACGGGCAACGAAGAATGGCGGCGCATCGACTGGAGCCGGGTCGGCCAGGGCGGGACGTTCTCGATCACGCACGTGTTCTCGGTGCCGGGCGACGCGAACATCCGCGTGATCGTGCGGGCCGGGAAGGCGAACGCCCCGGGCGCCTCGGAAGCGCTCTCCTATGAGATCTCCCAGGCTCAGAACCCGGCGCTCACGATCGCGAGCTCGGCCGACCCGATCACCTACGGCCAGCCGGTGACGATCAGCGGCAAGGTCGCCGCACCCGCCGGCACGCCGTTGACGCTGCTGGCACGCCCGCGCAGTCAGCGTGGTTTCACGGCGATTGCAACGACCGCGAGCGCGGGCGACGGCTCCTACTCATTCCCGACGCAGACGCCGACGCGGAGCACCTTCTACGAGGTCCAGGGCGCCGGCAGGACCTCCGCGCGCCTGTTCGAGGGCGTGCGCTACGGGCTGACCGCCGCGGCCTCCGCGGCCAGCGTCCAGGCGGGAGCGCCCGTGACGGTCTCGGGCACGGTGACGCCCGGACATGCGGGGCACCCGGTCTACCTGCAGGTGCAGAACGGGACCGGGGTCGGCTTCCACACGGCCGCCGTCGGAACCGTGGCCGGCGACTCCACGTACTCGATCTCGCACGCGTTCTACGCGGCGAGCACGCGCAAGCTGCGCGTGAAGGTGCCCGGTGATCCCGAAAACCAGGGCGTGGCCAGCGCGTTGATGGTCCTTGAAGTCAAGCCGGCGCCGGCCTCGGCGCTCGCGCCGGAGCCGCCGGGCAACTCAACGCAACCGTCCGAAGGCCACTTCTAGGAGCGAGGAGGCCCCTGCAGGGCGCGGCGCAAACAGGCGCCGCGCCGAGCGGGAACTACGCGCTCAGGCTGCGACCGCGCGGGCCTGCAGGTGCGCCCCGACCTTGCGCTTGACCCTCTGCAGGGCGTTGTCGACCGTCTTGGTGTCGCATTGCAGGCGCTCGCCGACCTGCTCGTAGGAGTAGCCGTCGAGATACAGCGAGAGCACACGGCTCTCGAGCTCGGACAGCGCGCTCGAGAGGCAGCCGACCAGCGAGCGCAGCTCCTCGGAGCTGATCACCTGGTTGACGGGGTCGTGCACCGACGGTCCCGGCAGGATCTGGTCGAGCGTGGGCACGTCGTCGCCCGCGCCGGCGGGCGTCGAGGAGAACGAGACGTACTGGTTCAGCGGCGTGTGCTTGTTGCGCGTGGCCGTCTTGACGGCCGTGATGATCTGGCGCGTGATGCAGAGCTCGGCGAAGTTGCGGAAGCTCGACTCGCGATCGGTGCGGAAGTCGCGGATCGCCTTGTACAGGCCGACCAGGCCCTCCTGGATGAGGTCATCGGAGTCGCCGCCGGCGAGGAAGTACGAGGACGCCTTCAGCCGCACGAAGCCGTGGTAGCGGCGCACGAGTCGGTCGTAGGCGTTGCGGTCCCCCAGCTTGGCGAGGGCGATCAGGTACCCATCGTCAACCTTGGGTTCAGAGTTAGGGTTGTGGGAGATTCGGGCCACGAGCAGATCCTTTCGAGTGGTCCACCCGCCGGGCGGACCCCAGTTTGCTCAGTGGCGCACTCCTCCCCTGGCGCCAAAGCTATGTACACCCAAGGCTTCTTCAACCTTAGGTTCAGCGTTATGTCGGCGCGAGCCTCGCACAGTTATGGAGAGTTGTCAACCCTTCTCTGCCGCTGCTGCAAGATCTCGTACAGGATCGCGGCGGCGGCGGCGCTGACGCCGAGTGACTCGATCCGCCCGAGCAGCGGCAGCGCGACCAGCTCGTCGCACGACTTCGCCACGCGCGGGCGCAGCCCGCTGCCCTCGCTGCCGAGCACGAGCACCACGCCGGCGCCGGCGTAATCGGGGGCGTCGTAGGCGAGCGGGGGATGTGCGCCGCGAGTTTGGCGAGCGCTGTCGCCGTCGCCGAGCTCGGGCGCGTCCCCTTCGGCGCTCGCGCCGTAGCACCAGCAGCCCGACTCGCGCGCTTGCGCGAGGAAGTCGGCGATGTTGCGCACCCGCGCCACCGGCAGGTGCTCGACGGCGCCGGCCGAGGCCTTGCAGACTGCCGGGGTGACCTCCGCGGCGCGTCGCTCGGGGATCACGACCGCAGCCGCTCCCGCGCACTCGGCTGTGCGACAGATGGAGCCGAGGTTCTGGGGGTCCTGGACCTGGTCGAGCGCCACGATCAACGGCTCCTTCGCCGCCAGCGGTTGTGCGACCGAGACGTAGGGGTATGAGCCCGCGTCGGCGCAGACGCCCTGGTGCGCGCCCGAGCCGCAGCGGCGCTCGATCTCATCGCCGTCCACGATCCTTGCACCCGCGCGCCTCAGCCAGGGCTCGCGCGCCGCCGCCGCGGTCGCCCAAACGTCCTTCACGGCGCTCGCGCGCCGCCCGCGCAGGGCCTCGAACACGGGGTTGCGACCGTAGAGGATCACCGCGGCAGAAGCTCGAAGCCGTCGGCCCCGTCGCGCACTTCCCACCCCTGCGCCGCGATCTCATCCCGCAGCCGGTCGGAGGTCGCGAAATCGCGTGCCACGCGGGCCTGCTCGCGCTGCTCGGCCAGCTCGCGCACGGCCGTAGGGGCCTCGGCCTCAGCTGCCAGCAGGGGCTCGAGACCGAGCACGCCCAGCATCTCTCGCAGATCGGCATCGCCGCCGGCAGTGGGCACCGAGGTGGCCTCGGCGAGCCATTCGTTGAGGTGACCAAGCGCCTGCGCCGTGTTGAAGTCGTTTGCGAGCGCGTCGAAGAAGCGCTCGCGCAGGCCTTCCAATCCCGCGTGCGACGGCGCGCCCGCCGTCAGCCGCCGCGCCGCCTCGCGGATGCGCTTGACGTTCGCAGCCGCCTGTTCGAGCGCCGCATCGGAGAACGCCAGTGGCTGGCGGTAGTGGCCCGAGATCAGGTACATCACAACCGTCTCTGCGCCGTACTCGGCGAGGACCTCGTGCAAAAGCGCGATGTTGCCGGTCGACTTGGCCATCTTCTCGCCGGTGAACTGGATCATGCCGTTGTGCATCCACAGCCTGGCCAGCTCCGAGCCGCGCGCAGCGCGCGTCTGGGCCGCCTCGTTCTCGTGGTGGGGGAAGACCAGATCGGAGCCGCCGCCGTGGATGTCGAAACCGAGGCCGAGCAGCTGCTCGGCCATCGCCGAGCACTCGATGTGCCAGCCGGGGCGGCCGGGGCCCCAGGGCGAGTCCCACACGGTGTCCTCGCCCTGCTTGTGCGCCTTCCACAGCGCGAAGTCGAGCGGGTCCTCCTTGCGCTGCGCCCCCTCCACTCCCTCGCCCTGATCCATGTCGTCGGGGCGCCGATGGGAGAGGCTCCCGTAGTCGGCGTCCGAGCGCACGCGAAAGTACACGTCGCCGTCGGCCGGATAGGCGTGACCGGAGTCGACCAGCGCGGCGATGTGCTCGACGATCGGCCCGATCGTCTGCGACGCGAGCGGCTCGTGGTCGGGGCGGCCGATCTCGAGGGCGTCGGTATCGGCGCGATACAGGCGCGTCATCTCCTCGGCCAGCTCGGCGCTGGGGCGCCCCTGCGCGCGGGCTGCGTCGTAGATCTTGTCGTTGACGTCGGTCACGTTGATCACGAGCTGCACTCGATAGCCCTCGTGCTCTAGGAAGCGCTTGAGCAGGCTGAAGATCACGAACGGGCGGGCGTTGCCGATGTGGATGCGGCTGTAGACGGTGGGCCCGCACGCGTAGATGCCGACGCGGGCCGGGTCGCTCGGCTGCAGCGGCAGCACCTCGCCGCTGCGGGTGTCGTGAATACGAATGGGCCGCATCGCCGCGGGCTACCCTAGCGCGGCGCCGGACCGCGGCTCACGCGCCGGCGTCGGCGACGCTCAGTCCGGCGATCGCAAGCGCCGCAACCCCCTCGCCGCGACCGACGAAGCCGATCCCCTCCCCCGTGCTGGCCTTGACGTTCACGCGCGCGACGTCGAGCCCGAGCGCGCCCGCGAGCCGATCGCGGATCGCGCCACGGTGCGGAGCGAGCTTCGGCCGCTCCATCACGACGGTGCAGTCGACGTTCTCGATCTGAAGGCCCGCGTTGTGCACGCTCTCCACGACCTCCGCGAGCAGCTGCATCGAGTCGGCGCCGCGCCAGCGCTCGTCCGTGTCCGGGAAATGCTCCCCGATGTCGCCGAGACCGGCCGCCCCGAGCAGGGCGTCGGTGACCGCATGGGCGAGCACGTCGGCGTCGGAGTGGCCATCGAGCCCCAGCTCGCCCGGGAGCTCGACGCCGCCTATCACCAGACGGCGTCCAGCCGCCAGCCGGTGCGAGTCGTAGCCGATGCCGACGAGCGCGCTCACAGCTCCGGTTCGCTCGCGCCGAGCGGCTCCAGACGGCGCCGGCGATGGTCGAACACCGTCAGCTCACGGACGCCGAGCTGCGCGAGCAGCTCCTGGGCGCGCTCGTAGCCGGCGCCCACGTCCTCGGGACGGTGGGCGTCGCTCGAGAGCGCCACCGGCGCGCCCGCTTCGAGACACATCCCTAGGAAGGCCGGTGCCGGATATAGCTCCTCCACGCGCTTTCGCAGCCCCGCCGTGGACACCTCGACGGCGATGCCGGACTCGGCGATCCCGTCGATCGCCAGCTCGTAGTAGCGGCGCAGGTCGCCTTCCGGAAGCAGGCGCTCCTCGCCCCAGACCTTGACCAGGTCCGGATGCGCCAGCACGTCGAAGATGCCGCTGCGGGCCGCCTCGCCGATCGTCTCGAAATAGCGTCTCCAGATCTCCTCGACGCTGCGCCCCGAGTCCCACACGCTGTAGTCGTCCATGTCGACGGCGCCCTCTCGGATGAAGTGGACCGAGCCGACCACGTAGTCGAAGTCGCGCGCGCTCAGCAGGTTGACCATACGGTCCTCCGCGCCGGGCACGAAGTCGGCCTCGATCCCCAGGCGCAGGTCGGTCTGCCCGCGCACGAACTCGCAGTAGGCGTCGAGGTCATCCACCGCGTAGCTCTCCCAGAAGGGATGGCGCCAGACCTCGAGCGCCTGGTGGAAGCGGTAGACGTGCTCGGAGACGCCCAGCTCACGTATGCCGCGCTGATCGGCGGCGGCGCGGTAGCGCTCGGCGTTCTCCGGCGTGAGGTAGCGCTCGGCGCTCGCGTCGATGTCGTCGGGGCGCAGATGCAGGTGATAGTCGGTCAGCATGTCGCGGCGCCGACGCGGGCGCGCCGACGCTGCGATTCAAGCAGGATCGCGCCCGCCGGAGCGGCGTGCGAGCAGTTCCGCCGCGCGCTCGAGGTCCAGCGACGTGGTGACCTTGAGGTTCTCGGCCGTCACCGCGCTCACGACCACGCGGCCGCCCGAGCGCTCGATCAGCCAGGCGTCGTCGGTCGCCTGTGCGAGCACATCGGCCGGGGCCTTCAGCGCTCGCTCGAGCGCGTCGCGGCGGAAGACCTGCGGCGTCTGCACCGCCCACAGCCCGCTGCGATCGAGCGTCTCCACGACGCCGCCGTCCGCGCCCAGGCGCTTGACCGTGTCCGTCACCGGCGCCGCCGCAATCGCCGCGTCGGCCGTGGCGTCGGCCTCGAGCGTCGCGATCACCTGGCCGGCTATCGCCGGCGTCAGCAGCGGACGGGCGGCGTCGTGCACGAGCACCGGATCGCCCGCCTCGGCCAGCTCCAGCGCGCAGCGCACCGACTCCGAGCGTGTCGATCCACCCTCCACCGCGAGCACGCGCTCGCCTGAGCTGGACGGCAGCGCCGTCCCGGGCGGGAGCGCCACCACGATCTGCTCGATCGCGTCGGTCGCGGCGAGCGCCTGCAGCGACCACTGGAGCATGGGACGACCCGCGAGCTCCACCAGCGCCTTCGGGCGCCCCGCGCCGAGGCGCTCGCCGCTGCCCGCCGCAACGATCAGGGCGATCGCCATCGCTCAGCGGCTCGAGGCGATCCGGCGGCGAGACTGTCGCGCACGCTCCAGACGCGGCCCGTGCGGGCACTGGAGCGTGCGCGAAAGCCCGTCAGTCGGCCGCTGCCCCTGCCAGTTGGCTCGATGCCGAGGCGGCAAGCAGCTCGTCGAGGTAGCTCTCGGCCTCTTCCTCGTCCTTGTCCAGCGCATACATCAGCTCGGACGCGAGGATCTTCTTGGTGCGGGTGAACATCTGCTTCTCGCCCGTCGAGAGCCCCTTCTCGCTCTCCCGCAGCGACAGGTTGCGCACGACCTCGGCGAGCTCGTAGATGTCGCCCGTCTTGATCTTGTCGCGGTTGTGCTTGAAGCGGCGGTTCCAGTTCTTGGGCATCTCGGAGACCTCGTCCCGAAGCACGTCCAGGACCTTCTTGACCGTCTCCTCGTCGATCACCCTACGCAGACCGGCCAGCGCGGCGTTCTCGGTCGGCACGCGCACGGTCATGTCATTGTGGAGGATCTTGATCGTGAGGTACTCGCGGCGTTCGCCGAGCATCTCCATCTCCTCCTTCTTCAGCACCTTGCCGGCGCCGTGATGGGGGTAGACGACGTGATCGCCGAGCTCGAATTCGATGAACTCGACTTCGCGCGTGACCTCGATCTCGTCCTCCAGCACTTCATCTTGCGTTGCTTGTGGCGGAATGGTGTTCTCCTTTGTTTCGGCCGCCCGTTGGGCGCGGCCCGTCTTCAAGTCTGCAGGTAGCGATCGACGAGGTTGATCTCCTGCAGCCGGCGCAGGCCCTCGCGAATGTCCTTCGCTCTGATCTCCCCAACTCCCTCGACCGCCTCGAGCTCGACGTCGGTGGCCGCGAGCAGCTCGTCGAGACCGCCGAACTCGCCGACGATCTCGGCAACCACGATCCTGGGCAGTCGCGGGATGCGCCCGAGCACGCGGTAGCCGCGCGGCGAGACCGGGTAGTCGAGCGTGTTCAACTTGCGGTCGTAGCCGAGCAGCTCGGCCAGCCGACCGAAGTCGAGCAGGTCCTGGTGGGCGAGCCGACCGATCTCCTCGAGTCCCGCGGCGAAAGCCTCGTCCGAGTAGTCGAACAGGTAGTCGCGCACCAGCGCGGCCTTTTCGGACGCCGTGCCCACCGTCGTCTCCTCCAGCTGCATCTCGATCAGCCGACCCTCTGAGCCGAGCTCGACGATGTAGCGCTCGATCTCGACCGCCATGCGCGTCACGAGCTCCGAGCGCTGCAGCACCGTCAGCACGTCGTGCAGCGTCGCGCCCCCCTCGAACTCGAGCGCGGTGAGCCTCGTCGAGACCTGATCCAGGCGCGTGCGGTACTTGTCGAGCGTGGCCAGGGCCTGGTTCGCCTTGGCGAGCACGACCGGGATGTCCTCGAGGATGTACTTCGCGCCGTCGACGTACAGCGACACGACCTCGCGCCGCTGAGAGACCGCGATCACGAGCGCCTCGGTCTGCTTGGACACGCGCTCCGCCGTACGGTGCCTGGTGCCCGTCTCGTGGGAGAGGATCGTCGGATCGGGCATCAGCTGGACGTTGGCCATCGTGATCTTGGTGGCACTGGCGTTGAGGATGATCGCGCCGTCCATCTTCGCCACCTGGTAGAGGAAGGCCGGCGTGTAGTCGATGTCGAGCTTGATCCCGCCCGAGTTCAGGAAGCTGAGATCCTCGGGCTCGCCGATCACGATCAGCCCGCCCGTGCGGGCGTGCAGGATGTTCTCGATTCCCTCCCGCAGCGCCGTGCCTGGAGCGACCATCTCCAGCGCCTTCATGAGCCCCGGCTCCGGCCTTACTTCAGTATGAAAATCTTCGCCGGATCGTAGAGCCACCGCCCCTATTCTAGGGCATTTAGCGCTGCTTTAGCGCCTCGTCCACGCCCGCCCGGCCGTCAGGCGGCCGCCTCCTCCAACCGCCTGGAGCCCGGCGGCAGCGCCAGCGCAAGCGCCTCCCGCAGCGTCGTCACGGCGCGGGCCGCCCCGCCGCTCTCCGGCGGCGCAATCACATCGGTCAGGCCGTGCTTGGCGGCCTCCTGCAGACGCCGCTCGGGATGCCCGACCCAGCGCAGCTCGCCGGTCAGGCCGAGCTCGCCGAAGCACGCCCGCGGCGTCCCCGCGAGGGGCACTCCACGACTCGCGCTGGCGACCGCCAGCGCGACCGCCAGGTCACATCCCGGCTCGTCCACGCGCACGCCGCCGACGACGTTGACGAAGACGTCCGCGCCGCCCGTGCCGACGCGGCCGTGGCGGGCGAGGATCGCCAGCACGAGCGCCAGTCGGTTGCGATCGAGACCCGAGACGACGCGGCGCGGCTGCTCGAGCTCGGACGGGGCGACCAGCGCCTGCACCTCCACCAGCAGCGGTCGCGAGCCCTCCATCGCCGCCAGCACCACGCTGCCCGGTGCGCGCGTGGCCTCCGCGACGAAACGGGCCGAGGCGTCGAGCACCTCGACGAGGCCGCCCTGGCGCATCTCGAACAGCCCCGCCTCGTTGGTCGAGCCGAAGCGGTTCTTCAGCGCCCGCAGCTCGCGATACGGTCGCTCGCGCTCGCCCTCGAACTGCAGCACGCAATCGACCAGGTGCTCGAGCACACGCGGGCCCGCCAGGGCCCCCTCCTTGGTCACGTGACCGACGAGGATGACGGCCGTTCCGCGCGCCTTGGCGAGCTCCATGATCCGCCCCGCAACCTCGCGCACCTGCCCGACCGAGCCGGGCGCGCCCGAGAGCTCACCGGAGTTGAGCGTCTGCACCGAGTCGATCACGCACGCCGCCGGGCCTTCGGCGGCGATCGCGTCGAGCACGGTCTCCAGATCGGTCTCCGCGAGGATCGGGACCTTCAGCGCGCCCGGCCCGAGCCGCTCGGCGCGCAGGCGCACCTGCTCGGCCGACTCCTCGCCGCTGACGTACAGCGTGCGGCAGCCGGAGTCCTGGAGGTGACCGAGCGCCATGTTCGTGAGCGTCGACTTGCCGATGCCCGGCGAGCCCCCCAGCAGCACGAGCGAACCCGGGACCAGGCCGCCGCCGAGCACGCGGTCGAGCTCGCCGATGCCAGTCGACATGCGCCGAAGCGGCGTCGTGCCGACGTCCCCGAGCGGGCGCGCGGCGAGCGTCGGGCGCCGACCGCGCCCCGCAGCGCTGCTGCTGGAAGCGCCAAGGCCGCGCCCCCTGGCCGCCCGGCCGCGGCTGCCCGCCGCGACCGCCGGCAGGCGTTCCTCGACCAGCGTGTTCCACGCCTCGCAGCCGGGGCAGCGGCCGTGCCACTGCGCCGATTGCAGGCCGCATTCGCTGCACGTGTAGGCGGTATCGCGGGCCATACGGCCAGCGTACGCGCCGGTGGGGACGGCCCGACCTGCCTCGCGCATCGGGTCGTCCGGTGGATGCGGGATCTTTGGGTTTCGAAAGAAAGGCCGAAAAACACTCCGAAATAAGATGGATCTTTGCTTTTTGAACGAAGAGTCAGAAAACGCGACGAAAACGGAAAGATCTTTGCTTTCTGAAAGAACAGGCTCGACGTCCCAAAGTTCGCAACCCGAAAACCGATGACATCCGAATCCAACAGCGCTCGCGCGATCGGGATGCTCGTCCGAGACGAGCGCCGACGACAAAAGCTGGACCAGCGGACGCTCGCCCTCATCTCCGACGTCGGCGTCTCGGCGGTTCACCGTGTAGAGCACGGCGAAGGCGTTCGCGTTGACACACTGATCAAAGTCCTCTCGGCTCTGGGGCTGGAGCTCTCGCTGACGAGACGGCACCGAGCAGGCTCATGAGCTCGCTGGGCGTCTGGTGGGACCGGCACCAGGTGGGCGCACTCGAGCAGCTCGGTGAACGCTCGCGCGAATACACGTTTCGGTACACCGGCGGGGGCCGGGCGATCTCTCTCGCTCTGCCGGTGCGCCAAGAGCCCTACGGCGTCTTCGAGAGCCGAGCGTTCTTCGAGGCGCTCCTGCCCGAGGGGACGCTGCGCGAACGGATAGCCAGTCAGCTCAAGGTTGCTTCGAGCGACTCGTTCGGGCTCCTCGCGGAGCTCGGCCGCGACTGCGCTGGTGCGCTCCAGATCCTCGAGGGGACCAGGATGTCGGAGGTCCCCTCCGTTGACTGGCTCGATGACGGCCAGCTCGACACGCTCATCGCCGAACTGCCCCGCCACCCCCTCGGCATCCGCGAGGGCGACGAGCGAATGCGTCTCAGCCTCGCAGGAGTCCAAAACAAGGCTGTGCTCGTTCAGGGTGAGAGCCACCGCTACGGCAGGCCACTGAGCGGGATGCCGAGCACCCACATCTTCAAGCCGGAGCCCGCCGACGCCGTGTACCCGGGCCTCGCTGTCAACGAGTTCTTCTGTATGAGGCTTGCCGAGCTATGCGGATTGCCCACCGCGTCAGTCGAGATCCGTTCGATTGGCGGTGGGCAATGCCTGATCGTCGAGCGGTACGACCGCGACCGCTCGGTCTGGCCGCCAAGGAGGGTGCATCAGGAGGACCTCTGTCAGGCGCTGGGGATTCCGCCTGACTTCAAGTACCAGCACCCCGACCAGCGGCTGCCGTCCTACCGAGCCCTTGCAGAGCTGCTGGATGGGAACTCGGCTGCGCCCGGGGTCGATCGGCTCAGGGCAGCTACCGCGATCGTCTTCCACTTCCTTGTTGGAAACGCAGACGCACACGCCAAGAACATCTCGCTCGTTCACCATGGCGATGGCGTGCGCCTGGCGCCGCTGTATGACGTCGTCTCGACGGCTGCATATCCAGAGCTCAATCGAGACCTGGCGATCTCGATCGGCGACGAGTTCGACCCGGACGCGATCGGACCCACACAATGGCAGGACCTCGCGGGCGACTTCGGGCTCAACGCAGGACAGTTCGCTCGGACGCGCTCGTCGCTCGCCGACCGCGTCAGCCGGACCGCAGCCGAGCTGCGAACAGAAGCGCTCGCCGACGGCTGGCATGACCCGCGCATCGAGACCGTCCTCGAGACGGTCTCCGCACGCGCGGCGCAGGTGAAGGACTAGCGTCGCGAGGCGTCTAGGACTCGTCCGCCGGGGCGTCCGGGGCGGGCGCGTCGCTCTCGCCCCCGCCGTCGGTCAGCTCCTCGGGGGAGCCGCCTTCGGCGCCGACGCCCACCGGCGTCTTCTGCTTCTTCGGCTTGACGATCGTGAGGCGCACCTCGTCGCCCTCCTCGCCCTCGGGCTTGGGGTCGACGACGATCGTGGCGCCCGGCGTGACCTGCTCGCGCAGGACGAAGTCGGCCAGCGGGTCCTCGATGTAGCGCTGGATCGCGCGGCGCAGCGGACGGGCGCCCATCGACGGGTCCCAGCCCTTCTCCACGAGCAGGTCCTTGGCCTCGCCCGTCAGCTCGAGCTGCAGCTCGCGCTCGGCCATCGACGCGCGGATCCGCAGCAGCAGCAGCTCGACGATCTGCTTGATCTCGTCCTTCTGCAGCTTGTGGAAGACGATCACGTCGTCGATCCGGTTGAGGAACTCCGGGCGGAAGACCTTCTTCAGCTCGCCCATGATCCGCGACTTCATGTCGTCGTAGGTGATCCCCGTCTCGTCCTCGGAGACGGCGAAGCCGAGGGGCGTGTTGCGCGCGATCTCAGAGGCGCCGATGTTCGAGGTCATGATCACGATCGCGTGGCGGAAGTCGACCGTGCGACCCTGCGCGTCCGTGAGGCGGCCGTCCTCCAGGATCTGCAGGAGGATGTTGAACACGTCCGGGTGGGCCTTCTCGATCTCGTCGAGCAGCAGCACGGAGTAGGGCTTGCGCCGCACGGCCTCCGTCAGCTGGCCGCCCTCGTCGTAGCCGATGTAGCCAGGGGGCGAGCCGACAAGCCGCGAGACGGCGTGCTTCTCCATGTACTCCGACATGTCGATCCGGATCATCGCGTCGTCATCGCCGAACAGGAACTCGGCGAGCGTGCGCGCCAGCTCGGTCTTGCCCACGCCCGAGGGGCCGAGGAAGATGAACGAGCCGGTGGGGCGCTTGGGGTCCTTCAGGCCGGCACGGGAGCGCCGAATCGCCTTCGAGATCACCTCGATCGCCGGGTGCTGGCCGATCACGCGCTTGTGCAGTTCGTCCTCCATGCGCATCAGCTTCTGCGTCTCGGCCTCGGTCAGCTTGAACACGGGGATGCCCGTCCACATCGAGACGATGTCTGCGATCTCCTCTTCGCCGATCGAGGGACGATCGCCCGACTCGCCCGATTCCCACTCCTGCTCGAGCTCGCGTTTCTTGTTCGTCAGCTTGCGCTCGGTGTCGCGCAGCGCAGCGGCCTTCTCGAACTCCTGCGCCTCGATCGCGGCCTCCTTCTCGCGGCGGGTCGTCTCGACCTCGCCCTCGAGCTCGCGGTTGGCCGGTGGCGAGGTCATCGACTTGATGCGCATGCGTGAGGCGGCCTCGTCGATCAGGTCGATCGCCTTGTCCGGGAGGAAGCGGTCGGAGATGTAGCGGCTCGCCAGTTCGCCCGCCGCGCGCAGCGCCTCGTCGGTGATCTGCACCTTGTGGTGCTGCTCGTAGCGGTCGCGCAGGCCCTTGAGGATTTCGACCGTCTGATCGACCGTCGGCTCGTCCACGCGGATCTGCTGGAAGCGACGCTCCAGCGCCGAGTCGCGCTCGAGGTACTTGCGGTACTCCTCGAGCGTCGTCGCGCCGATCGTCTGCAGCTCGCCGCGCGCCAGCGCCGGCTTCAGGATCGAGGCCGCGTCGATCGCGCCCTCGGCCGCGCCCGCGCCGACGAGGTTGTGGAGCTCGTCGATGAACAGGATGATGTCGCCGCGCTGGGTGATCTCCTTCATCACCTTCTTCAGACGCTCCTCGAACTCGCCGCGGTACTTGGAGCCGGCCACCAGGGCGGCCAGGTCGAGCGTGTAGATCTGCTTGTTGCGCAGCAGCTCCGGCACGTCCGAGCTCGTGATCCGCTGGGCCAGGCCCTCGACGACCGCCGTCTTGCCGACTCCCGGCTCGCCCACGAGCACGGGGTTGTTCTTCGTGCGGCGCGAGAGGATCTGCATGATCCGCTCGATCTCCGTCTCGCGCCCGACGCATGGGTCGAGCTTGCCTTCGGCCGCCAGCTTGGTCAGGTTGCGCCCGAACTGGTCGAGCAGCTTCGAGGACTTCTTGCCCTCCCCAGGAGCCGCGCCCGAGCCCGAGCCCGAGCCGCCGGACTGGCCCTGGCGCCGGCCGCCGGGACCGGACAGCATGCGGATCACCTCGTTGCGGATCTTCTCCGAGTCCGCGTCGAAGTCGAGCAGGATGCGCGCCGCCACGCCCTCGTTCTCGCGGACCAGCCCGAGCAGGATGTGCTCGGTGCCGATGTAGTTGTGACCCAGGCTCAGAGCCTCGCGCAGCGCCAGCTCGAGCACCTTCTTGGCGCGCGGGGTGAACGGAATCTGACCCGAGGTGACCTCCTCACCGGAGCCGACGATGCGCACGACCTGCGCGCGCACGCGCTCGACGGTGATGTCCAGGCTCTCCAGAACGCGGGCGGCCAGACCCTCCTCCTCGCGGAGCAGGCCGAGCAGGATGTGCTCGGTGCCGATGTAGTTGTGCTTGAGCGTGCGCGCCTCCTCCTGCGCGAGAACGACCACCTGCCTGGCCCGTTCTGTGAATCGCTCGAACATGCTTGCTTCCTTCCTGCGAGGACGGCGCCTCAAGTGAGCTATGTGGTCTGGTCTCGGCCTGTCTGGACGGGGTCCAGGCCTGAACCGGAGTCTACCAACCGGTCATCTGGCCCCCTGAGGCTGAATCGTCACCGCGGCGCCGCAGCTTGAGGGTCGAGCGCCAGTGACCACCTTTGCAGGACTTTTCGACGACACCCGGCGCGCGGCGCGCAAGATCGCTGCCCCGACCGGGCCGCATGTCGCCACGCCGGCTCAGTCGCGCATCGCCGGGAACAGCACGACCTCGCGGATCGAGTCGCGTCCCGTCAGGAGCATCACGAGGCGGTCGATGCCGAGACCGACCCCGGCGGCCGGCGGCATTCCCTGCTCGAGCGCCTGCACGAACAGCTCGTCATAGGGCTGGGCCTGCTCGTCGCCGCCCTCGGCGGCCTGGCGCTGGGCCTCGAAGCGCTCGCGCTGGGCGTCGGCGTCGTTGAGCTCAGAGAATGCGTTTGCGATCTCGATGCCGCCGGCGAAGGCCTCCCAGCGCTCGACCAGCCCGGGTTGCGAGCGGTGCGCGCGCGCGAACGGCGAGAGCTCGACCGGATAGTCGCGCACGAACGTCGGCTGCACGAGCGTCGGCTCCACGTACTTCGACAGCAGGTCGTCGGCCATCTGTGCCCAGCTCGCCTCCTCGGTGCGGATCGGCAGCTCCCGCCGCCCGATCTCGGCCGCCAGCTCGCCGGCATCGCGCATGCGCGCCAGGTCGATGCCGGTCGCCTCGGCGATCGCCTCCACGAAGCTCACGCGGCGCCATTCGCCGGCGAAGTCGAGCTCGCCGGCGTAGCCGACCGCCGCCGCGGCCGCCCGCGCGAGCCCTTCCAGGCGCCTCGCCGCATCGTCGTAGTCGGCGTAGGCCTCGTAGAACTCGACCATCGTGAACTCCGGGTTGTGCTTGGTCGAGACGCCCTCGTTGCGAAAGTCCTTGCCGAGCTCGTAAACGCGCTCGAGGCCGCCTACGAGCAGGCGCTTGAGGTACAGCTCGGTCGCTATGCGCAGGTACAGCGTGCGGTCGAGCTCGTTGTGGTGCGTCGTGAAGGGGCGCGCCAGCGCGCCTCCGTAGAGCGGCTGCAGCACGGGCGTCTCGACCTCGATGAAGCCTTCCGCGTCGAGATAACTGCGAACCGCGGAGATGATCCTGGCGCGCTCGACGAACACGCGGCGTGTCTCCTCGCTCGAGATCAGGTCGAGCTCGCGGCGACGGTGCCGGGTCTCGACGTCGCTCAGCCCGCTGTGTTTGTCGGGCGGCGGACGCAGCGCCTTGGCAAGCGGCTGGAAGGCGTCGACGCGCAGCGAGATCTCGCCACGCTTGGAGCGCAGGGCGGCGCCATCGACGCCGAGCAGGTCGCCCAGATCGAGTGAGGTGAGCCGCTCGAAGGCGTCCTCGCCGAGCACGTCGCGACGGGCGTGCAGCTGGATCTTGCCCGTGCGGTCGAGCAGGTCCAGAAACGCCGCGCCGCCCGAGCCCCGCCGTGCCGCCAGGCGGCCCGCCACGCGATGGCCCTCCTCCGTCTCCTCGCCCGCCGCCAGGTGCTCGTAGGCCGCGAGCACGTTCGCGATCGGCTCGACCCCCTCGTAGGAGTACGGGAACGAGTCCGGGTCGGCCTGCTTCAAGCGCTCGCCCTTGGCGCGGCGCTCGGCGATCAGCTCGGGAAGGCCGTGCCTACTCGACTCGCCCGGGGCGGGCTGCTCCGCGTCGGGACCGCTCATCGCGGCGAGACTACTTCAGCCCGACGTCGATCTTCGTGATCTTGAGCTTGCGGGCGGGGCCGCGCGGGACCTTGACGGCGACCGTCTCGTTGCGCTTGCGGCCGATCAGCGCGCGGCCGACGGGGGACTCGTTCGAGAGCTTCTGCTCCTCGGGCTTGGCCTCAGCCGAGCCGACGATCGTGTACTTGACCGACTTGCCCGTCTTTTCGTCTTTGACGTGCACGACCGAGCCGATCTGCACCACGTCCGTGGAGAGGTCCTTCGTCTCGATCACGCTCGCCATGCGCAGCTTCTCCTGCAGCTGCGCGATCCGGCTCTCGAGCATCGCCTGCTCGTTCTTGGCGTCGTCGTACTCGGAGTTCTCCGAGATGTCGCCGAACTCCCTGGCCTCCTTGATGCGCTCGGCCACCTCGCGACGCTTCTCCGTGGAGAGCAGCTCGAGTTCGTCCTTCAGCTTCTTCAGGCCTTCGGGAGTGAGGATGACGTCCTTCGGCATGTGACCCTCGATCGCGGAGTTGAGATGGGCCGACAGACAGCAAAAGCCCCGCTTGCGGGCGGGACTTCTCGCGGCAAACGGCCCCCAGAGAGCGCAGCAGTATAGCGGGGCGCAGGCGCCCCGCCGAAACGCCTCAGACGGCCAGCGCGAGCGGCTCCTCGCAGCGCGCAAACAGCGCTCGTACCGGCGCCAGCGTCTCCGACTGCTGCAGCACCGCCTGCAGCCGCTTGGCGTGGTGGGCGTCCAGCTGCAGGCGCTCCACGTACCACGGATAGAACTTGCGCAGGTAGCGCGTGGCGCGCGCCTCGCCGAGGTGCTCCACCGCGCACTCGATCGTCCAGTCGAGCTCCTCGCGCACCTCCGCGCGCGTCGGCGGCGTGCGCCGGTCCTCCAGCAGCTCCGAGAACAGCCACGGGTTGCCCAGCGACCCGCGCGCGAGCATCACCGCCGCCACCCCGGTCTCGACGAACGCTGCGCGCACGCTCGCCGCGTCGCTCATTCCGCCCGTTAGGATCACCGGCGCCGGAAGCGAGCGCGCCAGCCTGCGCGCGAGCGCGTAGTCGGGCACGCCCTTGTGCGCCACCGCCGCCGAGCGCGGATGGAAGGCGATCGCCGCCACGCCCGCCTCCTCCACCAGCCGGTGCGCCAGCTCGAAGCCGCTCGTATCGCCCGCGCGCAGCGCCGAACGCAGCTTCACCGTCACCGGCAGCGTCCCTCGCTCGCCGCGGGCGCCCTCGACCGCCGCACGGGCCAGCTGCACCGCCCTCTCCGGATCCGCAAGGAGCGCCGCCCCCGCTCCCGTCTTGCACACCTTCGGCACCGGGCAGCCCATGTTGATGTCGATCGCGTCCGCCCCCACGCCCGCGACGTGTTGCGCCGCCTCGCGCATCAGCGCCGGGTCTTCTCCGAACAGCTGGATCGAGACCGGCCCGTTCATGCGCTCACGCGGGTCGATCCTCAGCATCTCGACGTGGGTCTTCTCGTTGCCGTGGTGGATCGCGTGCGTCGAGACCATCTCCGACACCGCCATGCCCGCGCCGTAGCGCTTGGCCTGCAGCCGCACGAACCAGTTCCCGATCCCCGCCAGCGGCGCCAGCAGCACCCGGTTGGGCACGCGCAAGTCGCCTAGCATCCAGGGGTCGGTCAGTCGCGGCAGATCGGTCACAGGACCAATTATGGCCCTAGCGGGGCGACGCCCCCGAATGCGCCCGTCGCAGCCATAGCCGGCCCGGATGGCCGGCCCGGCAACGGTCGTGGCGGCCGGAGCGTTCACAAGATTCAATCGAGGAGCAGAGGCCGGCTCGACTTGAAGGCCGGATGCCGGTCACAGGGTCGCCCCGCGAACCGTGGCCGGCTCGACTTGAAGGCCGGATGCCGGTTACGAACGCGCATCCTCGCCGCCCGTCGACGGCACCAGCCGCCACGCAGCCATATCAGCGGCCGCAAGGCCGCCAATTAAAAAAAATGCCGACGAACCCCTAGCTGTTTTTCTCGTGCAACAGCCGCAGCCCAGTCAGCGTTAGCAGATCGTCGACCTCGTCGAGCTCCTCCGCATAGGGCACCACGAGCCCCGCCAGCCCGCCCGTGGCGATTGCGTGGGCGCGTTCGCCCAGCTCGTCGTAGAGGCGGCGCAGGATCGCATCGATCGCGCCGGCGTACCCGAACACGACGCCCGAACGGATCGCGTCGATCGTGTTCTTGCCGATCACGCTCTTCGGCGGCGCCAGGTCGACCTTGGGCAGTCGCGCGCCCCGTTCGGAGAGCGCCTCGAGCGAGATCTCGATGCCCGTCATCAGCGCGCCGCCCACGTACTCGCCGCCGCTGGAGACCACGTCGAACGTCGTCGCGGTGCCGAAGTCCACGCACACGGCGGCGCCCTCGAAGCGATCGCGGATCGCCACCGCGTTGACCAGCCTGTCCGCGCCGATCTCGCGCGGGTTGTCGTAGCGGATCGCCATGCCCGTCCTCGTGCCC